>CAVWKN010000032.1:0-302190 GCA_963755585.1 uncultured Alphaproteobacteria bacterium
ATGCCGCGCTGCGGCGGGGCGATCCAGTTGGCGAACTTGCCGGGCTCGATCACGGCGGGACCCATCAGCGACGTCACGTAGGTGCGGTCCTCGGCCGTGGGCAGCCACTTGTGCTCGGCCGCCTTCCAGTCGGCCTCGCTCATCACCTTGCCCTCGGGCGAGACGCGCAGCTCGGCGAAGGCGCCGATGCGGCGATTGAAGGCGCGGTGCGGCAGCTTGAGCTCGAAGTCGATGCCGGCCTGCTCGATCACCCGGTTCCAGCGCAGCAGGCCCTTGGCGCAATCCTCGACGTAGTCGTTGCGCAGCCGCTCGTTCAGCGCCGACAGCGCCGGCACCGTCTTGCGCACGATGCGGCCGTCCTCGACGGTGTCGATGTCGAAGCCGGCGCCGGTGAGCAGATGGTCGTCCTCGATGCGCGTCTCGAGGTAACGGCCCTTCACGCCCATCGTGTAGTAGTTGGCGGCGTTGGTGGAGGCCTCCTGGCCGAACAGGTCGAGCGACACCGAGAAGTGGAAGTTGAGGTACTTCTGCAGGGTCGGCAGGTCGATGGCGCCCAGGCTGCGCACGTCGTCGGTCTTGTGCTCCTTCATCAGCTCGCAGGTGCGCTGGATGATGCGCTGCACGCCCGATTCGCCCACGAACATGTGGTGCGCCTCCTCGATCAGCATGAAGCGGCAGGAGCGCGCCAGCGGATCGAAGCCCGATTCGGCGAGCGACGCGAGCTGGTACTTGCCGTCGCGGTCGGTGAAATAGGTGAACATGAAGAAGGACAGCCAGTCGGGCGTCTTCTCGTTGAAGGCGCCCAGGATGCGCGGCTTGTCGGGATCGCCCGAATGGCGCTCCAGCAGCATCTCCGCCTCCTCGCGCCCGTCGCGGCCGAAATAGGCGTGCAGCAGGTAGACCATGGCCCACAGATGCCGGCCTTCCTCGCAGTTGATCTGGAAGAGGTTGCGCAGGTCGTAGAGCGAAGGCGCGGTCTTGCCCAGAAGGCGCTGCTGCTCGACCGAGGCGGGCTCGGTGTCGCCCTGGGTCACGATCAGGCGGCGCAAGGTCGAGCGCAGCTCGCCCGGCACCTCCTGCCACACCGGCTTGCCCTTGTTGTCGCCGTAGGCGATCACGCGGTTGGGGTCCTGGCCCGCGAGAAAGATGCCCCAGCGATAGTCCGGCATCTTCACGTAGCCGAAGTTCGCCCAGCCGTTGGCCTCGGCCGAGATGGCGGTGCGCAGGTAGACGTCGAAGTTGAGCGTGCCGTCCGGCCCCATGTCCTTCCACCAGTCGAGGAAGCGCGGCTGCCAGTTCTCCAGCGCGCGCTGCAGCCGGCGGTCGCTGTGGAGGTCGACGTTGTTGGGGATGCTCTGGGTGTAGTCGATGGCCATGGCGGTTCTCCTCAGGCCCTTTGCCTATGCTCGCTTGCGGTCGTACTTGGCTTGCTTGCCCGTGCCGTAGAGTTTCAGCGCGCCCTCCGGGCCGGTGGCGTTGGGGCGCTGGAAGATCCAGTTCTGCCAGGCCGACAGGCGGGCGAAGATCTTGGTCTCCATGGTCTCGGGCCCGGCGAAGCGCAGATTGGCTTCCATGCCGATCAGCCCGTCGGGCGAGAAGCCGGCGCGCTCCTCGAGGACGAGCCGCACCTCGTCCTCCCAGTCGATGTCGTCGGGCGTGAAGGTGACGAGGCCCAGGCCATCGGCCGCTTCGGCATCGAGCGCCTCGCCGATCTCGTCCTTCAGCTCGTCGACATGCCTGGGCTCGGCGAGGAAGCGGCTGGCCAGCCGGGTCAGGCCGTTGCCCATGGGGTAGGGGCCGAAATTCATCGCCGTGAGCCTGACCGTGGCGGCCGGCAGGTTCGAGCCCTCGAAGACGCCGTCCAGCATGTAGGACCGGTCGGACGCCAGCACGAGCTCGAACAGCGTGCCGGCGAAGCACGAGCCGGGCTCGACCAGCGCGATCAGGCTGCGCGAGCTGACATCGAGCCGCTTCAGGGTGCGCTTCCAGTAGAGCACGATCTCGCGCACCAGCCAGTTCGCGGCCTCCTTGGCGAGCAGCGCGTCGTAGGCCTCGACCAGGTCGGCATCGCCCTGGCTCTGCAGCACCCAGGTGCCGATCTCGGTCTCGTTGAGGCGCAGATGCATCATGGCGTCGTCGAGATCGCGCGCCAAAGCGAGCGGCCAGAAGGCGGCGCCCTGGGCATGGATGGCGGCGGCATCGGCCGGCGGCGCGGCGGCGGGGCCGTTCACGCGCAGACGCGCGGCGCGGCGCTCGCGGTCGATCTCGACGGTGAGCGTGCCGTAGCGGATCGTGTCGCCCTCGATGCTGCGCTCGACCGGCGGCAGGGCGATGCCCTTGGCGTCCTTCGGGCGGCTCGACCTGGCGGCGACTTCCTCGGCGATCTTCTTCGTCTCGTCGGCAAGCTTGCTGGGCGGGATCAGCTTGTCGACCAGCCGCCAGTCGCGCGCCCGCTTGCCGCGCACGCCCTCGGCGGTGGTGCAGAAGAAGTCGGCGTGGTCGCGCCGCACCAGCCGCTTGTCGACCAGGCGCGTCAGCCCGCCGGTGCCGGGCAGCACGGCGAGCAGCGGCAGCTCGGGCAGCGACACCGCGCTCGAGCCGTCGTCGGCCAGCAGGATCTGGTCGCAGGCCAGCGCCAGCTCGTAGCCGCCGCCGGCGGCGATGCCGTTGATCGAGCAGATGTAGCTCTGGCCGGAATGCTCGGTGGCGTCCTCGATGGCCAGCCGCGTCTCGTTGGTGAACTTGCAGAAGTTCACCTTGTGGTCGTGCGTGCTCAGCCCCAGCATGTTGATGTTGGCGCCCGAGCAGAAGATGCGGTCGCGCTGCGAGCGGATCACCACGGCGCCGACCTCGGGATGCTCGAAGCGCAGGCGCTGGACGGCGTCCGCCAGTTCGATGTCGACGCCGAGATCGTAGGAATTGAGCTTCAGCTTGTAGCCGGGCCTGAGGCCGCCATCCTCGTTCACGTCCATGGTGAGATAGGCGACGCCCGTCTCGGTGCTGAGCTTCCAGTGCCGGTAGCGGTCGGGCGAGGTGCGGAAGTCGATCGGGGCGGCTTCGGCCATGGCGTTTCCCATATCAGTAATTCGGTACTGAAATACCTATTTACTTTCCCCGCTGCAAGCGCATTCTATCAAGAGACATGGTCGCGATCCGCCCCGCCCAAGCCTCTGATCTGCCAGCGATTTCAGCGCTGGACGCGCGGCTGACCGGGTCGAACAAGCCCGACTACTGGCAGGAGATGCTGGCGCCGGAGCGGCATTTCCTGGTGGCCGAGACCGACAAGGGTGCGCTGGCGGGCTTCATCGCCGGCGAGGTCCGCGCCTGGGAATTCGGCCAGCCCGCGGCGGGCTGGGTGTTCGCCATCCAGATCGATCCCAGGCTGCGCCAGCGCGGCGTCGGCAGCCAACTGTTCGACGCGCTGGTCGCGCGCTTCAAGGCAGAGGGCGTGACGCGCGTGCGCACCCTGGTCGATCGCAAGGATCACCTGATCCTGTCCTTCTTCCGGGCGCAGGGCATGGTGGCGGGCCCGTCGCTGCAGCTCGACAAGGACCTGTCGTGAAGCTGCAGACGGCGACGCGGCTTGGCCTCTACGCCACCCTCGAGCTGGCGCGCGAGCCTGATCGCACCTTGTCGTCCGCCGACCTCGCCGAGCGCTTCGGCGTGTCGAGCCATCACCTCGCCAAGGTGCTGCGCACGCTGTCCGCCGCCGGCCTGGTGCAGGGCGGCCGCGGCGCGACCGGCGGCTACCGCTTCACCGGCAATCGCCGCCGCATGACCCTGATGGACATCGTCGCCCTGTTCGAGCCGGCGCCCGGCCAGCGGGCCAAGGAGCCGGGCGAGGACACCGACATCGGCGGCGCGCTGCAGCGCGTGCTGACGGAAATCGACGAGATCGCCGAGGCCACCTTGCGATCGATCAGCCTGGAGACCATGCTGAAGCCGAGGTGATGATGCAGCAGATCTACTCGTCATCGCTGGTGATGATCGTCTCGAGCTTGCTTCCGGCGACTGCGCGTGCGCAGACGGACCGGCGAAGAGGCGACGGCCTGCGTGCCCGGCGGCCAGCCGATCAGTCCGGACTATGAGCACGACAGCCTCGCCGAATGGCCGCAGGAAGCCCAGCGCTTCAAGAGCAACGAGCAGCTCGTGTCGCGGCAGGGCGATCGCCTGCGTCTGACGCTCGACGGCGGCAAGACGGTCGAGCTGGCGGACTGTCCCTATGGTCGCCGGCGCCTACCGATATCTCTACGAGCGCTACGATCAGGCCGGCCGCTTCTACGTGATCCGCACGCCCGCGCACGAGGATTTCTCCTACACGCTGGTGATGATGCGCACCGGCCGGCTGTTCACCGTCCATGGCACACCGGTCTGGGCGTCCGACAAGTCGAGATTCCTGACCGTGGCGTGCTCGCTGCAGCCGGCGCGCGGCAGCCTCGTCATACAGAAGTCTTCAGACGAGGCGTTGGCGACGGACGGAGAGATCGCGCTGCCCTGCGAGACCGAAAGCTGTTCGGCGCGCTGGGATCATCCGTCATGGATCTCGGTGACCTGCACGCCCCGCGACGGCGGGCAAGAAGGGCACGGAGTTCGTCGTGATCCGCGGCAACGACGGCACCTGGAAAAGGTTCGGGCGCTAGGCCTTGCTCCAACCGTCGCGCGTCTGCGGCAGCTTCTTCTTCAGGAGCGCGCCGGCCACGACGTTGCGCAGCACTTCCGCCGTGCCGCCGCCGATGGTGAACATGCGCACGTCGCGCGCCATGCGTTCGAGCGGCAGCTCGCGCGAATAGCCGCGCGCGCCGAAGAACTGCAGCGCGTCGTTCACGACCTGGATGGCGTTTTCCGAGGTGAACACCTTGGCCTGCGCCGCCAGCAGCATGTCGGGGAAGCCGCCTTCGCCCGAGCGCGCGGCGTTGTAGACCAGCGCCTGCGCCGCCGAGAGCTTTATCGACATGTCGGCCAGCTTCCACTGCAGGCCCTGGAACTCGTTGATCGGCCGGCCGAACTGGTGGCGCTCCTCCGACCAGTCGAGCGCCAGCTGATAGGCGCCCTGGGCGATGCCCAGCGCCACCGTGGCCGCGCCGACGCGCTGGCTGTTGTAGGCGGTCATCAGGTCGGCGAAGCCCTTCTTGAGGCCGCGCGGCGGGATCACCAGCGCCGAGGGCGGCAGCTCCATCTCCTCGAAGTCGATCACCGCCTCGGGAATGCCGCGCAGACCCATGGTCGGCTCGCGCTTGGTGATTTTCAGCCCCGCGGTCTCGTCGCGGATGGCCAAAAAGCCGCCGATGCCTTCCTCGTTGCCCTTCTCGTCGAAGACCTTGGCGAAGATCAGGTGCAGGCGCGAGACGCCGCCGCCGGTGATCCAGTGCTTGCGGCCGTTCACGACGTAGCGGTTGCCCTTCTTGTCGGCGCGCGTGGTCATGCCGTTGGCGTCCGAGCCCGCCTCGGGCTCGGTGATGCAGATGGCGGGCTTGTCGCCCGACAGCACCATGTCGGCCGCCATCTTCTTCTGCTCTTCCGAGCCGTAGGCCATCACCGCGCTGATCGCGCCCATGTTGGTCTCGACGGCGATGCGGCCGGTGACGGCGCAGGCGGCCGACAGCGCCTCGATCGCCAGCACGGCGTCGAGCCAGCCCTTGCCCTGGCCGCCATACTGCTCGGGGATCGTCATGCCGATCAGCCTGGCGTCCTTCAGCAGCTCGACATTGTCCCAGGGATACTGCTCGGTGCGATCGACCTCGGCGGCCCGCTTGGTCACGGGACCGGCCGCCAGCTCGCGGGCGCGGGCCTGCAGCTTCAACTGGTCGGACGACAATCCGGAGGCGTTCATGAACTCGTTCCCTGGCCGTTGGGGTCGACGCTGAAGATCGCGACCGCATCGCTGCGGCCGCGCACGGTGACGCTGCCGAGACCGGCGAAGATGAAGTGGTCGCCGCAGGCCTCGCGCGTGCTCTCGGAGACGAGAATGCGCGTGGCGTACTGCTTGTTCAACTCTTCGAGCCGCGCCGCGAGATTCACCGTGTCGCCCAGCAGGGTGAAGCTCAGCCGCTGGCCGGCGCCGACCGAGCCGCCGATCACGTTGCCGGTGCTGATGCCGATCCGGTGTCGAGCGCCACGCCCTGGTCGCCGAAGGTGCGGCTGGCGACGGCGCGCTGGATGTCGATGGCCGCCCGCACCGCGGCGACGGCATGGCCCTCGCAGGCGAGCGGCATGTTGAACGAGGCGAACAGGCCGTCGCCGATGAAGGTGTTGACCACGCCGCCATGGGCGCGGATCGGCGCCAGCACGGTCTCGAGATAGTCGTTGAGCGCCGCCACCAGCTCGTGCGGCGCCAGATACTCGGCGATGGTGGTGAAGCCCGCGATGTCGGTGAACAGGATGGTGGCCTCGCCGGTCTCGCCGGCCAAGGTGCCTTCGCCCTGGCGGCGCAGGATGGTCGAGGCCACGCTTTCGTCGACATAGCGGCCGAACGTCTCGCGGATCTGCTCGCGCTCGCGCAGGTCCTCGCACCATCCTGTTGAACTGGCCGGTCAGCTCGCCGACCTCGTCGTTGGAGGTGACCGGCACCTGGATGTCGAGCTCGCCGCCGGCGACCTCGGTCATGGCGCGCAACAGCGTGCCGAACGGGCGCAGCAGCGAGCGGCCGATGAAAAAGGCGGAAATCGCCACGCCGAGCAGGGCCGCGCTGACATCGACCAGGATCTCGGCCTGCAGGCGCGCGCCGTCATAGGAGAACAGGTCGACGACGATCGCCGCCAGCGGCACGATCGAGATCGCCAGCGACGCCACCACGAGCTTCAGCGTGTAGCTGCCGAAGAACAGGCTGAGATTGCGGCCGTAGTGGCGGAAGATGAAGCCGCAGAGCCCCATCAGGTAGTCGCTGACGACGAAGTAGGTGTAGGTGAAATAGAAGACCGTCAGCACGACGCAGGTCGTGACGAAGTCGGCGATCGTCGGCTTGGCCAGCAGGAGGACGGTGCGAATCGACCCAGAAGGGGGTCGACAGCCGGAACGCCGACACGAGGAAAGCCAGGATGGCGACGCCGCGGGCGGTCAGCAGGGGAAGCTGGGTGAGGCGGCGCTCGGCGCTTTCGAAGGACGCGCGGCCTTCGAGGTAGTGCCGGATCGGCTCGAACAGCCAGCGCGCGAGCAGCCAGTTGACGCCGAGCAGCAGCACCATGCCGATGCCGCCGGTGCGCCACAGGTTGAACCACGACCCGGCGACGGCGGTGAAGATCACGGTGATCGCGAGGTCGAGGAAGAAGATCGACGTCGCCATCCAGAGATAGCGCCGGCGGATCGCGGCGATCGCGCCGGGCGTCGCGGGCACGGGCGCGTTCATGCCGGCGGGCCGACGCGATAGACGACGACGACATCCTCGTGGCCGCGGACCTCGGCCTCGCCCAGCCGCACGCAGCTCTCGACCGCCCCGGCAGCGCGCACCGTGCTTTCGGCCGCGAGAATCGCGGTGCCGAACTGCTTGTTGAGCTGCTCGAGCCGCGAGGCGATGTTCACGGCGTCGCCCAGCAGGGTGTAGTTCAGCCGGTTCTCGGTGCCGATCGTGACGCGCGATCACGGTGCCGGTGTTGATGCCGATGCGGGTGCGCACGCTGATGTCGGCGGGGAAGGGCGTGGCGGCCAGGGCCTGCTGGATGTCGAGCGCGGCCTGGATGGCGGCGGCGGCATGGTCGGCGAGCGGCAGCGGCAGGTTGAAGCTGGCAAACAGGCCGTCGCCGATGAAGTTGTTCACGACGCCGCCGTGACGCTGGATCACCGGCACCACGGTGGCGAGGTAGGCATTCAGGATCCGGGCGACCTCGGCCGGCGCCATGCGCTCCGAAAGGCCGGTGAAGCCCTCGATGTCGGTGAACATCAGCGTGGCCTCGGCGGTGGTGTCGGCCGCGCGGCCCGTGCGCTGTCCGTTGTGCAGGATGGCGGTGGCGACGCTCTCGCTCACGTACTTTCCGAACGTGTCGCGCAGGTACGCGCGTTCCGACAGGCCCTCGACCATGGCGTTGAAGCGACTGACCGCGTGGCCCATCTCGTCGTCCGACGTCACCGGCAGGCGTATCGCGAGGTCGTTCTTGGCGACGCGGCGCATGCCGTAGTCGAGACGCTCGATCGGCCGGGTCAGCGCCCGCGTGATCCAGTAGTAGATGATCACGCCGCCGGTCAGCGATGCCACGACATCCTGCGCGGACTCGCGGATCAGCCGGGGCCCGCTGTAGCTCGCGATGTCGCCGACCAGCAGGATCATGGCGGCGAAGGACACGAAGATCAGGGCGAAGCCCACCTTGTTGCGAAAACGGCCATGGAAGATCCCGATATTGACGCCGCGCGTGGCGAACAGGTGCTCGCACAGGCGATCGAGGTAGGCGCTGGTCACGAAGAAGGTCAGCACCACGTTGAAGGCCGTGCCGACCACGAAGGTGGTGACGATGTCGATCGACGCCACCACGTCGAGCATGGCGCCGAAGGTGATGTCGAGCTGCGGCGAGAGCAGGCGCAGGCCCAGCATGGGCGCATAGAAGAAGCCGACCAGGATCGCCGAATCGCGCGGCAGGTGAGAAAGGCGATGCTCGATCTCGGCGAAGGTCGCCTCGCCCGAGAGGTAGCGGGCGATGGGACGGATCAGGAAATAGGCGCCGATGCCCGTGCCGAGCAGCAGAAAGGCCGCCGACACCGCGACCAGCGAGGCCAGGCTCCCCGGCGCCCGGTTGATCGCGACATAGGCCACGAGGGTGACCAGATCGACCGCGAAGGGTGCGGCCATCGCGAAGTAGTAGCGGCGCACGATGCCGGCAGAAGCCGTCGGCGCCGCTGCCTGGGTCGAAGTGGTCATGGGGCGGATATAGAGCGGATCGGGCCGGAGCGAAACGCCCCGATCCACCCTGCCGCCCGGGCGTCAGCCCGTCAGGCGGTCAGTTCACGCGCCGTGAGGCGGTACTTGAACTTGTCCGGGTCGAGCGAATCGACGAGACCGGTCCTGTTCTCGCCTTGCGGATACATCAGGAAGGCGATGGCCGGCTCGTTGGAGCCAACCAGCTTCACATCGTGCGCGTCGTTGAAGGCGACCCAGTTGCCTTCCCACGCGCCGAACAGCGCCTTGCGCGCGGCCACGACCTTGGGATCGGTCATCGCCAGATTGCCCGGCGGCTCCTCGAGCACGACCTTGCGCACGTCCGCGGGATCGACCGGCGTCCAGCCGCTGCCCGCCAGCCAGACTTCGGCGCGGCAGTGCTGGGCCTTGCTGACGACTTCAGTGTTGGCGCCCAGCGCCTTGTAGCCGAACTGCGAGGGCGCGACGCGGATGCCGTAGAGGTCGCGCGCCGGCAGGCCGGCCGAGCGGGCGAGGCCGACATAGAGCGCGTTGAGGTCGGCACATTTGCCGTTGAGGTTGCCGGTCTTGATCATCGCCGTGATGTCGCCCAGCCCGCAGCCCGGTGTCTTGGCATTGCGGAAGGTATTGTCGACGACCCAGTCGAAGATCGCGCGCGCCTTGGCGACGTCGCCGGTCCGGCCCCTGACGATTTCCTCGGCGCAGCCCATCACGACGGCGTTGTGCGGCAGCAGCTCGGTGGCGGCGAGGTTGAGCTTGCGCTCGGCGTCGCTGAGCGGCGGCGCCGAGCCCTGGCCCGGGATCACCGAACGATCCTGCGTCTGGACCTGCGCCGTCACCTCGATCAGCGGCGACTGCTGATCGGCGGCCCATTCGACGCGCAGCATTTCGGCGCCGTACAGGGGATCGCGGACGCGCTCGGCGACCTTGGCGTTGCCCGTCCAGGTGACAGTGCCGGGGCGCTGCCAGTCGGCAGCCGTGAAGGTCGGCAGCGGGATCCACGCCTTGGTGGCGCCGTCGGTCGGCTCGACCCGCATGGTCATCACATAGGAACGCCAGCCCTTCGGCGTCGGCGCGAAGGTGACGCCGGCCGATGCCAGGCGCGGCGCGAGACCGAGGGCGCCGGCGGCGACGCCGGCCTTCAACATGTCGCGACGATTCATAGAAAATCCTCCCATGGCTCTATCTGCCGGGGAGGGTGGGCATCCCGTCGACGGGACTGTCCAAACCATCCCGGACTGAACCCGCGCCGCACGCGGCAGCGGTCCGTACCGGAAGCCGGCAGGATCGCAGGCCGAGGCCGCTTCCGTCAACGGCCGCTAGAGGCCGAGATAGGCCTGGCGCACGCGATCGTTGTTCAAAAGCACGCTGCTGTTGCCGGAAAGCTCGATGCGGCCGTTCTCCAGCACGTAGCCGCGATGGGCGATCTTGAGCGAAGCCATCACGTTCTGTTCGACCAGCAGAATGGTGAGGCCTTCCTCGTTCAGGCGGCGCACGATGCGAAACACCTCCTGCACGATGGTGGGCGCCAGACCCAGTGACGGCTCGTCGAACATGATGAGCCGCGGCTGGCCCATCAGGCAGCGGCCGATGGCGAGCATCTGCTGCTCGCCGCCGGACAGCGTGCCGGCCGCCTGGCGGCGGCGCTCGGAGAGTCGCGGGAACATCGTCAGCACGCGTTCCAAGGTCTGCTTCTCGGCGGCACGCGCGCGACGCGGCGTGGCGCCCATCTCGAGGTTCTCCAGCACGGAGAGATTGGGGAAGACCTGGCGGCCTTCGGCGACGTGGCCGATGCCGGCCTCACAGACGCGATAGGAGGGCCAGCCGGCGATGTCGACGCCGTCGAAGAGGACGGAGCCGCGGGCCGGCTTCTCGATGCCGTGGATGGCGCGGATCAGCGAGCTTTTGCCGGCGCCGTTGGCGCCGACGATGGCCACGATCTCGCCGGCGGCGATCTCGAGCGAAACATCGGCCAGCGCCTGGGCGTCGCCATAGAAGAGGTCGAGGTTCTCGACCTTCAGGAGGGGCGCGCTCACGGCTCCTCCGGTTCGCCGAGATAGACGTCGAGCACGGCCTGATGGCGCGATATCTCCTGCGGCGTGCCCTGGGCGATCTTCTCGCCATAGCTCACCACGACGATTTCCGCGGCGAGCGCCATGACCGCGCGCATGACATGCTCGATCAGCAGGATGGTGAGGCCGCTTTGCGCGTTGAGCTCGCGCAGGAAGGCCACCATGACGTCGACCTCGGTCGGCCGCAGCCCCGCCATCACCTCGTCGAGCAGCAGAAGCTTGGGCTCGGTGGCGAGCGCTCGCGCCACTTCGAGGCGCTTGCGGTCGGGCAAGGTCAGGCTTTCGGCGAGCTGGTGGCGGCGGTCGTGCAGGCCGAGCCGCGACAGGATCGCCGATGCGCTGGCGCGCGCCTGGGCAAGGTCGGGCTTGCGATGGAGCGCGCCCACCGTGACGTTCTCCAGCACGCTCAGCCCCTTGAACGGCTTCACGAGCTGGAAGGTGCGGCCGATGCCGGCGTCGCAGGCGCGGTCGGGCCGGAGGCCGGAGATCACCTTGCCGTCCAGGCTGACGGTGCCGGCATCGGGCGCAAGGGCGCCGGCGATCATGTTGAAGATCGTGGTCTTGCCCGCGCCGTTGGGTCCGATCAGCGCATGGATGGCGCCGGCCGGCACGCTGAAGCTCACGTCGTGCACGGCGCGCAGGCCGCGGAAGCGCTTGCCGACGCCGGCGAGGTCGAGCCGTGCGCCGCTCACTTCCGCCGCTCCCCGAAGCCGAGCTTGCCGGCCAGCCACGGCCACACGCCGGCCGGCCGGTACATCACGATCACCAGCAGCGCCAGGCCATAGAAGATCTGCTTGATGCCGGGAATGCCGAGCGCTTCGCCGAGGTCGGTGAAGGCCTCGCCCAGTCCGGTCAGCACGACGGCGCCCACGATCGGGCCGAACAGCGTGCCCAGGCCGCCGATGATCGGCGCCAGGGTGATCTCGATCGAGCGGCCCACGGCGAAGGCCGTCTCGGGGAAGAGGTTGTTGTAGTAGAAGGCGTTCCACACGCCGGCCAGCGCGGTCAGCGCCGCCGAGATCACGATGGCGATCATCTTGCAGCGCAGCACCGGCACGCCGACCGCTTGTGCTGCCTCGGCATCCTCGCGGATGGCGAGCCAGTAGCGGCCGAGCCGGCTCTCGAGCAGGGCGCGGCACAGGATGAAGGCGCCGGCGGCGAGGGCCAGGATCACGTAATAGAAGAGAACCGGGCCGCCGCGCAGGTTCACGATATCGGTCGTGGCGTCGACCTTGAGGAAGAGGCCGCCCGCGCCGCCCGCCCATTCCCAATTGTCGAAGGCGATGCGCGTGAACTCGCTGAAGGCGATGGTGAGCAGCGCGAAGTAGACGCCGGCCAGCGAGAAGCGGAAGCCGAGATAGCCGACGATCGCGCCGGCGAGCATGGCTGCCGCGACAGCGACGAACACGCCGGCCCACGGGCCGATGCCGTAATGGAAGAAAAGACCGGCAGCGACATAGCCGCCGAGGCCGGCGTAAAGCGCGTGGCCGAGCGAGAGCTGGCCGGCGAAGCCCATCAGGATGTTCCAGGCCTGGCCGACATAGGCGAAGTACAGGATCAGGATCAGGACCGAGAGCCAGTACTTGCCGAGGAGCGCCGGGGCCACCAGCAGCAGGGCGAGCAGGGCGGCGAGGCACCACAGGGTGCGCGGCGCGGCATCACCGACAAGACGGCGCGCGAAGCTCACGAGCTGCTCTTGCCGAACAGGCCCTGCGGCCGGAGCAGCAGGACCAGGATCAGCAGCCCGAAGCTGAACATGCTCTTGAGCGAGGGCTGCAGCAGCAGGCCGGCGACGGCCTCGCTGACGCCGATCAGCAGGCCGCCCATCAGCGCGCCGGTCATGCTGCCGAGCCCGCCCACGATCACGATGACGAAGGCGAGCAGGGTGTATTCGCCGGCCAGGAAGGGCGTCACCGGGATGATGGTGATCATGAGCGCGCCGGCGGCGCCCACGCAGGCGGCGCCGATGCCGAAGGTGAAGGCGTAGAGCCGGCGCACGTCGAGGCCGACCACGAGGGCGCCCATGTTGTTGTCGGCGGCGGCGCGGATCGACTTGCCGGTGCGCGTGCGCTGTGAAGAAGAGCCACAGCAGGGCCGGCGATGGCGATGGCGGCAAGGGCTGCATGCAGGCGCACGGCGTCGAACACCAGGGGACCCAGCTCGTAGGAATCGAACTGCGAATCGAGCTGCACGCCGCGCGAGTCCGGGCCGGCGATGGCGAGCGAGGCATTGACCAGCAGGATGGCGACGGCCAGCAGCAGCAGGAACTGCTGGTGCTCGGGCCGGCCGATGAAGGGCGAGATCAGGCTGCGCTGCAGGGCGTAGCCCGCGAAGAAGAACAGCACGGCGATCACCGGCAGGCTGAGCAGCGGCGAGACCCCGAGATACTCGAAGCCCATCCAGGCGAGGTACATGCCGACCACCATCATCTCGCCGTGCGCGAAGTTCACCACGCGCATGACGCCGAAGATCACCGACAGGCCGAGCGCCATCAGCCCGTAGACCATGCCGGTCAACAGGCCCTTGGTGACGGCCTGTGCGAGCGAGAGAAGAAAGTCGGCGGTCATATTCTCTCGTCGTCCTTCGCTGCGCTCAGGACGACAGGACAGATCAAGTGCGGCGCTTGTCGGTCCAGCCCGGCATCGGGAAGACGAGCGGTGCGGCAGCCGATTCGGTTGGCATCACGACGGTCGGCTTGCGCTTGAGGTTCTCGACCGCGGCGGCCTTGATGTTGACGTTCTGGCCCTTGGCGTCGAACTGGATGGGACCGCCGACCATGACGTGCTGGTCGATCTTGGTCTTGCGCAGCGCCTCCATCAGCGCATCGGCCTTGGTCGACTTGGCGGCGAGCCACGCCTGGGCCGCGATCAGCATCGCCTCGAAGGTGAAGGCGCCGTTGAGGTCGAGCTGGTCGGCGGCGAACTTGGCGGCATGGCGCTTCTCGAGCGCCTGGGTCATCGCCGTCTTGGGGTCGAGCCAGGGCACGTTGGAGATCAGGAAGTCGCTGTACTTGCCCATGGTCTTGAGGAAGTCCTGCTCGTAGAGGCCGGGCGCGCCGGGATTCATCACGCCCATCGGCTCCCAGCGCTGCTTGACCATTTCCTGCACCAGAAGCTTGGCGTCGCTCAGGCGGCAGACCGGCAGCAGCAGCTCGGCCTTGGTCGCCTTGGCCTTGCCGACCTCGACCGAGAGATCCTTGGCGGCGGCGTCGTAGCTGATCGTCTCGACGATCTCGTAGGGCATGTCGAGCTTGGGAAACAGCGCCTTGATGCCGCCGATCATCGCCGTGCCGAACGTGTCGTTGACGCTCATCAGCACCGCGGTCTTGGGCGTCGAGCCCGAGGCCTTGAAGATGTCCTTGTGCAGGGCGAGCGCGCCGGTGATCAGCATCGGCGCCGTCGGGAAGTTGCGCACGACGAACTTGTAGCCCTGCTCGGTGATCTGCGGCGCCGCGGCGATGTTCACGATCAGGGGAATGCCGCGCTGCTCGGCGACCTGGGCGATGGCGATGGTCTGGCCCGAGTCGAAGGCGCCGACCAGGACGTTGGCGCCGGCGTCGATCGCCTTCTCGGCCTGGGTGCGGGCCACGTCGGGCTTGGTCTCGGTGTCGTAGTTCACCACCTCGAGGCGCACCGGTATCTTCATGTCGGTGAAAACGTCATTGGCGACGTCGGCGCCGCGACGGCAGGCCTGGCCGATCTGAGCCTGCAGGCCCGAGGTCGGCAGCAGCAGCGCGACCTTGAGGTCGGTCGGCCCCGCCTGCGCGTAGCGCAGGGGAAACGGCGCGGCGAGCAGGGTGGCGCCGGCGAGCGCGGTCTTGCCGAGACTGCGGCGGGTGAACTTGATGTGGTCGGTCATGGAAGGCTCCCTGATTTTCTGGCCGGACTATAGAGACGGCCTGCGGGCCGTGCTAGGTCGGCCGGCATGACGGTCATGCTGGGCGAGCTCAATCGGATGGGCTCTGCAGATTTTGCCGCTTCCATCGGCGATACTTTCGAGCTGGCGCCCTGGGTGGCCGAGGCGGCGGCCGCCAGACGGCCCTTTGCCACGGTGACGGCGCTGCACGACGGCGATGATGGGCACGTTGCGGGCAGCCCCGCGCGAGCGCCAGCTCGACTTCCTGCGCGGCCATCCCGATCTCGCCGGCAAGGCCGCCCGCGCCGGCGCCCTGACCGACAATTCGCGGCGCGAGCAGGCCGAGCGTCGGCCTCGACAGCCTGAGCGAGGAAGAGTTCGCGCGCTTCCATCGCCTGAACGACGCCTACAAGGCGAAGTTCGGCTTCCCCTTCATGATCTGCGTGCGCCGCCACAGCCGTGATTCGATCCTGGCGCAGTTCGAGCGCCGGCTCGGCAACGATGCCGCCACCGAGTTCGCGGCCGCCCTGCAGGAAGTCTTCTACATCACGCGGCTCAGGGTCGCGGGCAAGGTGACGGGCGACGGCATGCCGCTGGTCAACGGCCGGCTCAGCACCCATGTCCTCGACAGCCATGCCGGCCGGCCGGCGGCGGGAGTCGCCATCGAGCTCCATGAGTTCGCGGGCGCCCGAGCTCATTGTATTGCAACGGATACAACGAATGCCGACGGCCGCACCGACAGGCCGCTGATCAGCGACCGTCCGTTGCCGATCGGCCGCTACGAATTGCGCTTTGCGGTGGGCAACCACTTTCGCAGCAGGGGTATCGAGAGCGGCGATCCGCCTTTCCTCGATATCGTGCCTTTGCGCTTTTCCATTGCCGAGCCGGAGGGGCATTATCACGTCCCATTGCTCTGCACGCCCTGGAGCTATTCGACCTATCGCGGAAGTTAAGAGGAGGAATTCATGACCTACAGCGATGTTTCCCTGATGATCGACGGCGCCTGGACCAAGGGCGCCAACGGCCGCACCATTCCGGTGATCAATCCGGCGACCGAGGAAGTGATCGGCCAGGTGGCGCATGCCGAGAAGAGCGACCTCGATCGCGCGCTCGCCGCCGCCGACAAGGGCTTCAAGCAGTGGCGCAAGGTCTCGGCCTATGAGCGCTACAAGATCATGCGCAAGGCCGCCGACCTGATGCGCCAGCGGGTCGACGAGATCGCGCCCATCATGACCATGGAGCAGGGCAAGCCGGTGATCGAGGCCAAGGGCGAGACGGCGCTCGCCGCCGACATCATCGACTGGATGGCCGAGGAAGGCCGCCGCACCTACGGCCGCATCGTGCCGGCGCGCGCCGAGAACGTGTACCAGCTCGTCATGAAGGAGCCGGTCGGCCCGGTCGCGGCCTTCACGCCGTGGAACTTCCCGATCAACCAGGTCGTGCGCAAGGCCTCGGCCGCGCTCGCCACCGGCTGCTCGATCATCATCAAGGGACCCGAGGATACGCCCGCCTCGTGCGCCCAGCTCATCAAGGCCTTCGTCGATGCCGGCGTTCCGGCGGGCGTCATCCAGCTCGTCTATGGCGTGCCGTCGGAGATCAGCGAATATCTGATCCCGCATCCGATCATCAAGAAGGTGACGTTCACCGGCTCGACGCCGGTCGGCAAGCAGCTCGCCGCCTTGGCCGGCGCGCACATGAAGCGCGTCACCATGGAGCTGGGCGGCCATGCCCCGGCCATCGTGTTCGAGGATGCCGATCTCGAGCAGGCGGTGAACATCCTGGGCGCCAACAAGTTCCGCAACGCCGGCCAGGTCTGCGTCGCGCCGACGCGCTTCCTCGTCCACGAGAAGGTCTATCCCGAGTTCGTCGAGCGCTTCACCGCCTACGCCAAGAACGTGAAAGTGGGCAACGGGCTCGACGCCGACAGCAGGATGGGACCGCTGGTGGCCGAGCGCCGGCTGCACGTCATGGACACCTTCGTGAGCGACGCCATCGCCAAGGGCGCCAAGATCCAGACCGGCGGCCAGCGCAAGGGCAACAAGGGCTACTTCTACGAGCCCACCGTGATGACCGACGTGCCGCTCAGCGCCAAGATCATGAACGACGAGCCGTTCGGCCCGCTGGCGCCGATCAGCTCGTTCAAGGATTTCGACGGCGTGGTCAAGGAAGCCAACCGCCTCGACTGGGGCCTCGCGGCCTACGCCTACACGAAGAACACCAAGACCGCGGCGGCGATCGGCGCCGCCTTCGAAAGCGGCATGGTGTCGATCAACCACCATGGCCTGGCGCTGCCCGAAGTGCCGTTCGGCGGCATGAAGGATTCGGGCTACGGCTCGGAGGGCGGCACCGAGGCGCTCGAGGCCTATCTCAACACCAAGTTCGTGACCCAGCTCGGCATGTGATCGAAACGGCCCTCTCGCGCGTGCGCGCGGGAGGGCCGCAGTTACAGGGCCCGCAGGAACAGGACGAGGTCCTGCTTCTCCTGCTGGGCGAGCTTGGTGCCCAGCACGAGATTGAAGAACTCGACGGTATCCTCGAGCGTCAGCAGGCGCCCGTCGTGCAGGTAGGGCGGCGAGTCCTTGATGCCGCGCAGCGGGAACGTCTTGATGGCGCCGTCGCTGGTCGCCTGCATGCCGTTGATCATCACCGGCTTGAAGAAGCGCTCGGCCTTGAGATCGTGCATCAGGTTGTCGGTGTAGTAGGGCGCCGCGTGACAGGTGGCGCATTGCCCCTTGCCGAAGAAGATCTCCTGGCCGCGCAACTCGGCGGGGCTGGCCTTCGCCGGATCGAGCTTGCCGAACACGTCCAGCTTCGGCGCCGGCGGGAAGCCCAGCTCCGACTGGAATTCCGCCATCAGGCCAACCTGATTGATGCGATCGAGGGGATTCATGCCCTTCTTGGCGGCGATCACATGGTCGCCGTCGAAATAGGCCCCGGCCTGCTCGAACTGGGTGAAATCCTCGATCGTCTTGAGGGCGCGCTGCGAACCGAACAGCCGCTGGATCTGCACGCCGCGCAGCGTCGGCGTGTCGATGCGATGGCGGGATTCCTGGGGACGGGCGTCGGGCGCCAGGTGGGTCGCCTTGTTGGTATGGCCGTTCGAGTGACAATCGAAGCAGGCCGCGCCGCGGCTCGGCTTCTCCGTGCGGCGGTCCTCGGTCTGATTGTACTGCTGTTGCGGGAACGCCGTCACCAGGAGGCGCAGACCCTCGATCTGCTTCGGCGGCAGAATGCCGTTGAACAGTTCGTAGTAGTTGTTGATCGTGATGAGCTTGCCCTGCGAGACGTCGCCGAGATCGGTGCGCTGATTGAGGTACATGGCCGGCGGGAATTCGGGCAGGAAGTGATCCGGGATGTCGTAGTCGACGTCGAACCGCGTGAGATCGCGCGCTTCCTGCCGGTTGATCTCGTCGATCACGAAGCGCGGAAACACGAAGCCGCCTTCCTTGTGCTTCGGATGCGGCAACGGAACGAAGCCCGGCGGAAACAGATTGCCGTCGCGAATCTGATCCGGCGTCATGCCGGCGAGGCTGTCCCACGTCGTGCCCGCGGCGAGCTTGACCCGCACGCCTTCCTGCACCGGCTTCGTGCGGTCCATCGTGACGCCGGCGGCGGGGCGATTGCTGAGATCGTAGCGCTGATTGAGAACCGCCATGTGCTCGCGCTCGACCGCCGGCTTCTCCGCCGACAACCGCGCCATGATCGCCGAGAACGGCTCGGTGATGTCGACCGGCATGTAGCTCGTCTTGCCGCGCGGCGCTTGCTGGGCGTGGGCGAGGGTAAGGCCGGCCGCCAGCGCGCCGGCGGTCGTCAGGAGCAGCCAATAGCGTCCAGCCGGCTTCATGGAAATTCTCCTCTCGGTTCAGAAGAATTCCCGACTCTATATTTCCCGATATCCGCGATCTTGCCGGTTTGCACGGCAGTGAAGCGGCAGGCGCGATCAGTCCACCTTGGCGCCGGAAGCCCTGATCACCGGCGCCAGGCGCTTCTCGTCGGCGGCGCGGTGGGCGGCGGTGTCGGCCGGACTGAGCCAGAGCGGCGTCGCGCCCTGCTTGAGGTAGGTCGCCTGGAGGTCGTCGCTCTCGAGCGCCTTCTTGGTGAGGCCCGACAGCTTCTCCACCATGGCCGGCGGCAGGCCGGCGGGGCCGCAGATGCCGCCCCACGAATTGACGTCGTAGCCCGGCAGGAACTCGGCCATCGCCGGAATCTCCGGCGCCACCGGGCTGCGCTGCAGCGAGGTGACGGCCAGGCCGACCGCCTTGCCGCCGCGCATCTGGGCGAGCGAGCCCGGGATGTTGTCGAAGATCATGTCGACCTGTCCGGCCAGCAGGTCCTGGATGGCCGGCGCGCTGCCGCGATAGGGCACGTGCAGCAGGTCGATCTTGGCCATGTACTTGAAGAGCTCGCCGCTCAGATGCACCGTCGTGCCCGAGCCCGACGAGGCGAACGAATACTTGCCGGGATTGGCGCGCGCCAGCTTGATCAGCTCGGGCACCGTCTTGGCCGGAATGCCGGGGCGCACGATCAGGAGGTTGGGCAGCGACCACAGCATCGAGACCGCGGTGAAATCCTTGGCCGGATCGTACGGCAGCTTGGCGTAGAGCGTGGGCGCGATGGCGTGGCTGGCCACGCTGTAGAGGCCGATCGTGTAGCCGTCGGGCGCGGCGCGGGCGATCGCTTCGGCGCCGACATTGCCGCCCGAGCCGCCCTTGTTCTCGACGATGAACTGCTGGCCGGTGAGCTCGCTCAGCTTCTGGCAGGCGACGCGCGACAGCACGTCGGTCGGCCCGCCGGCCGGGAATGAATTGATGTAGCGCACCGGCTTGCTCGGCCAGTCGTCGGCGGCGCGGGCGATGCCGGAAGCCAGCATGGGCGTGGCGAAGGCGCCGCTGGCAAGCACCAGCGCGCGGCGGCGGGAGATGGTCTGGTTCATGGCGGGACAGATGGTACTCTTTCGTGGCTTTTTCGAGCCCCAACCGCAACACTGACTGCAAATATGCAAGCGCGCGAAAGGACCT
Organism: uncultured Alphaproteobacteria bacterium; assembly: GCA_963755585.1. GTDB lineage: Bacteria > Pseudomonadota > Alphaproteobacteria > Reyranellales > Reyranellaceae > Reyranella. The sequence goes on from CAVWKN010000032.1 coordinate 19,785, forward strand.
GCGATGCCGGATCGTGACGACCTGGGTTCGGCCTGGAAGGTGCCGCCCAGCCGCTATCTTGCCGGCCGTCCGGCCGAGCACCGGGTCGGCGCGCCCGCCTCGGTCTATGTGACGATGGCGGACGGCTGCCGGCTCGCCGTCGACGTCATCCTGCCGGACGGCGATGCGTCGAAGCGCTGGCCGACCGTGCTGATCCTCACACCTTATGTGCGCCGCTTCGAGGTGACGGCGGGCAGCAACATCGAGCCGTCGCCCAACACCTGGAAGTATCGCGACATGTTCGTGCCGCGCGGCTATGCGCTGGTCGTGGTCGATGCGCGCGGCACCGGTGCGAGCTTCGGCACGCGCGATGCCTTCCGCAGCCCGCGCGAGCGCGCCGACTACCGCGCCATCGCCGACTGGATCGTGGCCCAGAACTGGAGCGACGGCCGGATCGGCGCCACCGGCATTTCCTATCTCGGTGCCGCCTGCGACTTCCTCGCCAGCACCGGCCATCCGGCGGTGAAGGCGATCGCGCCGCTTGTTCGCGGTGTGGGACACCTGGGCCGACAATTATTATCCGGGCGGCCTGCTGATCAAGAAGCTGGCGCTGGTCTATGACGAGCTGATGCTGGCGCTCGACCACGACCGCCGCGACCTGCGCAAGAAGTTCAGCTACTTCGCCGATCCCGCGCTGCAGGGGCCGCTGCCGGTCGACGACGACAACGACGGCGCGCTCGCCCGCGAAGCGGTGAAGGGCCATCTCGCGAATTTCCGCATGCCCGACTTCATCACCGAGTTCAAATTCCGCGACGATGCGCTGCCCTACGATCCATCCTTCACCAGCGCCTCGTTCAGCCCCTACAACTATCTCGACGAGATGCCGAAGGACGTGGCGGTCTATGCCGTCTCCGGCTGGATGGACGGCGCGGGCTACGCCAACGGCACGCTGTCGCGCTTTCTCACCCTGCCCAACGCCGAGCGCCGGATCATGCTGGGGCCGTGGGACCACGGCGCGCGGGTCAATGCCTCGCCGTGGCGCGCGCGGGTCGAGCCTGAGCTGCCGGTGCTGGGCGAGGTGCTGCGCTTCTTCGACGAGCATCTGGCGGGCCGCAGCACGGGCCTCGCGGACGAGGACCCGATCCACTATTTCACCGTGCATGCCGAGGAATGGCGCGCGGCCAAGAGCTGGCCGCCGCTCAAAGGCAGCCGGCAGTTCTTCACCGCGCCCGGCCATCAGCTCGCGGCGGCGCGGCCGAACGACGGAACCGCGGAGCCGTTCCAGGCCGACTTCACGGTCGGCAGCGGCACGCAGACGCGCTACGAGCGCATCGCCGGCATCGACGCCACGTCGTATTACGCCGACTGGACCGAGCGCGAAGCCAGGCTGCAGAGCTTCACCACCGAGCCGCTCGCCGAGCCCTTCGAGATCGCCGGCCATCCCGGTGGTGTCGCTGTGGCTTGCCTCGAGCGAGCCCGACGCCGCCTTGTTCGTCTATCTCTCCGAGGTCGAGGCCGACGGCACGTCGCGCTACGTCACCGAGGGCGTGCTGCGCGCCATCCACCGCGCCGAGGCGCCGGCGCCGCGCCACTACCGCACGACCTGGCCGTGGCGCAGCTACGCCCGCAAGGACGCGCAGGCCGATGCCGGCCGGCGAGCCGCAGCTCCTGCGCTTCGCCCTGCTGCCCACCGCGTGGCGCTTCGCGGCCGGCAGCCGCATCCGGCTCTCGATCGCCGGCGGCGATGCCGATCATTTCGTGCAGACGCCGCATGGCCGGCCGCCGCTGCTCACCTTGCTGAACGGCGGCGACCGCGCGAGCGTGCTCGAGCTGCCGACGGCGGCGGCTTAGGCGCATGTCTCGATCGAGCTTCTGGACCGCGGGCCTCCAGGCCCGCTCATGAATCCGAGCGGGCCTGGAGGCCCGCGGTCCGGCAAGAAATGATGCGGAGCTCGATCTGGTTCGTCGTCGCGGGCTTGATCGCGGTCGCGGGCTTTGCCGGCGCGCTCTTCCACCTGGTGCCGCGGCTGGCGGCGGCCGATGCCGGGACGATGCGGGTGGTGGTGCCCGGCAACGCCGTGCTCGTGTTCGACAAGCCCGGCCCCTACATGATCTATCACGAGAAGAAGAGCACGGTGGACGGCCGCTATTACGCGTCGGACAACGTCGACGGCCTCGCCCTCGGGCTGACGGCCGATGCGACGGGCGCCCCGGTGAGACTGGTCGAGCCCACGACCACCACGAGCTACGAGATCGGCAATCGCAGCGGCACCTCGCTCTACGCCTTCACGCTCGACCAGCCCGGCCGTTACCGGCTGGCGGCGAACCTGGCGAGCGGCCGCGGCGATCCCAAGGCGGTGCTGGCGATCGGGCAGGGCCTGTTCGGCAACCTGATGCGCGCCATCCTGGGCGCCCTCGCCATCGCCTTTGGCGGGCTCGGCATCGGCGGGGCCATCGTGTTCGCGGTCCTGTGGCAGCGCTCGAAAGCGGCCAAGGCGAAAGCGACGAGCTGACGCCGTTATGACCTGGGCTTTGTGGTCTCGGCGGCGGTGAGCCGAAGCAGACGCGCCGACGTGAAGATCGCGATCAGGGGCGGCAGCGCAAAGCTTGCGAAAAGCAGCAGCCCGCCCTGGGCCACCTCGGCGGGCGCCTTCGACGTTCCGAGGCCGGCCAGGTTGGCGGCCATGCCGGCAAAGGCCGCGCCCAGCGTCCCGGCGAGGATCTGCAGGGTGGTGACGAAGCCGCCGGCCGAGGCGCGCTCGCCCCGTGGCGAATAGCCGATGAGCCGGGAGGCGAGGTGGGGCCACGCCATGCCGACGCTGGCGCCGAACAGGCTCCAGAACAGGGCGGTGGCCAAAAGGCTTCCCGACCAGAAGCTCCAGCCGACACCGAGCATCGCGATGGCGACCGACACCGGCGCGATCGCCAGCAGCCGGCGGTTCTACTCGAGCGGAGCGCCGGCGCTCAGCAACGCCGCGATCGACCAGGCCAGGCTGGAGGCGGCGGCCACGTAGCCGGCGACGATCGGCGAGGCGCTGTGCGCGAAGGTAAGAACGTACGGAACGAAGGATCCCGCGCCCGCGCCGAACACCAGCAGGGTCATCGACAGCGAGCTCGCGCCGACCGGGTTGGTGGGATCGAACGCGCCGTGCAGCAGGATCCGCCGCTGGGCGCGCCGATCGAGCCGGACGGCGGCGACCAGGCAGGCGAAGGCCAGGACGGTCCCGCCGAGCGCCACCCAGGTGTCGCCGGGCACGCTGGCGACCGACAGGACCAGGACGGCGCCGGTGATCAGCGACAGGCGAAGCGTCTGGGCGGCGGAGAAGATCGACCCGGCGCGCGCCGAGCGCGGCGCCTCGGCCGGCAGGACCCGGTCGGCGAGGATGCCGATCACGGCCAGCACAGGCACGACGAACCAGAAGGCGGCGCGCCACGATCCGAACTGCGCCAGCACGCCGCCGACGAACGGGCCGACCAGCGAGACCGGCCCCCACACGCTCGACACCAGCGCGACCGCCCGCGCCCGCAGCTGGTCGGAAAAAAGCACGGGGATCATCGAGGTCGCCACGGCCGCCAGCAGGCCGCCGGCAAAGCCCTGGATGGCCCGGCCGAGAATGACGACCGCCATGTTGGGCGCGGCGCCGCAGCAGACGCTGCCGACGAGAAAGAACGCAAGGCCCAGCTGATAGGCGCGGCGCGGCGCCAGGCGGGACAGCAGGGACGGCGTCAACATGGCGCCGGCGATCGAGCCGATGCCGAAGACCGTCGCCACCCAGGCGTAATAGGCCACGCCGCCGATCTCGGCCACGATGGACGGCAGCACCGTGGCGGTGATGAACATGAAGAAGCCGTGCAGGACCACGCCGCTGGTCAGCACGATCGAGCGCAGGGCGTTGTCGCGGGAGAAAAGGCTGCCCCATCCTGGCGTCGCCTGCCCAGGCTCCAGATTGTCGTGAACGCCACGCGGCACTTCCCCACTCCCGTTTTCGACGCCAGTCGACAACGCCTACCACACTTCGCCGTGTAGCGCCCGTCAATTTACAACCGGTGGTTGGTTTTTCGCGATAAAATCCAGCCTGTCATCCTGAGCGAAGCGAAGGATCCCATGGCATTTCGACGAGCACGCCGGTCGCAATCGCAATGAGATCCTTCGCTTCGCTCAGGATGACAGGTGGACGCGATGTTGTTTTCGCAGCGACCATGTTTCAATCTCGCGCATGCGATGAACGATCGGGGGAAACGATGAAGGTCAAGGGATTCGAAGTCTTCAGGTGCGATGCGGGATGGCGGACCTTCTCGTTTCTCAAGCTCGTGACGGCCGACGGCATCGTCGGCTGGTCGGAATACAACGAAAGCTTCGGCAGCCCCGGCCTGTCGGCGTGATCGAGGCGCTGATGCCCGACGTGATCGGCATGGACCCGATGGAGATCGAGCTGGTCAACGCCGTGCTCGCCACCCGATCGACCCAGTCGCGCGGCGGCGTCGTCCGCCAGGCCATCGCCGCCATCGAGAACGCGCTGCTCGACATCAAGGGCAAGGCGCTGGGCGTGCCGGTCTATCAATTGTTCGGCGGCAAGCTGCGCGACCGCATTCCGGTCTACTGGTCGCATTGCGGCTCCTACCGCATGCGCAATCCCGACATCGTCGGCACGCCAGCCGGTGCGGACCTACGAGGATTTCACCCGGGTCGGCGAGGAGGTGAAGGCCAAGGGCTTCACCGCCTGCAAGACCAACATCGCCATCGAGATCGACGGCATCGTCACGGCCTACCGGCCGGGCTTCGTGGTCGGCCGCGGCTTTCCCGAGCGCAACTGGGACGCCTTCATCGCCCGCAGCGCGGCGAAGACGGTCGAGGCCTTCCGCCGCGGGCGTCGGGCCCGATGTCGGCATCATGCTCGACACCAACTTCCATTTCCGCACCGAGGGCTTCCGGCGCATCGCCGAGGCGGTGGGACCGGCCGGGCTCACCTGGCTCGAGCTCGACGCGCACGATCCCAAGTCGATCGCACTCATCCGCCGCGACGCGCCCTGTCCGATCGCCTCGGGCGAGACCCTGCTGGAGCGCCGCGACTTCCGGCCGTATTTCGAGAATTACAGCTTCGACACCGCGATCGTCGACGTGGTGTGGAACGGCTTCTACGAATCGCTCAAGATCGCGGCGATGGCCGACGTCTACGAGGTGAACGTGGCGCCGCACAATTTCTACGGCCATCTCGCCAGCGCCATCAGCGCGCACTTCTGCGCCGCGGTGCCCAACTTCCGCATCATGGAGATCGACATCGACGGCGTGCCGTGGCGCGACGAGATCGTCGACGTGCCGGCGGTGTTCGACAAGGGCGACTACATTTTGCCCAAGGGCCCGGGCTGGGGCGTCGAGGTGAACGAGGCGGGGTTGCGCAAGTATCCGGTCAAGTGAGTTTCTCGGCGTTCTGCGACAAGCGAACGTCATCCTGAGCGCGCGAAGGATCTCATGCGGTTGCGAGCGGCGATGACGGTCCTTCGCTGGTACGCTCAGGACGACAGGGTTTTAGTTCACCGGATCGAGCACCACGACCGGGATCTCGCGCTCGGTCTTCTTCGCGTAGTCGGTGTAGGGCGGCCAGAACTTCACCGCCTGCTCCCACAGCTTGGCGCGCTCGGCGCCGCTGGTGGTGCGCGCGCGGGCCTTCAGCTTCTTGGTGCCGACCTGGACCTCGACCTCGGGGTTGCCGAGGATGTTCTTGTACCAGCCGGGATGCTCCGGCGCGCCGCCCTTGGAGGCGACGATGACGTAGCCGTTGCCGACGTCGCCGTAGAACAGCGGGAAGATGTACTTCTCGCCCGACTTGCGGCCGGTCGTCGTCAGCAGCAGCGCCGGCACCTCGAGGTCGCCGTAGCCGGGCGGCTTGACCTTGTAGATGTGGCCTTCCTTGCCGCCGCTCGACATGTACTTGTTGGCATGATCGACCATCCATTGCGGCATCTTGGGAGCGAGCTTGGCTTCCATGACTGTCTCCTTGCAGGTCCGGGGTTGAGGGCGGTGTCATAGCACGACAGCGGCACCCCTGTTCAACGGCGGAAACCACATGAACGCCGATGCGCCGCCGCTGGTCGTCGTCGGCGTCAAGACCCTTCAAGCCCGTCGTCATCCTGAGCGAAGCGAAGGATCTCATGGCGATTGCGACAGGTGTGCTCGTCGAAATGCCATGAGATCCTTCGCTTCGCTCAGGATGACTGAGGAGCGGGGATTTCCGCAATTTCCGCAATTTCCGCTAGTGATTCGCCAATCAGCGAGGGGTTCACGTCCCAGCGCAGCGGCGGCCGGCCGGTGCCGTCCGGTCGAGCCGCCCGAGCCACGCACGTCGAGCGACCGGATCACCTGCAGCGTCTCGTGGCGTTGGCGCCTGACGAGCGCGTCGCGGCGCACGTCCTCGCGCTCACTCGGCCGCGCCGCGGGCGCGATCCGGCCAGCACCTGGCGCATCGGCTGCTCGCCGTCCGATGGGAGGCCGCGGTCGAAGCGCGCGCGTGGTCGATACTCCCAGAGGCGAGCCGAGGACATGGCATCGCCGCGGATGACGCAATGCTGCGGCAGGCCGAGGCGGCGTCGCCCTGCAGCAGGACGAGCGGCCAGCAGCGCACGACCGTGCCGTCCCTCCGCCAGGCGGCCTCGACGCCCCAGGTACTCGACGGCCCCGACCAGCGCCTGCCACAGGATCAGGGGCTCGTCCCACGAATTCGGTGATGCGGCCGACGACGCCCGCGCCGCACACGCCGGCGACCGACGCCAGCAGCGCCTGCACGATGTAATCGACCGGCGCGCCGGCGCCGTGCGCGGTCTCGCTCACCCAGCTGCGCCACCACGGCGGCAGACAGTGCAGCGGGAACTCGGGCAGGGCCGGGCGGCCCTCCTCCAGCAGGCTGCGGTCGGTCTTGGGCCAGGCGTTACTGGTCTGGGCAGCGACAGGTTCGATCGCATCGGGCATCAATTCCTCCTTCAAACTCTTTCTCCTCTCCCCCGCTAGGGGGAGAGGCGGGGAGAGGGGGCTACGCACATCAATTCCCCCTCTCCTAACCTCTCCCCCTGGCGGGGGAGAGGAATTTGAATGTCATAGATGCACGCGCAGTCGCTCGGCCGCGCCCCGGAGAGCTTCTTCGGCTTGGCTTCCCTCGGCTTCGCTCGTAACAGGGCCGGCGCAGGCGCGGCGCCGTCGAGCGCGCGCGCCAGGTCATCGTCGTATTCTTCGACTGCGGGCAGCTAGCTTTCGCGCCACTCCTCGGGCCGGCGATTGCGCAGCCAGAAGATGCAGGCGCGGACGTCGGGCGGCAGGTGCGCGGTGTAGTCGGCCGTGACCGGCTGGCCGCGATAGCAGAAGACCTTGGTCATCTTCTGCTCCATTCCGGTGGCGCGCGCGAACAGTGCCGAGACGACCGACTCGTCGGCGACCCCGCGGCCTTGCTTTACAGCATAGCTAAACTCCGGGATCGTGGCGATCCAGTTGTCGATGGTGCGCCGGCACACCTCGAACCGCTCGGCCAAAGCCTCGTTGGTGGCGCCAAGCACGCAGGCTTGACGCGCAATTTCGGCGTTCTCGGGCTTGTAAATCGTTGGACGTCCGACAGCCATGGCAATGCTCCTCAGCTCATTCGCAGAGGAGATAAGTCATTCTATAGGAAACGCCAAGTAATGCTTCTGCACAATCCGAGAAGGTGAGTTTCTGCGCACCGTGTTGCGCAGAAACTCGATCTCCCATGCTGGCAATGCCTGCACGCACGAACCGCCCGTTAAGCGCGGCTCAGCCTTTCCTGTCGTCGCTGTGAGCGACGACGTCGGCCACCTGCGCCGGGGAGACGGCTTGCTTGCCGAGCAGGCGTGCCGCGGGGCTGCGCGTTTCGGGGAACAGCCCCACGAGGGCATTTGCGCCGGTCACTTCAGAGCGGCCCAGCTCCTGCGCACTGAGCTGGGCCCGTTGGGCGACACGCCGAAACGCAGGACTGGGCTTCGCCTCCGTGCCGGGCTCGACGAAGAGGTTCTCCCGCTCGCTGCCGAGAAAGCCCAGCAGATCGACTTTCAACGCCGCGAGATCGGCATTGCACGCGCGCAGTACGGCCGAGCCATCGGCATCGTCGATCAGGGCGAGCAAGAGATGCTCCAGGGTCGCATAGCGATGATTGCGCTGGGTGGCGGAAGCCATGGCCCGCCGCCGCGTCGCCTCGAAGGCGGGCGACAGCGCAATCGATGGAGCGTCCAGCAGGTCGTGGACGTGCTGCAGGCGCGTCACGGGATCGAGAGTCGCCAGCAGACGCTGCCTGTCCTTGGGCCAGAGGGCCACGTGCATGGCGATGACGTCGGCAATTCGACCGGGATCGCGGGCCTGCTCGGGCGACGGCCAGCCGTTTGGCAGGCGAATGTCGTTGGCCGCCGCATGGCGTTCGAAATGCTTGAGAGTGCTTTGGACGAGCGCCGTCGCCTCGACGACGGGTCCTTCGCCGGCGTCCTCGATGTCGGCCTGATAGGAGTCCCCGTCCGCGACGAAGCGGCGGATGGTGATCCTCCGGCGGCCTTCGACCGCGACCCGCAGTGAGCCGTCTTCCATCTGTTCATGTTCGACCAGCCGGCCCAGGAGACCGATCTCATGGACATCCTGGGGGCCGGGTTCGTCGACGCCGGAGTCCTTCTGGATGGCCAGGACGACCTCGCGGCCGCTCCTGAATGCCTGGTCGAGGGCGGCCTTCGTCTTCTCGCGCCCGATGAAAAGCGGGAAAACGGCCGCCGGGAAGGGAACGAAATCCCGGATCGGAACGGCCGGATAGCGTCCCGCTTCGGTCCGTTCCCTGCCGACCGGGCTCGCCGCCGGCCGACTCGACGCCGGGTGATGGTCGGCCTGCAGCAATGCCGACAGGGTGTTCCAGTCGGCAATGCCCAGCATCCTGGAGACCAGTTCCAGGCTCTCGCTGTGGCTGATGGTGACGGCTCTGGTGGTCAGGGACTCGCGCAGCGTCTGCGCCATGGCCTTGGCGTCGCGAAAATCGCGCATGGATCTCATCCTCTGCAAGAGCGAACCAGGCGTGTCAGGTGGTTGCGTTGCTGACCCGGTCGCTCGGGCAAAGGGGAGGCCGATGAGGCTTCGATACGTTCACCGTTCCCGCGAGGGACGCAACCGGCAGGTCGTATCAACCGGCTCGATATTTGGCCGAAGGGTGGTTTGCTGTCAATTGATGTGGCGGCTCGCTATGTCGCCAATGAACTTGGCGAGCGACACGGAATCGCGGGGGCGCTTAAAACGTTTGGCCGTCATCGATCCCCACGTCGTTGTCTCGAATGCCGAGCTTGCGCGCCCTGGCAAGAACTTCAGGGCCAGCGTCCACAAATACTGCAGCCAACACCCTGCTCCGGGCGATCTCAGTTGCCCTAAGCACATCTTTGGCGATTACCAGCAGGTGCGGTCGGCCGCCTCGGAGGCTGATACTCCGGACAGCGACGCCGACGCTCCGGCCAGCGACGTGGATGCCTTGGCCAGCGGCATTGATGCTCCGGGCGGCGAGGCGCTGGGAAGGGACTGTGAATGCGAAGCCATTATAAGAATTCGGCATGCCTCAAAGTGTGCCACGGTCAGGCACAGCGGCAAAGCGGCAGTCAATCCCGCTGGATTTCAAACTGACCTACTACCGGCCCCCGCATGTCGATAGCCTTCGCATTGCACGATAACCTGCGGCCACCGAAGACATTGCCGCGATGTCCCCGCTATCAAGTGCCTGGGCGACCCTATCGAACGGCATGAGCAACACTTCCAAGCCCGCGGCTGCTTCCAGTCGCTCGAGCTTCTGTTGACCGCGCAACTCGCAATCCAGCGCCAAAAACATATGCACGGTGTTTGTATTCTTGCTGGCGTCATCCCAGCAGCGGCCCAGGTACTCAATCCTATCGGGCACGTATCCCGTTTCTTCCTCCAATTCCCGTAGCGCTGCCGTCTCGGGCGGTTCCCCTTTGAACGTCCCGGCTGGAAATTCCAGCGTTACTTCTCGAGCGCCGTGCTTGTACTGACGCACCATGATCATGTCGCCAGACCGATTGACGGCAACAACGACAACGACGTCCGGGCGAACTGAAACGAAATAGTCATCAACGATGGTTCCGTCCGGTAGCTGCAGAATATCTCGCCTTACGACGTACCATCGATGATCGAATGCGTTGTGGCTGGACAATACTTTCCAAGCAGTCGCTGTCATCGTCGTCTCCCACGTCGAGCCAACGGCGGCATCGCCCTGGACGTCCACGCTAAAATCGCATGGTGGACTATAGAAGTCGCACCTCATTCCAAGCGGCCTGTCGGGTTGGCTTCGCTCAATAAAGCCGGTGGGTCTCGCTGTTTGCTATTCTCTCTTCAATTTCGGCCAGACCCACTGAGAGTCGACCGTGATCCTTGAGGGCCTGCGCGTAGGTCGGCAAGCCGTCGATCGAGCCCCAGCGTTCAGGCTCCCACAGCCCTGAGCGCATCATGGATTTTCCGCAGTGGAAGAAGGCCTCCTTCACCCGCACCAGCAAGGCAAGGTCGGGCGCCTTGCCCTGTACCGCCATGCTCTCGAGCAGATCGCGGTCCGTCACGATCTGTGCCGTGCCGCTGATACGCACGACCTCACGGCGTCTCGGAATGATGAACATGATCCCGACGTTGGGGTTCTGAAGGACATTCAGAAACGTGTCGCCCCGGTTGTTGCCCAGGCGGTCGGGAATCGCCAGCGTGTGCTTGTCCAGGATTTTGACGAAGCCCGGCGGATCGCCCTTTGGCGATACGTCCATCGCGCCGGCGGCATTGATGCTCGAGACCACGATGAAGGGACAGCGCTGGATCCAGGATCGGCAGTGCGGGTCGATGTGGTCGATTATTTTGCCGACCTGGGATTCAAAGTCCGGGCCCAGGAGCGCCTTGACCTCGGCGGCGGTCGTGATCACCGACTTTGGCTGATACATGGGTGAGCGTCCTTCCTGGCGAAGTCCGGGACCTGCCCGAAGGGCCGGGCTGCCGGAGAACAGCGAAGAATCGGGTACGCGGACTATGAAGGGCGGGCAGTGTGGGGCAGCATGCGTACCGGCCGCAAGGGGCGGCGTTGCCGGCGGGTCGCGACGCCGCGATCGAGCCGCAGGGGAGAGGGTTCAACCAGTCGATGCAGCGCCGATCGACCATCGCCTTCCTGATGACGCTGCCGCTGATCGTCCTGATCCTCGTGCTGGTGGCCTATCCGGCGGGCTATGCCGTCTATCTGGCGATGCTCAACAAGGGCATGACGCGCTTCGTCGGGCTGGGCAATTTCCAGTTCCTGTTCAGCCGCGACAGCTTCTGGATGGTCGTCTACCAGTCGTGCCTGTTCACCTTCACCGCCGTGTTCTTCAAGGTGGTGATCGGCTTCGTGATCGCCCATTTCGTGCACATCGTGCCGACCAGGGGGCAGCGCAAATGGCGCGGCATGCTGCTCGTGCCCTGGGTCATCCCGCCGGCCATGAGCACGCTTGCCTGGCGCTGGCTGTTCGACCCGTCCTACTCGGCCTTCAACTGGATCCTCACGCATCTCGGCCTCGATCGCATCTCGTGGCTCGGCGAGCCCGGCTGGGCGCGCTTCTCCGTCATCCTGGCGAACGTGTGGTTCGGCGCGCCGTTCTTCATGATCATGTACCTGGCGTCGCTCAAGTCGGTGCCCGAGCAGCTCTACGAGGCGGCGGCGATCGACGGCGCCACGTGGTGGCAGCGCACGCGGTACGTCACCCTGCCGATGATGCGCAACATCATCGCCATCACCGTGCTGTCGTCCCTGATCGGCACCTTCGCCGCCTTCGATGTCGTGGCCGTGCTGACCCAGGGCGGCCCGCTCCGGACGACCCAGATCTTCGCCACCTGGGCGTTCAATGTCGGCATCCTGAGCGGCGACATCCCGCTGGGCGCCAGCGTGTCGCTGTTCATGCTGCCGTTCCTGGCGGTGGCCGCGGCCTTCATCCTGGGCGGCGTCATCAAGCGGGGAAACGAAGCCTGAAGGCCGAGGCCCCGTTTGCTGGGAGCGCGCCACTCAAGGCGGAGTTTACTCCGCCGCGGTGGCGCGCTCCCAGCAATGAGCTCAGTCAATCGAGACGTACTTCCGATTACAAAATCGGAACACCAGAGGCTATTCATCCTTACAGCGGTGCGCCCCGGGTCCGGGCGGAAACCGCTCATCCCACAGGGCTTCGAAGTCCTTGCGGAAGCGGCCATAGTCGTCCCCGTCGTCGCGCGTCATCATCAGGCTGCGAAAGGCATAGGCGGCGCCCGGCCGGCCATGGTTGGGCTTTTCGAGGTAGATCTCGACAAGGGGCTTGTCGCTGCGATCCTTGGGATGAACCAGGGTGATGGTTGCCTGGGCGCAATAGGGCCACGACGAGGCATCGATGCCGGGGCGCATGTCGTTGACGAGCACGCAGTTTCCGCCGCTCCACGTGATGCTTCGCGCCTGGGCGCCGACGAGCGCCTTGAGCCATGCCTCGACGGTCGACGCGCGGTCACAATAGTCCGAGCCGTAGTCGATCATCTTGAGCGTTGCCTGGCGGCCGGCATTGGCGAGGGCGGTGCTCGAGATGCTTTGCGGGGGCTCCGCGGCGGCCGGCAACGGCAGTGCGAAAATCAGGAGGGCAAAAAGACCAGGGGGCTTCAGGGCAGGGCTCCACTCCAGGGACGCATCTTGTCATGCTCTTATGGACCGCGGGCGTACCGCAGGCCGCCGAATTGAGAAACGAACGCGCGCGGTGAGGACCGCGGGACTCGGAAGGCAGAGGCAGAAATCGATAAGGCACGGGGCGCAGAACCTCAGACCGCGCGGCCATCGTGACCAGGTCGGCGAGCGAGTGAGCGGCCATCTTGCGCATCACCTGGCCGCGATGCGCCTTCACGGTGATCTCGCTGATGCCGAGCTCGAAGCCGACCTGCTTGTTCAACAGGCCGGAGACGACCAGCGCCATGACCTCCCGTTCGCGTCGGCTGAGCGACGCGTGACGGTCGCGCAGCGCCGCTATCTCCGCCTCGTGATCGAGCGCGGCGCGGCTGCGCTCGATGGCGTTGCGGATGGCGCTCAGCAGCACGTCGTCGCCGAACGGCTTCATCAGGAACTCGACGGCTCCGGCCTTCATGGCCTGGACCGTCATCGGCACGTCGCCGTAGCCGGTGATGAAGATGATCGGCATGTCGCTCCGATCGGCAGCGATGCGCTTCTGCAGATCGAGGCCGTTGAGGTCCGGAAGACCGACGTCGAGCACCAGGCAACTCGGAGCAGGGACGCGCGGGCGCGCCAGGAACTCCTGCGCGGACGCGAACGTCTCCGGCTGCCAGCCCTCGAAGCGGATCAGCGCTTCCAGCGATTCGCGCACCGAGACGTCGTCGTCGACGACGAACACGATCGGCGTGGCGTGCGGCATGGCTGATGACCTCAGTCCAGGGTCAGCTGCGCTCGCTGAAATCATGCGTATATCCCCTTGGATCCGGAGGGAGCAAGAGCGGTCCGCTGCTCAGCCTGTACGAAGCGCGGCATCGAGCGCCTCGCGCAGCGCCGTATCGCTGAACGGCTTGAACAGGCACTCCACGGCGCCCTGCTCGAGCAGACGTGGACGGACGGTTACGATCTCCGTGAGCGGTGATGAAGATGATCGGAATCTCCTGCCGGCGAAGCGCCAGTTCCCGCTGGAGATCGGGCCCGGTCATGCCCGGCATGGCGATATCGAGGATCAGACATCTGGTCTGGCCGACGAACTCGGACGCGAGGAACTCCTCCGCCGACGAGAACGCCTGGACCGCAAAGCCGAACTCGTTCAGCAGGTCGGGCAGCGACTCGCGCACGGACTCGTCGTCATCGACGACCGATACCAGCGGTCGCATGACCATCACGGGTTCCTCGGTGACGTGCTGCGCATCCATCGCGGCAGGTGTCCAAAGGGCAGCAAAACTCCGGGCGCCCGTTACGCCCTCGAACCTGCGTGGAATGGAAAACGAAAAGGTGGCTCCCGGACCGTCATTCGGCGCCGCCCAAAGCCGGCCATGATGACTTTCGATGATCGAGCGACTGACGGACAGACCAATTCCCATGCCGTCGTTCTTGGTTGTGTAGAACGCGTCGAACAGTCTCTCGGCATCTTGAGAGCTCGAAGCCCACGCCCGCATCCTGCACGATCACGCGCACACGATCGCTGTGCCTCTCGCTCGGTTATGATCAGCAAATGCCTCGGACGATCGTCGACGCAACTCATCGCGTCCGACGCGTTGCGGACCAGGTTCAGAATGACCTGTTGAAGCTGGACACGATCTCCGGTGACAAGCGGGGAGGTCGTCGGCGAGTTCCGAGCGCAGGATCACCCGGCCGCGCTGCAGTTCGCTCAACGACAGCGCAATCACCTCGCGTGTAGCCTCGTTCAGGTCCACCAGGTTCGGTCGCGGCTTCCTTCTTGCCAAACAGCGCGCGTAATCGCGTGATGACATCGGACGCGCGGCTGCCGTCGCGAATCGTGCGCAGCGCGGCTTCGCGCGCGCCCTGGATGTTTGGAGGATCGGAGGCCAGCATCCGCGAACAGGTGCTGGCGTTGGTGACGATGCCCGACAGCGGCTGATTGACCTCGTGCGCGATCGACGCTGTCAAGGCGCCCAAGCTCGCGACCCTGGCGACGTGCGCGAGTTCCGATCGGACCTTGTCGAGCGCCTCTTCCGAGAGCTGGCGCTGCGTCACGTCCTGAATCGCGCCGATGTACTCCAGGTTGCCATACTGGTCCCGGGTGGCATGAGCGACCACATGCAGGTACTTGATCGAGCGGTCGGGCATCAGCAGCCGATGCTCGTAGTCGAAGTCGCTGCCGTCGCCACGCGAAAGAATATGAGTGTTTGTTGAGATTACGTTTAAAGACCAAAAATTTCGGTGGAAAATGTACGCCACTTGGCGCGGAGGGAGGATGCGCCACTTAGCGCTACGTGCTCCAGAGTGCCGTTGGATTCTACGTCCGCGGTGCCGCTCTCTCAGCGGAAGGCGGGCTCCTGCGCGAACACCTCGCGGGCAGAGCCGGACCGGCCCGCCGGCACCGCGACGATGTTGCCCTGGCGGTCGACCGGATTGCCCTGCGCGTCGTAGCGCTCGCCGACGGCCATGCCATGGTCGGACATGGTTCCGTAGACGACTGTCTCGGGCACCGTCATCGCCACCACGCACCGGCCGAAATCCTGCTTTTGCGCGCCCTCAGTCGCACAGGTGCGGTCGAAGGCCTGGGCGGCACTCGCGAGCGAAAGCACACCGAGGATCAGGGAGGCTGAGAGGGTAGCGCGCGGAACCATGGGTTCCTTTCCGGCGGTCACCGATGCCGCCTGGACAATCAACGCGATCAGGCTTCCGAAAGTTGCCGATGGTTTCAGGGGCCCGCCGCGATTCTGCCACGGTTCCGACGGTCGAATCGGCGCGCCGTTCGTCGTATAATTCGGGGATGCCGCGTCCGGAACCAAGCTTGCGCCAGCAATTGACGGCTGCTCGCTCCAACGTCGAGCAGCAAATCGATAAACTCCGGGCGCGGCCCTACCCCCTGGCTGGAGTGGGGGCCATTGGCGCGCTGGGAGCGGGGTTTGGTTCTCCGTTCCGCACGAACGGGGTCATGATCGACAATGACGAGTTGATCGCCAAGCTCACGGAGACGCTCAGAGAGATCGACGAGGCTCTGGCAGGACTTGGATCGGACGATATCTGAACCGATACAGTCAGATCATTCTCATTTGGACCGCGAGCCGGAGACGTGGATTGTCGGCGACGGTCGCTTTGCGAATCATGGATGAGTGTACGCACTTTGACCCATTGCGGACATTTTTCACCAACGCAAAAATGAAATCATCGTCAGGATCCACGAACGGGCGGTTGCCGTGAACCAGAAACAGCAAGAACACCTCTCCGCGACATGCCGATGCGGCACGGTGAAACTGGAGGCCGTCGGCCGGCCGATCCTGGCCGCCGCCTGCTATTGCGCGAGTTGCCAGGAAGCCGGACGTCGCTTCGAGCAACGGGCCGCCGCGCCACCCGTCCTCAATCCCGGCGGTGGAACGGACTACGTCCTGTATCGAAAGGATCGGGTGCGCTGCGTGACGGGGCAGGAGCATCTCGAAGAGCACCGGCTCAAGCCCGAGTCGCCGACGCGGCGGGTCATTGCCACCTGTTGCAATTCGGCAATGTTCCTCGACTTCACCAAGGGACATTGGCTGGCGCTGTACCGCAACCGCTTTCCGGCAGGGGCTCCGACCCCTGAAATGCGGATCATGACACGCGACCGGCGGGAGGGCGTCGTGCTTGCCGATGACCTGCCGAATTACGCCGGTTTCTCCGCCAAGTTCATGGTGAGGCTTGTCGCCGCCTGGATCGCGATGGGTCTCCGCCGGCCGGAATTCACCCTGGGAAAGACAGTCGGCAAGTCGCCCGACCATGGCTGGGGCACGCCGCGCGGGGAGTAGCTCGCTAGAGTGGCGCGACTTTCATGTTCTTGGACCGCGAGCCTCCGGCTCGCTCATAAATCATACGCGCATGTGAATGCGCTTAAGCGGGCGGGACCCTTCGGCAGGCTCAGGGCAAGCTGCCCGCGGTCCGGAAGAACATGATCGCGCGTCATGGTTGCTTCAACCGAGTTCGATGTACTTCCCGTAGCCGTCCTTCTTGACCCCTTCGAGAAGCTGTCGATGAGCGGCATAGTCGCTGTTTGTCTCGTCCAGCTTGCCCAGCGCGAACGGGCGCCCGTTCGTTTTCCTCAAAACGAAAGGTGCACTGACTGGTATGTAATTCATTGCGAAGGTGTTGTAGAGCGTCTGGAGAAGGCCTTTCATCACCCCATCGTCATCGATCGTCGAGAGGATGATCTGGCGAACCTTGCCCTTGGCGATCGTGACGAGATTCACGATGGGCGAACCCTCGGCGAGGTAGACATCTCCGGTGTGCGTGAATTTGACATCCTGCCGCTGCTTCTCCTGGAAGATGAGATGCCCCTCACTCTCGCTCCAGCTGATGTCCATCAGGTAGGCGTAGAGGTTCTTCGGATTCTCGAAATCCGGACGGACGCAGACATACTCGCCGATGTACGGCTCGGCCGCCTTGACGCTGTAGCCTCCCATGGCTTCGGGGACTCCCTTGCCGGCGTCGAGGGGCGTATCCCGGCCCGGGCTCGCGACCATCTGCTTGAGCTGTGATGCCATGGCGCGGACCACCAGCGCGTTGGCCGGCCGCATCGTCGTTTCGATGCCCAGCACGATTCTCTCCAGCTCCTTGTGCAGGTCGGCAAGCTGATCCGGCTTGTCCTGCAACTCGAGAATTCTCCGGATGACGCCCCGCAACGCCTGCTCCTGCGGCTGGTACTCCTCGACCATCTGGCGCAGGCGCGGCCAGTCCACGAAGTTGCTCCAGACGTGTGTCTTGTGCAGCCCGGCATCCCTGGCATCCCGTTCGAGCAGGTCGAGCTCGCGCAGGAGGCCATGCGCCAGGTCCGGCAGGTCGGCGAGCCTGGTCGTGGAGATGGTGTTGTGCGAGAACTCGCTGTCGCCTTCGAGGAGCAGGAACCTGAACCGGCAGGCGACGTCGAGTCCCCTCAGGAGCAGGCTCGTGTCGTCGTTGCCGAAATCCTTGCGCCGCAGGCCTTCGACGAAGCACAGGGAGAATTCGCGTCGGTCGTCGAAGTACTTGGTGCAGGCGGTCAGGATGATCCGGTAGCTCTTCGTCTTGTCGGCCGAAATCACGACCTGGCTGTTGTCGACGTTGATTCTGTCGGGAAACGAAGAGCTGATGACGCTGGTGATCGCCTGGCGCCAGGATTCGTAATACTCGTTGCCCGAGATCGAGGTCAGAAAGCTATCCCACGTCATCTCCACGTCGGGCAGGCCGAAGATGCTCATCGGACTGCCTGACGGATCGGGCTGAAGCCTGGCGTCGCCGGGCAGATCCGGCCGGCTCCGGGTGAAGGCCGCATCGGTTGTCGTGAACACAACCTGCTTCTGGGGCCGGAAGGAGATCTCGGCTTTCTTCCTGAGAATCTGAAAGATCTTCCGCCGCATCGTCTTGACGCAATTGATCGGATTTTGGTCGGGACGAAGGGTTACCGGGTTCAGTCCGACCAAGTCGCGCGCCTCGTCGACCCGTTTCTGCAACCCCACCACGAAGGCGCACATCGGATCGGTCGGTCCGACATCATTCTGGGCATCGAAGGCTTTCGGCAGAAGATTGAGGACCTTGCTGTCGAAGCCGATGCCGATGCCCTGCACCGAATTCATCGTCGCCGGCACGGCCTTCAGGAACAGGGGCACCATGCGTCCCGGGCGGCTTTCCCGGCTTTCCATCACCCGCATGAAGTAGCCGACTTCCATCCCGGTGAAACTGTGGCTCTCTTTTTCGATGCCCGTGGAGATCACGATGAAGATGTCGGTCTGCTCGAGCTTCTTGCGGATCTGGGCGGCAAACTCGATACCCGCCTCCATGAACCACTTGTCGAGGTTGATCTCCGCGAAATCGTCATGGAGCGCGCCTTTCAGGGTCTCGCCCACGGCGAAGCGCGATCTCGCGATCTTCCGAGGCGTAGCTGATGAATATGCGAAGCACCTGCGGTGTCCTGCTGCGACGCACGGATCGACAATGGAACGGATTGCAGGATTTCGTTCATGGTTGCCCCCTTCTTCTCGACGGCCTTGCGCGGGCCTGGCGGCGCCAGGCGTGCAGATGCGGCGAAGGTGGCGTGATTCTGCGTCACACCTTGCGAGGGGGCTTTTTCAGGGGGCAGGATAGGCCGCGTCTATTTGCGGCTATGTGGCAATTGTCACACTCGCTGAACTCATGGCTGGGGGCGTACCCCCAGCGAAGACGCCTTACACGGTGAGGAAGCGGGCCCGGATGGTCTCTTCCTCGGCGCGGAAGACGGCGGGGGTGGCGCGGTAGACCATGCGGCCCTTGACCATGATGTGCAGCTCGTCGGCGACCGCTTCGGCCAGCTTCATGTTCTGCTCGACCAGCAGGATCGTCACGCCTTCGTCGCGCAGCAGCCGGATGATGCGGGCGAGCTCGCGCACGACCAGGGGGGCCAGCCCCTGGCTCGGCTCGTCGAGCAGCATGACCTTGGGATCGGACACCAGGGCGCGGGCGATCGCCAGCATCTGCTGCTCGCCGCCCGAGAGCTGCGAGCCGCGGTTGGCGGCGCGCTCGCGGAGCGAGGGGAACAGTTCCAGCAGCCGCTCGAGCGGCCAGGCGCTGCCGCGGCCGGCGATTGCCGACCTGGATGTTCTCGATCACCGTGAGATCGGGAAAGATCAGCCGCCCCTCGGGCACGTAGGCCACGCCCTCGCGCGCCACGCGGTGCGGCGGCCAGCCGGTGATGTCGGTGCTGCCGACGGCCACGCGGCCGCCGCTCAGGCCGACCAGCCCCATGATGGTCTTCACCATCGTCGTCTTGCCGACGCCGTTCCGGCCCAGCACGGCGCTGATGCGGCCCTGCGGCATGTCGAGGTCGACGCCCTGCAGGATGTGGCTGGCGCCGTAGCGCGTGTTCACGCCTTCGAGCTTCAGCATCACTCGAACCCGCCGAGATAGGCGTCCTGCACCGCCGGGTCGGCCTTGACCTGGTCGGGCGCGCCGTCGGCGATCACCGCGCCGCGATGCAGCACCGTGATCCGGTGGGCGAGGCGAAACACCACCTCCATGTCGTGCTCGACCAGCAGGACCGTCATGCGCGAGGCGTGGAGGAAGCGGGCCAAGGTGTCGACCGCCTGGGCCGTCTCCTCGACCGAGAGCCCCTGCGTCGGCTCGTCGAGCAGCAGCACGCGCGGCTGCTGCGCCAGGGCCATGGCGACCTCGAGCAGGCGCTGGTCGCCGTGCGAGAGCAGGCCGGCCGGCCGCTCGGCGATGGCGCCGAGGCCGAGCTGCTCGAGCGCGGCATCGGCGCGCGCCCGGGCGTCCTCGAAGATCGCGGCGCCGCCGAACGGCTGCCAGCGCCTCGGATGGCGGGCCTGGGCCGCCAGCCGCGCATTCTCGCGCGCCGTCATCTCGGGAAACAGCGCGGTGATCTGGAAGGTGCGCGAGATGCCCAGCCGGCAGATCCGGTGGCTCGGCAGGCCGGCGATCGGCTGGCCGGCGAAGCGGATCGCACCGGCGCTGGGCTTCACCGTGCCGGTGATGACGTTGAACAGCGTCGTCTTGCCGGCGCCGTTGGGACCGATGACGGCGCGGACCTCGCCTTCCTCGACCTGCAGGGCGACGCGGTCGAGCGCGACCAGGGCGCCGTATTGCCGCGTCACGCCGTCGAGCTCGAGCAGCGCCACGCTCAGGGCCTCCGCCAGGGTGCGGGGGCGGCGCGGCGCAGTCCGGTCGTCGCCAGGCCCCAGATGCCCTGCGGTGCGAACAGCACGAAGGCGATGAAGATCAGGCCGAAGTAGAGCGCCCAGGCTTCCGTCCAGGCGCTGAGCTGGTGCTCCATCAGCATGAAGAAGGCGGCGCCCAGGATCGGGCCGACCAGGGTTCCGGCGCCGCCGACGAGCACCATGATCAGCACCTGGCCCGACAGCAGCCAGAACAGCAGCTCGGTGTTGGCGAAGCCGGCGAACGGCGCGTAGAGGGCGCCGGCCAGCCCGCCCAGCCCGTAGGAGACGGCGACGACGGCGATCTTGTAGAGGCGGGTGTTGTAGCCGAGCGCCGTCGTCTTGGCCTCGTTCTCGCGGATGCCGCGCAGCACCGCGCCGAACGGCGAGCGCACCAGGGCGGCAGAGGCGAGGAACGCGGCGACCAGGCAGCCGAGCGCCAGGTAGTAGAAGCCGGCCTTGCTCGACAGTCCGGTGAAGTCGAACGGGCCGGGGTTGCGCGGAATGCCGGCCAGCCCGTCCGAGCCGCCGGTCACCGACTTCCACTTGAAGGAGATCGCGTAGAGCAGCTGGGCAAAGGCCAGAGTGAGCATCGAGAAGGAAACGCCGGTCGCCAGCGTGCACAGCCAGCCGACGGCGATCGCCATGATCCCGGTCAGCAGTGCTGCGGCAAACACCACGAACAGCAGCGGCATGTCGGTGTTCAGCAGCATGAAGCCGCTGGCATAGGCGCCGACGCCGTAGGCCGCGGCGTGGCCGAACGAGACCAGCCGGGTGTAGCCGAACATCAGGTCGAGGCTCATGGCGAACAGGCCGAGGATGACCGCCTCGGTGAGCAGCGTCATGGCGAACGGCGGCAGGCCGAGCGGCGCCAGCACCAGCGCCAGCAGGACGACGAGGGCCGCGATCGGCCGGGCAGCCGGGCATCCGGCTAGGCCTCCTTGCCGAGCAGCCCGCCGGGCCGCACCACGAGGACGGCCAGCATCACCAGGTACATGAAGGCGAGCGCGAGATCGGGGAAGTAGTAGTTGCCGAAGACCTGGACGAAGCCGACCAGCAGCGCGCCGATCAGCGAGCCCGCGAAGCTCCCCATGCCGCCGATGATGACGATCACGAAGGCGTCGATGATGACGGTCCCCGCCATGCCGTTCGAGGCCGTAACAAGCGGCGCCGCCAGCACGCCGCCCAGGGCGGCGAGCCCGCAGCCGATGCCGAACACGCACGAGCGCACGAGCTTGACGTCGACGCCCAGCGCGCTCGCCATGTCGGCGTTCTGCGAGGTGGCGCGGATCAGCAGCCCGAGCCGCGACCGTTCGAGGAATTGCCAGATCGCCACGGCGACCACGGCGCCGGCGGCGACCAGGAAGAGGCGGTAGACCGGGAACGCCTCGTCGAGCAGGAAGATCACGCCCGACAGCGCCGGCGGGGCGGGGACCTGCAGCGCGTCGGAGCCCCAGGTCAGCCGCACGGCCTCGCCGATCACCAGGGCGAGGCCGAAGGTCACCATCAGGAAGGCGTGGGCATCGCGCCGGTAGAGCCGGCGCAGGATGGAGAATTCGAAGGCCGCGCCGAACAGCCCGACCAGCACGGGCGCGCCCAGGCCAGCGCCAGCCAGTAGCTGCCGAGCCGGGTGCTGAGCGAGTAGCCGACGAAGGCGCCCAGCATGTAGAGCGCGCCGTGGGCGAAGTTCACGATCCGCATCAGGCCGAAGATCAGCGTCAGGCCGACGCCGAGGAAGAACAGCAGCGCCGACTGCGACAGCGCGTTGACGGTCTGCGTCAGCAGAAGGGCGAGGGTGCTCATGGTGACGTAACCGTCATCCCGAGCGAAGCCGGCCGGAGGCCGGCGCAGTCGAGGGACCTTTCATGTAACGTCGGTCTCAAAGAAAGGTCCCTCGACTTCGCTTCGCTAGCGCGGAGATCGACGGGGACAGGCCTAATCCGCGAACGTCATGGTGTTGCAGGTGGGCGTCGTGCTTTCGCCCGGGAAGGTGGCGATCACCGCCGGCACCGGCGTGTCGAAGCCGTCCTTCTTGACGACCTCGACCATGAAGCCCTGCTGGACGCCCTGGTGATCGCACTTGCGCATGAACACCTTGCCCTTGACACTTTCGATCGTGAGGTCCTGGAGCGCGGGGCGCAGCTTGTCGGCTTCGATCCCGCCCGCCTTGGTGATGCCGGCCTCGAACACCTTCATGCACTGCCACTGTTCGCCCTCGAAGGTGTCGGGGACGTTGTCGTACTCCTTCTTCCACGCCGCCACGAACTCGTTGTTGATCGGGTGATCGTAGGTGAAGCTGTAGCGCGACGAGCCGATCAGGCCGAGCGAGGCGTCGCCCACCGCGCGGATGCTGGCGAGGTCGACGATCTCGGTCAGCAGCTTGACCTTCTCGGGCAGGCGGTACTGCTGGGCCTGCGACAGGAAGGCGTTGTTGTCGTCGCCCTGCATCACCAGGAAGACGGCGTCGGCGCCGGACTGGCGGATCTTTGTGATGTAGGGCGAATAGTCCTTGGTGCCGGTCGGCGCGAAGACCTTGCCGATGAACTCCTTCTTGCCCCTGAGCACCTCCTGCTCGAAAACCTGCACGCTGTTGTGGCCCCAGGCGTAGTCCATCCCCAGCGCGAAGAACTTCGTCATCTTGCTGTTGCGCAGGTACAGCGAGACCGCGCGCGTGCCCATCGGGCCCGAGATGTTGGCGCGGAAGAAATTCGGCACGAAGCTCTCGGCGGTCAGCCGGCCGTCGCCGTTGTCGGACGAGATGAAGATCGACTCCCATTCGGCGAGCTTCGGCACGATCGCCAGCGCCTCCGACGAGAGCGTGATGCCGGTCAGCAGACGGCAGCCGCGGCGCTCCACCATCTCCTGCGCCTTGCGCACGCAGTTGGCGGGATTGCCGGCGGTGTCCTCGATCAGGAGCTCGATCGGCCGGCCCAGGATGCCGCCCTTGGCGTTCGTAACCTTGGCCCAGTACTCCGCGCCGCGCTTCTGCTGCTGGCCGACCGTGCCGAGCGCGCCGGTCAGCGCCAGCGGCAGGCCGATCTTGATCGGGCCGCTCTCCGCGCGCGGGCTGGTGCCGAGGATGGCGGGTGCCGCGACGCCGGCCGCTCCCGCGAGGCCGACCTTGAGCATGGCCCGTCGCGACGGGCGGAACTGTCCGGACATGTGCTTTCCCTTCCCTGTGATTTTCTTTTTTTTCGTTATCGCGAGCGAAGCCGGCCGGCCTCGCTCGCAATGACGGTCTCGGTTACTCCGCGGCCTGCGCCTGCGACTCCGGGGCCTCGACGACGCGGGTCTTGAAGTCCGCCGGGGCGACGATCTCGAGCACCTCGAAATCCTCGGAGCAGGCGAGCTCGCGGTGGCGGATGCCCGGGCGCTGGTTGATGCAGTCGCCCTTCCTGATCGTCCGCACACCCTCGCCCTCGTACTCGAACTTGGCCCAGCCGTTCATGACGTAGACGAACTGGAACGTGCAGTCGTGGACGTGCCACTGCTGGACCTCGTCCTTGGTCTTCTTGCCGTTGTGGCGGACCAGATGGGCGACATAGTCGCCCTTGGTCGCATTCTTGATGGCGAGGTCGCGGTACTCGAAGATCTCGCGCAAGCCGGGCGTCCACTTGGCGTCGCTCGCGGCGTCGTGATTGAAAGCCCAGTCCTTGATGTCGGCCATGATTTCCTCCCGTGCAGATCGCGTGCGCAATTATTCATCCCGCGGCGTCCGGTTGTCGAGTGCGGCCCGCCGCAGAGCGGCTCAAGCGAGGCTACAGGACCCCGGAAAAGTGCGCCGCGCCGCCGTCGATCGTGACCACGGTGCCGGCGATGTGCGAGGCGCGGTCCGACGCCAGGAAGGCCACGAGGTCGGCGCATTGTTCCGCCGTGCCGACCGGCGGCTGCTTGGGGATCAGCTCGCGCCAGCGCCCGGCGTCGCCCAGCTTCTCCTGGGCGGTGGCGCGCAGCATGGTCTCCATGCGTTCGGTGCTGATCAGGCCGGGATTGCAGGCGACGATGCGCACCTTGTCGACCAGGCTGGTGCCGCCCATGCCGCGGGTGAAGGCCATCAGCGAGGCGTTGCCGGCGCTGCCGGCGATGTAGCCCCAGGTCGGCCGCTCGCCGGCGGCGCCCAGCACGTTCACGATGACGCCGCCGCCCTTCGCCTTGAGCACGGGATAGACCGCGCGGCAGAGGTTGATGTAGCCGAACACTTTGAGGTCCCACGCGGCGCGCCAGCGCGTCTCGTCGATCGCCTGCAGGTCGCCGGCCGGGATGGCGCCGGCGTTGTTGACCAGGATGTCGATGTCGCCGCACGCCGCCGCCAGCGAGCGCACGGTGTCACCCTTGCTGAGATCGACGGCATGGACCGTCACCGAGACGTTGTGGCGGGACTGGATGGACTCCCGGGCCTTCTCGAGATCGGCCTTGGTGCGCGACGCGAGGTGCAGATGGCAGCCTTCCTCGGCGAGCTGCCGGGCGCAGGCGAGCCCGATGCCCTTGGACGCGCCGGTGACGAGAGCGGTCTTGCCGCGCAGATGGAGATCCATGGTGTCCTTCCCCCCAATGATGTTCTGGAACCGGCGGCGAGTATGGGGCAGAACACATGCGGTCAGTAGGCCGCCGAGCCGAGAGGCGGCACGCAGGGGGAAACATTGGGACTGGACATGACCGGCTCATCCGCAGGCCGTCGTTGCAGGAACGTCGTCGGGATCGCGGCGTGTGCAGCGATGCTGGCAGCCTGCGCCAGCGCTTCCTACCAGGCCGACGCCCTGCAGGCGTCCGAACGCGGCGACCACAAGACGGCGGTGAGCCTGGCAAAGAAAGAGGTCGAGCGATTCTCCGGGCCCGACCAATGCTCGCGCGCCACCAGGGTCAACTGCGGGACGCTTGCCCTGGCCTACGGCGCGCTGGCCGAGTACCAGTTACTCGACCGCGACAGCGCTGCCGCGGAAGGCAGCTTCAGCCGCGCCAAAGCGGCGTTGAGCCTGACCGACGCCGCGATCAAGGCAAGCGCCACCGGCATGGTCTATCGCGACGTCTCCGAAGGGTTCTGGAAAGCCGGCGACCAGGCGCGCGCCATTGCCGTGTTCAAGGAAGGTCGTGCCGCGGGGGCAGACCAGTGGCTGTACATGTCCTCCGCCGCCCGAGCGGCCGATCAGCCGCCGACCGATCGGCCATCGACGAACTGACTGTGTCCGCGAAGCCACACCGGGAGAACGATGCGCGGCGCCCGGGCGGCGGTCGCCGGAATCGGCGGAACGGCGACGTGGGCCCGACGTTGCGCCTCTGTAGAAATCGAGGTGAAGGTCAGAATGGACGAGGGTTCGGGGCAGCTTTTGATGGCGACATTCGCCTACCTGTTGGTGCTCGGCGGCATCATCGCGACGGTCGGGCTTCTCGCCGGCGCCTGATCAGCGCGTTCACCGCTTGCCGTACGCGGTGAAAATGTAATCCTTGGCCTTCACGATCGTATGGCACGCGGCGCCGCAGTTGGAGCCGCTGCCATCGGGCGCGAACCGGCCGGACGCGGCGTCGTAGTTGAACTGGGCGTATCCCCAGCCGACGCTGTCGGCGAACCGCTTGCTGTCCCGCTCGATGAAAAAGACGTCCTTCAGGGTGTTGGGAATATTCACGTCGAAGGGCGCTTCCGTGCTCTTCTTCGGCGTCCATTCGATCTTGGCGATCTTGGAGCCGTCGGGGAAAGGCTTGCCGTTGCCGGGAACGCCGGCCCGGTAGGCCTCGATCATGACGGGATTGGCGACGATCACCTTGAGCAGTTCGGCGGTCTGGCTGATGGCGACGACCTGCCAGCTTTCGTAGCCCCGGAAGTCGGCGAAGGCGAGCCCATCCGGCACTTTCAGCGCGTACTTGGCCTCGGAAGTGTCCTGCGCGACGATCGCCCGGCCGCCCAGGACGGCGAGCACGACCGCACCGGTCAGCGCCAGCAGGGATGGAAATCTTTTCATGACTCGCTCCTGGGTTTCAAATTCTCACTGAACCAGCGCGCGAGGCCGGTCATGCGGGCATCCTCGTGCTGCTGGCCCATGAGCTGCACGCCGACCGGCATGCCGCCGACGCTGATCAGCGGCAGCGTGACGACCGGCGCGAACAGCATCGAGGACGGCGCGTTGAACACGAAGTCGCCGGTCGGCCGCGCCGCCAGCGGCTGGCCCGCCACGTCGCCCGACCAGAGCGGCGCGGGACCGGGGCAGGAGAGCGTGATCGCGGCGTCGGCCAGCGATGCGGTGGCCATGTGCGCAAGCTGCGCCTGCTGGCGGGCGAGCAGGTTGGCGCGATAGTCGTCGGGCGTCATGGCTTCGGCGCGCTTCGAGCGTCGCCTGGCCGCGCGCGCTGATGCCGTCGGGTGCGGCATCGAGCATGCCGCGCTGGTACCAGCGGTTCTCCCAGCTGGTGACGCCGTTGCAGACGGCGCGGCCGTTGGCGATCGCCTTCTCCAGCGCCTCGACGAACGGATGATCGGCGCGGCGGATCAGGCTGACGCCGGCCGCCTCGAGCTGGCGCAGCAGCTGGGCGAAGCCCGCCCGGGTGGCCGGATCGACGTCGGGCCAGCCTTCGGTTTCCAGCACGATCAGCCGGTTGGGTTTGATCGCGGCCGGGGAGCGTGTCGGGGCCCATCAGGCCCATCGCGCCGCGGTCGCCGCCGCAGCGCTTGGCCATCTCGATCGCTGTCTGCCACATGTCCTCGAGGCAGCCGGCGTGCGGGCCGTGCGTGCTCTGGCTGGTGGCGAGCCGCTCGCCGCGATTGATGCCGCCCTGCGTCGGCTTGAGCGCAAAGTTTCCGCAATAGGCGGCCGGGCGGATGATCGAGCCGCCGACCTGCGTGCCGATCGCCGCCGGCACCATGTTGGCGCCCACGGCGGCCGCCGAGCCCGAGGACGAGCCGCCCGGCGTGCGCGCCGGATCGAACGGATTGGTGGTCGGGCCGGGCTGCGAGCCGCCGAGCTCCGCCGTCACCGTCTTGGCGAGGATGACCGCGCCGGCCTGGCGCAGCGCCCAGACGCCGGCATTGTCGCGCTTGGGGAAGTTGCCCTTCATCGCCACGCAGCCCATCTCGGTGGGCATGTCCTTGGTCTCGAGCAGGTCCTTGATGGCGACCGGCATGCCGTCGATCGGCGAGAGCGGCTGGCCGGCCTTCCAGCGCGCGGTACTCGCATCGGCGGCGGCGCGCGCGCCGGTTTCGTTCAGGGTCACGAGCGCCTTCACCACCGGCTCGCGGTGCGCGATGGTCTCCAGGCAGCGCTCGAGATAGGCGCGCGGGCTGTCGTTGCCGTCGGTGAAGCGGCGGGCGGCGTCGTGGAAGGTGAGCGGCGTGTAGTCGGCGTAGGGGTCATGACGGGAACCGTAGCACGAGCGGGTGGACTGAAATCGGAAGATTTCGAACTCGTACGGGCGCTTGAAGAACTCGGTCGGGTGCGTCTTTCACCGTCGTTCTTCATGCGCGACTTTCTCCATAGCGAAATCGCAAATTTCTACGGCATGCCGAACGTTCCCGACGATCCGAGGCTTGCGATCCATGTCGGCCGGCGGCTCTGCGAGGATTTGCTGGAGCCGCTCAACGCGACATTCGGCCGGATCGCGATCCGGTCAGCCTATCGATCGCCCGCGGTGAATGCGCTCGGCAACGAGCGCGGCCACAACTGCGCCTCGAACGAGAAGGAACTACGGCCGCCACATCTGGGACCGGCGCGACGCTGCCGGATTCTGCGGGGCGACCGCCTGCATCGTCGTGCCCTGGTTCGCCGACCGCTATGCCCAGGGCGCCGACTGGAGGGCGATGGCCTATTGGATCCACGACCATCTGCCCTACAGCCGGCTGCAGTTCTTTCCCAGGCTCGCGGCGTTCAATATCAGCTGGCACGAACGCCCGGTTCGGGCGATCACCAGTTTCATCAAGCCGCTCGGATATCTGCTGCGCGGCGGCGAGCCTCCCGCCTCGCACGCCGAGCACTACCCGGATTTCCCGCCGTTGATGACGGCGCGCGTCACGCCGCCCGGACGAGGCTGAGGGGCGGCGCCCTTGCCTCTCACTTCCGCCTCTTCGAACTCGGCGGCGGCGATCGCCCGGTCGAGGGCGGCGCGCAGCTCGCTGGGCCGTCTCCAGGGTCAGCTCGACCCCGGCCCGCGCGCCGGGGTCGAGGCCGGTGTTGATGAAGTCGAGCGTGATGACGTCGCCCAGCAGCGCATGGCGGGCGTGATCATAGGCGACCACCGCCTGCGACAGCGGGAACCAGTCGTCGCCGCGCTTGGCCATGCCTTCGGCGCGGGCGATCTCGATGATGGAGGTGCACATGCCGGGGCCTCCTACTTCTTCGCCAGGTGCTTGCCGAAGAAGGCGAACACCTTGCTCCAGCCGTCCATGGTCTGCTCGACCCGGTAGAGCGGCCGGTGCCAGTAGAAGAAGCCGTGGCCGGCCCCGTCATAGCGGTGGAACTCGTGGTTCTTGCCGAGCTTCTTGAGCTCGGCCTCGTGCTGGTTGACCTGCTCGGGGCTGGGCGCGCGGTCGTCGTTGCCGAACAGGCCGAGCAGCGGGCAGGAGAGGTCCTTGGTCATCTCGATCGGTGCGACCGGTGTCTTGGCGTTGAGCTCCTCCTTGCCCATCACGACGCGGCCGCCCCACAGGTCGACGCAGGCATCGACGTCCTTCTTCTGGCAGGCATAGATGAAGGCGTGGCGGCCGCCGGAGCACGAGCCGAACAGGCCGACCTTGCCGTTGTTGCTGGACTGCGCGCGCATCCATTGCACGGCGGCCGCGGTATCGCCGACCATCTGGGCGTCGGCGATGCCGCCCTCGGCGCGCACCTTGGCGGCGACGTCGTCGGGATTGGCCTGGCCGCCCTCGCGCTCGTAGAGGTTGGCGCAGATCGCCTGATAGCCGTGGTGGGCGAAGCGGCGCGTCGTCTCGATGTAGAACTCGCTCCAGCCCGGCAGATGGTGGATGAGCACGACGCCCGGGAAGGGGCCCGCACCCTCCGGCTTGGCCGTGTAGGCGACGATCGGGGTTCCCTTGTCGCCTTTGAGGGTCACGTTCTCGCAGGTCATGCCTCGGTAGAATGCCATCGTTCTTCCTCCTTGAGCGTTAAGTCTGCATCGTCGATCGCGGCATGGGAGACGATCAAGTCTCCGCGCCGCCGTTGACCTGGATCATCTGGCCGTTGATGTAGGCGCCGGCCTCCGACACCAGCAGGCGCGCCGCCGCCGCGACCTCGACCGGCTTGCCCATGCGGCCGAGCGGCACCCGGGCCACCGTCTGCGCGCGGGCCTGGGCGGAGGCATTCTTCTCCTCGGCGTCGGGCGCGATCGGGCCGGGCGAGATCGCGTTGACCGTGATGTTCTTCGGCCCGAACTCCATGGCCAGCGCCTTGGTGAGGCCCCACACGCCATGCTTGGCGACCGACACGGGCGCGCGGCCGGCATGGCCGTGGATGGCGTTCATGCCGGTGAAATTGACGACGCGGCCCCAGCCCTTGCTCAGCATGCCGGGCAGGCAGGCGCGCGACAGCCACACCGCGGCGTCGAGATCGACCGAGATGATGCGTCGCCACTCGGCTTCGCTCATCTCGAGGAACGGCTTGTTGGGGCGGAGCGCCGCATTGTTGAGCAGCACGTCGACGGCGCCGAACTGCTTTATCGCGGCATCGGCGATGCGCTTGCAGTCCTCGGGCTCGCCGACGTCGCCCATCACGACCAGCGTCTTGGCGCCGAGCTTGCCGGCTTCCTGGGCGACCTTCTCGCAGGCCGCGCGGTCGCTCGAGCCGTTCAGCACGACGTCGAAGCCGTCCTCGGCGAGGCCCAGCACGCAGGCGCGGCCGATATTGCGGCCGGCGCCGGTGATCAAGGCTGTTTTACGCGACGCCATCTTCTATTCTCCCCATCCATTTCACTCGGCCATTTCACTCACCAAGGCGTCACGTGGACTCAAAGACAATCCCGCTCGGCCAGCGTCCGGCGCGAGTCTGGACCGGCGGCAGCGGCGAGGCAATCGTGCTGCTGCATGGCGGCTGGGCGGGAGCCGAGGCCTATTGGTCGACGGTGGCCGGCGAGCTCGAGCGCTCGCATCTGGTCGTGGCGCCCGAGCTGCCCGGCATCGGCGCGCCCGGCGAGCTGCTGCC
This sequence comes from uncultured Alphaproteobacteria bacterium, assembly GCA_963755585.1. Lineage (GTDB taxonomy): Bacteria > Pseudomonadota > Alphaproteobacteria > Reyranellales > Reyranellaceae > Reyranella. Next base: position 50,214 of record CAVWKN010000032.1, read on the forward strand.
GAGCTTCGGCGCCTATGCGGCGTGGCTCGACGGGCTGCTCGGCGCGCTCGCGATCGACCGCGCCACGATCGTCGGCAATTCGCTGGGCGCCACCATCGCCTGGCGTTTTGCCGCGCACTATCCCGAACGCTGCCGCGGCCTGGTCATGGTCAACGGCTATCCGCCGCCGGCCTACAATCGCGGGGTGCGCTGGCTTGCCGCCCATACCAGCGTGCGGCGCATGGTGCGGGCGCACTTCCTGCGCAGCGTCTACGGCAGCGAGGCTTTGCAGACGGCCTTTCACGATCGGCGCAACGCACCGGCCGCCATCGTGAGCGCGCTCGACCGCTTCTCGCCGGCCGAAGTCGATGCCGTGCTCGACCTCCTGCTGGCCGAAGCGCCCGGCCGGGCGCCGCAGGTCCGCACGTTGCTGGTCTGGGGCGAGGCCGATCGCCTGCCCGTGCTCGACAAGCGCGGCGCCCGGCAGATGGCGCCGGCGCTGGCCGATTACAAGCTTGTGACAATTCCCGCCGCCGGCCATCTGCCCCAGGTCGAGCACCCGGTGGCGTTCCTGCGCGCGCTGCGGGAGTTTCTGAGGCGCTAGATCACGCCCTCGGCCTTGAGCGCGTCGATCGCCTTGCGGTCGTAGCCCAGGCTGGCCAGCACCTCGTCGGTGTGCTCGCCGAGATCGGGCGTCGGGCGCAGTTCCTTGGGCTGCGGCGCGTCGGAGAGGTTGATCGGCTGGCCGACCACCCTGATGTCGCCGAGCTTGGGATGCTTGACCGCGCGGGCGATGCCGAGATGCTTGACCTGCGGCTCGTCGAAGGTCTTGTCGATGGTGTTGATCGGCCCGCACGGCACGCCCGCCTTGTTCATGGCTTCCAGCCAGTAGGAAGAGGGCTTGGTCTTGGTGATGGCGCCGATGCGCTCGTTCACGGCCTTGCGGTTCTGCGAGCGCAGCGCGGGCGTCACATGCTCGGGATGGTCGACCAGCTCGGGCGCGCCCAGGGCGGTGGCGCAGCGCTTCCACAGATTCTGCCCTGACGCCGCGATGTTGATGTGGCCGTCGCTGGTCGGGAACACGCCGGTCGGGATGCCCGTCGGATGATCGTTGCCGGCCTGCTTGGCGACCTCGCCCTTCATCAGCCAGCGCGAGGCCTGGAAGTCGAGCATGAAGATCTGCGCCTCGATCAGCGAGGTGTGGACCCACTGGCCCTTGCCGGTGCGCTCGCGATTGTAGAGCGCCAGGATCATGCCCTGCGCCAGCAGCAGGCCCGAGGTCAGGTCGGCGATCGGGATGCCGACCCGCATCGGGCCGCGGCCGGGCTCGCCGGTGATCGACATCAGCCCGCCCATGCCCTGCGCGATCTGGTCGACACCGGGCCGTGCCGCGTCGGGGCCGCTCTGGCCGAAGCCCGCGATCGAGCCGTAGACGATGCGCGGGTTGATCTTGGCCACCGTGTCGTAGTCGACCTTGAGGCGGTGCTTCACGTCGGAGCGGTAGTTCTCGACGATGACGTCGGCCTTCTCGGCCAGCTTCATGAAGATCGCATGGCCTTCCTTGCTCTTGAGGTTGAGCGTCATCGCCTTCTTGTTGCGATGCAGGTTCTGGAAGTCGAAGCCATGGCGGCTGCCGCCCATCGCGTCGGTGCCGCCCTCGCTGGGCGGCTCGATCTTGATGACGTGCGCGCCCCAGTCGGCGAGCTGGCGCACGGCGGTCGGCCCGGCGCGATGCGCCGTGAGATCGAGGACGGAGATGTGGGACAAGGGCAGGGTGGTCATGGGTGTTTCCTCTTTCATGTCGTCCTGAGCGTAGCGAAGGACCTCATCGCCGCTTGCCACCGGCATGAGATCCTTCGCTACGCTCAGGATGACAGGTTGCGATTATAGCTTAACGTCCTTTGAAGGCCGGCTTTCGCTTCTCCATGAAAGCCCGACGGCCTTCCTTGAAGTCTTCGCTGTCGAAGCAGGCTTCCGCCATCTTCTCGAGCTTCTTGTGGTCCTGCTTGGATTCGGGCTTGGCGATCTCGCGCGCCGAGGCCTTGGCCAGCGCGATGGTGAGCGGGGCGTTCTGGGCGATGGCGCCGGTGATGCCGTCCACCATCGCGTCGAGCTCGGCGTCGGCGGCCACGCCGTGGACCAGGCCCATGTCATAGGCCTCCTTCGACGAATACTGCTTGGCGGTGAACAGGAACTCCATGGCGCGCGGGAGGCCCACGATGCGCGACATGCGCTCGATGCGCAGGAACCCGTAGCCCAGGCCGAGCTTGGCCGCCGGCACGCCGAAGCGGGCGCCCTCGTTGCAGTAGCGAAGGTCGCAGCAGGCCGCGAGGTTCATGCCGCCGCCGATGCAGTAGCCGGTGATCTTGGCGATCGTCGGCTTGGGGAAATTGTAGAGCAATTCGTAGCCTTCCTTGGAAATGGCGTCGTAGCGCACCTGGGCCTCGGCGTTGGCGCGCTCGCTCTCGAACTTGGAGATGTCGGCGCCCGACACGAAGGCCTTGCCGCCGGCGCCGCTCACCACGACGCAGCGGACCTCGGGGTCCTTCTCGTAGTCCCGCAGGAGGCCCACGAAGCCGTCCCACATGTCGAGCGAGACGGCATTCAGCTTGGCCGGATTGTTGAAGACGAGGTGCCCGACGGCGCCCTCGCGGCGGCCATAGATCTTCTGTTCCTGCATGCCGTTCCTCCGATGGGGCCGGCAATATAGCGCGCGCCCGACGATTTGAATAAGGTGTGAAGACAGGGAGGACACATGGCCTCAGTCGAACTGAAGGGCCTCAGCAAGCACTACGGCAGTGCCGTCGCGGTCGACGGCGTTTCGCTGCGCGTCGAGCACGGCCAGCTGGTCTGTCTGCTGGGCCCGTCGGGCTGCGGCAAGACGACCACGCTGCGGCTGATCGCAGGCTTCATCGAGCCCTCGGCAGGCGAAATCGTGGTCGGCGACAAGGTGCTGTCCTCGCCGGCGCGCACGGTGCCGCCGGAAGGCCGCAACATGTCGATGATCTTCCAGAGCTACGCGCTGTGGCCGCACATGACGGTGGCGGAGAATGTCGCCTATGGCCTGAAGATACGGAAGCTCGACAAGGCCACGATCGACGGCAAGCTGAAGGCGATCCTGTCGACGGCGCGGCTCGAGGCGCTGGCCGACCGCTATCCCGGCGAGCTGTCGGGCGGCCAGCAGCAGCGGGTGTCGCTCGCCCGCGCCCTGGTCGTCGAGCCCGAGACGCTGCTGCTCGACGAGCCGCTCAGCAACCTCGACGCCAACCTGCGCGAGGAGATGCGCTTCGAGATCCGCCGCCTGCACGACCGCTACCGCTACACCACGGTCTATGTCACCCACGACCAGGCCGAGGCGATGACCACGGCCGACCTCATCGCGGTCATGAATCACGGCAAGGTCGAGCAGCTCGGGCCGCCCGAGGAGATCTATAGCCGGCCGCGCTCGGAATTCGTGGCGCGCTTCATCGGCGGCGCCAACATCCTGCGCGGCGCGGCGCTCGACGAGACGCGCGTCTCGGTGGCGGGCGGGGCACTGCGCACCACGGGCCGGCCTCTGGTCGCCGGCAAGCCGGTGGCGCTGTCGGTGCGCCAGCACGAGATCGTGCTTGCCGCCGAGAAGCCGCAATCGGCCGACAATCACCTCCATGCCGTCGTGACGCGGCAGGTCTTTCTCGGCTCGGCGCGCGACTATACGGTCGCGCTCGACGACAAGACCGAACTGCGCATCACGGCGCCGCCCGGCCACAACATCGCGCCGGGCGAGGGGGTTTGGCTGCATCTGCCGGCGGAAACATGCCGGGCATTGGCGGAGGAATGAAAACATGACCAGCAAACTGACGCGGCGCCATGTGCTGGCGGCCGCTGCCGCGACGACGACGGCGTCGTTCGTGAGCGTGGCGCGCGGCGCGCCGGCCGAAGCGCAGAAGATCACGCCGGCGCTGATCGAGGCCGCCAAGAAGGAGGGCAAGGCCTCGTGGTACACCTCGGTCGACCTGCCGGTCGCCGAGAAGGTCGCCAAGGCCTTCGAAGCCGCCTATCCGGGCATCAGCATGAAGGTCGAGCGCTCGGGCGCCGAACGCATCTTCCAGCGCATCGGCCAGGAATATCAGAGCAAGATCTACAATTGCGACGTCGTGAACAGCTCCGACGCGGCGCACCTCATCATCTGGAAGCGGGGCAACATGCTGGCCTCGTACCTGCCGGAGGACGTGGCGCAGCACTTCCCCAAGGAGCACTGGGATCCCGACGGCATGTACGCCTCGTGGCGGCTCACTTTGTCGCCGATCGCCTACAATACCAAACTGGTGAAGGCCGAGGACGCGCCCAAGGGCTTCAACGACCTGCTCGACCCCAAATGGGTCGGCAAGATCGTCAAGGCGCATCCGGGCTACTCGGGCACCATCATGACGGCGACGCAGCAGCTCTCGCGCGATCTCGGCTGGGGCTATTTCGAGAAGCTCGCCAAGCAGAAGATCATGCAGGTCCAGTCGGCCGCCGATCCGCCGAAGAAGCTGGCGCTGGGCGAGCGCGCGGTGATGGCCGACGGCGGCGAATACGTCATCACCGGCCTCAAGGCGGCCGGCGAGCCGATCGAGGAGATCTATGCGGTCGAGGGCACGCCGCTGATCACCGGCCCGTCGGCGGTGATGGCGCAGGCCGCCAACCCCAACGCGGCGCGGCTGTTCTACGCCTGGTCGATGACGGCCGAGGCGCAGCAGATGAGCGTCGATGTCGGCGGCATGCGCTCGGCCCATGCGCTGGTCAAGGAGCGGCCCGACCGCAAGAAGCTCTCGGAGGTCAAGACCCTGCGCGAGGACGCCGCCGCCGTCGCCGACCAGGCCGACGACATCAAGGCGCACTACACGAAGCTGTTCAAGGTGTGATCATGCGCCGCCGCACGCTGCTCTCCGCAACCGTCCTTCTTCCTTTCGGCGCCCGCGTGGTGTCGGCCGCGCCGGCGCCCGAGGCGGTGACGCCGGCGCTGGTCGAGGCCGCGAAGAAGGAGGGCAAGGTCACCTATTACACGGCGATGGACCTCAGCGTCGCCGAGCCGATGGCCAAGGCCTTCGAGGCCAGGTATCCCGGCATCAAGGTCGCGGTCGAGCGCACCGGCGCCGAACGGCTGTTCAACCGCATCGCCCAGGAAGAGGCGAGCAACATCCGCCGCTGCGACGTGGCGAACAGCTCCGACGCCGCGCATTTCATCGTCTGGAAGAGCCAGGGCTGGCTGGAACCCTACGTCACGGTCGAGATGGCCGAGAACATACCGGCCGAGATGCGCGATCCCGACGGCACCTTCACCAACCAGCGCACGCATTTGAGCCCCATCGCCTACAACACCAGCCTGATCAAGCCCGAGGACGCGCCCAAGGGTTTTCTCGACCTGCTCGATCCGAAGTACACCGGCAAGCTGGTGAAGGGGCATCCCGGCTACTCGGGCACCATCATGACGTCGACCCAGCAGACGGCGCGCGAGCTGGGCTGGGGCTATTTCGAGAAGCTCGCCAAGCAGAAGGTGCTGCAGGTCCAGTCGGCCACCGAGCCGCCCAAGAAGATCGAGGCCGGCGAGCGCGCCATCGCCGTCGACGGCAGCGACTACCTGTTCTGGATGGCCAAGGAGCGCGGTGCGCCGATCGAGGTGGTGCAGCCCGTCGAGGGCACGCCGCAGATCTCCAATCCCATGGCGGTGTTCAAGTCGGCGCCCAATCCCAACGCCGCGCGCCTGCTGTTCGGCTGGATCATGTCGGCCGAGGGTCAGGAATTCATCGTCAACCTGAGCGGCCAGTATCCCGCCAACAAGCTTGTGAAGGCCAAGGCCGGCCGCCCGCCGCTCGCCTCGATCAAGACCTGGCGCGAGGATCCGGCCGCCGTCGAGAAGACCGCCGACGAGATCAAGGCCAAGTACCAGCGGATGTTCAAGGTATGACGCTGTCCGTCCGCCCGAGCCCCTCTGTCATCCTGAGCGCAGCGAAGGATCTCATGCCCGTGGCAAGCGGCGATGAGGTCCTTCGCTGCGCTCAGGACGACAGAAAATCGCGAGATATCCTTGTCATCCACGGCTGAAGAAAAAATTCCCGTCGCGCGGGCTGCTGCCTGGCGCCTGCCCGACCTCTCGCGCCCTGTCCTGATCGCCGTCGCGGCGCTGCTCGTCGTCATGATCGCGCTGCCGATGGGCTGGCTCATCGTCTACAGCCTGTCGGACAAGGCAGGCAACGCCACGCTGGGCAACTTCGTCGCCCTGTTCACCGATCCCACCTTCGTCGATCCGCTGATCACGACCCTCATCATCTCGTTCTCGGTGAGCGCCATCTGCTGCGCGGTCGCGGCACCGCTGGGCTGGCTGGTGGCGCGCACCGACATGCCGATCCGCCGCACCGTGCGCACGCTGGTGATGGCCTCGCTGGTGACGCCGCCCTTCGTCGGCGCCATCGCCTGGGAGATGCTGGCCGCGCCCAACTCCGGCCTGTTGAACCAGCTGTGGCGCGTGCTCACCGGCATGCCGGCCGACGAGGCGCTTCTCGACATCTACAACCTGCCCGGCCTGATCTTCGTCATCACCTGCTACACCTTTCCCTATGTCTTCATCCTCGTGGCCAACGCGCTCGACCGCATGCCGGGCGAGCTCGAGGACGCGTCGTCCATGCTGGGGGCGAAGACCTGGCAGACCGCGCGCCGCATCACGGTTCCGTTGGCCCTGCCGACCTTGCTGGCCGGCGCCCTGATCGCCTTCCTGCAGGCGCTGAACCAGTTCGGCGTGCCCGCGATCCTGGCCATTCCCGCGGGCTTCCACACGCTCACCACCCGCATCTGGAGCCTGTTCCAGTTCCCGCCCAAACCCGAGCTGGCCTCTGCCGCCTCGCTGCCGCTGCTGCTGCTCACCATCGTGCTGCTGCGCGGCCAGTCGCTGGCGCTCGGTCGCCGCGGCTATGCCGTGCTGGGCGGCAAGTACGGCCAGCCGCGGCTCGTCCGCCTGGGCTGGCTGCGCTGGCCGGCCGTGGCGCTGGCGCTGCTGGTGCTCGCCCTGCCGCTGTTCCTGCCCTACGCGGCGCTGTTCAACTCGGCCTTCTCGCGGGTCGCCTCCAAGCTCGTGACCTTCGACACGATCACGCTGCACAACGTGCGCTTCACCTTCCTCGAGCTCAGCTCGACGATGCCGGCGCTCAAGAACACCTTCCTGCTGGCAACCGCCTCGGCGACGCTGGGCGCGCTGCTGTCGCTCTTGATCGCCTACATCGTCGCCCGCCGCGCCGTCCCAGGGCACCGGCTGCTGGGCTTCCTCGCCACCGCGCCGATCGCCATTCCCGGCATCGTGCTGGGCGTCGGCCTGTTCCTCGCCTACACGCGCCCGCCGCTCACCCTCTACGGCACCTTGTGGATCCTGCTGATCGCCTTCGTCACCATCGAATTGCCGGTTGCCTACCAGCAACTCTCCTCGGCGTTCCACGCCGTGCATCCCGAGCTCGAGGAAGCCGGCCGCATGCTGGGCGCCACGCGGTTGCGCACCCTGGCCGACATCACCGCGCCGCTCCTGCGCTCGGCGGTGATCGCGACCTGGTGCTTCGTCTTCGTCGCGGTGATCCGCGAGCTTTCCGCCGCGGTGATCCTGTTCACGTCGGAGACCAAGGTCCTGTCGGTCCTGATCTTCGATCTCAAGGAAAGCGGCGATGTCGGCGCCATCGCCGTGCTGAGCCTCGCCATGGTCGGCATCACCACGGTCGTGATCGTCATCGCCAACTGGGTGGGCGGCGGCCGCGACACCGGGCGCCTGCCGGCCCGCGCCGCCGGCTGAGATGACCGCCCTCTCGGACTGGCTGGACGCGCACGGGCTGGGCGCCCTGCACGCCGTTCTCGAGGCGCAGCAGATCGACGTCGACGTCCTGCCCGATCTCACCGACGACGACCTCAAGGGGCTGGGCATTGCGCTCGGCCAGCGCCGGCGGCTGCTCAGGGCGATTGCCGGCACCGTCGCCCAGCCGCCGCCAACCGACGTCCAGCCGGCGGTCGATGCCGCCGAACGCCGCCAGCTCTCGGTGCTGTTCGTCGACCTCGTGGGCTCGACGGCCCTGTCGACGCGGCGCGATCCCGAGGAGATGCGCCAGATCGTGCGGCGCTACCAGAATGCGGTGGCCGGCGAAGTCGCGCGCTTCGACGGCTACGTCGCCAAGTTCATGGGCGACGGCGTGCTGGCCTATTTCGGCTGGCCGAAGGCGCATGAAGACGAGGCCGAGCGCGCCGTTCGCGCCGCCGTGGCGGCGGTCGCCGCCGTCGCCGAGCTGCGGACCGGCGACGGCGAGGTGCTCGCCGCGCGCGCCGGCATCGCCACCGGACTGGTGGTCGTGGGCGACCTGATCGGCCATGGAGCGGCGCAGGAAACCGCCGTGGTCGGCGCCACCCCGAACATCGCCGCCCGCCTGCAGGACCTCGCAGAGCCGGGGCAGGTCGTCATTGCCGACAGCACACAGAAGCTCGTCCAGTCGTCGTTCGACCTGCTCGCCCTGGGCCCGCAGCCGTTGAAGGGGGTGGAACTGCCGATCGCCACCTTTGCCGTCCAGCGCGAACGGTCGGGCGACAGCCGCTTCGAGGCACGCGCCGGGCGGCACCTTCGCCCGATGGTCGGGCGCGACCAGGAATTGACGCTGCTGCGCGAGCGCTGGGCGCAGGCGCGCGGCGGCGAGGGCCAGTGCGTCCTGCTGGTCGGCGAGGCCGGCATCGGCAAGTCGCGCATCACGCGGGCGCTGCGCGATATGGTTGAAGGCTCGGACAGCCCGATCCTGCTCTATCAATGCTCGCCCTATCATCTCGACAGCGCCCTGTGGCCGGTGATCCAGCAGCTGGTTGTCGCACTCGGGATTTCCGCCGATGGGCCGGCGGCTCTGTCGCTCGACCGGATCGAAGCTTTCCTGCGCCGGCACGCCAGCCATATCGAGAGCGCCGTTCCGCTCATCGCGAGCCTGCTCGGCGTGCCCTACGACGACCGCTACGGTCCGCTCAATCTCTCGCCCCGGGTGCAGCGCAAGCAGACTCTCCAGGCGCTCGTCGAGCAGCTCCTGGGGCTGACGCAGCGAAGGTCCGTCCTGGTGGTGATGGAGGACATGCACTGGACCGATCCGTCGACCCTCGAATTCATCCACCTCGTGCTCGACCGGATCACCGGCCAGCGCATCCTGCTGCTGCTGACCAGCCGGCCGGACGGCCAGCCCGTGCTGGCCGGCCATCCGAACGTGACGCGCGTCGTGCTGAACCGCCTGGGACGCGCCGCCGTCGAGGCGATGACGGCCGCCATCGAAGGCAGCGACGCCCTGCCCGACGTCGTCCGGCGCGAGATCCTGAACAGGACCGACGGCGTGCCGTTGTTCGTCGAGGAGCTGACGCGCGCGCTTGTCGAGCTCGCCGGCAAGTCGCCGGAGGGCATGACGTCGGGGACGACTCTCAGCGTGCCGGCGACCCTGCACGATTCGCTGATGTCGCGCCTCGACCGGCTGCCCGAGGTCAAGCGCGTGGCGCAGGTCGCCGCCTGCATCGGCCGGAACTTCGACTATCGGACGCTGGCGGCGGTCGGCGGCATGGATGACCGCGAACTGAATGCCGCGCTCGACCGGCTGGTCGAGGCCGAGCTCGTCTTCCGCCGCGGCCGGCCGCCCAAGGCCACCTATACCTTCAAGCATGCGCTGGTGCGCGACGCCGCGGCCAACAGCCTGCTGCGCAGCGAATTCCGCCGGGTCAATGCCGGCATCGCCACAGCCTACGAGGGCTTCGAGATCCGGCCCCCGCCGGAACGGATCGCCTGGTACGCCGAACTCGCCGGCCTCGATCGCAAGGCCGTCGATCACCTGTTGCTGGCCGGCGGCAGCGCGATCGGGCGCTATGCCAACCAGGAGGCGATCGCCCACCTGGAACGCGCGCTCCGCCTGATTGCCGCCGTGCCGGAGCAGTCCGAGCAGGCCGCGCTCGAGCTGCGGGCGCTCGCCATGGTCGGCGTGCCGCGCATCGCCCTGCATGGCTATGCCGCGACGGCGGTGGAGGCGACCTACCGGCGCACCGTCGAGCTTGCCGAACGGGCCGGCGACACGGCGCAGCTTTTCCAGGGGCTGCGCGGCCTGTGGAACTGCATCTACGACCGGGCCGATCTCGAGAATGCCCGCACGATCGCCGAACGGCTTTGTGCGCTGGCGCTCGATCATCCGGCGCCCGAGGCGCGGGCCCTGGCCTATCGCGCGCTGGGCGCCGCCTGCCTCAGCCTCGGCCGGCTCCACGACGCGATCGACGCCTTCGAGAAAGGAGTCGATGCCTGCGCCGGCCTGCCGGCCGATGCCGGCCTGCGCGAGCACGGCAAATCGCCGCTCGTCATCGCCGGCATCTATGCCGGCTTTGCCCGCACCATCGCCGGCGACTTCGATCGCGGCCAGGCGCTGATCGAGAACGCCCTTGCCGCCGTTCGGCAGATTCCCGATCCGCTGTCCTTCGCCTTTGCCCATCACATCGCGGCAAACACCCAGTTCCTGCTGGATGTACCGGCGGAATGCGCCCGATTTTCCGCCGAGTCGTGGCGCGTTGCCGAGGAACATCGCCTGGTCTTCTGGCTGGCCGTGGGCGATGTGATGGCCGGATGGGCGTCGGCGCGACTCGCCGGCGGCACGGCGGGCATCGAGCGCATGCGCCGCGGCCTCCATGCCTGGCAGACCAGCGGCGCCGAGCTTCACATGCCGACATGGAATGCCGCGATCGCCGACGGCCTGCTCGCCACCGGCGCCATCGATGAAGCCCGCGAGACCCTCGATCGCGCGCTGGTGCTGGCCGAGCACCGCAAGGAGAGATTTGCCGTTCCCCTCCTGTTGCGGCTGAAGGGGCAGGTCGCCGACCGTCAGGGCGACGTCGAGGCGGCTCGAAGCTTTTTCGAGCGGGCGATCGCGACGGCGCGCGAGCAGGGCGCGCGCCTGTATGAAGTGCAGGCCGCGCGAGCGCTGGCGGACGTCCTGTTGCGCCGCGACGATCGCGCGACGGCGCACCGCGTTCTTGCCGAGGCCTGCAGCGGCCTGCGGGGCGGCGCGTCGCTCGCCTGCGTGACGGAGGCGCGCGAGCTGCTTTCGTCGTTGGTATAGCCGCGGCCACCGCCGATATAACTAAAGAGGCGGCATCGCAATGCGTGGTGACGGGTGTATGTCGCAGGACGTAAGGCCGGCCAGGTCGGACCGTGGCGTGATCGCGCCCTCGCGGCTCAGCGCGATCCAGCTTTGCGTGTCCTCGCGGGTGCGAAAATTCTCCGACAGGTATGGGCCATATGCGAGTCGCGCCAGCTTGGTCCAGGCCCCGTAGGTCGAGAACTTCGGGATGAGGACGTACGTGGCATCGGCGAAGATTTCGTCCGCCGGCCGCACCGGCGCGCCCGGGCCGGACCACAGATTGTTGCCGTGAGCCGGCGGCCAGGCCAGCATGAAGGGGAAGGGATTTACCTGGTCGAGGACCACGACGCCGGCGTGACAATGGCGATCGTCGCCCAGCAAGGCAGCCGCCTCGACGATCGTCTCGACATATTCGGCGGGTGAGAGCTCAAAGCGCGGTTGCGCGGCGCGCGACCAATTGAGTAGCGCGGGTGCGAACCGGCCGTCAGCGAAGGCGGCGAGCAGGCCCGGCCGCTCGGCGGGTACGGCAAGGCCCTTGAGCTGCGTGCGCTCGACCACCTGCAGGAGCGCCTGGCGGCCGGCGTGCGCATGATAGCCCGCCAGGCTGAGAGCGGAGGCGCCGATCGCGAACAGCGGAAAGACCATCAGCATCGGCAGGACCGGCACCGCCGACCCGAAGCGCTCGCGGATCTGGTCGTACAGCAGGAAGGCGATGACGATGCCGGCCGGCAGGCCATGTGACTGATGGTTCTGCGACAGCACAAAGCCGCCGATCGCCAGGATGCCGGCGATGGCAAGCGGCACGCGCAGCGGGGCGATGCCGCGCGCCCACATCCAGACCGCGACCACTAGGCCGGCGGCATAAGGCGCATAGCCTTCGGCATTGGCGAAGAAGTTATTGAGGTGAAAGCTCAGGCTGTTGCGCACCGCGCCGGCAGCGGCCGCGTGCAGGATGTCGAGCAGATAGGGATGGTTCCACGGCGCGATGGCATTGGCGACGCTCAGACCGCCGATCGCCAACCAGGCCAGCAAGCGGGCGCGGATGTGCGGAGAGATCAGGATGGCGAGGCCCACGAAGGCGAGGCCGCCAGCGAAGTAGGTCACTTTGAGATAGAACAGCGCGACGAGCAGCAGGCCGGCGTTGGCGACGTCGATCCAGTCGCCGGCGACGCGGTCGCGCGGCGGCACGAACAGGATCAGCGCCAGGATGCTGAGCAGGCTCCAGCCGTATCGGTTGTACGACATGGCGAAGGAGTAGGCATTCGGCTTGTCGCCGACATCGGCCGGCATCAGCACGAGCAGGCTGGCGAAGATCACGAACAGGGCGGCTGGTACGATCGGCAGCCGGCGCATCGTCGCGACAGACGCCGAGGCGAAGGCCACGGCGGCCACGATGGTGATGCCGACCAGGAAGGCGAAGGGCGTTGGCCCGACCAATCCAAAGCCGAGCACGGTCAGCATGAAGTTAAGTTGGCCCACTGGTTCGTGGAAGTCGACATGCGCCACGTGGCCGTGCTGCAGATGCCAGGCGCCGGAGAGATTGTAGACGAAGTCCCAGGTCATCTCGTGCGACAGCACGAGACCCGGGGAGAGCAGGGCCCAAAACGCGACAAGCACAGGCACACCGGCCAGCAGCGCGAGACTCGCGGGCGATGCATGGAATTCCGATTGCGTATCGGAGCCGGCCAACCCGCCTTCGGCAGGCAGCGACATTGTTCGTTCCTCCCCCGCCCAGAGCGGCGACCCTAGCCCGCCGTTCAATGACGGGACCGTGACAAACCGGGGGCTGTCGTCGGACGAAAATGAAGCCGGCCGCGCAGTCTGAAGCCGGCCCGCAGTCGAATGACAAGCCGGCACGGTCACCGCCACCTTCCGTAAGGCGTTGGAAAATATGGATGATTCTGAAAATTATCGGCACGGGCTTGTATATGAACTAACTGAACAGTAAGTTAGTTGTATGCCATCGACCAAGCAACGTCGCGCGCCGGCCCAGCGGCCCGGCGAGATCATCGACGCCGCCCTCGCGCTCTTCGTGGAGAAGGGTTTCGCCGCCACGCGGCTCGACGACGTGGCGGCGCGGGCCGGACTCTCCAAGGCCGCGATCTATCTCTATTTCGAGGACAAGACCGCGCTCTTCCAGGGCGTCGTGCGCCAGGCGGTCGCGGTCAATCTCGGCACCGTCGAGGCGATGCTGAAGGCCCATCGCGGACCGGTTGCCGCGCTGCTGCCGCGCATCCTGGAATTCATGGCCGGCCGCATCGAGGAGACGCCGCTGGCGGCGGTCGCCAAGCTGGTGATCGCCGAATCGCGCGCCTTTCCCGAGATCGGCCGTTTCTATCTCAAGGAAGTGATCGGCCGCGGCCTGCCGATGTTCGAGGGGCTGATCGCCCGCGGCATCGAGCAGGGCGAGTTCCGGCGGGTCGATCCTGCGATGACGGTGCGCTCGATCGTCGGCGCCATGCTGCTGGCCGGCATCTGGCGCACCGTGTTCGAGCCGATCGGCGCGGACAAGCTCGATATCAGAGCGCTGGCCCGCCACCACGCCGACCTGATGGTGCACGCGTTGAAGCCCGACCCGGTGGGGACGTCATGAAACGCCTGCTCGCCGGTCTGCCCAAGCGCGCGATCTTCGTCGCCATCGCCGTCGTGATCGCCACGCTGCTGGTGACGCGCGACTACTGGCAGCAACCCGTCCTGTCCGCCCTCGGCATCGCCACCGATGACGGCCGCTATCTCGGCTACGTCGAGGGCGAGACCAGCCTGATGGCGCCGCCGGTCGCCGGCCAGCTTCTCGAGCGGCCGGTCGATCGCGGCGGCAGGGTCAAGAAGGGCGACCGCCTGTTCGTCATCGATCAGACGCTCGCCAAGGCCGAGGTGGCGCGCGCCGAGGCGGCGCTGGCCGAGGCCAAGGCGCGGCACGAGAACATGCTGACCGGCAAGCGACCGGAGGAGCAGGACGTGGTGCGCGCCCAGCGCCGCGAGATCGAGGCGAGCCTGGCGATGGCCGAGACCGAGCTCAAGCGCCAGGTCGAACTGCTGCCGCGCGGCTTCACGACGCGCCAAGCTTACGACCAGGCCGAATCCCAGGTCTTCCAGCTCCGCGCGCGGCTCGCTTCGCTCGCCGCCCAGGAGCGCGTCGGCGACCTCGCCGCCCGCCAGGCCGAGATCAGCGCCGCGGCGGCGATGATCGGCCAGAACGAAGCCAACCTCGACACGGCGAAGAAGCGGCTCGTCGACCTGATGCCGGTGGCGCCCGAGGACGCGCTGGTCGAGAACACTTTCTTCAATGTCGGCGAATGGGTGCCGGCGGCGACGCCCGTGGTGTCGCTGCTGCCGGCCTCGCGCGTGAAGCTGCGTTTCTTCGTGCCCGAGGAGGACGTCTCGAAGGCGCACATGGGCCGTCCGGTGAGCTTCACCTGCGATGGCTGCCCGACCGATCTCAGGGCCGACATCATCTACATCTCGCCGCGCGCCGAGTTCACGCCGCCGGTGATCTACTCGCAGAGCGCGCGGACCAAGCTGGTGTTCATGATCGAGGCGCGGCCCCAGGCGGTGCCGTCCAGCGTGGCGCTGGCGCCCGGCCTGCCGGTCAGCGTGGCGCCCTTCGGCCCCTCCGCCGGGGAGGCCGGCTCATGACCCTCGCCATCGACGTCCATGACCTGGTGAAGCGCTACGGGCCGCGCACCGTCGTCGATCATCTCGACCTGTCGATCGAACAGGGCCGCATCTGCGGCTTCCTCGGGCCCAACGGCTCGGGCAAGACGACGACGCTGCGCATGATCTGCGGCCTGCTGACGCCGGACGGCGGCGGCGGCACCTGCCTCGGCCACGACCTGGTGCGCGAGCGCGAGGCGATCAAGCGCCAGACCGGCTACATGACGCAGCGCTTCGGCCTCTACGAGGATCTCACCATCCGCGAGAACCTCGAATTCGTCGGCCGCGTCTACGATCTCGACCGCCTGAAGGAGCGGGTCGACGCCTCGCTCGAGCGGCTCGGGCTGGCGACGCGCCAGGGCCAGCTCGCCGGCGCGCTGTCGGGCGGCTGGAAGCAGCGGCTGGCGCTGGCCGCCTGCGTGCTGCACGAGCCCAGGCTGCTGCTGCTCGACGAACCGACCGCCGGCGTCGATCCCAAGGCGCGCCGCGCCTTCTGGGACGAGATCCATGCCTATGCGGCGCAAGGCATCACCGTGCTGGTCTCGACCCATTACATGGACGAGGCCGAGCGCTGTCACGAGATCGCCTATATCGCCTATGGCGAACTGATGGCGCGCGGAACGGCCGCCGACATCATCCGGCAGTCCGGCCTCATCGCCTTCGTCGCCAGCGGGCCGGGCGCCGACCGGCTGGCGGCCAGGCTGCGCGACGCGCCCGGCGTGAGCGCCGCGGCGGCGTTCGGCACGACGCTCCATGTCTGCGGCCCCGACCGGGCGGCGCTGCTCGCGGCCATCGAGCCTTATCGAGCCGATCCCGCGATCAAATGGGAGGAGGCGCCGCCCACGCTCGAGGACATCTTCATCCACCTCATGGGGAAAGCGCAGGACAACGCGCCGGGAGCCTGACCATGATGCTGCGCGGCTTCTGGCGGCGGCTCGCCGCCATGATTTCCAAGGAGGTGCGGCAGCTTCGCCGCGACCGGCTGACCTTCGCCATGATGTTCGGCCTGCCGATCGTCCAGCTCCTGCTGTTCGGCTATGCCATCGACACCGACCCGCATCACCTGCCGACCGCCGTGCTCGCGGCCGACCAGAGCCAGATCACCCGCACCATCCTCTCGGCGCTCAACAACACCGGCTATATGCGCTTCACCCATCAGCCCAAGAGCGAGGCCGAGGCCAACGAACTCCTGCAAAGCGGCGAGGTGCAGTTCGTGGTCACCATTCCCTCGGATTTCACGCGCCGCCTGGTGCGCGGCGAGCGGGCGCAGGTGCTGATCGACGCCGACGCCACCGATCCGATCGCTGCCGCCAATCCGCTGGCCGCGGCGGCGCCGGCGATCAGCCAGGCGCTGGCGCGCGACCTGGTCGGCCCGCTGATCGGGCTGCGCGACAGGGCCGATTCGGTCGATGTCGTGCTGCAGCGCCGCTACAATCCCGAGGGCAAGTCGCGGCTCAACATCGTGCCCGGCCTGCTGGCGGTGATCCTGACCATGACCATGGTGATGATGACGGCGCTCGCCGTGACCCGCGAGCGCGAGCGCGGCACCATGGAGAACCTTCTGGCCATGCCGGTGCGGCCGATCGAGGTCATGATCGGCAAGATCGTGCCCTACATCGCCATCGGCGCAGTGCAGGTCGTGGTCATCCTGCTGGTCGCCTGGCTGCTGTTCGGTGTCGGCGTGCAGGGCAGCCTCCTGCTGTTCTGCTTCGGCACGGCGCTGTTCATCACGGCCAACCTCGCCATCGGCTTCACCATCTCGACCCTGACGCAGAACCAGCTCCAGGCCATGCAGGCCTCGTTCTTCCTGATGCTGCCCTCGATCCTGCTGTCGGGCTTCATGTTCCCGTTCCGCGGCATGCCGGCCTGGGCGCAATGGATCGGCGAGGCGCTGCCCGCCACCCACTTCATGCGGATCGTGCGCGGCGTGATGCTGAAGGGCGCGGGCCTGGGCAGCATCTCCACCGAGCTCGCTGCATTGCTGGCGATCCTGCTGATCGTGTCGACCCTGGCGATCAGCCGCTACAAGGTAACGCTCGACTGACAGCCGATTGACGGGGCGTCAGACGATCGTCGCGAAGAGAGCCAGCAGAAGCACGGTGCCGCCGACCCCGGCGATCAGCGCGATCAGCGGTGCGTTGCCGAGGAAGGCCAGCGCCAGGCAGGACAGCACCAGCATGATGTGCAGGATGGCGAACAGCACCAGCTTGCTGAAGCTGTGAAACGTCCGTTCGTGTTCGCGCAGTTCCTGGGGGGCGAGCTCTGGATCGTGAAAGGTGTCGGTCATGACGATGCCTCTGCAGGGACAATCCGTCGCCAAAACGCCCATGTCGGGGCGGAGGTTGCGTCATCCGTCGCCGGAGGCGATACCATGGGCGGATGAAGACCATCGCTGCCACGCTGATCGCGCTGCTGCTCGTCGCGTCGCCCCTCTCCGCGTCACTTGTCGCCGCGCAGTCCTCGCTCGAGGCCGACATGCACGACGCGGCGGCCGCCTACGAACGCAAGGACATGGCGGCCGCGGCGCGGCTCTGGAAAGTCTGGGCCGACAGGGGCAATGCCGAGGCGCGCACCCTGCTGGGGGCCATGTACTGGAGCGGCGAGGGTGTGAAACGTGACCAAAAGGAGGCGGCGCGGCTTTACCTGCTGGCGGCCAACCAGGGCTATGCCCGCGCCCAGAACGACATCGGCTTCATGCTGGGTTTCGAGGGCCCGCCGCCGCACGACGACGTCGAGGCCTACAAATGGCTGACGCTCGCCACCGAGCGCTACACGGCGAAAAACCAGGACAGGCTCGACCAGGCGATCAAGGACAAAGCCACGTTGGCCGCCCGCATGACCCCGGCGCAGGTCGCCGAGGCGGAGCGCCGTGCCAAGGCATGGAAGCCGGTTCCGTAACTGCGCTACAATTACGCAGGCACCGTCATTATTTATTGCCCGGTTGGGGCTGGCGGACGCGCCTATTTCGGCGCTAGAAGCCGTGTTCGACAAAGCGCGATCGTCCTGCTTGGGGTTAATCCGGACGCTGGCGCTGAACTAACCGCTGTGGGGCGGTCGAGAAGCTGGGCGGGGAACCCCCCCGTTGAGTGGGATTACCGAGAGAGACTTGGTTGCTGCCCTTGCGTGGCCTTGCCCAGCCGCGCCCGGGGATAAGTCGCGTTCGTAACCTGTCGGAAACATCCTAGAGGGCTCATGCAGAGGGCTTCGCTCGTCGCGGCGTTCGCCGCTTTATTGTCTTTCGGCTCGATCTCGGCGGCCATCGCGGCCGACGACACGTCTTTCGGTGACGCCCGCATGGCCGAGGAGCGCCTGCTGGGCAGCGCTGACGAAGACGCCCAATACCTCGCCAACCAACCCTTCACACGCGAGATCGGCGCGGGCGGCGTCGTCGCGCAGTCGTTCGACGCATCGCTGGCCGAGGCCGGCGTGCCGGCAGCGGCGATGCTCGAGGCGCGACAGGCGCTCGCCACGGCGATCGATCTCGGCCGCGATGTGGGTGCCGGCGACCGGTTCTATGTGCGCTACGAACAGGCTTTCACGGCGGAGGGCACGCCGATCGGCGTCGGCCGCGTGATGTGGGCCGAACTGCGCACCAAGGCGAAAGGCACGATCGCGCTTTATCGTTTCCGCCCGCAGGGCGGCGTCGAGCGCCTCTGGCTGGCGAGCGGGGAGGCGGCGACATTGCCTTCGATGCGCGTGCCGCTTGACGTCGTGAACGTCTCCTCGGGCTACGGCTGGCGCCACGATCCGCTCGACAAGCCTTCGGGCACGGCGCTGGCGATGGGGCCGCTGCCCGAGCCGGCATCGAGTCCCGCCGCCAAGCAAGCGAGTGCGCCTGCCAGTGCTCCGGCGCCCGAACAACCGGTGGCGGCAGCCCGGGAAGCGCCGGCGCCGCCGGCGGAGCCGGCAAAGCCCGCTCGCCGCCCGGCCATGCACGGCACTCTGGGCTTCGCCGGACAGTTCGCCTTCGGTGGCTCGATCGATGCGCGCGCCGTGATCGAAAGCAACCGGATCGATGTCGAGCGGCTTGCCATGGAGCGTGCCGCCGAGGCCCGCCGCGCCGCCGCTGCACGGGCCGTCGAGGCGCCGTCCGAGACGGCGGAGCCGGCGCAGAAAGTCGCTGTCGCCACGCCGCCGCCACCCGTCAAGCGTCCCTTGTTCATGCATGACGGTGTCGATCTCGTCGCCGCGACCGGCACGCCGGTATACGCGGCAGCCGATGGCATCGTGTTGGGCGCGGCGCCCAACGGCGGCTATGGCAACTGGATCCGACTCGAGCATCAGGGAAAGCTCTCGACGGTCTACGGGCATCTCTCGGGCTTCGCGCCGGGTATCGAAGAAGGTGCGCGCGTCAGCCAGGGCGAGCTGATCGGCTTCGTCGGCAACACCGGCCGCTCGACCGGCGCGCATCTGCATTTCGAGATCCTGACCAACGGCAAGGCGGTCGATCCGCTCGCCTATCCGGAGCTCAAGCGCGCCCAACTGCGCGGCGCCGATCTCGAACGCTTCCGCAAGCAGGTGAAGCGTGCGCTGGCCGAACGCGATCGCGAAACAGCGCTCGCGCTGTCGACCAGCGGCTTCTGACCGTCGCACACGGAGCGCCGGAGCGTCCTTCGGCGTCTGCCCCAGCGCATGATCCCTGCGCAAATCGCTGCCGTCGGGCATCGGGGCGGGCTCTGGAGTTCCTTGTCCTGATTGGGGTACAATCGGCGGGTCACCGTTTTATCACCTGACCGCACTGGCAGCGGCGACGATACCGACGCTACAGAAGGAAGCATGAAGAAGGCCTCGCTCGTCGCGGCGTTCGCCGCCTCGCTGTTTTTCGGTTCCGTGTCGGCCTGCATCGCCGCCGATGAGGCGCGCGCCGCCGAGGAGCGCCTGCTGGGCAGTGCGGACGAGGCGGCGCAGGTCGCGGCCTATCAGCCCTTCACGCGCGAGATCGCGGTCGACGGCGTCGTCTCCCAATCACTCGACGCCGCGCTGGCCACGGCGGGCATCGCGGCGGCCACGATGCTCGAGGCGCGGCAAGCCTTCGCCAGCGTGCTCAGCCTCGATCGCGATATACGGCCTGGCGATCGCTTCCACGTCCGTTACGAGCAGACCTTCACCGCCGAGGGCGCGCCGATCGGCATCGGCCGGGTGCTGTGGGCCGAGCTCCGCACCAAGGCCAAGGGCGCCGTTGCGATCCACCGTTTCCGCGCCCGCGACAAGACCGAGCACTTCTGGCTGGCGAACGGCCAGCAGGCGACGCAGCCCTCGATGCGCTTTCCGCTCGATATCATTTCCGTCTCGTCGGGCTTCGGGCTGCGCGCCGATCCGTTCGACCAGCCGCCGCCCGTCGCGGTTTCCGGCAGGCCGGCGCCGATGGGCGGGCCCAAGCGCAGCGCAGCATTGCCGCCGGGCCTGCCGACCGGCCTGCCGACGGGCGGCGTGAGCGGCAACGGTTTGGCGCTGACGGCCAACACGGCCACGCCGCTTGGCGCCTCATTGGGGCTGCTGCCCTATGGCTACTGGCAGGCCGCCCCGCGCGCGGCCCATGCGATGTTCATGCACGAGGGCATGGATCTCGTGGCGCCGGCCGGCACGCCGGTCTATGCCGCGGCCGACGGCGTGGTCGTGGGCGCCGCGCCCAACGGCCGCTACGGCAACTGGATCCGCATCGAGCACGGCGGCAAGCTCGCCACCGTCTATGGTCATCTCTCGGCTTTCGCGCCGGGCATCGAGCCGGGCGAGGCCGTGGTGCGCGGCGAGCTGATCGGCTTCGTCGGCAGCACCGGCCGCTCGACCGGCGCGCACCTGCACTTCGAGCTCCAGGTCGACGGCAGGCCGGTCAATCCCATCAACAATCCGGAACTCAAGGCCGCCCCGTTGCGCGGTCCCGACCTCGAGCGCTTCCGCAAGCAGGTGGCCCGTTCGCTCGAGGTGCGCGAGCGCGAGGCCAAGGTCGCCGCGTCAATCGGACTCTGACGGTCCGATCGCGAAGGCTTCCTCGGGCGCCAGCACCAGCCGGTTCTGGCCGACCAGCGCGAACCAGATGATGCCGAGCGTGAACCAGACGCCGACCCAGGTGACACCGGTGGCGAACATCGGGTCGAGGAACTGGAAGGCGAGAGTCACCATGGCGATGACCAGGGTGACGATCGCTCCCGGCACGCCGAGCGGCGAGCGATAGGGCCGCGCGAGCCCGGGCCGGCGCATCCTGAGCACGATGAAGCTCACAGCCTGCAGGAGATAGGACAGCATGGCGCCCGCCACCGTCATGTTGAGCAGTGTGCCCTGGATGACGACGGAGCCCTTGTCCGCGCCCAGGCCGAACCACAGCACGAACATGATCGCGAGGCCCGCGGCCGAACCCGCCAGCAGGGCGACGTAGGGCGTCTTGTAGTGCGGATGGGTGATCGACAGGAAGCGCGGGAAGTAGCCGGCGCGCGACAGTGAATAGATCTGCCGTCCCTTGGCGAACAGGATGGTGTGGAGCGAGGCGATCAGGCCGACGCAGGCAACCAGCGCCAGCGTCTTGGCCAGACCCTCGCCGAAGGTCGCGCGAAAGCCGTCGAGCAGCGGCTCGCCCGACATTCCGAGCTTGAAGCTGCCGGGCGCGACCGACGGATTGAGCCACAGGATCATGCCGGCGGAGACGAAGAGCGTGAGCAGGCCGGCGATGATGCCGCGCGGCATGTCGCGGCTGGGATCGACCGATTCCTCGGCGGCCAGCGGGAGCTGCTCGATGGCGAGGAACAGCCAGACCGCGAAGGGAAGTGCTGCGAACACGCCCTTGATGCCGAATGGCAGCAACGGGCCGTTGCCCTGCGGCAGCTCGACGGCGGCGCCATCGGCGCTGGCGCCGATGTTGAGCGCATAGCGCTTGAACTCGGCGACGGGCAGGGCGGAGATCCAGAATACGGCGAGGCAGGCCAGCGCGGCGAGCGTCACGATCACGGTGACGCGGAAGGACAACTCGACGCCCCACACGTTCAGTCCGACGAACACGGCATAGGCCGCGATCCAGTAGGCCGGCAGCCATGCCGTCGGCGTGTCGAACACGGCAGCGAGATATGTCGCGAGATAGGAGACGACGACGGCGGGCGTCAGCACGTATTCGACGTTCTCGCACAGGCCGGTGATGAAGCCGCCCCAGGTGCCCATCGAGGCGCGGGCGAAGGAATAGGCGCCGCCGGTATGCGGCAGGGCCGCGCCCATCTCGGCGATGCAGAACACCAGGCCGAGATACATGACGGCGATCACCACCGCGGCCAGCGCGAAGCCGCCCCAGCCGCCGGCCAGCAGGCCGAGGTTCCAGCCCGAGTAGTGGCCGGAGATGACGGCACCCACGCCGAGCGCCCACAGCGAGGCGACGCCGGCATAGCGGCGTAGTCCCCGTTTGGCGAAATAGTCGGCGGAGACCTGAGTATAGGAAGGGGGTTCGGCGGGCATCCCGTAACGGTTAGTCTATAATGGCGCCGCTTGGAAAGCGTGAGCGCCTGAACAAATCGGGGAGACGAGGTTGAATGCTGTCGCCGTCGGCTTAATCGCCTTTGCACTGATCCTGACCAGCATCGCCATCGGGCTGATGATGCGTCGCTGGGTGCCGGAAGCTCATATCAGCGGCGATTCCAAGGAGGTGATCCGGCTGGCGACGGCGCTGATCGGCACCATGGCGGCAGTGGTGCTGGCGCTGCTGTTTGCCTCGACGCGGACGTCTTTTGAGGCGACCAACAGCAGCGTGGGCCGGATGACGACAAACGTCATCGAACTCGATCACATGTTGGGGGAATACGGGCCAGAGGGTATGGCGCTGCGCAAGGCGCTGCGGCTGGATGTCGGCGCCATCGTCGCATCGATTTGGCAGGATGATGTCACCGTCCAGCAGCGGACGGATGCCGGTGCGCCGGGAACGCAGGTCAGGGTGCTGACAATGCTGCGCCAGATGACGCCGGCCAATCCCTTGCAGGCCGCCATCCAGGCCCGCGCGCTCTCGGTCAGCGGTGATCTCGAACAAACCCGGCTGTCCTTGATCGCTCAACCGACCGATTCGATCTCCAAGCCGTTCGTGACCGTGCTGGTGCTCTGGCTCTGCTTCATCTTCCTGAGCTTCAGCATGTCGGCCAAGGCGAACACGACTCTCGTCGTCATACTGGTGATCTGCGCGTTTTCAGCATCGAGCGCGATCTATCTTATTCTCGAGCTCGAGCAGCCGTTCGACGGGCTGATGCAAATCTCCAACACCGCGTTGCGCAACGCGCTGCCGCCCATGTCCTGAAGCGGCTCGTCCTGAGGACGCTCAGTCCCACGCCGCGTCGACGATGCGGCCGTCGTCCGACAGCACGAGCGTGAGCTCGTTGGGATTGAAGGTGTAGCTCGGCACGCCGTCGTCCGGCTTGATGACGCGCAGCTTCCACGGCAGGTCGGCCTCGCGCACGATCTGGTCGGCGGCGATGCCGGCCGGCGGGTTGGCGCCCTTGGCGACGAAGTACTTGCCGACGCACTTGGCGCAGTCTTCCTTGGCCGGCTTGCCTTCTTCGTAGCCCGGCGCTTCGATGTAGCCCGGGATCGTCTTCAGCGTCACCGCGTTGGTGCTGCCGCGCACCCGCACGGCCTTGTAGGGATGGCCGGCCTCGATCGGCAGGATCGCCTCGACCGGCATGAAGGGACCGAGCGGCTGGGCGTCGGTCGGAGCGTGCGCCTGGAAGATCAGGTCGAGCACGCCGTCGATCGGCGTGCCCTGCGTGATCGGCAACAGATGCGGTTCGGTCCAGCCATCCGACGTCACCAGGCCGCGGACGCGGATGATCTCGAGATGGCCCTTGATGTGGGAGCGCAGCGTTTCGACGCTGGTCACGACAAGGACCGGCCAGGGCGGACCCTGGACGCCTTCCGGCGGCGGACCGCTCGGCGGCTGCGTGCTCTGCTGCTGGCCGGCGGCCTGGGGCTGCTGCCCGGCCGGCGGTGTGGCGGGCGCGGGCGGGCGGGCGCCCGCGGCAGGCGGTTGCTGCGGAAAGGCCGGTGCACTCAGCAGCGTCGCGGCCAACAGGGAAGCAAGGGCGAACAGTTTCGATCTGGTCATGGCATCCTCGTTGGCAGCGCGGCGGCGTCGGCCGTCGTTTGGGATTTCAGTTGGACGATGGGCGCCGGATCGTTCTCGGTCCAGCTTTGCTCGAGACGCTCATAGGCCTCGAGGATCAGGTCGGTCGGCACCATTTGCGTGAGCATGCAGTACGACGTGGTCGTGCTGCCGAACGAGCCGTTCTCGAACAGCTTGTTGCCCGGTGCGCCGCCGCCGCAGACCGAGAAGTAGTCGCAGCCGGCGCTGCACGCCTCAACACCCGCCTGGATGTCGCGGTGGAGCGCCGAGCCGATGCAGGTCTGATGGATCTCGGCGAGCGACTGGAAGTTGATGTTGCCCAGCAGGAAGTCGCCGTAGTCCTTGTTCTTGAGACCCAGCAGCTCGGGCGAGTAGCTCGAGACGTTGCCGTGGCTGTCGACGTTCAGCATGGCCAGCGGCTCGGTTTGGATATTGCGCGTCGGCATGCCGTCGGGGCGGAACACGCGCGGCAGAGCGAGGTCGATCTCGCGCACGAACTTCACCCGGCCGCTCGCCCGCGCCTGGTGCCAGAACCGGCGCAGGAAGGCGGCGTAGCGCGCCCGCAATCCGGGCCCCTCCTGATTGGGGTCGAAAAGGTCGGAGACGTGATCGCCCTCGGACTCCTCGACGTTGAAGCAGACCTGGTCGATGCTTTCGGAAAGGTAGAAGTCCAGCAGCTCGTCGGGCATGGCGAGGCTGTCGCGCGACAGCACGGAGATCACATGGAACGGCACGCCGTTGGTCCTGAGGCAGCGGATGCCAGCCAGGGTCTTGTCGAACGTGCCCTTGCCGCTGCGGGTCTTGCGATGCCGGTCGTGCAGTTCGCGCGGTCCGTCGATGCTGACGCCCACGCCGACGTTCCATTCCAGGAAAAGCCGGCACCAGTCGGCATTGATCAGCATGCCGTTGGTCTGGAACGAATGCTTCACGATCACCGATGGCGGCCGCATGCGCTCGATCGCCGCAAAGGCCTCGCGATAGAAGGAGACGGGCACGGCCAGCGGTTCGCCGGCGTGCCAGACGACGGTGATCTCGGGACAGGCCCAGCCCGTCGCGAAGATCTCGCTGAACAGCCGCGTCACCGTCGACTGGGCGATGACGTGCTTGTTGTCGCGGTCGGGCAGGTAGCAGTAGGTGCAGTTGATGTTGCAGAAGGCGGTTGGCTGCACCACCACCATGCCGATCTCGGGTCGGCTGGGTACTCCGGACATCGATCTACCAGTTCAGCCAGCCATTGTGCCAACCGTTGCCCCAGTTGTGCCAACCGCCGTTGCCCCAGCCGCCGTTGCGCCACCCGCCGTTGCGCCATCCGCCGTTGCCCCACCACGCAAGCCGGGTTTCGGGCTCGACGGCGACGAACGGCTTGCCGTCCTTGCCATACTGCTCGACGGCGTCGGTCACGGAAGTGCGGATGGACTGCAGCCGCTCGGCGACGCTGCCAGGCTGTTTGACCGTGGCGCCGCTGTCGGACGCGAGGGTGGCCGCGGCATCAGCCGACGCCAGACTGACCGAGAGACCGAGCGCACCCGCAGGCAACAGGGCGGCCAAAGCGCGCACGGAACGACGATCCTGGCCCATCTGATTTCCCTCTCTTTCGGAGCAGCCACGTTACCCAGACTCGCGACGCGCTCGCAAATGAAAAGAGAACGTCAGTTCGGCAGCAAACCGGCCCGGCCGCCATAGTGCAGACGGTCGGAATCGATCCAGACGAGGCGAAGGTCGCCATCGGCAGACAGCCGCAGCGGGGCGGGTTCGACCGCAAAGCCGATCGCGCGCAGCAGCTCGAGGGCGCGCACCTTGCGCGAGTCGATGAAGTTCTCGAGCCGCGGAAACTCTCCCAGCATCTCGCCGAACACGAGCCGCGACAGTTCCTGAAGCTGCTCGGGGTCGTTGTCGAAGGTTTCGCAGGCCAGCATCCACAGATGCCCGATTTGTGGATCGTCCGACATCGGCGCCACGCCCCACAGCGCGGTGGGCGTACCGTCGTTATCGCGCGCGGCCCAGATCTGTGCGCTGCAGGCGCAGGTCCGCAGCAGGCGATCGATCGGCATCGCTTCCGCCTCATCGCTCCATGGGCTGCGGCTCTCGTCCATGACGGCGGCGAGAAAGGCCACGTCGACCGACGTCGCGGGCCGAATGCAGTACCTCATTGCCGTCTCCTTGGCGGCTCCAATCCCGTCAACGGCGACGGCCGACGAATGTTCCGCAATCCGGGCCGCCTCTATGCGCTAACGAGGCGGAACAATCGGGTCGGCAATACGTTTGCGGCGCCTTGCTGGAACCACGGCATCTCATGCAGCCGGGACGCCGTGACATAGATCGAGCCGTCGGGACCTTCCGCGAGGCTGTCCGGCCAGCTGAGTTGCCGATCCGTGATCACTGTCTCCACGCGCTCGCCCGTCCACAGCTTGATCGAATTGTCCTCGGGCGAGGTGAGAAAGAGCCAGCCGTCCCGGCTCATCATCAGACCGTCGGCCACATTGGTCGTGGCGACCTTGATGGCGCTCTTGGCCGCATCGTCCTGGTTGTCCGACATCAGGGCCGCGGTGTCGATGCGATAGAGCGTGCGGCCGGTCAGCGCCTGCCAGTAGAGCGTGCGTCCGTCGCCCGACAGGGCGATGCCGTCGGCGCCGACCTGGAAGGCGCGGCCGTCGGGCCGCTGCAACTTCTGTCCGCCGACCGAGACGTCGACGCCCTTCTCGGGCTGCGTGCTGGGATGGCCGTCGAGCCGGGCATGGGCGCGGCCGCTTTCGAGGTCGACGACGACGATGGCGCCGCGCGCGCCGGAATCGGTGATGAAGGCGGTGGCTCCGTCGGGATGGAAGCGCACGTCGTTCAGGTAGCTGCCCTGCAGCGCCACGTCCTCGCCGAAGCGGATCACCTGCGCCACCTTGTTGGTCGCCAGCTCGATGCGCACGAGCTTGGGGCCGCCGGCGATCACCTTCTCGTTGGCGGGCGAGGCCGGATCGAGCACCCAGAGGTTGCCGCGATTGTCGGCCACTACCGACTGCACGCAGACGAAATGATCGCCTGACGACTTCGTTGCGGCTTGCGCGTTGCGCCAGGAATTCCACTCCTCGTCGGGGTAGGGTTTCAGCGTTCCGTCGCGGCCGACTTCGACCACTGAAACAGGGCTATCCTCGGTCCAGCGCGGGAAATTGACGAAGATGCGACCGTCCGCGGAGACCGCCACGCCGGTCGCCTGGCTCGGGAAGTGGGCCGCTTCCTCGAGCCGGAAGGGCCCAGGCTTGACGGTCGGCGGCGGCGGGGCCGGCGCCAGGGCCTGCGACTGGGCGCGAACGCGGCCGGCGGCCAGCGTTGCCAGCGCCAGGCTGCCGGCAAGCATGTATCGGCGGTGGACCATCGGTCTTTCCCGGTGAAAACTGCGGACCTGCAGGCAACGCGCCTGCGTTTCGCAGGTTGCCGAAGGAGAAGCGGCCATGCCCGACGTACAAGCCTTCCGGTTCGACGATGACGGCGAGACGCCCAACAATCCGCGTTTGCCGCTGCTGGTCTATCGCGCGGCGGTGAGCCTCGCGGGCGAGCACGATCCGGCGGTGCCCTTCGAACGCGCCTTCGCCCGGCACGGCTGGAGCGACGGCTGGCGCAACGGCATTCATCCCTTCCTGCACTTCCACACGGTTACGCACGAGGTGCTGGGCATCGCGCGTGGCCGCGCCATCGTGCAATTCGGCGGCGCCCGGGGACAGGCGCTCACCGTCGAGGCGGGCGATGTCGTCGTGCTGCCGGCCGGCACCGGTCACCGGCGCCTCTCGGCGAGCGGCGATCTTCTGGTCGTCGGCGCCTATCCGCGGAACGCGTCTTTAGACCAGAAGCGGCCGGGCCAGATCGATCACAAGAAGGCGGTGAGCGCGATTGCCAAGGTGCCGATGCCGGAGATGGACCCGGTGCATGGGCAGGAGGGTCCGCTCATGACGTTGTGGAAGGACGATGTCAGGTGAATCCGCGATAGACCATCGTCGTGAACATGCCGGCCTCCATGTGATAGAGGTTGTGGCAGTGGAAGGCCCATAGGCCGGGATTGTCGGCGTCGAGCACGACCTTCACCGTCGACCGCGGCGTCACCAGCACGGTGTCGCGCACCGCTCCCGGGAAGGACTGTCCGTTGATCTCCGTCACCTGGAAGGACGGGCCGTGCAGGTGCATGGGATGGGCCATCATGGTGGTGTTGCGCATCACCAGCTCGACCCGTTCGCCCTTCGCCACGGTCACCGGCGCACCCGCCAGGCCGTTGACGGCGATGCCCCAGCTATAGCTCGCCATGTTGCCGATGAGATCGACGGGAACCGAACGGTCGATCGGCCGGGAGGCCAGCGGCTGCACGGCGCGCAGCTTCGTCTCGTCCATCAGGGTGATCGCCGGGGCCGCCTCCTGCGCCGTCTCGAGGATCTTGGGGACCGCAGCGCCCGGCGGGCGCAGCACCACACCGGTCTGCAAGGTCCGGCCCTCGCCGCGCGCCAGCACCGGCACGGTTCTGCCGTCGGCCGGCATGCGCACGATGATGTCCACCCTTTGGGCGACGGCCAGGGGAAACTGCTGCACCTTGAGCGGCGTGACCGGATTGCCGTCGACCGTCACCACGGTTCCTTCGATCGCGCCGAGATCGATCAGGAAATTGGTCGAGGCCGAGCCATTGATGATGCGCAACCGGATCTCGGCGCCTTTTTCGACGTCGAACACCTGCGGGTCGGCGAGCGTGCGATCGTTGGCGAGGAAGGCGTCGTAGGTGACGTCGTTCAGGTCCGGCTTCATGCCGTCCATCGAGCCGCCCGACATGTTCATGCCGCCGCCGGCCATGCTCATCGGAGGCTTGGGCTTGCGCAGCTCCTCGAACAGCATCGACGCCTTGGTCCAGGAGAAATCCTGAAGCAGGATCACCGCCTCCTGCATGCCGCTTTTGATCGCGCTGGTCTCGCGCACGATCAGCGGGCCGGCCAGCAGCGACTGTTCCTGCAGGCCGAAGTGCGAGTGCATCCAGCGCGTGCCGGGCGGCTGGGCCGGGAATTTGTAGTCGACCGATTTGCCCGGCGCGATCGGCGGCGCCGATATGTAGGGCACGCCGTCCTGCCGCCACGGCGGGTTGAGGCCGTGCCAATGCAGGCCCGACAGGACCTCGAGCTTGTTCTCCAGCCGGACGTCGAACGTCTCGCCCTCGTCGAGCGTCAATCCCCGGGCGCCCGATGGCTGGCTGACGGCATAGCGGGTCGCGGGTTTGCCGCCGACTTCGATGACGTGGCTCGTCAGCTGCAGTATTTTCTGCCCGCCGGCCGCTTTTGCGACGCCCGGCGCCAAAGCAAGGCTCGCGGTTCCAGCCAGAAGAGATCGACGCGACAAGTGCATGAGACCCTCCCGGTCGGCTCGGCCGGTTCCTTATACCTCAGTTCGAGGGCGTCTTTCTTGCACAACAGCAGGCCGCAAGACATGCTCGGACAACAGGAGCACGGCATGAAACTCGGCATCATCGGCGTCGGCGCGGTGGGCTCGGCGACGGCAATGGCAGCGGCATCGCGCGCCCGCGTGCGCGAGGTCGTCCTGCTCGACCGCAACCGGGCGCGCGCCAAGGCGGTGGCGACCGACATGCACTACGGCGTGGCGCTGTCGCCCATGGTTTCCGTCCGCGACGGCGACTACGCCGACCTCGCCGATGCCGGCCTGGTGGTCATCACCGCCGGGATCAATGAAAAGGCCGGCGGCGCCACCGACCGCGGCGACCCGGCCGGCCGCCTGCGCCTGCTCGACGCCAACGTGAAGGTGTTTCAGGACATCGTCCCGAAGCTGGTGAAGGCGGCACCCCAGGCGGTGATCCTGGTCGCCACCGATCCGCCCGAGCCGCTGGTCGACGTGGCGCGCGAGCTCGCCGGCCACGACCGGGTCATGGGCACCAGCACCTATCTCGACAGCCTGCGTTTCCGCCTCCACGTCGGCGAGCGGCTGGGTGTGAGCCCGGCCAGCGTCGAGGCCAATGTCGTGGGCGAGCACGGCACGTCGAGCGTATTCCTGTGGTCCTCGGCGCGGATCAGCGGCGTGCCGGTGCGCGACCTGCTCGCCCGGCACAAGATCGAGTTCGACGGCTTTCGCAAGGCCGTCGAGCAGGACGTGCGTTTCGCCAACATCACGATCATCGAAGGCATCGGCGCCAGCCAGTACGGCATCGGCATGGTCTCGGCCCGCCTCGCCGAGGTGATCCTGCGCGACGAGCGCTCGGTCTTCCCGGCCGGCTCCTACAATCCGCGCTTCGGCACGACGGTCTCGCTGCCGAGCATCGTCGGCCGCCAGGGCGTCATCGAGGTGCTGGAGCCGGACATGTCAGACGAGGAGAAGCAGGGGCTCGAACTGAGCGCCGCGCGCCTGAAGGAGACGGTGCGCAAGTACCTGCGCGCAAGCTAGGGAGTGGATGCCGCCATGTCTGTCAGCCGCCGCGACCTCTTTCAGCTCTCCGCCCTTGCGGCTTCGGGCCTGGCCCTGCCGGCCCGTGCGGATACCAGGACCGCCAAGCCGATGCGCCTGCTGATCCTGGGCGGCACGGGTTTCATCGGGCCGTACCAGGTCCGCTACGCGCTGGCCCGCGGGCACCACGTCACCATTTTCAACCGCGGCCGTCAGCAGGAGGCCTGGCCCGGCCCGGTCGAGGAGCTGCTCGGCGACCGCAACGGCGACCTCAAAGCGCTGGAGGGCCGCGACTGGGACGTCTGCATCGACAATCCGACCACGCTGCCGTCTGGGTGCGCGACGCCGCCCGCGTGCTGAAGGGCCATGTCGGCCAGTACATCTTCATCTCGACCATCTCGGTCTATGCCGCCAACGACAAGCCGGCCGACGAGACCGCCCCACTCGTGGCCTACAAGGGCGACGATCCAATGGCCGAGACGATCAAGACGCTGAACGCCAACCCGAAGCTCTACGGCCCGCTGAAGGCACTGAGTGAAAAGGAGGCGCAGACCCAGTATGGCGAGGCTGCCACCACGATTCTCCGCCCGGCCCTGATCGTGGGGCCCGGCGATGCGACCGACCGATTCACCTACTGGCCCGTGCGGCTGGCCCGCGGCGGCGAGATCCTGGCGCCGGGTGACGGCAGCGACCCGGTGCAGTTCATCGACGCCCGCGATCTGGCCGAATGGACGGTTCGCATGGCCGAACAGCGGACCAGCGGCGCGTTCAATGCCATCGGTCCCGCCAGCCCGATCACCATGCAACAGATGCTGGCGGCGATTGCGCAGGGCGTCGACGTCGATCCCAAGATCGTCTGGGCGCCCACGCCCTTCCTGAAGGCGAACAAGGTCTCGGCCTGGAGCGACATGCCCGTGTGGATTCCGGGCCAGGGTGAAACCTCCGGCTTCCATCGCCGCGACATCCGCCGCGCCATCGCCGAGGGCCTCACCTACCGCCCCCTGCCGCTCACCGCCGCCGATACCTTGACCTGGTTCCGTACCCTGCCCGCCGAGCGCCAGGCCAAGATGCATGCCGGTCTCTCCCCGGAACGAGAAGCCGAGCTGCTGGCGAAGCTGAAAGCCTGAGGATCGATCGCCCGGTGCGCGCATTTCCGATCTGATGGAACCGCTGGCGGCTCCATCAGATCGGAAATCGCTTTAGCGCAGGAGATCGCCGACGCTCATCGCCTGGTCGGCGCGCGCCACGTTGAAGGCGGCGTCCCACACCGCGATCCTGCCGTCGCGCATGACCCAGACCTCGACCCCGAAGCCCTTCATGGCGTGGCCCGTGCCGGCGTCTTGCCAGCTGCCTTCCCAGCTGTTGGTGATCGTGTCGCCCATCAGCGTCCGGAACTGCTTGGTCAGCCGGTAGTTCTTCTGCCGGCCGCTGCGGCTGGCGAAGAAGGTGCGCAGAACCTCGCGCCCGCGAAATTCCGGCAGGGTACCGAAGCGCACGACGCAGTCCTCGGTGAAGCCGTCGACCAGCGCATCGACGTTCCATGGCATGAACAGCGATTCGACGTGCTTCACGAAGGCGCGCGCCTCCTCGACGGTCCGGGGATTGCCCGATGTGTCCTCCTGGAGGGCGTGAACGGCCATGGCTTCCTCCCCGTCGTCGAGCTAGGCCTTGATGTTGAGCAGTTTCGCCGCCGTCGTGCCCAGGATCGCCATCTTCTCATCGTCGCTGAGCGAGCTCGAGGCGAAGATGTGGTCGACCGGATGGAGCTCCCAGGGATAGGGATAGTCGCTGCCCAGCACGATCTGGCCGGCGCCGACCTGCGCCGCGAGATGGCGCAGGGCTTCAGGCGTGAAGATCAGTGAATCGAAGTAGATCTGCTTGAGGTAATCGGTCGGCTTCTTCTTCAGCACGACCTTGGGATCGCAGCCGGCAGGACCAACCGTGCAGGCGTGATCGGAGCGGTCGGCATAGGACGCCAGAAAGCCGCCGCCGTGCGCGGCGATGACTTTCAGGCCAGGGTAACGGTCGAACGTTCCCTCGAAGATCAGATGCGAGAGCGCGATCGTGGTCTCCAGCGGATTGCCGATGGTATTGCCCAGCCAGCCGTTGCCGCTCAGCCGCTTGCCGAGCTCGGGCACGCCTTGCGGATGGATGAACAGCGGCACGCCGAGCTCCTCCGCCTTGGCCCATACCGGATTGAACCTGGGATCGGAGAATTCCACCCCGGCCACGACGCCGCCGATCGCGGCGCCCTTCAGCCCCTGCTTCTTCACGGCGGTCTCGAGTTCCTGCACGGCGAGATCGGGCGCCTGCAAGGTGAGCGAAGCGAAGGCGGCGAAGCGGTCCGGCTTGGAAGCGCAGAGTTCGGCCAGCTTCTCGTTCTGGATCTTCACGATCTGGGCGGCCAGGTCGCGATCGCGGCCGTACCAGAAGGGATTGATCGACAGCACTTCCATGTCGACGGCCTGCGCATCCATGGCCTTCAATCGCTTGTCGACCTCGATGAAGGCCTCTTCGGCGCCCCTGACCGGCGGCAGCTGGACGGCGGCCGCGTCGGCCGGACTGAGCAGCGCGCCGGCTTCGTGGAAATGGCAATGCGAGTGCACGTCGATGGTCTTGACCTTCTTGCCGTTGACGGCGACCGGCAGGGTGCGCGCGGCTCCCTGGGCATGCGCACGCTCGAGCAGGCCGCAGCTGCAGAAGACGATTCCGGTCGCGGCGGCGGTGCCGCCCTTGAGGAAGTTTCGGCGGGTGGTCATTTGGCGCGTCCCTCCCAGGACAGGGCCGGCGTTTTCGCCAGCTCTCCGCCAGTCTAGCGCGCTCCGGTCGCCGTAGAAACGGTCGCAAATGCATAGGAAACGTCAGCGCGCGGGGGAAAGTCCTGGCGTCACGCCGCCCTGGCTGCTGCTCAGCCGGCGGTTCCAGCCATAGCCGACATAGCCGCCGAGCGCGTCGTAGAGATAGTCGAAGCCTTCGAGGAACGTTCGTCCGGTGTTCACGAACACACCACGGTCGCGAACGACCTCGACCCTGTCGGGCTGCAGGGGATTGCCGCGCTCGCCGACGCTGAAGGTGTAGAAGGCAGGTTGCGGGCTGCGCCTGTCGGGCAGGTAGACGGCGATCTTCGTGCCGGCCGGCGCGCGCGTCCCGTGCTCCAGCCGCGTGCCGGCGGGGGCCGAGAGGAACATGTAGTTGATGCCGGTATCCATCAGGATCGTGCCGTCGCCCGCGACGCCGTCGACCGCGACCGTCATGGGCGCGGCGCTCCATTCCGGCGCGCCGGGCTGCGATGCGGCGTTGGGCGCAAGCTTCACGAAGGCGAAGTCGTGCGTGAGCTCGGCCGTCATGCCGAGATACACGGTGGTGCGGGTCACGATATAGCCTGGCCGAACCGTCGACAGCGGCGCGCCCGAAGCGAGCGAGACCAGGCTGGTGAAGGGATTGCGCGGCGCCGTCCCCTCGCTGCCTTGGGCCGATGCGCGATCGAAGCCCACACCCATGAAGGCCACGTCGCGGGGGTTCTGCTCGGGCCGGCAGGTGCGTGCATGTTCGAGGCAGGTGATGCTGGTGACGCGCAGGACCTGCACGCGTGCCGTGGCGACCGGCGTGTTGCCGTCGCGCTGGATCACGACATTCGTGGTGTAGTAGTCGCCGTTCAGGATGCGGCCGCTGCTGGTGTAGACGAGGCGGCCCGGCCCGCCTGCCACGTCGCCCGGCCCGGGCGTATAGTGATCGGCGGCGACCACGATCCCGGTCGATCCGGTATCCATGCCGAATCGCCGGGGTGCGCTGCCTGGCAATCTCAGCCAGACTTCGGGCACGTAGCTGGTGCTGATCGGTCCGTTGGCGAAGGGGATTTCGATTGCGTTGAGGCCATTATATTGCTGCCAGGGCGCGTCCTGGGCGCACGCTGAGCCGCTCGCGGCCAGCAATGCCAGCGCTGCCGCGATCAAGATGCATCGAAGCTGCATGACGGCTGAGTTTGAAGCAGCGGCGCGGCGGGCACAATGCACACTAATTGTTCACGCATCCCGCCCGGCGTTGAGGCGTTATCCTCGCGCTGCCATGATCGTCAGCCTGAGAGAGTTCGCCATGCGAGGGCGCGCCGGCTTGTGCCGGCTTACGTGCCTGGTTTTGGCGGGGTTGGCTGTGCTTTGCGCCAGCGCGGAGGCGCGGACGGGCAAGATCGCCCTTGTCGTCACGGGGGACGAGCCCATGAGCGATGAGCTGAAGCAACTCGTCGAAACCTTCGAGAAGGAGCAGCCGCTGTCGGGCGACAGCCTTGCCCTGTTGCAGGCCGCGCAGGCCGTGCTGGCCAAGCTGAACGGCGCGCTGCGATCGCGCGGCTTCTACGACGCCATGGCCACCGCCACCATCGACAACCACCCGATCGACGAGGCCGCCGCCCTCGACGCCCTCGACGCCCATCCCGACACCGAGCAGATCGCCTTCTCCTTCACGGTCGACACCGGGCCGCGCTTCAAGATCGGCGCGATCGCCATCCATGGCCCGGCCTCGATGGCGCTGCCGGCGATCGACATGAGCAAGCTCGGCCTCGCCGTCGGCGATCCCGCCAGCTCGGCGGCCATCCTGACCGCCGAGGACCGCGCGCTCGCCGAGTTCCGCAAGCAGGGCTATGCCCTGGCGGTGGTAAAGCGGGAGGTCGTTGTCGACCATGCCACGCGCGAGGCCGAGGTCACCTTCACCGTCGACACCGGCCCGATCGCCCGCATGGGGCCGGTACGCTTCTCGGGCACGGAAAAGGTCAGTACGACCTACCTGCAGCGCCGCGTTCCCTTCCGGCAGGGTGAGCTCTACGACCCGACCAAGGTCGATACGCTGCGCGGCAAGCTCAACTCGCTGGGCGTCTTCAACTCGGTGCGCATCAGGCCGGCAAAGGCGCTCGACGCCAACGGCGAGCTGCCGATCGACGTCGAGCTCACCGACCGCCCGCCGCGCTCGATCGGCTTCGGCATCAGCTACGAGACGCAGCTGGGCTTTGCGGTGAGCGGCTTCTGGGTGCATCGCAACCTGTTCGGCGAGGCCGAGAGCCTGCGGCTCACCGCCGAGATCAACCATATCGGCCAGGGGCTGGCGATCGCCGACACGGGCTTTGCCTTCCGCGCCGATTTCCGCAAGCCCGACTGGTGGCTGCCGGGCCAGGATGGGCGCGCCATGGCCGAGGTGCTGCGCGAAGTGCTGCCCGCCTACTATCGCAACGCCATCGGCTTTGCCGTCGGCGTCGATCGCATCATCTCGCCGGTCTGGCAGGTGCGCCTGGGACTGTCCGGCGAGGTCGCCCAGGAGAGGCGCATCAGCACCAGCATCTGGCAGGACTATCGCCTGCTCGGCGTGCCGGCGTCGGTGCTGATGAACAAGGCCAACAGCGACGTCGATCCGACCAAGGGCTACCGCGTCGAGCTCGACGTCACGCCCTATGTCGATTTCGGTCCCAACAACGATTTCTTTGCCAAGATCCGGCTGACCGGCCGCAGTTATTTCGATCTCGCCGAGCCCGGCCGCAGCGTGCTGGCGCTGCGCGCATCGTTCGGCACCGAGCCGACTTCGAACGTGGCCGGCATCCCCTTCGACAAGCTGTTCTATGCCGGCGGCGGCGGCTCGGTGCGCGGCTTCGTCTACCAGAGTGCGGGCCCGCGCGACGCCTTCAACAACCCGCTGGGCGGCGCCAGCGTGGTCGAGGCGAACGTCGAATTCCGCCAGCGCTTCGGCAAGTCGTTCGGTGCCGTGGCCTTCGTCGACGCCGGCAGCGCCTATCCCGACGTCCTGCCCGACTTCTCGCTGTTCGGCCCCCGTGTCGGCGCCGGCATCGGCGCGCGCTACTATACCGATTTCGGCCCGATCCGGCTCGATGTCGGCATTCCGCTCAACGCCCGCGACGGCGATCCGCCGTTCGGCGTCTATGTCAGCCTGGGGCAGGCCTTCTGATGCGCGCGCTCCGCATCGCGGCGATGGTGCTGGGCAGCCTGCTCGTGCTGGTGGGCGTGCTGTTCGGCTTCCTGCAGACGCCGCCCGGCCAGCGCACGCTGGCCGGACTGGCGTCGAACGAGACTCTGCGCGTGTCGGGGCTCGGCGGCTTTTTCCCGACCGATCTGCAGGTGGCGCAGGTCGAGCTCCTGGACGAGCAGGGGCCGTGGCTCAGGATCGAGAACGCGCGGCTCAGCTGGTCGTTCGCCTCGCTGTTCACGGGCCGGGTCCGGGTCGAACTGCTGCAGGCGGCGTTGGTCGACGTCCTGCGCGCGCCGCTGCCGTCGAAAGCCAAATCGGCAACGGGCGGCGGCTCGTTCACCTTGCCGGTCGGCGTCGACCTGCAGGCGCTGTCGGTCGACGCGCTGCACCTCGCCGCGCCGCTGGCCGGCGTGGACTCGCGCTGGACCTTGCACGGCAACGGCCTCCTGTCGGCCGATCTGCACGAAGGCCGGCTGCGTCTCGCGGGCGACCGCACCGACGGACCGTCGGGCAAGCTTTCGGCCGATACCCGTTTCGATCTCGCGCAACGCACGGTCGATGGCGAGATCACGGTCGACGAGGGAGCGGGCGGCGTGACGGCCGCGCTGCTGCAGCGGCCGGATCTCGCCGGCGTCTCCATGCATCTCGTCGCCAAGGGCGACGCCGCTGCCGGCAGCGGTGAGCTCACCGTGTCGGCGGGCGATGCCGTCAGCGCCAAGGGCAGCGCGCAGTGGCGGCCCGACGGTGCGGGCACCGCAGCGTCGGTTCGGCTCGAAGCGAGCGGGAAGGAACTGCCCGATGCCGGCACCATCACGCTCGCGGCCGAGGCGACGATAGATAGCAAGACCGCCACCCTCAGCAGCTCGACGCTGACGGCCGGGCCGCTCAAGCTGTCCGCCGCGGGGCGCTACGATCGGGTGGCCGATCGGCTCGACGGCACGGCGACCGTGCAATCCGACGCGCCGGGCGCACTGGCGCCGCGGCTGGGCGGCGTCGCCTGGCGCGGCCTCAATCTCAGCGCACACGCCGTGCTGGGCAACCTCGCCAAGCAACCGGAAGGCACCGTGACGTTGAGCGGCAGCGCCGACGATCTCGCGGTCGCCGCGCTCGATGGCCGCCTGCCCGGGTTCGGCCGCACCACCTTCGACGCCAGGCTGGGGGTCGAGCGCGACGGCAAGATCACGCTCGAATCGCTGAATGCGACCACGGCGGTGGCAGCGGTGACGGCGGGCAGCGGCTCGTACCTGCCCAAGACCGAGGTCGGCGAGATCAAGGCGACGGTCGAGCTGCCGAGCCTGGCGCCGTTCTCGGCGCTGGCCGAGCGCAAGCTCGTGGGCCGCGCCCATCTCGAACTGTCGGCGCGCCGCGATGGCGAAGGGTTCGCCTTCGGCTGGCAGGGCACGCTGGCCGATGCCGGTGCGCCCGACGTGCCGCCCGATCTTGTCGCGCACGAGGTGACGCTCTCCGGCACAGCCGCCTTGCGCCATGACCAGACCTGGTCGCTGGCCGATGTGAAGGTGGCGAGCGGCGCGGGCTCGTTCGGCCTGTCCGGCAGCGGCAAGGGCCAGACCGGCAAGTTCGACCTTTCCGTCGAGTTGCCGCAGCTCTCCGTCCTGCGCCCGGGACTGGCAGGAACCACGACCGCTTCCTCGACCATCGAGTTGCGTCCCGACGGCTCGGCCGGCGGCAGCCTCACGGCCAAGGGCGACGTCCAGGGACAACCGCTCTCGCTGGCTGGCCGGTTCGACCGCGACGCGGCAGGCGGCATCGTCGTGCCGAGTTTTGAAGGCCATTGGGCGAGTGCCGTTCTGAACATTACCGATCTTGCCGTCGCCCGCGATCGCACATCGGGCAGCGCGCGGCTCAAGATCGCGCGGTTGCAGGAAGTGGGCGCGCTTTTGGGCGCCGACCTCGCGGGCGCGATCGATGCCGAGGTCACCACCGATCCGCAGCTCGCCGCGGGCCGGCTGCAGGTGCGCGTCGGCGGCACCGGTGTTCGAAGCGGCGGCATCGGCATGGGCAGCCCTGCAGCTCGACGCCACGATCGACGATCCCATGGGCAGCGCCACGACCGACGCCAAGCTCACGGCCAGCGGCCTGAGCGGTGCCGCCGACATCGGCCGGCTCAACGGCACCGTGAAGGGCGACCGGCAAAGCGGCTTCGACGTCGCGCTACAGGCGTCGGGTGCCAGCACCACCGCCAGCCTCGCGGCCAAGGTCGAACCACTGGCCGAGGAAATCCGCGTCGCTCTTTCGCGTTTCGAAGCTCGTTACCAGGGAATTCCCGTGGCGCTGAACGCCCCGACGCGGATCCGGATCGCCGGTCCGCAGGTCAGGATCGATCCCACGACCCTGCGGCTGGGCGGCGGCAGGCTTTCGGTCCAGGGCGTGCTCGATCCCGTGGCCAGCGATCTCAGGCTCGACCTGGCGGCCCTGCCGTTGTCGCTGGTCGACAGCTTCGCGCCGGGCACGGGTCTCGACGGCACCTTGCAGGCCCAGGCGCGCGTCGCCGGTCCGATGGCAAGCCCGCGCATCGATGCCACCTATACCGCCGCCAGCGTGCGCGTGCGCCGCCCCGAGGCGGCGCTCCTGCCGGCGTTCGGCGTACAGGGTTCCGCTTCGTTGAATGGACGCCAGGCCAGCATCGACGCCCGCCTCAGCGCCGGCACCGGCAGCAGCCTGGCGCTCAAGGGCAAGGGCACGACAGCGCCGCTTGCCGGCACGGGCACGATGACCGGCTCGATCGATATCGCGCCCTTCGCGCCGCTGCTCGGCAATCAGGTGCGCAACATTGCCGGCACCGTGCGCAGCGATCTCACCTTCGACGTCAGGGGCGGCAAAGTCTCCGGCAACGGTTCCCTCGATTTTTCCAACGGCGCGCTTGCCTTCCCCGAGATGGGCCTGCGCCTGAGCGGCGGCACCGCGCGGGTCGTGCTGCAGGGCGACCTGCTGCGGCTGGAACAGCTCTCCTTCCAGACCGGTCGCAACGGCACGCTGACGGCCAGCGGCACGCTGCGCCTCGACGAGCAGCAGGGCATGGCGGTCGACGTCGCCGTGGCGAGCCGCCGCGCGCTTCTGGTCAACCGCGCCGACCTGGTGGCGACCGTGTCGAGCGATCTCAAGGTGACGGGCTCGACCATGGGCGGCATCGACGTCGCGGGCCCGGTCACGATCGATCGCGCCGAAATATCGGTCGGCGGCGCGCAGTCGGCGGCGTTTCCCAGCATCGACGTGCGCGAGATCAACAAGCCGGGTGCCGCGCCCGCGCCGCCGCCTTCATCGGCGCGCCCGCCGCCACCGCCGCCGTCGGCCACGCCGATCCGGCTCGCGATCGACGTGAAGGCGCCGCAGGCCGTGTTCGTGCGCGGCCGTGGCCTCGATGCCGAGATGGGCGGCTCGTTTAAGGTCACCGGTGCGCCGGCGGCGCCCGTGGTGCTGGGCGGCCTCACGACCCGGCGCGGCGACTTCACCCTGGGCGGGCGCCGGCTGGTGTTCAGCCGCGGCATCGTCTCGCTCAACAACGTCGATCGCATCGATCCGGAGCTCGACTTCATCGCGACCACCACCGTGCAGTCCACCGCGATCAACGTCGTCATCACCGGCACGGCGGCGGCACCCGCCATCGCCGTCACGTCGGTGCCGGCGTTGCCGCAGGACGAGGCGATGGCCATGCTGCTGTTCGGCAAGCCTGCGTCCGGCCTCAGCGCCTTCGAGCTCATCCAGGTGGCGCAGACCCTGGCCGAGCTCACCGGCCGCGAGGCACCCGGAACCAGCGTGCTCGGCCGCCTGCGACAGAGCCTGGGCCTCGACCAGCTCCGGGTCGGCAGCGGCTCGTCGGGATCGTCGCCGGTGTCGATCGAGGCCGGCCGTTACGTGGCGCCCGGCGTCTATGTCGGCGCCAGGCAGGGCGCCTCCGGCAACTCCAGCCGCGGCGTGGTCGAGATCGACGTGCTCGAGAACACCAAGATCGAGGGCGATATCGGCGCCGATTCGCGGGGCCGTGTCGGCGTCAAGATGGAGTGGGATTACTGACCCCGCGTCTCGCCGGCACGGGAGCGTCGACCTCACGTCCCACATGAGTGCCGTAGCGCCGTGCGAAGGCGCGGGTGAATTCGGCGCCCAGCAGGAAGATCTGCGCCGAATAGAAGATCCAGAGCAGCAGGATGATGAGCGCGCCCGCCGCGCCATAGGACGAGGCGATGTCGCTCTTGCCGATATAGAGCGCGATCACGTACTTGCCGCCCTCGAACAGGCCCGCCGTGAAGAGTGCCCCGATGACGACGTCGTGCCAGGCGATCGGCGTGTCGGGTAGCACCTTGTAGATGGCGGCAAACATGGCCGTGAGCAGCGCGCCCGAAATCACGATGCTGACGATCTGCAAGGTGAGCTCGGCCGCCGGGAACACCGCCTTGAGATAGTCCGACAGCGCGGCCAGCGCGGCGCTCACCACCAGCGACGCCGTCAGCAGGAACCCCGAGGTGGCCACCAGTCCCAGGCTCGCCAGCCGCGCGCGCATCAGCCGCGACAGCGTCGAGCGGCGCGACTTCGTCTTCCAGATGGCATTCAGCGCCGACTGGACCTCGCCGAACGCGCCGGTGATGGTGATCAAGGCGGCGACGATGCCGATGACGGAGGCCATGATGCCGGTCTTCGGATTGCTGGCGCTCTCGACCATCGCCTGCAGCGCCTCCGCGCTCTTGCCGCCCATCAGCCCGCTCAGCTGATCCACGATGGCGCCGCGCGCGGCGTCGCGACCGAAGGCGAGTCCTGCGATGGCGATGGCAATCAGCAGGACCGGCGCCAGCGAGAACAGCGTGTAGTAGGCGATCGAGGCGCCGCGGCTCAGGGCGTCGTCGTCGATGAACCCCTCGACGGTATCGCGCAGCAGGTGCCAGATACTGCGCAGGGAGGAGGGGAGGGGGAAACCGGGCATCGGAGAGAAACGAACGCGGTCGGCAGGCGTTCCGCAGGTCGCTGCAGCGAATCTTGACGGTCGACCGGGTGGGGCGCACCGTTCCGGCGACCCTGTCGGCGAGGAATTCCATGTCCGTTACCGTGAGACCGCTTTCCCATGCCCTCGGCGCCGAGATCGCGGGCGTCGATCTCGCCAAGCCGCTCAGCAACGCCGAGTTCGACCAGATCCACCGCACCTTCCTGGAGAAGGGCATCCTGCTGTTCCGCGACCAGGAGATCACGCGCGAGCAGCATATCGCCTTCAGCCGCCGCTTCGGCGAGCTCGACAATCACGACTCGCTGCCGCGCGACCGCCATCCCGACTATCCCGAGCTGCTGCTGGTCACCAACATCCCCAAGGAGAACGGCGCACCCTCGGACTCGAAGTACACCGGCCAGCAATGGCACTCCGACCTGTCGTTCACGCCGGTGCCGTCGCTCGGCTCGCTGTTGCGCGGCATCACCATTCCGCCGGTCGGCGGCGACACCATGTTCACCAACATGTACCGAGCCTACGACGCGCTGTCCGACGGCATGAAGAAGATGATCGAAGGCCTGCACGGCATCCATACCGGCAGCCGCAAGATCGTCGATCTCAGCTCCGACCGCGCGGGCGAGCAGAAGAAGCTCAATCCGCCGATTGCCCAGCCCGTCGTGCGCACCCATCCCGAGACCGGCCGCAAGGCGCTCTATATCGGCGAGAAGGTTTCCTGCTTCGTCGACATGACGGAGGAGGAGAGCCGGCCGCTGATCGACTACCTGGTCAAGCACGCCACGCGGCCGCAATTCGTCTATCGCCATCAATGGCGCAACAACGACATCGTGCTGTGGGACAACCGCTGCACCATGCACATCGCGCTGGGCGACTATGAGGACGGCGAGATCCGCCACCTCGAGCGCACGACCGTGAAGGGCACGCCGTCGGGCTACTATCTGCAATGAAGCGCGCGGATTTCCTCAAGGGAGCGGGCGCGCTTGCGCTGGCCCCGAGGGCCGGCCGCGCACAGGCTACCTGGCCCGACAAGCAGATCCGCATGGTGATCCCGTTTGCCGCCGGCGGCACCACGGACCTTCTGGCGCGCGCGCTGGGCCAGCACATGACGCAGGCCTGGGGCCAGCCGGTGGTGTCCGACAATCGCGCCGGCGCCAACGGCGTGGTGGCGGGCGAGATCGTCGCCAAGTCGGCCGGCGACGGCTACACGCTCCTGATGGTGGCGATGGGGCACGCCATCAATCCGCTGCTCTACAAGAAGCTGCCCTACGACGGGATCGCGGACTTCACGCCGATCAGCCTGGTCGCGACCTTCCCGCAGCTCGTGCTGGTGCGTCCGGCGCTCAAGGCCAATACGCTGGGCGAGCTGATCGCGCTGGCAAAAACCGCGTCGCCGCCGCTCACCTATGCGTCGGGCGGCAACGGCTCCTCGCAGCATCTGGCGGGCGCGCTGCTCGAGCACATGGCCGGGATCAAGATGACCCATGTCGCCTACAAAGGCGGCAATCCCGCGCAGCTCGACCTGATGGCGGGCAATGTCGACATGATGATCACCCAGCCCAACTCCAGGGACCTGATCACCACCGGCAAGATGCGCCCGCTCGCCGTGAGCTCGGCCAAGCGCAGCAGCTTCTATCCCGACCTGCCGACCGTCGATGAAGCGGGCGTGCCGGGCTACCAGTCGGTCTCATGGTATGGCCTGGTCGGGCCCAAAGGCAT
Organism: uncultured Alphaproteobacteria bacterium; assembly: GCA_963755585.1. Taxonomy (GTDB): domain Bacteria; phylum Pseudomonadota; class Alphaproteobacteria; order Reyranellales; family Reyranellaceae; genus Reyranella. The sequence continues at coordinate 93,091 of CAVWKN010000032.1, forward strand.
GTCGCCCGGGCTTCTCGACAAGATTGCCGACGAAGCGGTACGCGCCGCCGGAACCGAGGGCGCGAGGTCGGTCGTCGCTCAACAGGGCGGGGACATGATCGCGAGCAGCCCTGCCGAATTCGCCTCCTTCATCGAAGCTGAACGCGCTCGCTATGAAACCATCGTGCGTGACGCGGGAATGACGGTTGAATAACCCGCACGGCGCGGGAATTTTTGGCAAGCGGCACCCAAGATCTTGTGTTAGAATAATCGGGTACAACCGATTCCTGATATATCAGGCGAGAAGATACGGGCGGGGACTTCTCCAGTATGAAGATTCGATATGGCCTGACGGTCGCCGCAGCGATTGCCGTTTCTGCTTCCGCGCCGGCAGTCGCGCAGACTCAGCCGGTCTCAATCCCCGCAAAAGATTTCGGGCCGGTCTGGACCGGCTTTTACCTCGGCGCGGCGTTTGGCGCCGGCGGTGCGGTCAACACCCTCAACTCGTCGGGTGGTGGCCTTACCACGAACTTCAATGGCGTCGGCGGCAGCGGCGTGCTGGGCTCGATCTACGGCGGCGTGGACTACCAGATCACGCCACGCGGCGTCCTCGGACTGTTGGCCGAACTCACCTACTCGGGTTTCCAGGGCTCGGCCTCGGCCCAGGTGCCGGGCGCCACCGCCAACGTCAACATGAACACCGGGCTGGGTTGGGCGGCGCTGGCGCGCGCCGGCGTGCTCGCCAACCCGTCGACCCTGCTTTACCTCGTCGGTGGTTATGCCGGCCAGAATATCCAGACCAACGGCTTCGCCAGCGTCGGCGGCGCCTCGGCCAGCTTCTCCAGCAACCAGACGGTGAACGGCTGGACCGTTGGTTCGGGCTTTGAGACCGGGCTGATGGGCAACTGGACGGGCAAGCTCGAATATCGTTACAGCCAGTTCGGCGGCACGACCCTGGCAGGCAGCAATATCGGCTTGAATCCATCCAACCACGCGATCCGAGCCGGCGTCAGCTACCGCTTCGGAGGATTGGGGGTGGCTTCCTCCGACGCGCAGACGCCGCCGGCACCGACCAACGTCAACTGGACGGGCATCTATGGCGGCGTCGCCGCGGGAGCCGGCGTGAGCTTCGGCAAGGTAGGTGCGGTAGCGGGCCCCGCCTCGGCGAGCTTCGACAGCGGCGGCCAGGGGCTGCTGGGCAGCGTCTTTGCCGGCGCCGACTATCAGTTCTCGCCCCACGCCCTGGTCGGCGTCATGGGCGATTTCACCTGGACCGGCATCGGGGCGACGCTCAGCATCGCCACGCCCGGCAGCAATACCTATCTTGCGGCCGAATCCAACCGCCAATGGAGCGTGATGGGCCGCGTCGGTTATCTGCCGGTACCTTCGACGCTGATTTACGCGGCAGGCGGCTTCAGCCAGCTCAACATCCATGCCACGGCCAACGTGGCGCTGGCCGGCGGGGGCACGGCGTTCTCGTCGAGGGATACGCCGTTCAACGGCTTCACGGTCGGCCCGGGCATCGAGACAGTGATCACGGGTGGCTGGACGACGCGACTGGAGTACCGCTTCAGCCAGTTCGAGCAGAAGGAGCCCACCTTGGGCGCCACCATGCAGCCGTCGAATCACACGATCCGTGCCGGTCTGTCCTACAAATTCGGCATGGGCTCCGGCACCAGCACCGCGCAGGCGCCGGACTGAGATTTTTCGAACCCGGGGGTTCGTTTTCAAGGGGGCTATGACAATGCGTTTCAAGATGTTCGGACTTGCTGTCGTTTTCGCCGCCGGCCTGGCTGGCACTGTCGCCGAGGCGCAGCAGGGCAACACCATCACCGTGCCGGTGACCGGTTTGCGCAACAACACCGGCGAAGTGCGCTGTGGCCTGTTCAATTCGGCGGCGACCTTTCCGACCAATGGCCAGCAGTTCCAGGGCGCGGTCTCGCCGATCACCAACCAGCAGGCGACCTGCACCTTCACCAACGTGCCGCCCGGCACCTATGCCGTTGCCATATTCCATGCCGAGAGGCCGGGGCAGACGACGATGGACACCTCGGCGATTGGCTATCCGAAGGACGGCTACGGCTTCTCGCGCAATGCGCCGCTCGGCACGTTTGGCCCGCCGGGCTTCGGCGCCGCGGCCTACGCCTACGCCGGCGGCGCCGTGTCCTTTCCGATCACGATCACCTACCCCTAGCGGGTCATCCGTCGCCTAACGGCGCCACTCCGCGGCGCCGGGCAACTGCCCGGTGATGTCGGCGTGCGCGGCGTCGCTCGCCGCGTCGAGGCGCTTGCCGGAGAAGCGGACTTCGAGGACGCGGCCGTCGTCCGTCGTGAGCTGCAGGCCGTGGCGGCCGAAAGCGTTGTTCAGCGCCTCGGGAGACATCCGGATCTCGCCCGAACCCACGACCTCGCCCGGTTTGGTGAGGAAGCCGTCGATGTCGTAGTCGGCGCGGCCGAGCTGCTCCTCGCCGCAGGCCAGCACGCCGCTGCCGCGCAAGACCCCGAGATACTGCATCAGGTTTCCCCGCATTCGACGACCGCTCAGATCGGCGTACGCAGCGTCGCGTAGGCAACCACCCGCGAGATAATGAAGAGCGGAAACAGGACGGGCGGTACGAGCCGGTCTTTCATGCGTGCACCTCGCGGTTGGGGCGGGAGCACAGGCCTCTCTCAGCCATCGCCGGCCGCGGCTTCATGGGCGATGATTCGCAAGCCCTACACCCTTGGAACCTATGCGTCCAATTGCTGCGGCCGATCCCTGTGTCCGGGCGCTGCCGGCCTTCACGCGATGGCGTCGCGGAAGCGCACGAGGCGGCCGCGCCGTTCGTCCCACAAGGTGAGGAATGTCGCGGCGAGGCCGCGCCACAGGGTGAGCGGCGGCACCGGACGCAAGGCATGCACCGCCTCGTGGGCCTCGCGCAGCCGGTAGTTGGGCACGCGCGGGTTGAGATGGTGGACGTGGTGGAAGCCGATATTGCCGGTAAGCCAGTGCAGGATGCGTGGCAGGCGGAACCACGATGCACCATCGAGCGCCGCCTCGACGAAGCTCCACTCGCCCTTGGCCGTCCAGTGCGCGGTTTCGAAGCGGTGTTGCAGCGAGAACAGCCAGACGCCGACGATCGACGCCACGACCATGATCGGCAGATGCACCAGCAGCACTTGCCGCCAGCCCAGCAGCATGGCCAGCGTGCCGTACAGGCAGATCAGCGCGGCATTGGTCAGATAAACCGACCGGCGCTCGCGCACCCAGCCGCGCGGCGTGTCGAACGGCACGCGATAAAGCAGCAGGAAGACGACCGGCGGCAGCAGGATGTTGGCGATCAGGGGATGGCGCGGCAGGCGGTAAAAGAAGCGCCGCCAGGGCGACAGCGCGAGATAGTCACGCACCGTGAGGCACGCCGAGTAGATGTCGCTGCCGCCCCCGGTCCGGTCGAGATTGTTCCAGTCGGCGTGATGCAGGCCGTGCTGGCGGCTCCAGTTGGCGTAGGGCGTGAATGTGAACAGGCTGCACAGCCGTCCGACCATCGTATTGGCGCGTCGCGAGGCGAAGAACGAGCCGTGTCCGCAGTCGTGCTGGACGATGAACACGCGCACCAGCAGCGCGCCGGTCGGCACGGCGAGCGCCAGGGTCAGCAGATAGGAGATCGGGAAGGCGAGGTACATCGCCGTGCAGGCGGCGAGGAAGGGGCCTAACGAAGTGAGGAGCTGGCCTGCGCTCCTCCACCCGTTGGGACGTGCGAAGGTCGCCGCGGCCTGTCTCACCTCGGCGTCGGGGCCGAGGGCGCCGTGGTGGTTGGTCATGGGTGATCCTTCGGTTGGACCGCACTCGTCAAATGGGCATTCGATCCGCCAGGCGCAATGGGCTTGCCAAGCGGCGCGCCAGGGCCCATATGAGCCCGGTCGATAGACGGACGGATGATTTGGCCCGCGCCCGTAGAAACAGCGCCGCGCCAGTGAACTTGCTCCCGAACATAAGTGCGAATTCGACGGCCTGTCCGCCCACGCAAGTGTCGGCGCGCGGGCCAGCATATCTACGTTTAAGAAAGGGTCTCCCATGACGACGGGAACCGTGAAGTGGTTCAACAGCCAAAAGGGTTTTGGTTTCATCCAGCCCGATAATGGCGGCAGCGATGCCTTCGTGCACATCAGCGCGGTCGAGCGCGCCGGCCTCGGCATGCTGAGCGAAGGCCAGAAGGTCGAGTTCGAGCTCGTTGCCGATCGCCGGAGCGGCAAGATGTCGGCCGACAATCTCAAGAAGATCGACTGATCGCATCCAGGCGCCCCTTTTTCCTCCGACCGACCACGGATGTACTGGCGGACCGGAGTTATTGGGGACGGATGTGATCATGCCCGACGGGCGCGGCACCAGTGGCCGTGCCCGGTGGCCCCGCGCCTCGACCAGGTTGCGGGGCCTTTGCTTTTGGGAGCCTTGATTGCAGCGCTGATCGGGAGCGGACGATGATCACCCTCACGATTCGTCATACGACACTCTACCGTTATCGCCTGCCGGTGTGGCTCGGCGCGCACCGGCTGATGCTGCGTCCCCGCGAGAGCCGCGAGCTGCGGCTGATCTCGAGCGACGTGACGATGACGCCCGCGGCCTCGCTGTCCTGGGCGCACGATGTTTTCGGCAATGCCGTCGCGACCGCCTCTTTCAAGGACATGACCGACCGCCTGTCGATCGCAAGCGTCGCCGTGCTCGAGCTCTCGGCCTCCGCCTGGCCGGTCTTCGACATCGCCGCGTCGGCCATCTCCTATCCCTTCCGCTATTCCGACGACGAATGGTCCGCCCTCGGATCCCTCGCGGTGCCGATCCATCCCGACCCGGCAGGCCGGCTGGCGGCCTGGGCGCGGGGCTTCGTGCGCGGATCGTCGACGGACACGCTGGCGATGCTCAAGGATCTGCACACCGGCGTACCGGAAGCGGTCCGCTACCAGAGTCGCGATGAGGAGGGAACCCAGACTCCCCTGCAGACCCTGGATCGCGGCTGGGGATCGTGCCGCGATCTTGCCGTCCTGTTCGTCGAAGCGGCGCGCAGCCTGGGGTTGGGCGCCCGCATCATCTCCGGCTATTTTTACAATCCGGACCGGCAGTCCGCCTCGGTTGGATCGACCCACGCGTGGGCGGAAATCTACCTGCCGGGCGCCGGATGGATCACTTTCGATCCGACCAACCGCAGTGTCGGCGGCTCCAATCTGATCCCCGTGGCCGTCGCCCGCGGCATCGCGCAGGCGATGCCGGTGACAGGCAGTTTCACGGGAATGACCGACGCCTTCCTGGATATGTCGGTCGGGGTCGATGTCACGTCCACGCGACGAGCGGCGTGAAGGACGCCCGGGTTTCTCAGCTCTTCTTCGTCGCGCTGCTGTTCTTGCGCTTCGGTACTTTCTTGCCCTTCTTGCGTGCTTCGGAGAGTGCAATGGCGATTGCCTGCTTGCGGCTCTTCACGGTGCCGCCCTTGCCGCCTCTGCCGCTCTTCAGCGTGCCTTTCTTGCGCCGGTGAAGCGCGCTCTTCACGTCCTTGCTGGCGCTGCGGGAATATTTGGCCATGGATCCTCCACAGAAAGCCCCGTTCTGAAACGCGCATTGCGTTCAGAGGATGCGTTCGCTGGAAGCGGTTCGGAAGATCTCCTCAGATCGGCTTGCCCGCGCTCGACGGCCAGCGAGTCATCAGCGCGTTGCTGGGCAGCGCATTGTCGGCGACCTTGCGGGCGGTCTCGATTCCCGCGACCGGCAACCCCTTGGGCGCGAGCAGGCCGAGCTGCACCAGCACCGAGGCCTGGTCCCAGTAGATGTGCTCGTGCGCGACCTTGTCGCCCTCGAAGCGCACGATGGCGACCAGCGGGATCTCGACCCGTTTGCCGGTCGGCGGCACGCCGGGCAGCATCCAGTCGATCTCGCTGGTATGGGTGAAGCAGAACAGCAGCTCGTCGACGATCTGGTCGGTGCCGATGGTACGGCTGATCGGCTTGAGCTCGGTGTCGGCCGGATTGCCGCCGATGAAATGATATTTGTAGAAGCGCTTCAGCTCGTCATGGCCGACGCCGCCGGTCATCGTCGGCACGTGATTGACGTAGGGTCGCGCGACCATGGTCGCCATGGTGGCATCGACATCGCGCGTTTCAAACTCGTGGCGGCAATGGGCCTCCCAGAGGGTGGCGAGGTCTAGGGTGGGCATGGCCGTGCGTCTCCCGTGCGAGGGCGATGGGGAGAGCGAGCATAACCTGAAAACGCCGCCGCAGGGCCACGTCTTGCCGTGGCGCTGTGGGCAGCGGTCAATTCAGGAAGGTAACGCGCGCTTCACGACCAAGATATTGCGGCAGTTCGATGCCCGCGTCGGGCTCGATCTCGACTTCCACGAGGCGAGTGGCCAGCTCGCCCAGGTCGGCGTCGCTGCGCACCATGCGCGTCACCGCGAGCGGCAAGCGGACGATCCGGCCGCTGTAGGTCACCGGATCGTTCTTGAAGGTGATGGAGACCCGTGCACCGGGCTGCATACGCGCGAGATGCAGTTCGTCGACCGAGGCGCGCACGCGCAACTGGTTCATGTCGACGACCTTGGCGATGCCCAGATGCGAGATGCGTTCGCCCTGACGGGTGAAGATCTCGACCACGACGCCGTCGAGCGGCGAGCGGACCAGGGCCTCTTCGCGGCCGCGGCGCGCATTCTCGAGGCTGGCTTCCGTATTGGCGAGGTCGATCTCGTACTGCGCCAGGTCGTTCTTCAGCGTCTGCTTCGCAAGCTCGAGCCTGACCTTCTCCCGCTCGAAGCTCTGCTCGGCGAGACTGGCTTCCATCTCTTTTTGATCGTTGGGTGTGCCCGACCGCAGGCGCTGCAGGGCCGCGAGCTTGTTGCTCTCGATCGACGACTTCAGGGTGGCTTCCTGCAGCTCAATCTGGGTGACGCGAGTCCCCATCAGCACCGTATCGTGCGTCTGCTTGAGCTTGGTCAGGGCGGCCTCGGCCAGCCGGACTGATATGTCGGCAGCAGGGTAGGCGGAAAGAACAGCAAGGATTTCGTCGCGCTTGACCTTCTGGCCATCCTTGATGCGCAGGTCGATCACGGTGGCGCCGCCCATGGGATTGCCGGCAACGACCACCGTCCCGGCGGGGGCCTCGGTATAGCCGCGGGAGATAAGGGGGCCCGTGGGCTGGATCCCCTCCTGGGCGCTGCTGGTCTGCCGCTCGGCGGCGACCCAGAAGCCAGCTGCCACGGCAACCGCAAGCGTCAGACCCCCTAGGCCGCGCCAGGGGAACTTCTTCGCTCGAACTTTCTTAATCGGCTTCATCTGGAGCTCATAGTGTACCCGAAATTTATCCTCCGAAATGCGTCAACATGACGGCCCGGCACACAATAGGGTGTTTTTGCGGCAGGCACCGTATAGCGCCTGCCCGGGAAGAACGCTATGCGGCCTTCTTGGCCCGGTTGGCTGCGATCGCCGCCCACAGGCTGGCCGCCGTCACCGGCATGTCGAGGTGCCTGAGCCCGGTGTGGGGATGGATGGCGTCGACGATGGCGTTGATCACCGCCGGCGGCGCGCCGATGGCGCCCGCCTCGCCCGCCCCCTTCACGCCCAGCGGATTGGTCGTGCACAGGCTGTTGTGCATGTCGAAGTGGACGTGCGGGACGATATCGGCGCGGGGCAATGCATAGTCCATGAAGCTGCCGCTCATGAGCTGGCCCGAGTCCTTGTCGTAGATCGTCTTCTCGGTGAGCGCCTGGCCGACGCCCTGGCCGACCCCGCCATGGATCTGGCCCTGCAGCAGCAGCGGATTGAGGGCAGTGCCGAAATCGTCCATCACGCTGTAGTTCAGGATTTCCAAGGTGCCGGTATCGGGGTCGATCTCGAGCTCGCAGATGTGGCAGCCATTGGGGAAGGTGTCGGCCTCGGGCGTGCGCGTGAACTCGTCGTCCAGCCCGGGCTTCTCGCCCGCCGGGACGTGCCTGGGATCGTGCGCGGCCTTGGCCACCTCGAACAGGCTCATGGTGCGATCCGTGCCGACGATCTTGAAGGTGCCGTCGGCATAGTCGATGTCGGCGGCGCTCGCCTCGAGGGCGCTCGCCGCCACCAGCTTGCCCTTGGCGATGATCTTGTCGGCGACGCCCACCGTCGCCACGCCCGCGACCGCGATGGTGCGGCTGCCGCCGGTGAAGCCCTCGGGCGTGACGTCGCTGTCGCCCTGCACGATCCGGATGCGCTCGGCATCGACCCCGAGCCGCGCCGAGGCGATCTGGGTGATCGCCGTCTCGTGGCCCTGACCGTTGGTCTGGTTGCCGAGATAGAGCGTGATCGTGGCGTCGTCGTTGAACTTGGCGATGGCGGTCTCGGGCGGTCCGCCGGAGCATTTCTCGACATAGGTCGCCATGCCGATGCCGCGCCATTTGCCGTGGCTCGCCGAAGCGGCGCGGCGGCTGGCGAAGCCTTTCCAATCGGCCTTCTCCATGCCCTTGCGCATGACGCTCTCGAAGTCGCCCGAATCGTAGGTGTCGCCGAGCGCCGTCTTCCACGGGATCTGGCCAGGCTTGATGAAGTTGCGGGCGCGGATCTCGTCGGGGGTGAGCCCGGTTTCGCGCGCGATATGGTCGACGAAGCGTTCGAGCAGATAGGCTGCTTCGGGCCGCCCGGCGCCGCGATAGGCGTCGGTCGGCACCGTGTTGGTCATCACGCCCTTCACGTTCACGTAGATCGCCGGCGTCTGGTAGAGGCCGGCCAGCATCGACGTGCCGGCGAGCGTGGGGATGAAGGCGCTGAAGTGGCTGAGATAGGCGCCGAGGGCTGCGTAGGTCGTGATGCGGCAGCCGATGAAGCGGCTGTCCTTGTCGAGCGCCATCTCGGCGATCGAGACATGGTCGCGGCCTTGCACGTCGGACTGGAACGCTTCCTGGCGGTCGGGAATCCATTTCACCGTGCGCTTGAGCAGGCGCGAGGCCCAGACCACCATCGGATATTCCGGGTGCACGAAGATCTTCATGCCGAAGCCGCCGCCCACGTCACCGGTGCGCACGCGGAGCTTGGGCGAGCCGATCTTGAGGATCATGTCGGCCACCACCGGCCGGATCATGCTGACGCCCTGCGAGGAGACCCACAGGGTCGAGCGGTCGTCCCTGGGATCGTATTCGCAGATGGCGCCGCGCGGCTCCATCGAGTTGACGACCAGGCGGTTGTTGACGATCTGCAGCTTCACGACCTTGTCGGCCTTGGCGAAGGCCGCCTCGGTTTTGGCGCGCTCGCCCATCTCCCAGTCGAAGACGATATTGTCCTTGATGTGATCGTGCACCAGCGGTGCGCCGGGCTGGGCCGATTCGTAGGTGCCGACGGTATGGGGACGGGCGGCGTAGTCGACCTCGATCAGCTCGGCGGCGTCCTTGGCCTGCTCGAGCGTCTCGGCCACAACCAGCGCCACCGGGTCGCCGACGTGACGCACCCGGCTCTTGGCCAGCATCGGCCGCGACGTGTCGGCGCGCTGCGTGCCGTCGCGATTCTCGAGCGGCACCAGGCAGGGAACATCGCCGAAGTCGGCTTTCGTGACATCCTCGCCGGTCAGCACCAGCAGGACGCCCGGCGCCTTTAGGGCCGCCGCGGTATCGACGCGGCGGATGTCGGCATGGGCGTGCGGCGAACGCAGCACGTAGGCGCGGGCGGCCGGCGCGGCGAGCTTGGTGTCGTCGGTATATCGCCCGCCGCCTGTCAGCAGGCGGGGATCCTCGACCCTGCGAATCGATTGTCCGATGCCGAACTTCGCCATGAATACCTCCGCGTTGCCGGGAGGTTAGCAAGCTGTGGCGAAGCGTGCCTAGGTCCAAAAGGTCCAGACGGCGCAGACCAGGACAATGGCGACCCCGGCGCCCACGACGCGGAGCCAATCCCGGTCGGCTGGCGTTTCCGGCGCGGCACGAAAAATATCGTCGGTGTCCATGTCGGTTGCCTCCATGGAAGATCCGTCGCTCTGCCTGGAGGGAACGTAGGTGTTGGGCGCCGCGTTGCCTTTTACATGCACTTTTTCCCATGACAGAGGCCGCGCATCCCCCTGGGGACAGCCCCCCTCCGGCCCCGCCGGCCGGGATCGATTATGTGGCGCTTGCCCCGGGCCACAGGGTCGGCCGTTACGAGATTTTGGCGATTCTGGGACAAGGCGGCTTCGGTATCACCTATCGCGCCCGCGACACCCAGCTGGATCGCGAGGTGGCGCTCAAGGAATACCTGCCGGCGGCACTGGCCGTGCGCCAGGACGGCGCCTCGGTGCTGCCGCGCTCGACCGAGGTCGCCGAGGATTTCGGCTGGGGCCGCGCGCGTTTCATCGAGGAGGGCCGCACGCTCGCGACCCTGCATGAGGCGCCCTCCATCGTGCAGGTGTTCGATTTCCTCGAGGAGAACGGCACCGCCTACATCGTCATGGAACTCCTGCGCGGCGAGACGCTGGAGGAGCGCATCAAGGCCGAAGGCCCGCTCTCGCCGGCCGAGCTCGACGCAATCCTGTGGCCGCTGCTCGAAGGGCTGCGACAGGTGCACGAGATCGGCTTCCTGCATCGCGACATCAAGCCAGCCAACGTGCTGCTGGGCGAGGGAAGCCGGCCGACCCTGATCGATTTCGGCGCCTCCCGCGCGGCGATGGCCGATCGCACGCAGGTCATGACGGCGATCTTCACGCCGGGTTACGCGGCGCCCGAGCAGTTCACCTCGGCCAAGCAGGGACCGTGGACCGATATCTACGGCCTGGCGGCCACGCTCTATCACGCCGTCACCGGCAAGGCGCCGCCCAACGCCTTCGACCGTCTGATGGACGATTCCTGCGAGCCGCTGGCCAGCCTGCAGCCGGCGGGCTTCGCGCGCGGCCGTCTCCTGGGCCTCGATGCTGGCCTGTCGGTGCATGTCGAGGAGCGGCCGCAGAGCATCGCCGCCTGGCGGGCGCTGCTCGAAGAGGCGGTGGCTGACGGCGAAACGACAGTGGTGATGACGGCGCCGCCCGTGGCGCCCCCGACACCGCCCACTCCGCCGACCCCGCCAACGCCTCCCACGCCGTCCACCCAGCTCGCCATCGGGCCGCGCACCGGCGGACATGGCAAATGGATCGCGCTTGCCGCCGCGGTGATCCTTCTTGCTGCCGGAGCCGTCTACTACGCGATGGCGCCTCGTCCCGCAGCGGTGACGGCAGCGTCCGTGCCGGCATCAAGCCCGGCGGAAACGACCGCTGGCGCCGCGGCCGTGCCGTCGGCTGCTCCAGCGACCCAGGCGACAGCTCCTGCCCAGCCGGCGCCCGAAGCACCGCCGCCGCCGTCGGCCGAGGCCGAAGAGGCAGCGCTTCACCTGGGCTCGGTCGAACGCCAACGGCTGCAGGTCGCGCTCACGGCCCTGGGCTTCGACACGCACGGTTCGGACGGCGCCTTTGGGCCGCGCTCGCGCGAGATGATCACGGCCTGGCAACAGGCGCGCAACCGTCCGGCGACGGGCTATCTCACGGCGGCCGAAAGCCAGGCGCTCCTGCGTGAAGCGCAACCGGTGCTCCTGCGGTTGGATGAAGAGAGGCGAAGAGCCCCGCGCGTCGTCCCGTCGGTCGCCCGTCGCGCGTCAGCCCGCTGGTCCCTCGCTGCCGCGTCCCGACTTTCCGTAATGTGCTTCAGCCCTTGGGCGTGATCGAAGCGACCAGGACCTGGGTATTGATGGCCGTCAGGGAATCGCCGACCTTGACCCGCGGCAGCTGCTCGCGGCCCGCCGGCGTCGTCACATTGTAGGTCCGCACCTCGCCGCCGGCCGGGTTGACCAGCGAGATCGTGCCGCCGCCCGGATTGACGCCCACGACCCACCAATTGGCGATCGCTTCGCTGGCTCGCGTCTGTCAGCCGCCTTTACCGGAGCCGGTTGTGGCCGCGACAGGCTGCTTCGCGGGCTCCTCGCCGTCGAAATAGTCGGTGGGCGTCACACGGCCGAACGCCTTGTAGGTCGCGGTCGAGAGGTCGCCGTTCTTGACGCCGGCGGCGGCGCCCATCTTGCCCGAATCGGGATAGTCGATGATGTCGACGGAACCCATCTCCGAGATGGCGAGGTAACGCAGTTCGTCCTTGCCGGTGTTGATGATCTGGTGCGCTTCCGTGCCCGCGGGATTGGCGATCAGATCGCCGGGGCGTACCGGCAGCGCGCGATCGTCGAGCCGGACCTCGCCGCTGCCGGCGAGGACGTAGAAAAGCTCGCTCGACACGTGATGACGATGGAACGGATAGGCGCGCTTGCCGGGCGGCACGACGGTGAGCGTACAGCCGAGGCCGGTAAGGCCCAGCATCGGACCGACCCGGCCGATTCGTGCCTGGAAGCTCTTGCCGTCGCCATTGTCCTTTAACGGGACGTCGGCGAGGTTGACGATGCGTTGCGCTTTGCTCATCGCGACCCTCCACGTGAGTTGCGGCGACCGGTCGAGGCCCGGCGGCGGGCAGGGGCCTTGGCGTTGCGGCCGCCCATCGCCCGCGAACTCTCGCGCTTGCCGCGCGCGCCGACCCGGCCCTTGCCTTCCGTTTCCTGCTGATAAGTCCGGCCGCTTGCTTCCTTCGCCTTGCTCTTGCGCAGGTTCTGCTTGTTCTCTTTCTTGCTTTCGAACTTGGAGGCGCCGGCCTCCTTGAGCGCGATGGCGATCGCCTGGCGACGGCTCTTCACCTTGCCGGCCTTGCCGCTCGCGGCCGCTCTTGAGCTCGCCGTGGGCGTATTCGTGCATGACGCGGCCCATGGTCTTGCGCTGGGACATCGATGTCTTGGCCATGATAATTCCTCCTGAGAGCCCTTGTCGGGGAACGACGATCGGTGGATTAGGTTGCGCCCATGACGACCGCCTATCTCGCCGCCGAGGGCTTTGCCGACCAACTGCAAGAGGAACTGCGGCGTGCCGGCGCGGCCGTGGCTCTCCGGCACGAGCGGCTGTTCGTCTGCGAGGGACCGGCGGTCGCCGCGGCCTGGGCCGCCAACGTCTGGCACGATTGCGTCGAGCTGCCGGTGGCCTCGATCGGCAGCGCCGCGCAGGCGCTGCGCGACATCCAGCGCAATTGGGCGATGTACGCGCCGATCCATCATCGCCGCGCCGCGCTGATCGAGGAACGCCTGCCGCATGTTTCGGCCAAACCCATCGTTTTTCCAGCCGTCGCACCGGCGTCGCCGCTGGGATCGTGGACCCTGCTGGCGCCCGACCGGCTGCTCGCCGCCCCGCGGTGCAGTTCGCCTTTCGCCAACGGCGAAGTCGCCTTCGTCGAGGACAGGACCGGTCCGCCCAATCGCGCCTATCTCAAGCTGTGGGAGGCGCTGGTGCGGCTCGGGCGCTGGCCCGTGCCGGGCGAACGCTGCCTCGATCTCGGCGCCTCGCCCGGCGGTTGGACTTATGTCGTGGCCAAGCTGGGCGCCGAGGTGATCGCCATCGACAAGGCGCCGCTCGATCCCAGGGTGGCGGCGATGGCGGGCGTGGCATGGCGCGGCGCGAGCGCCTTTGCGCTGGAACCCGCGAGTGTCGGACCGGTCGACTGGCTATTCTCCGACATCGTCTGCTATCCGGCGCGGCTCCTGCGACTGGTGGAGAAATGGCGGGCTTCGGGGCTGGCGAAGAATTTCGTCTGCACCCTCAAGTTCCAGGGCGCCACCGACCACGATTCGGCCGAGGCGTTCGCGGCGATCCCGGGAGCGCGGGTCCAACATTTGCATCACAACAAGCACGAATTGACGTTCACCCTTCTGTCGTCCTGACGGCGGGGTCTTTTCTTATGCTAGGCTTCGCGCTGGGGAACCTGGGAGACTAAAATGCTGAAATCCATCGGCACCGCCGCTCTGCTCGCCTTGATCGCCGGTCCCGTCCTGGCGCAGCCCAAGACGCTCACGGTGGCCGGTTATGGCGGCGTCTGGGACCAGCATCTGCGCAAGGAAGTGTTCCCGGCCTTCGAGCAGAAGCACGGCGTCAAGATCGAGTATGTCGCCGGCAACTCCACCGACACGCTGGCCAAGCTGCAGGCGCAGAAGGGCAACCAGGTGATCGACGTGGCGATCGTCGACGACGGCCCGATGTACCAGGCGATCCAGCTCGGTTTCTGCGCGCCGATCCAGGGCCTCGACAAGAGCGAGCTCTATCCCGCCGCCTTGTTCAAGGACGACAAGGCGGTCGCGGTCGGCCAGACCGGCACCGGTTTCATGATCAACACCAAGACCTTCAAGGAGAAGGGCTGGGCCACGCCGACCTCGTGGAACGACCTCAAGGATCCCAAGTTCAAGAAGCTGCTGGTCATTCCGCCGATCAACAACACCTATGGCCTCTATACGCTGATGATGTACGCCCGCATGAACGGCGGCGGCGAGAAGAACATCGATCCCGGCTTCAAGGTGATGAAGGACGACATCAATCCCAACGTGCTGGTCTACGAGCCGTCGCCCGGCAAGATGACGGAGCTGTTCCAGTCGGGCCAGGGGCAGATCGCGGTGTGGGGCACCGGCCGCGTCCAGGCCTTCGCCAACACCGGCTTTCCGGTCGACTTCATCTATCCCAAGGAGGGCGCGCCGATCCTGCTCGCCTCGGCCTGCCCGGTCGCCAAGGCCCAGATCAATCCGCTGGCGCACGAGCTCATCAAGACGCTGATCTCGGCGCCGGTCCAGGCCGGCATGGCCAAGGAGATGGGCAACGGGCCGGTCAACACCAAGGTCGACGTCAACATGCCCGAGCTGCGCATGGCTCCGGTCGGCGAGCGCGCCAAGCTGGTGATCCAGCCCGACTGGGACGCCATCAACGCCCAGCGCGAGGACTGGACCAAGCGCTGGAACCGCGAGGTCGAGCGGTGAGCCGTGACGGCGCATCATCCGATCTACTTGTTCCGGCATGGCGAGACGGTCTGGAACGCCGAACGCGCGCCCAGGGTCATCTCGATTCGCCGCTGACCGCCGCCGGCCGTGAGCAGGCCCGCTCGATGGGGCAGGCGCTGGCGCGGGAATTGCGATTGGCCGGTCATGAACCGTCGAGCGTCGTCGTGCGCGCCAGTCCGCTCGGCCGCGTGCGCGAGACATTGACCATCGCTGCCGAGGCCGCCGGGCTGGCGCACGATGAGGATTGCCTCGATCACAGGCTGCGCGAGATGAGCTGGGGCGACTGGGACGGATTGACCGGCGCGGAGATCGAGGCGCGCTGGCCGGGCGCCATGGCGGCGCGGCGGCTCGATCACTGGCATTATCAGCCGCCCAACGGCGAGAGCTATGTCATGGCGACCAAGCGCGCCCGACCGGCGCTCGACGAGATCGTGGCGCTCGCCGGGGAGAGGCCGGTGGCGGTGTTCGCGCACGGCGGCATCGGACGAGTGCTGCGCGGCCTGTTCCTGGGCGCGCCGAATGCCGACATCATGACCATGGACCAGCCGCAGGACGCCTTCTATCGCCTGCATCGCGGCGAAGCCGCTCGCATCCACACCCTCGACGAGGCCTAGGCCGGAACCGAAGAATGGCCTTCCTCGAGCTCGAGAGCCTGACCAAGACCTTCGGCACGCATGCCGCGGTCGACGGCCTGTCGCTGGGCGTCGAGAAGGGCGAGTTCGTCTCGCTGCTGGGACCGTCGGGCTGCGGCAAGACCACGACCTTGCAGATGATCGCGGGTTTCGTCGAGCCGACCGCGGGCGCGATCCGGCTGGAAGGGCGCGACCTCCTGGCCGTGAAGCCGGCGCGGCGCGGGCTCGGCATCGTGTTCCAGAGCTATGCGCTGTTTCCCCACATGACCGTCGCCGAGAACGTGGCGTTCGGGCTCGAGATGCAGGGCGTGGCCGCCGCAGACCGCACCCGGCGTGTCGGCGAGACGCTGGAGCTGGTGGGGCTCGCGGCCTTCACGGCGCGTTTCCCGCGCCAGCTCTCGGGCGGCCAGCAGCAGCGAGTGGCGCTCGCCCGCGCGCTGGTCATCCGTCCGCAGATCCTGCTGCTCGACGAGCCGCTGTCGAATCTCGACGCCAAGCTGCGCGAGGAAATGCAGATCGAGCTGCGCCAGATCCAGCGTACGGTCGGCACGACGACGATCCTGGTGACGCACGACCAGGCCGAGGCGATGGCGCTCTCGGACCGTATCGTGGTCATGAACCAGGGCCGCGCCGAGCAGATCGGCCCGCCGCACGAGGCCTATGAGCGGCCGGCCACGCCGTTCGTCGCAAGCTTCCTCGGCAAGACCAATTTCCTGGACGGCGCCACGGTGCGGCCGGAGAAGATCTCGTTCGCGGCGACGGGCCTCGCCGGCATGGTGCGCACGCGCATCTTCCAGGGCAACCACTGGCTCTACCAGGTCGAGACGCCGGGCGGCCTGGTGACCGTGATCCGCCAGAATACCGGCGAGGCGATGCCGGCCGAGGGCGATACCGTGCATCTGGCGTGGCAGGCGGCACGATGAAATCCACCCCCTACCTCCTCAGCCTGCCCGCGCTGCTGCTGTTCGCGGCCATCGTGGTCGTGCCGCTGGGCATGACGGTGCTGCTCTCGTTCCACGACTGGGGCCAGTACAAGGGCATCGAGCCGGTCTTCATCCTGAAGAACTGGCGCGAGGTGCTGACCGATTCGTACTTCCTGGAAATGTTCTGGCGAACCTTCCGCATCGCCATCTTCGTCACCCTGCTGACCGCGGTGTTCGGCGCGCCCGAGGCCTACATCCTGAACCGCATGCGGAGCCCGTGGCGCGGCATCTTCCTGCTGGTGATCCTGGGGCCGCTCCTGATCTCGGTGGTGGCCCGCACCCTGGGCTGGGCGCTGCTGTTCGGCGGCAATTCGGGGCTGGTGAACAAGGCATTGACCTCGCTGGGCCTCATCTCGGCGCCGCTGCCCTTCATGTTCACCGAGACCGGCATGGTGGTGGCGCTGGCGCATGTGCTGATGCCCTACATGGTGCTGGCGGTGTGGGCGGCGCTGCAGCGGCTCGATCCGCAAATCGAGAACGCGGCCGTGGCATTGGGGGCGGGGCCGTTCACGGTGTTGCGCCGCATCGTGCTGCCCCAGGTCATGCCCGGCATTCTGTCGGGCGCCATCATCGTGTTTGCGCTGGCCGCCAGCGCCTTTGCGACGCCCGCCATCATCGGCGGCCGGCGGCTCAAGGTCGCCGCGACGCTCGCCTACGACGAGTTCCTGAACACGCTGAACTGGCCGCTGGGCGCGGCCGTGGCGGTGCTGCTGCTGCTGGTGCTGGTGCTGATCGTGGTCGGCGCCAGCCGTCTCGTCGAACGCCGCTATGCGCAGGTGTTCGGATGAGCCGCAACGGTCCGCTGGCGCTGTGCTATCACGCGCTGTTCGTCGTCTTCATGCTGGCGCCCATCCTGGTCGTCTGCTGGGTCGCTTTCACGCCCGAGGGCTTCCTGTCGTTCCCGACCGACCGCTGGTCGCTGCGCTGGTTCTACGCCATCGGCCGCTATCCCGAGTTCATCTCGGCCTTCTGGCGCAGCCTTTTGCTGGGCGCGCTGTCGTCGGCCGTCGCGGTGGCGATCTCGGTGCCGGCGGCGCTCGCCATCGCGCGCCATCGTTTCCGCGGCCGCGAGGCGATGACGGCGCTCTTCATGTCGCCGCTGATGATCCCGCACGTCGTGCTGGGCATCGCCTTCCTGCGCTTCTTCACCGAGATCGGGCTGGGCGGCACCTTCGTCGGGCTGGTGCTGGCGCACATCGTGATCGTGCTGCCCTTCGCCTTGCGGCTCACCCTGGCGTCGGCGGTCGGGCTCGACCGCGCCATCGAACATGCCGCCGTCTCGCTGGGCGCCTCGGAAGGAACGGTGCTGAGGCGCATCACCTTGCCGCTGGTCCTGCCGGGCCTGGCCAGCGGCTGGGCGCTCGCCTTCATCAATTCGTTCGACGAGGTTACGATGACGGTGTTCATCGCTGCCCCCGGAACCGAAACCCTGCCCGTGCGCATGTTCCTCTACATCCAGGACAATATCGATCCGTTGGTGACCTCGGTCTCGGCCTGCGTGATCGCCGTCACGGTGGTGGCGCTGCTGGTGCTCGACCGCGCCTACGGGCTGGAACGGCTGCTGGTCGGAAGGAACGCGGATGGCCGCTAGCGACTACGATGTCGCCGTCGTGGGCGGCGGGCTGGTCGGCGTCGCCACGGCCTGGGGCCTGGCGCGCGAGGGCTGCAGGGTCGTCGTGCTCGACGAGGGTGACCGCGCGGTGCGTGCGTCGCGCGGCAACTTCGCGCTGGTGTGGGTGCAGAGCAAGGGGCTGGGTCTCGCGCCCTATGCCGGCTGGACGCTGCGCTCCTCCAATGCCTGGACGGGCTTCGCCCAGACGCTGAAGGAGGAGACCGGCCTCGATGTCTGCTTCCAGCGGCCCGGCGGCTTCCATCTCGCTTTGTCGGAGAAGGAACTCGAAGCGCGCGCCACGACCCTGAAGCGCCTGCACAACCAGCCGGGCATCGTCGATTACAAGACCGAGATCCTGGGCCACGCCGAGGTCGCGAAGATGCTGCCGGATATCGGGCCCGAAGTGGTCGGCGGCAGCTACTGCCCGTTCGACGGCCACGTCAATTCGCTGCGCCTGTTCCGCACCTTGCATACCGCGATCAAGGCGCGCGGCGTCACCTACCTGCCGAGCCACCGGGTCGAGACCATCGCGAGGGAGGGCGGCGAGTTCCGGCTGATGACGGAAAAGGGTGAGGTTCGCGCGGCCAAGGTCGCGCTGGCGGCCGGCAACGCCAACATGCGGCTGGCGCCCATGGTCGGGCTCGAGGCGCCGATGAAGCCCGAGCGCGGGCAGATCGTCGTCACCGAGCGGCTGCGACCTTTCCTGCATCATCCTGTCACGACCCTGCGCCAGACCGACGAAGGCACGGTGATGATCGGCGATTCGAAGGAAGAAAGCACCGATCCCAGCGGTCTTACCCTGGGCGTCAGCGCGACCGAAGCGGAGCGCGCGGTGCGCCAGTTCCCGTTGCTCGCCAATGTGAACGTGGTGCGCACCTGGAGCGCCATCCGGGTCATGACCAGGGACGGGTTCCCGATCTACGACCAGTCCGAGACCCATCCCGGCGCCTTCACCGTCTGCTGCCATTCGGGCGTGACGCTGGCGGCCAATCACGCGCTCACGATCGCGCCGATGATCGCCCGCGGCGCCCTCGACACGTCACTGGTCGCTCCCTTCAGCGCGCGGAGGTTTCATGTTCAAGAGGCTGGCTGAGCGGGCGCGCCGGTCGCGATCACCGTCGACGGCAAGGCGATCAGCGCGCGGACGGGCGACACCGTCGCCGCGGCGTTGCTGGCCGCCGGCATCGACCATTGCCGGACCACGCCGGTGACCGGGGCGCCGCGCGCGCCTTATTGCCTGATGGGCGTCTGCTTCGACTGCCTGGTCACGGTCGACGGCGTCGGCAGCCGGCAGGGCTGCCTGGTGCCGGTGCGCGACGGCATGACGATCGAAACCCAGGTCGGCAAACGCGAGGCCGGGCGATGACGAACGCCGCTGACCTCGCATCGTCATACGACCTCATCGTGATCGGTGGCGGCCCGGCCGGTCTCGCTGCGGCATCGCTTGCCGCGCGCGCCGGTCTTCTGACCGTGCTGTTCGACGAGAATCCCGGCGTCGGCGGACAGATCTATCGTGGGATCACGTCGACGCCGGTCACCGACCGCACCATTCTGGGCGAAGACTACTGGGCGGGAACCGAACTGGCGGCCGAAGCCAGGGCAAGCGGCGCCCTGATCGTGAACGGCGCCACGGTGTGGAGCCTCGACCCGCAACGGATCGTCGGCGTTTCGATCGGCGGCAAGGCGCGCATGATCGCGGCGCGCCGCGTCATCATCGCCACCGGCTCGCAGGAGCGGCCGTTCCCGGTTCCCGGCTGGACGCTGCCGGGCGTGATGACCGCGGGCGGTGCGCAGACGGCGCTGAAGGCGCAGGGCCTGGTCCCGGGCGGCCGCACGGTATTGGCCGGGACCGGGCCGCTGCTGTGGCTGCTGGCGGCGCAGATCCTGCGCGCCGGCGGCAAGATCGAGGCGATCCTCGACACCACGCCGCGCCGCAATTGGCTGCGGGCGCTCCTTCATCTGCCGGACTTCGTGCTGTCGCCCTATTTCGCCAAGGGCCTGAAGCTTTTGCGCGAGGTGCGGGCCAAGGCGCCGGTCGTCCGTGCCGACAGGATCGAGGCGCGGGGCAAGGACAGGCTGAGCGAAGTGGTGTTCGGCCTGGGTGACGGCGAGCGCCGGATCGAGGCCGATCTCCTGCTGCTGCATCAGGGCGTCGTGCCCAACGTCAATCTCGCCATCGCCGCCGGCGTCGCGCACGCGTGGAACGAGCGCCAGCTCTGCTTCCAGCCCGTGCTCGATGCGGACTTCGGCAGTTCCGTGCCCGGCATCGCGGTGGCAGGCGACGGCGCCGGCATCGCGGGCGGCACGGCGGCGGCCGAACGCGGCCGCATCGCCGCCATTGCCGCGGTGCGCGCGCTCAGGCCCGAGGCGACGGTGGCCGACCCGCAGACCGTGCGGCAGCGCCTGCAACGCGAGGAGATGGGCCGCGCCTTCCTCGACTGGCTCAATCGTCCGGCCGACTCCTTCCGCCAGCCCGAGGGCGACACCGTGGTTTGCCGTTGCGAGGAGGTGACGGCGCAGCAGGTGCGCGACACGGCGGACATGGGCTGCGAGGGGCCGAACCAGATGAAGGCCTTCCTGCGCTGCGGCATGGGCCCGTGCCAGGGCCGGCTGTGCGGCCTGACCGTCACCGAGCTGATCGCCGTGCAGCGCGACACGACGCCGGCCGAGGTCGGCTACTACCGTCTGCGCCCGCCGGTGAAGCCGATCACCTTGGCCGAGCTCGCCTCGCTGCCGATCAGCGAGACCGAACGCAAGGCGGTGGAGCGCTAGCGATGACCCGCACCGCCGATGTCGTGGTGATCGGCGGCGGCCTGCATGGCTGCTCGACGGCGCTGCATCTGGCGCTGCGCGGGCTGAAGCCGATCCTGGTCGAGAAGGACTATGCCGGCCGCCATGCCTCGGGCGTCAATGCCGGCGGCGTGCGCCAGCTGGCGCGTCACCTCGCCGAGATCCCGTTGTCCATTTCCTCGATGGCGCTGTGGGAGAAGATCGAGGAGCTGGTCGGCGACGATTGCGGCTTCGAAAGCCACGGCACCGTGCTGGTGGCCGAGAACGAGGAGGAGCTGGCGGGCTTTCGCGCGCGGGTCGACGATCTTCGGCTGAAGGGCTTTACGCACGAGGAGCTGATCGATCGCGCCGAGCTCAAGCGTCTGGTGCCGGCGGTCGCCGATCATTGTCCGGGCGGCGTGGTCTCGCGGCGCGACGGCGCGGCCGATCCGTTCCGCACGACGCAGGCGTTCCGCAGGCGCGCCATCGAGAAGGGCGCCGAGGTGCTCGAGGGCGTGACCGTGACCGGCCTCGCGCGCGCCGGCTCGGTCTGGCGGGTCGAGACCAGCGCCGGTGCGATCGAGGCGCCCAAGGTGGTGAACGCCGCCGGCGCCTGGGCCGACCGCATCGCCGCCGCGCTGGGCGAGCCGGTGCCGCTGGAGGTGATCGCCCCCATGCTGATGGTGACCAGCCGGCTGCCCGCCTTCATCGAGCCGGTGGTGATCCTGCGCGGCCGCAAGCTCTCCTTCAAGCAGCTCGACAATGGCACCGTGGTGATCGGCGGCGGCCATCTCGCGGTGCCCTATCGCGACGAGAATCGCACGGTGATCGACTGGGCCAAGCTCGCGACCAGCGCGCGCACGGTGTGGGAGCTCTTTCCGGCGATGCGCGCCGCCACCATCGTGCGCGCCTGGGCCGGCATCGAGGCGCGCATGCCGGACGACATCCCGGTGGTCGGCCCGAGCGCCACGTCGGAGGGCGTGTTCCACCAGTTCGGCTTCTCCGCCCACGGCTTCCAGCTGGGCCCCGGCACCGGCGCGATGATGGCCGAGCTGGTCGCCACCGGTGCCACCAACCTGCCGATCGACGGTCTCGGCATCGGCAGGTTCAAACGCTAGGCGCGCCGCCAGTCGTAGCCCAGTCGCGGGAAGTGCACGGCAACCCGGCCGACGTCGGGATCGTGGCGCACCAGCGCGATCTCCTGGGTGTCGACGAAATTGCACCTCGCCTTCGACCCAGTCCTTGGCATTGTCCGCGGGCCGCACGCGGGCCTGCTCGCCGGGCAGAGGATCGCCTTCCTGCGGATGCGAGGTCCGCGCCGGCGCGGGCTCGGCGGCGCGGGCCTCCGCGAGCGCCTGGGCGGGATCGATGTCAGTGCGTTGGCCATGGCCGATCGCCGCCATCCGGTCACGCCACGCCAGCAGGCGCGGATAGGGCAGCAGCTCGTGGCGGCAATCGATGTGCCGGCCCTTGAAGAACCAGATGACATGATAGGCGGCGAAGTCGGCGATGCAGGGCGTCCCACCCAAAAGATAGGACCGCCCGTCCTGCAGCATGTCGGCCAGCCACTGGATCTGCGGCCGCACGAGATGGAGGTTGCGCACGGCCGCCTTGCGCACCGCCTCGATCGACGGCAGCGGCAGGCCGTGCAGGCGGGCGCGATCTTCGTGCAGGCCGGCCGGCATATGGTCGGCGTTGATGCCCGAGACGAACAGCGCCACCGGCCGCATGAACTGGTGCTCGGCCCACCAGGCGATGGCCTCGGCGGCGCCGCTGGTCGCGGCGGGAAAGAGCGTGGGCTCGGGCACACGCCGCTCGAGCTCGCGGGCGATCAGGCGGGTGTCGCACCACAGGTCGGCGCCGTCCTGCAGCACGGGAATGCGGCGATAGCCGCCGGTCAGGGGCGTCAGGTTCGGCTTGGGCAGGATCGGCGGCTGCTCGACGCCCCGCCATGCCAGGCCCTTGAAGCCCAGCATCAGGCGCGCCTTCTCGGCGAAGTTGGAGAAGTCGTAGTGGTGGAGGATAAGATCGTTCACGCGGCCTTCAGCACGCCCTCGTCATCCTCGACCTTCAGCGGGTTCCAGTTGCGCGATACGACCCAGTCGGGCCGCGGATTGTCTCCGAGCTGCGGCTTGTTGGCGACGGTGTTGCACGAGACGTAGATGTGCCAGCGGTCGTCGGCCGAGAGATTGTGGCCCGAGGCGTGCAGCACGTTGCAATGGAACAGCACGCAGGTGCCGGCGCGGCCGGTGACGGCGACCGGTTCGGGCGAGCTTTTCAGGATCTCGATCATGCGCTGCTTGGGCATCGCCCAGAACTTGTACGAGGTCAATTCGTCGTAGACCGGCTCGATGCGGCCGAGCTTGTGGCTGCCCGGGATGAGATAGAGCGCGCCGCCCATCTCGCTGGTGTCGGTCATCATCAGGTTGAAGGTCGCCATGTCGGGGCGACGGCAACCGTCGCGCATCCACGAGCCGTAGTCCTGGTGCCACTGCCACACCGTGCCTTCGATGGCGGGCTTGGTGTTGATCTTGGTGTGATAGACGTAGACCGCGTCGTCCTTCAGCGCCTGCTGCACCGGCCGCAGCAGGCGCGGCGTGTGGACCAGGGCATGGAAAGGCTGCGAGCGCGTCGGGCCGTCGTCCTCATGGACGCGGAAGATGGTGCGCACGCCGCCGGTATGCTCGCGCACCACCTCGTCGCCCTGCACCTGGCTGAGCCGCGCCACCTCGCGGCGCAGAACCGCCACCTCGTTGCGCGAGAACAGGTCGGGAAAGACCAGGAATCCGTCGCGGTCGAACTGCTCCAGCTGCCGGGCGTCGAGTTCCATGGCGTATCCTCCTTTTGCGGCAACGCTAACTCAGACATCCATGACGTAGTAGACCTTTTTCTCGCGTCGCATGCCGAGACGGTCGTAGAAGCGCTGCGAGCCCGCGTTGTCCTCACCGGTGGTCCAGATCACGCGCGAGTCGCCGCGCTTGTGGGCGAGCGCGCGGATGGCCTCGATCAGGCTCTCGCCGACGCCGGCCGAGCGGGCGCTCCCGGTCACATAGAGCTCCTTCAGGTACAGGCCGTGCGTCAGCTTGGTCGCCGGGAAGTAGGGGTTGAGGATGGCGAAGCCCACCAGCTTTCCGGCAGCTCGGCCACCAGGCAGAGCGTGCCGCCTGGCGGCGGGTCGACCAGGAAGGCCGCCCCCGGGGCGCCCGCGCCGTCGCGTACCGCATGGCCGTAGTGGCGTTCGTGATCTTCCAGCAGGAAGGCGAGATCGGCTTCGTCGCCGGGTTTTGCGTGCCTGATTTGCATGGCGGTCGGTCTAACATCGCTGGCAGGGAGCGGCAAAGACGGTCAAAATCCTGTCAACGAAGACGAGGGAACGCACCGAGATGAACGGCGTGGTGAACATCGAAGACCTGCGCAAGCTCGCCAAGAAGCGGCTGCCCAAGATCGCCTATGACTTCATCGAGGGCGGCACCGACGACGAGGTCGGGCTGGTCACCAACGAGCAGGCCTTCCGCAAGGCGCGCATCGTGCCGCGCTACCTGGTCGACGTCACGGTGCGCGACCAGTCGACGACCATCTTCGGGCGGACCTATTCGAGCCCGATCGGCATCGCGCCGACCGGCCTCGCCGGCCTGTTCCGCCGCGGCGCCGACCTGATGCTGGCCGAGGCGGCGCGCGACGCCAATGTGCCGTTCATCATGTCGGGCTCCAGCACCGGCTCGATCGAGGCGCTCGGCAAGCTGGCGCCCGACCATGGCTGGTACCAGCTCTATTCCGCCAAGGACCAGTCGATCTCCGAGGACATGATCAAGCGTGCCGGCGATGCCGGGCTCAGGACGCTGGTCTTCACGGTCGACGTGCCCGAGGGCTCCAACCGCGAGCGCAACACGAGGAACGGCTGGGGCCGGCCGCTCAAGCTCACCTGGAAGAGCAAGTTCGAGGCGCTGATGCATCCCGCCTGGATGATGGAATGGATGAAGCACGGCACGCCCTATTTCGACAACTGGGCGAAGTATGCCGGGCCCGACGCCAACGCCGAAAAGATCGCCGATCTCGTCGGCTATCAGAACCGCGCGCCGATGACCTGGAAGCACGTCGAGCGCTATCGCGAGTCTGTGGAAGGGCAATTTCGTGCTGAAGGGCATCATGCATCCCGACGATGCGATCCGCGCCCATGCGCTGGGCGTCGATGGCCTCATGGTGTCCAACCACGGCGCGCGGCAGCTCGACAACGCGCCGTCGCCGCTCGAGGTGCTGCCGGCGATCCGCGACGCCGTCGGCGACAAGATGACGGTGATGTTCGACGGCGGCATCCGCCGCGGCGCCGACGCCATCATCGCCCTGTGCACCGGCGCCAAGTTCGTCTTCGTCGGCCGGCCGACGCTCTACGGCGTCACCGCCGGCGGCATACCGGGTGCGGCCAAGGCGCTGCAGATCTTCCGCCGCGAGATCGACATCACCATGGCGCAGATCGGCGCCACCAAGATCGCCGATCTCGGCCCGCAGTTCCTGATGTGGAAGGACGAGGAGGATCTGCGCCGCAACCGGCGCTGATCATCTCCCTCATTCCTCTCCCCTGGGGGAGAGTAGGTGAGGGGGACCGAAGATTCTGCACACCCCCTCACCCAGCCTCTCCCCAAGGGGCAGAGGAGCATGAAGGGGAGGGGCGCCGCGCCTTACTGCACGACCTCGAACAGGCCGGCGGCGCCCATGCCGCCGCCGATGCACATCGTGACGACGACGTTCTTGGCCTTGCGGCGGCGGCCCTCGATCAGGGCGTGGCCGGTGCAGCGCGCGCCGGTCATGCCGAAGGGATGGCCGATCGAGATCGAGCCGCCGTTGACGTTGAGCTTGTCGTTGGGGATGCCGAGCTTGTCGCGGCAGTAGAGCACCTGCACCGCGAAGGCCTCGTTCAGCTCCCACAGGTCGATGTCGTCCATCTTGAGGCCGAAGCGCTTCAGCAGCTTGGGGATGGCGTAGACCGGGCCGATGCCCATCTCGTCGGGCTCGCAGCCGGCCACCACCAGGCCCTTGTAGATGCCGAGCGGCTTCAGGCCGCGCTTGGCGGCTTCGGCGTCGCTCATGATCACCGCGGCCGAGGCGCCGTCGGAGAGCTGGCTGGCATTGCCGGCGGTGATCCACTTGTCGGGACCGGCCACCGGCTGCAGCTTGGCCAGGCCCTCGAGCGTTGGTGTCGGGACGGTTGCCCTCGTCCTTGGTGAGCGTCACCGTCTTCTTCGAGACTTCCTGGGTGTTCTTGTCGGTGACCAGCATCGTGGTTTCCATCGGCACGATCTCGTCGTCGAACTTGCCGGCCTGCTGGCCCGCCGCGGTGCGCATCTGGCTCTGCAGCGAATACTCGTCCTGCGCCTCGCGGCTGATCTTGTAGCGCGCCGCCACCGTGTCGGCCGTCGTGATCATGGCGTGGTAGATGCCCGGCACGTGCTCCTGCACCCACGGATTGACCAGGCGGTTCTTGTTGCCGCCCGGCGGGCCCTGCACCAGCGACACCGACTCGAGGCCGCCCGCGATCATCACCGGCACCTTGTCGACCAGCACGCGCTGGGCGGCCATCGAGATCGTCTGCAGGCCCGACGAGCAGAAGCGGTTGACGGTGACGCCCGAGACGCTGACCGGCGCGCCGGCGCGCATCGCCGAGACGCGGGCGACGTTGGAGCCGGTCGTGCCTTCCGGCGCGGCGCAGCCCAGGATCACGTCCTCGACTTCGGCGAGGTCGACCTTGGCGCGCTCGGCGGCATGCTTGATGACGTGCGCGCCCATGTCGGCGCCGTGGGTGTCGTTGAAGATGCCACGGAACGCCTTGCCGATCGGCGTGCGGGCGGTGGAGACGATGACGGCGTCGGCCATGATGGATTTCCTCCGGTTCGAATTGCTCAGACGGTAGAGAACTTCTTGTCTTCCTGCACCAGCTTCTTCAGGAGCGGCGCCGGCTCCCAGAACGGGTCGCCGGAGGCGTCGCGGTACTTCAGCAGGGCGTCGTGGATGGTCTTCAGCCCGACCACGTTGTCGGCCCACCACATCGGGCCGCCGCGATAGACCGGCCAGCCGTAGCCGTTGACCCAGATCACGTCGATGTCGAGCGAGCGCTGGGCCATGCCCTCGTCCAGGATCTTGGCGCCCTCGTTGACCATCGGATAGAGGCAGCGCTCGAGGATCTCCTGGTCGGAGATGGCGCGGCGCGTGATGCCGAGCTTCTTGGAGGTCTCCTCGATGATCTTCTCGACCTCGGGATCGGGGATCGGCGTGCGGTCGGGCAGATTGTACTTGAAGTAGCCCGCGCCGGTCTTCTGGCCGAAGCGGCCGAGCTCGCAGATCGCGTCGGCGACGTAGCCGGTGTAGCGGACGTTGCGCTTTTCCTTCTCGTTCTTGCCCTGGCGGATGCGCCAGCCCACGTCGTTGCCGGCGAGGTCGCTCATGGCGAACGGACCCATCGGGAAGCCGAAATCGTAGATCACCTTGTCGATCTGCTGGGGCAGGGCGCCTTCTTCCATCATGTAGGACGACTGGATGCCGCGCTGGCGCAGCATGCGGTTGCCGACGAAGCCCTCGCAGACGCCGACCAGCACCGGGATCTTGCCGATCTTCTTGGAGAGCGACATCACGGTGGCGATGACGTCCTTGGAGGTCGCCTTGCCGCGCACGTTCTCGAGCAGCTTCATGACGTTGGCCGGCGAGAAGAAATGCATGCCGATCACGTCGCCCGGCCGCTTGGTGTAGTTGGCGATCTGGTTGACGTCGAGGCCCGAGGTGTTGGTGGCCAGCATCGCGCCCGGCTTGGCGACTTCGTCGAGCTTCTCGAAGACGGCTTCCTTCACTTCCATGGTCTCGAAGACCGCCTCGATGATGACGTCGGCGTCCTTGAGGCCGTCGTAGGAAAGCGTCGGCGTGATCAGCGCCATGCGCTTGTCGACGTCCTCGGCCTTCATGCCGCCGCGCTTGGCGGTGTTCTCGTAGTTGGTGCGGATGGTTTTCAGGCCCCGGTCGAGCGCTTCCTGCTTCACTTCGAGGAGCGTGACCGGAATGCCGGCATTGGCGAAGTTCATGGCGATGCCGCCGCCCATGGTGCCGGCGCCGATGATGCCTGCCGGTCTTGATCTCGCGCTGCGGCGTGTCGGCCGGCACGTCGAGCACCTTGGCGGCCTCGCGCTCGGCGAAGAAGTAGTAGCGCTGCGCCGCCGATTCCTGCGACGTCAGCAATTCCACGAACAGCTCGCGCTCGCGCTTGATGCCCTCGTCGAACGGCAGTTCGACGGCGGCCTGCACGCACTTGATGATGTTCCACGGCGCCTTGAAGCCGCGCGGCGCGGCGGGCGATCGCCTTCTCGGTCTCCTTGAACAGGTCGGGCGATTCGAGCGTCACCGTGAGGTCGCGGACGCGGCGCCGCGGCGCGTTCTGGGCGACCAGCATCTGCGCATGGGCCACGGCGCCCGCCAGAAGGTCGCCCTCGACGATGGCGTCGACGATGCCCTTGTTCTTGGCTTCGGGCGCCGGGATGTGGCGGCCCGAGATGATGGCGTCGAGCGCGTACTTCGCGCCGGTGAGGCGCGGCAGGCGCTGCGTGCCGCCGGCACCGGGCAGCAGGCCGAGATGGACTTCGGGCAGGCCGACGCGCGTGGTCGGCCAGCGACGACGCGGTAGTGCGCGCCCAGCGCCGTCTCCAGGCCGCCGCCCAGCGGCGTGCCGTGCAGGGCGGCCACGACGATCTTGGGGCAGTTCTCCATGGTGGCGATGACGTCGTTCAGGTTGGCGCCCTTGGGCGGCTTGCCGAACTCGCGGATGTCGGCGCCGGCAATGAAGGTGCGGCCGCCGCCGATCAGCACGATGGCGTCGATGCCGGGATCCTTGCCGAAGGCTTCGACGCCCTCCTTGATGCCGTCGCGCACGCCGGCGGCCAGCGCGTTCACCGGCGGATTGTTGACGGTCAGGATTCCGATGCGCCCCTCGGTGGAGCGAAGCACTGCGTCGGTCATGGCCATTCTTCCCTTGATGAGAGCCGTTTCTAGCGGCACGTCTTAGCAATCCCGGGGCCCGCCGCCCAGCGAGCGATTGTTCCGCCGTGCGGAGATAAACTATGGCACTGGAAGGCTGGAGGACCGATGGCCATCACCAATGAGGATATCGTCGCCCTGGCGTCGGCTTTTCACGACGCCACCATGGTCAAGAAGTCGACGGCGGCCGAGATGGCCGAATTCTTCCTCTATCCGGAATCGCGGATCTTCGTCCTGCATGGCGGCGACCTCACCCTGCAGGCCAACTACGAGATCCACCAGAAGCTGGTCGACGAGGTCCATTGGACGGTGGGGACCTGGGACATCACGCCGCTCAGCGACAGCCCCGAGCGGGCGCGGGCGCAGGGTATCGTCTACTGGCAGGGCCGCCACGTCGACCAGGCCGGCGGCGCTTTGCTTAAATGCTATGTGGGTGAGGATTGGGTGGTCGAACGGGTGCCGTCGGGCGAGCTGAAGTTCGTCATCTACGTCAATTCCTTTCACCGTTTCCTGCCGGACGCGGCGCCGATCGAGATCAGGTGACGATCGGGCTCAGGGAGGACGAATCATGGCGATCACGCGCGACGACATCATTGCCCTGGCCAAGGCCTACCTCGACTGCGTGATGGTCAGGCAGGAGCCGCCGTCGGAGCAGCAGAAGTTCTTCCTGCATCAGGACCCGATCCTGTTCCTGCTGCGCGGCGAGGACATGACGCTGCAGCAGAACTACGACCTGCACCGCAAGCTCACCGACGAAAAGCACTGGTCGGTCGGCTGGGACGTCACCCCTCTCTGCGCCAAGCCGGAGCGGGCGCGTGCCGTCGGCGCGTTCTACTGGCAGGCCCGCGTCGCGGGCCGGCCGGAAACCGAGCTGATCAAGGCCTACTGCTTCCAGGACTGGATCGTGCAGCGCATGCCGTCCGGCGCGCTGAAATTCGTCGTCTACATCAACACCGACCACTCGTTCCTGCCAGGCTCGGCGACCGTCGATATCTGACGGACACCGGCCCGGCGGCGCAAGCAAGGAGGACCCCATGGCATTCGCCGGCATGAACTACCTCGCGATCCTGATCGCGACCATCGCGGGTTTTGCTTTCGGCGCCGCCTACTACATGTCGCTGTCGCGACAGTGGCTGGCGGCGATCGGCACGACCAAGGAAGAGCTCGCGGCCAAGGGCAAGCGATCGCCCATGCCTTTCATCGTCTCGATCGTCGCCCTGGCCATCATGGCCTGGATCCTGGCCGGCGGCATCGGCCACCTCGGGCCGGGGCAGGTGACGCTGAAGAACGGCGTCATCAGCGCGCTGTTCATGTGGCTGGGCTTCGTCATCACCACCCTGGCGGTCAACAACGCCTTCGGGCAACGCAAGGCCTCGCTCACCATTATCGATGGCATCCATTGGCTGGGCGTGCTCGTTATACAGGGCGCCATCATCGGCGCGATGGGCGTATGAACGAGGCCTGAATGACGAGTGGACGTCCCCGCATCGAAGGCTATGCCGTCGTTTCGCGCGAAGGCATGATCGCCAAGTCCGACGGCTCTTTTCCCGAAGAACTGAAAATCCCCGCCGACCAGCAATTCTACCAGGAGTCGCTCGAGCGGGCCTCGGCGGTCGCCAACGGCCGGCACTCGGCCGAAGGCGGACCCAGGGAGAAGGCCCGCAAGCGCATCCTGCTCACGCGGCGCGTGCAGCGCATCATCGTCGACCCCGACAATCCCAACGTCGTGCTGTGGAACCCCGGCACCGCGTCGTTCGAGGAGGCCTGGCGCCGGCTCAATATCGAGGACGGCGTCCTGGCGGTGGTCGGCGGCACCGACGTGTTCGCGCTGTTCCTGTCGATCGGCTACGACGCCTTCTTCCTGTCGCGCACGCTGGCAAGCGTACCGCGCGGCCGGCCGGTCTTTCCCGGGGTCGGCAACGGCGTGCGCGGCGGAGGAGCCCCTGAAGAAGCTTGCGGCTGGTGCTGCGCGACACGCGTATGCTCGATCCCATCAGCGAAACGGTCGTGCAGGAATGGGGACCGAAACCCTAGAACTCGACGACCAGCCCGTCATGCGCGGCTTCCAGCGCGATCTCGCGCTGCCGGCCTAGAAGCTCGGCGCTCATGTGGGTGACGATGGTGCGCTTGGCGCCGATGTCCGGCAGGCGCCGGGCCAGGGTCGTGTAGTCGATGTGGTACTTCATCACCTTGTCGAAGAAATAGGCCTCGCAGATGAACAGGTCGGCGTCGCGCCCGGCCGGGATCAGCTCGTCGACCCATTCGGTGTCGCCCGAATAGGTCAGCACCTTGCCTTCGGTCTCGATGCGGAGCGCATAGGATGGCGCGCCGCTGTAATGCTTCATCAGGTAGGGCGTGACGGCGAGCCCGTTCAGCTCGGCCCGCTCGTGCAGCTCGAGCTCGCGGATCTCCAGCGCGAACTTGCGCTCGATCTTGGTCGAGCCGGCGAACATCGCCTCCATGACGATCATCAGCCGCTCGCGCAGGCCAGGCGGGCCGGCGAACAGCAGCGGCGCGGTGCGGCGGCTGATGAGCTGGGCATCGAGCAGGAAGAAGGGCAGGCCGCCGAAATGATCGCCATGCAGATGGCTCACCAGCACGGTCGAGACCGCGTTGGGATCGACCTGCCATTTGCGGATCGCCACCATCGAGGTGGCGCCGCAATCGATCAGCACGTTGCCGTGCGCCGCGCGCTCGAGATGGAAGCAGGTGTTGAAGCGGCCGCCGCTGCCGAAGGCATCGCCGGAGCCGAGGAACTGCAAGCGCATTGCGCTAGTGAACGAGGGGCTAGGGCGCCTGCTCCAGGCTCGAGACTTCGTTGGTGAGCGTCGTGCGTCGCATGTCGCGCACCTCGGCGTGATCGTAGCGCCGCGCGCGGTGCATGGTGACCCGGTTGTCCCACATCACGAGGTCATGGGGCCGCCAGACATGGGCGTAGACGAACTTGCGCTGCGTGGCGTGCTCGGTGAGGTCGCGCAGGAAAGCGCGCGCCTCGGGCACCGGCCAGCCTTCGATGCCGCCGGCGTGGCTCGCGAGATAGAGCGACAGCCGGCCGGTGTTGGGATGGCGGCGCACCAGGCGCTGGCGCACCGGCGCCCATTTCTCGCGCTCGGCGTCGGTGAAATCGGTGAAGCCCAGGATGCCGCGGGAAAAGATCTGGCTGTGCAGGCAGACGAGGTCGTGCACTTCCGTCCTGGTCTTCTCGTCGAGTGCATCGTAGGCCGCACGCATGTCGGCGAACTCGGTGTTGCCGCCGGTCGGCGGAATGTGCCGCGCCGACAGCAGCGAATACTTGGCCGGTATCGGCTTGAACGAGGAGTCGGAGTGCCAGAGCTGGTTGCCCAGCCCGAACAGGCGGCGGCGGTCGTCGCGCGCCAAAACCTTGTTGTTCTTGTCGAGGTTGGAGATGTCGTTCAG
Organism: uncultured Alphaproteobacteria bacterium; assembly: GCA_963755585.1. Taxonomy (GTDB): domain Bacteria; phylum Pseudomonadota; class Alphaproteobacteria; order Reyranellales; family Reyranellaceae; genus Reyranella. The sequence goes on from CAVWKN010000032.1 coordinate 125,310, forward strand.
GTCCATGCTGACCCGCCGGTCCTCGGGCGCGGCGATGTCGCCGGTCGCCAGCTCGAGCGGCCCCAGGCTCCGGCTGAACACGAGCTGCTGGTCGTCGTCGATCTTCTGGTCGTGGAACAGCAGCACGCCGAAGCGGTCCATGCCGGCATGGACGGAAGCGACTTCGTCCTTCGACAAGGGGCGCGTGAGGTCGAGGCCCGACACAACACCCGCGAAGAAATCCCGGTTCACGGGATCGATGGGTTGGATATCGATGGTCATGGTAGCGACAGACTAGCGCGAACCGAGGCGAACGGCGAGATGGACAAAGCGGCTCAGGATGCCGCCCTGCGATAGGCATTGGGGCTGAAGGCGCTCAGGCAGTCGGCAGCTTGTAACCCTCGAAGTGCTTGCGCAGCGCCGTCTTCAGGATCTTGCCGGTGGCGCCGTGCGGGATGGCGTCGATGAACTGCACGTCGTCGGGCATCCACCATTTGGCGATCTTGCCGTCGAGGAATTTCAGCAGGTCGTCCTTGGTGACGTCGGCGTCGGGCCGGCGCACGACGATCAGCAGCGGCCGCTCGTCCCACTTGGGATGAGGCACGCCGATGACCGCGGCCTCGGCAACGCCGGGGCAGCCCATGGCCGCGTTCTCGAGGTCGATCGAGCTGATCCATTCGCCGCCCGACTTGATGACGTCCTTCGAGCGGTCGGTGATCACCACCGAGCCGTCCGCTTCGATCTTGCAGACATCGCCGGTCTGGAACCAGTCGTCCTCGAGGAACTGGCTCTTGCCGTCGCCCTTCATGTAGCCCTTCACGATCCACGGGCCGCGCACCACCATGTTGCCCGACACCGAGCCGTCGCTCGGCAGGTCGTTGCCGGCGTCGTCGATGATCTTCATCTCGCAGCCGAACACCGGCCGGCCCTGCTTGGCGGTGATGGCGAAGCGCTCAGCATCGGGCAGGTCGCGCTCGCCTTTGTTGAAACGCGTCAAGGTGCCGAGCGGGCTCATCTCGGTCATGCCCCAGCCCTGCGCCACCTCGATGCCGTGCTCCTTCCAGAAGCGCTCGATCATGGCGAGCGGCACGGCCGAGCCACCGATCAGCGTGCGCTTGACCGACGACATCCTGAGATTGTTCTGCTTGCAGTAGTCGAGCAGCGCCAGCCACACCGTCGGAACGCCGGCGCTCTGCGTGACCTGCTCCTTGTCCAGAAGCTCGTAGAGGCTGGCGCCGTCGAGCTTGGGACCGGGGAAGACGAGCTTGGAGCCGCAGATCGGCCCGGCATAGACCAGGCCCCAGGCATTGGCATGGAACATCGGCACCACCGGCAGGATGGTGGTGTCCGGCGTCATCGCCAGCACCGGCCCCGAGCACATCATCATCGAATGGATGACGGTCGAGCGGTGTGAGTAGAGCACGCCCTTGGGATTCCCGGTCGTGCCCGAGGTGTAGCAGAGCGACGATGCCGTGCGCTCGTCGAAGTCGGGCCATTTCAGCGTGCCCGGCTTGCCCGCGATCAGCTCCTCGTAGCACAGCAGCTTGGGGATCTTGGACGAAGCCGGCATGTGGGCGCGGTCGGTCATGACGACGACGTGCTTCACCGTCTTGAGCTGCTCCCACACGCCCTCGACGATCGGCAGCAGGTTGAGGTCGACGAAGATGATCTGGTCTTCGGCATGGTTGGCGATATAGGCCACATGCTCGGGCGCGAGGCGCGGGTTCAACGTGTGCAGCACGGCGCCGATGCCGGAGATGCCGAAATACAGCTCGAAATGGCGGTAGGTGTTCCAGGCGATGGTGCCGACCCGGTCGCCCAGCTTGATGCCCAGCCCCTGCAGCGCCTCGGCGAGCTGCTTGGCGCGCCTGGCGGCGTCGCGGTAGCCGTAGCGGTGGATCGGCCCCTCGACGGTGCGGGAGACGATCTCGACGTCGGGATAGTAGGTGGCGGCAAAGTCGATGATCTGCGAAATCAGCAGCGGACGGTCTTGCATCAAGCCCAGCATGGCGTTCCCTCTTTTACGCGTGCCGCTCGATATGAAGGCTTCTGAGATTGGCGAGCGGCTTCAGGTCTGGTTCTAGACCGAGTCCCTGTCCCTCGGGAAGCGACACGCATCCGCCGGTAACGGCAAAAAGGTCGCCTAGCAGTCCTTCGCGCAGGGGATTGGGGTTGGCGTCGACCTCGAGCAGGCCGGGCCCGCGCACGGCGGCCAGCAGGTGAAGCGAATGCATCAGCCCGATCGCCCCGCCCAGGAAGTGCGGGCAATAGCTGCGGCCCGCCGCCAGCGCCGCGCGCGCCACGGGCAGGCAGCCGGAATGCCCGCCCCATTTGGCGGCGTCGGGCTGGATGACCCCGAAAAGCCCTGAATCGATCGCTGACTGAAAGGCTCCGGCGCCGCGCAAATTCTCGCCGACGGCGAGCGGGGCCGGCGCGACGGCGGCGACCTGGGTCCACTCGGCCACGGGCCGGTCGGCCGGCAACGGCTCTTCGATCCAATGCAGGCCGAACTCGGCGAGCCTGGGAGCCATGGCGCAGGCGGAGCGCAGATCCCAGCCCTGGTTGACGTCGACCATCAGGCGTTCGCCGGCCTTCAGCGCCGTCGCCACCGGCCGCAGCGAGCCAAGATCGGTCGCCTCGCCGAAGCCCACCTTTATCTTGAAGGCGCGGTAGCCCGCCGCGCGCGTGCGCTCGACGGTATCGTGCGCGGCGCGCCCGGGATTGAGGCCCGAGGCATAGACCGGCACAGCCGAATCGTCGCGTCCGCCCAGCGCCCGCCACAGCGGCAGGCCGCGCTTGCGGGCGCGCAGGTCGTGGATCGCAAGGTCGAGGCCCGCCGCGGCGGCCGAGAGGGCGCCGGCATCGCCGCTCTGCACGCGCAGCACATGCAGCGCCCGGTCGATCTCGGCCCACAGCGCCACCGGATCGTCGAGCGACTTGCCGAGCGCGCGCGGCGCCACGATGTCGGCGAACAGCAGCGCGCGGTGCTCGGCACTGGCGGTCGGAAAATTCGACCAGATTTCGCCCCAGCCGCGCGCGCCGTCGGAGTCCTCGACCCTGACGAACACCGCGACCCGCTCGGTCATGGTGCCAAAGGAGGTGCGGACTGGTTCCTGGATCGGTGCGTGGAAGACGTGGGCTTCGACCCGGGCGAGGGTAGAGGATGGCATCTACGTCCTTGCCGTCGATTCGTCGCTCACTCGGCCGCCTGCTGATTCTCGGCGGCCAGCAGGTCGTAGGTCCGTTTCTGATACTGGACCATGTAGTCGGTGTAGTAGGTCATCGGATATTTGGGTGGTTTGTCGGGACCGACGCAGGTCGGCACCGCGGCGATCGGCCAGTCGATGTTGCTGTCGCAGAAGAAGGCCAGCGCATAGCGTTCGCCGCCGCTCCTGTTGATGGCGCGGTGCGGAGTGGCCAGGAAGAAATCGTTGGTCCAGCGCTGCAGGAACTGCCCGCCATTCACGACATAGGCGCCTGGCAGGGCAGGCGCATCGATCCACTTGCCGCCTTGCGTGCGGATCGAGAGGCCGGGCACCTCGTTGGGCGCGAGCAGGGTCAGGAAGCTGGTGTCGGTGTGCGGCGCGATGCCGAATTCGTCATCGGCGGCCGCGGGCTGGTTCGGATAGTGGGTCGCGCGCAGCTTGTACTGGAAGTCTTTGAACGGTTCATCGAAGTAGGCCGGCGGCAGGCCGAGGGCGACGGCGTAGAGCCGCACCAGCTTCTGCACCAGCCGCTCCAGCGTGTCGCAGTAATCGACGATGGTTTCGCGGAAGCCCGGCAGATCCCTGGGCCACTGGTTGGCGCTGCGGAACCGCCGGTCGGCCCGCACGTCGGGATGGTCGGCCGGCAGGTCGCGCGCCACGAACAGCGCCTCGTTGAGGTTGGCCTTGGTGACGGCCTGCACCGTCGAGGTGCGCAGCGTATCGCCGCGCATGGGCAGGTAACCGACATTGTGCCGGTCGATCATGACGTCCATCTTCCTGTCGATGGGCAGGGCATGGAAGCGCGCAACCTCGCGGAACGTCTCGCGGATCAGCGCGTCCGGCACGCCGTGATTGACGATGAAATAGAAGCCGATCTCGGTCAGGGCAAAACGCAGCTCGCCGGCAGCGTGCTCCATCGCCCCGGGCTCGCCTGCGAGATAGGGCCCGAGGTCGATGACGGGAATGGTATCGGCCGGCGCGTTCACTCGGCGGCTTGCGGATAGACCGCGTCGTAGTTCCGCTTCTGGTACCAGACCATGTAATCGGTGTACCAGGTGGTCGGATACTTGGGTGGCTTGTCGGGCCCGACCGTGGTCGGCACGGCGGCGACCGGCCAGTCGATGTTGCTGTCGCAGAAGAACGGGATGGCGTAGCGCTCGCCGCCGCTCCTGTTGATGGCGCGGTGTGGTGTGGCGAGGAAGACGTCGTTGGTCCAGCGCTGCAGCATCTGGCCCCCGTTCACGACATAGGCGTCGGCGATCGCGGGGGCGTCGATCCACTTGCCGCTTTGCGTGCGAATGGAAAGACCGGGCACATCATTGGGCGCGAGCAGGGTGAGGAAGCTCGTGTCGGTGTGTGGCGCCAGACCGAATTCATCCTCGATGGGGCCGTCCTGGTGGGGATAGTGCGTCATGCGCAAGGAGTATTGGCACTCCTTGAAGGGGCCGTCGAAATACTGCGCCGGCAGATCGAGGGCGCGGGCATAGAGCCGCACCATTTTCTGCACCAGCCGTTCCAGCGTGTCGCAATAATCGACGACGGTCTCGCGGAAGCCGGGCAGGCCCTTGGGCCAACGGTTGGCGCCGCGGAAGCGTCGATCGGCCAGTACGTCGGGATGATCGGCCGGCATCTCGCGCTTGACGAAGAAGGCCTCGTTGAGATTGGGCTTGGTGCCGGTCTGGATCGTCGAGGTGCGCAGCGTATTGCCGCGCAGCGGCAGGTAGCCGGTACTGTTGATGTCGATCTTGAGTTCGAGCTTCTTGTCGACCGGCTGTTCATGGAAGCGCTTGACCTGCTCGAACACGCCCCGGATCTTTTCCCGCGGCACGCCGTGATTGACGATGAAGTAGAAGCCGATCTCGGTCAGCGCGAAGCGGAGCTCCTTGGCCGTGCGATCGAGCGCGCCTTCTTCGCCCGCGAGGAACGGGCCGAGGTCGATGATGGGAATGGTCTCGGTGGCCATGAGCTACTCCTTCCACGAGGCGCCAGGAAGCAACGATAATGCCAGGGTCACGTTGTGGTCCAGTGCGCGTGGCGCGGGAGGAGAAATGATCCTCGGATTTCTCGCTCTGGTGACGGCGGCCCTGTTCGCCGGTGCCGCCTTTTATGTGAATTTCGCAGAACAGCCGGCGCGGCTCGCCCTCGATGACCGCGCCGCACTCATCCAATGGCAGCGTTCCTACGAGCGCGCGGCCGTCATGCAGGCCGGCCTGGCCATGCTCGGCTTCCTGCTCGGCTTGGCCGCCTGGTGGTGGGAGGGCCGCGACCTGCGCTGGCTGGTCGGGGCGCTCATCCTGCTCGCACCGTGGCCCTACACGCTGCTCGTCATCAAGCCGGTCAACGACAAGCTCAAGGCTGCCGATCCGATCGGCGCTGGCACACCGACTCGTGCGCTGATCGAGCGCTGGGGCCGCCTGCATGCCGGCCGCACGATCCTGGGCGTGCTGGCGGCGGCGATCTTCTTCTGCGCGGCGATGGCGCATTAGATCTTTGCTGCCCCCGCGGTCGCTTTAGCGCGGTGCGTTTGTCGAATTCCCATTGTCTGGCGGCCTTGGGCTATTTGGCCTAGGCTTTGCCAGCCATCCTGCGGGGGAAAACGATGACACGGTCAAGGTTCGCAACGGCAGCGGCGCTGGGCGGCTTCGCCACGGCGTGGGCTGGCTCGGCCGCGGCCAGGACCGCCTTCAGCGCCGAAGGCGCCACGGGATCGTTCCTCACGCTCCTGACCGACCGGCTTGAATTCACGCTGAAGCAGATTCCTGCCCTCGGCCAGCATCTGGCCGCCTTGCCCGACATCGTGGACGGCCGGACGGCCCTCCTGCTGCTGGCTGTCGTGGCGGCCGGCCTGGCGGCGGAATACATCGTGCGGCTCCTGCTGAACCGGGCGCGACTGAAAGGCTTCGACCGCCTCGTCGGCCATTCGCCGTTGCGCGCCTTCGGGCGCGCCTTACTGCTCGACGTGGTGGCGCTGCTGGCGCTCGTCGTCGCGGCCCGCCTCGTCCTTCCCCGGATTGGCGATCCCCAGAGCGTCGGCGGCAGGTTGGGCCAGGAAGTCTTCCAGGCGCTCCTCTACTGGCGCTCGTTCAATCTTCTGTTCCGCGCCTGGCTCCGGCCCGCCACGCCGGAGGGCCGCATCGCGCCGGTCGACGATGCCGCAGCGCGCGGCCTCCTGGTGGCGTTGAACTGGGTGATCGTCCTGCCGCTGATCGGCGGCCATCTGGCGAAAGCTCTCGAGACCACGGGCGCCAACCGCGACGTCATCGGGGCAGCCATCATCCTCTACGCGCCGCTGATCTCCGCCGCCCTGCTCTGGGTGGTCTGGCATTGGCACAAGGAGATGACCGCCTGGCTGTCGGCCATGGTGTCGGAGCGCAAGATCGGCTACCGGCTCAAGCTCGACACGGCGCGCAACTGGTGGGTGCTCGGCCTGGTCTTCTACGGCCTGATGGGAATGGCCGCGATCTATGCCGCCCTGACCGACAGCAACACCGCCGCCCGCGGTCTCGGCGCCATCGAATCGGCACTGATTACCCTGCTGCTGTTCGAGACGCTGATGCACCGCATCACGCGTCATATCGTGTCGGAGCTGCCGATGGCCGGCGACGTGGTGGCCGACTGCCTGCGCCTGGTCGCCCGGCTCTATGTCATCATCCTGATCGCCGACGCTCTGATGGTCCGCGTGCTGGGCGCCATGACGGCGGAGGAATGGCTGCCGCACGACCGTGGCGCCAAGCTCGCGGCGGTGAGCGCGGTGGTGATCTACGCCTTCTGGCGGTTCGTGAAGTTCCGCATGGACTCCTACATCGCCTCCAACCCGCTGCCCTCGGCCGATGCCACAGGCGACGCCGAGGATGACGTGAAGGTCGCGGCCTCGCGCCTGCGCACCCTGATGCCGCTGCTGCGCGCCATGGCTGGCTCGGTCATCGTCGTGGTCGGCGGCCTGCTGGTGCTGTCGGAGCTCGGCGTCAACATCACGCCGCTGATCGCCGGCGCCTCGGTGTTCGGACTGGCGGTGTCGTTCGGCAGCCAGTCGCTGGTGCGCGACGTCGTCTCCGGCATCTTCTTCCTGGCCGAGGATGCGTTCCGCATCGGCGAGTATGTCGACTGCAGCAAGGTCAAGGGCACGGTCGAGGGCTTCAGCGTGCGCTGCCTGAAGCTGCGTCACCAGAACGGCCAGCTTCACATCGTGCCGTTCGGCCAGGTCGGCCATATCACCAATTTCAGCCGCGACTGGACGGTGGTGAAGTTCAATCTGGCCTTCGCCAACGGCACTGACGTCGAGCTGTTGCGCAAGACCGTGAAGAAACTGGGCATGGACATGATGGAGGAGCCCCTCTTCAAGCCGATCCTGATGCAGCCGCTCAAGATGCAGGGCGTGGTCGACATCAAGGACAACTCGCTGATCGTGCGCTTCAAGTTCATGGCGCGGCCCAAGAACCCCAGCACGATCCAGCGCATGGCCATCCGCCGCATGTACGAGACCTTCCCGGCGCTCGGCATCCAGTTCGCCACGCCGAATTATCCGTTTGCAATGGCGGCCCCGCCCGTTGCACCGTCGCCGGCCGCGGCTCCGGTCGCCCCATTGCCGACGGACGAGCCTGCAAAGGCCGCCGAATAACGCCGATATCAGCACCAAGGAGAAGCATCGTGGAAAAACGCAAGCTCGGCCGGTCCGGCCTGGAATTCGCCCCCATCGTCTTCGGCGGCAACATCTTCGGCTGGACGGCCGACGAGGCCACCTCGCACAAGCTCCTCGATACCTTTGTCGAGGCCGGATACAGCTTCGTCGATACCGCCGACGTCTATTCGCGCTGGGCGCCAGGCCACAAGGGCGGCGAGTCGGAGGTCGTGATCGGCAGCTGGTTCAGGAAGGATCCCAAGAAGCGCGACAAGGTGCTGATCGCCACCAAGTGCGGCATGGAGATGCCGAACGAAGGCCAGGGATTGTCGCGCGCCCATATCAAGAAGTCGGTCGATGCCTCGCTGAAGCGACTCAACACCGACCGCATCGACCTCTTCCAGTCGCATCGCGACGACAAGGACACGCCGCAGGAGGAGACGCTCTCGACCTACGGCGAACTGATCAAGGAAGGCAAGATCCGCTATATCGGCGCGTCCAACTTCGAAGCGCCCCGGCTGGCCGAGGCCGCCAAGATCGCCAAGGACAAGGGCCTTCCGGGCTATGTGAGCCTGCAGCCGCACTACAATCTGCTGGAGCGTCCGCTGTTCGAAGGCGAACTCGAGGACGAGTGCGTCAAGGAAGGGCTCGGCGTCATTCCCTACTGGCCGCTGGCGGCCGGCTTCCTGAGCGGCAAGTACCGCTCGGAGGCCGACCTCGGCAAAAGCCCGCGCGGCGCCGGCGTGAAGAAGTATCTCAACGACAAGGGCCTCGGCGTCCTCAACGCGCTCGACGCTGCGGCGAAGAAGCATAATGCCAGCAACGTCACCGTGGCGCTCGCCTGGCTGATGAACCGGAAATCGATCACCGCGCCGATCGTGAGCGCCACCAGCCTGGAGCAGCTCAAGAGCCTGTTCGCCGCGCCCGCGCTCAAGCTCGATCCGGAGTCGATCGCCGCCCTCGACAAGGCCAGCGCGGCCTAGTCACAAAGGAGGCAGCGACAAGATTGTCATCCCGAGCGCAGCGAGGGACCTTTACCGATCAACAAAGGTCCCTCGGCCCGAGGCCTCGGGATGACACCAATGTTGTCACATTCTGAGCGTTTCAATAGCCCATGCTCGTCTTCCGCCAGCTCTTCGATCCGACCTCGTCGACCTACACCTATCTGCTGGGTTGCTCGGCATCGGGCGAAGCGGTGCTGATCGATCCGGTGTTCGAGCAGGTCCGGCGCGACGCCGCCCTGATCGCCGAGCTGGGGCTGAAGCTGCAATGGACGCTGGAGACCCACGTCCATGCCGACCACGTGACCGGCGCGTGGCTCCTGAAGCAGAAGCTGGGCAGCGGCATCGCGCTGGCCGAAGCATCGGGCGCCTCGGGCGCCGATCGCCTGCTGGCCGACGGCGACCGCATTGCCTTCGGGCGGCGCTCGCTGGAAGTGCGCGCGACGCCCGGCCATACCAATGGCTGCGTCACCTATGTGCTCGACGACGAGAGCATGGCCTTCACCGGCGACTGCATCCTGATCCGCGGCTCGGGCCGCACCGACTTTCAGCAGGGCGACCCGCGCGCGCTCTATCGCTCGGTGCGCTCGCGCATCTTCTCGCTGCCCGAGACCTGCCTGCTCTATCCGGCGCATGACTATCGCGGTCTCACCGCCACCAGCGTCGCCGAGGAAAAGAAATTCAATCCGCGGCTGGGCGGCGAGGTCGGCGAAGGCGACTATGTCGGCTACATGAAAAATCTCGACCTGCCTCATCCCAAGAAGATCGATGAGGCGGTGCCGGCCAATCTGCGCTGCGGCCAGCCTGGTAACGATACCGGCGTGCCGCCCGATCCGTGCTGGGCGCCGCTGCGCTTCACCTTCGGCGGCGTGTGGGAAGTCGAGCCGCACTGGCTGGAGGAGAACCTCGCCAAGGTGCGCGTGGTCGATGTGCGCGAGCCCAACGAATTCACCGGTCCCCTGGGCCACATCAGGGGCGCCACGCTGGTGCCGTTGGGCGAACTCGCCCAGCGTGCCCCCGAACTGCCCAAGGACAAGCCGATCGTCGCGGTGTGCCGCGCCGGCAGCCGCTCGGCGCACGCTACGGCGATTCTGCAGAAGGCCGGCTTCGCCGACATCGCCAACCTGCCCGGCGGCATGCTGCGCTGGCGCGCCGAAGGCCGCGGCGTCGAGGGCGGCGCGCTCTAGAAATTTCCCGGTGAGCCGCTAGAACTCCGGCGGGGCCGGATGCTTTGGTATGAGACCGTGCTTGGCAAGGCCGTCTCTTACGGTCTTCAAGGCAGCGTCACGCAACGCATCGCGCAGATACCCTCTCCATCCGATCCAGAGATAGGCATTCAAGAGTGCCTTTTTCCACCAGGACCGCACGCGGATTCCCGACTTCGCGAGGTCATAGACCGATTGTAGCCGCGCCTCGATGGCATCCGGGAGGTACTCGGGGGCTGCCGCGAGATCAGGCCAGGCGAGAAGTTTGGGCGGATTCTCGCGCAGGCTCGGCATCAGGGGAATGATCGGCAGGTAAGTCTTGGTGTCCGTCGGATCCTGCCGATTTGGAAAGGCGTAGTCCTTGATCTGGTCGTTCGTCCAATGAGCGAAGATCGGATTATTCGGCGCCTCGGGATCCGACGCCGCCCACGGCAGCGCGAGATGCTCGGCGAGGAACTTGTGGGCATTGAATCGTCCCAGGCTGAAGTCGTAGGCGAGAAAACTGGGATCGACAAAGCCCGCGAAACCGCCGAGAGCACCCGAAGCAACGGCGCGCTGTCCAACCATCCGCTGATTGTCGGGTCCGGGTCCCACCGGTGCGATCAAAAACCGGCTGTACACGTTCTCGGCGTGCGCCAACGCGACATCCTCGGGCTTGAACTGTGCCTGATCGATCAGGGATGAGACGGTGGCGCCGATCACAGCCGCCGGATTGCTCTGCTTGGGGCGCGACAGCATCTCGGCATCGCTGAAAGGATCGATCATGATGACGGCACGATCCGCTTGCGAGGCATTGCGCGCGTTGCGGCCGCAGACGCCGGCCAGCGCCGTGCGAACCAGCTCGAACGGCTTATTGTTGAAAACGCCGCCGTCGACGTTCAGGAAAGTCGACTTGTGCGGATCGGGCTCGCCCGCCGACAGTTCATCCCAATCTGGAACAAGTTGAACGACTTCGCATCGACCATTCCCACCTGGGACGGCGGCGACCCGGATTCCCGCCGCTGCCAGCGGTCGGGCGAGGTAACGGGCAAGGAAGAGAATCGGAAACGCGCACGTCGCCAACCCGGCATCGCGCAGGTATGTCCAATTGGCATCCGGCGGCGACGTGGAGTGCAGGCCAAGCTCGTCGGGTCGCCTCCCGGGCTTGTTCGAGACACCCTTGTCGATTTTGAGGGCGAACGTCATGTAGTCGGCGTGCGCGCAAAGACCGCGCGCCAGGCCCGTCTCACCGGCCAGTTGCATCGTGTAGGGCACGCCATTCAGATTGCCGACCGTCATGAACAATCGGAGAGGGTCGGCCAAAAAGGCGCGATGACGTGGTGAGCCGGCAGTTCCCAGCGGCTCGCCCGTGAATTCGATCGTCTCGGCTGCGTGAACGTCGACGGAAGCGCAATTCAACAGCGAGCTAAGGCCCGGGAGGCCGGCGTTCGGTCCGGGCTTCAGCAGCTTCGGAAAGTCACTGCCGCCCAGCCAATATGAGTAAAAGGGATTGTGCAGGCTTGGGCCGTGCGGGAATTGCCACCCCGCGGCACGCAACAGCACGGCGCCATTGATGCCGCCGCCCGACGCGCCCGCGATGGTGCTGATGACGACTTCGTGGGGCGGCGCGAACGACTTGCCGTCGTCCTTTGCGCGCTGCCAGGCATCGAGCGCCTCGAGCAGATAATCGAGAACGCCGGCCGTGTAGGCGCCGGCAGAGACCGTCCCCGCCAGCACCAATCCGAGCTCGAAGACCCCGTCCTTTATGCGTGGGCGAACCTCGGGAAAATATTCACGGAGTTCCTTCTGCGTCAGGTTGGGAGGATGGGCCATTTCCATTTGCTGCTTGGCGGCTGCGATCCGCTAGCCAGGTGCGGCCGCAGCCAGCGACGGGGCTGGCCGCGGGCGGCCGGTCGGACGCAGCTGGCGGCGTGCTTCGCGAAGCTCGGCAGAGACCTCGGCGGTGTCGAACTTGGCGATCACCTGCTTGAGCAGCTTGTCGGCCTCCGACTGCTGGCCCCTCGCGCGCAGGTGATCGGCATAGCTGAGCGCGGTGCGCAGCTCCCAGCCCAGCGCCTTCCTCCGCCGGGCCTCGTGCAGCGATCGCTTGAACGCGGTCGCTGCCCCGGAGGGATCTGCAGGTCGCCGGTCAGCCAGCAGCATGCCCCGGATGCGATAGATTTCCGGCTCGAACCAGGTCTCACGGGTGCGCGCCATGATCTTGAGTGCGGTGCCCGTCAAGGCGAGTGCGGCGGGATGCAACTGATGACGGGCCATCTGCGCCGCCAGGCAAGCCTGGTAGAACGGCACCGTGAGGTAGACCTTGTACTTCAGCAGGCGGTCGATGCATGCCGACAGGCTCTTGAGGTTCGAGTCGGACGAATCATGGGCCATCGCCGCCTCGATCGCCCACAGCGGCGCGAAGTCGCGGTAGGCGACCAGTCCATGCATTTCGGCGTGGCGCATGCCTTCTTCGATCGACGCCCATCCGGCCTCGAGTTCGTGGTTGTAGAGGTGGTCGGACGCGCCGATCACATAGGTCAGCGCCAGCATGAAAGGATGCCTGATGCGGTGCGCCAGCTGGCGGGCTTGCCGGCAGCAGGTCCGACCTTTGCGTGCCTCGCCGAGCAGCCAGTGAATGTGGCCGCCGAAGACCAGCGCGACGATCTTCGGGTCGTGCTGATAGCGATTGACCAGAGCCTGATGGTCGCGCAGGCGATAATGGCTGAGTATGTAGCTGACCGACCGTCGTGCCGCCGTCAGGTTGCCGAGATAGAAGTTCGACGTCGTCAGCGCGGTGTGAGCCATCAGGGCGATCTCTTCGTCGCCGCTGGCCTTCGCCAGGGCGAGGTACTCTCGCGCCAGTTTGAGCGACGCCTCGAGGTCGGTCACCATCAGGCTGCGCGAGACGCCCCACAGCGCCATCGATCTCTGGCGCAGGTTGCCGTGCCGCCGGCTCAACTCGAGCGCGCGCCGATAGGCGGCATCGGTATGCCGGCCCGACCAGCCCTCGAGCCCGATGTATGACATCGCCAGGTGCAGTTGCAGCTCGATCTCGATGGCGAAAGTCGGCGCCCGTTTGGGCCAGTGCGCCAGCGCCTGCAGGCCCTCGTTCAGATGGGCAATCGCCTCCATTGGCGCCGAATGGCGCAGGGCGGCCTTGCCGGCCTCGAGCCAATAGTCGGTCGCCTTCTCGAACAGTGCGGCGCGGGAGTAATGGTAAGCGAGCACGGCGACCTGCTCGCTGTCGCGGCCTGCGATCTCCTCGGTCAGCCAGGCAGCGGCGCGCTGATGAAGCTGCCGCTTGGTTTCCAGCAGCAGCGAGGCGTAGGCCTCTTCCTGGATCATCGCATGGTTGAACATGTAGCGCCGGTCATCGACGTCGACGCGTTCGCGGATCAGGCCGGCGGTCGCCAGGCTGTTGAGCGCTCGCGTCAACTCGCCCTGCGACAGATCGGAGATATCCTGCAGCGCCTTGAGCGTGAACTCCCGTCCGAGGACGGATGCCACCTGTGCGACTCGCTTGGCTGTACCCAGGCGGTCGAGCCGTTCCCGGAGCGAATCCTGAAGTGTCGCAGGGAGGAGCGGTTCCGGCAGCGTCTTGCGCAGCTTGAGGCGGTCGCCGACGCGCTCGAGGGCGCCCGAGTTCAGCACGGCGCGGGCAAGTTCCTCGATGATCAGCGGGATGCCGTCACTCTGCTGACTGATCCGGTTGAGCAGGAAGCGCGGCATCCGCGCACCGCCAGCGAGATTCTCGATCATTTGCGTGCAGGCGTCGGGGCTCAGCCGGGACAGGTTGATGTGGGTGACCTTGCTGCCGCCGGCGATGTCCTTGGCCAAGCCGTCGCGATGGGTGATCACGCACATGATGCGTTGCGAGCCGATGTGGGAGATGAAAGCCGCGGCCAGCCGGCGGCTCGTCGGGTCCATCCATTGCGCGTCCTCGATCACGACAAGGACCGGCCGATCACGCGCCATGGCGTGAGGCACGCCGGCCAGTACCTGCAGCGCCCTCTCGCTTTCGCCGGGTGAACTCAGATCAGCCGGCTCATAGCCGTCGCACGGGGGAATCGAAAGAAGGGAGCCGTGGTAGGGCAGGATCGCGCGCGCGTCGATTGCGGAACCCTCCAGCATCGTCGTGAGCTTGGCCAGCGCCACGGACGGCTCGTCGGCATTGGCGATACGCGCGTCGCGCCTGACCTGCTCGATGATCGGCGCCAGCGGTGTATTGGTGTGCAGCGGCGAGCACTGCAGGAAGATGGTGCCGTGCTCCGTGTTCTTCAGCGCATTGCGGAATTCGAGCACCAGCCGGGACTTGCCGATGCCCGGTTCGCCCGACACGGCGGCAATTCTGCCGCGGCCCGCCACGGTGTCGCGCCACAGGGAAGTCAGGACCGCCAACTGATCGGTGCGTCCGTACATCGGCGAGAGCGGCGATGTCTGCTTGCGCGCAAAGCGGCTTTCGGTGTCGAGCGGGGCGATCACCTGCCACGTCTCGGTCGTGCCCGCGATCCCCTTGAGCCGCCGGGGCCCCAGCGGTTCGCATTCGAACGTGCCGCGCACCAGTTCGTAGGTTGTCGAGCCGATGACGATCGCGTTGGACGGCGCGATGTTCTGCAGCCGCGCGGCGACGACGGCGCTGGTGCCGAACACGCCCGTGCCGATTCCGTCGAGGGGGCCGATCACGACCTGGCCGGTATTGACGGCGATGCGCACCTTGAGCCGCAGCGGTCCCAGTTCGCGGGTTTCAAACGTCTCTTCGTTCAGCGTCTTGAGAATCGCAAGACCGGCCTGGACGGCGCGCTCGGCGTCGTCTTCGTGCGCCTGCGGAACGCCAAAATAGAAGAGAAGACCGTCGCCGAAAGACTGCGCAAGGTTGCCGCCGTAGCGCTGGACGCAGGCTTTGCAGGTCGCGCCGTAGCCTTGCATGATGGCGAAGAACGTCTCGGGATCGATACGCTCCGACAGCGCGGTCGACTGGACGACATCGATGAACATCACCGTCATCTGGCGGCGCTCGTACGGCCCCGGGCCGAGGTTTGCGCTTCTTTGCGCCGCGACGGCAGCCAATGGGACGCGCTCGCTCAACGCCGCGTCCTTGCCCGCCTTGCGAGTTCGCGTCATGGCGTCCACAGGCGTCCTCTCACCTCGGGCTTCGGTCTCACTCTAAGCCGGGTGGTTCATGCTGCTCCCTGTGTCATTTGCTGTCCACCATGTTCAGGCGCCGCCGCATTCGCGACGAGGCGAGATACACCAAAAGGCGTATACGATTGATGCTGCCCAGCGGCCGATGTTCCGGCCTGGCATGCCAGGGGGCGAACCGAAGGTTTTCGCAGCTGCACAGCGCGTCGGGGTTGGCGAATGTCTGCGGCGGTATCTCGATCCGGGCCAAGCGCACCGTCCGGTCGGCACGCCGCCGCCAGGCACGCGACGCACGCTCGACGTCTGCCGGCGTGGGCCGGTCGCGGATCTGAACGCTGAAATCGAAGGCGGCGACGAAGTCCGACGCTTCCGTTTCGCCGGCGCCCAACCGCTCGGCCAGGCGCTCGCGCAGGAAGTTGGGCCTGTCGTCCGGCGAAGTGCCGACCGGCGCGCTGCCCACCGGCGTCGCCACGTAGCGCACGACCTGTTCCCCGAGGGCGAAGGCCGACATGCTGAAGTAGCTGGCATTGAGGGGATTGCCGATGCGGATGAACTTCATCCGCAGGAGAATGAGCCCCTTCCGCAGGCGCCAGGGAACCAGGAAGAACAGGATCGCGCGCAGGAAGATCATCCACGTGGCGCCGCGACTGTGGACGATTTCCATGAACCGCGCGTACTCCGCGACGTTGTCGACGAAAAAAACCGGGTGATTCACCAGCACGAAATCCTGCTCGCCGTCTCCGTCAGTCGGCATCAGCTTGATCGCCATGCCCCGTCCGTCGCCCTTGCAGTCGGCCTGGGGCGTCTCGTGCGCGTTTGAAAAGCGCAGCATCGCCTTGTAGCGCTCACCGCGGCGAAATACGCCGACGGCCAGCTCGGCGGGCAGTTGATCATCGACGATGAAATAGGCGCGCACGCAGCCGTGGTGCTTGGCGTGCTGGTTGCGCGTCGCGATCGGCTCGGCCGCCTTGTCTGCGGCCTGCTGCAGCGGCGCCTGGTCCGCGGTATCCTGCTCGAACGCCCGGTCCACGGCGTCCCGCTCGGCCGTCGCGGCGTCGCGGAAGTTGCGCACGACACCACCGGCGATCAGGCGTGCCACCTTCAGGTAAAGGTGACGTTCGTTCGGTTGCAGATGTTCGCGAGGATCGTCGAGGACGATCCGCTTATCGCATGCGCGCAACAAGTCCTCGAGATCGAGCATCTCGACGGCGATCTTCTCATCCGTGCGCTGCTCGGCCGCCTTCGCCTTCTCCTCGGCGCTCCGGCCAAAGCTCGGAAGGAGGGACTTCGCGAATTCTACCGCGAATTGCAGGAGGAACCGGACGGCGATGAAAAGAGCCGGGCCGATGCTCCCCACCGGCTTGAACCATCTGCCTACGTGGGCCGGTACTGGTGTCGTTGCCATGATAGCGTCCCCGAGATGAGCCGGTCGGCGCGGTCGTCGATGCGTCGCCGTCTGGTTCTGATGAAAGCGTCCCTAAACAAGCGTGTGCAGGGCCGTCAGGCCCGGCACGAAGAAGTAGGCGCCGCCTTTGACCGTGACGAAGCGCGGCAGTCCGGTGCACAGGAAAGGCGGCCGACCGGCGCGCTCTTCGCCAGGGACGACCATGCGGCCCGTGCCGTCATGGTTGCCGACCAGCGGATCCTTGTCGTTGCCCTGGCGGAAACTGTCGCCGTTGTTGATCCATTGCTGCTGCACGAACTCGAACTGTTGTTCGATGCCCGACATGTAGGCGAGGAAGATGATCCCGCGCGGACTGTTGTCCGGTGTATCCGACTCGCGCACGAACTTGCCGTAAGGAATGCCGCGCCGGATGATTCGCCGCCGTTTCGACAGCTGGCCGTCGAGGCCGAGCGAACTGCGCGGATTGCTGCGGCGCATGTGCGCGCCGAGCGGACACAGTGCGCCTTCCGGATCATCGATATAGTCGAAATGGTTCGACGGTTCGCCTTTGGCGGGCTTCCTCGGGGACAGGACGAGCGGCGATCCATTCTGCCACCGTCCCACCAGCTTGGCGGCCAGGAACGCGCGATCGTGCTCCGTCGAAAGGCGGCTCAGGATCTTGCACTGGCTGTCCAGGTAGGCGCGGAAGGCCGTCACGTCCTGGTCCAGCTTGCGAAACACCAGGAACGTGCCGTTGACGGCGAGCAGGGGCGGCACCTGCAGCTCGCGCTGCTCGCCGCCGACCCCCGGATAGCCGAGAACAAACTCGCCGGCGGGAACGTCCTCGAAGCCGCCTTTGCCATCCGGATTGCCGACCAGATTGCGGTTGTCGATATGAGGCATGCCTTCGACCGCCGGATTGCTCAGCCCGTCGGCGAAGCCGAAATGCTCGAGCGACTGCTCGCCGATGCGCGCTGCATCCTGGTGAGGCCCGAGTTCGGCGACGCCGTCGGGGAGATTGGCAAGCAGGTGCCGGCAATGATGGTCAAGCGTGCTGTTGTCCATGGAATAGCAACTCACCAGCAGATGCACCTGCATCTCGGGATGGCGCCAGGGGTCGTCCCAGCGCTCCGGCGCGCTTTCGCCGGTGTCGCCGAGCGACGCGGCGCGGGCGCGCATGCCCTGGCGGAAGTCGAAGGGAAAACCGCTCGTCGATTCCGCGGGCAGCCCGAGAGCGCAGAGCCCGGCATAGGTCAGGGCGACGTTGGTGGTGGTCGCCGGACGACTTTCACCCCACGCTGCCGGCGTGATGTGCGGCAGCAGCCGCTTGATGAACGCGCGGCCTCCTGCGGGCTTGGTGACACGCAGGAAAAGAAACCTGGCCTTGTTCTCCTTGCGGTAGGCTCGCAGGATGTTGCCTTGGATGTCGTGAAGAGCGAGGGCAATCGGCATGACGCTTCTCGATGTCAGAGGCTTCCCGGGTGCGGGTCGGGTTTCTTGGCGAGGCCATCCCAGAGGCTGAAGAAGTCCTTCTTCAACGCGGCCGGGTCTGCGGTCTGGCTGTGTTCGACGAAAGTGGCAAAGGCCTGCTGAGCCTGGATCGATCGCAGGATCTGGGTGACCGTCGGCCCGGGTTGGTCGCTGAGATAAAGCACCGTCTCGACCTGCCCGCGGCGCAAATACTCGGCCAGTCGGTCGGTCGCATCGGCGTGCCCGAGCTCGGCAGGGGTGGCAAACGGAAACGCCGCACAATGGCGCCAAACCTCGCAGACCGGTCCGGGCGCGTGCCGCGCGAGCGCGCGGGCGAGATCCTCGACCTCCTTGCCGTCGAAGTCGCACATGACGACAAGGTAAGGGGCTCGCAGAGACTCCTGCTTCGCGGGATATCCCTCGTACGGCAGTCGGTCGATTATGATGAAGCGCAGGAGGTGGATGATCGTCGCCACGGCGAATGGCGATCCATTCGGGTCGTCACTGAGGCTGCCGAGATGCAGGCGCAGCGTGGCGGCCGAGGCGGCGTCGCGGATCGGGAACACCGCAGTGTAGCCGTACTTGATGCCGGCGCGATTGGGCAGGGGCTTGGGCTTTTTGGACATTGCTGTGCCTCTCGGCGGCCGTCACCTCAGGGGTCCGACGGATCCCAGGTCATTCTGCACGCGTAGCAAAAGGCGATGGTAAGCCTGCCTGAAATGCTCTTCGGATAGGTCCCTCGTCCGCTCCGCGAACGCCTTGAGTTCTTCATGCAGGTGAAGACACCGGCGGACGTCCAGGACCGAAGCGTTGGGGTAGGCCGAATAGTGATGGCAGGCGTCGACTCGATTGAGCGCGATGTAGCGCGAGTAGGCCGTTTCCGGAATGGATCCCGGGTAGCCCACGCTGAACCCCCAGACGAAGTCGATGGCGTGGCCGAGCACGTCGCTGAATGCTTCGATATAGGGGTCTTCCGGTCCGTTGTAGGTGCTGAGGAACAGATTGTAGTCATGCGCCAGATGATTGGGCAGCTGGTGCCCATCGTCGAAGACGTCGAAATGCCGGCGCTTGACGATCGCCCAATGCAGAAAGGAGATGAAGGAGAGGTCCTTCGCCTTTTTCTGTTCGCTGTCGCGGAAATGGTTGAGAACGGCCAGACCGGTGCGTACGAACCAGGTTATCCAGGTCGGCACCGGGGTCGGCAGGTTCCAGGCGACGGACTTTCCCCCGCCGATGCGATTGCGAGCCTGGTTTGCCATGATGGCCCGCCCGCCTAACGTCCGGAGCCGCGCGGTGCAGCCGCGCGCAGGTAGGCCTCGAGTTCCCAAAGCATGTCTTTCCCGCCCCCATCGCCCCACGGTGGTAAGAACAGCCGTATTTTATCGCGCGCCGCGGGACTGCGCTAGAAAAATACTCGCTATGCGAGCATAGACAAATGCTACCGACAGTAGTAGTTTCGTTGCTTGTGCTAAAATCTATAGAGTTCGGCCGGCGTGTCGATCAGGATTTTCTGCCGCGTCGCCGCCTCGGGCACCAGTTCCTCCAGCAATTGCAGCGTCTTGGGATAGGTCGTGACGCGATCGAGATCGGTGTTGGTGTGCGGCCAGTCGCTGCCCCACATCAGGCGCCCCGGCCCGAAGGCGGCGAGCAGCGGCACCGCGGCCGGGCGTGCCCGCTCGAGCCCGACCCGGTAGGCGCCGCACAGCACCACCCACAGCCTGCCGGTGCTGGCCTTCTCGAGCAAGAGCTCGAAGCCCGGATCACGAAAAGGACCCAGCTTGCGATCGAACATGCCGAAATGCGGGATCACCACCTTGTGGCCGCCATCGAGCAGCATGGGCAGCATGTCGGGCAGACGCCTGCTCTCGACATAGAGATGGATCGGCCAGTCGCGCTTGATGGCCTCGGCCAGCATGTCGCGATAGGCCGACCATTGCGGTGTCGGCAGGCCGAAGATCGGAAAGCGCAGGCCCCTGACGCCGATCCGCGCCATCTCCTCCCATGCGTCGGCAGTGGTCTCGACCGAGGGTGAGATCCACGGCACGCCGCGAAAGCGGCCGGGCTCGGCCTTGAGCGCGCTGAACAGGTAGGAATTGTCGTAGCCCAGGAACGACGGCTGCTGGATCACCGCGCGGCCCACGCCGTTCTGCTCGGCGAGCGCCAGCAGGGTCTGCCACGAGGCATCGTAGTCGGGCGCATAGCGCGCATCGACGGCGAGCTTCAGCCCACGCACGAAAACGTGGGTATGGGCATCGATCCAGGCGGAAGGGGCGGCGTGTGCGCCCGAGGCGACGGCCATCGACGAGGCGATGAACGTCCGCCGGATCAGCATGAAGCGCGGCAGGATCCGGCAACGAGAAAAAACGCAGCGACTGTCGCCGCCAGCCTGTGCAGGGGCATCAACGCCCCTGCCAGCGTGCCGTGGCGCGCGCGCCCGGCGCGATCTCGGCCTCGGCCGGCGCCTGCACCTTGGCCATGTGCTCGTAGCGCTGGGCGGCGAACCACAGCGCGTAGTCGCCGAACTTGATCGGCGGATACTTGGCCGGCCGGTCGGCCGACTGGCAGCTCGGCAGGCACTCGATCATGGTGTCGTGGCTGGGGTCGAAGAAGAACGGCACGGCATAACGCAGCTGGCCCGAGACGTTGCGCACGCGGTGCGGCGTCGACAGGAAGCGCTCGTTGGTCCAGCGATGCAGGATGTCGCCGCCGTTGACCACGAAGGCATCCTCGACGCCCGGCGCATCCATCCAGCGTCCGTCCGGCAGGTTGATCGACAGGCCCTGCACCTTGTTGGGCGGCAGCAGGGTCATGAAGCCGGAATCGGTGTGCGGCACCAGGCTGGCGATCGTGTCGTCGGCGCCGTCGATCACCGGATAGCGCGACATGCGCAGGATCATGTGCGGATCGGCGAAGCAGGCATCGAAGAAGGTTTCCGGCAGGTCGAGCGCCAGCGCATAGAGCCGTACCAGCTTTTTGCACAGCGCTTCCAGCGTGCCCATGTAGGCCAGCATGTTCGTCCGGAAGCCCGGCAGGTCGCTCTCGCCCGGCCACTTGTTCAGGGCGTGGAAGCGCCGGTTGGCGAGCACGTCGGGATCGTTCGCGCTGCGCTCGCGGCGCAGGAAGTAGGCTTCGTTCTGGCTCGGCTTCTTGCCTTGCGCGGCGGCGTTGGGCGGCGGCTTCCGCGCGATCGGCATGTAGCCGATATTGTGCTCGTCGACCTTGACCGCGAGCTTCGTGTCGATCGGCAACGCATGGAAGCGCGCGGCCTCGGCGTAGGCGGTGTCGATCAGCGCCTGCGGCACGCCGTGGCCTGCGAGATAGTAGAATCCGACATTCTCGAAGGCGAAGCGCAACTGCGCGGCGGCGCGCTCGGCGGCGCCAGGCTCGCCGGCGAGATAGGCCGCGACGTCGATCAGCGGAATCTCGCCGCCGATCATGGTCGGCGTCGCTGAGGCGGAGAGAGTGGTCGCTTGACGCATGGCGCGGCCTCCGGAGTGCAGGCGGTCACCATTATGGGCGCAATCGCCGCGGCACTGAAGAGGGGTCAGGGAACCGGCATGATGCCGGCTTCCGTGAGCCGCGCCACGATGCGGAAGGTGCCGTCGCCGCTCGGCTTCACGATAGCCCCCTCGCCCTCGGACAACTCGACCGCGGCCGCTGCCTTCATGGTCGGCGAATGGCCGATCAGCACGAGGTTGCCGCCCGGCGGCGGCCGTTCGCCCAGACGGGCCTTGAGCTTGGCGTTGGCTGCGGCGACCTGTTCGGCCGCCTGCGTCGGGTGATAGAACAGGTCGGCAGCGGTGTCAGCCGCCGAGCACGCCGAAGGCGATGTTGAAGCGAGCGCGATCGCCGTGCAGCGAATCCCGAGCGGTGTCGTCTCGACCATGAGGACAGGCTGGACGCCAGCACGGTGCTGACGGTCAGCACGAAGCCCATCTGCCCGAGAAGGATCAGCACGGGGTCGGCGTGGTGCATCAGCCAGAACAGTGGCGCCGCGCGGCGAAGGCCAGCGCCATGGCGCCGAGCAGCAGGGGCGTGCGGCAGACGCGATCGCTCAGCCAGCCCGCGGCGACTTCGACGGGAATCATCGCCGCCATGCTCGCGGATTGACGCTGGGCGCGCGGCCGAAGGCGATTCGCCGTCGACGAATTGCAGCCAGCTCACGATATAGAGAAACATCAGATAGAAGCTCACCGCGCCGAACACCGAGAGGCCGCCAGCCGTGCCAGAACGGCGCCTGGTGGCGCAGTGTCCTGAACACCGGCGCGCTTTCGCCGCTTTGCGGCTCTTCGGACGTGGCGGTGCGGCAGAACGGGCTCAGCTTGCGACACAGGCCGCCAGAACGGAATGCGTCTGCCTCGCTGCAGCCACTGCCCACCGACGCGGCCTGCCGCCGTCCGGCGTCGCTGAGGGTGCGCTGCCAGGTACAATCGGCGAGGTCGCCGACCGCCGCGCGGCCGCATGCTCGCATGAGGTGCGCCGCGGCACGCCGCCGACCCCTTGCCCGTCATGGCGTGTCGCAGATAGATGACGTAGCCGCCCCTGCCGCAGGTCGGCGATCAGGGTCGTGTAGGCGTCCGACGCGATCGAGACATCGGCCGGGGGTCGGCGTCACCGCAACCGTCGCGCCATAGCAGCATCGAGCCGGGCGAGGACGGTGCGGTTTGCGAGGACTGCTGGGCCTCCGCTGTTCCGATCAAGACAAGCAGTGCAAGCGTGAGGAAATACGATCTCATGAATTTCTCCCTTCGAGCTGATCGCGACCGCCACGAAGCGCGGTTCAAGCAGGCAGGGAGTTCTAGGAGCAAACGTGCGATCGGGAGATAGGCAGGATTGCCCATTTTTTCAGGCCCCGGCGTCCCGCTGGTTCCGCTACGGCCCCTTCGGCCGCGTGGGCGCCGCCAGCCGGCACCATCGGCAACGTGCTCGAATGGTACGACTTCTCGATCTACGAGGCATCGGCGCGACGATGGCAGATGATGCGCTTTGCGTCGCATGCTGAGCTATAGTCCGACCGATACGTGGACGTTGTTCGGAGGAAACTATATGGCATCGCCGCTTTTCGACCTGTCAGGCAAGGTCGCCGTCGTCACCGGCTCGAGCAAGGGCATCGGCAAGTCGATCGCCCTGCACCTCGCCCTGCAGGGCGCCAGGGTCGTGGTGTCGTCCCGAAAGAAGCCGGCCTGCGACGAGGCGGCGGCCGAGATTCGCAAGGCGGGCGGCGAGGCGATCGTCATCCCCTGCAACATTTCGGACAAGGCGCAGGTCGAAAACCTGATCGGCGAGACGAAGAAGCAGCTCGGTCCGGTCGACGTGCTGGTCTGCAACGCCGCGACCAATCCCTACTATGGGCCGACGGACAAGATGCCGGACGAGGCCTTCACCAAGATCATGCAGAACAACATCCTCAGCAACATCTGGCTGATCAATCTCTGCGTGCCCGACATGCGGGCCAAGAAGGACGGATCGGTGATCATCGTGTCGTCGATCGGCGGCGTGCGGGCGAGTACGGTGATCGGCGCCTATTGCATCTCCAAGGCCGCCGACATGCAGCTCGCGCGCAACCTCGCGGCCGAGCTGGGGCCCGACAACATCCGCGTCAACACCATCGCGCCCGGGCTGGTCAGGACCGACTTCGCCAAGGCGCTGTGGGAAAATCCGGAATATCTCGACAAGCGCCTGCAGACCGCGCCGCTCAGGCGCATCGGCGAGCCCGACGACATCGGCGGCATCGCCGTCATGCTGGCCGGCAAGGCCGGCGCCTTCATCACCGGCCAGACCATCATCGCCGATGCGGGCGTGACGATCGGAGGCGAGGGCGGGCGGGCGTACGTTGCGCAGCGAGCCGAGACCGGCGAAGGCTAGATGCGAATGACGCATCGCGCACATCGGGAAGGTTTCGACATCGATCTGCATGCGTCACACCTCGCGCTGACGAGCAGGTGAAGCAGGATGCGGTCATCGTCTCGCAACAGGACTTTCATGTCTGCGTTTCGCGGTCGCCTCGGTACGCAGGACGGCGGTCATCGGCAGCTTGGCGAACGCCGCTAGCACTTGGCGCAGGGAGGAATGTATGAATGTGAGTGATGGTGTTGAAATGTGTTGATGGATGGAAGAGTATGTGTGTAATTGGTTAGAGGTAGTATTTTTTATGTGTGATAGAATGGTATGTAAAGAGTATGTAGAGGTTGAGATGGGTGGTTTAGTGATGATTGGTGGTTCAATGACGTGACGCGACTGCCGAAGCGCGATATGCCTGAGCCATTTCGATGCCAACATATTCGCCTCGAGCACGACCAGATGCGCGGTGGCATAATCGAGCTCCAACGCTCGATATGGGTAGCGACATAGCAGCACGAGTCGCAATATTCGGATGGCCGCATGCATTCAGACATTGAGCACGATTTGCTCGCCGTCGAAAGGGATGTGCCGCCGTCGTTCGAATGGACCTCAATCATCTTGGCGCGACGAATAGCGTGTTCCATGATGATCTTGGTGCCGCTTTTCTTGTAGGGTCGAGTGAAAAGCCACCTAGCGATGACCATGGCGCGTTTGCGCTGTCGGACGATCGACATGTCGTCTTGATGGCGCCATTCATGGTTCCGAACTCGGAGCGTGGCTTGCAGTGGCAATCCTGGCGCTCCAGATTTATTCTTGCTGGGAATGCACGCGACGTTCTGGCACGAGCCTCCTACCCATCGCCGTTCTACTACAGCAGTCCGCTGCCGTCTACGGCAATTACAGGCTAGTTTGCTTGCCGCATTGTCCGCTACGAGGTTGACGGTTTGAAGTATTTCTATATGAACATCGCATCCTCATGTGGCATTACAGACTAGTGGTAACGCCTATGGCAACGTCATGCGAAGGACATTCTGTTTCAGCAGGTAGAAAGATCAGCGAAGAGACGACGTTCTTCATCAGGAACGCCACGTTGACGTAATGGCGAGAAGCCGCCGGATGCAGACCAGCCAGCCGGCATGAAGGAAATGATTGTGACGATCGACAGAATGTGACGCACGACCGAGCAGCGCGAGAATGCAAGTCGCTTGTTCCAGAAGCCAAGGAACAGCAGCGCAGATCAGTCCATTCAGACAGACCAGGAACAGATCACGCCGCGCACGCGAAAACGGGATACATTCATGAAATGGTGGCCGTTGCTGATGAACGGGATCAGCACCTGTTCTTGATCTCGAACCATTCTGTAGCGAACAGAAGGAAGATTAACACCATCGCGGCGCGCATTAGATGGTAGTCAAGATCCTTCGTCAAGAAGGCCGAGAGGAAGTCTCTTTGGAATGCAGGTCGACGGGAATGTTCTGAAATGCAGCCGCCAGCTGCCGTGGCTATCTTGAGGAGTACTGAACGAGCACTCGATTTTGACGTCTTGCATGTGTCCTCTCCATTCGAGGGATTTAGTTCGCAAGATGTGGTGATCGCGCCGGCGCAGCAGATGATGAGTGGATAGAAATTATTTTATTTGGGAATGAAGATTGAGTTTTCCGGCGTGGAATATGTTCTATGCCCTGGCGCCACCTTTGCGCGCGCGAGGTTGCGCCTATCTTGCCTCCTGTCATCCAGTCGTCGGAGGCCGTCATGACCGCGCGCTATCTTCGAGCCATTGCTGTTGGCGCTCTCTGTCTGCTCAGCCTTCAGTCGCAGGCTCAGTCGATCAGGCCGGCGCACGACAACGTCCATCGGATTGCAAAGCGTGACGATTGGCGAGCGCGGCACCGAGCTGCTGCTGCGCTTCGATCGTCCGATCAACCATGCGCGGTCTTCGATTTCCCTGATCCAGGGCGGCCGAGATCATCGAGACCTTATATTTTCGCCTGGAGGCCGCGCCCAATGTGTTGTTCGCCAGGATTCAGAACTCCGGCGCCGGGCAACTACATCGCGCGCTGGATGGTGTGCCCGGAAGGCAGCGACGACAGTTACGAAGGAGAATTCCCGTTCACGGTCGGCCATGCCGCAGCCGGCGCCGCTGATCCTACGCTCTAGTCTGGCCGAGCTCTGCTTGCACGAAGTTCGCGAAGGCTCGGACCTTTGCCGTCATCATCCGCCCCGCCGGGAACAAGGCCCAGCAATCCAGCGGCGGCAACAGCCAGTCGGCGAGGACCGCGCGCACTGACCCCGCGGCAAGCTCCGGCGCGAACATCCATTCCGATGCGACGGCATAGCCCAGTCCGCTCAGGACGGCGGCCCGCACGGCTTCGGCGGCGCTGACGCGCAGCTGCCCTGACAGTCTGGCCTCGACCTCCGCCTCGCCCTGCCGGAAGCCATGCACGTCGCCGCCGCCCGCGCGTTCCGTCGTGTGGATCACGGCGGCGAGCTGAGCGAGGTCGGCGGGCGTTTCGGGAACGCCGCTGCGCTCGAAGAAGGCGGGCGTTCCGACAACCAGTCGGCGGCTTGTCGCGATCTTGCGGGCGACGACGGACGAATCGCTCAGCATGCCCGTGCGGAAGCATACGTCGACGCCCTCCTGTATGAGGTCACCCGGACGGTCGCTCAACAGCCAGGTCGAGCGAGAGATGGGGATGCTGATCGAGGAAGACATGCAGCCGCGGCACGATGTGCAGCCGCGAGATCGTCACCTCGGCGCCGACGCGCAGGCGCCCGCAGACGCCGCTGCCCGCGCCGGTCACGGCGATGGTCGCGTCGTGCGCGGCATCGACGATTTTGCGCGCCCGCTCATAGAAATGCCGTCCGGCCTCGGTCGTGGCCAGCCCGCGCGTGGACCGCATCAGCAGTCGCACGCCGAACCCTTCTTCGAGGTGCGCGACGGATCTGGACACCGCCGGCTGGCCGACATTGAGGTCCCGCGCCGCCGCGGAGAACGACCCCGTTTCCACGACTACGGACAAACGTCTCCATGGCGCCCAGACGATCCATGCGGGTCACCGCGATCCACAAGCATGCGGCAACGTGCCGACAGCATGTTCGAACGGGTGAAGTCGCCTTGCAATGGACGAGCAACGACACGGGCTCCGAACAACATGCTGACGCCCGACAGCAAAGCGATCGTCGAGGCACCACGTAGCTTTATCGGGACGGGCGTTCACTGGAGAGGCTCCTGGCAAGACGATCGAGCAGGGTTTGGGTCTCGAGTGGCTTTCTGAGAAGACATAAGGCGCCGACCGAGATCGCCTCAGCTTCCAATTGCCCGTCGGGCAAGGCCGTGATCAGGATCACGGGAATCCACTTGTCACGTTCCCGGAGCTTTCGCGCAACGATCAGCCCACCGATTCCGGGCATGTCAACGTCGGCGATGACACAGTCGTAACGGAAGAGGTTGGGCGAGGTCAGGAGCGTTTCTGCCTGGAAGAAGGGCTCGGCGCGATAACCAACGGACAACATCAGATCCACCAGCGAAGTGCACAGGGCTTCGTCATCGTCGATGATCGCAATCAGAGAGTTCCTCACGAGAGAGCTCTTCACCGGATATCGCCTCGCGGGGTGTCAACGATCCCCTCGGGGCTCCAGCGATCGGCAGGCTCGCCTTCGAGGTGGGGCCAGGTGCGCTGCAGGCCGATGGCGATGGTCATCGTGTCGTCTCCCTGGCGAGGGCAGGAGCTGCCCGGTCTCATGGTGGTGCGAGGTGTATCCGAAGCATGGTTTTGGCGTCATCCGGTCACAATCTCTCGAATGTGACTGCGAGGCTCGATACGTTCGTATGCCGCGCCGAGGTTGCGATCGCCTCATCTTGGATGCCGAGGACTTCCGCCATCCGGGCAAGTGTCGCGACGGACCTCGTCTTCAGCTTTCGCATGGCGCTGCTGCGATGCAGCTTGACGGTAAATTCGCTGATCGACAGTTCATTCGCGGCTTGCTTGTTCATGAGTCCGGACGCAATGAGCGCCATCACCTGCCGTTCGCGGGGCGTCAGCAGCGCATACCGCTCCTGCAACTCGGCAATCTGCTCGACCTCCTGGCGCCGGCGCTGATCGATTCGAATCGCGGCGGCAACGGCATCAAGCAGATCCTGGTCTCGTATCGGCTTGGTGAGGAAATCGACTGCGCCCGCCTTCATGCCCTTCACAGACATGGGAATGTCGCCAAAGCCGGTCATCAGGATGACAGGCAGCCGGGTGTCGGCACGTGTCAGATACTCTTGAAGCGCCAACCCGCTGAGTGTCCGGCAGCCGAACGTCGAGCACCAGACAAGCCGGGCGCGTCAGGCAATTCGACATTGAGAAACTCCGAGGCCGAGGCGTGAAGCGTAATCTGATAGTCCATGGACCGCAGCAGATCTCCGAGTGACTCGCGAACCGCCTTGTCGTCGTCGACGACATGAACGAACACGGACGAAGACAATCTCAGTTGTTCGCCGACAATCGGGCGGGTCGGCGAAGCGGGAGAATGAACGTGAACGTCGCGCCGTGCGTCGTGTTGTTCCTCTGCCCATAGGCGTCCTCCATGGGCACTGACGATCTTGCGACAGATCGACAAGCCCAGACCAAGTCCTTGGCATCTTCGTCGTATAGAGCGGGGCGAACAGATGCTCGCTGCTGGCGGGATCAATGCCCATCCCGGTATCGGCGATCGACACCGAGGCGTGACCGTCGGCGACCTTTGACGAGACACTCAGGACGCGGGCACCGTCATTGACATCGGCCATGGCTTCAACTGCGTTGCGCACGAGGTTGAGGACGACCTGTTGAAGCTGCACTCGATCCGCCTCGATGGTCGGCATCGACGCATCGAAGTCGATCTTCAGCGCGATATCGGCGCGTTCAAGCTCTCGCCTCAAGAGAAGAAGAACTTCCTCGATGGTCGTCGTTGATGGGAACGTCGGTGAACTTTGGCTGCGCGTCGCGCACCAATGACTTGAGGCCGCTGACGACGTCGGTTGCCCTGCGGCCCTGTTCGATGACGCGCATGATGGACGCGCGGGCCTCTTCCGCCGCCGATGGGTTCCCGCGCGAGCCACCGAAGACAGGCTTCGGCGCTGGCAATGATCGCGGTCAACGGCTGGTTGACCTCGTGAATGATCGAGCCCGCGAGCTCGCCGAGCGACGCGAGACGCGTGGCGCGCGCAAGTTCGGCCCGCGCGTCCGCCAGCGCTTGTTCCGAGACCTTTTGCTCGGTGACGTCGGTGATGATGCCTTCCAGTTCAACGTCGCCGGATGGGCTGAGGTCGAATTGTCCGACAGCGACGACGTGCAAGGTCGTGCCGTCTTGATGGACGACCCGGTATGCGTGGCTGAAAGGAGACTTCGTGCTGACCGCCTCGCGTGAGCGCCCGTTCCAGGGCAGGGAGGTCGTCGGGATGTATGCGGCTTCTGAAGACCTCAAACGGCACCAGGATTTACGTCCAGGCTGATGTCGAAGATGCGGTAGCATTCGCGTGATGCTCGCGACAGCAAAGTCCGTGTGTTCCACCGATAACTGCCCATCCGGCCGATCTGCTGGCCGTCGACCATCCACATATTGGTTTCGCGGAGCGCCTCGAAAAGTTGCGCGGATTCAAAGGATACCGCGGCCTGTGACGCCAGCATCGACATCACCGACAGAGCACCTCGGCGTGAACGCTTCCTGCTCGCGCTCTGCTTCCAGGTAGAGAACGCCGATTGTCTGCTCCTGGTGAATCAGAGGCAGGCACAGATACGGTTATGTCCGCTCCCGTTTGGCATTCCGCTGGGTCGACCAGGGCGGAGCCCGTGGAGTCGTCATCCCTGACGACGGTTTCACGGCGTGTGAGCGCCCTTTCGCTGAGATCTCGCGGCAATCGGAAGTCCCGTGCGGGGGGATGGGAGGCAAAGACCTTCGCCCTTTCACGAGGAAAGCTCGCATCGGCCTTGGCGAGCAACTCGCCTCCTTCGCTCAGCAGCACCGCACCTCGAACGGCTCCTGGAGTATTTGAGCGCCGTTTTGAGAAGAGCGTCGGCCAGACCTCCGTAGCTGGTCTCTTTCGCAATGGCCCGAAACGCCTTCGCGATCAGCTCCAACTCGAACGTTTCTTTCTCACGCCTCGCCCCCAAGGTCTCGAGCGCGGTCATCTCTTGGCCGTCATCTGCAACTGCCCGGGCACGCATGACGGAGGTTGGCGGCCTGCCGCCGCGCCTTGATCTTGGAGAAATCTGGCCCGGCCATCGGCCAAGCCAAGGAGCTGATTTTGTTCATGATTTTCTCCTCGGGTGCGACCCGTCGACGTGCTAGCTTTGCATCGAGCCGGGGCGATGTCTGGGATCGAGTTTCCGCCTGTTCGGTATGGGGCGCCGACTGTTCCACCGCCTCTTTGCCAGTCAGCTTGGTCGAGGCAGATATATGCGCGAGCGGTCGCAAATCCTTGGGTAAGTTCTGAAAAGTTCTGAAGACGGTCTCCGCGCTGATCCTATGAACATTGCGTCTCGACCGATTTACGCGTCGGGCGACTGCGAGATTGACCTCGCTCGCCGGGAATTGCGGGTTATGGGATCTCCCGTACCGGTGGGCGGGCGCGCCTTCGAGATGATCGAGATTTTGGCCCGGTCGGCCGGTGAACTCGTCACCAAAGACGAATTGATGAACCGCCTCTGGCCGGGCGCCGTTGTCTTGGAGAACACGCTCCAGGTTCACGCGGCGGCCTTGCGCAAGGCGCTCGGTCCGTATCGGGATCTGCTGAAGACTCGAGTCTCGCCGCGGCTATCGCCTGCTCGGCGAGTGGACCGTCCGGCGTAGCGACCCGGCAGGGTCTCCGGGCGGTCTCCGGCAGCTGCAGGGAGTCGATCCATCCCCGGCGACCAACTTCCCTGTGGCCGTCACGCGCCTCGTCGGCCGATCGGCAGCGGCACGGAGGCTGCAGGATCTCGTTTCAGCCTACCGCATCGTGACCCTGACCGGTCCCGGCGGAATCGGAAAGACCGCGCTCGCGTTGGAGGTCGCCCACGATGTCCTCGGCGGGTTTGCCGACGGCCGATGGCTTGTCGAACTGGCGTCGCTGTCCGACCCGGGGCTGGTCGCCATCCGCCGTGGCCGGCGTGCTTGGGCTGAGGCTTGGATCCAATGCCACCTCTCCTGAGGCTGTCGCCCGGGCCATCGGCGGGAAAAGGCTTCTGCTGGTGCTCGACAATTGCGAACACGTCATCGACGCGGCGGCAACTCTGGCCGAAGTACTCGTAAGCCTGTGCCCGCATGCGACGATCCTGGTGACGAGTCGCGAAGTTTTGCGCATCAAGGGCGAGCACGTCTATCGTGTGCCACCGCTTGAGGTGCCGGCCGAAGAGCAGGTGGATGCGGACCAGATATTGGGTCACAGCGCTCCGGAGCTTTTCATCACCAGGGCCAGGGAACTGGGCTCGGACTTCTCGTCCGATGCCAGGAACCTGCCGACGATTGCAGCAATCTGTCGCCACCTCGACGGCATACCGCTCGCCATCGAGTTCGCCGCCGCCCGGGCTGCAACACTTGGGGTCGAGCAGGTCGCAGCAGGACTGCGCGATCGCTTCGCGCTGCTGACACGCGGACGCCGCACTGCACTGCCGCGACATCGAACGCTCCGCGCCACGCTGGACTGGAGCTACAACCTTCTGGCCGATCCCGAGCGCCTGTTGCTGCAGCGCCTGGCAGTGTTCTCGGGCAGTTTTTCACTCGAGGCCGCCGTCGCCATAACCAATCGTGGCGATGCATCCGAAGCGGAAATCACCGATGGTGTCGCGAACCTGGTCGCGAAGTCGTTGGTAACGCCGGACACGACCTTGGGCGCCGATTATTTTCGGCTGCTCGAGACGACGCGGGTTTACGCGCTGTCAAAGCTGGCCGAGGGCGGCGGGTTACAGGAGCTCTCCCGGCGCCACGCCGAGTACTATCAGGGAATGCTCGAAAAGATCGAGAATGAGTGGGAGAAGCGGTCGACGCCTCTTGCTCACGTCGACAATGTCCGCGCTGCTCTGGAATGGTGCTTCGGCGCCAATGGCAGTCTTGCGATTGGCGTCGGGCTCGCCGCGGCTGCGGTGCCGGCCTTCCTGGCAATGTCCCTGTTCCCCGAATGTCATCGCTGGTCGGAGCGGGCGATACGCGCCATCGACGACACCACGCGTAGTGGCCCGGAAGAGATGCATCTTCAGGCGAGCCTCGGCGTTTCATCGATGCAGATGCGTGGGCAAAGCGATGCGGCACGAGCAGCCTTGAGCAGAAGCCTGGCAATTGCCCAGGCACGCGGCGACGTCCTTAATCAGGTTGGGCTGCTGGGCATGCTGTCGATGTTCGAAGTCCGTGGCGGAGATTTCAAGACCTCGCTTCGTTACGCACAGCTCGGCCGGGCCGTTGAGGGGACTGCGGGGAATTCGCCGGCAATGGCCCTCGCAAATTCCATTCTGGGACGGGCGCTCCAGTTTGTCGGCGAACATGACGATTCTCGCGTCGAGCTCGAGGCTTCTTTTCGGTATTGGCCTCGCGTGCCGCGGACCGGCGAGATCCATCTCGGCCTGGATCACCACATCCTGGTCGGCATTGGTCTTGCCCGGAACTTGTGGCTGCAGGGTCATCCGGCCCAGGCGACGGAACGCGTCCGCCAGACCATCAAGGATGCCGAACACAAGAACCATCCGGCGTCGCTTGGCCTCGCTTTGTCGTGGGCGCCCGGAATATTTCATTGGATCGGCGATCTCCGCAGTGCCGAAGAACACTCAGACTGGTTGAGCTCACACGCCGAATCTCATTCCCTTGGACCCTATCGCGTCGTCGCACGCGGCTACAAAGGCGCGCTGGCCATCGATCGTGGTGACCCGGGGACCGGGGTTGAAAATCTTCGGAGCTGCCTGGAGCAGCTCCATGCGATGCGCTACGAGATGCTCAACACGGGGTTCAAGCTCTCCCTCGTGCGGGGGCTCACGGCAATCGGACAGTTCGGCGAAGGGTTGACCCTGGTCGACGAGACGATTGGACGGGTCGAGGCGAACGGAGACCTTGTTCACATGCCGGAAGCGCTGCGGGTGAAAGGAAATGTTCTTCTTTCGATGCGGCAGCGCCAAGCTCATGAAGCAGAGGCGTGCTTTATCCAGTCGCTTGACTGGAGTCGTCGCCAAGGTGCGCGGTCGTGGGAATTGCGCACGGCGGTCGATTTGGCTGCTCTGTGGACCGCTCAGGGGCAACGGGATCGCGCCCGCGCGCTGCTGCAGCCGATCTTCGCGCAGTTCGTGGAGGGCTTCGATACGGCAGACCTGAGGGCGGCTGAGGACCTGCTGGCGACCTTGCGGTAACGGCCGCCGGCGTCGGCGCCATGATTTCCGGTGAAAGGAACGGGAATGAGTAACGAAAGCCGTCACCACCGCGAATTGCCAGGTATGGAGTTCGTTTCCCTCCTTCGTAGAGTCTGCGTGGCGCCGCTTCCGGTACCAATGGGCTGGTATGCCCTGCCGCTCCGGCTGATTGTCGGTTTCGGCTTCGTGCAGCATGGTTACGCAAAGCTTTCGCACGGTGCGGATGGGTTCATCGCGATCCTGCACGCCCTTGGCGTGCCATTCGCGGACCTGCTGGGTTGGGCGACGATCATCGTCGAGATCGTCGGCGGACTGCTGATCCTCGCGGGCGCCTTTGTGCCCGTCGCAGCGTTAGCGATGATCACGGTGCTTCTGGTTGCGATCTTCACCGTCCATCTTCCCAACGGGTTCAGCTCGATCAAGCTCGTGTCCTACGACGCGATGGGCGCGCACTTTGGCCAGCCCGGCTATGAAACCGACTTGCTGTACATCGCCGGGCTCGTCGCGCTCTGCTTCGGGGGCGCAGGACCGCTCTCTGTGGACGGCTATTTGAAGGGTCGCTGGGCCACCTGATTACCTGCGGTAAAAGCCGTAACGGAAAGTCCCGGAGGCGGTGTCGCCGCGATCAGCTCTTCTTTCTGAACGTCACCACCAGCACGTCGCGATAGGCGGGCTGCGTCGGGTTCTCGGGTTCGACCGGCGTGACGCCGTGGTAGCAGCGCGCGTCGTCGACCAGCGCGGCGTCCAGCGGATCGGTCAGGGTGAAGCTGCCGAGCGTGCGCCTGTCGAGGTCGTGCACCGTCGTCGTGCCGCTGGCGATATTGCGGCGGTTGACCAGCAGCACCAGCACGTAGTCGACGCCGTCGCGATGCATGCCTTCGGGCGTCGGCTTGCCGTGCTCGCCGGTGCGCGCCTCGATGCGGAACTGATGGACCTCGATGTGCCAGCGCGCCGTCTCGGGCGCGAGCCGGCCGAACAGCGCGCGGCAATATTCCAGGATGGTGCGCATCGAGGCGCCGTCGCCGATCTCCTCGGCCACCGGCTTGAACCAGCGCTCGACGCCGCCGTTCAGCTGATTGTAGTCGAGTGTTTGATAGTGTGGCTGGTGCGCGCCGCGCACGATCGGGCCCTGCTTGTCGGCGCCGTAGACGGCGAAGCGGCGGCGGCGGTAGCGGCCACCGTCGGCCATGTAGGTATCGACCTCGAGATCGCCCCAGCTCTCGGCGAATTGCGGCCAGTCGGCCAAGGTGCCGAAGCGCGACAAGGCGTTGCGCATGTCGGAGGCTTCGACGAAGGCGTAGCCCGCGCGGGCCACCCCGTTGCGGATGCCCGTGGCGTTCTGCAGGCCGGTTCCGATCTCGCTCATGTGATCCACCCTAGCACTGGACGGGCATCATGCAGCATGCGACGCGCATGAAGGATTCTAGGGTTGGCGCGGCAATTGCATTTTGTGCGCTGCGATATCGGGAAGGGGAAAAGACCATGTTGCGACGCCATATCCTTGCGGCCGCAGGCGCCACGCTGGCGGCGCCAGCCATCGTTTCACGCGATGTGCTCGGCCAGAATTTGCGCAAGGTGAAGATGGGTTCGGCCTTCACCACCACGACCAACGCCGCCTTCCTGATGCCGGCCCTGCTCAAGCCGGAGGGCATCGACCTCGAGCTGGTGATGTTCCCCTCACTGGTGCAGCGCATGCAGGCCGTCGCCTCGGGCGACGTCGATATCGGCAATGGCGGCCTCTCCGCCACCATGCAGGTCGCGACCAAGGGCTTCCCCATGCAGGTGCTGGCCAACGGCTGCGACGGCGGCTGGATGGTGCTGGCCCAGCCCGCGATCAAGAGCTTCCAGGATCTCAAGGGCAAGAAGGTCGCCGTCCAGAACGGCTCGATCGGCCTCGTGTCGCTGAACTGGAAGCTGAAGCAGGAGGGTGTCTTCGGCCAGGTCGACATGGCCTTCATGGACAACCAGGACCAGCCGATCCCGCTGATGCGCGGTGACGTGGCCGCGATCTGCGTCTTCGAGCCCTATGCGGCTCTGGCCGAGCTGAACGGCTGGGGCAAGCGGCTGTGGGTGCCCTACGATTCGCCGATGGGCAAGACCAACCTGGGCTTCGTCGCTTCCTCGGCCTTCGTGAAGAAGGATCCCGACCTCACCCGGAAGATGGTGGCGGCGCATGTGAAGGCGACCAAGGAGATGGCGTCCAATCCCTCGATCGCCATCGAGACCACGATCAAGCAGTTCAAGATGACCAAGGAAGTGGCCGAGCTTTCGACCAAGAACCTGTTCTTCAGCGCCGACTCCGGCCCGGCCTTCGTCGGCGGCCTGAAGGCGCTGGCCAAGATGATGATGGACGACAAGATGCTGGAGAAGGAGCCCGACTGGGACGAGTTCCTCAATCTCGGCTACGTCTGATGCAGTTGCGCCGCGCGTGGGGGCTGCTGCCCCTCGCGCTGTTGCTGCTGGTCTGGGAACTGGCGGTGCGGGCCCAGGTCTATCCGCCGGTCCTTCTGCCGCCGCCCGCCAAGGTTCTCATGGTCTTCGTCGAGGACTGGGACGTCGTGCTGGGCAATGCCGTGGCCAGCATCGGCCGCGTGGCGGTGGGCATCACGCTCTCCTTCCTGTTCGCGGTGCCGCTCGGCCTTATGATCGGCCGCTACCAGCTGCTCGACACCATGACCGACTGGTCGATCCAGATCTTCCGCTCGATCCCGCCGATCGCGCTCATCCCGCTGGCGCTCTTGTTCCTCGGCATCGGCGACAAGCCCGCCATCGCGCTGATCTTCCTGGCCGGCACCTGGCCGCTCTTGATCAACACCATCTTCGGCGTGCGCAACATCGAGCGCACCCTGATCAAGGTGGCGCGCGCCGCCCGCGCCAGCGAGTTCCTGGTGATGAAGGACATCATCCTGCCGGCAGCACTGCCGGCGATCTTCACCGGGCTCAGGCTGGCCGTGGGCGGCGGCTGGCTGACCGTGGTCACGGCCGAGATGATCGCGGTGAAATCGGGGCTGGGCTATATGATCCTGAACGCCCAGCTCACCTTCCGCTCCGACCTGATCATCGCCGGCATCATCGTGATCGGCGCCATCGGCCTTCTGGCCGACCAGGCCGTGCGCCGCGTGCGCGCCCATGTCTGCCGCTGGCAGGAGGGCCTCACGGCCTCGCCCGAATGAGCAAGTTCCTGGAATGCATCGGCGTGGGCAAGATCTATCCCGGCAAGACCGAGCCGGTGGAAGCGCTGCGCGGCATCGACTTTTCCTGCGGCGCCGGCGATTTCGTCTGCCTGCTCGGGCGCTCGGGCTGCGGCAAGTCCACGCTCCTGCAGATGGTGGCCGGTCTGGAACGGCCGACCGCCGGCCAGATCGTCGTCGCCAACCGCGAGCTCGACGGCCCGTCGACCGCGACCTCGATCGTCTTCCAGGACCACGGCCTCTTTCCCTTGGATGACGGTGCAGAAGAACGTCGAGTTCAACATGAAGGCGCGCGGCACGCCGGCCGCCGAGCGGACCGCGATTGCCCGCCGTTTCCTCGACATGACCAGCCTCAGCGGTTTCGCCGATCGCTATCCGCACGAGCTGTCGGGCGGCATGCGCCAGCGGGTCGGCATCGCCCGCGCGCTCACCACCGATCCCAAGGCGCTGTTGATGGACGAACCGTTCGGCGCCCTCGACGCCCAGACCCGCGGCAAGCTGCAGGACGAGCTGCTGCAGATCTGGGAGCAGCAGCGCACGACGGTGCTGTTCGTCACCCATTCGATCGACGAGGCGCTGCTGCTGGCCGACCGCATCCTGGTCTTCACGCCGCGGCCCGGCCGCATCGCGGCTGACATCAAGGTGGATTTGCCCCGGCCGCGTGCGCCACAATCGGCGGCGTTCTCCGCCCTGGCCCGCGAGCTGCGCGGCCTGGTCGGAGCCGACCGCGAAATCGACTGATAGTCCGGGGGAAACGATGCCGTTTGCTGTGACCGACGACAAGGTGAAGCTCTATTACGAAGAGACCGGCGCCGGCGTGCCCATCGTCTTCGTGCACGAGTTCGCCGCCGACCACCGCTCGTGGGAAACGCAGATGCGCCATTTCGGCCAGCGTTACCGCTGCATCACCTATAGCGCGCGCGGCTATCCGCCCTCGGAAGTGCCGGAGAAGCCGGAAAGCTACTCGCAGAACCGCGCCACCGACGACATCGCCGCCGTGATGGATCATCTCAAGATCGACAAGGCCCATGTCGTCGGCCTCTCCATGGGCGGCTTCGCCACCTTGCATTTCGGTTTCCGCCATCCGACGCGTGCGCTGTCGCTGGTCGTGGCCGGCGTCGGCTACGGCGCGGAAAAGGAGCAGCAGGCGAAGTTCAAGGGCGAGGTCGAGGTCGTGGCCAAGTCGCTGCTGAGCGAGGGCATGGAGAAGTTCGCCGGCAAGTACGCCTACGGCCCGACGAGGGTGCAGTTCGAGAACAAGGACCCGCGCGGCTTCGCCCAGTTCAAGAAGGAGCTGGGCGAGCATTCGGCGCTCGGTTCCGCCAACACCCAGGTCGGCGTGCAGGGCCAGCGGCCCTCGCTCTACGACCTCCTGGACAAGATGCGCGCCATGACCGTGCCGACTCTCGTCCTCACGGGCGACGAGGATTGGCCATGCCTGGCGCCCTCGGTGCTGATGAAGCGCGAGATCCCCTCGGCGGCGCTGGCGGTGATGCCCAATTGCGGCCACACCATCAATCTCGAGGATCCCGATCTGTTCAACCAGATCGTCGGCGATTTCATCGTCCAGGTCGATGCCGGCCGCTGGCCCAAGCGCGATCCACGCGCGATGAGCGCCTCGATCACCGGGATGCGTTGACTCTTGCCGGACGCGCGGGCCTCCAGGCCCGCATCATGAGGCTGAGCGGGCCTGGAGGCCCGCGGTCCGGCTTGACGTGAGCTAAGCCGTCAGCCCGCCGTCGCAGACGAACTCGGAGCCGGTCGAGAAGGTCGATTCGTCCGACAGCAGGAACAGGATCATGTTCGCCACTTCCTCGGCCCGGCCGAGGCGGCCCAGCGGGTGCAGTTCTTCGAGGAATTGCCGGCCGGTCCGGTTGTCGATCGTCTGGCTGAGGCGGGGCGCGATCATCGGCGTGTCGATGTAGCCCGGATGCACCGAGTTGCAGCGGATGTTGTATTTCATCTGCGCGCAATGCAGCGCCACGTTCTTGGTGAGCGTGCGCACCGCGCCCTTGCTGGCGCAGTAGGCCATCGCATAGGACGCGCCGCGCAGGCCGAGCACCGAGGAGATGTTGACGATCGAGCCGCCGCCCGACTGCTTCATCGCCGCGATCGCAGTCTTGCAGCCGAGGAACGTGCCCAGCGCGT
Organism: uncultured Alphaproteobacteria bacterium; assembly: GCA_963755585.1. Lineage (GTDB taxonomy): Bacteria > Pseudomonadota > Alphaproteobacteria > Reyranellales > Reyranellaceae > Reyranella. The sequence continues at coordinate 163,809 of CAVWKN010000032.1, forward strand.
TGATGTCGTTGACGCGGCGGTACTCCGCCAGCGTGCAATCCTCGATCGAGTTGCGCACGCCCACGCCCGCGGCGTTCAGGAGCCCGTGCAGGCCGCCGAATTTGTCGACGCTTGCGGCGACGGCGTTCTGCCAGCTCGCTTCCTGGGTGACGTCGAGCGGCACGAACAGCGCTGCCTCGCCGAGCTCGACCGCGAGCGCGCGGCCCTTGGCCTCGTCGCGGTCGGCCAGCACCGCCTTGCCGCCCTCGCGCACCACCAGCCGGGCGCTCTCGGCGCCGATGCCCGAGGCGCCGCCGCTCAGCAGCACGACCTTGTTCTCGAGACGGGCCATGGCGCTACCTCTTGAACAGGCCCGACGTCAGCCCGCCGTCGGCCACGATCTCCGCGCCGGTGACGAAGCTCGAACGGTCCGAGGCGAGCCACAGCACGACCTCGCCGAGGTCGACCGGTTCGGCCATGCGCCCGATCGGATGGCGTGAGCCCAGGAACGCCTTGCCCTGCTCGTGGCCCATCGCCTGCCACAGCGGATTGAAGATCGGCGTGTCGACGCCGCCGGGATGCACGGAATTGCAGCGGATGCCGTATTTCTGTTCGGCGCAGTAGAGCGCCACGCTCTTGCTGAGCAGCCGAACCGCGCCCTTGCTGGCGGTATAGGCGGTCGGTCCCGCCGAGCCGATAAGGCCGGCGATCGACGAGATGTTGACGATCGAGCCCTTCGAGGCCGATTTGTCCGGACCGGTCTTCTTCATGCCCTGGATGGCGTATTTGCAGCCCAGGAACACGCCTTCCGAATTGATCGCCTGCACGCGCTGCCAGCTCTCGACGGTGGTGGTCTCGACGTTCTCGAAGCTGCCGGAGACGCCGGCATTGTTGACCATGATGTCCAGGCGGCCTTCGCTGCCCAGTACGCCGGCGAGCAGCGATTTCCAGGACTCCTCCGAGGCGACGTCGTGCGACACGAAGCGGCCGGGCCCGTCCTTGGGATCCTGGATATCGGCGACGACGACGCGCGCGCCCTGGCCCTCGAGCAGCGCCGCCGACGCAGCGCCGATGCCCGAGGCGCCGCCCGTGACGATCGCCACCTGTCCCGAAAGTTCACCGCTCATGCCGGCTGCGACCATAGCGAGTGCCGGGCATTTGCAGTAGTCTCTGCGCAAGGGAGGATCGCATGGCGAAGCTCGGGGGATTGATACTGTTGGCTTCCGTATCGTTTGCCGTGGCGGCGTGCACGACGACGACGGGCGGACAGGGTGGCGGGCAGGCGGGATCAGGCCTGCAGCCGACCGCCCTGCCGCCGGGCATGACGGCGGCCCAAGGGGCCGCCTACTGTTCCAAGCTCGCCGGGACCTACACCGAATATGTCGGCACGGTCGGCGGAAATCTCGGCGGCGTGAGCAGCGGGGGCGAGGCCGCCGATCTCGATGCCAGGGTCGCGATCGCCCAGTGCCAGGACGGCAACTACGCGTCCGGCATCCCGGTGCTGCAGCAGAAACTGCGCGACGCCCGGGTCACGGTGCCGCCACCGCCGACCGCGGGCTGATCCCACTTCTCATATTCCTCTCCCCCGCTAGGGGGAGAGGAGCCGGATTCGGAGTTGCGTCGATAGCGTCGCCTTCGCCAGAAGGGGGTTAGAACCCCAGCGGGTCGGTGACGCGGTTCCAGCGGCCGCCCTTGACCTCGGCGAGGAACGAGGAGTTCGCGCCCTGCCGGATGTTGGGGCCGAAATTGACTTCGGGACCGTTGAAGATGTCGTGGTAGCCCTTGATGGCTTCCATGCCCTTCACGAAGCTGTCGACCGTCAGGTCCTTGCCGGCATTCTTCAGGCCCTGATAGCTGAGGTCGGCGGCGACATAGCCGTAGACGGCGCCGATGTTGGGATCGGCGTTGAACTTCTTCTTGTAGTTCTCGACGAAGGTCTTGACCGAGGCCACCTTGCTGTCGACGTAGGGCATCTCGGTGAGGCCCATGCCGTAGAAGCCCTCCATGCCGGGCGCGGCGCCGACCACCAGGTCGTAGACCGCGGCGGAGCCCAGGAAATCGACGTCGGTCCAACCCGCCTTGCGGGCTGCCGTATAGGGCACGATCGAATCGCGCACGATGGTGCCCATGGCGATCAGGTCGCAGCCGGCCGAGCGCAGCTTGGTGATCGAGGCGGTGAAGTCCTGGTCGGTCGGCTTGTGCGCCGCGGTCTCCACCAGCTTGATGCCGAGCTTCTTGGTCTGCAGTTCCGCACCTTCCAGGATCTCCTTGCCGAAGTCGGTGTCCTGGTACATCACGCAGACCGCCTTCTTGCCCTTCGTCTTGACGAAGAACTCGATGCCCGAGCGGATCTGGTCGACATAGGAGGCCGCACCGTAGAATTTCAGCCGCTCATAGGGCTCGTACATCGAGCGCGCGGCCGACAGCGGGAACAGGTTGGGCACGCCGACGGCGAACTGGTCCTTGAAGCAGGCGTTGTTCATCGGCGTGCCGAGCGGCGCCACGAAGGCGAACACCTTGTCGCGGTTGATCAGCTTGTTGCAGGCCTGCACCGCCTTGGGCACCTGGTAGCCCTGGTCCTCGACGATGACCTTGAGCTTGCGGCCGTTGACGCCGCCCGCCTCGTTGATCTCGTCGAAGCGCATCTTGACGCCGTTCGACGACGACACGCCGTAGGTCGCGGCCACGCCCGACAGATCGGTGTGCATGCCGAAGGTGACTTCCGTGGGCGTGACGCCGCGCGTCTGCGCCGACGCTCCGGTCGCTGCCACGAGCGAGGCGGCCGTAGCCGCAATCGCCAGTCCAAGACCCATTGTCGATTTGTTCATCTTTTCCTCCCTTGTCGCGTTGCGAATATAACGGACTAGCTTGCCTCGGCATACATGCCGTCGATCATCCCGATGTACTTTTCATTCACGAACTTGCGCTTGAGCTTCATCGTCGGCGTGAGCTCGTCGTCCTCGGCGGTGAGCTGCTGCTCGATCAGCCGGAACTTCTTGATCGTTTCGACCCGCGCAAAGCCCTGGTTGACCCGCTCGATCTCCGACCAGATCAGGTCGTTGACCTCGCGTGCCCGGCACAGTGACGTGAAGTCGGTGAACGGCACGTTGCTGTCCTGCGCGTGCTTGGCGACGTTGTCGTAGTCGATCATGATCAGGCATGACAGGAACTTGCGGCGGTCGCCGATCACCACGGCGTCGGAGATGTAGGGCGAGAATTTGAGCTGGTTCTCGATCTCCGAGGGCGTGATGTTCTTGCCGCCCGCGGTGATGATGATGTCCTTCATGCGGTCGGTGATCTTGAGGTAGCCCTCGTTGTCGATGAAGCCGACGTCGCCGGTATGCAGCCAGCCGTCGCGCAAGGTCTCCGCCGTCTTCTGCGGCTGGTTCAGGTAGCCCATGAAGACGTGCGGCCCCTTGAGCAGGATCTCGCCATCGGGGGAAATTTTCGTCTGGGTGTCGGGCGCGGAGACGCCGACGGTGCCAAGCTTGATGCGGTTGGGCATGCCGGTCGCCAGGCCACAATTCTCGGTCTGGCCGTAGACCTCGCGCATGTCGACGCCCAGCGCGCGATACCATTTGATCAGGTCGGGCGCGATCGGCGCAGCGCCGGTGCCGGCAAATTTCACACGGTGCATGCCGATGGCGCGCTTGATGTTGTCGAGCACCAGGAAGTCGGCCACGGCGTGCAGTCCCCTGAGCGCCAGCGAGGGCCGGCGGCCCGCCAGCTCCGCCTCCGCCACCCTGAGGCCGATGCCGAGCGACCACTGGTAGGCCTTGCGGCCGATCCAGGTCGCTTCCTTCATGCGGATGGCGATGCCGGAATAGAAGCGTTCCCAGATGCGCGGCACGGCGAAGAAGGTGGTGGGCGCCACCTCGCGGATGTTGTCGGGCACCGTCTCGGCGCTCTCGGCGAAGTTGGCGATGGCGCCCGAGCGCAGCGGCAGGAAGGCGGTGAAGGTGCGCTCGGCGATGTGGCAGAGCGGCAGGAAGGCGAGCTGCTCGTCGTCGGTGCCGATCGGGATGAAGGCGTCGGCATTACGCAGCTGGAAGATGACGTTGCGGTGCGACAGCATCGCGCCCTTGGCCGGTCCGGTGGTGCCGGAGGTGTAGACCAGCAGGGCGAGTTCGTGGGCCTTGGAGCTCGCGACCAGCTCCTCCCACAGGCCGGGATGCGCGGTATCGTGCGCGCGGCCCAGCGCCAGGAGATCGTCGAACGGCATAACCAGCGGATCGCTGAAGTCGGCCAGGCCTTCCATGTCGAAGACGAAGACCTTGGCGATGTTCGGGCAGCGCCCGCGCACCTCGATGAATTTGTCGAGCTGCTCGTCGTTCTCGACGAACAGGAAGCGCGATTGGCTGTCGTTCAGGATGTAGTCGACCTGCTTGGCTGAATCGGTCGGATAGATGCCGTTGCTGACGCCGCCGGCGCCCATCGTGCCCATGTCGGCGTAGAGCCATTCGGGCACCGTGTCCGCCAGGATCGACACGACATCGCCGCGCTCGAGGCCGAGCCTGATCAGGCCCAGGCCCGCCGAGCGCGCGCGCTCGCCGTAGTCGCGCCACGAGGTCGCGCGCCAGATGCCGAGCTTCTTCTCGCGGAAGGCAGTGCGGCCGTCGCGCACCTTGACCTGGTGCCAGAACAGCTTGGCAATCGTGTCGCAGCCTTCGATTTCGATCCGCTCGTCCAAGCCCGCCATCGCGCTCTCTCCGTTATCGGCCTGTCGTCGCTAACGCCATGTCTTGCGCTTCTTCCAGCGCCGCTGACCGCGGGCGCCCTGTTCCTTGATGCCGAGATAGAATTCCTTGATGTCTTCCTTTTCCATCAGCCGCGCGCAGGTGTCGGCCATGACGATGCGACCGACCTCGAGCACGTAGCCGAAATCGGCGGTCTGCAGCGCCATGTTGGCGTTCTGCTCGACCAGCAGGATGGTGACGCCGCGCTCGCGGTTGATGCGCACGACGATGTCGAAGATGTCCTTCACCAGCTTGGGCGAGAGGCCGAGCGACGGCTCGTCGAGCAGCATCAGCCGGGGCCGCGCCATCAGCGCCCGGCTGATCGCCAGCATCTGCTGCTCGCCGCCCGACAGCGAGCCGGCGCGCTGGTCGGCGCGCTCGCGCAGCACCGGAAAATAGCCGAACACCGCCTCGAGATCCTGGGCGACGCCGTCGGCATCGCGGCGGGTGTAGGCGCCCATGCGCAGGTTCTCGCGCACGCTCAGGAAGGGGAAGACCTCGCGGCCCTCGGGCACATGACTGACGCCCAGCCGCATGACCTTGTCGGGATCCATGCGCTGGATTTCGTGGCCCTCGAAGACGACGCTGCCCTTCTGCGGATCCATGACGCCGCACACGGTCTTGAGCACGGTGGTCTTGCCCGCGCCGTTGGCCCCCAGGATGGTGACGATGCCGCCCTTGGGGACTTCGAAGGAAACGCCGCGAATCGCCATGATCGGCCCGTAGAAGGTCTCGATGTTGGTGACCTTGAGGATGGGCTCGGCGGTCATACAATCCCCGCAGGCGTCATCGGAGCGCGGACCTCCAGGTCCGCATCATCGAGTCATGAGCGGACCTGGAGGTCCGCGCTCCGGAAGACGAAGAGCCCGCCACCTTCATCCCCCCAGATACGCGCGAATGACTTCGGGATGGGCCTGGACCTCGGCCGGCGTGCCCATGGCGAGCGGCCGGCCGTAATTCAGCGCCAGCACCCGGTCGGACACCGCCGAGACCAGGCTCATGTCGTGCTCGACCATCAGCACCGTGATGCCCAGCAGATCCCGGATGTCCTGGATCCAGAAAGCCATGTCCTCCGTCTCCTCGACATTGAGGCCGGACGACGGCTCGTCGAGCAGCAGCAGCTTGGGATCGGTGCAGAGCGCCCGCGCCAGCTCGGTCACCTTGCGCACGCCGTAGGGCAGGTTGACGATCAGGCTGTCGCGATATTGCTGCAGGTCGAGGAAGTCGATGGCCTTCTCGACGGCCTCGCGATGCTCGATCTCCAGACGCCGCACCGACGGCAGGAACAGCAGCTCGGAGAAGAAGCCCGACTTCTTGTGGGCATGGCGCGCCAGCAGCAGGTTCTGCAGCAGCGTGGCATGCTCGAACAATTCGATGTTCTGGAAGGTGCGGGCGATGCCGAGTGCTGCGATCCGGTGCGGGGCGACGTGGGTGATGTCGGCGCCGTTGAAGCCGAGGCGGCCCGCGGTCGGCTCGTAGATGCGGCTCACCAGGTTGAAGATGGTGGTCTTGCCGGCGCCGTTGGGGCCGATGATGGTGAAGACCTCGCCCTGCTCGACGGCGAAGCTCACGCCGTCGACGGCGCGGATGCCGCCGAAGTGGATGGAGAGCTGGTCGGCCTCGAAGAAGCTCATCGCAGCCGCTCCGAGCGCATGTAGCTCTTCTGCCGCTTGAAGGTGGCGGCCTTGTACATCGGGAAGGTCGAGAAGAAGAGCCTGATCTTGAGCCAGCGCCCGTAGATGCCGAGCGGCTCGAGCAGGATCACCAGCACCAGGATGAGGCCGAAGATGCCGGCCTCGACTCCGGGCTTCTTGAGGAAGTTGCCGATCAGCTCGCCCACCGCGCCGATCGCCGCGATGCCCGTGCTCGACGCCGCGTCGGCCATGGTGTCGGGGATCGAATCGCGCAGGATGGCGATGACGGGCGGCAGCAGGGCCACGAAGATGGCGCCGAACACCGCGCCGTGCAGCGAGCCCAGCCCGCCCACGATGACCATCAGCAGGAACTGGATCGACTGCAGGATGTTGAAGATGTCGGGCGCCAGATAGGCGATCTTGTGGGCGAACAGCGCGCCCGCCAGCCCCATCAGCGCCGCCGAATAGGCGAAGGCCATGGATTTGTAGATCGCGAGGTTCACGCCCATCGACTGGGCGGCGATCTCGCTGTCGCGGATGGCGATCCAGGCGCGGCCGGTCGGCGAGCGCAGGAGGTTGCGCGTCAGCCACAGCGCCAGCACCAGGAAGAGCAGGCAGAGATAGTAGAACGACCGGTCGTCCTCGAAGGGGACGCCGAAGATGACGGGCTTGGCCACCGGCATGCCGGCGAAGCCGTGCGTCACCGACTCCCAGCGGCTGAACACCTCCTGGATGATCACCGCGAAGGCCAGCGTGGCGATGGCGAGATAGATGCCGGTCATGCGCAGCGCCGGCAGGCCGACGACGAGGCCGCTCGCCGTGGTGATCAGCACGGCCAGGACCAGCGACACCACCCACGGCATGCCGTGCTGCAGGAAGAAGGCGTGGGCATAGGCGCCGATGCCGAGGAACGCCGCATGACCCAGCGAGACCAGGCCGGTGTAGCCGACCAGCACCATGAGCGAGATGCCACCGATGGCGTAGATGAACACCCAGGTCGTCTCGCCGACATAGTATTCTGAGAGCATGACCGGCAGGGCGAGCACGGCGAGCGCGAGCAGCCCGTACCAGAAGGCGCTGACCTTGTCGCGGAACAGGCGGATGTCCTGGTTGTAGGACGTCTTGAACTGGAACCGCATGGGCCGCGCCTACACTTTCTTGCGGGTCATCATGCCGAACAGGCCCTGCGGCCGGACGGCCAGCATGATCAGCAGCACGATGTAGGGCGCCGTGTCCTTGAAGCCGTCGGGCAGGGTGGCGCCGGCATAGAGCTCGATGAGGCCAATCACGATGCCGCCGACCAGCGCCCCCGGGATCGAGCCGAAGCCGCCCAGCACGGCGGCGGCGAAGGCTTTCAGCGCGACGGCGAGGCCCATGTTGGTGTCGATCAGGGTCACCGGCGCCAGCAGGATGCCGGCCGCCGCCGCCACGCCCGCCGAGATCGCCCAGATCAGCGAGAAGATCATCTTTACCGGGATGCCCATGTAGTAGGCGGCAAGCTGGTTCTGCGAGGTCGCCTGCATGGCGACGCCCAAGCGCGTGTGATTGAAGAAGGCGTAAAGCGCGCCGCACAGGATAAAGGTGCCGACGATGATCGACAGGTACTGGTGGCTGAGCGTGACGCCGCCCACCGTCCACACGCCGCCGAACGGCGTCGGCAGGGTGTAGATCTCCGAACCCCAGGTGACGCTGGCGAAGGTGCGGAACATGGCGCCGAGCCCGATCGTCAGCATGACGACGGCGAATTGCGGCTGGCCGATCACCTGACGCAGCACCACCTTGTCGAGCAGCGCGCCGAACGCGCCGATCGTCACCACCGAGATCACGAAGGCCAGCCAGTAGTCGAGCCCCCACCAGACCACCGCCATGTAGGCGACGAAGGCGCCCAGCATCAGGAGGTCGCCCTGGGCGAAGTTGACCAGCTCGGTCGCCTTGTAGATCAGCACGAATCCCAGAGCGACCAGGCCATAGATGCAGCCGACTGCCAGCCCATTGAGGGTGAGTTGCAGAAAAATAACCAGTTTCCGTCCCCTGCCGTGGGCGGTCTCGCGCCGCCTCGTTGCCTGCAAATATGAACGGCTGTTCAGCGCTGTCAACGCGCTATGCGGTGAACTTATAAAGTGTAACAACCGGAGCGGAGGAGGCCCCGATGGCCGTTGCCGATTCACACAAGCCGCATCTGCCCGATTTCGTCCCGCCCAGCCCGTTCCATAGCGAAGAGCACGAGGCCTTCCGCAACACCGTCCGCCGCTTCGTCGAGCGGGAAATCACGCCCCATGTCGACCAGTGGGACGAGGCCGAGGAGTTCCCGCGCGAGCTCTACCGCAAGGCCTCGGCCGCCGGCCTGCTGCAGCTCGGCTTCCCCGAGGAATATGGCGGGGTCCCGACCGATCCCTTCTTCGGCATCATCAAGGCCCTGGAGATGGCGCGCCACGGCAGCGGCGGGATCAACGCCAGCCTCAACAGCCACACGATCGGCTGTCCGCCCATCGCGGCGCTCGGGCCGGAATGGATGAAGCGCAAGGTCCTGCCGGAGGTTTTGGCCGGCGAGAAGATCAGCGCGCTCGCCATCACCGAGCCGTCGGGCGGCTCCGATGTCGCCAGCCTGAAGACCACGGCGCGGCGCGAGGGCGATCACTACGTCGTCAACGGCTCCAAGATGTTCATCACCTCGGGCATGCGTGCCGACTACTACACGGTCGCCGTGCGCACCGGCGGACCGGGGGCGGGTGGCGTCTCGCTGCTGCTGATCGAGCGCGACCGCGCGGGCTTCGGACGCACCAAGCTCAAGAAGATGGGCTGGTGGGCATCCGACACCGCCCAGCTCTTCTTCGACGATGTGAAGGTTCCGGTCGAAAACCTGATCGGGCAGGAGAACAAGGGCTTCATCGGCATCATGCTGAATTTCAACCAGGAGCGGCTCGGCATGGCGGCCGCCGCCTGCGGCTATGCCAAGGTCTGTCTCGACGAGGCGATAGCCTATGCGCGGGAACGGCACACTTTTGGCAAGCCCCTGGTCGCCAACCAGGTGGTCCGCCATCGCCTGGTCGACATGGCGATGAGGATCAACGCCGTGAAATCGACACTCGATCTGTTGGCCTGGCGGGTCGGGCAGGGCGAGAAGCCCGTGGCGGAGATCTGCATGCTCAAGAATCTGGCGACCTCGACCCTGGAATTCTGCGCCAACGAGGCGATGCAGGTCTTCGGCGGCGCGGGTTATTTGCGCGGCGCCAAGGTCGAGCGCATCTATCGCGAGACCAAGGTGATGTCGATCGGCGGCGGCTCGGTCGAGATCATGAAGGATCTCGCCGCGCGCCAGATGGGTCTTTGACCTCGTCGTCTCGACCAAGGCCCGAAGGGCCGCGCGGAGAGACCTTCTCTCAACGACAAGCCGCTTATCGCTGAGAGAAGGTCTCTCCGCTTCGCGCTCCGGCCGAGACGACGGGATTTGCCACGTACGATAGTCCTTCTCGCCTTGGTGTGGGGAGGCAGAGTAGGAGTAAGAGATGACCGATCCGTCCCCCCATCCCCTGGCCGATCGCGCGGCGCGCCTCGCGTTCTTCCAGCAATGGTTCTCCGACACCATTCCCCACAGCAAGGCGCTGGGCATCAAGATCGTCGACGCGCGGCGCGGCTTTGCCTCGATGCGGCTCGAGTGGCGGGAGGAGCTGGTCGGCAATCCCGAGACCGGCGTGCTGGCCGGCGGTCCGCTGACGGCGTTGCTCGACGGCTGCTGCGGCATGTCGGTGGCGACGTTGCTCAAGGAGCCCAAGCCGTTCGCCACGCTCGACCTCCGCATCGACTATGTGAAGCCGGCGACCCCAGGCCAGGCGGTGATTGCCGAGGCGGAGTGCTACCGCATCACGCACTCGGTCGCCTTCACCCGGGCCTTTGCCCACCACGGCGATGCCAAGGATCCGATCGCCGCCGCCGCCGGAACCTTCATGCTGGGTACCAAGGGCGAGGTCACGCGTCCGCAGTCGATCGGCGCGGAGGTCAAGCCATGAGCGCGCTGATGCAGCGCCTGGCCGAAGTGCGCAAGTCGGGCAAGGTCGCACAGCTCGCCGAGGCGATCCCTTACGCGCGCTGGATGAGGATTGCGCCCGAGAACGGCACCGGCGAGCTGCTGACACGCATGCGCTACCACGACGACCTGATCGGCAACACGTTCCTGCCGGCGATCCACGGCGGCACCTTGGGCGCCATGCTCGAGATGGCGGCGATCTTCCATCTCCTGTGGGAGACCGAGACCGAAACCGTGCCCAAGATCGTCAACATCACCGTCGACTACCTGCGCTCGGCGCGGCCGGTCGATGTCATCGCCTCGGCCAAGGTGACCAAGCAGGGCAGGCGCATGGTCAACGTCTTCGCCGAGGCCTGGCAGGACGATCGTTCCAAGCCGGTCGCCACCGCCAACGCGCATTTCCTGGTCAAGTCGGCGGACGAACCGTCGGCGCTTTGACCGTTGTCCGTCGTCAGCGTCAGCCGCTGCGGCTGGCCGGCTTTTCATCCGGCAAAGCCGACGGGCCCAGCAATCGCGGCAGTCGGCTTGCCAGGGCGACGACGACGAGCCCGATCAGCGCTGCCACGACGTAGACGCTCCTGAGCCCCCAAGCCACGGCTTCGGTGAGCGTCGCGCTATCGGCAGAGCTGAGGCCCTGGCGCAGCACGGGCGACATCAGCCGTTCGGCCACGTCTCCCGCGCCGGGCGCGTAGTGCATGATGGCGATATTGATCAAGGCGCCGAACAGCGCCGCGCCGACCGACTGGCCGACAATGCGCATGAAACTGTTCGACGCCGTGGCGGCGCCGCGCTCGCGTGGCCCCGCTGCCGCCTGCACCGACACGAGATTGGTGGTGTTGCAGAAGCCCATGCCGGTGCCGACCAGCAGCGCGCCCATGCCCGCCCAGACGACACCGCGCTCCGGCGTGAGCTCGACCAGCACGATACTGCCCAGCAGCAGCGCCGCGCCGCCGATCATCGCGGTCACCCGGTAGCTGGTCCCGATCATGACCCGTCCGGCGACGACGCTGAATATGGCCCAGCTTACCGACATGATGCCCAGCATCGCGCCGGTGGTCGCCGCGCTGCGGCCCATTACGCCCTGCACGTAGATCGGCAGAAAGGCGCTGACGCTGATCATGACCGCGCCGATGGCGAAGCTGCCGGCGTTGCCGAGTGCGATGATGGGGTTGCGCCACAACCGGAACGGCAGCATCGGCGTCGGGGCATTGCGTTCCCGGCGCACCAGCCAGCCCAGCGCGCCGACGCCGACCGCGAGGCACAGGGCGAGGATCCAGGGCTTGAGGCTGCCGCTCTGGATCAGGGCCGTCATCAGGGCACTGCCGCCCACCAGCAGCAGGATCGAGGCGAGGTAGTCGGTGCGCGGCGGCCGGGGATGCGGCCGCTCGTGGAAGAAAGCCGCCAGCATCGCCATGGCGAGGACGCCGATCGGCAGGTTGATCCAGAAGACGATCGACCAGTCGACACGCTCGACCAGGAAGGCGCCCAGCGTCGGCCCGACGACGGCGGAGAAGCCGTAGACTGCCGACAGGTAGCCTTGCTTGCGGGCGCGCTCGGCCGGCGAGTAGATGTCGCCGACGATCGTATAGGCCACCGGCTGCACGGCGCCGGCGCCGATGCCCTGGAGCGTCCGGAAGGCGATCAGCGACACCATCCCCTGGGCGAAGCCGCACAAGGTCGAGCCGACGAGGAAGATGCTCGCGCCCACGAAGAAAACGCGCCTGCGCCCGTAGAGGTCGGTGAGGCGTCCATAGATCGGTATGCTCACGGCCTGCGCCAGCAGATAGGCGGCGAACACCCAGCTGAAGAGATGGAAGTCTCCGAGGTCGGCAACGATCGTCGGCATCGCCGTTGCGACGATCGTGGTCTCCACGGCCGTCATGAAAGTCGCCATCATGGTTGCCGCAAGGATCAGGCCCGGGCGCCCCGAGACTGCCGTTGCTCCCTCGCGGTCAGCACTCATTTCCGACATGCAGCGTGCTCCCCCTGCCTGCGGACTATCAGCCGTGGGCCGGGATCAAGCCAGCGGATTCGCCAGGTCGACGCCGTAGTGCCTGGCGTTCTTCGCCATGTAGGTGTCGCGCGCTTCCACCATCTCGCCGCGCGCCGCCGCCGCCACCATGTCGAGATAGGTGTGCCAGCCCATGGCGTTCAGCCGCACGAAGCGCTCGAGCACGGGCAGGTGCTCGAGCGTGAGCGCCACGTCGTTGCCGGCCGGTGCGAGCGCGAGGCTGAGGTACGATTCGGGGTAGGGCGAGACCGTGTCGCCGGGATTGAACACGTTCCAGCTGTAGGCCAGCCGCTGCAACGGCTCCCACTGGGTGACCACGCCCCTGATATGGCCGCCCATCAGCTCGATCCTGCCGCCGACCTGCGGTTCTATGGTGCCGGTGCCATACCAGCCCGGCAGCCGCCTCGTGTCGGTGAGCACCGCCCAGACCTTTTCGATCGATCCCTGCAGCAGGCGGTCGAAGCGCACCATATGCGCATGTGTGAATTGCGCGTCCTCGGTCATGTACTTTTCCGACTGTTGCAGTAAAGAACGCCCGGCATGGATTACGACTCCCTCAAGACCGATCGAGACGACAGCGTGCGCGACGGCGCCCTCTTCGAGGCCTATCGCCGGCCCGGCGATCTGATCGATTCACAGCACCCTAAAATCACGGCCTATGCAAGGCGGCTGGCGGGCGAGGGCAGCGACCGCGACAAGGCACTGCGTCTCTATTACGCCGTGCGCGACGACCTGCGCTACGACCCCTACAACACGCCGATGAAGCGCGAGGCCTATCGCGCCAGCACCACCCTGGCTGCGGGGCACGGTTATTGCGTGAACAAGGCGGGGCTGATGGCCGCGGTCTGCCGCGCCGTCGGCATCCCGGCGCGCGTCGGCTATGCCGACGTGCGCAACCACATGACCACCCGGAGACTCTCCGATCTGATGGGCAGCGACGTCTTTTTCTATCACGGCTACACCGAGGTCTGGCTCGACGGCCGTTGGGTGAAGGCGACGCCCGCCTTCAACAAGGAACTGACCGAGCGCTTCGGGCTGAAGCCGCTGGACTGGGACGGCGTGGCCGATTCGATCTATCACCCGTTCGATCTCGGCGGCCGGCGTCACATGGAGTACCTCGGCTATCGCGGCGTCTTCGCCGACATCCCGTTCGACGAGATCCGCGGCGCGTTCCGTCACTACTATCCCCGCATGACGCGCGCGCAGGAGGAGATGCCGCTTGGTGGTGATTTCGGCGCAGAAGGTGCGTTGGAAGCCACCAGGAAGTGACCCTCGTCCCGCGTTCCGTCGGCTACGTCGCCCTGTTGGTGGCGTTGGGCAGCTTTGGCCCGCTCACCATGAGCATCTACACGCCCGTGATGCCGTCGGTCGGCGCCGATCTCGGCGCCGGCTCCGACAGCGTCAAGCTCACGCTCACCACCTACATGCTGGGCTTCGCCGTCGGCCAGCTCTTCTACGGGCCGCTCAGCGACCGCTTTGGCCGCCGCCCGGTGCTGCTGGGCGGACTGATTTTCTTCACTGCCGCCACCTTCGGCTGTTCCCTGGCGCCCTCGATCGGCGGGCTGATCGGCTTGCGTGTCCTGCAGGGCCTGGGCGCCGCCTCGGGCTCGGTGATCGGCCGCGCGCTCACGCGCGACGCCTATTCGTTCCAGGAGATGCCGCTGGTGATGAGCTGGATATCGCTCGGCCAGAACATCGCGCCGTCGCTGGCGCCGACGCTCGGCGGCTTTCTCGGCGAATGGCTGGGTTGGCGCGCGACCTTCTGGTTCGTCGGCGGCTTCGGCACGGTCCTGCTGGTCGTCACGCTGTTGGGCCTGCGCGAGACCAACAAGTTCCGCAGCGATCGCATCGATCTCGTCAAATTGCTGCGCGGCTCAGGCGAGATGCTGCGCGATCGGCAGTTCCTCGGCAACGTGCTGACGCTGGGCTTCGCCTTCGCCATCAATTTCGGCATGCTGGCCGGCGTCCCCTTCATCCTGCAGGACGGCCTGGGCTTCTCGCCGCGCGAATTCGGCCTGATCGTGCTGCTTTCGGTCGCCGGTTTCACCGCCGGCACCCTCGTGAACAATCGGCTGGTCGGCCGCGTGCCGCCGATCGTCATCATGCGCGCCTCGGGCTGGTTTCACGTGGCGGCTCTGTCGGTCATGGCGATCCTGTCGCTCAGCGGCATCGTCACCTGGTGGGCGATCGTCGGCCCGCACATGGTGCTGAGCTTCGGCACCGGCATGATCGTGGCCAACGCCAATGCCGGCGCCATCGGCATGTACCCCAGGCTCGCCGGCACGGCGTCGTCGCTGGCCGGCCTGGCGCAGATGGGCATGGGCGCGATGGGCACCATCACCGTGGCGATCCTGACCTTGATCGGCAGCCGCTACGTCGCCATGCCCTTGGTGATCGGCCTGATGCCGTTCGCGCTGGCGACCGTGCTGAGCGCGCGGCTGTTGCGTCCGAGGCCACGGGCCCCGAAACTGGAACCGTAAAGAGAGGGAGCGAGAGATGCCCAACATGTTGAAGGACAAGGTCGTGCTGGTCACCGGCGCCGGCGGCGGCATCGGCCGCGAGATGGCGCTGCTGGCCGCGAAGGAAGGCGCCAAGGTGGTGGTGAACGACCTGGGCGGCGCCGTCGACGGCGAGGGCGGCGGCAGCACCACGCCCGCCCAGAAGGTCTGCGACGAGATCGCGGCGGCTGGCGGCAAGGCGGTGCCCAACGGCGACAGCGTCGCCGATCCGGCGGGCGCCGAGCGCATGGTCAAGGCCGCGGTCGAGAATTTCGGCCGGATCGACGGCGTCATCAACAATGCCGGCATCCTGCGCGACCGCATCTTCCACCGCATGAGCCATGTCGACTGGAAGATGGTGATCGACGTCCATCTGAACGGCGCCTTCAACGTCAGCCGCGCCGCCGCCAACTTCTTCAAGGAGCAGAAGTCGGGCGCCTTCGTGCACTTCACCTCGACCTCGGGCCTCGTCGGCAATTTCGGCCAGGCCAACTACTCGGCGGCCAAGATGGGCATCGTCGGGCTCTCGCGCTCGATCGCGCTCGACATGGCGGCGTTCAACGTCCGCTCCAACTGCATCTCGCCCTTCGCCTGGACGCGCATGATCGGCACCATCCCCGCCGACACCGAGGCGCAGAAGGCGCGCCTCGAGCGCTCCAAGAAGATGACGCCGGCCAAGATCGCGCCCATGGCGGTGTTCCTGCTGTCGGATGCCGCCGACGGCGTCACCTCGCAGATCTTCGGCGTGCGCATGAACGAGATCATGCTGTTCAACGCCAACCGCCCGGTGCGCTCGGTGCACAATTCCGAGGGCTGGACGCTCGAGGCGATCGCCGAGCAGGCGGTGCCGTCGATGAAGCCCTACTTCACCGACCTGAAGCGCTCGCCCGAGTATTTCACCTGGGATCCGGTGTAACACCTCTCCGTCTCGTCTCAAGTTCCTCTCCCCCTGGCGGGGGAGAGGAGCATGAACGGAAGCACCGGCAGAGCGTTAGGAGCAGTACGACGATGGCCGATACCTTGAAGAACGAACCGAAGATCGACCCGCAGGAAGTGCTCGACGGCATCGTCGAATGGGTGACGATCGAGAGCCCGAGCCACGACGCCAGGGCGGTCAATGTCGTGGTCGACAAGGTCGAGAGCCAGTTCCGCGATCTCGGGCTCAAGCTCGAGCGCACGCCCGGCGTCGACGGCTTCGGCGACATCCTCGAATGCAGGACGCTGCCGGAAATGAGCCAGGGCGAAGGCAAGGGCATCCTGGTGCTGGCCCATCTCGATACCGTGCATCCCATCGGCATGATCGAGAAGGACCTCAGGATCCGCCAGGAGGGCGACAGCGTCTTCGGGCCGGGCATCTACGACATGAAGGCGGGCGGCTACATCGCCTATTACGCGCTGCGCCACCTGATCCGGCAGGGCAAGCGGACCAGGCTGCCGGTCACCTTCCTGTTCATCCCCGAGGAGGAGGTCGGCAGCCCGACCTCGCGGGCGCGCATCGAGGCCGCCGCGAAGGGCCACAAATACTGCCTGGTCATGGAGCCCGGCCGCGACGGCGACAGGGTCGTGACCTCGCGCAAGGGCGTCGGCCGCTTCGTCATGACGGTCAAGGGCCGCGCCTCGCATGCCGGCGTCCGCCACGAGGACGGCCGCAGCGCCATCCTCGAGATGGCGAAGCAGATCCTGCGCATCGAGGGCAAGACCGACTATGCGCGCGGCATCACCTGCAACGTCGGCCTGGTCAAAGGCGGCACCGGCGTCAACGTCGTCTCCGCCGAATGCACGGCCGAGATCGATCTGCGCGTGCCCAGCCAGCAGCTCGCCGAGGAGATGGTGCACTGGTTCCTCGGCCTCGAGCCGATCGGCGCCGATGTCGAGGTCAGCGTGACCGGCGGCATGAACCGGCCGCCCTACCAGAAGGACGCCGGCATTTCCGATCTGTTCGGCAAGGCGCAGGCGATCTACCGCGAGATCGGCAAGGAGTTGAACGACGTGCCGCTGACCGGCGGCGGCAGCGACGGCAACTTCACCGCCGCACTCGGCATCCCGACGCTCGACGGGCTGGGCGCCGACGGCAAGGGGGCGCACGCCGCCTACGAGCAGATCTACTTCTCCTCCCTGATGCCGCGCACCTATCTCTGTGCGCGACTGCTCGAGACGCTGGACTGACGGGCATCGGCGCTTTCAAGACGGCACAGCCGCCGGCCGACCTGAGCTATTGCGCCAAGCTGCAGCGACCTCTACGCCGCGCTATCTCGGGCCCGAGTTCCTCGGGCCATATGGATACCACGCCCGGCGTGGTCGGTGGCGAGGCGGTGGCCAAGTGCCAGGAAGGCAACGCAGCAGCGTCCATTCCCGTGCTCGAGCGCCTGCTGACCAGTGCCGGCTTCTCCTTGCCGCGGCACGGCTGACGGGGCCGCCGTGCTTGCGGCCGTGGGGTAACGCGATCCCCTATCGCCAGCCGACAAGATCGACCGAGCCATAGGGCTGGCTCGGCTCGAGCACGGGAGCGCCAGGGTGGAATACCGACGTGCCGGGCTCGAAGCTCCGTCCGCAAGCGGACAGCATGAGACTCGTCCCGATCAGCAGCACCACCATCATCGCGGCCAAGCTGCGTTTCATCGCTGGCTCCATTTGCATGAGGTTGGTGCCTTGTTGTGCGACAGAAGCGCCGCAGGAGATAGCCATACATAGGGATGCCGCCTGCAGCCGTGCGGATAGGCGCGCCTCACCCTTCGAGACGCGCACTTCGTCCGCTTCGACGGTTCACAGGATCATCGGCCGCGCCTGGCCGCCTCGATCGCGGCGACGTCGATCTTCTTCATCGTCATCATCGCGTCGAAGGCGCGCTTTGCCTCGTCGCCGCCTTTCGCCATCGCCTCGGTCAGCACGCGCGGCGTGATCTGCCAGGAGATGCCCCATTTGTCCTTGCACCAGCCGCATGCGCTCTCCTGGCCGCCATTGCCGACAATGGCGTTCCAGTAGCGGTCGGTCTCCTGCTGATCGTCGGTGGCGATCTGGAAGGAGAAGGCTTCGGTGTGCTTGAACATGGGACCCCCGTTGAGGCCGAGGCAGGGCACGCCGGCGACGGTGAATTCGACCGTCAGCACATCGCCCTTTTTGCCGGAGGGGTAGTCGCTGGGCGCGCGGTGGACGGCGCCGACCGTGCTGTCCGGAAAGGTCGCGGCGTAGAAGCGCGCCGCGGCCTCGGCGTCCTTGTCGTACCACACGCAGATCGTGTTCTTGGCCATGAGCTGTTCCTTTCTCCGTGAAGCCCCAGCCTACGTTCGCATGAATCGGATTTATGAAGCGGAAAAGATTCATGATGTGGAAAGCACAGCCTCCCTGTGCCACGCTTCCTTCCCAACCAACCGGAGGTGTGCCATGGCCCAGCTCGAGGTCGCCAGGAATGACGTTGCCGCGGAGACGGCGGGCGTTCCGCCCGCCTATGTGCCGTCGCTCCAGCGCACGGAAGGCCAGCCGCCGCCCATCGCGGCGAACGGCGGCCTGTCCTACATGTCGTTCGACCGCGACGGCGATGCGGGAACCGCCGCGGCGCTCGAGGATGCGCTCGCCGAGATCGCCGACGGCGAGGGCCAGCGCGTCATCGACATGATCGACAAGGCGCCGCCCGGCCCGATCAAGACCCGGTGGGGCCTCGCGTTCCGCGACTACGACGAGTGCCTGAAGTACATCCGCGAATCGAACAGCATCAAGGCCCCCGACGGCGGCCTGGCGCTGCCGCTGCCCTATACCGTCCACGAGCGGCCGACCTATTCCGTCGTGCCGTCCAACGCCGTCTGGCGGGATCCGGCGCGCGCCGATGTCGCGGCGATCCTGCGGATGAGCGAGGAAGGCAACCGCCGGCGCGACCTCTATTTCCCGCAGGTGATGCGCGACGCGCGGCGCATCGGCCAGTACTACCCGGGCCTCTCGCCTGACAGCCCCGAATGCATGGACCGGCTCGGCGTCTCGCTGGCCCATCTCGAGTCGAAATGCTCGAACTTCTACGATGCCGCGGAGGTCGAGCGCGTCTTCTACCCCGAGATCGAGAAGCTCCTGCTCGACTTCTTCCCCGGCGCGACCGATGCCCTGGTCTACAACCACGACGTCTTCGACAAGGACTATGCCGGCGACCGCACGGAAGACCAGGACAACAAGAATCCGGGCGTGAACGCCCGCTACGCCAACCTCGTGCACAACGACCTGAACGACAACTCGGGCCGCGTGCGCTGCCGCGAGCTGCTCACCCGGAACCTGCGGAATTTCGGGCGGCCGCAGCACTACACGGAGGCCGAGGCCGACGCCAAGATGTCGCGGCGCTTCGTGTCCATAAATCTCGCCAAGCCGATGGAGACGGTCGAGCAGTTCCCCTTCGTGCTCTGCGCCTGGCCGTCCTTTGCCGACCAGCCCTACATCACCAACTACCGGATCTACGACGACCGGGTCGGCGAGACCACGCGCTTCACCTACCGTCCCGGTCACGAATGGTACTGGTTCCCGCGCCAGACGCCGACCGAGGTCTCGATGCTGAAATGCTACAACTCCGTCACCGACGGCTCGGTCTCGCGCTGGTCCTTCCACACCGCCTGCATCGACCCGACCGCGCCGGCCGATGCGCGCTGCCGCAAGAACGTCGTGGTGCGGTCCTTCGTCTTCTTCTAGACGCGGGCCGTCACAACAGCTTGTCGAGCGTGATCGGCAGGTCGCGCACGCGCCTGCCGGTGGCGTTGAACACGGCGTTGGCGATCGCCGCCGCCGTGCCGGTGATGCCGATCTCGCCGATGCCGCGCGCGCCGAGCGGCGCCTGGGGGTCGGGGATGTCGGTCCACATCACGTCGATCTCCGGCACGTCGAGATGCACCGGCACGTGGTACTCGGCGAGGCTCGGGTTCATCACCCGGCCGCTGCGCGGATCGAGCAGCGTCGCCTCGGAGAGCGCCAGGCCCATGCCCATGATGATGCCGCCGCGGAACTGGCTGGCCGCCGTCTTGGGGTTGAGGATGCGGCCGCAGTCGAACGACCCAAGGAAGCGCCGCACGCGCACCTCGCCGGTCACGGCGTTGACACCGACCTCGGTGAACTGCGCACCGGTCGAGTGCATGGAGTATTTCATCTGCTCGAGCGGCGGCGAGCCGCCTTCCTCGGCCTCGACGAAGTCGCGCTTGGCGCGCGCCAGGATCGAGGCGTAGCTCTCGTGCCGCGACGGGTCGCTCGGCATCGGCCAAGCCGCCGTCGCGCGCGACGACCTCGCCGATCTTCAGGCCGCCGAGCGGACTGTCGTTGCCGGCAAGCTTCAGCACCTGGGCGAGCAGTGCCTCGGCCGCCGCCGCCACCGCGGCGACGGTGCCTGCGGTCTGCGACGAGCCGCCGGCCATCGCGCCCGCCGGAAGCGCGCTGTCGCCGTACTCGAACGACACGTCTTCCAGCGGCACGCCCAGCCGGTCGGCGGCGTGCTGGGCCTGCACCGTGGCGGTGCCCATGCCCATCTCATGGCCCGCCGTCGACACCGTGAGCCTGCCGTCCGCGTCGAGCCGCAGCCGCGCCCGCGCGCCGGGCATGCGGTAGTAGGGATAGGTCGCGGTGGCGACGCCCATGCCGACAAGCCATTCGCCGTCGCGGCGGCCCGGCCCGGATCGCGCTTGTCCCAGCCGAAGCGCGCCGCGCCGTCGGCATAGGCCTTGAGCAGGTGGCGCGACGAATGCGGCGAGCCGCTGGTCGGGTCGCGCCCGGGCTCCCAGCGGCGGCGGAGCTCGATCGGGTCGATCTTCATAGCGTGCGCCAGCTCGTCGATCGCGCTCTCCAGCGCGAAGGTGCCGACCGATTCGCCGGGCGCGCGCATGAAGGTGTTGGCCAGCATGTCCATGTCGGCCACCTTCTGCTCCAGCCGGAAGCTCCGGGCGGCATACATGTGCCGGGCCGGGAAGGTGAACTGCTCGGGCACGTTGTTGTGCGCCGTCATGGCGACGGTGCCGGTATGGATCAGCGCGTCGAGCGTGCCGTCGCGCGAGGCGCCCAGCGCCACCCGCTGCACCGTCGTCGTGCGGCCGCCGATCAGGCGATAGACGCCCTCGCGGCTCAGCCACCAGCCGCACCGGCCGGCCCGCCAGCTTCGCCGCGGCGGCGGCCAGGATCTGGTGGCTCCACAGGCCCTTGCCGCCGAAGCCGCCGCCGACGAACGGCGACAGCACGCGCACCTGATCGGGCTTCAGCCCGAACACCTTGGCGAGCGCGCCCGCGGTGCTGGAGATCATCTGCGTGGCGTCGTGCACGATCAGCTTATCGCCGTCCCAGCGCACCGTCGCGGCGTGCAGCTCGATCGCGTTGTGGTTCAGGAACGGCGTCACATAGGTCTCGTCGACCCGATGGACGGACGCGGCCAGCGCCTTCTCGGCATTTCCGATCTCGACAAGGGCCGGCTCGCCCAGCACCGAGTCGGGACGGCGCGCCTTGGCCCGCGCCGCGGCGAAATCGGTGACGGCCTCCGCCGGCGCGTAGGTCACCGCGACCAGCCCGGCCGCATGGTCGGCCTGCTCCTGCGTCTCGGCCAGCACGACGGCGACCGCCTCGCCGTTCCAGTGCACGGAATCGTCCTGCAGGATGGGCAGGTTGCTGCCGGCCACGCCGTCGCCCTCGCCGAACGCCTGCGGCGGCTTCATCCGCGGCGCGTTGCGATGGGTCATCACCAGGGCGACGCCGGGCGCCGCCTCGGCCGCCGCCGTATCCAGCGTGGCGATGCGGCCGCGCGCGATCGTCGAATGCACGACCGCGGCATGGAGCAGCCCCTCCATCGCCACCTCGGCGGCGAACCGCGCCTCGCCGCGGACTTTCAGCGCGCCGTCGAACCGCGAAACCGGCGCGCCGACATGGCCATGATGCCCGTTCGCCGGCGAGGGCGTGCCCTCCGGCCGCGTGCCGGGCACCAGGGCGTCGGGCACATGGCGCAGCACCGTGCGCAGGATTCCGGTCATGCTCATGCGCGGCCTCCCGTCCGTCCTGCGGCGAGTTGCGCGAGCACGGCGACGATCGTGCGCCGGGCCAGCTCGATCTTGAAGCCGTTGTCGCGCAGCGGCCGCGCCGCCGCCAGCTCGGCCTCGGCGGCCTGCCGGAAGGTTTTTTCGTCGGCCGGCGCGCCGCGCAGGACCGCTTCCGCCGCATGGGCGCGCCACGGCCTGTGGGCCACGCCGCCCAGCGCCAGCCGCACGTCGCGGATCTTGCCGTCGTCGCCGACCTCGAGCGCCGCCGCGACCGAGACCAGGGCGAAGGCGTAGCTCGCGCGGTCGCGCACCTTGCGATAGGTCGAGCGCCGCGCGATCGGCAGCGGCGGCAGCTCGACCGCGGTGATCAGCTCGCCGGGGCGGAGCTCGGTCTCGCGGTCGGGCGTCTCGCCCGGCAGGCGGTGCAGCGCCTCGAACGGCAGGGTGCGCGACGCCGTCTGCGCCCGCGAGATGCACGGTCGCGTCGAGCGCGGCGAGCGCCACGCACATGATCGGAGGGATGCGTCGCGACGCAGGCCTCCGACGCGCCCAGGATCGCGTGCATGCGGTTGAAGCCGTCCCGCGCATCGCAGCCCGTGCCCGGGCTGCGCGTTTGTTGCAGCGCGCGGCGTCGTCGTAGAAATAGAGGCAGCGCGTGCGCTGCAGCAGGTTGCCGCCGACCGTCGCCATGTTGCGGATCTGCGCCGAGGCGCCGGCCACGATGGCGCGCGTCAGCAGCGGGTAGCGCGTGCGCACGCGACGGTCCGCGGCCAGCGCGGTGTTGGACATGGTCGCCGCGCCGATCCGCAGGCCGCCGCCTTCCAGCTCGGCGATGCCGCGATCGAGGCCGGTGACGTCGACCAGCGCCCGCGGTCGCTCGATGCCCTCGCGCATCAGGTCGACGAGGTTGGTGCCGCCGCCGAGGTAAGCTGCGCCGGCCTGCGCGGCGTCGCGGATCGCCGCGGCGGGATCGGCGGCGCGGCTGTAGGTGAAGGGGATCATGCCGCCTTCTCCCGCGGCACTCCCGCGTCGCCCGTGACCTTCGGCGCCGAAGGTCTCGGCGATCGCCTCGACGATGCCGTTATGGGCGCCGCAGCGGCAAAGGTTGCCGCTCATGCGCTCGCGCAATTCGTCGCGGCTGAGCGCGATGTCGCGCGGCGGCGAGGTCCGCGGTGACGTGGCTCGGCACGCCGCGCGCCAGCTCGTCGGCCATGGCGATCGCCGAGCAGAGCTGCCCCGGCGTGCAATAGCCGCACTGGAAGCCGTCATGCGCCACGAACGCCGCCTGCAGGCGGTGCAGCCGATCGCCGTCCGCCAGGCCCTCGACCGTCGTGATCTCGCGGCCCTGATACTGCACCGCGAGCGCCAGGCAGACTATTGATGCGCTCACCGTCGACCAGCACCGTGCAGGCCCCGCAGGCGCCCTGGTTGCAGCCCTTCTTGGAGCCGGTGAGGCCGAGATGGTCGCGCAGCAGGTCGAAAAGGGAAGTGCGCAGGTCGACGTCGACGGCGACCGCGCGGCCGTTGATGCGGAAATCCATGGGTACGCTCCTGTCGGGAGACGAACGGATGGATGGCGGGAACGTTCCCGTCGGGCTGCATCGCCGGGAGGGGCGCTCCCGGCACAGACTTAGGCCACTTGCGCTCTTCGTGTTCGGGACCGGCATCCTCGGCTCCCAGGAAGTCCGTGAGCCGATCCGGCCAGGGCTGGATGCCGTTCTTCTGCAGCAGGAGCGCGACCTGGCCGCGGTGACCGGCGCTATGCGTCGCGACGTGCAGCAGCATCTCGCCGCGCGTCATGCGCGCGGGTTCGCCGTTCGAGAAGGCGAAGGCGATCACTTCGTCGACCTCTTCGGGTCGCAGCGCATCGGCATAATCGGCATACCAGTCGGCCGTCGATCGGGCCTTGCTCGCCAGCGCCTCGAAGGAGGGGAGTTCGGTCGAGCGGGGTGCCCGATGGCCGTGCGGCCGCGCTTCGAGATTGCGGCTGAAGATCTCGTCGACCGTCTGGATGTGGTCGAGCAGACGGCGGACCAGGACTGCTTCGTCGGCGGGCAGGCGCTCGAGGTTGTCGGCGATGACCGAATTCAGGCCGTTGGTCGCCCAGCGCTTCTGCTGCATCAGGGTGCGATAGGGGAGGGTAAGCATCGCAGTGCCTTTCATCCTTGAGTGTGAAAGTGAGGGACGTTGCCCGCTTCGTATTTGCGAGCTATGACTCACATTGTCTACTCGCATTGGCGGACGGCCGTTCACATGGCGCGCAAGATCCCGACGATCCCGCGAAAATCGGCCTCGCAGAGGCGCTCCCGCGTGACGGTGGAGACGCTGCTCGACGCCACCGCTCGCGTTCTGGTGCGCGAAGGATACGATCGCGCCAGCACCAACCGGATCGCCGCCAAGGCCGGCGTCAGCGTCGGCTCGCTCTATCAGTACTTCCCCAACAAGGAGGCGCTGGTGGCGGCGCTGGTCGCGCGCCACAACCGGGAAATGCTGCAGCTGGTGCGCGACGCCCTGAAGGAAGTGGCGTCGTGCGATCTTGCGACGGCGATGCGCGAGCTGGTCCGGGTGACCGTCGACGCCCATCTGGTCGATCCCGCCTTGCATCGCATCTTCGCCGATCAGGTGCCGCGCATGGGCCAGCTCGCCAAGATCGAAGCGCTGCAGCGCGAAACCTTTCTGCTGGTCAGGAGCTATCTGGAGGAACGCCGGAACGAGATCGCCGTCACCGACCTCGACACCGCGACCTCGATCTGTGTGACCACTGTCGAAGCCCTGACCCATGAGTTCGTCATCAACAAGCCCGATGCGCTGCCCGGGACGTGCACGCACCGCGACCGCTTCATCGACGAGGTCACGCGGCTGGTCGTGGGCTATCTGCGGCCTCAACACGTCAAGGTCGTCTCGCCCGGCTGAAGGTGCCGTTTGTCGCCGGCTCCAGGCCGGACTACGATTGCACCGCCAATTTCGGGTAGCCCCGCGGTCAGGAGATGCGAGCCATGCGCACGAGTTTTTCCGTCAACGACATGACCATCCACCGGCTCGTCGAGCAGGAGAGCGGCTTCACGCCGATGCTCGATTTCCTGCCGACATTGTCGAAGGAAACGCTCGGGCGAGAACCTGTCCTGGCTGGCGCCCGGCGGCTATGACAGCGCGAGCGGGAATGTCGTGTTGTGCTTCCAGTCGTATATCGTCAAGACGCCGCACCACAATATCCTGGTCGATAGCTGCATCGGCAACGACAAGAACTTCCCGCTGCGGCCGACCTGGAACAAGAAGAACGACGGCAACTGGATGAATGCGCTGAAGGCTGCCGGCCTCGGGGTCGAGGACATCGATTTCGTGATGTGCACGCATCTGCACGGCGACCATGTCGGCTGGAACACGCGGCTGGAGAATGGCCGCTGGGTCCCGACCTTCCCGAAGGCGCGCTACCTGTTCTCGAAAAAAGAATACACCTATTGGAGCGAGATCCATCAGAAGACGCCGCTCGACCAGATCACCGACAGCGTGCTGCCGATCATCGAGGCCAACCGGGCCGAACTGGTCACCAGCGATCATGCGCTCAATGACCATATCCGGTTGGCCCCGACCCCGGGCCACACGCCCGACCATTTCGCGGTCTGCGCCGGCAAGGGCGGCGACGCCGCGGTGTTCACCGGCGACCTGATCCATTCGCCGATCCAGGCCCGCTATCCCGAACTGGTCATGCGCGTCGACACCGACCGCGAGCAGGCTTCCCGGACGCGCCGGAGTTTCTTCGAGCGCTACTGCGATACCGACACGTTGTGCTGCACGATGCACTTCCCGTCGCCCTCGGTCGGCCATATCAAGCGCTGGGGCGACGGCTTCCGCCTGGAATACGCAAAAGATTGAAGGCGCGGAACCGGTAGAGCTGTTCCGCTGCAGCAGGAGCGCGACCTGGCCGCGATGCTCCCCTGGAAGTCGGCGGTGCGGCTCACGGCGGCGTGTGCGGTGCTCGCCGCGGCCCTGGCGCCACCGACGCCGGCGCGCGCCGAGCCTGCGACCGCCGCGACGAGCGATGCGCCATCAAAGGGTTCGAATCCGTCCGTTAACGACATCTGCCGGACGCTGGCGCAGGCGGCGGCCGGCAACGACCTGCCCGAGGAGTTCTTCACGCGCCTGATCTGGCAGGAGAGCCGCTTCGATCCCGGCGCGGTGAGCCCGGCCGGCGCGCAGGGCATCGCGCAGTTCATGCCGGGAACCGCGAAGATGCGCGGTCTCACCAACGCCTTCGAGCCGCTGCAGGCGCTGCGCGAATCGGCGAGCTACCTGCGCGAGCTGCGCACCACCTTCCGCGGCAACCTGGGCCTCGCCGCCGCGGCCTACAATGCCGGTCCCGGCCCGGTCGAGGCCTGGCTCGCCAGGCGCGGCGTCCTTCCGGCCGAGACGCAGGCCTACGTCATGATCGTCACCGGCTATGCCGCGGAGGCGTGGGCGTCGAAATCGCCGCCGCAGCTCGCGGCCTCGGCTGCGCCGTCCCCGAACATCGTCCCCGGACACGACCCCGGAAATGGGCGCGCGCTGCGCCGAGATCGCCAAGTCGATGATCGAGCGCTCGCGCAGCCGTCCCGATCTCACGGCCAGCCCGGCCTGGGGGCCATGGGGTGTCCAGCTCGCCGGCAACTGGACCGAAGCCGGTGTGCTGGCCGCCTACGAGCGGTTGCGCCGCAAGTACAGCGCCGTCCTGGGCGACCGCCTGCCGCTGGTCCTCGACGGCCGCCGGCGCGCGGGCTCGCCGTTCCTCGTGCGGGTCTCGGAAGGCAGCCGCCAGGCCGCGAACGCGCTGTGCACGAAGCTGATGGCCGCCGGCGGCAACTGCATCGTGCTGCGCAACCCGCGGAACTGAGTCTGCCTCACCGATCGCTCCTCAGCCCGCGAGCAGCGGAATGCGTCGGCAGGTCAGTAGTCATGACCTTGTCAGCATGCGCGATAAAGTTGTGACCGTGTTCCGCCGACAACGCGATTGGGGTAGGATGAGTCGATGCGGTGCGTCAGGCGTCTTGCGAACAAGAGGAGGCCATCATGTTGTTGATCAGGCGATCCTTGATAGTCGTTGCCCTGGCGGGTTCGGCGCTGGCCGGCGGTCCTGTCTACGCACAGGACCAGGCGACGGTCGGCATACAGACGACGACCCACTACTCGATCGTCGGGCGCATCGCGGCCGTCGATACCACTGCCCGTACCTTGACCATCACCTCCGCCGACGGCACGAACCGGATGCTGAGCGTGAGCCCGATGGCCGCCAACATCACCAGCACGAAGGTCGGCGACAACGTCGAGGTGGCCGTTGAGGACACGCGCACCTTCGTGCTCTCCAGCCCCGGTGTGAAGACGCCGGCCCCCGGCGCGGCGAGCGCGGCAGTCGCCGTGGAAACCAACCAGGGCGTGGACGGCGCCAGGCTCTCCCAGTCGATCGGCAACTGGACGGTCGTGAGCGTCAACCCTGGTGCCAACACCATCACGCTGGTCAATCCCGGTGGCGGCGAGGTGCGCACCTATGACGTGACCACGGACGCAGGCCGCCAGCAGCTGCCGCGGGTCAAGCAGGGCGACAACCTGACCGAGCTCAACAGCCGGCTGGTCGTGGCCTCGATCACGCCCAAGTCGTAGGCAGTTTAGGTGCCGGCGCAGGAATGCGCCGGCACACAAACAAGTCGATCGCCAAGGAGACGCGAGCCCACCGTCTTAACCGGTGGGCGACAGTCCGCGTTCTCAAGTCGTTTCTGTCCGGAAACAAGGGAGACGCTCATGACTCCGATCATTCGTCGCACTTTTCTTGTCGCCGTCGCTACGGCGCCGATCGCGCACGCCGCCTCGGTATATGCCGTGAATGCCCTGCCCGACGCGCAGTTCGTCGGCTTCGCCGAGACCGTCAACGACTTCGAGATCAAGTCGGGCCAGTTGGCGCTCGCCAAATCTTCGAACGAACTCGTCCGCGCCTATGCCACGCGCGCGATTGCCGAATACACGACAAACGCCCAATACCTGACGAGAAATCGCAGCGAAGCCGGCGTGACCATGGCGCCCGACGAGGAGGTCAGGAAGATCGCAGGCGATGCGATGACCCGCCTGAACTCGCTTCAGGGGGCGGAGTTCGACACCGCTTACGCCGACGCACAGCTCCGTGTGCAGACCGCGGCCGTCGCTCAGTACGGCGCCTTTTCCCAGAACGGCAATGACGGCTCTCTCCGCCGTCACGCGGAACGGTCGCTGCCGCAGTTGCAATCGCTTCTGGTGGACGCCAAGAAGCTGGCCGGCAGCCGCTAGAGCGAGGGCTGCGCGAAGTCGGTCGATATAGAAACCGCCCGCCATGCCGCGAGGATTGCGGCGTCGGATGCGTGCTTCGCTTCGATGGCCGCAACGGTATCGCTGCCGAGCGGCAGGCGAAGCGGCGGGTCCGGCGCATCGGCAAAATCCACGATCACGCGGGCCAGCTTATCGGGATCGCCTTAGAGCGGAATGAGTGAGGTGGAACCGCATGCGGTTCCACCTCCCTCATTCGCGCGCACCGGTGATCGCGGGCTCACAGGGCATGATGGGTCCGGCTGATTCCAGCCGGACCCATCATGCCGAGCGCGGCGCGCACCGGTGATCGCGGTTTCGACAGGGCATGATGGGTCCGGCAGATTCCAGCCGGACGCATCATGCTCTAAGCACGGAGCACAGCGGGAGGAGCTGGCGCCTCTAGTTCGCGAGCGGCGTCGTATAGCCCGCCACCAGCTTGACGAGGTCGGCCTGCCGCGAGGCGCCGGTCTTTTCGAACAGGCGGTTGACGTGCGTCCTGACCGTCGTGTCGGCAACGCCGAACGCCGTGGCGACTTCCGGTATGCCGCCGACCTCGGTGATGGCCAGCAGGACGCGCAGCTCGGTCGGCGTCAGCTTGAAGGTCTCGCCGATGACCTGGGAGGCCGAAGAGGCGACCAGGGCAGCCCGGCGGACGAACAGGGCGGCGACGGACGCACGATCGATGCCGGCGCGGCGGCGCGCGCCTGACGCCAGAGGCAGCGCATGGGCGACGTAACGCTCGCCGTCCCGGCCGGCGAGCGACACCGCGATCCCCTTGATGCCCACGGCGGCGTCGCCCTGGCCCGCGGCGGCAAAAATCTCCCGCAGCGTCCGCTGGACTCGTGCATCGCAGGCCACCAGCCGCCCGCCGGCGGAACCCAGGATATCGTCTTCGGCGAGAAGGACGCGGCCGGCGGCATTGGCGTGAATGAGGCGTCCGTCCGCGTCGACCAGATACATGCTCGTGCTGAGCCCATCGAGGGCATCGACGAAGGTCGCGACTTCGCCGGCCTTGAACTCGAACATCCTGCCGATCAGGACGGCGCGGCGGATGTGCGGCGCGATCAATCGCATCTGCCGGCGCGCCCGCTCATCGACCAGGCCGTTTCGCTCGTGGCGGAACACGCCGAAGATGGCCGAGCTGATGGTCGTCCTGTCGAGAACCGCGCTGATGAAATCGACGAAGCCCTGGGGCCGCGCCCATTCGACGATACAGTTCGGTCCGCCGGAGTTCGCCAAAAGGGATCAGCTCGCTGGTCGCAATCGGCTGCTCGATGTCGCCGAGAAAGTGCGGCTCGGCGGCCGGATAGATCGGCTCGAACAGCGCGACCGGCAGCCTCTGGAATCCGAACTCGTGCTGACTGACGGCGTTGTGGGCCCCGACATCCTTGTTGATGAGCGCGGCCCCGGTGCCGCCGACGAAAGTGGCCGCCCGTTCGATGGCGCACTCCCATAGCGAAGGGTCGATGGCGGCATCGTAGACGACGCCGATCAGATCGCTCAGTCGCTGCTGATCGTCGGGGCTGCGTGGCGACGCAACCGCCGCGACCGCTCTTGGACGTGACGCTGCATTCATTTTCAGATCAGGCCTGCCTAAGGCGTATCCAGGCGAAGCGGACCCGTACTATGCCCGGCGGGACGGTGCATCCTCCAATCGGAGGATGGCGCCGGCCGCGCCGCCGCGTTCTGCTGATGATGGCGGAATATGGATAGGGGCCAGAAGGACAGGGGCGGCCGCCAAGCCCGTCAGCGGGACGAGGACGGGCAGCAGCACGCTTCGCCCGGGCGAGGCTCCGCCGACAAGGTTTGAGTCCAGCACGGCAGCAGCACTGCCGACTCCGAGGGCAGTGGCGAGCAGGCCTGCAGGCGCCAGCACACGAGCAGGCAAACCATGGCGCCGTAGACCAGGGCAAATCTGCGACTCATCGGATCACGCGCGCCGGCTCACGCACGTGCGGCGGCAAGCCGCCCCTCGCGGCCGTGCAGGATCATCGCCAGCGGCGAGGCCAGGGCCAGCACCATCGCCAGCCCGAGCGCCGGATCGCGCGAGAGGATCGCCGCGAGCAGGGCGCCACAGGCCGCCCCCGCCATTTGCGCGAAGCCGAACAAGGCGGCCGCTGCTCCGGCCTTGTCGCCGAAGGGCGACAGCGCCGCCGCGCTCGACAGCGGGCTGGCGATGCCCAAGCCGGACAGGAAGATCGCCGCGCCCAGCACGAACGGCAGGAACGCGTGCCGGGCGACCATCACGGCGAGCAGAAGGGCTGTGGCGCCGATCACCGTCAGTCCCAGGCCGACCAGCGTTGCGCGATAGAAGCCGAGCCGCGCCGACAGGACGGGCGCCAGCGTGCTGGCCGCGAACACCAGCACGACGACGGCGGCGAATACCAGGCCGAGCGCGACCGGCGAGAATCCGAAATGTTCGAGGAACACGCGCGGCGCCGCCGTGAAGACGGCAAACAGGCCGGCCATCAGCAGGCTCGAGGTCCGCGCCGGCACGAGGAACCTGGCATCCCGCAGCAGGCCAAGATAGGAAGCGCCGACCGCGAAGGGATTCATGGAACCGTTGGCGGACCCGTTGGTTTCACCGATGAAGATCACGAACGCCAGCAGGGCGCCGCTGGCGAAGATCGCCACGAAGGCAAATTCCGATCGCCAGCCCAGGAAATGATCGAGCGCGCTGCCGACCAGGGGGGAGAGGCCCGGCGCGGCGGCGGTGGCGATCGTGATCGATGCCATGATCCTTGCCAGCGCCTGGCCATCGAACAGATCCCGGGCAATCGCCCGCGACAGGACGGTCGCCGCGCAGGCGCCGGCTGCCTGTATCGCCCGGCCGACCAGCAGGCTCGCCAGGTCACCGGCGAACGCGCACCAGATCGTGCCGGCCACGAAGAGGCAAAGCCCGACCAGAACCGGGATTTGCCGTCCGAACCGGTCCGACAACGGCCCGACGATCAATTGTCCAAAGGCAAAGATCGCGAGAAAGATCGAGATCGTCGAGGTGATGGCGGCACTCGACACCTGCAGGTCGGCCGCCATGGTCGTGAGCGAGGGCAGGAAGATATTGGTGGCGAGCATTCCCATCGCGGCAAACGCACAAATCACCGCGATGGCGGACGTTATCGATTTGCCTTTGCCCTCTGTCCGCAGCTTGCCCTGAAAGTCCGCGGTTGGACCCGTCCTCCGGTCCTCGGCGCGCCCGATGCTTGTGAGCATGATTGCCAAACTCCACGATGTCGCTTGCATCCACCTCGGGATGGATGACGAACGATATCGGTCGCGCCTGAAATCCGCGTCCTCCGAACCGAGGAGACGGCGACGCGTTTCTGCGGGCTGAGCTGGAGTTTCAGTAGCCCCGCGTGACGTCGACTTCCTGCAGGAGCTGTCCTCCGGCCTTGAGGCTGCGGATGTTCGCCGCGACCTCGCTGACCAGCTGGGCGACGGTCGGCCGCCGCGCCACGTGCGGCATGATCGTGACCTTGGGATGAAGCCACAGCGGGCTTTCCGGCGGCAGCGGCTCGGGCCACAGGGCGTCCAATGCGGCGTATGACAACTGTCCCGAATCGAGCGCGGCGATCAGGTCGTTGTCGACCACGTGCTTGCCGCGCCCGACATTCACCAGCATGGCGCCTCGGGGCATCATGGCAAACGTGCGCGCGCAGAAGATGCCCTCGGTTTCCGCCGTCAGCGGCAACAGGCAGACGGCGATATCGGTCTGACCGAGAAACGGTGCGAGCTGATCGCGGCCGTGGAAGAGGGGAACCTCGGCGGCCTCGCGCGGTGAGCGGACCCACGCGGAGACCTTGAAGCCCAGCGACTGCAGGACCAGCGCCGGCGCCTTGGCCATCATGCCGAAGCCCAGGAAACCAACCCGCCTTTGCTCGGGCCGGACGATCGGCGCCCGGCGCCATTCGCGGTTCGCCTGGGCCGCCTGGTAGGCAGGCATGTCGCGATGGAAGCGCAGGACGTGCATGATGACGTATTCCGTCATCATCGGGTCGCCGCCCAGCGGCTCCACCTTGCCGAGCGGGACCTTCGGCAGCTTCGGATGCCGGGCGAAGGCCTCCACGCCGGCCGAACGGCTGAACATGGCTTTCAGGTTGGGAAAGGCCGGAAGCAGGTCGAAATCCGGATGCATGAAGGCGAGGTATTCGATGTCCCCGGGCTCGCCCGCGTCGGGCCAGAAGCGAATCGGCAGATCGGGAATCTGCGCCTTGAACGCTTCACGAAACGCCTGGGCGCTGCCGATGACCTTGTCCAGATTGACGATGAGCAGCGCCATGCAGCCTCCTGGGCGACGCCAAAGGCGACGCGTCGATGTTAAAGATGCTGGCGCAGGGCGCCGGCATGCCCGGCAGCGTCGCTGCTCGTCACTCTTATTTTTCCCGAATCAACAACCCGCACGCGACGGCTCTGTCTGTCGCCGTGATATGGGCATAGCAATAATCCATTGTGTCGTTGTCCACGAAGAGGCCGTCGAACCGCCCGTCATCGTCCGTCATGACGAAGCGCTTGCCATCCGCCGAGATGGCCCCGATCACCTTCTCGGACACCTTGGCCGACGAAAGGTTTCCCCAGAAGGTCCGGCCTTCCTGTCGGTCGAACCGGAAGACGAATTTCGAGGTGTGCGTTCGCAGCGTGTCGTCACCGGGGACCGGCACGGTTCCGCTCTGCTGGTGTTTGGTCGGTCCCTCGACGAGATGCGCGCCCTTGGCCGGGATCCACGTCCCCTTCAAGTCCGGCACCTGCTGTGCCATGGCAGCTTCACTTCCGGTCAACAGCATCACGAGCCCGCCGATCGCAAGAAGATGTCTCACTCTACGCCCTCCTCTGTCGCCTTGAGTGTAGCGTCGATGCAGCGGATCGCCACGCCTTTCATCTGTTGAGCGTCCGCGGGCCGCTGACGAACCGGTTCCCGCGGACGTAGAATCGCAGGCGGCTGTCGGCCGCGCGGGTGAGGCCGATCCGTGTGCCCCGTCCGATGGCGCCGGCCGGCTGCGCGTCGTCTGCCAGGCTGAGCGGTCCCTCGCGGCAAAGGTCGAGTCCATCGAGCCGGCGATCGATTTCCAGGGCGGCGCACAGCCGGCCCGGGCCGCGCGTCAGGTCGCGCAGCTTTTCGGTGCCGCGATTTTGCTGCATCAGCCCGATGCCGCTGATCGGCTCGATCGCCCTGATCAGGACGCCGGCGCCGACGCCCGGCTTTTCGCTCGAGACGTTGAGCATGAAGGAGGTCCCGTAGGCCAGGTAGACATAGGCGTGCCCGCGTTCGAGGAACAGCGAGCGGGTGCGCGGGGTCATGCCGCGGTAGGCGTGCCCGGCAGGGTCGCCGATGTCATACGCTTCGGTCTCGACGATGCGACCACTCACGACACCCGCGGCCACCACCCGCTGCAGCATCTTGCCGATCAGGAAACGCGCGAGCCGGACGGTATCGACGGGCAGCTCCGCCCGATCCAGCACGCGCAGGCGCGTTTCAGCCACGCGCTCTGGCCGTCGGTTGGCGCCCCCAGCAATGACCTGATTCCATCAACGGGCGGGCCGCCCGCCGCGCGGCTCGACCTCGACGGTCGCCGTCATGCCGGCGACCAGGCGAACGCCGTCGGGGACCTGCTTGAGGCGGATGCGCACCGGCACGCGCTGCGCCAGGCGCACCCAGGTGAAGATCGGGTTGACGATGGCCAGCCCCTGCTGGTCGGGCTGGGCATTGGAGACGTTGATGCCGCGCGCGATGCTGCCGACCTCGCCGCGCACGATCTGGCCATAACCCATCAGCTTGACGTTCGCCGGGTCGCCTTCGCGGATCGAGGCCAGCTGGGTTTCCTCGAAATAGGCGTCGACCCAGAAGGAATCGGCATCGACCAGCGAGATCACGTTCCTGCCGACGTTGACGTAGTCGCCGAGCTGGGCCAGCAGGTTGGTCACCCAGCCATTCACCGGCGCGCGGATCTGGGTACGCTCGAGATTGACCTTGGCCTGGTCGCGGCTGGCCGAGACCTGGGCGATCGTCGCCTCGGCGCTGGCGCGTTGCGCGTTGAGCGAGGCGATCTGGCGCTGAGCGAGCGTGAGGGCCGCCTGCTCGTTCCGGAGCGCCGCCTGGTCCTTCTGCAGGTTCGTGGCCCACTGCTGCTCCATCTGCACGGTTCCGTATTCGCGCTGGGCCAGGTCCTTGTAGCGCGCCGCCTGCTCCTGCGAGAACGTCACCGCCGCCTGCGCCTGCTCGACCTGCGCCTGGCTGGCGGCGATCTGGGCCTGCTGCACCGAGATCTGCGCATCGATGTTCTGCGCGTTGGCCTGGGCCTGCTGCACGGCCGCCTCGGCGAGCCTGAGCGCGATCTGGTAGTCGGTCGGCTCGATGACCAGCAGCACATCGCCCTTCTTTACGAGCTGATTGTCCAGCACCGGCAGCTCGACGATGCGTCCCGCGACCTCCGGCGCCATGGTGACGACGTAGCTGCGCACCGTGCCGTCGCGCGTCCACGGCGTGCCCATGTAGGCGTTCCACATCGTCCAGCCGAGCACGATGGCGACGGCCGTCGTGGCAAGCGTTATCAGGACCGGAACGATCCGCCATGTATCCTGGCGTGAATCCGGGGCAGCCAGCGCCGGGCAGGCGCCGTCTGGGGCGGCGCGCGGTTGGGCAGGTCGACGACCTTGGCCTGCTCCGGCGTGGTTTCTGATGGGGACATGACGGCCTCAGCGGGCGATGACCAGGACCATGGACGACAGCACGATGATGTAGATGGCGAAGACGAACAATGCCGGGTGCCAGACATGCTGCAGCAGGCCGTAGCGCGCCACCGTCCAGCGCAGGCCTATGGTGACGACCCAGGCGGCCACCATCAGCAGCACGATCGGCGCGACATAGACGCCGAACAGGTCGACTTCGAAGAATTTCAAGCCGCTCCTCCCCTGTCGAAGTAGGCCTGGTGCTGGCCGAGCGCGTCGCGAACCAGAAGGATACGGCCGCGGGCGCGGGCGGCAAGCGAGGTCTCGGCGCCGGCCTCGACAACCAACGCCAGGCGGTCGTCGAGTCTCGCCAGCGCGTCGCTGGCGCGCGTGCTGTGCCCCTGCGCCAGGGCGGCGAGCGCCAGGTCGAGTTCCGGGTTGAGGCCAAGCCGGCGGCTGGCGCGGCGCAGGTGGAGGATCGCGATGCCGACCGACAGCGCGGCCATGAGGTGCGCGCGCTTCAGCGGATCGGACGCGTCGGGCACCGCCGCAAGGCGATGGTACATGCGGTCTTCCCAATCGTCGCAGGCATGCAGCGCGGCGGTCGTCGTGGCCAGCCGGCGGAGGTCGCGCAGCGCAAATTCCGTCAGCCGCCGGGCCCTGAGTTCCGGCGATAGCGGCGGCACCAGGCGAAACGACAGGGCGCCGATCCCGCAGCCGACGATCAGGGCCAGCGCCGTGTTGTAGAATTGCAGCGTGTCGTAGGTCATCGGGTTGGCGGGTGCCAGCAGCGGCACGAAATTGGCGGCCATGGGAACGAACAGCCCGGCCTGCCAGGGTTGCGCCGTCAGGGCCCCGATCGGCACCAGATAGAGCGCCATCACCAGGCTGAAGCCTTCGAATGTCTCGACATTGGGCAGGACGGCAAACAGCAGGACCGCGGCGCAGACCGCGGCAAGGCTGTTGCCCACCGTGAAGCTGATGGAGCGCGCGTAGGCGTCGTCGGCGCGGGGCGCGAACAGGATGACCGTGATGGCCGTCCAGGTGATGGCGAGGGCGCCGCTCGGCCATTGGCTCACGATCCAGAAGATCTCGGCGGCGCCGATGGCGAGGAACGCGCGGCCGGCATCGACCAGGGCCGGCAACCAGTCGGCGACGTGAAACCGTGCGCCGCGACGACGGCCGCGACGGTCCGGATCGGCCGTCAGCAACGCCAGCCCGTCCAGGGCACGGCAGAAGCCGGCCAGCACGCGGGCCGCCTGGTCGGCGATCAACCGCAGCGACGGGCTGTCGGCCGGCAGGGCGAGCAATCTGCGGACCGCGGCCGCGCAGTGCTGCCGCATCGCCAGGGGATCACGGGTCCACGGCGACGGATCGCCCGGCGTCGAGGTCGCGCGGAGTTCGGCCGGCAGGCTCGCCAGCACGGCATCGGCCTGGCGGGCCGCATCGTCGGGCATGTTCGACAGCCGGAGCGCAATCGGGCGCCAGGCGGCGAGGGCGGCGAACAGGCCCGCCACCGCCTGCTGCAGGACCGGCGAGTGAAAGCGCAGCTGGGAGGATTCCCCGATCGCTTCGTCGATCGTCGGGTCGAGCGTTATGACGCGGCGCAGCAGTTCGCGCCGAACCACCTGCAGCTCCGGAAACGTCGGCCCGGTTCGCGCCAAGGTGGCCGCGAACCGGCTGGCGATTTCCGCCGCAAGGCCGGCGAACAGCGCGGCCAGGCGCCGCGGCGCGCCGCCGCGATCGGTCCCGGCGAGCACGATGCCGGCGCAGGCGATGCCGATCCAGATCTCGCTGACGCGCGTGATGGCCAGCATGAAGGCGTGGCCGTTCGGGCCGCCGGTGGCGCCGAGCTGGTCGCTGGCGATGATCGCGGCGGTGAAGCCCGCCAGCGCCGCCGCGTAGGCCGCGAAGTTGCGCAGCTGCGTCGCGACCATAGCGCAGCCGGCGCCCCACAGCGCCAGGCCGATCAGGAAGGGGCCGCGCTCCTGCGGGAACGCCGCCGTCAGCAGCACGATCGCCACGGCACCCACCACGGTGCCGATCATGCGGAACCATCCCTTGCGCAGCGACGCGCCGAGATGCGGCTGGCAGACCAGGGCGGCGGAGGTGCCGGCCCAATAGGCATTGTCGAGCTCGAGCCAGAACGCGACGTAGAGGGCCAGGCAGACGGCCGCCCACATACGCAGTCCGAACAGCAGGGGCGGGGCCGTGACCCGCCCCGCACTCGCCAGCGTCGCCTGCCATCGGGCGATTAGGCCCGCACCGGAGGATGGGCTGGATGTATTCGAACCGGCAGGCACCTTCACTCGCAACTCGTTGGGCGCTCCGCCTTTCTGTCCGACGCAGGTCGGCGCCGGAGCACTGTCCGCAGGATGCCGAGGAAGAGCAAGGCTGCGACCGGCCAATGGAACCAGATCCTGTGCAGGCCGGTGAAGACATTGATCAGGATCAGAAAGGCCGAAATCGTGAGGGCCGCCGCAATGGGGCGAGGCAGGTTCGCCAGCCAGTACGAGACCAAGTGCGTCCACGGGGATGGCTCGATGCCCGTCGCGGTTCCGTTGGGCGACGGCTGCCGATGCTGCAACAGCTTCCGCCGGGGGAGGGGGACTGTCGTCATCCGGCAGGCTAGCTCCCCCGGGGGCTCGGCCGCCCGTGGTCACGCGATAGCTGGTCACCGGAGCAACGTTCTTCATCGGTTGCTGGCCGAGACAGTCGAAGCCGACGGACAGCTTGTTGTGCACCTGATCGTAGACGGTGCTGGAGACCACGACGCCACCCGGCTCGGCAAGTTCCTGCAGCCGCGCCGCGATGTTGACCCCGTCGCCGTAGATGTCGGCGCCCTCCACCATCACATCGCCCAGATTGACGCCGATGCGAAACCGCATGCGCTGCGCAGGAGGTGCGTCCGGATCCTGGCTGGAAATTTCCTGCTGGATCTCGATCGCGCACTGCACGGCCTCGACGACGCTGGCGAACTCGGCGATCACGGCGTCGCCCCAGGTATTCACGATCCGCCCATCATGGCGCGCCACCAATCCGGCAATGGCGGTGCGATAGCGGCGCAGCGTCCCCAACGTTCCCGCTTCGTCTGCTTCCATGAGACGGGAATAGCCGTGGACGTCGGCGCACAGGACGGTGGTCAGCCGCCGTTTCACTTTGTCGTCGGTCATCGTCCCCATGATAGCCCCGCCCGCCGCCGGATGCATGAGGCATCGAACCACGTGTCACAGCCCTCTAAGCTGACCAAACGACGATGTCATCCCGAGCGAAGCGCCTGCCCTGAGCGAAGTCGGACTCAGTTTTTGCCGGCAGCGCTCGGCCGGCTCTTCACGTGATCTATGAAGGCGCGCAGCTTCGGCGTCATGTGATGGCGACTGGGATAGTAGAGAAAGACCCCCGGCGCGGTGGGCGCGAACCGCTTCAGGACGTGCACGAGCCTTCCCGCCTTTGTCGGTCCGGCAGCGATCGGTGCCGGCATTTGCGCCAGTCCCATGCCTGCGATGGCGGCGCCCACTATGGTTGGCAGGTCACTGGCGATCAGCGGTCCCGTGACGATGGCCTCGACCGTCTTGTTGCCGTCGCC
Source organism: uncultured Alphaproteobacteria bacterium (assembly GCA_963755585.1). Taxonomy (GTDB): domain Bacteria; phylum Pseudomonadota; class Alphaproteobacteria; order Reyranellales; family Reyranellaceae; genus Reyranella. The sequence goes on from CAVWKN010000032.1 coordinate 202,220, forward strand.
GAAGGACCACGGCGCGATCGACCCGTTCGGCCTGATTGGCACGGTCCTGATCCGGCCCGAGCGCGACGCGCGGCGCTGGACGAACCCGATTGCGGTTGCTGCAGCTGGCCCGGCGTGAGCCATCGCGCGTGCAGATCATTTGCCCTGCCCTCGCGAGCCGTCCACCGGGCGATCAATCGTGCCTCGCGCCTGGCAGTCGGCATCGGCATCGGACCGCCGCTACGTCAGGCGCGCCGTCGATCGCTGAGATCGAACATCCGCGGCAGGCTGCGCGCGGCCACGGCCGATCCCTCGACGCGCGCCAGCTTTTCCGACACCGCCTGCTCGAGCGGCAGCTCGGTCGAGAGAATGCGCAACAGCGTGTCGAAGCGCGTCTCGATCGTCGCGCTGGCCGGGCCCTCGCCGCGGCCAAGCGTCGTGCCCTGTGGGCCACCCTGCACGAGGAAGCTGGCGGACTTGCCGCCCTGGGTTACACGCAGCGCGATCGTGCGCGCCGGCGTCGGCGTCTGGCGGGTAATCGCGTCGAGGCCGAGCAGCACCCAGTCGGGCTCGAAGGTGTCGTCCGGACGCGACGGGAAGAGAAAGTGGCCGCCCCAGCGGATCAGCTCGCGGATCGCGGGCTTGAGCGCCCGTCCGACCGCTGTCAGCTCGTAGGTCTGGGCGTTGAAGGGCGCGGGCAGCGTGGCGCGCCGCACGACGCCGCTCTCGATCAGGGCGTTGAGGCGGCCGGTTAGCACGGTCGGGCTGACGTCGCTCAGCCGCTCGACCAGGTCGCTGAAGCGCTTGGGGCCGAGCAGCAGTTCGCGCACGATGAGCAGCGTCCAGCGCTCACCGACGATCTCGGCGGCGCGCGCCAGGGCGCAGAATTGAGGATAGTGGGTTTGCGTCAACTGCGATGGGCCAGGGCGATCAATGGACCGACGACGACGAACTGAAGGAGCGTGAAGCCAGTCTCCAGCGCGAGATAGATCGGCACCGATGTCATCACGTTCTTGGCTGCGACCGCAAGCGTCGTGAACGACCATGAAAGCAGGCCGATCATGAGACCGTAGGCAAGGCCGTTCCTCACGACCGGCCGACGCCGGGCGAAGACGCGCGGATAGACCCAGGAGAAGGCTGCGCCCTGGATCAGCATCGACAGCAGGCCGAACGGCACGATGACGTCGTCGCGATAGATCGCGAGCTCGTGGTAGGCCGGCGCGAAGACCGTCAGGTGCCAGGGATAGGCGATGGCGAAGCTCGGCACGACATAGGCGACGACGCCGAGCCAGAAGGCGCGTGACATGGCGGCGTCCTCAGATCGCGACCTTGCGCTCGGCGTAGTAGGCTTTGACGGCCGGATGTTGCTTGACGCGCTCGGAGTGCTCGACGAGCCGCGGGGCGACGCGGTCGGGCAGGTCGACCGGGACGTGATCAAGCTGTCCTGATTTCAGGTGGCGGATCCAGACGAAGACCTTGAGGTCGGCGACGGTGAGCCGGCCGTCCGCGAAATACTGGCCGCCCTGCGCGACGAGGCGGCGCTGCAGGTGGTCGAGGGAGTAGGAAAGCGGCCCGGCGGCCAGACTTTCGCGCTGCGCCTTCTTTTCGGCCGCCGGCAGGGACATGGTGCTCCATACCCTGGTGGCGATTTCCTCGACGGCGTCCATGGCTTCGTCGCACAGCGCCGCCTGCCAGGCATCGCTCGGATAGAGCCCGGCGAGCTTGCCGACGTAGCGGTTGATGCCGTTGGATTGCGCCACTGTTTGGCCATCCAGCTCGAGCACCGGAAGAGCGCCAAAGGGCGTGCCGGGCTTGCGGCTTTCCCAGTCGGCGAACTTCACCCGATCATCCTCGAACGGCACGCCACCGATGACCATGGCCAGGCGCGCCGCCTCGCCTCGTGCGCCGTCGATATCGAAATAGACGAGCTTTGGCTTGCCCATATGGTGTCCTCCTGAAAACGTAGTATATAGTCCGGAAAACGGAGTCAAATGATCTCCGAATCAAGGGACCCATCCATGCCGTACGATCGACGTCTCGCCGACCGCATGCGCACCGCCCTCGCGCGCCGTCCGGGCATCAGCGAGCGGGCGATGTTCGGCGGTTTCTGCTGGATGCTGAACGGCAACATGTTATGCGGCGTCGAAGTCGGCCGCTTCATGTTCCGCGTCGGCAAGGAATTGGAGGCCAAGGCGCTGGCGAAGCCCGGCGCCAAGTCGATCGTCTTCAGCGGGCGGCGGATGGGCGGCCTCGTCTGGGTCGACGAGGAGGCCTGCCGCGGCCGCGCGCTCGCGAGCTGGATCGAGCTCGCGTCGCGTTTCGTCGGCGCGCTGCCGCAAAAATAGCCTGGAGAGCATGGCGAAGCGATAGTGCCGTACCCGCGGTACGCCGGTCATCATCGACAGCCATCACAAAGTCGGCGGGCCGGCATCGGTGCCGGCCCGCACCGTCTTGTCACGCTGCTGCCGGGACCTTTCGCGGGCCGGCGAGCTGTCCGAGGCCGAAACCCTCGAGCAACCGAGGCTTGGACTGACGCGGCCTGGGCGTTGATCGCGTCGGCGCCGAACGGCTGACCCACGACCGTGCGCCGCCAGCACGAACACCGCGCCGGTGGCGGTCCTGGCAACGCTATGCGGTGCCGCCATCGTGCCGCCGCCACCCTACGCAGAAGAAAAACCGGACGCATCGAGGCCGGGATCATGTAGGTCGCCACGACGCGACTTCCAGGTTCAAACTGGTCGAGCGGTCGATCTTATTTGTGTAATGGCGACGCCGGAGATCGCGAGCAGCCCACCGACAATCAACTTTGGGGTCATGCGGTCGCCCAGGAACAACACGCTCGAAAACAAGGCGAACACCGGAAGCAGCAGGCCGAATGGTGCGACGCGGCCCATGGAGCAACGGGCGATCAGCCAGAACCAGAGGCCAAACCCGACAATTCCTCCGATGAAAATCGTGTAGGCGAGTGCCAGCCAACCACGTTCATCCGCCGTGACAAGGCTCGCCAGTTGTCCATGTTCAAGGAGCAACGACATCGACAAGACCTGCGGCACGGTGAGCAGCGACGACCATCCCATCAGCATCAACGGGTCAAAAGGGCCGTAGCGCTTGGTCAAGACGTTGGACACCGCGAACGCGAAGGCTGCCCCGACCACAAGCAGCAGCGGAAGCGCGCTTGCCGACAGGCCAGGCCCCGCGGCCAACACGACCACGCCGACGAAGGCAAGCACCACTCCGGCGGACGTCGTTGGAGACGGCCTCTCCGCGAGCAGCGGCCAGGCCAACAGGACGGTGAAGGGCGTGGCGAGTTGATAGGCGACGGCCGACATGCTTCCCGAGCCGAGCCCAAGGCCAACATAGAAGAGCCCGAAGTTCAGTCCGCCAAGGAAAACCGAAATGGCGGCGATCGGGCCGAACTGTCGACGTGTGGGCCTTTTGACGAACGGAATAAGCAGCAGCGCGATGGCCAGGAAGCGCAGGGCGAGGAAGAAGAGGGGCGGAAATTCCATGACGCCCACTTTGATGGCCACGAACTGATAACCCCAGAGCAAGGGGACGGCCACCGCGCAGACGATCTGGATGGCAGACATGGCATCCTTCCTTTCAAGACCGTTTGGTCCAGAAATAGGCGCGCCAACAGCGGAGGCGTCCATGGGTCGTCTACCTGATGAAGCGGTCGAGAAGAGCGTCCAGCGGTGGCTTGCGACGTGGTCCGTGTCGGTGCCGTTTTACCGACCACGCGCAGCCCCTCGACGAAACAGACGAGAATTCGGGCGGCACTTGCGGGCTCAACCCCATCGGCCAACTTGCCCGCCGCCTTCGCACGGGAAAGCGCATCAGCCACCCTGGCCTCCATGGCTTTGAAAAAGCTCGCGATGCGACGATCGACTTCAGCATCATGGCCAGCCAGTTCCATGGCGGTGGCCACCAGCAGGCATCCGCGCCGACCACTGGCGCCGCTCGTGCGGTCAACGTAGCCGGCAAGGTAGACCCGCAGGCCGTCGACCGGCTCTCTGCGCGGGTCGAGTTCGATATCCAGCCGTGTCAGGGCATCGGCAATGTAGCGATCAAGCGCACGCAGGAAGAGCGAGTGCTTGTCACCGAAAGCGGCGTAAAGGCTGCCACGCGAGAGCTTCGTCGCACGAAGAAGGTCCGGTAGCGCCGTGGCGTGATAGCCGCGCGACCAGAACACACCCATCGCGCGTTCGACAGCGGCTTCCGTGTCGAAACTTCGGGGGCGGCCACGGGGCAACTGCACTGGGGTTTGCTGGCTCATCTCCGATATTTAGACCAATTGGTCTTTAATTCAAGTGGCTGCTTCCAGGCGAGCACGTTTTATCGGCTTTTGACCCTAGGGCAGCGGCGCGTAGAGCCGCGCGGCGTCGGCGTGCAGGCGCGCACGCGAGGCGGCGCGCAGGTACATCATGTGCCCGCCGGGATAGAGGTTCAGCGTGATCCGACCGGCCGTCAGCGCCTGCGGCAGGTGTTCGACGACGTAGCGGCTGGTGAGATAGGGCGTCACGAGATCGGTCATGCCGTGCGCGATGACGATCCTGAAGGCCCGGTCGTGGGCCAGCACGTCGCGCAGCGCATCGGCGGCGCCGGCATGGCCCTCGCGCCCGCCGAGGCCGCTGCGCCAGTTCCACTGCCGGACCGCGCTGCCGTTCAGCAGTCGATAGGGCAGGTCGGTGCGGACGCCCAGCGTGTCGGAAAGATAATCGGTCATGCCCTTGGTCAGCACCGCCCGCAGCCCGTCGAACAGGACGTCGCCCCGCGCACGCTGCGAGTCGGGACGAGGATCGGGCGCCGTGACGGACCCGTCGTAGCGGCTGATCAGGAGGCTTTCGGATCGGCGCGCTTCCTTCACGAACACGCCGATCGGGAGGCGGCCGTCGTGCCGGGCGACCACCGCTTCGGGCACGCCGGTGTAGCGCGCGACCCGGGCGTAGATCTCCCGCATCGCCGCCTCGTTGCGCGGCGTGGCGGCCAGGGCACTCAGGTAGGGGCCGAGCGCGAACTGCTCGACCTCGCCAAGCGCTTCTTGTGTCGGCGCCGCCGAGCGCTCCAGCGCCACGGCGGCGTAGGAGGGCAGGCGCAGCACGTCGGGCAGCAGCGCCAGGCTGTCGCCGTCTATCAGGCTGAATTCGAGCACCGGCGAAATCAGGAAGCTTCCGGCGATGGCGATGTGATGATCCTTCGCCAGCAGCTCCGGCAGGCGGGCGGCGCGAAAGCCGCCGTAGCTCTCGCCGACCAGATACTTGGGTGACGCCTCGCGGTGGTTCTGCGTCAGGTAGCGATCGATGAAGGTCGCGATCGAGGCCAGGTCCTCCTCCACGCCCCAGTAGCTCTTGGCGGCATCGCCGGCCGCCCGGCTGTAGCCCGTGCCGACCGGATCGACGAACACCAGGTCGCTGAGGTCGAGCCAGCTGTCGGGATTGTCGACCAGCGCGCCGGGAGCCGACGGGACCTGGCCGTCGGGCCCGAAATCGATGACCCGCGGTCCCAGCGCGCCGAGATGGAGATAGGCCGAGCTGGAGCCCGGTCCGCCATTGAAGACGAAGGTGATCGGCCGGCTGGCGCCTGCCGCGTCGTCGCGCGTGTAGGCGACGTAGTAGATGTCGGCCTGCTTCTCGCCCTGGGCATCGGCGAGAGGCAAGGTCGCGGCGGTTGCGGTGAAGGCTGCCGCGGCGCCGCCGACCTTGAAGCTCTGATGGGTGATCGACTCGGCGACCGGGTCGGGCGTGGCGGCGTGGCCGTCCGGTATTCCAAAGGCAACGACCACCAACAACGTCAGGCGCACGATCAATCGCAGGGCCCACTCGCGTGAGACGGAGGACTTGGCGTCGATCTCATCGCAGTCGATCATGGAGCAGGCGTAGTGCGCCGTAAATTGCGGCAAGCGGTGTCGTTCACCGCCGGCCGCCGTGACCGCCGCCGTGACCGCCGCCGTGGCCGCCACCGTGACCACCGCCGTGGTGGAACCCGCCATTGTGATGGAAATGGCGCTGGGCCAGGAAAACCGGACCGCCGGCAAAGAACCACGGCCCATAGAACCCGGGCCCATAGAACCAGGGGTCCCCCCAGTAGTATGGGTATGGATCCGGGTACGGATAGATATTCATCGCCTGCGGCGGCACCGTGTAGACCTGCTCCGGCAGGCCGGGCGTGTTCTGCGTGACCCGCCAGCTGCCATCCGGCTGCGGGCACGCCTTGCCGACGGATTGCTGCTGCTGTCCGCCAACTGTCACCGGCATGGTGAAGTCGCGGCAATTCTGCGGACCCTGGCTCATTTGCCCAGTCGCCGGGTCCGTGCCTCCCGGCGGCGCTTGCCCCGCACACCCCGCCAGGACCGACATCAGGGCAACACTCAAAAAGGGATGCGCACATCAATCTCCTGCAACGGACTACAGTATCGCTGAATCAGGTGGGCACTCCCTGCCCGCCGACAATCCGGTTCGCGCGAATGTGAGCAGGGCGTGATCGGTATTGCCAAACCATCCCGGCGCCGCGTGTGTGCGTCAGTGCCCTTGTCAGCCAGATCCAACAGTCATTGTACCGGCACGAGCGCCGGAGCGCCTTTGTTCTTGATCAATAGCACCTGGAATTTCGCCGGCGCGGTCGTGCTTGCGTTCCGGTCGACGAGATGAACATCGTCGGGGCCTTCATAGAAGGTCTGTCCAGCGGTCAGTGTTACTGGTTCTCCCCCTTTCAACTGCATCACGACAGAGCCCTCCAGGACGTAGACAAACGCATGCGCATTGTGTCGGTGGACGGAGCTCGACCCGCCCGGGACATGCTCGACCAATATCATCAGGGCTTCCTTGCCGGGATACTCGGCAAGATCCTTCGTCATGAGCGGCGTGACCTTGGGTTCCTGAGCCATCGCCGTGCCGGTCATGAGGCCTAGCAGAATCAACGCAACGAGCTTGGTCTTCATAGTCGCCCCTTTCTTTCGGTTGCTCTGGATACGGGATCAGGTCCGTGCCTGTGAGGTAACCGGAGAGTGCAGCTACTGCAAGAAGCACAAGTTTTCTTGAGCGGGGGCGAATGTTTTGTCTTTCGCGGCCCCGATGATCCGCCCCTCGACGATGTCCATATCGGGGACGGCTGCAAGCCATCGTGCGGAGACTCGCATGCTCCAGACCACGCGCCACGGTCCGATTTCCGAGTTCAGTGTCTGGACGCCCCTGGTTCTGGCGATCCTCAGGATCGTGTCTGCCCTGCTGCTCATCGATCAGGGGCTGAACACGCTCCTGCATTTCCCGCAAGCCGGCGTGCCTGACGGGCTGGACGTGGCTGTCGGCGTGATCGAAGTGGTGGGCGGCGTCCTGATCGCCGTCGGACTCTGGACCCGCGTCGCCGCCTTGGCCGCAGCGGCCGAGATCGCGATGGCCTACGGGGCGCTCGATCGTCCCGATACGACGATCCTGTTCTGTGTCATCTTTTTCTACCTGGTGTTCGCGGGGCCGGGCCTGTGGAGCCTGGACGCCAGGATCCACCGGCCTGATGCCCGGCCTCGCCCTCGACCCCATGCAACGGAATACGATCCATGACTGAAATCGACACATCGACTGTCCTGCAGGACGTTGCCCTCATCGTTGGCGGCGGGCCCGGCATCAGCGCCAGCTGCGCAAGGCTGTTTGCGGGAGAGGGCATGCGCGTCGCCGTCGCCGCCCGGAATCCGGACAAGCCGGTCCTGCTCGCTCTCGAGAAGACCCACGGTGTGCGACGCTACGCCTGCGACGCCAGTGATCCGGCTTCCGTGGAGTCTCTGTTCCGGAACGTCGCCGGCGACCTTGGATCTCCCACCCTCGTCGTGCACAACATCGATGGACGGGTTCCCGGCATCTTTCGCAAGGGGATCACCGAAGCCGAGCCGACCATGGCGTTCGACACGATGCGCAACTCGGCCTTCAGCGCGTTCCTGGTCGGCCAGCAGGCGGCCCGGCGCATGCGCGAGAACAAGCCGAGCACCAATGGTGCGAAGGGCACGATCATCTTCACCAACGCAAGTGCCGCGCTCAAGGGCTACCCCTTGAGCGGCGCCTTTGCCATGGCAAGCCACGCCAAGGCCGGGCTTGCCCAGAGCATGGCGCGGGAGCTGATGCCGCAAGGCATCCACGTCGCAAATGTGCCGATCGATGCGGCGATCGGCTGGACACAGGAAGACGGCACGCGGGCGCACCGCTTGGCCGGAACGAGCGTCGACGACAACCTGGCGGACCCGGATCACATTGCGCAGACCTACCTGCAGCTGCACCGCCAGCACCGCTCGACCTGGGCATTCGAAATCGTGCTGCGACCGTGGACCGAGAAATGGTGAAACGTCGCCAACGATGCGCCGGCAGATGCCGGCCGCTCTCGCCATCGACGAGCCGGGCTGTGATACGATCCAGATAGGCTATTTACCGCGCCGCGGCGCCTCTGGAGGTCATCGGCCATGGAGATTTCCGGCAAGACAGCCATCGTCACCGGCGCCGCCTCCGGCATCGGCCTCGCCATCGCCACGGCACTGGCCGAAGCCGGCGCCAACGTGGTGCTGGCCGACATCGAGAAGGACGCGGTGGAACAGGCGGCGCACCTTCTGTCCGGCACCAACAAGCAGGTGCTGCCGGTCAGGATCGACGTCACCCGGGAGCAGTCGGTGATCGACGCGCTGGCCGAGGCCGAACGCCGCTTCGGCAAGCTCCACATCGCCTGCAACAATGCCGGCGTGCCGATGCACGGCACCCGGCTGGTCGACGTGCCGGTGGCCGACTGGGCCTTCGTCATCGGCGTCAATGTCTGGGGCGTCATCCACGGCATCCGCCACTTCGTGCCGGCGATCCTGAAGCACGGCGAGGCCGGGCATGTCGTCAACACCGCCTCGGTCGCCGCCACGCAGAACCGCCGCGGCACCCATCAGGGTCCGTATTCGATGAGCAAGTACGCCGTGCTGTCGCTGTCGGAGGCGCTCGAGCACGAGCTCGAGGGGACCAATGTCGGCGTGACCGCGCTGTGCCCGGGTCCGATCGCCACCAACCTGGCGCAAGGCGCGCGCCACCGCCCCGATCACCTGGGCGGACCAGAGCTGCGTCCGACCGCGGAGGCGGTCATGGCGGAGCGTCTGGCTGAGACCGGCATCGACCCCAGGCTGGTCGGCGAGCGGGTGATCGATGCGATCCGCAGCAAGACCTTCTACGCTTTCGTGAGCGCGGTGCCGGCCGACGTGATCAAGGCGCGGCACCGCCGCATCGAGGAAGGGCTCGAGACAAGCTGGGCGACGCCGTACTAGCCGATGGCGACATCACTTTACGACCTCAGCGTGCCGACCTTCCTGCAGACCGTGAGCGCCGTCGCGGGCTTCCTCGACCGCGCGGCCCGGCACTGCGCCGAGACCGCCGCCGATCCGGACGACTTCGTGCACGCCCGCCTGTTCGACGACATGGCGCCCTTCCATTTCCAGATCGAAGCCCTGGCGCACCATTCCGTGTGGGGGCTGGAGGCCCTCAAGAACGGCGTGTTCGCCCCGCCCGCCCTGGTCGGACCAATTCCTTTCGCCGACCTGCAGACCATGATCGGCCAGGCGGAAACGGCGCTGCAGGCGTTCACCCCCGACGAGGTCAACGGCTGGGCAGGCAAGGACCTCGACCTTCAGATCGGCCCGCGCAGGCTCGCCTTCACGTCGGAGACCTTCATCCTCTCGTTTTCGCTGCCCAACTTCCATTTCCACGCCGTCACCGCCTACGACATCCTGCGCACGCGGGGCGTGCCGCTCGGCAAGCGCGATTACGAGGGCCGGCTGCGGACCCGATCGGCCTAGTCACGCAGCCGTCGACCGACGGGCAGCGCCGGGAAATCGCGCACCACGACCTCCTCCGTCACCGTGTCGAGCACGGCGCAGCTCAACTGCCCGCCATTGCGCGGGTCGCGGGCATCACCGGCCGAGCCGGGATTGACCACCAGCACCCGGCCGACGCGACGGACGACCTGCTGGTGCGTATGGCCGTAGAGCACGATATCGGCGTCGGCCTCGCCAAAGCGTTGCAGCTCGGAGCTGGTGGGCAGCACATAGCTGCCGCGCGGCTCCCACGGCGTCGAGTGCACCATCAGGATGCGCTTGCCGTCGATCCGGAGCTCTTGCCGATGCGGCCGCTCGGCGAGCCAGCCGAGCAGGGACCGGTCGATCTCCGGCCCGGAACGCGCCCGCACGCCGGCCGCGCCGAGGAAGATCTCCTCGTGATTGCCCAGGATGGTGAGCGCGTCGAGCTCGCGCAGCCGGGCGATGACCGCGTTGGAGAAGCGATACTCGAAGATGCTGTCGCCGAGACAGAGCAGCGCATCGATCGGGCCCATGGTCTCGAGGGCCCGATCGAGGCCGTCGATGTTGCAGTGGAGGTCAGAGACGATACCGAGCTTCAACAGGGGCCTCTGGTTCGGTTGGCGTGCCGCATTGATTGTTCACCGGCAAGCCGACAGTATGGCCATCGGGCAATACTTGATCGAGGCGAATATTCGGCCGATCCTGTCGGCGAGAGTGGTTGATCTGCGGGTCAAGTAATGGGAGCCGGATCATGAGCACCGCCGCGTCGAGAATGTCCACCCAGGCCATGAAGATCGAGAAGGTCAAGGAGCACATCGGCGCCATTGTCACGGGGATCGACCTTGCGCATCCCGTCGACGGCGCGACGCAGAAGAAGCTCTACGACGCCGTTGTCGAAAACGTGGTCCTTGTGATTCGCGGGCAGGAGCATCTCACCCCGGGCCAGGTGCAAGCCGCTGGAGAAATGTTCGGCGAGCTGATGGAGGACCAGAACCGGCGCTATCTGGTCGACGGATTTCCGTTGATCAGCGTGCTCGACAACCGTCACACCGACAGCAAGGGGCAGCCGGCAAAAGTCGGCACCAACGCCACCTGGCACACCGACCACACCAACCAGGAATTGCCGCCCAAGTTCACCATGCTGTATGCGGTGGCCGTGCCCGACAAGGGAGGTGCGACACAGGTCTGCAACGCGCGTGCGGCCTACGAAGCGCTTCCGGACGATCTGAAGCTCAGGATCGCCGACGCGAAGACCGAGAATACGCTGATCAGCAGTGCGCGGATGAAGACGGGCAATCCGGATATCGTGAAGGCCCAGCTCGAGGCGGCGAAACCGCCGACGGTGCATCCCCTGGTCCGCACCCACCCGGAGACCGGCACCAGGGCGGTGTGGTTTCATAAGGCGAAGACCGAGACGGTCACCGGCATGTCACCCGAGGAAACCCAGGATTTTCTGCAGGATCTGACCGACAGGATCACGCAGCCACAATTTTGCTATGCGCACGAGTACAGGAAAGGCGATCTGCTGATCATCGATGACCGCGCCTCCTTGCATAAAGCCGGCTTCGACTACGATCACAGCCAGCATCGCCGCCTGTATCGGATGCTGGTGCGGGGCGACCGTCCCTACTGAGAGACTGCAACGCGAGGACAGCATGACAAAGCGCCCGATGTATCTGCAGCACGTCAATGTCTACGTCCGCAACGTCGAGCGGTCGAAGAAGTGGTACGAGGAGCTGCTTGGCCTCCACGTCTACGAATACCGGCCGGGCTGGGCCGCCTTCCTGACGGCCGACAAGGAGCAGTCGCACGAGGTGGCGCTGATGCAATTGGGCGAGGATGCGCCGCTGCCGTCGAAGCGTCAGGTGGGCCTGAACCACATGGCGTGGCGCGTCGAAAGTCTCGACGACCTCAAGGCGTTCTATGAAAAGATCAAGGCCGAGGGACAGCCGATAGAGCACATCACCGACCACGGCATCTCGCTCGGCATCTACCTGCGCGACCCCGACGGCAACGGCGTCGAAGTGTTCTACGAGATGCCGCGCGCCGAGTGGCCGGTCGACTACAACGTCTTCACCCGTGAGAAGACCGGGACCGGTCGCTTCCCTGGCCCGTGGGATGCCGAGATCGGCCGCGACGGTTCGCCGGCTCGGCAGCAAGCCGCCGCGCAGTAGGAAGGTCGCGTCAGGCGTAGTGCATGTCGCCCTCCGGCCTCGGGAAGTCGCCCAGGGTCTCGAGATAACCCCTGAACTCCTTCACCGAGGCCCGGTTCAGCTGGCCGTAGATGCTTCTGCTGTTCACGAACGGCCCGTGATGCCCGATGGTGATCCTGAGCAGCCGCACCGTGTACTCGATGGCGAACGCGTGATTCGATTTCATGCCTGAAATGAAGGTCGCATCGTCGGTGGCGCCCAGCGTCGCCTGGGCGTAGTCCTTCAGGCTCTGGCCGTTGCCCATCGAATTGGCCGAGACCTGGAACGCGCCGGCCTCTTCATTGTGACTGGTCTTCTCCTGTGGCTTGCCGCCGTCCACGCCGTGGTTCCAGTCCCACATGGTTTCAAGCCCGGCCAGGCACCTCAGCACCTCGAGCATGACGGCCTTGCGATGCGCCCCGATCCCGTAGGGTCCCAGTTGCCGCACGACGGCGGAGTAGACGTCGAAGCCCGCGTTGGGGAGAAAGAGCTCATCGGAGGCGAGCAGCGCCCAATCGACCAGCGCGTCGAGAAAGGTGACCGGCGGTTTCGAGCCGCTCACTCTCGCCAGGCAGGCACTGTAGGTTCTCGGCATCGGGACCTCCGTTTGCTTTTCTCGCTGGCGATGAAACAAAAATCGGACAACAACCCACGGTACGCGACGACTGCGGCGCCAATGGCGCTCCATTCCGGCGCGATTGCGGCCGTTCCCTTGAGATTTCCTTGAGACGGTCGGCTATCGACTTCTGCGACAGCCTGTTAGCGTGGTGCCGCCACCGAATCGTCTGGGAGCACCATGCACCGTCGTCGCCTGCTTGCCGCACCATTCCTCGCCGCGCCCCTCGCTGCCCCTCTCCCTGTTCTGGCGCAGTCACTCTTCGGCGACCGGCCGATCCGCATGATCGTGCCGGTCGCGGCCGCCGGCGCGTCCGATATCGTGGCCCGCATCATGGCGGATGCGATGACGCCGCTGCTCGGCCGTCCGATCGTCGTCGAGAACATCGCGGGCGCCGGCAGCACGCTGGGCGCCAACGCCTTCCAGCAGGCGCCGGCGGATGGGCAGACGATCTATGTCCCGACCAACAACCACGCGCTCATGAAGCTGATCTATCCGCAATTCGCCTATGACCCGGCGGCGGATTTCGTGGCCGTCGCCCTCGTCTCGCGCCAGCCCTTCGTGCTTGCCGTCCATTCCTCGCTGCCCGCGCACAGCGTGCCGGAGCTGATCGCCTGGCTGCGCGAGCGCGGCACGGCGGCCAATTGCGGCGCGGCCGCGCCGGGGGCGGTCAACTACATGGCGGCCGAGCTGTTTCGCCTGCGCGCGGGCGTGGACTTCACCATCGTGTCCTACCGCGCCGCCGCCGCCTCCGCCCAGGATCTGGCCGAGGGCCGGCTCGATTTCACCATCGACAGCCCGACCCTGCTGATGCCGCTGGTCCGCCAGGGCAAGCTGCGCGCGCTCGCGGTGACGATGGCCGGCGGCTCGACCCTGTTGCCCGGCCTGCCGGGGCTGCAGGAGGCGGGCGTGCCGGACTACGACAACGCCGCCTGGACGATGATCTTCGTCCGTCCCGGCACGCCCGCACCGGCGCTGGCCGCGCTGCGGGCCGCCGCGGCGCGCGCCGTGGCCGATCCGGCCGTACGCGCGCGTCTCGCGACGGCGGGCTTCGAGACCTGGCCCGACGCCTCGCCCGCCGCGGCCGAGACGCTGCTGCGGTCGGAGATCGCGCGGTGGACGCCGATCGTCGCGCGCCTGAACCTCAAACCCAGCTGAAGGAGAGCCTGACCGTGGGCCAACAGATCGAGAAGCTCGCGCAGTTCATCGCGCGCACGGGCTGGGACGACATGCCGGAGGCGGTGCACCGCCGCGCCAAGCTCGTCCTGCTGGACACGATCGGCGTGACCCTGGCCGGCGCCGCGCGGCCCGAAGTGATGGGCTTGAGCGAGCGGCTGCTGGCGGGCGCGGGTCGCGGCGCTACCGTCCTCGCGGCCGGACTGCCGCAGGCCGACATCCGGACAGTGGCGCTGCTGAACGGCATCGCCGCGCGGTCGGTCGAACTGTGCGAGGGCGCGAACGGCCTTCAGCCGTCGCCGCACATCCTGCCGGGGGTCCTGGCCATCGCCGAGCAGCGCGGCCTGGGCGGGCGCGCCATGCTGGGCGCCTTCGTCCTGGGCTACGAAGTGGCCGGGCGGCTGGCCCGCGCCTATACGCAGCGCGCCTTCTCGCATCCCAACGGGCAGCTCTCGCTGCTGGGCGCAGCGGCGGCCGGCGCGCGGCTCCACGGGCTGGACGGCGCGGGCATCAGCCTGGCGATGCGCGTCGCCACCAGCATGCTGATGACGCCCAGCTACAACAACACCGTCGCCGGCGGCACCACGCTCAACCTGCCGGCGGGTCTGGCCGCCATGGCCGCGACCCTGGCGCCGGAGATGGCGTTGGCCGGCTACGCGGCGCAGGAAGACGCGATCGAGGAGGCGCTCGGCGTCATGGTGGGCGCGGGCTTCGCGCCCGAGAAGCTGCCCGACGACATGGGGCGTCGCTGGGAGATCCTGGAGAACTATTTCCGCTTCTACGCCTGCTGCAATCCGATCCATGCGGCGCTCGACAGCCTGGCCGAGACCCTGGCCGTGCTGAAGCCGCGGCCGGAAGAGGTCGCGCGGATCGACGTGCAGACCTTCGCCTTCGCCTCCGTCATGCGCAATCCGGCGCCGCCCAACTACTTCGCGTCGAAATATTCGCTGCCGCATGCCGCGGCGGTGCTGATCGCGCGCGGCGGCCTGGGCTTTGCCGAGATCGACGACAGCGCGCTCGGGGATCCGGTCATCGCCACGCTGCGGCCGCTGGTGCGGATCGCCGAGGATCCGGCGATGACGGCGCGCAGTACGCCGGTGATCAGGCCCGCCCGTGTCACGCTGACGCTGAAGGACGGGCGCAGTGCGACGGCTGAGCGGGAGGCTTCCGTGCGCGACACGCTGAAGACCGATCCCGAGCCCCCGGTTCGCGCGAAGTTTCGCGAACTGGCGGCGCCGCATCTGACGCAGGCGGGGATGGACGCGATCGAAGCGGCAGTGGATCGCTGCGAGGAATGGCAGACGATGGGCGGAGCTGATCGAGCCGTTGCGGCTGCACGCCCGATCATCGTCCTGAGACTGAACAAGACGCCGGCTAATGCGCCGACAGACGGGAAACCCAGGCGGACACCGCGTCGCCGCTGCTCATGTCGTTCTGGACCAGGCCATCGATCATGAAGGTCGGTGAAACATGGATGCCGTTCTGACGGGCATATTTCGTATGTCGCTTGACCTCCTGGTCGAGCTTGGGGAGGGCGTAGGCCTCGGCAAGCTTCAGGCCCGAATATTCTTCGACGCGCGCAATGACGTCGGCGGGTGACAACGCGAGAAGTGGCCCGCTGCAATGATCGGCGGGTTCGAACTTGTCACGGTGAGCGGCGACCCCCGCCAGCACCTTCCTGGCGGCGCCTTTGCCCTCGCCGAGCGTGGAGGCGGCGAGCGCGCACCGCGTGATCACACCGGAAAACAGATGCCATGGCTGCGAGTGCAGCCAGATCTTGAGCGTGACGTTGCCGGCGCCCGCCGATTGCAAGGTCTCGTCGAGCTTGCCCAGGGCCTTCGCGGAGAACGGGCAGGTCGGTTCGAGGAACACCTCGAAGACCTTCGGCCCTTGCCCCCAGGTCAGTGGCTCCGCACGCCACGCAGAATTCGTTTCAACCATGCGTTCACCCCTTGCTTCCCTGGCTTCCCTGGAGACTTTCTCACAGCGCCGTCATGCCACCGTCCACGAACAGCAGGGCGCCGGTGACGTAGGAGGCATCGTCGGAGGCCAGGAAAAGGATGGCGGCGGCGACCTCCTCGGCCCGGCCCGGGCGCTTCAGCATGGTGCCGCGTGCCGCCTGGGCGTTGTATTGCTCGACGGTCTCGCCGGCCGCCGCGATGCGGCGCTCATGGAACGGCGTGAAGATCGGGCCGGGACCGACGGCGTTCACGCGAATGCCCTCCGACGAGTGGTCGGCGGCGAGCGCCCGCGTCAGGCCCGCGATTGCCGCCTTGGTCGTGTCATACTGCAGATTGCCGCCGCCCGAGACGACCGAACGGACGGAGGCGACGTTGACGATGGCGCCGCCCTTGTCGCGGCGCATCAGCGGAACCGCCGCCTTGGCACAGAAGACGTAGCTCATCAGGTTGACGCCGAGGATCTCGTTCCAGCTCGCCGCGCTCGCTACGTCGATCTTCTCGTATTTGCGGATGCCGGCGTTGTTGACGAGGATGTCGAGGCGCCCGAACTGCTGCGCCGCGCCGTTGACGAAGGCAAGGCAGGCGGCCTCGCTGCCGACGTCAGCCTGCGTGAAGGCGACCTTGGCGCCCGTGGCCTCGAGTTCGCTCGCCACGCGGCGGCCGCGGTCGCCGTCGCGATCGCAGAACGCCACGCTCGCGCCCTCGGCGATGAAGCGCCTGACCGTCGCCTCGCCGATTCCCGATGCCCCGCCCGTCACCGCGGCGACCTTGCCGTTGAGCCTTGCCATGTTCGCCGCCCTTCATTGTGTTGCGAAGTTCGCATCCTCACGTCCGATCTGAGTAGAATGCAGCCCATCGTTCAACAGGTCAAAACTCCAGCGGGTCTCGAGCGCCGGCTCGACGGCCAACCCCGCGCAGGGGTAAGGTTCACCAGGAGATGTCGATGAGCATCGCACTGGAAATGACTGCGCCCTTCGCGAATTGAGCGGGGCTCCGGCTGTCGCTCGTTGCCGCCACGGCCATGGTTTGCGCGGTCGTGGCGGCAAAAGCCCTGCCCGTGAAAATGGACGCGATCTCGGAGTTTCCGCTCCCGATCTGTGCCGCCGATGCCGCGTCGGGCTCATCGCTCAACAAGGTGGAGCTGGTCGGCTCGTATGCGATACCGGATATGCCCGGCAAGAAAATGACGGTTGTCCGGGTGACCTACGGGCCGGGCGGCTTTACGCCGCCACACCGCCATGGTGGCACGGTCACGGCCTACATCACCAAAGGCCGGATCAGGTCACAGCTGAATGATGGCCCGGTGGAGATATTCGAGGTCGGTCAGTCGTTCTTCGAACCGCTCGGCACGATACATCAGGTATCCGCCAACGCGAGCAGCACCGAGTGGGCCGAATTGATTGCCGTCTTCGTCGCCGACGAAGGGGCGCAATTGACGACCCTTATCGCCGACTAGGCCGCGCTAGACGACTCCCTCCTGGCGCAGGCGTTTCGCCTCATCGGGCTCGACCCCGCACAGGGATTCAAGCAGGTCGTCGGTATGCTCGCCCAGCAGCGGCGGACGGCTGACCGCGACGGGTGAATCCGACAATTTGATCGGGCAGCCGACCGTCTGATAGGTGCCGCGGGTCGGGTAATCCACGTCGACGATCATGTCGCGCGCCTTGAGATGCGGATCGGCCAGCACCTCGCCGGTGTCCTGGCAGGCGCCGCAGGGAACGCCCGCATCGCCCATCAGGCGCATGACGTCGTGCTTGCCGCGCTGGCGCGTCCACGCCTCGACGATGGCGTTGAGTTCCGTCCGATTGGTCCAGCGCGCTTCCGCGGTCTTGAAGCGCGCATCCTCGGTCAGCTCCGGCTGCCCCAGCACTTTCGCCACCGCCGGCCACATCTGCGGCTGTGCGTAGAGGAAGACGTAGTCGTTCGGGCCGCCCGGCGCGCAGGCGTAGGTCGTGCCCGGCACGTTGGTCCCGAGCTGATTGCCGGTGCGCGCACTCGGACGGCCGAAGCGCTGATGGTCGCGCAGGCTCACCCGCACCAGGTTGACGACCGCGTCCTGCATCGACACCTCGACGTGCTGGCCGCGGCCGGTCGCATGGCGCTGCTGCAGCGCCGCCAGAATGCCGATCGCCATGTGCATGCCGGTGCCGGAATCGCCGATCGCCGGATAGACGTAGGTCGGCGGATTTTCGGGGAAGCCGGTGACGCTCATCGCCCCGCCCATGGCCTGGGCGACCGGCTCGAAGCTCTTGAATCCGCTGTACGGCCCGTAGGTGCCGAAGCCCTTGATGGTGGCGTAGATAAGCCGCGGGTTGATCTTGCTCAGGGCTTCGTAGCCGAACCCGAGGCGATCGAGCGCGCCCGGCCCGAAATTCTCCACCAGCACGTCCGACTGGGCGATCACCTTGCGGAACAGATCCTTGCCGGCGTCGGTCTTGAGATTGAGCGTCAGGCTGCGCTTGTTGGCGTTCAGGATCAGGAAGAACAGGCTGTCGCTGTTCTTGTGGTCGCGCATGTTCACCCGCGCGATGTCGCCGCCCTTGGGCTCCTCGAGCTTGATCACGTCGGCCCCGAGGAAGCCCAGAATCTGCGTGCAGGCGGGCCCCGCCTGGTTGTGCGTCATGTCGATGATGCGGACGCCTGACAAGGCCTGGTCCATGGCAGCACTCCTTCTCCCCTGAGCCGCCCATGCTAGTCGGAAGACCGAGGGCGATCACCCCCCTTGATACCAATCCGGTGCGCGCCAGCAATCCAGGCTACGCTTGACCAGAGCGCCCGGTCCGTCGGTAATCAATCGGGGCCGCGTTTGTCGCGGAGGAGGAGATACATCATGCCGACCGTCCATCCGCAGCTGCAGAAAGCGCGCGATCTCATGCCCCTGATCGCCGCGGCCTCGGACGAAAACGACGAAATCCGGGAACTCACCAAGCCCGTCGTCAAGGCCCTGACCGACGGCGGGTTCTTCACCATGCTGAAGACGAAATCGATGGGCGGAATGGAGCTGAAACCCTCGATCTTCGCCCAGGTGACCGAAGCGCTCGCCACTGCGGATGGATCCACCGGGTGGGTGGTGTGTCAAAGCAACGGTTGCGCGACCACGAGCGCCTATCTCCAGCCGACGATTGCCCAGGAGATTTTCGGCAGGCCGGACGGGATCGTCGCCTGGGGACCTCCGGGTTCGCCCTACGAGGCCACGCCGGTCGAAGGCGGGTACCGCATCACGGGAAAATGGCGCTTCATGAGCGGCAGCCAGAACGCCACCTGGCTTGGCGCGCATCTGCGGGTGGCGGGCACCAGGGAAACCAAGACCTTCCTCTATCCCAAATCGAGCGCCACGTTCCACGATATCTGGCACACGCTGGGACTGCGCGGCACGGCCAGCAACGAGTATTCCGTCGACGATCTGTTCATTCCGCACGAGCGCGCCATCTATCGCGACGGTGCGCGCGACCGCCGGAGCGACAGCCCGCTTTACCGTTTCACCAGCACCCAGCTCTATTCGATCGGGTTCGGTGGCGTGGCGCTTGGCATTGCCCGCGGCACGATGGACGCCTTCCTGGCGCTGCCGCGGGAAAAGACTCGCCGTGGCGCGGGCAAACCGATGGCGGAGAACAACGTCGTCCAGTCGCACGTGGCGCAGTCCGAGGCGAGGTGGCGCTCGGCGCGCTATTTCCTTCACGCCGCGGCGGACGAAGCGTTGGAAACGATCGAGGAGCGCGGCGAGATGGACCTCGATCAACGGACCCGCCTGCGCCTCGCCTCGACCTGGGCCATTCAGTCGTCACGCGAGATCGTCAATACGCTGTTTCACGATTGCGGCTCGATGGCGGTGTTCGAGGAAAATCCGTTCGAACGCCGTCTGCGCGACATCGACACGGTCGCGCAACAGGGGCAGGGGCGCATCCTGCACTACGAGACGGTCGGTCAGGTCATGCTTGGCGTGTCGCCGGAGAATATTTTCTAGGGTTGGACGGATGAGGCGGGAGTACGATCCGGACAGGCTATCAGCGCGCCCGTAACGATCCGGGGCGCGACCCCGGGTTACAGGAGGTGCCGATGCAGACCATCGTCGAAGACCGCCGCTTGCCGGCCGACATCGATGCCCAGCCGGTGGTCCAGGCGGCCGCCGCGCTCAAGCCGACGGTGCGGCACTACCACGACGAGATCGAGCGCGAGCAGCGGCTGTCGCCCGCGCTGGTCGAGCAGATGCACGCGGCGGGCTTCTACCGCCTCCTGCTGCCGCGCTCGCTGGGCGGCCTGCAGGCCGATCCGCTGACCTACATCCGCGTCGTCGAGCTCCTGGCCGAAGGCGCGGGCTCGGTCGGCTGGAACGTCGCCAACAACGGCGTCGGCTCGCTGGTCACGCTCGGCCTGCCGGACGACGGCGTGCAGGAGATCTATCCCAAGGGCCATCGCACCGTGATTGCCGGCACCGCGGTGCAGGGCGGCGGCCAGGCGGTGGCGGTCGAGGGCGGCTATCGCGTCAGCGGGCGCTGGACCTTCGGCAGCGGCTGTCATGAAGCCGCCTGGATGCTCGGCAGCTTCCAGATCCTCGACGACGGCGAGCCGCGCCGCCGCGACGACGGCGGCATGTTCTGGCGCGGCCTGTTTCCGCGCGCCGAGGTCGAGGTCATTCCCGGCAGCTGGGAGGTGAGCGGGCTGCGCGGCACCGGCAGCTTCGACTGGACGGTGAAGGATTTCTTCCTGCCGGAGCGGCGCACGATGGTCCATGCCGGCGTGCCGCTCGACAACCAGTGGGGCCATTGGCCGGGCATCACCTACGCCCTGCCGGCCCAGGCCTGGGTCGGGCCGCACCAATGCGCGGTGATCACCGGGCTGGCGCGCGCCGGCATCGACGCGCTGGTCGAGCTGGCCGCCGACAAGACGCCGCGCGGCCGCACCGGCCGGCTGTGCGACAATCCGCAGGTGCAGGACGCGGTCGGGCGCGCCGATGCCATCCTCAATGCCGGACGCCTCTATCGCAACGCGATGATCGCCGAGCTGTGGAATGCGCTGGCCGACGGCCGCGAGACCACGCTCGAGCAGCGCGCCCGCTGCCGGCTCGCCGCGGTGCATGCCGGCGACTGCGCCCGCCAGGCGATGGACCTGATGTTCCGGCACGGCGGCAGCACCTCGTTCAAGACCGAGAGTCGCCTGGCCGAAGTGTGGCGCGACCTGCAGGTGGTCGGCCAGGCGGCGACGCTCGCGCCGGAGTGGTATCCGATCGGCGGCCGCGCCTTCCTCGGGCTCGATCCCGGCCCGCGGCTGCGCTAGAGGAAGGGCGGCCTACGGAAGATTGTCGCGCAGGAAGATGTCGATGTTGATCTGTTCCTGATCGGGCACGACGGGATCATCCCAGCAATGGGCGAGGAGGACACGCGCCGCCGAGCGCGCCTCGTGACCGGCGTCCTGGTTGATGACCGCATCGATCACGCCGCGCAGCAGCAGGGCGCGCGTGTGCACCGTCAATTCGTGGGCGATCCAGACGATGTCGCGGGCGCGGCCCGACTCTTCCAGGGCGGCGGCGATGCCCCGGTTGCCGGCGCCGACGCTGTAGAGGCCGACGAGGTCGGGCTGACGGGCGAGCAGGCTCGCCGCAGCGGCGCGGGTGCGCTCGTTGTCGTCGCGGCCTTCCACGGCGGGCAGCGGGGCGAGGTCGGGATATTCGCTCGACAGGATCTGCAGGAAGCCGAACTGCCGTTCGGCGTGATCGCGCAGCACCAGCGAACCTGCGATGACGCCGACCGTTCCGCGGCGCCCGCGCAGGAAGCGGCCCATCAGGGTGGCAGCCGTGCGTCCGGCGGCCGGATTGTCGATGCCGACATAGTGCAGGCGCCGCGAGCTCGGCGCATCCGAAACCAGGGTCACGACCGGAATGCCTCGGTTTGCCAGCTCGTCGATGGCGGCGCGCACCATCGGATGATCGAGCGCGACGGTGGCCACGCCGTGGTAGGAGGGCGGCAAGGATCCCAGGGCGTTGGCGAGGGCATCCGGGTCGAAGACATCGACGTGGAGAACGTCGATGAAGGCGCGCTGGCTCGCCAGCCAGTCGGTGGTCCGCCGGACCTGCTCGGCCAGATTCGTCATGAACGTATTGGCGCCGATCGGCAGGATGAAAGCGAAGCGGAAGCTCAGATTGCGCGCAAGCCTGGTCGCCGCCGCGTCGGCACGGTAGCCAAGCTTGGCCAGTGCCGTCTCAACTCGCGCCACCGTCGGGCCGCGCACGCCGTCGCGCCGGTTGACCACGCGATCGACCGTCGCCAGCGACACGCCGGCCTCGCGGGCGACATCCTGCAGCGTCGCTTTGACCACGGGCGCGTCGCTCATCGCCGTCAGCGCGCCGCCCACAGCAGGCCGCGCGTCATGACGGTGCGGATCTCGGGGACGTCGAGCTCATAGGCACGATGGCCGAGCGACGAATAAAAGACGCGGCCTGCGCCATGCCGCTTCTTCCACACCACCGGCATCACGACGCCTTCGATCCAGGGTGCGTGCTCGCCCGTGAACCTGGTTGTCGCCAGCACTTCGTTGGCGGGATCGACGTGCATGTAATACTGCTCCGAGCGATGCTCGAAGCTCGGCGACGCCCGCCATGATCGGATCGTCCGGCCGCGTCACGTCGACCTTGTAGTCGATGATGCCGCCGGGATGGGCCACCCACTGTCCGCCGCACAGGAACTGGTACTCGACCGAGTCGCGGAACGCATCGCCCATGCCGCCATGATGGCCGCCCATGCCGACGCCCGCCTGCACCGCCGCGCAGAGGTTGAGCGCCTCCGCCTTCTCGATCTTCGACATGGTGCAGATCGGCACGATCAACGACAGGTCATGGATGGCGGGATCGGCGAATGCCGCTGTCGTCGTTTCCATCCGCACGTCGAAGCCTTCCGCCTTGAGCCAGCCCCGGATGATCGAGGCGCAGAGGTCGGGGTCGTGTCCGGGCCAGCCGCCCCAGACGATCATTGCCTTGCGCATTCTCGTGCTCCCTCGGTCGATAGTGTCAGTCCATCTGTCCGGTCGGCAGGCCGGGGGTCATCATGGCGGGACGCTCGACAGTCGTTTCGAGAGCCACCCGTCGCCCCGTGTCGGCCGAAGTCTGGAACGCTTCCATGGCCTCCAGGGCATGCAGCGCCAGTGCCCCGCTGGCGCGATGCGGCCGGCCGGTTGCGATCGCTGCCGCCAGGTCGGCAACGCCGATCGACCGGAACTCGCCATCGACATTGCCATGGGTATGCGCAACCGTCTGCCATTGGCCGCCCGGCCTGGCGACGGCGACCTCGCCACCGAACTTGTTCGGGTCCGGCACCACGAGGCTGCCGTCCGTGCCATAGATCTCGATCGGTGCGTGATTGTGCTTGGGCACATCGAAGCTCATGACGATGGAGACGACGGCGCCGCTCGTGAACTCCAGCAACCCGGCAACGTGTGTCGCGACCTCGACCGGAAGGAGGGTGCCCTTGAGCGGCTCGCTCGCGACGAGGCGCTCGAGCCGCGGCCTGGCAACCGAGCCCATGACGCTGCCGATCGGGCCCAGCAACTGGATCAGGTCGGTGATGTAGTAGGGACCCATGTCGAGCATCGGCCCGCCGCCGCGCAAATAGTAGAAGCCGGGCGCGGGATGCCAGAGCTCGTGTCCGGGACACATGAAGAAGGCCGTGCCGGCGACCGGCCGACCGATCGTCCCGTCGTCGATCGCCTTGCGGGCTGTCTGATGGCCGCCGCCCAGGAACGTATCGGGCGCGCAGCCGACGCGCAGCCCCTTGGCCGCCGCCAGATCCATGACCTTGCGGGCCTCCGCGACGCTGACGCCGAGCGGTTTCTCGGAATGGACATGCTTGCCGGCGCCGAGAACCGCCAGGCTCACGTCGGTGTGCGCCAGCGGCACCGTCAGGTTGACCACGATCTCGATGTCGTCGCGTTTCAGGAGCTGATCGACCCGCAGGGCCGGCACGCCGAACGCGGCCCCCTGCTTCTCGGCGGCGGCGCCGCGCATGTCGGCAACCGCGCGCAGTTCGATATTGGCGAAGCGCTGCGCGGCCTTGAGATAGGCCGTGCTGATCACGCCGCAGCCGATGACGCCGAATCCAACCTTGCGCATGAGCAACTCCATTGCACCGTCAACCCTTCACCGCGCCCGCCGTGAGGCCGGCGACGATGTGCTTTTGCGCCAGCAGGAACAGCAGGATCGTCGGCAGGATGGTGAGCGTGATGAAAGCCAGAATCAGGTTCCATTCGGACGAGTACTCGCCCTGATAGACCATGATGCCGAGCGGCCAGGGATAGAGGTCGTCGGAATTGAGCATCACGAGCGGCAGCAGGTAGCTGTTCCAGCTGTGCACGAAAGCGATGGTTCCGACGGTGGCCAGGATCGGCCGCGACAGCGGCAGCGTCATGTGACGGAAATAGGCGATGTAGGTGCAGCCGTCGATCAATGCCGCGTCGAGCAGCTCGGTCGGCAGGTCCTTGAAGAAGCGGCGGAACAGCAGGATGCTCATGGCGAGGCTGAAGGCCACCTGGGGCAGGACCACGCCGAAATAGGTGTCGAGCAGGCCGAGATCGCGCACCCTGATGAACAGGGGCAGGATCGCCGTGGCGGCCGGGAACAGCAGGCCGAGCGTCAGGTAGTTGGCGAGCATCCGGCTGCCGAAGAATTTCAGGTGCGCCAACGCGAAGCCCGCCATCGCAGCGACGGTCAGGGTCAGCAGGGTGCTGAGCGAAGCGATGATCATGGAATTGCGCAGCAGCACCCAGTAGCGCTTCGAGGCCAGGATGCCCCAATAGTTCTCCCACTCCCAGACCTGCGGCAGCCCGAACGGATTGGTGCGCAGTTCGCCCAGCGACTTGAAGCCGCCGAGCAGCGTGGCGATCAGCGGCACGGCGACGAACGCCGCGACCACGGTCAGGAACAGCGCCTTGTAGAGCGGGGCGGCATCGAAGCGGCGCCGCCGGGACGCGGCTGCGCTAGTCATCGCGCATCATCAAGCGTTTGTAGGTGAAGGCGAAGGTGACGCAGATGCAGAACAGGATCACGCCGATGGCGCTGCCGAAGCCGACGCGCATGCGCATGACGCCGAAATTGTAGAGGAAGCTCACCAGGGTGTTCGACGAATCGGCCGGACCGCCGCGCGTCAGCGGCATGATGAGGTCGAACAGCTGCAGCGAGCCGATCACCGAGAAGAACACCGACAGCCGGATCGTCGGATAGAGCAGGGGGATCACGATGTAGCGCAGCAGCTCGAGGCGCGACGCGCCGTCGATGCGGGCGGCTTCGAGGAGGCTGCGGTCGATGCCTTGAAGGGCCGCGATATACAGCATCATGTGGAAGCCGAAATACTTCCACACGATCACGATCAGGATGGCCGGCATCGAGGTCTGCGGACTGGCCAGCAGATGCGGCGCCTCGGCGCCGAACAGACGCCAGATCGAGGCCAGCAGGCCGTAGTTGCCGTCGTAGACGAAGCTGAAGATCAGGCCGGTTGCGATCTCGGCCAGCACATAGGGCAGGAAGAACAGCATGCGCAACGCCACGGCGCCGCGGAACCTGTCGGCCAGGGCAACGGCCAGCGCCAGCGCCAGGGGCAGTTGCACCAGCAGCGAGACGACGATGACCAGGATGTTGTTGCGCAGCGCCAGGCCGAAGGCCCGGCTCTCGAACACATAACGATAATTGTCGAAGCCGACCCAGTTGGTCGGCCGGCCGAATCCGTTCCAGTTGAAGCCGCTGTACCACGCCGCTTCACCGATCGGCAGGATCACGAACAGCGTGTAAAGCAGCAGCGCCGGCGGCAGGAACAGCACGAGCGTGGCCAGCCGGTCGTCGGCGAGCACTTTCCGGAAGAACGTCCTGGGCGTCGCCGAATGAACACGCGCAAGCGTGACCGACGAAGACGACGTCATTGCACCCGCTCGTCGTGGCGCATCAGTTGTCTTGTTTCCACGCGCTCTGGATGGCCTTGGCGGCGTCCTTGGGCGTCATGCTGCCGCCGGCGATCTCGGCGGTGACATCGTTCACGACGCGACCGACCGATGGGCCGAGCGTCTGGTCGAGGAAGTTCTGGTGGTACTTCGAGCGCGCCAGGTTCTGCGCGATGTCGCGCATGAAGCTGCTGGTCAGGCCCGTATCGGCGCCGCTCACCACCGGAATGAGGAAGTTGCCGGCCGCGAGGCGCTTCTGGACGTCCTGCGAGACGAGGAACTTCAGGAACTCGGCGGCCTCCTTGGGCGAGCCCTTGGTCACCAGCCAGCCGGTGATGCCGCCCAGCGTGTCGCTGGCATCGCCCTTGCCGCCGGGGACGGTGGGGAAGGCAAACCAGCCGAGCTTGTCGTCGCTGAGACCAACCTTGTCGGCCGCCAGCACGCGCTGGAGCAGGAAGACGTTGTTGAGGGCGAGCGTCATGGCGGCCTTGCCGTCGCCGAAATAACCGACCGCCGGCTGGTTCTTGAAGCCGAGGAAGCCGGTCTGGAAGGGCTGCAGGTCGACGAGCTGCTTGAACAGCTCTCCGGCCCTCACGAACGTCTCGCCGGAGAAGCCGCCGTTCTCGCCGCGCAGCGCCGCATCGAACGCGGGCTTGCCGCCGGCGCGCATCGCGAGATACGTCCAATAGAAATGCAGCGGCCATTTGTCGGCGCCGCCCACGGCGATCGGGGTGACGCCCGCCGCCTTCAGCTTCCGGGTGGCAGCCAGCAGGTCGTCCCAGGTCTTGATGGCAGCACCATCGACGCCGGCCTTCGCCATCAGCTCCTTGTTGTAGAGGAAGGTCGCCTGCGACAGCACCATCGGCACGCCGTAGATCTTGCCGTCCTGCGTGAAGGCGGCGACCGCCGCCGGGGCGAGGCTGTCGCTGTAGCCTTTCAGGGGCGCGCTGATGTCCTCGAGGACGCCGGCCTCGATCTGCGCCTTCAGCACCCCTCCGGCCCAGCTGTAGATGATGTGCGGGCGGTCCTTCGATTGCAGGATGGTCGGGAGCTTGGCCTTGTAGGCCTCGTTCTCGAGGAACTGCATCTCGATCTTGACGCCGGGGTTCTTGGCTTCGAAGCCCCGCGCGACCTCTTCCCAGATCTTCACCTGGGCCGGGTTCGCTTCGATGTGCAGCCATCGCACCGTAGTCTGGGCAGCGGTCTGGGCAACGGCATTGCCGGCGGCCAGCGTCAACCCGGCGGCGACGAGCGCCAGGCATTTCAGCAATCGCATTCGTTTCCTCCCCGCCTTGAACGGCCGGTTGCGGCCATTCTGTTCAGCCGCTTTGACGTACGCAACTCAAAAGTTGAGCTATTCATGTCATTGAAGCGCGGTGAGCTCTGCAGTCGCGATCGGCGGCCGCGCCTTCCTCGGGCTCGATCCCGGCCCGCGGCTGCGCTAAAGCGGTTTTCACCTCATCTCCGATGTCATCCTGAGCGCAGCGAAGGATCTATGCCATGGCAAGCGGCGATGAGGTCCTGGCGCTGCGCCGTTGTGATCGGACTCCGGACGTTCACGGCGGATCGACGCCGCATGTACGAGTCGGCTGTCAAGAGCCGACCAAGCCATGAAGCGCCTGTCACGCGCTGTCGCGTGGGTCGTCGGCTGGGTGGTCCACCTGCGCCGTATCGTGTGGTTCTGGAAAGCGGCGTTCGTCCGCCCGGCCGTTCTGACGGGCAACGCCTCCCGGGAGAAGTGCGTCTTTGGCGTCGTCCTGTCCGGCGGCGATTTCACGCCCGGCGGCGCGTACCCCGGTAACTACGGCTACCCGCCGAACGCGAGCATCGACTACTACGCCTCGAAGGGCATGGGCGTCATCCGTCTGCCGTTCCTCTGGGAGCGTGTTCAGCCGGTCAGGAACGGCCCGCTCGACGCCACGGAGATGTCGCGCATCGATCCGGTGGTCGATCACGCCCTCTCCAGGGGCCTGAAGGTCGGCATCGACGTTCACAACGGCGGCTACGGCTACGGCGCGTTGATCGGTGGCCCGTATACTTCGGACGCGGACTTTGCCGACCTGTGGGGCAGGCTGGCGACGCACTACAAGGACAGGCCCGACGTGCTGTTCATGCTCATGAGCGAGCCCAGCGCACAGAGTGCGCGGCAGTGGCTGCGGTCAGCCAACGCCGCCATCGCGGCGATCCGCGCCACCGGCGCCACGCAGACCATCGTCGTGCCGGGCAGCTACTTCGACGGCGCGTGGACGTGGACGGTCACCGACAATGCCGATGTGGTCGGCTGCGGCGTCGTCGACCCGCTGAACAATTACATGTTCGAGGTCCACCAGTATCTCGACAGGAACGCCAGCGGCGGAAGCGCCGGCATCGTCTCGCCGACCATCGGCGCGGACAGGCTGGCGGCAGCGACGGCGTGGGCACGCGCCCACGGCAAGAGGTTCTTTCTGGGCGAGTTCGGCACGGGCGCGGATGCCGCGAGCCTCGCTGCCCTGGACACCATGCTGGCCTACATCCAGCACAACGGCGACGTCTGGGCGTATGCGACGTGGTGGGGCGCCGGGGACAGGTGGTATGACTACTTCATGTCGATCGAGCCCGCCGACGACGCGACGGAAAAGCCGCAGATGGCGGTGCTCGCCAAATACCTGGCGACCAAGCCGGTCGGTTGACCGGGCGACGGCCAGCGGCTGCGAGACCCCGGCGGTTCTCGGCCTGCGACGAGTTCTTCCGACCGATACGAAATCGACCTCACCCTGAGGACGGCCGCGAAGCGGCCGTATTCGAAGGGTGGCAGACGCGCACATGACTTGCGGCCCATCCGCTGCGAGACGCATCGCTTCGCGATGCTCCTCAGGGTGAGGCGGTGTGGGCTCACCCTAAAACGACTTCACCATGTAGACCCTGGCATGAGGGTCGAGCCCGTGGTCGGGCGGGCCGCGGCTCACGATCTCGAAGCCGTGCCGCTGGTAGAGGCGAATGTTGGCCACTGCCATCTCGGCGGTCATGAGCGACAGGCCGCCAAGGCCGCGCGCTCGCGCCGCCTCGTCGATCCGCTGCAACAGCCAGCTCCCGACGCCGGTGCCCTGTCGCGCCGGATCGACAGCGATCTGGTGGATGTAGAGGTCTTTCACCTGCGGTTTCGTCCTGACGGCACCGACGATGCGCTCGCCATCCAAAGCGACGTAGACGTCGCCGCGCTCGAGTTCCGCCGCAAATCGCGCCCACTCTTCGGCAAACCGGGCAGATCCGTCGGCCGGAAACTCGCGCCCCAAAGCGCGGACATAGGGCGTGAAGGCTGCGCGTATGACGCGCCCGGCCTCTTCGCCCTCCGAAAGCATCGCGGTTCTGAAGGTCAGCACCATGGACGCAGAATACCAGACAAAACGCCCGTCAGTGCAGACGCTCTTGTCGGTCCCGCTACGCCCCGATGTCATGGCGCGACGGATTTCGTTTCAACAGCCGGTCCCAGAGGCTGGCGAGGACGCCTTCGGGATTCTCGCTGAAACGCGGCAGGTCGAGGCGGCTGATCCTGGCGTCGATCAGGGTCGGCCGCCCCGACGCCAGGGCGGCGGCGAGCGCCTTCTCGAAGTCGTGCTGGGTGTCGACCGCATAACCGTCGGCGCCGCAGGCGTGGGCAAAGGCGACATAGTCGGGATTGTCGAACGAGACCAGCGCGCTCTCCTTGTAGATGGAGAGCTGGGAGAGCTTGATCAGCTTGTACTCGCCGTCGTTGAAGATCACCCAGATCACCGCGATGTTGTGCTGGACGGCGGTGGTGAGCTCGAAGCCCGACATCAGATAGCAACCGTCGCCGACGGTCGCGATCACGGTCCGGTCGGGCTCCGCACATTTCACCCCCAGCGCGCCGGTGGTGCCCATCGCCATCGGCCCGTAGCTCGGCGGCTTGCGGAAGTTCTGGCCGTCCTTGAGGGTGAGATAATAAGCGGCAAAGCCCATATGGACGCCGACGTCGGCGATGACGACGCCGCGTTCCGGCAGCATCCGCGAGATGGCCTCGATCATCCGCCCGGGATGGATCTTGGGGGTGAGCTCCACCAGCCGCTCCACCACCCTCTGGAAGTCGAAGCCGGTCCCGCGGAACGATTTGGTTGGCACCGGCCCGATCCTGCCGTCCAGCGCCTCGATTAGCGCCGCCATGGCCAGCTTGGCGTCGCCCACGATGCCGTGATCCGCCTTGTAGTACTTGTCGTTTTCCTCCGGGTCGACGTTGATGCAGACGAGCTTGCGGTTCTCGAACAGGTCCGGGCGGAAGTCGAACGTGCCGTGCTGGGAGAAGGAGTTGCCGAGTGCGATCACCACGTCGGACTCGAGAAACACCTGCCATGCCGATTTGTGGCCGGAGTTGCAGAACAGGCCCATCGCCAGCGGGTGGTCCTCGGCGACGATGCCCTTGCCGTCCATCGTCGTGACCAGCGGCACCTGGTAGCGCTCCATGAAGGCGCGAACCTCGGGCCCGGCGCCGGCGCGGATCGCGCCATAGCCGGCCCACAGCACCGTCCGCTTGCCGGCGCCGATGGCACCGGCCAGGAAAGCGGCGGCGCTTTCGATCTCGGCCGGAGGGGGCGCCACCGGCCGCCGGTCGATCCGCGGCGGGCTGTAGTTGGTGACCTGGAGAGTGGGCGCGGTGATGTTCCACGCGACCGCGACCTGGACCGGGCCCGGCCGCCCGGTCAGGGCGACCTCGACCGCCTTGTGCATGATCGGGACGACGTCCTCGACCTTGGTGATCAGATAATTGGCCGGCTTGCCGGTCGCCGGGTCCTTCTTGACGACGGCATCCCAGACCATTCTGGAATTGGGCGTGCGCACGAGCCCCGATGTCTCGTTCGCCTGGCCGCGCCCGTCATAGGCCATGGTCGCATAGCCGGTGATCGCGATCAGCGGCAGCGAACCGCTCAGCGCCACGCACACGCCCGACATCAGGTTGAACGCGCCGGGGCCGGCGGTCGAGAAGCAGACGCCGAGCTTGCCGCTGAACAGGGCGTAGCCGCAGGCCATGAACGACGCGTTCTGCTCGTGCTTGGGGATGATCCCCCGCACCCCCTCGGCCCGGGCGACGGCGATCTGCATGCCCATCGACTCCTCGCCGGCGCCGCCGAAGATGACATCGACGCCGACATCCCTGAGCACCGCGACAATGGCTTCATGAACCTGCATCACCGCCTCCCGATGGAATCCGCCCGTGTGTCCAGGGTATAGGCTGCCGCCACACCTGTAAGTGGTAAAACCTACCGATCCGTGAGGTGAACATGGCGACCCCACCCCTCTACATCCTTGTCAGACTGTGGATCCACCGGGGCCTCGAGACGGAATTCGAGGCCTACGAGCGCAAGGTATCGCGCATCATGGTCCGCTACGGCGGCGTCATCGAGCGTGTCATCCGCACGTCAGGCGCGCCGGACGACCGGTCGGACGAGCCTTTCGAGGTCCACGTGCTCAGGTTTCCGAGCCGGGACCTCTATGATGCGTACCGCGATGATGCGGAGCGTCGTTCCCTGAGCGGTGAACGCGATGGCATCATCACGAACACCGATATTCTCGTTGGGACGCCGGGACCGACCTATGGCTCCTGATTGCGCAACGCGCGCCGCATGACACGCCGGCGTGTTCCCGCCCGGCCGACTTCATGAAACCCTGCTGCTGAGAATGTCGACAAGTATCCCATGAACCGGTAGCTCGGTGATCCCGGTTCGACGGGATAGGCTTCGACGACTTTTGCGCCGCGCTTCGCGGCATGCTGCACCGCAGCCTCGATGATCCGTTTTGTCAGGCCTTTGCCGCGCAGCTCGCGACGAATGAAAAAGCAGGCCAGCGACCATACTTCTTCAGGACGTTCGCCGACGTCGGTTGGACCACCCAGGTCGCGGTAGGTTGTTCTCGGGGCGATGGAGCACCAGGCCACAGGCTCCCCGCCGGAATAGCCCAGCAACCCGATGGGGACGCCGTCGCCAACGGTTCGTTTCATCGCCGCTTTCCTGTCCGGACCCTTCGCGGTTTTTGCCCCGGCTCTCCAGACCATGCACCAGCAGGATTTCGGTCCACCGCGACTCTCGAACAGGCGCTCGAGATCGTCCCAACGGGAAGCGTCGACTTCGTGAAACGTGATGTGCTGCATGGGACGCACGATAGCGGTGTCAGCCATTCCACTCCATGGCGGGGACGCGGATCTCCGGCGGTTTGCCCGCTCGCTTCCGAACTGGCAGATGCATCACCTGCGATTTGAGCCGCGTGGAAGCCGTAACATCGCACGGCCGAAGCTCGTCAAGGCGACATGCACCTTCGAGCGGAGCTCCTCGAGGAAGTCGAGAAGCCAGAGTTCAGAACGCGCTGGCAGGGTCCCAACGCCAGGCGCTACGCCGGCAGCAATGAACGCCTCGCGGTTGAGGCAGCGCCGCAGTGCGGAATAGCAAGGTCTGAAGCTGCGCTTGGTAGGTGCCAACCCACAAGCCGCGAGGCAGCCCTTTATTTTGTTGTGCACATCCTGCGGATCGACTGAACTTCAGACAGCATGCAGGGAGCGATGCGGGCAAGAAAGCCGAGGCCGTAGTTGTTGGCGCAGTACGTGTACGACGCGGGGGCGTGGGAAGTCGACGGGGACCGGCGCGAGCTGCGGGCCCATGGTCGGATGGTGCCCATCGGTTCGCGGGCCTTCCAGATCATTGAGATGTTGGCCGAGTCCGCCGGCCAGGTCGTCACCAAGGACGAACTCGTCGCTCACGTATGGCGCGGTACGACTGTCGAAGACAACACTCTTCAGGTCCACATCTCTGCAATCCGCAAGGCGCTGGGGCCGGATAGGACTCTTCTGAAAACGGCCTCGGGCAGGGGTTACAGGCTTTTGGGACGGTGGGCGACAAAGCTGGACGGCCAATCGAAGGACGACATAGGCCTCATTGGTCTCTCGACAACGCGCTGACGATCTTTTCCGCAGCAACTTGCCCGCCGCCAGCTCCACCATCGTCGGTCGGACCTCCGCGTTACGGCAATTGCGAGACTTCGTCACCGCCTACCGGGCCGTTACGTTGGTGGGACCGCCCGGTATCGGCAAGACGACTCTCGCCATCGAACTCGCTCGAGACTTGCGTGCCGAGTTCGATGATTGTGCGTGTCTTGTCGAGCTGGCGCCCTTGGTGAACGCGAATTTGCTGTTTCCCACGGTCGCGAGCACCCTCGGACTGAGTTTCGAGAGCGAGAGAGTCACCGCGGAAGCCGTGGCACGAGTAATAGGCAGCAGAAGGTTGGTTCTGCTTCTGGACAATTGTGAGCATGTGCTTGAAGCCGCGGCCGAGCTTTCCGGGGCTCTGATGCAGCATTGTCCCAACACACTGCTGTTGGCCACGAGCCGGGAGGCGATGAAGACACCGGGCGAACATGTCTATCGCGTGCCGCCCCTTGAGGTGCCGAAGGCCAATCACCCGAGGCCGGAAAGATTGCTCGAGTTCAGCGCGGTCGAATTGTTCGTCGGCAGAACGCAGGCGTTGGACGACCGCTTCGCTCCCGGTCCTTCCCAGCTTTCCGAGATTGCCGCGATCTGTCGGCATCTCGATGGAATACCTCTGGCCATCGAGTTTGCAGCGGCTCGCGCGGCAACCCTCGGCGTGGGGCAGGTCGAGGCAGGTCTGCGCAATCGTTTTGAAATGCTGACCAACCGGCGCCGAACGGCACTGCCGCGGCACCGGACCCTGCGCGCTGCGCTCGACTGGAGCTATGAACTCCTGACGGAAGCCGAGCGAATCCTTTTACACCACCTGGCCTTGTTCGCCGGCGGCTTCACCCTTCAGGCCGCTGTCGAAGTGACCGGCTCATCGATTGCCGGGGACATTCTGGACGCACTCGACAGTCTCGTCGCGAAATCGCTGGTGGCGCTGGACGAGTTTGAAGCGCGGGGCCGCTGGCGACTGCTGGAGACAATCCGCATCTACGCGCTCGAAAAGCTCAGGCTGACCAGCGAAGCTGACCTGGCGGCGGCGCGTCATGCTGGATTCTATCGTCACATGATCGTGACAGGCATTACCGATATGGACGCGACATCGTCAGTCCTGATCCCTTATTTGCAGGAAATCGACAATGTACGGGTTGCCATCGATTGGTCCTTCTCGAAGACGGGCGAAGCTGAAATCGGAGTCGATCTGACGGCTGCCTATACTTCCGTGTGGCTGCAATTCTTCTTCTACACGGAATGTCGCGAACGCTGCGAGATCGCTCTCTCCCGCCGGACTCCGGGTGATGATCCAAATACGCCGACACATTTGAGACTTCGGTTGGGGCTCGGGCGCGCCCTCCTGAACACAATGGGCCCCCCGGATCAGGCTGAATTCAACCTGTCTGAAGCTTCTGGTATTGCGGAGGCTCTCGACGATTTGAACATCCAGGTGGCGGCTCTGAATGATCTGCACACCGCTTACCGCTTTCGAGGTCAGTATGGTCAGGCCCGAGCGGTAACGGATCGACTGCGCCGAATAGCTGCGCAAAGCGGCGACGTGGCGGCGGCTATCAAAGCCGATTGGCAAATGGGACTTTCGCTGCTCACTGACGGCAGGCTTCGCGAGGCTCAGCAACACCTTGAAGCCGTGATCAAGTCCGTCGCAGTGACGGAAGACGAGCGACTTTGGCAGATGTATCGCTCGAATGATCAAGCGGCGGCTCGAGCGATGATGGCACGGACGCTTTGCCTGCAGGGCTTCATCGACAGGGCGCTCTCAGAGGCGGAATTGAGCATAGACGAGGTGACGTCGAACAATTCCCAGGCAGCGTTTTGCCGGGTTCACTATTACGGCATGGTCCGTGTTTGTCTGATGACGGGAGATTTGGTGGCGGCGGATCGCGAGATTTCGCGATTGATCGAAGCCGCCACGATTTCGGATGTACCCTTCTGGAAGACTGTCGGGACGTTCCTCGAGGGAAGACGCCTTGTTTTGCAAGGAAAGTTTGCCGCAGCGGTCACGGAATTGCGAAAGGGCTTCGATATCTGCCGAAGGACGGGGTGGCAGGTCTCATACCCCGAATACCGGGGAGCCCTTGCAGAGGCACTTGCCGGTCTCGGCCAGTTCGATGCTGCCCTGACGGCAGTGGACGAGGCGGTTGGCCGGGCCGGCCACGGCAGTGACAGTCAAGTCTGGTATGTTCCTGAGCTGCTTCGCATCAAAGGTGAGATACTTCTGCAGCAGGGCTCCATCGAGTCGATCGCCTTGGCGGAGCGTTGCTACGTCGAAGCCGCCGAGTTGGCCCGGGAGCAGGGGGCGCTGTTGTGGGAACTGCGCGTCGCCCTTGGTCATGCACGTTTGCGGATAAGACATCACAGACCAGGCGAGGCGAGGCAGCTTCTGGCGCCTGTCTATGCGCGATTCACCGAAGGCTTTGGTGCCGCAGATGTGCAAGGCGGCGCGCGCTTTGCTCGATAGCCTGCCGCAGGCCGACCCTTCTTGAGCTCTTCAAGCATGGTCAATGGTCGTTGACGATTCCACTGGCGGGCAATTGCTACGATCGGGCGTGTGGAATACTTCTGACACCGAGCCCTTGCTCGGCAGGTTCGTGCAGGGAAGCGTAAACTGAAAGGTCGCCCCCGATTTGGCGTTGGCGGTCACCCATAGCCGGCCGCCGTGCGCCTCGATGATCCTTCGGCTGATCGACAGGCCTATGCCGGTTCCCTGGGGCTTCGTGCTGAAAAATGCTTCGAAGATTCGCTCGCTGTCACCTTCCCGAATGCCGACGCCGGTGTCGCTCATGGAGACGAGCAATCGACCGTCTTCGGTTGTATTCGACAGGATATGCAGTTCACCCCTCTGGTCTTTCATCGCCTCGATGCCGTTGAGCATCAGGTTGATCAGCACCTGCTGCAGCTGTACGCGATCCGCGGTCACCGGCGGGAGGTTGCGGTCGAGCTCGCAGCGGATCGACACCGCGCTGCGATGTGCCGTATCGGCGAGGCGGCCGGTCATCTCGCGGATAATCTCGTTGAGGTCGACCGCCTCCCGCGCAGGCGTGCCCCGTTGATAGAGCGAGCGGACACGGTCGGTAATGTCGGACGCGCGCATCGTGGCCTCAACCATCGCCGAAGCGGCTTTGCGCGCTCTGCCGACCTCGGGCGCATCCCGCAGAAGCCAACGCTCGCAAGCCTGGGCATTTATGATAGCGGCAGCGATCGGCTGCTTGATTTCGTGCGCCAGTGAGGCCGCGAGCTCGCCGGTTATGGTCACGCGATTGATATGCAACATCTCGGCCTCGAGACGATGCAGTCTCGCGCGCTCTTCCTCGGCGTGCCTGAGATCGGTGATGTCGACGACTGCACCGACAAACACGAAGGACTCGGGATTTTCGCCGATCAGCGGGCGAGCGACTGCTCGGACATGTTTGACCGAACCGTCCGGCATCAGCAGCCGATGCTCGGCGGCGAACTCGCTCTGCCTGGTCGAGGTGCCGCCGATGAGGCGCCGTATGTGCGCACGATCATCCGGGTGCGTACGGTCGATCAGGAAGGCAAGTGTTGGCTTGGTCTGCAGGTCCAGGCCGAAGATGCGATACGTCTCCTCGGACCAGTAGAGTTCGCCGGTCGAAAGATCCCAACCGAAACTTCCGGTCCGGCTCAGCCGCTGCGCCTCGGCGAGATACATCTCGCTCCGCCGCAAAGCCCGCTCGGCCTTCTTGCGCTCGTTGCGCTCGCGCGCCTCGCATAGCGCGCGCTCGACCGCCGGGACGAGCCGCGACAACCGCGTCTTCAGCACATAGTCGGTCGCCCCCCTTTTCAGGGCCTCGATCGCCACTTCTTCGCCACGCGTGCCGGAGACGAAGATGAAGGGCAGATCGGGCCGCTCGGCGAGCGCCAGCTGCAGGGCCGAAAGTCCATCGAAGGAGGCAAGCTTGTAGTCGGCGAGGATGATGTCGATCGCGGCGATCCGCAGCGCTTCCAGGAACTCGACGCGCGTCCGGGCTCGAGTTATGTCGCAGACATGGCCCTCGGCCTCGAGCAGCCCTTGAACCAGCGCCACGTCCGGATCGTCCGCGAGCAACAAGGCGCGCAGCCGCAGGCTCGTGCCGCCTTCCTGGCACTCCCGCGCGGCGCCTTGTCTGCGACCGCCTGAGCGATAGCTCCCGATCTTGTCCGGTTCCTTCCGGGAGGGCGCCAGGAGTACGGCCGGGATCCTCTTCAGTTTCAGGTCGGCGACGTCCTCCGAAGCGAGGGAGTAGCTTTGCCCCTTCCCCAGGGCAAACGTTGCTGTCGAAGCGAGGAGTGATTGCGCGAACCGGGCCAAAGCGTGATCCTCCGTTCGAATACTGCGGCCCTTTTTCGCCGACTGGGTGCGGGAAGTCTTTGGGCTGAACCTGAAATCTTTCTGAAATCCGACAGGGGGTATTGACGCCGGTTCGCGTCTCGGCGCGCCTCACCGAGGCCTGGAGCGAGCCGCTCATCCTGCGGCAGGCGCCGGTCGGCGGCCCGTCCGGCGGCAAGACGCCGGCGCTCGAATGGCTGCGCCGTCCGCCCGGCACGGTCGGGGTGTCCGCGAAGCGCCTGCCCTGAGCGAAGTCGAAGGGGGCCGACCTGTCATTGCCGTCGCCGGTCTCACTTCACGGTTCGACCTACGTTGTCCAGGTCGGTCCTGCAGATCAGGCTGAAGGCCAGGAACGGATCGGGATCCGGGCTTTTGGACAACGCCTCCTTCACGAGTTGCCGCAACTCGATGCTGGGCTTCAGCGAGATCTCGACGATGGCTTTGACCACCGCCTCGGCGCCGCCGACGACGTCCTGTGGAGCAAACAGCCTCATGCGGTTGATGAGCCCGATCAGGCGCTGTTCGTCGCCGCCCAGCGTGATCTCGTCATGCGTATAGGCATTCAGCAGCAGCTTCGACGCCTGCATCATGAAGTCGGCATAGACCGTCTCGCGTTTGCCGGTTTCGTTGGCGATGCGCTGGATGCGATCGTGGCCGCGCTGGGTATAGATCGCGGCAAGCAGCGACGCAGCGCCGCCGACAAGCGCTCCCAGGAGCGCTGAAAGCGGACTGAGAAGGGCGGGATCGATGGGCATGTCGTCTCCGTGGTGTGTTGGCGATGCGGCCGCTCGATGCGGAACCAGATGACGTAGAGCGCCGGCAGGAAAACCAGGGTGAGCAGGGTCGCGACCGCGAGGCCGCCCATGATCGCGTAGGCCATGGGGCCCCAGAAGATGGTCGGCGCGATCGGGATCATGCCGAGGATAGCCGCGGCGGCGGTGAGCAGGATCGGGCGGAAGCGGTGCATGGTGGCCTCGATGACGGCTTCCCACGCCTCGCGTCCCTGGGCCCTCTCGTGCTCGATCTGGTCGATCAGGATCACGGAATTGCGGGCGATCATGCCGACCAGCGCCAGCACGCCCAGCAGCGCCACGAAGCCCAGCGGCTTGTCGGCCACCAGCAGCGCGGCCACGACTCCGATCAGACCGAGCGGCGCCACGCTCAGCACCAGGAACAGGCGGCTGAAGCTCTGCAGCTGGATCATCAGCACCGTGAGCATGAGGACCAGCATCAGGGGCACGACGGCCGCGACCGACACCTGCCCCTTGTCGCTCTCCTCGACGGTGCCGCCGAGGTCGATACGGTAGCCGTACGGCAGGCTCGCGTTCAGCGCCTCGATCTGGGGCGTCACGGCCTGCACGACCGTGGCGGCCTGCATGCCGGGCACGAGGTCGGCCTGCACCGTCACGGTGGGCCTGCGGTCGCGCCGCCACACCATGGGATATTCCCGGTCGTACTCGACCGAAGCGATCTGTCCCAGCGGCACCGTCTTGCCGTTGGGCAGCGGCACCTGCAGCGTGCGGAGGGTCGACAGCGACATGCGCTGCTCGGCCGACGCGCGCACCACCACGTCGACGAGATGGATGCCGCTGCGCAGCTCGGTGGCCGTGACGCCGGACACCACCGTGTTGAGCGACTGGGCGAGATCCTGCGAGCTCAGGCCGAGCAGGCGCGCCTGGTCCTGGTCGACGCGGATGCGGACCGTGCGCGCCGGTTCCATCCAGTTGTAGTTGACGTTCCAGGCATCGGGATCGGCACCGAGGATCTCGGCGACCTTGAAGGCGAGGGCGCGCACCTCGGCGGGCTTGGGCCCGCTCACGCGGTACTGCAGCGGCCAGCCCACCGGCGGGCCGAGCTCCAGCGGGTAGACGCGGCCGACCAGGTTCGGGAAGTCGTTCGCCAGCGCCTTTTCCAGCTTGGCCTTCAGGCGCTCGCGCTCGGCCAGCCCCTTGGTGACGACCACGGCCTGGGCGAAGAAGTCGTTGGGCAGCTGCACGTTGAGCGGCAGATAGAAGCGCACGGCGCCCTGCCCGACATAGGTGCTCCAGTGCTCGACGTCGGGATCGCCCTTGAGCAGCGAATCGAAGCGGGCCGAGACGTCGCGGGTGGCGTAGATCGAGGCGTTCTCCGGCAGCTGCAGGTCGACCAGCAGCTCGGGCCGGTCGGAGGACGGGAAGAACTGCTGCGGCACCAGGCGCATGCCGGCCACCGACAGGCCGCACAGGGCGAGCGTGACGAGGAGCGTGATCCAGCGCCAGCGCAGCGCCAGCTCGAGGAAGCGGCGGAAGGCGCGCAGGATCGGGCCGGGCTCCTCGGAGTGTGCGGCCTTGGGCTTCTTCAGGATCCACACGCCGAGCAGCGGCGAGAACACCACGGCGACGACCCACGAGGCGAGCAGGGCGATGGCGACCACCGCGAAGATCGAGAAGGTGTACTCGCCCGCCGCGCTGTGGGCGAAGCCGATCGGCACGAAGCCGGCGACCGTGACCAGCGTGCCGGTCAGCATCGGGAAGGCGGTCGAGGTGTAGGCGAAGCTCGCGGCATGCTCCTTGTCGTCGCCGCGCTCGAGCCGCGTCACCATCGATTCCACGGTGATCATCGCGTCGTCGACCAGCAGGCCGAGCGCGATGATCAGCGCGCCGAGCGAGATGCGCTGCAGGTCGATGCCGGTGAAGCTCATGACCGTGAACACCGCGGCCAGCACCAGCGGGATCGACAGCGCCACCACCGCGCCGGCGCGCACGCCGAGGCTCAGCAGGCTGACGCCGAGCACGATGGCGATCGCCTCCCACAGGGCCTCCATGAAATCGTCGACCGCATGCTCCACGGTCACCGTCTGGTTGGCGACCAGCACGGGCTCGATGCCGACCGGCAGGTTCTCGGTGATCCGCGCCATCGCCTCGGCCACGTTGTGCCCGAGCGCCATGACGTCGCCGCCCTTGCGCATGGCGATGGCGATGCCGATGCCCTGCTGGCCGTTGACGCGGAACATCGGCTGCGCCGGATCGGCCGGGCCGCGCGTCACCCGGGCGATGTCGCCCAGGCGGATCATGCGGCCGCCGGCGACGAAGTTGATGGCGAGAACGTCGCGCTCGGAGCGGAAGGCGCCGGAGACGCGCACCAGGATCTTCTCGTCCGCGGTCTGCACCACGCCCGCCGGCGTGACGGCGTTCTGGCTCCGGAGCGCCGCGATCAGCGCGCTGCGGTCGAGGCCCAGCCCGGCGAGCTTCTCGTGCGAGAACTCGACGTACACGCGCTCGTCCTGGGCGCCCAGGATGTCGATCTTGGAGATGTCCGGCAGTTCGAGCAGCTGCTTGCGGATCTCGTGCACCCGGTCGTGCAGCTCGCGCTCGCTGAAGCCGTTGGCCGTGAAGCCGTAGACGATGCCGTAGGTGTCGCCGAACTCGTCGTCGAAGTCGGGGCCGATCACGCCCTGCGGCAGCGTGCCGGCGATGTCGCGCACCTTCTTGCGCACCTGGTACCAGATGTCCGGCACGTCGGCCGGCCGGGTCGAATCCTTCAGGTTGACGAAGATGGTGGCGCGGCCGGCGCTGGTGAAGCTCTTCACGTAGTCGAGGCTCGGCGTCTCCTGCAGCTTGCGCTCCAGGCGGTCGGTGATCTGCTCGAGCGTGTCCTCGACCGTGGCGCCCGGCCAGGTCGCGCCCACCACCATGGTCTTGACCGTGAAGTCGGGATCCTCGCTGCGGCCGAGCTTGAAGTAGCAGGCGATGCCCGCGACCACGATCATCAGCATGAAGAAGGTCACGAGCGAGCGGTGCCGCAGCGCCCATCCGGAAAGGTTGAAGCTTTTCATCAGCCGTCTCCCAGCAGGCGGACCTTCTGGCCCGGCCGCAGCATCTGCACCCCGGCGGTGACCACCAGGTCGCCCTTCTCGAGACCGTGCGAGATGACGATGCTCGCGGGGTCGTAGCGCCCGACGTCGACCGGGCGCAGCTCCACGGTCTGGCTCTGGCGATCGACCACCCAGACGGCCGGACCGCCGTTGCCCTCGGTGAGCGCGCTCGCCGGCACCTCGACGCCCTCCGGCGCGGGGAGCTTGAGGCGCCCGGTCACCGTCGAGCCGAGCTTCATGCCCTCCGGCGGATTGTTGATGGCGACCTTGACCTGGAAGGTGCGGGTCGCCGAATCGGCCTGCGGCGCCACCTGGCGGACATGGCCGGTGGCCACGACCTGCGCATCGTCGCTGAGCGCAAGGCCGACGACCGGGTCGCGCGGACCGGTCCGGATGAGCTGCTCGGGTATGTCGAAGACGGCGTCGAGCGCGCCCTGTCCGGCCAGCTGCACGATCATCTGGCCGGCCTTCACCACCTCGCCCGCATCGGCGCCGGTCGCCGTCACGGCGCCCGCGCTGTCGGCGCGCAGGATGGTGTAGCCCAGCCGGTCGCGGGCGATGCGCACCTGCGCCTCGGCCGAGTTCGACCTGCGCTTCCGCCGTGCGCAGGGCCTCCTGGGCATCGTCGAACCGGGCACGCGGCGTCCAGCCGTTCTTCAGCAGCTCCTGCTGCCGGCCAAAGGCCAGCCGCGCCTGGGTGAGGGCGGCCTGCGCCGACGCGAGGCCGGCCTCGGCGGAGCGCAGCGCGTTCTGTTCGTTCTGGGAATCGAGGCTGGCGACAACCTGGCCGGCCGCGATGGCCTCGCCGACACCGGCCTGCCGCTCGATCATGCGTCCGTCGAGACGGAAGGCGAGGTTGACCTGGTCCTTGGCGCGGATCTGGCCGGTGAAGGAAACCGTCTCGCCGTCGGCGCGCGAGTTCGACGGTGACGGTGCGCACCGGCCTTGGATCGGGCGTACGTGCGACCTTCTTGCTGCAGCCTGCGACCGACGCGGCCAACAGGATCATGGTCGCCCCGAGCAGGACGGTCCGAAACCGGCCACTGCGCCGGACGGGCACGATGCGGACATGCACGATGTCGATGGTCATGGGGGGTCTCCTGGAAAAGCTTTGCCGTTGCCGGGTGCCGTCAGCGCGCATGGGCGGCGGCATGGCGGGCGGCCGCCTCGGCATGCCGTGCCGCCTCGCGCGGCGTGCAGCCGACGGCGCGCAGCATCGCCTGCACGATGCCGGGGAGCGCGCTCCCGTCGATCCGGCGCTCGGCGAGATCCTGCGCGGCCTGCCGGCTGATGGCCGTCACGATGCGCGCGGCGAGCTCGACCGGCGACACCGCCAACAGGCCGGCCGCGTGCGCATCGGCCAGGTCCTGGCGCAGGTGCGCCTGCATGGCGTTGACGACGTCGGGGATCGCCGTGGCGGCGCGCGCCACCAGCCGCGCCTGTGCCGGCGAGCGCGCCAG
This sequence comes from uncultured Alphaproteobacteria bacterium, assembly GCA_963755585.1. Lineage (GTDB taxonomy): Bacteria > Pseudomonadota > Alphaproteobacteria > Reyranellales > Reyranellaceae > Reyranella. The sequence goes on from CAVWKN010000032.1 coordinate 244,462, forward strand.
GTCACCCAGCAGGACGGTGACAGCGGTCGCCAGGCGCGTCAGCGGATGGTCGGCCGCCAGTCGGGCCGGCTGCAAACGCTGGTCGAGTTCCTCCATGAGGGTCGCGCCAAGCTCCGCTTCCAGGGCCGCAAGGTCCTGGAAATGCACATAAAATGTTCCCTTCGCCAGGCCGGCCGCCTGCATCACCGCATCGACCGTGACGGGCGCCGGCTTGGCGGCGGCGTAGCAGGCGCGCGCCGCCTCGAGAATGACGGCGCGCGTGCGATTGCGCTTTTCCAGGCCGATTTCCACCCGTCGCTCCAGATTCACGCGTGCCATGGGCAGTTCCTCTGACTTGATTGTCAAAACGACCATATAGTCATTTTGATCTTATAGTCAATATGAATCTATTGCATCGGCCAGCCGTGGCTCACCACGACCGACTGGCCGGTCAGGGCGTTGCAGCCGAACGCGGCCGGAAAGAGCGCGGTTTGCGCCACGTCCTCGACGGTCGTGAACTCGCCGTCGACGGTTTCCCGGCCGATGGCGCGTTCGTTCCCCGGTTCCCGGGCGACCTCGTCGGCGGGCGCCTGGTTGTGGTCGGCGATCGCGACCTTCGCGCCTTCGCCGGCAAAGAGCCGGGCGATCTCCTTGCCGATTCCGCTTCCGGCGCCGGTTACGACGGCAACTTTGTTCTCGAGGCGCATGACAGTCTCTCCTTGATGGTTGTCTCGGGCGGGTCGTCGACGGCTATTCGCGGCCGTGCTGGGCGACATCGAAGATGAACACGCCGTCGGGGGCGGCGGGGCGCTCCAGCACCTCGGGATGGCGGAGCGTGCGCACGGTGTCGTGGTAGCCGGCGCGCCAGCGCTCCGCGATGCTGCGGCGCGAGAACTCGTAGTCCTTGGAATCGCCTTCGTAGTCCTTGGAGTGGTAGATCAGCTGGATCAGGTTGCCGACCTTGCGCTCGCAGAGGGGGCGCAGGCGCGCTGCCTCCGGGCTCGTCGGCCAGCTCGGGCGGCAGCCTGGCCAGCAGCTCGGCCACCTGGTTCTTGAAGCGCTGCAGTTCCTTGAAGCGGTTCGAACTCGGCGCGGGTGCGGCTGGAGTACTGGATCTCCTTCTGCCGCGTCGCCACGCGCGCCATGTTGCGCGGGAACTGTCCGCCGGCCGACCACAGATCGACCTGGAAGACCAGCGTGTCCTTCGGCGGCCCGGCATCCACCATCCAGCCGAGCGGCGTGTTCGAGACCAGGCCGCCATCCCAGTAGTGCTGGCCGTCGATCTCGACGGCCGGAAAGCCGGGCGGCAAGGCGCCGCTCGCCAGGATGTGGCGCGGTCCGATGCGATGCGTCGTCGTGTCGAAGTAGACGAAGTCGCCCGTCCGCACGTTGACGGCGCCGACACTGAGGCGCATCGGCCCGTCGTTGATGCGATCGAAATCCACCAGTCGCTCGAGCGTCTGCTCGAGCGGCCGCGTGTCGTAATAGCTGGTGGCCTCCATCGCGCCGTCGGGGCAGAGCCAGGGCGAAACGGTCCGCGGCGTGAAGAACCCCGCGGCGCCCAGGCAGGCGACCGACGTCGCCGACCACTGGTTGAACAGCGACCGCGCGAGGTCGCCGCCAAGGAACGGGAACGCGAACGGGAACGCGAACGGGCCGACGGCCGGCGCATCGTCGGGTGCTCCGCTGCCATCGGGCACCAGGACCGGATGGCCCAGCCCCGGCATCCGTGCCGCGCTCACGAGTTCCCAGAACTCGCGAAGCCTGTCGACGCGCGAGGCCGGCGGATTTCCCGCGATGATCGCGGCGTTGATGGCGCCGATCGAGATGCCGGCGACCCAGTCCGGGTGAAGATCCGCCTCGGCAAGGGCCTGGTAGACGCCGGCCTGGTAGGCGCCCAGCGCACCGCCGCCCTGGAGCGCCAGCGCGATCCGTTCGAAGGGCGGGCGCGGCTTGCTGCTTGGGCGAGCAGCGCTCAGGGGCTCCAGGGCAGGGCCTGGTGCGGTGGCAATCCGGGATTCGAACATGAAGCGGCTTTCCAGAGGAGGAGAGGGCATGACCATACGGTCAAGACGACTATATAGTCGTTTTGACCAATTAGTCAATACGATAATCTGGACAAGGTGCGACATGGCGCCCGGCGCAACAGCGCCAGGCCGTGCGGCGCGAGCGCAGTGCGCCGCTGGTCGCCGCTCTGGAAGCCTGGATGCGGAAGAGCGGTGCAAGCTGTCGCGCCACGCCGAGGTTGCCGGAGCGATGAACGACATGCTCAAGCGCTGGGCCTCGTTTACTCGCTTCCTCGATGACGGCAGGATAAGCGTGCCGCTCTTCTGTATGGCTTGATCACCGCCAAGCTCAACGACGTCGACCCGCAAGCCTGGCTCGCCGACGTGCTGCATCGGATCAATGATCACCGAGCCTCGCGCCTCCATGAACTGCTGCCCTGGAACTGGAAAGCCTGGACTGCCACACGGGCGGGCTGATACCTGGAACAGGATTAGATCCGGCGCGAAGGGCCGCCTTCCGGGCGGGTCCTCGACCGGCGATGCTTCCATTTTTCTGGCCGCCATGCCGAAGCTGCTCCTTATCCGCCACTGCCAGTCGACGGGGCGGCACCCGGATGCGCCGTTGAGCGAAGCCGGCGCCAAGGCCGCGGGAGCGCTGATCACCCGACTCCATGACCTGACGCCAGACGCCGTCTACTCCAGCCCCTACGAGCGGGCGCACGCGACAGTTCGGCCCTTCGCGATCTCGGCTGGCTTGTCGGTTGGGCTCGATGATCGGCTTCGCGAGCGGGTGCTCTCGGACAGGGATCTTGAGGACCGGTTGGACCACATCCGCCGGTCGTTCGCCGAGCCGGACTACCGTGCGCCAGGCGGAGAGAGCCTCAATCAGACGAAGCAACGCGCCATCGCCGCCTTGACCGACATTGCCGCCGCGGGCCATCGGCTGCCGGCCGTCTCCAGCCACCGCAACTTGATCGCTTCCGTACTACGATCGATGGATACGGCGTTTGGCTTCGAGCAATGGCAAGACTTGCGTACCCCCGACCTGTTCGAAGTAGAACTCGACGCCGGTCGGCCGATCAGGTTCGTGCGACTGGACGCCCTACGGCGCTTCGAGGGGCAGTGACGCGGCCCTCGCCGGATGGTTACGGGAGACCGCGATCGCCCCCGATTTGAGCGGCTTGCCGCCAAGTGTCAGGGTGTCGATCCAGTTCTCTCTTTTGACCACGACGGCACGCCAAAATCCGCCGGTGCCGAAGCTGTGAGGCGCTACGCCGGCAGCTTGTCTCCGTCCGGCGGCGCTGCCACCTCGAACGCGTTCACGACGCCGCACAGCATGGCGTAGTAGTGCACACCGGTGGTGAGCTCGACGAGCCACTTCGTGCCGTGCTTTCCATGGAGGGCATCGAAGGCGGCCTGTTCCGCGCGATTTGTGCGCATGAGCTGGCGGACGTAGGTCACGATCGCAGCCTCTTCAGCCGGAAACTTCGACGGATCGGCCTTCGCGCGTAAGAGATCGATCGCCTCTTCACGCAGGCCGTTGCGACGCGCCGCCGCCACCTGCGCCGCCCACACGTAGGCTGCTTCACGCTCCCGCACGGCGGCGAGGACGCCGACGGAGCGCAGCTTGCCGTCGACGACGCTTTCGTCGCGGAAGAAGGGCACCATCGGCAACAGGCGCTTCGTCATCTCCGGGCTGTGCAGCATCATGCTGAACGGGCCCCGGATGGCGCCGAACACGCCAAGCACGTCGTCGACGACGGCCTGATGCTCGGGAGCGACGTCGGCTTTGCTGGCAACGGGCGTCACGCGTGGCATGGCTCAGCTCCCTTTCGCGACGGACGCGGGTACTTGAGGTGACCGGGCGTGCCGGCCTCGTCACCGCCTGTCAGTCGACTGTAGCCGACACATCGGTCGCCATCACGATATAATGTCTTCGGTGCGCGCGCCCGGAGACGTGGAACGATCGAGCAGCCGGCGCATTGTTGTTCATGTCAAACACCTCCTTGCGTGCTGGCCGCCAGCCGGCGGCCGATAGCTCCGCGCATGGCTCCACAAAATCCGTCACCCTCGACGAGGACGACGCACCGCCCAAGGCTACGCGTGCGAAATGGCGTGAGCGGCTGCGGCGCGGGCTTTTGAAGGTCTGGATCGGATGCTCGGTGCTGTGGATCGGCTGTATCCTGGCGATACTGGGTCAGTGCCTGTATGGGCCGTGGATCGGTTGGCAGCAGGCCCAGTGCGCCGGCCCGTTGGCCAACGCCGTCGAGACATATCTCGCGGATATCGCCATCGCCCTGGGCCCGCCGGCCGCAGTGATCTTGCTGTACCGCGTCGTGATGTGGTGGTCGAGGCGCGTCCGCCGCAGCAGCCAGTCATAGTCTCAGGCACGAAAGGGTCATGGCCGAACCGCCTTGTGATGCCCGTCCGGACGCCTCTGTCGCAACGCGATGATCGCGGAGCGGGGGACGAATCTAATTGCGCAACGCGCACCGCATGACACGCCGGCGTGTTCCCGCCCGGCCGACTTCATGAAACCCTGCTGCTGAGAATGTCGACACGTATCCCATGAACCGGTAGCTCGGTGATCCCGGTTCGACGGGATAGGCTTCGACGACTTTTGCTCCGCGCTTCGCGGCGTGCTGCACCGCAGCCTCGATGATCCGCTTTGTCAGGCCCTTGCCGCGCAACTCGCGACGAATGAAGAAGCAGGCCAGCGACCAGACTTCTTCAGGACGTTCGCTGACATTGGTTGGACCCCCCAGGTCGCGGTAGGTTGTTCTCGGGGCGATGGAGCACCAGGCGACAGGCTCCCCGCCGGAATAGCCCAGCAAGCCGAAGCGCGACGGAAGCGGTATCCTGGACATCGCGTCGCGCCTGCGGGCACGTCGATCGTCTCGAACTTGCCATCAGACGTCTTGATGTTCATGAGCGGAATTTTATCGATTCATTGGGCTCGCGGTCTCGCAAGGAGATTCCTTAGCGACAGTACCTGACGAGCAGCGAACCAGTTTCGAATCGAGCGCTACGCGCGTGCGGTCGACACGACTATCTCCGATCAACCCTGCGCCTCTTCTGAGCTCCTGACTGTTCAAAACAGGACTCCAAGAGCGCTACGAACCATCACGTTAGAGGGCCGCTGGATTTAACGTTTTCAGCAGGGAAAGCGGCCCAGCTCTCTCTGATGCGAACTGGTGACTAACCCTGGCGCGGCACCTGAACGTACGCGGGGCGGCCCGCGTACGTTCAGGTGCCGCGCCTGCGCGCGCCGTGGCGCAGCAGAGTCACCAGATAGGCGATCAGCAAGAATGCCAGGGCGTGCAGGGCGACGATCGCGGCGCTCCGGCCGGCCGGTTCTGCGGTCATCTCGATAAGCGCGCCCGTGCGCGGATCGATCAGCCGGATCGGCCCATCGGCGGCGATGAACACCGACTTCATCGCTTCGGTCAGCCAGTAGCCGCTGACCCCTACCTTGGCCAGCATCTCCGCCAGGTTCGGCAGCTTGGGCACCAGCACGCCACCCAGGATCAGCTGCGGCACCAGAGCCAGGGGAACGATCATGGTCGCCTGGTCGCGGGTGTTGACGACCGCCGAGATCAGCAGCCCGATTGCGGTGCCCGCCATTGCGCCGATCGTCAGCAGCATGAACTGCTCGAGCCAAATCCCGGGGATATCTTCCGCCAGCGCGCCGACAAGCGCGTAGACAACGGCAAGCTGAAGCACGGTGAATACACCGGACACGAGAAATTTGGCGCCGACGAAGGCCGCGGTCGACAGATTGCTGTCGCGCTCGCGCCGGAAGATCGCCAACTCACCGACGATCTCCTTCGACGCGGCGTTGCAGCCGAGCCAGATCGCGCTCAGGCCGAGCAGCAGCAAAAGCGCGTTCTGCGCGTTGATCTGCTCCTGTCCCGCACCGAAGGTACCGAAGGCGTAGCCGATTAGCCCGCCGATCAGCAGGCTCTGCAATGTCGACATGACCAGCATACGGCGGTCGGCCAGCAGCAGTTTCGTGTTCCGATGAAGCAGAATGGCCCCTTGCCCGACGATGCGCCGCAATTTGACAAGCGTCGCGGCCAGGGCCGGCCTGTGGTTGCGGTGTGGGTTGGCGCGCTGCCGGTCTGGGCACGCAATTGCCGCGGGCGGCAGGTTTGCCGTCGCGCCGACGGTCTGCTCGAATCTGGCGCGCCAGCTCTCGGCGCCAAGCTCGTCCATGCGGTTGAACACCTCGCCCAGACGGCGCACCGCGAAGAAATCCAACACCTCGGGATACGTGCCGATGAACGTGGGCTGACCGCCACGTCCCATGCAGATGATTTTGTCACAGAACTCCGCCACGTTCGCCAAGGTATGGGTGACCACGACGATGGTCATCCCCTCGTCGGCGAGGCGCCGCAGCAGGCGCATGATGTCCCAGTCGGTGCTCTCGTCGAGACCGCTGGTCACCTCGTCGAGAAACAGCACGCTGGGACGGCTGAGAATCTCGCTCGCCAAGCTCGCGCACTTTTTCTGTCCGCCGCTGAGCGCGCCGATGCGCTGATCGAGCCGGTCGAATAGATCGACGCTGCACGCCGCGCCATCCACTGCCGCGCGACGCTGTTCTACGGTTGTATCGGGAGGCAGCCGAAGCCGCGCCGTGTAATCAAGGGCTTCGCGCAGTGTGAGCTGTTCATGCAGCACGTCCTGCTGCGGCACGAAGGCGATGTCCCGTTTAAGGGCTGGGAAATTGGCGTGCAGATCCACGCCGTTGAACAGGACCGATCCTTCGCTCGGCAGCGCCCGACCGGCCATGATGTTCATCAGCGTAGACTTGCCCGTGCCGTTGGCCCCGATGACACAGACGAACTCGGACGGGCGGATCAGCATTCGGGCGCCGTGCAGGATTCGTTGCGATGCCGCCGCGCCGGCCCGGTTGATCCGCACATCATAGCTGATGCCCCGCAATTGCAGCTCGGCACTGCCACCTTGCCCCGCCCTGAGCGCGGAACCATCGAACGTCAGTTCGAAGGGGCCGATATTGATGCGATCCCCGGCGACCAGGGATTGGGAGCCGCGCACGAGTTCGCCGTTGACGTAGGTGCCGTTCGTACCGCCGAGGTCGCGCACCACGACAGTACCACCCGCTACTTCGAATTCGGCGTGACGGCGCGAAACATTCGGATGATCCAGCACGACCTGGCCGGGCATCGCCTGACGGCCGACTGTCAGGCCGTGGTCGAGCGGCAAGTGATTAGGCAAGGCCACGGCGGCCGCCAGGGCCGACGGCGCGACAAGATCATCGACCGTGCCGCCATCGGCCCGGCGGGCGCCGAACAATCGCCGCACCTCCCTCATGGGCAACACCGACCGTTGGACGACGGGGATGCCGTCATCTCGCCGCAGGCCAGCGTTCGATGGTCTCCTGGCGGCGGCAGGTCTCTGCTGCCGCCAAACACGCTGGCCGATCCTCAGCCGGCGAGTCGCCACCGAGCGCACTGCCGGCGAACTCGCCCGCGGCGTGATCGCTGGCCTCTACCGCCGAGGGTATCTGCTGTCGTTGTTTGCCGCTGTTCAGAATTGCACACTGGACGCGTCCTTCACGCCGTCGCGGGCCAGCTTAAGGCCTGGCGCCGGGCAGGAAGTCGTCGAGCGGCACGCCAAAGGAATTCAGGGCCCACGAGTGCCGCATGATTTTATCCAACTTCCGTGAGCCATCCACGCCGGCGCCCGCTCACAGGCCGGCAACCAAACCTTCGTGTTGGGAAGCCCCCGACTCTCTTATCGCAGGCCCCGGAGGTTGTTGAGGGTGGCATTAAGTTCCAGCATTTTCGTGGTTTCGGGAGAGCGGCCATGGCGCAGTTCCTCTTCGTACATCCACACCTCCATTACGACATAGGACCACTCACTGTTGGGGTCAAAATCGCAATAGTGCTGTTTAGTGCATGCATCGCCCGGTCGCATGATGTGGGCCATCAATGCGGCGATAGCGGCGTCAGCATCGTTTTTGCCTTGACCCATATAGAAGGTTTTGTATCGGTCCAGAGTACGGGCAAGCTGGGAACTGTGGACGGCCAGGATGAAGCCACCGGCGATGACGATGGCAGCTACGATAGCTTTGAACATGGTTCTTCTCTATCTGGGAAATGGCGGCAGGGATTGGCTGCGAGTGTCGATACCCACCAAGAAATAGTAGGCACAAGCACAACCCTCATTGACACTTGGAGCCAATTTGTTGACCGCCCGCGTCATGTGGCGTCGGGGTTTTAGCCCGCTACTTCCGCCCCGGAATGACAGTTACATTCCCAAAGCTATCGCAGATCACACGAGCCTACAGGGCCATCCACCAAGAGAAGATTATGCGGAGATAATCTAATCCCAATGCCTGTAGCTGGGATCCAAGCTGAACACATCAGCATCGATGAATGTGCTGTCGCCGCGAAGCTTCAAAGCAAAACAGGCTACGTGATCATCTGTTGTAGGGTGCTCCGATACCAACAGGCGCCATACGCGATATTGGTGCCTGAATTGATATCAACCGAGATCGGAATATCGTCCTTGATCACTTTGTGTTTCACTCCGGGCGCCAGCAGATCGTGAAAAGGATAATCCTGACGGCTGACATCACTCACCCGAAGCCGCAGGTTTGCCAACGTATCAAACCGTACAGAGAAGGCGGTTAAGACTGCCGCTGTCTTCCCATAGTTTCCCATCTCCAGCCGGAAATACGTCTGGTTCCCACTGGTAATAAAAAGTATCGCGGGCAGCCCCACTCTCTTGTACTCACCGCCGACCGTCACATAAGGGCGCTCAATACGAACAAGCGTATTGGTAGCATCCGTCGAAGCAGTCAAAGCCCTATCACCAGTGGCCTTCGCATCGCGGGCCATCTTGGCGGTACTCATGAAGAGCAGATACGTGACAATCGCTAGTCCAATGGTGGCAAGGACAATCGGATCGATCAACTTCTCCCAGTAACCGTCAGGCTCCTCCTTCACAAAGGCAGGGCGGCCCGCCACTTTTGCTTCGACCGCAACATGGGAAGGCGGATGAAACTGCAATCCAACGAACAAGATCGAGCCGCTGATTGGAAGCGCAACACAAAGCGCGGCAACAATGAAAGTCACTGCCTTTGATATCCGCATCCCCTGATTGCCCCCGCAACAATGTCTTCATGTCACGGTAGCACACCTCATAACGCCAACAACCCACGAGAAAGGGGTCGACCCGAAAGTCGACCCCCTCACTCGATCCCTACGGACCAAACCACCTCAAGAACCAACCAAGAGCAATTACGCTCAAGTCGATCTCAACGCGGTAGGAACCGCTCGATCTGTTGGCCTCGAAGATCAAAGACGCCCTCATGGGACTCTCCAATCTCGGTGCGGGGGTCCCTTACAGGAGCAGCCACCACACGGTAGGCCGACCGCCAAATTTCGCGTCCTTTGCCAAGTCCGATCTCAGCGCGCGTCCAACAGGAGGGGCTCCGATCACGCGAAGTGCAGGAACGCTCATAGCCACCGGAGACTACGGGTCTGGCGAGCCGCTGCTCCGAACTTAACCTGTAGCACAGATGCCACCCTCTGGTCCCCACGATGGCTGTGAGTATTTTACGCCACCACTGACCCCACCCTTCACTTCCGCCCCGGAATGACAGTCACATTCCCAAAGCTGTCCTTCACAAACAAATAACTTTGAAAGTGCCGTCGGAGGGCAGCGCTTGAGGCGGTCGGCCGCAATAAGACTGCGAAGGCGCGCCCGACGGTCCAGCGCGAAGTGCGGAAATAGGGTCGTTATGTATTGCGCGAAATGCGGAAATAGCCCGGCCTTCGCAAACCCACCCAAGCCCCCGCAACAATCTTGCGAACTTAAGTGACGCCAAAAGTTTCACTTGACGTCCCTGAGCAATGTTGTGGCGTATGTCGGCCGGTCCAACGCAAAGGAGCGGCCGATGCCCCTCACTGAACTCAACGTCACCAAGCCGAACCCCGTCCTCGACAACTACTGGCGGCAGCTCGCGGCCGCGAAGGCGGCAGCACCCCCGCCGCCGCCCTGGCCCGCGATCGAGGCCGGCCTGCTGGAGGAGGAGGGCCGTCCCAAGCTGCCCGCCTTCCCGCTGAATGTCTTCCCCGGCCAGTGGCGGGAGTGGGTGAAGGATGCCGCCCACTGGGCGGGCTCGTCGGAGGATTACGTGGCGCAGGCCCTGCTGGCGTCCGTCGCCGGCCTGTGCGGCCAGGGCGTATCGGCGCGCATCACCGAGGCGTGGAGCGAGCCGCTCATCCTGTGGCAGGCGCTGGTCGGCGGCCCGTCGAGCGGCAAGACGCCGGCGCTCGACTGGCTGCGCCGTCCGCTGGGCACGGTCGAGCGCATGCTGGCGCGCGAGGGCGCCGGCCGCCGGGAAACCCAGGCGGCGCGAGTGCAAGGTCGTGGTCTCCGATGCCGCGTTGCCGGCGCTGGAGAAGGCCGTGGCCAAGCGGCGGCAGGGCGTGCTGCTGTGGCGCGACGAGCCGACCGCCTGGCTGGCCGGGCTCGGCCGCAAGAGCCGGCGCGACGAGAGCCGGCGCGGGGCGTTCCTCGAGACCTGGGGCGCGATCGGCTTCCCGTGGGGCCGGACGGCGACAAGCACCGCCGTCAGCATCGTGGGCTCGCTCGATCCGGAGCGGCTGGAGGCGGCGCTGGAGGGCACCGGCGACGGCCTGGCCGCGCGCTTCCTCTATGTCTGGCCCGGCCCCGCGCCCTACCGCTCGCTGCGCACGGTGAAGCCGACACGCGAGGACGAGGCGGTGAACGCGCTGCAGCGCATCGCCAAGGCGGCGGGCCTGCCGGAGCAGCCGCTGGTGCTGGCCTTCGAGGACAAGGCGGTGGAGGTCTTCGATGGCTGCCTGGAGCGGCTGCACGGCGAGACGCTGCGCGCCCAGGGCCTCATGGCCGGCTGGCTCGGCAAGGGACGGGGCACGGTGGCGCGGCTGGCCGCCGTGCTGGCGTTGCTCGACTGGACGGCGAACCGGCCGAACAATGCGCCGCCGCCCACGGTCATCCGGCAACAGCATCTGCTCGATGCCTGGGCGCTGTGGGATCGCTACTACCGGCCGCATGCGCAGGCGGTGTTCGACCGCGCCGGGGCCGCGGAGGGCGACCGCCAGGGCCAGCACCAGATCCGGCAGCACGCGCGGCGGGTGATCGGCTGGATCCGCACGCACGAGGCGACGGAGATCTCGCGCGAGGATGTGCGGCGCGATGCGCTCAGCCAGAAGGTGAAGGCCGCCGGCGCCGACGAGGTGATCGAGGCGCTGGAGGAGGCGGGCGTCCTGCGCGAAATCGAGGACGACGAAGACGACTACCCGCGCCGCGGCCGCCCGGCCCGGCGCTGGCAGGTCAATCCGGCGCTGCTGGCAAAACCCGCTGCGCAAATTGCGGAAAGTCCCAGCCTCCCCAGCGCAGCTGGGGAGGAGTCGGTAGCGACGCGAGCTCAGACGCCCTCTCCGCCCATCGCATGGCGGGACGAGGGCAGGCGAAACCCGCTGCGCAATTGCGGAGAAGCGGGAGGAGGGATGCGGCCCGCCTGGGCCGTGTCCCGAGCGCGCCGACGTTCCCGCTCCTGTGCAGGTGGACTGGCCAAAATGATCATTGCGATCAGGTCATTGCTGCGGAGCGCGGCACCTCCAGGTGCCGCGTCATGTCGTCGGATCACACTAGGCCGATGAGCGCGCACCGGAGTGGCGCGCTCCCAGCAAAGACGAACGATCATGAGCGGACCTGGAGGTCCGCGGTCCGGAAGACCATGACGCGCGCAGTACCGCTGCGCGAATCTGCGGAAACTGCCGCAGCCTCCGCCAGCGCAGCTGCGGAGTGTCGTCGTCATACGACGACGGAGCGGGTCGGAAGCCGCAGGCTGGTGGCTCATGACCCCATCGCGCCTCGTATGACGAGGGCACTTCCCCTTGCCGGAGTCCGGCAAGGGGAAGAATGCGCGATTCTCAGTAGCCCGACCGTGAACCGCTTCTTGACGTGCTTGGGCTTTTCGATCTCGTCGACGATGGCGACGGCGAAGTCCTCGCGGCTGATGCGGCTCTCGCCCTTGGCGTTCTCGATCAGCTTGTCGAGCCCGCGCTTGAACTTGCCGGTGCGCTGGCCGGCCGGGATCGAGGCCGGCGGCGAGATCGCCGTCCAGTCGAGATCGTCGATCTTCAGGATCTCCTCGTAGGCCTGCAGCGCCGGCAGCGAGGTCGGCGGCTGCACGCCCTTCTCCGACATGTAGTCGTAGTGGCGCTTGCCGTTCTTGCGCAGGAGGCTGCCGGCGCCGACCACGAACAGCGCGCGCTTCACGCCGGACTTGCGGATCGTGTCGATGACGCGGCGGACGTCGTTCTCGTTCCACTTCACCGACACCACGACGATGTCATGGCCCTGCAGGATCTTCACCAGCGCCGGCGCATCGGTCGTGCTGCCGGCGCGGATCACCATGCCCGGGCGCGCCGAGACCTTGCGGGGATCGCGCGTGATGGCCGTCACCGTGTGCTTGCGCGAAAGCGCTTCGGCGAGGACGCGGCTGCCGATGTTTCCGGTGGCGCCGATCAGGGCGATGTTGCTCACTTGCTGGTTCCTTTCATGAGGTCGCGCAGGGCGGCGACCGTTGCGGCCGGCGCCTCCTGCGGCACGTTATGACCGATCCCCGGCAGCACCCGCCGCTCGTAGGATCCGCTGAAGAATTTCGCCTGGCCGTCCCGCTCCGGCACCACGCTGATGCCGTCGTTGCCACCATGCAGGTTGATGGTCGGGACCGCAATCTTCGGTTGCTTCGCGAGCTCGGCCTCGATGCCCGGAGCGCCGGGTCGCCGGGCGCGTAGCCGAAGCGGTGCCGGTAGGACTGGATCACGACCTCGACGAAATCGGGGTTGTCGAACGAGGACAGCGCTCTTCTCGAAGGTCGCCTCGTCGAACTGCCCACTCGGGCGACCACAGCTTCCACAGGAAGCCGGCAGACGTCGCGCCGGTTCTTGGTCAGGCCGGCGCGGCCGCGCTCGGTGTGGAAGTAGTACTGGTACCAGAGACGGTGCTCCGCGCGGCCGCGGCCGGCTCAGCCGAAGTCGGCGATGTTCTGGATGTTGTAGCCGGTGCAGCTCACCAGGCAGCGCACCCGCTCGGGCCGCAGCGCCGCGGCCACGCAGGCGGCGCGGCCGCCCCAGTCGTAGCCGGCCAGCGCTGCCCGGGCGATGCCGAGCGCCGTCCATGAACTGCAGCAGGTCGTGGCCGAGTGCTGCCTGCTCGCCCGAGCGCGGCGTCGCGGCCGACAGGAAGCGGGTCGGGCCGTAGCCGCGCAGATAGGGCACCAGCACGCGGCAGCCGTCGGCGGCCAGCGCCGGCGCGACCTCGTCGAAGGCGCGGGCGTCGTAGGGGAAGCCGTGCAGCAGGACCACCGGCGCGCCGTCGTCCGGCCCGTGCTCCTCGTAGGCCATCTCCAGCACGTCGGTGCGGACCCGTTTCGATTTCATGGTGCGAGTTTAGCGCGGCGCGTTGACAGAGTCGCGGGTCACGCTCACGCTTGGCGAAACGGAGGAAACATGGCCCGATTCGATCGCGTGATTCGAGGCGGCATGATCGTCGACGGCAGCCGCCTGCCGCGCTTCCGCGGCGACATCGGCATCAAGGACGGCCGGATCGCCGAAATCGGCCAGATCGGCGCCGGCGAGGCCGACGAGACGATCGACGCCGGCGGCCTGATCGTGGCGCCCGGCTTCGTCGACCTGCACACCCATTACGACGCCCAGCTGTTCTGGGACCCCTATTGCTCGCTGTCGAGCTGGCACGGCATCACCTCGGTGGTGATCGGCAACTGTGGCTTCGGCTTCGCCCCGGTGCGCCCGGCCGAGCGCGAGCGCGCCATGATGTCGATGACCCGGGTCGAGGCGATCCCGATGGCCTCCATGAAGGAGGGCATGCCGTGGAGCTGGGTGACGTTCCCCGAGTTCCTGGACAGCGTCGAGGCGGCGCCCAAGGCGGTGAACATCCTGCCCTACATGCCGATCTCGCCGCTGCTGATCTGGGTGATGGGCTTCGAGGCGGCCAAGGCGGGCAAGCTGCCGACGCCCGAGCAGCATGCCGAGATCCGCCGCCTGCTGCACGAGGCGATGGACGCCGGCGCCTGCGGCTGGTCGGCCCAGCGCATGCTGCCGACCGGCCCGGCGGCGGTGCAGCGCGACTATGACGGCTCGGCGATGCCGACCGACGTGATGCACGACGAGACCTGCCGCGAGCTGGCGCGGGTGCTGGCCGAGCGCAACGACGGCTTCGTGCAGATGCTGCTGGTGTCGGGCGACAATGCCCGCGACCAGGCCTTCTACGAGGAGGTCGCGACCTTGAGCGGCCGGCCGGTCATCATGAACGTCGTGCAGGCCTTCGATCACAAGCCGCACATCCATCGCCGCGTGCTCGACTGGCTGAAGAGCTGCCGCGAGCGCGGCATCCGCGTGGTCGGGCAGGGGCTCACCACCGATGCCGGCTTCACCTTCACCTTCGAGGACTGGAACCTGTTCGACGATTCCGAGCCGTGGTGCGAGGCCACGACCGGAACGCGCGCCGAGCGCCTGGCCAAGCTCGCCGATCCGGCGCGCCGCGCGGCGTTGCGCGACAAGCTGCCGATCACGGCGACCGGGCCCTTGCCGCAGATCGCCATCGTCGGGCCGCAGCTCGAGAAGAACAAGAAGTGGCTCGACTACACCCTGGCCCATGCCGGCGAGAAGATGGGCAAGCATCCGGTCGACGTCATGCTCGACATGGCGGTCGAGGAGGACCTCAAGACCGAGTTCTTCGCCGCCCCGCCCAACGGCAAGATCGAGCATCTCCGCGAGCTGATGGACGATCCCTACGTGCTGTTCGGCGTCAGCGACGGCGGCGCCCACACCAAGTTCCTGACGGCCGGCCGCTATCCGACGGAGACGCTGTGCAAGGTGGTGCGCGAGCACAAGATGCTGAGCCTCGAGGACGTGCACTGGCGGCTGTCGCGCCCTGCCGGCCGAGGTCGCCGGCTTCCGCGGCCGCGGCGTGCTGAAGAAAGGCGCGCCGGCCGACATCGTGGTCTACGACTTCGACGGCCTGCGCGTGCTGGAGGGCGAGATCGCCCACGACCTGCCGGGCGGCGAATGGCGCCGCATCCAGCGCGCCCAGGGCTACAAGTACGTTCTGGTGAACGGCGAGGTCACGATCCGCAACGACCTGCCGACCAACACCCATTCCGGCCGCCTGCTGCGGCACGGTGTCGGCCGTGCCGCCTGAAGACAAAAAAGGCGGTCCGTCGGGACCGCCTTCGATGTCGGGCTGACCGCTTACGGCGCCGGGCAGGGATAGACGTTCATCTCGGGGCCGAGATCGAACGGCGGCGGCACCTGGGTGATCGTGGTCACCTGCGCCGACAGCGCCCAGTCGAACGACCGCTTGCTGCGCGAGCAGAATTCCTTGTCGACCGGCGCGCGCTGCGCCGTGCGGTTGGCGAATTCGGTGACGATGACGTCGACGTTGAAGCGCTTGCGGCCGCCGAGCTGCTGCATGCTGCGCCCGTTGGCCGCCAGCTCGGCCTGGAACTTGCCGATGAAGGCGCGGTACTGGTCTTCGTAGGCGCGGCTGCCGCTCGGGTTCTGGCACTGCAGGGTGGCGACGTTCAGTTCCATCTGCAGCATGCGCGCGCGATACACCGCCAGATCCGCCGGCGTGTAGCAGATGCCGCGAATGTTGGTCGCCGGCGGCGAGGGCGGAACGGCTGCCTGATAGTCGGCGGCCGGCGGCTTGTTGACAGGCGCCGTGGTCTTGGCCTGGTCGAGCGTGCAACCGCCCATTGCCAGGAGGCCTGCGACCACGATTGCCGCCTGCGATAGCTTCTTGATCATCCATACACTCCCAACGCATTGGCCGGAAACCGCAAGCGGGTACAACAGATAGGGGCGCGTTTCAAACGCTAATACCACACAGCCTTGCCGGAAGGGCTGGAAAACCCCGATTTCAATGCACCGCCCGGGCGAGCGCCCGGTCGAATATCTCCAGCCCGAGGTCGATTTCGCCGGCCTCGATGGTGATCGGCGGGGCGATGCGGAAGATGCCGAGGCCGCCGCGCACGACGCTGGTCATCATGCCGAGTTCGAGGCATTCCCGGGCCACACGCTGGGCGAGCTCGGGGTCGGGTTCCTTGGTCCGGCGGTCCTTCACCAGGTCGAGGCCGAGCAGCAGGCCGCGGCCGCGCACGTCGCCGATGCAGTCGTAGCGCTGCTGCAGCGCG
Organism: uncultured Alphaproteobacteria bacterium; assembly: GCA_963755585.1. Taxonomy (GTDB): domain Bacteria; phylum Pseudomonadota; class Alphaproteobacteria; order Reyranellales; family Reyranellaceae; genus Reyranella. The sequence goes on from CAVWKN010000032.1 coordinate 260,689, forward strand.
AGCAGCCCGGCCTTGAGCTGCTCGCCGAGGCGGCTGGGCGCGTTCGGTCAGACGGTCGCGCAGGATGATCTCGATGACCTTGAGGCCGACCGCCGCCGGCAAGGGGTCGGAGGCATGGGTGGTGTAGAACAGGAAGCCGCGCTCGGCCGCGACATCCTCGATCGCCGCGGTCGTCAGCATGGCGGCGAGCGGCAGGCCGGCGCCCAGCGTCTTGGACAGGGTGAGATACTGCGGCACGACGCCGTCGCGCTCGCAGGCGAACAGGTGGCCGGTGCGGCCGAGCCCGGTCTGCGCCTCGTCGAAGATCAGCTGCATGTCGCGCTCGCGGCATTTCTCCGCCAGCGCCGCGATGTAGCCCTCGGGCGGCTCGAGCACGCCGCCCGAGCTCAGGATCGGCTCGACGATGCAGGCGGCGAGCGCGCCGCTCGACTGGCGGTCCAAAAGCTCGAAGCCGAAGTCGAGTTCGCTCCGCCAGTCGTAGACGCCGGCTGCGTCGATGAAGCGCGAGCGGTAGGTGTCGGGCGCCGGCAGCACCAGGGAGCCGGGCTGCGGCGGGCCGTAGCCCTTGCGGCTCGACGAATAGGTCGCCGATGCGGCGCCGCCGGTCACGCCGTGCCACGAGCGGCTCATCGCCACGATCTCGTGGCGGCCGGTGACCAGCTTGGCCATGCGCAGCGCCGCCTCGTTGGATTCGCCGCCGGTCGAGACCAGCAGCACGCGATCGAGCTGGCCGGGCGAGATCTTGGCGATCAGCGCGGCAAGATCGACGACGGGACGCGACAGGATCGTGGAATAGAGATGGTCGAGCTCGCCGATCGACCGGCGCGCGACCGCGACGATCTCGGGATGGCTGTGGCCCAGGATGGCGCTCATCTGGCCCGAGGTGAAATCGAGGATCCGCCGGCCGTCGGCGTCGGTGAAGAAGTTGCCGGCCGCGCTCTCGGCGATCAGCGGCGAGAACGCGCCGCCATAGCGCACCAGATGCGCCCGCGCCTTGGCCCAGAATTCCGGATCGCTGTTGCCGCTCATGCTGCCTCCAACGCCGCTTTCACCAGCGGCAGGCGGTCGTTGCCGAAGAACATCGAGTTGCCGACGAACATCGTCGGGCTGCCGAAGCCGCCGCGCGCGATCAGCTCGTCGGTGTTGGCGCGCAGCCGCGCCTTGCAGTCAGCGGTCTCGATGGCGGCGAAGAAGCGCTGGCGGTCGAGGCCGCCGCGCTCGGCGACCTCGGCCAGCACCTCTTCGCGCGCGATGTCGCGGTCATCGCCCCAATAGGCTTCGAAGGCGGCGGTGGCGTAGGGCACGAGCTTGCCCTGGTCGAGGGCCGCGAAAGCGCCGCGCATGCACTTGACGCTGTTCACCGGGAAGACCGTGGGCGGAAAGACGATCCTGAGGCCGTAGAGCCGCGCCCAGTCGCCGAGGTCCTTCAGCATGTAAGCCTGCTTCAGCGGGTTGGGCGCCGCACGGCTGTCGTAGACGGTCTGGTTGACGGCGTTGAACACGCCGCCCACCAGGATCGGCTTCCACGCGATGGTCGGCGCCGAGCTCGGCCGCGAGCGGCTGGACGGCGTGGAAGGCCAGGTAGGTCCAGGGGCTGGAGCAATCGAAGTAGAAGTCGAGCTGGCGCGCCATTTCGTCTCTCCGCGGTCGGTTCGCCTTGTCGTTGCCATAACCGACGCGTATCTTGCAAATCCATGACGGTACCGGCTGAAAAGCCCAAAAAGATTGCTGCCAAGAAGATAGCGATCGTCGTGCATCAGGAGCAGTCGCGGCCCGGTCGGGTCGGCGCCCTCCTCGAAAAGCGCGGTTACGAGCTCCATCGCCTGTGCCCGAACCTCGGCTGCGACCTGCCCGAGGACATGTCGGACTATGCCGGCGTGGTGATCTTCGGCGGTCCGATGTCGGCCAACGATTGCGGCACCCTGGCCGGCATCAAGTGCGAGCTCGAATGGATTCCCAAGGTCGTCGAGGCGGGCGTTCCCTTCCTCGGCCTGTGCCTGGGCGCCCAGCTGCTGACCCGCGCCGCCGGCGGCCGCGTCGCCTGCCATCCGCGAGGGACTGGTCGAGATCGGCTATGCCGACATCGAGCCGACCGAAGCCGGCCGCGCCTGGTTCAAGGCGCCGATGAAGGTCTACCAGTGGCATCGCGAGGGCATGACGATCCCCGATTGCTGCGAGTTGCTGGCCACCAACGAGCGCTATCCCGTTCAGGCCTTCCGCTACGGCAGGAACGCGTTCGGCTTCCAGTTCCATCCCGAGGTGACCCTGGAGATGAAGCAGATCTGGACGCTGTCGGCGGCCGAGCGGCTGAAGATGCCGGGCGCCCACCAGCGCGGCGTGCATCTCGCCATGCATCCGCTCTACGACCCGCCGCTCGACCGCTGGATCAACGGCTTTCTCGACCGCTGGCTGGCGGCCGACACGCAGAGTCGCTTCCGTGCCGGTGAAAGCTCCCGAAGCCGAACCTCTCGAATTCGCCGCCGCCGCCAGCTAGCGGCCGCGATGGCCCGGCGCGGCGCGATGGGCTAGGCTCGCCGCGAAGCCGGGGAGGCGCAGACAATGTCGGGTGCTCTGATTTTCGTCATAGCGCTGGTCGCGGTGGCGCTGGTGCTGATGTTCGCGGGCGTGAAGACGGTGTCGCAAGGCACCAACTGGACGATCGAACGCTTCGGCCGCTACACGCGCACCCTGCCGCCCGGCCTGCATCTCATCGTGCCCTTCATGGATACGATCGGCCGCAAGATGAACATGCAGGAGAACGTCCTCGATATCCCGCCGCAGAAGGTCATCACCAAGGACAATGCCAGCGTCCAGGTCGATGCCGTCGCCTTCTACCAGGTGATCGACGCGGCGCGCGCGGCCTACGAGGTGCAGAACCTCCACGTCGCCATCATCAACCTGGCGCTGACCAACATCCGGAGCGTCATGGGCAACATGGCGCTCGACGAGGCGCTGTCCAAGCGCAACGACATCAACAACACGCTGCTCTCCGTCATCGACCAGGCGACCGGCCCGTGGGGCGTCAAGGTGCTGCGCATCGAGGTCAAGGACATCGCCCCGCCGGAGGACATCGTGGTGGCGATGGGCCGGCAGATGAAGGCCGAGCGCGAGAAGCGCGCCACCATCCTCGAGGCCGAGGGCGTCCGCGAATCGAGCATCCAGCGCGCCGAGGGCGAGAAGCAATCGGCCATCCTCACCGCCGAAGGCCGCCGCGAGGCGGCGTTCCGCGACGCCGAGGCGCGCGAACGCCTGGCCCAGGCCGAGGCCAAGGCGACGGCCGTGGTCGCCGAGGCGATCGCCGGCAACGGCGTGCAGGCGACCAACTACTTCCTCGGCACCAAGTACGTCGAGGCGCTGTCCAAGATGGGCTCGAGCCCCAACGCCAAGGTGTTCTTCCTGCCGGTCGAGGCGGCCGGCATCATGGCCTCGATCGCCGGCATCGGCGAGCTCGCCAAGGAAGCGCAGGCGCGCGGTGTCGCGGCCGAGGCGGTGCGGCCGCGCGGCTCGGTCCCCAGCACCGGCTGACCGCGCATGAGCTTCAAGATCATCTTCTGGTACTGGTGGGCGCTCGCCGCGGTGCTGCTCGTCTTCGAGATGATGCTGCCGGGCGTCGTCTTCCTGTTCCTCAGCATCGGTGCGCTGGCGTCGGGCGCCCTGCTGCTGGTCGTGTCGGACCTGTCGCTCGAACTGCAGCTCGTCGTGTTCGCCGTCGTCTCGGTCGCCTCGGCCGTCCTGCTGCGGCCCGCCTTGAAGCGAATGCAGCAGGGCCGTCCGATCGACGCCAATCTCAATGCCCGCGGCGACAGCCTGATCGGCAAGACGATCATCCTCGACCAGCCGATCCTGGGCGGCCAGGCCCGCGTGAAGCTGGGCGACGGCAGCTGGACCGTGACCGGCCCCGACATGGCGGCCGGCAGCCGGGTTCGCGTGGCGGCCGTCAGCGGCACCGAGCTCAGGGTCGAGCCGGCGCCCTAGCCGTCCTCGCCGATCAGTCGTTGTGGAGGTCGTCGCGGGTCAGGATGTGCTTGCCCGACAGGATGTCGCGCATGCTGATGACAGGATCGCCGACTCCCAGGATCGAGCTTTCCTTCCAGGCATCGATGACCATGTCGCGAACCAGGGCAGCGCCAAGCGCGAGCTCCGCCGATACCAGGGCGACGGCTTCCGGCGTGGCCGCCTGGAACGCACCCTTCTTGTACAGCTCGTACATCGGGATGACCTCCTTGTTCCTGGCCAGGATCATCTTCCTCGCCCGGTCCCAGACCGAGCAGTTGCAGGCGTCATAGGGCGGGACGAGCGACTTCACGACATCGCGGTTGATGTGGTGACGCACGAACGCGCCCTTGATGTACTTGTCCATGGCTTCGCCGGTGGCGTAGTTTTCCGGATTGGGATAGGGGCCCCAGCCGTAGAAGTGCACGGAAGTGTGCAACGGCATGCTGGCGTCGCCGGGAAAATGGCTCCAGTAGCCGAGATCGCGCAGCAGGAGCAGCTTGCGGTGCTCGCGGTCCGCCTCGAACCAGGCGCGATCGCGCGCATCGACCGCCGTCTTGGCGCCGATCGACGAGGCCCGCCAATAGGCGAAGTCCTTGGCGAGCTGATACCAGCCGACGACGATGGCGTAGGGCAGGTAGCCCGACTTGTACTGGCTGCTGCCGGCCACCAGCAGCTTCGCATTGTATTCGTCGAGCGTGATCGGCAGCTGGTCGAGCGGCAGCACGCCGGCCACATTGCCGTTGTCGGCGAGCATGACGTAATGCATCGGATTGAGGTCGCTGTCGTGCGTCTCGCCCGTGTGCTTGTCGCGGTCGGGCTCGCGGCCGAAGACGGCAATCGTCTCCACCGCCGCCGGCGTGCGCAGGAATTCCGGGATCTCGTCGGGAAACAATTCGGCGGCGATGCCGCTGATGACTTCATGACCGGTGGCGCCCCAGGCAAATGCCGGGCCGGAGGGCAACGCGGACATCCCCGCCAGGACCAGCCCGAGTCCCAGCTGCTTCACGATCTCTTGGAGTTTCACGAGTCCTCCTGCGCACCCGGACCTGTTTAACATCGCCTCTAGGGCTTGGCGATCCACGCCTTGATCCGGTCGACGGTCGCCTGTTCGATGCCGTTGTAGCCGTGATGGGCGTAGGCCTCGCAGGCATCGCCGGTCGACGTTCCGCCGCTCATCTCGATCAGCTCGGTGCCGTATGTCCGGTGCGACGCCATGCCGGCTGACGGGCTGGTGATGCGGCAGGCGTCCATGGTGTGCAGGACAATGAGATGCCGGCTCCTGAGGCCGCGCGGATCGAAGCCGGCGATGCCGCTCATCGACGAGGTGTGGACGAAGCCCGCCACCTGTCCGTCGAGCGGCCTGGCGAGCGCCATCGTGGCGTCGGTGCTGCGGCTGGTGCCGATGACGTAGATCGCGATCTGGCCGTAGCGCGTCTGCAGGTCGCGCACGATCGCCAGGATGCGGTCGGGGGTCGAGGTCGCGTCGGTCGAGACGGCGACGAACCGGCCGTCGGCGAACAGCTCGCGCGAGCGGATCAGGAAGTTGCCGCCGCCCGAGAAGGCCAGCCTGCCATTCACCATGCGGGGAGTGACCCGCCCCGGACCGCCCGGCATCAGGATGACGGCATAGGCCGGCGTCCCCGGCTTGGTCGTCAGGATGTAGGGAATGGCCTCGCCGCCGGCGGTGTGCGCCGACGTCACCAGTTCGTCGGCGGCCCACGCCGGTCCCGCCGCCGCGGCGAGCAGGAGCAGCACACCGCAGAGCAGGCGGCGCACCCTCATCCCCCGATCACCTTCTTGGCCATCATGCAGTGGATGCCCTTGTTGCCGTCGACGGTCTGGGTGACGTGCAGGTCGCCCTGCAGGCTGCACAGCATGTAGGCGTCGGCGGCGGAGATGCCGGTCTTGGCGGTGATCAGGCGGATCATGTCGCGCAGCGCTTCCTTGGCGGCGTCGTCGAGGTCGGGGTCGAAGCCGTGGGTGATCCAGTGCGTCGCGGTCTCGGCGCGCGGGTTGTTGAGCTTCATGTCCTTGCGCACGGTGAAGCGGAAGGTGCCGGAGAGCGACGTCTCGAGCGCCGTCAGGTTGACCTCGCCGTCGCCCTGCACGCCATGGCCGTCGCCGGTCGAGAACAGGCCGCCCTCGGCGAACACCGGCAGGTAGACCGTGGTGCCGACGTTGAAGTGCTTGTTGTCGATGTTGCCGCCGAAGGCACGCGGCTCGATCGAGCTGCATGCGCCCCATTCCGGCGGCGGCGCCACGCCCATGATGCCGAAGAACGGCTTGAGCTCGATCTCGAGGCCCCACGGCAGGGTGGCGACGCCGCGGTTGGAATCGATCGGGATGTGGGTCAGGCGATAGAACGGGAAGTCCTCGGGCAGGGTGCCGGCCAGCGGCCGCTGGGCGTTCCAGCCCCAGTTGGTGCGGAACTTGATGTCGAGCACCTCGACCGCCAGCGCATCGCCGCGCTCGGCGCCTTCGACATATACCGGGCCGGTGAGGATATGGCGGCCGAGATGGGGCTTCAGCGCGCCCAGGATCTCGCGATGCTCGGGCAGCACGTTGAACGGCTCGCCGGGCAGGATCTCGGCCGAGCCCGACACGCAATGGATGGTGGCGATGTCGCCCGACTTGATGCGCAGCGACGGCTTCAGCTGGCAGTCGAAATAGCCCCAGTGGCAGGTCTCGGGCGAAGAATGAAGTTCGTGCGTGGCCATGGCCGTCCCCCTTTATTGCCCCCGGGTTGAAGCACATCCCGTGCCCACAAATCCATCGGTGATGCTATAGGCGTCGTATGAACTATCGCCATGGCTATCACGCCGGCAACTTCGCCGACGTCCTGAAGCACACGGCGCTCTGCGAGCTGCTGCGCCTGCTGACGGCCAAGGACAAGAAGCTGTTCGTGCTCGACACCCACGCCGGCGCCGGTGGCTACGATCTGGCGGGCGGGCAGGCGCGGCGCACCGGCGAGGCGGAGGCGGGAATCGCGCGCCTGGCCGCTTCCCCGCCTGCCGGAATGCCGCCCGCCGTCGCGCGTTATCTGGCGGCGGTCGCGGCCTACGACCGCAAGTTCGGTCCCGCCGGGAGCGGTCTCAGGCGCTATCCGGGCTCGCCGCGGCTGGTGCGCGCGGCGCTGCGCCCGGGCGATCGCTTCATCGCCTGTGAGCTGCAGCCGGCGGAGGCGCTGGCGCTCAAGCGCGAGTTCGCCGGCGACCGTGCCGTCGAGGTGCGCCAGGCCGACGGCTACAAGGTGCTGAAGGCGCTGCTGCCGCCCGTCGAACGCCGCGGCCTCGTGCTGATCGATCCGCCGTTCGAGACGACCGACGAGTTCGAGCGCCTGCTGCGCGCCCTGCGCCAGGGCGTGCGGCGCTTCGCGACCGGCTGCTACGCGCTCTGGTATCCGATCAAGGATGAGGCTGCGGTCGCGTTCGCGGGCGAGCTGGCGGCTTTCAAGCCGCTGACGCTGGACCTGCACATGGAGGCGGTCGAACCGGGCAAGCTCGCGGCGTGCGCGCTCGCGGTCATCAATCCGCCCTGGCGTTTCGAGGAAGCGATGCGCGAGGCGCTGCCGTGGATCGCCGAGCGCCTGGGGCCGGGTGTCAGGGCCGCGATTTCCGCGCCGCCAGCCAGCGCGCCGGCTCCGGCATCAGCAGGGTGATGACGAAGGACACCAGGCAGAGCGCCGCGCCCGCCAGCATGACGCCGGTGTAGGAGCCGAAGAGGTCGAAGGCGTAGCCCGCGGCCGGCGCACCGAGCAGGGCGCCGAAGGCCACGCCGCTATAGAGCGCGCCGATGATCGAGCCGAGCGCCCGGCCGCCGAAATAGTCGGCGGCGAGGGACGGCGCGATGGCCACGAACCCGCCATAGAAGGCGCCGAACAGCAGGGCGAAGACGACGAGCGCGGGCGCGCCGGTCGATTGCGACCACATCACCAGCATGGCGCCGGCGCCGACATACATCAGGGCGAAGGAAAGCCTGCGGCCGATCCAGGCGGTGACGCTGGCGAACAGGAAGCGGCCGACGGTGCTGCCGACGCCCAGCAGGACGATCAGCAGCACGCCGAAGCCTTCGCCCAGGCCGACGTCGCGGGCATAGGGCGCGAGATGGACGAACGGCACGAACAGGCCGAACGACATCAGCAGCGCGCCGACATAGATCGTCCAGAACGGGCTCGAGCGCATCGCCTCGCCGAGGCCGAGCCCGGCCGGCATGGCGCTCACGCCGCTCGGATGCGGTGGATCGCCGTCGGGGGTGAGGCCGTAATGCTCGGGCGCCGACCGCACCAGCCAGCCGGCCACCAGCGCGCCCACGACGGTCAGGGCAGCCAGCACCAGATAGGTCCGGCGCCAGCCGAAATCCGCGATCAGCTCGTGCGCCAGCGGCGCCCCGACCAGCGTGCCCACGCCGATGCCGGCGATGGCGAGGCCGCTCGCGGTGCCGCGCCGGCGCACGAACCAGCGCTGCACCGCCGCGATGCTCGGCACATAGGAGAGACCGACGCCCACGCCGACCCCGAGACCGTAGCCGAGATAGATCTGCCACAGGCTGGTCGCCTGTGCGGCGACAACGAGGCCGGCCGCGACCAGCAGCAGGCCGCCGATCACCACGGGGCGGGGCCCGATGCGGTCGGCGATCAGGCCGGCGGGAAAACCCAGCTGGAAGTAGAGGAAGGCCGAGATCGAGAAGACCAGCGAGGTCTCGCCGCGGCGCGCGCCGAACTCGCTCTCGAGCGCGCCAAAGAAGGCCGCGAAGGAATAGGCGACGGCAAAGCCCGTCATCATGCACAGGAAGGCGCCGGCCACGACCCACCAGCCGGGAAACATCCTGCTCTGCTTCAAAGCGATCATGAGGGGAAACTAGGTTGTGAGGACGCCGCTCGGCCATGTCCAATAGTTCGGTGAAAACCGAACCATTGCAGACGAGCGCGCTAGCTCTTCTCGTGGTTCTTCTTTTTGCCGGGCTTCCAGCCCCACAGTTTGTCGGCCGCTGCGGCGATCTCGGGATCGAGCTCCTGCGGGACGAGCTCGGTGCCCTTGCCGACTTGCTCGGCGACGATCTTGAGACCGGTGAGCCTGGCCTGCATCTTGTCGTCGGAGGCGATGACGTGCCACGGCGCATAGTCGGTGTCGGTGCGTTCGAGCATGTCGTGGTAGGCTTCGATATATTCCTTGCGCTTGGCGATGTTGCGGAAGTCCTCGAGCCCGATCTTGTAGTGCTTGTGGGATTTGCTCAGCCGATCGATCATGCGCCGTTTCTGCTCCTCGGCGCTGACGTGAACCAGGAGCTTGACGATGCGCACGCCGTCGTCGGCCAGCTCGTGTTCGAACTCGTTGATCTCGTGATAGGCCCGCTTCCAGGCGGCGACGCTGCACAGACCCTCTATCCGCTCGACCAGCACGCGGCCGTACCAGGTGCGATCGAAGATCGCCCAGTTGCCCGGCGCCGGCAGCCGTTGCCAGAAGCGCCACAGGTAATGGCGGCCCTGTTCCTCGGGCGTCGGCGCGCCGATGCGCCAGACATGCGCCGATTTCGGCTCGAGGCCGGCGATGATGCGCTCGATGAGGCCGCCCTTGCCGGCGGCATCCCAGCCGTCGAGGCCGATCAGCACCCGGCCGCCGGTGCGCATATGGTGGACCTGCAGGTCGAGCAGGCGGTGCTGCAGCTTCGCCAGGTCGCGTTCGTAGGTTTTCTCGTCGATCGGACTGTCGATCATCTCGATCTCGTCCAGGATCGGCCACTTGCCCATTACTTCGTTTCCTCCGGTGGCGGATCGTGCCAGCGCCGGCGCGGCGAGGCAACGCGCTTGGGACATTGACAGCATGAACGGTCGTGACGACTAATCTTACAATGGCCGATGCCGACCCGACTATTCACTACACGACACGCGCAGGGAGACCTGTCGTCGAAGTCGGCGGCACCTGGACCGTGTTCAGCCTGCGCGGCATCCGGCAGAAGGTCGAAAAGGCCCTGCAGGCGGCAGGGGCCGGCAAGAAGGCCAAGCTCCTGGTCGACGCGAGCGGCGTGGAACGGCTCGACACGGCGGGCGCACTGGAAATCCTCGAGCTCGCCGGCGGCGGTCCGGACTCCGAGATCAAGACCAAGGAGAAGACCCATGCCGACCTGTTCGAGGTCGTGCAGAAGAACATGTGCGAGGCGCCGCCCGAACGGCACGTCAACTGGTTCGCCCACTGGCTCGACGAGGTCGGGCACAACACGGTCAATCTCTATCACCAGGGCGTCAATCTCTGCGAATTCTTCGGCGAGATCCTCTTCGTCTTCGTCGAGGCCTGCGTGGAGCCGCGCCGCTTCCGGCTGAGCGCCGTTATACGGCAGATGTACGAAGTCTGGATCAGGGCGCTGGTGATCGTGGGCGTGCTGTGCTTCCTGATCGGCGTGGTGATCGCCTACCAGGGCGTCCAGCAGCTCAGGCAGTTCGGCGCCGAGACCTTCACGGTGGAAGCGGTCGGCATCGGCATGTTCCGCGAACTGGGCGTTCTGCTCACCGCCATCATCGTGGCCGGCCGCTCGGGCAGCGCCTTCACCGCCCAGATCGGCACCATGCAGGTCAACCTGGAAGTCGACGCCATGCGCACGATCGGGCTCAACCCCGTCGAATGGCTGGTCCTGCCGCGCATCGTGGCGCTGGTGATCTCGATGCCGCTGCTCGCCTTCTGGGGCGACATGACCGGCCTGCTGGGCGGCGCCGTCGCCTGCACCTTCTACCTCGACTTCACTTTCGTGCAGTTCTTCGAGCGGCTGCGCGATACCGTGGGCCCGTGGCACTTCTACACAGGCATGATCAAGGCGCCGGTGTTCGGCGCCGTGATCGCCACCATCGGCTGCTTCGAGGGCCTGCAGGTCCATGGCAGCGCCGAAAGCGTCGGCCAGCTCACGACGCGCTCGGTGGTGGAATCGATCTTCTGCGTCATCGTGCTCGACGCGATATTCTCGATCATCTTCCTGCTGGCGAACGTCTGATGGCGAAGGACGGACAACTCGAGGAGGGGCAGCCCAAGGACGGGCAACCCAAGGACGGACAGCTCGAGGGCGGGCAGCTGGTCGACCACCGCGACGGCCGCGAAGTCGTGCTCAAGCTGCGCGGCGTGCGCACGCAGTTCGGCGACAACATCATCCACGACAACCTCGATTTGGACGTATTTCGCGGCGAGATTATCGGTCTTGTGGGTGGATCGGGGACCGGCAAATCCGTGCTGCTGCGCACCGTCATCGGCCTCAACGACGCCACCAAGGGCACCATCGAAATCCTGGGCAAGGACGTCAGCAAGCTGCACGGCAAGGCCGAGCGCGACATCCAGGGCCGCACCGGCGTGCAGTTCCAGGATGGCGCCCTGTTTTCCTCCCTGTCGGTGTCGGAGAACATCATCATCCCGATCCGCGAGCATGCCGGGCTGGACGAGCAGACCATGCGCGACATCGCCGCCCTCAAGGTCGCCCTGGTCGGCCTGCCGCCGGATACCGGCGACAAGAAGCCGGCCGAGCTTTCCGGCGGCATGCGCAAGCGCGCCAGCCTGGCGCGGGCGCTCGCCCTCGACCCAGAGTTGTTGTTCCTGGACGAGCCGACGGCCGGCCTCGACCCGATCGGCGCAGCCCATTACGACGAACTCGTGAAGGACCTGAACAAGAACCTGGGCGTCACCATTCTCATGGTAACCCACGATTTGGACAGTCTCTATGCGGCTTGTGACCGGATCGCCGTGCTGCTCGACAAGCACGTCGTGGTAGGTACGATGGACGAGTTGCTCAAATACGATCATCCCTGGGTTAAGGAATATTTCCACGGGCCGCGCGGTCGAGCAGCGGCCGAAACCGCGACGACCCACAAGGAGTAGAAGCAGCGACCGATGGAAAGAAAATCGCCTTATGTGCTGGTCGGCGCGGCGATGATCGTGTTCATCGCCGCAGTCGCCGGATTCGTCATCTGGAAGCTGCGCGCGGGCGACCGCACGTCCTATGCCTATTATGTCATCCTGTTCTCGGGTGACGTGCAGGGGCTGACCAACGACTCGCCGGTGTTCTACCGCGGCTTGCGGGTCGGCCGCGTCCACAGCATCCAGCTCACTTCGCGCGTCGACACCCAGCGTTCGACCGGCCGCGAACGCCTGACCGAGAAGATCGAGGTCACCGTCGCCGTCGACTGGAACATCGACATTCGCGAGCGCTCCTACGCCGTCTTCGAGAAGCCGTTCATCGCCGGCGCGCCCTTCATCCAGATCGTCGGGCGCCTCGACGTCGACCAGGTCAAGCCCAAGCGGCGGCTGGGCGAGACGCCCTATCCGGAGATCCGCGAGGGCGCATCCTTCCTGCAGGCGACGTCGACCTCGGCGCAGGAACTGCTGACCAAGGCCGGCGTGACGGTCGACCGCCTGAACGAACTGCTGAGCCCCGAGAATATCGGCGCGGTCAGCGATTCGCTGCGCAACCTCTCGACCGTGACCACGGGAATCGCCAAGCAGGACACCGCGATCCAGGCGACGCTTGCCGAGCTTCCCGGCGCCGTCGCCGAATTCCGCAGGACGTTCGACAAGCTGAACGGCGTGGCCGATTCGCTCAACCTGATCACCACGGAGATCGGGCCGCAGGACGAGGCGACGCGCAAGCTGCTGGCCGGCAAGGATCCGGGTGAATTGCGCAAGGCGCTCGCCGAGGCGCGCAAGGCATTCGCCAACATCGACGGCGCGGCAAACCAGCTCGGCAAGCTCGTGACCGACAATAAGGCGCCCATCCGCGCCTTCACCGAGACGGGACTCACCGAACTGTCGCTCACGATTCGCGAGCTGCGCCAGCTCACCGCCAACCTGAACGTCATCGCCACCCGGCTCGAGCGCGACCCGGCCGGCTTCGTCTTCAGCGGCAAGCAGGGATACACGCCCAAATGATCGTTCGCCTGGCCGTCTGTGCGGCGGCCGCCGTCTCGCTTGCCGGATGCCAGTTGATCGACGCCGTGACCGAGCCGATCGATCTTTATACGGTGACGCCCAAGAGCACGTTCGATCCCGACCTGCCGGCGGTCTATTGGCAGCTCGCGGTCGAAGCGCCGGTCGCCGCGGCCAACCTCAGCACCAGCCGCATCGCCATCGCCCTGACGCCGACGTCGACGGACTACTTCGCCAATGCGGCGTGGACCGATCGTGCGCCGCTGATGGTGCAGACGCGGATCGTCGATTCGTTCGAGAACACGCGCAAGATCGTCGCGGTGTCCCGCGAATTGATCGAGCTTCGCGCCAACTACGTGCTGCAGCCCGACCTGCGCAATTTCGAGGCGCTCTACTACTATGGCAAGCCGCCGATCGTGCGGGTGCGCATCATCGCCAAGCTGGTGCGTCTGCCCGACCGGCAGATCATCGGCGTGGCCTCGTTCGAACGTTGCGTGCGGGCGCGCGCCGACAAGATCCCCAAGGTCGTCGAGGCCTTCGATCAGGCGCTGGGCAGCGTCATCAAGCGGCTGGTGTCGTGGACCCTGCGCACGCCGCCGCCGCGTCCGCCCAGCGAGTTGGCTCCCCTGGACATCGGGCGCTACCGCGACCCCAACAATGCCGTGATCGACACTGACGGCTGCCCGGTCGGCAACGACGCCTCGAGGGTGCCCGTGACCGACGAGTAGGTGGAGCGCGGACCTCCAGATCCGCTCATGATCATCGAAGAGCGGACCTGGAGGTCCGCGCTCCGATCACGCTCGCTTCTCCACGATCGACCAGGCGAGATCGGCCATCGCCTTGGCGCGGTTGCCGTACTTGGTGGCCGTCTCCGACGAGGCGTTGCCGTCGAGGCCGCGCTTGTAGACGCCCTGGACGATCGCGGCGAGCCGGAACAGCGAGAAGGCGAGGTAGAAGTCCCACGACGGGACCTCGGTGCGCCCGGTACGGCGGGCATAGGCCGCGAGGTATTCGGCCTCGCTGGGGATGCCGAGCGCCTTGAGATCGACGCCGGCGTAGCCGTCCGAGGCGCCGAAACCCGCGCCGAAATGATACGTCATGCAGTTGTAGCCGAGGTCGGCCAGCGGATGGCCGAGCGTGCTGAGCTCCCAGTCGAGCACGGCGATGATGCGCGGCTCGGTCGGATGGACGATGGCGTTGCCCAGCCGGTAGTCGCCGTGATTGATGCGCGTCTCGTCGCCCGGCGGGATGTTGGCCGGCAGCCATTGCTTCAGCGCCTCCATCGACTCGATGTGGTCGGTGCGGGCGAGATCATACTGGCTCGACCAGCGCGCGAGCTGGCGCTGGATGTACTGGCCTTCGCGGCCATAGTCGCCCAGGCCGACGGCGCGGTAGTCGACGTTGTGGATGCGCGCGAGCACGTCGTTCATCGAATTGAAGATCCTGCCGCGATCGGCAGGCGGGATGCCGGGCATCCTGGGGTCGGACAGGATACGGCCCGGCAGGAACTGCATGATGTAGAAGGTCGTGCCGACCACCGAATCATCACAGCAGAGCGCATAGGGTTTTGGTACGGGTACGTCGGTGTGATCGGCCAGCGCCTTGATCACCCGGTACTCGCGGTCGACCTGATGCGCCGAAGGCAAGAGCTTGCCGGGCGGCTTCTTGCGCAGCACGTACATGCGGCCGCCGCCGTCGGCCACATGGAAGGTCGGATTGCTCTGCCCGCCCTCGAACTGCAGCACGCGGATCGGACCGCGATAGCCCTCGACATTGGCCTTCATGTAGTCGGCCAGCCGCCCTTCGTCGAAGACGTGGGCTGGCCGAACGGGCGTTAGGTTCTCTGGCAATTCGGACATTCGCGTGGCGTTGTTGTGGCGTCTACCGGACGTGCGGTTCTAGCGCCATCGCGCGGCAATTTCGAGGGATGTTTGGAGATACGTGGGCGTAGCAATTCTCAAGGCGACACATCTGTCGTCGAAACATGATCAGAGGGAACGATGACCATTCTCCGCACTATCCCTTACGCAGTGCTGTCGGGCAGCTTGCTTGTCGGCGGCGGCGCCTATGCGCAATCGATGGGAACCATCGATCAGCGCCAGGACTACCAGCAGGACCGCATCGAGCAGGGCATTCGCGACGGCCAGATCACCCGCAGCGAGGCCGGTCGCCTCGAGCAGGGAGAGCGGGCGATCGATCGTGCACAGGCTCGCGCCCGCGCCGATGGTGTGGTGACGCCGCAGGAGCGCGCTCGCATCGACCGCATGACCGATCGCGAAAGCCACGAAATCTACCAGCAGAGCCACGATCGCCAGCAGTCCTGGGATCGCGGCCAGAGCTGGGGTCACACCGATGGCCGCAATGACGGCTGGCGCGACAATGGTGGCCGCCAGGACGGCTGGGGCCGCCGCGATGCCGATGCCCGCAACGATGGCCGCAATGGCGGCTTCGACCGTCACAATGACCGCGACGGCGGGCGCTTCGCCGATCGCGACAATGGCCGTTACGGCGGCTTCGACCGTCGCGACGGCGATCGTCACGACGACCACACCGCCTCGAACGGGCAGCCCGGCAACGGCACGCACAACTGGGGCAACGGCGGTTGGCATAACCAGCAGGGCTCGAACACGCCGCCCACGACCGGCACGCAGCCGGCCTCCGGTACCCACAGCTGGGGCAATAATGGCGGCTGGCAGCATGGCTCGCAGGCCGGCAACACGACCCCGACGACGCCGACGACCGGCACGCAGCCGACCGGCGGTTCGCGTAACTCGGGCAACGGCAGCTGGCAGCACGCGCCGCAGGCCGGCGGCACGACCCCGACGACGCCCAGCACCGGCACGCAGCCGGCGAGCGGCTCGCGCAGCTGGGGCAACGGCGGCTATCGCATGCAGCAGGCGGCGGCTACCCCGCAGCAGCAGGCACAGGCGCCGCGTCCGACCATGACGCGTGTCTCCAGCCCGAGCCCGAGCCCGTCGGCCGGTGGCCGCAGCTCCGGTGGACGCCGCTAGAAGACTCGCATGACAGGGAGGCGGCGATCCGCGGAAGCGGATCGCCGTTCTTCTGTCAGTTGACCTGGCGCTGCTTGTCGCCCCAGTAGGGCTTGCGCAGCTCGCGCTTCAGGATCTTGCCCGTCGGATTGCGCGGCAGCGTGTCGATGAAGTCGACCGACTTCGGCAGCTTGTACCCGGCGATGCGTTCGCGCACCCAGTCGAGCAACTCGCCGGCGGTGATATCGGCATCCGGCTTTTTCACGACGATGGCCTTCACGGCCTCGCCCCAGCGCTCGTCAGGCACGCCGATCACGGCGACGTCGGCCACGGCGGAATGGCCGAACAGCGCGCTTTCGACCTCGGCCGGATAGATGTTCTCGCCGCCCGACACGATCATGTCCTTCACGCGATCGTAGATATAGAGATAGCCCCTCTCGTCGAGGTAGCCCGCATCGCCGGTCAGGAACCAGTCACCCTGGATCGCGCGCCGGGTGGCGTCGGGCAGGCGCCAGTAGCCCTGCATGATCTGCGGCGAGCGCACGGCGATCTCGCCGACCTCGCCGGTTGCCAGGTCCTTGCCGTCGTCGCCGATGATGCGCAGCTCCACGCCGGTTTGCGCGTAGCCGCACGACAGCAGCTTGCGGGCGTCGGCCGGATCGTGGTCGTCGGGCGGCAGCAGGGTGATGGCGCCGGTCGTCTCGGTGAGGCCGTAGACCTGCTGGAAGCCGCACGGGAAGATGGCCAGGGCCTGCTTCAGAAGCTCGGCGGGAATCGGCGCGGCGCCATAGACGATCAGGCGCAGGCTCGAGAGATCGGTCTCGCGGATCTGCGGCGCCTGCACCAGGAACAGGATCATGGCGGGGACCAGCAGCATGACCTGCAGCCGTTCGCGCTCGATGATCTGCAGGATCTCCGCCGGGATGAACTCGCGCACGACATGGTTGGTGGCGCCGGCGAACAGGCCGGCAATGCCCCAGCCGGCGCCGCCGATATGAAACATCGGCAGGCAGACGAGGTTGGGCACGCCGGGCGCCAGCAGCCAGGTCTTGGTCCACAGCGGAAACATCCAGGCGAAGTTGGCGTTGGTGAGCTCCGCGCCTTTGGGCAGGCCGGTCGTGCCGCTGGTATAGAACTGCACGGCGGTGTCGCCGGACCGGACGGCCAGATGCGGATCGGCGGCGGGCTGGCGGTCGCGCCATTCGGCGAAGGACTCCCAGGCACCATGGCGGCCGCCAAAGGCCACGATCGTACGTACCGTCTTCAGCCCATCGCGGATCTTCTCGATCACGGGAAAGTACTCTTCGCCCACGAACAGGATTTCGGCCTGGGCATCGTTCAGGATATGCAGCACTTCCGGCGGGGCCAGGCGCCAATTGACCGAGACCATCACCGCGTTGGCCTTGGCGGCGCCGAACAGCAGCTCGAAGAAGATGTCGCTGCTCTTGTCGAGATGGGCGACGCGGGCCTGCGGCTTGATCCCCTGGGCGATCAGCCCGTTGGCGACGCGGCTCGAAGCGCGGTCGAGCGCGGCATAGGTGGTGGAACGGCCGGCCTGCACGATGGCTGCGGTGTCGGGGCGGGCCGATGCATGTTGACGCACGATGTCGGCCAAGCCTGTCATCTCGATACTCATCGAACGCTTCCTTTTGCCGTCCTGGCCTGCCCAAACCGGCCGCGGGCGGCGGCATCCTTCGGCGGTTTGGCAGTGATTTCAATAGGTCGATAGCCTAGTGTCGGCCGGGAATTTGGGTGGGACTTCAGGGGTATCATGAGCAAGCGGATATTGGTCACCGGTGGCGCGGGCTTCCTGGGCTCGCATCTCTGCGAGCGTCTTCTGGCGGGCGGCAACGACGTGCTGTGCGTCGACAACTACTTCACCGGCAGCAAGCAGAACGTCATGAGCTGTCTCGACAACCCGCGCTTCGAGCTGATGCGCCACGACGTGACGTTCCCGCTCTATGTCGAGGTCGACGAGATTTATAACCTGGCCTGTCCGGCCTCGCCGATTCACTACCAGCACGATCCTGTGCAGACGACCAAGACCAGCGTGCATGGCGCGATCAACATGCTGGGCCTCGCCAAGCGCACGCGCGCCAAGGTCTTCCAGGCATCGACCAGCGAGGTCTACGGCGATCCGACGGTGCATCCGCAGGTCGAGAGCTATCGCGGCAACGTCAATCCGCTGGGTCCGCGCGCCTGCTACGACGAGGGCAAGCGCTGCGCCGAGACGCTGTTCTTCGACTACTGGCGCCAGCACAAACTGCGCATCAAGGTGGCGCGCATCTTCAACACCTACGGGCCGCGCATGCATCCCAACGACGGCCGCGTGGTGTCGAACTTCATCATCCAGGCGCTCAAGGGCGAGGACATCACGATCTACGGCGACGGCATGCAGACCCGCGCCTTCTGCTATGTCGACGACCTGATCGAAGGCTGGTTGCGCCTGATGGATCACACGCCGGACGACTTCACCGGCCCGGTCAATCTCGGCAACCCCGTCGAGATGCCGATCAAGCATCTCGCCGAGCGGGTGATCAAGCTGGTCGGCGGCAAGTCGAAGCTCGTCCAGGCCCGGCCGCTGCCGGTCGACGATCCCCTGCAACGTTGCCCCGACATCACGCTGGCGCGCGAGAAGCTCAAATGGGAGCCGAAGGTCGCCCTCGACCAGGGCCTCGCCAAGACCATCGAATATTTCGACGGCCTGCTGCGCGCCAACACGCAGGTCAGTCGCGTCGGGCGTTAGTTTCGGAACTTACTTTCCTCCCCAGCGAAGCTGGGGAGGTGGCCCAAAGGGCCGGAGGGGTCATGAGCACCAGTGTTGATGCTCATGACCCCTCCGCCCACTGCGTGGGCACCTCCCCTTCGTATGACGAAGGGGAGGCAAACTTCCCTACTGCGCCGCCACCGCGCGCGGCAGGGCGTTGACGACCGAGGCCTTGCCCGAGGTCATCTCGTCGTGGATCCACTTGTAGGTCTTCTCCATGCCGTCCTCGAGACGGATGGACGGCGCCCAACCCATCAGCTTCTTGATCAGGTCGTTGTCGCTGTTGCGGCCGCGCACGCCCTTGGGGGCGTCGAGCTTGTAGGAACGCTTGAGCTTGATGCCGGCGATCTTCTCGACGATGTCGACCAGGCGGTTGATGCTGACCAGCTCGTCGCTGCCGATGTTCAGCGGCTCGATGATGTCGCTCTGGGCGAGGCGAATCGTGCCGTCGGTGCAGTCGTCGATGTACATGAACGAGCGCGTCTGCTCGCCGTCGCCCCAGATCTCGATCTCGTGCTTGCCCGACATCTTGGCGGCGATGACCTTGCGGCAGATCGCGGCCGGCGCCTTCTCGCGGCCGCCGTCGTAGGTGCCTTCCGGACCGTAGACGTTGTGGTAGCGCGCGACGCGGGTGGCGATGCCGTAGTCCTCGCGGTAGTGGCGGGCCATCCGCTCGCTGAACAGCTTCTCCCAGCCGTAGCCGTCCTCCGGCATCGCCGGATAGGCATCCTCTTCCTTGAGCGCGGTGACGTCGGCGCGGGTCTGCTTGTCGCCGTTGTAGACGCAGGCCGACGACGAATAGAAGAAACGCTCGGTGCCGGCTTCCTTGGCGGCGACCAGCATGTGGGTGCTGACCAGCACCGACAGCATGCACTCGGCTTTGTGGGTCTCGATGAAGCCCATGCCGCCCATGTCGGCGGCAAGGTTGTAGATCATCCGGGCGCCCTTGGCGGCGGCGCGGCAGGGCTCGAGCAGGGCGAGGTCGCCCACCTGGTTCTCGACGCCCGGCGTCTTCTGGTACCACTCGCCGAGCGGCTTCACGTCGACGCCGCGGATCTTGGTGTGGCCGCGCTGTTGCAGGACGCGAACCAGGTGACCGCCGATGAAGCCACCGGCGCCGGTGACGACCACGAGATCATTCTTGGACATTTGGCTAGGGCCTTTCGAACGAAGAGAGGGCTTTTATCAGACTTTTCAAAGACTTGCGAGGTCGGGCCAAGTGCCCCGCTGGGGATGAGCCGCCACTGCGACAGGACGCGCAGGGCTGCTCGTTTGCTCGCCCGGCGCTTCGCCGTCAAGTCACCCTGTGACGCGGGGCCACTGCGGATGGTCGTCAGAAAACCGATGGTCCCAACCAAAAAAATCTCTATACCCGCCGCACAGGCCCTTTTTTAATCGCCAAGGCGTCGTGCTGGCCGAAATCACCCCCGTCATCCTGACCTATAACGAAGCGCCGAACATAGGCCGATCGCTCGAGCGACTGACCTGGGCGAGACAGGTCGTGATCGTCGACAGCGGATCGACCGATGAGACGCTGGCGATTGCCGGACGGTTCGCCAATGTCCGCACGTTCCAGCGGCCGTTCGATACCCACGCCCAGCAATGGCGCTTCGCTGTCGAGGAGACCGGGATCGCCAGCGATTGGCTCCTGCGGCTCGACGCGGACTATCTGGTCGAACCTGCCCTGCGCGACGAGCTGGCGGCGCTCGCGCCCGCCCCGGCGACGGCGGCCTACGAGATCGCCTTCATTTATTGCATCGTCGGCCGGCCGTTGCGGGCCTCGCTCTATCCCGCGCTGCCGGTTCTGTTCCGCCGCGGCCGCGGGCGCTTCGAGCAGGATGGCCATACCGAGAAGCTGCGCATCGACGGACCCGTCGAGCGGATCGCCAACCGCCTGCTGCACGACGATCGCAAGGGGTCTGGAGCGCTGGCTGCAGTCGCAATCGCGCTACCAGGCCCAGGAGGCGGAGAAGCTCACGTCGCGGCCGTGGTCGGAGCTGAGCTGGCCGGGCCGCCTCAGGCGCACCCGCGTCCTCGGGCCGTTCGCCGTCGCGATCCACTGCCTGTTCGTGAAGGGCCTGATATTCGACGGAACGGCCGGGCTTCTTTATACAGCCGAGCGCGTGACCGCCGACCTCATCCTCTCCATGCATCTGCTGCGCCGTGATCTCGACCACCTGATGACGGCAAAGGCGTCCCGATGACCTACGTGCTCGGGCTGAACGCCTACCATGCCGATGCCGCTGCCTGCCTGGTGAAGGACGGCACGTTGGTCGCCGCCGTCGAGGAGGAGCGCTTCCGGCGCATCAAGCACTGGGGCGGGTTCCCCAGCGAATCGATCCGCTATTGCCTCGCCGAGGCCGGAATTGGCCTGGGCGATGTCGAGCACGTCGCGGTCAACAGCGACAATCGCGCCAACCGCTGGCGCAAGCTCGCTTATGTGCTGACCTCGGGCGTCGGCCCGGGCTATGTGCTGGATCGCCTGCGCCAGCGCGGCGATCGCGCCGACGTCGCGGGCAATCTCAAGCGGCACCTGCCCGAGCAGGAATTCCGCGGCGCCGTGCACGCCGTCGAGCACCATCTTTGCCATCTGGCCTCGGCCTTCCTGGTGTCGCCTTACGACAAGGCGGTGGCGGTCTCGGTCGACGGCTTCGGCGATTTCTCCTCTGCCGCCTGGGGAATCGGCGATGGCGGGACGATCACCGTCGACGGCCGCGTCTACTTCCCCCATTCGCTCGGCGTGTTCTACGAGGCGATGACGCAGTTCATCGGCTTCCCGCATTACGGCGATGAATACAAGGTCATGGGCCTCGCGCCGTACGGCGAGCCTCGCTACGTCGAGGCGATGAAGCAGATCGTCAAGCTCAGGAATGACGGCACCTTCGCGCTCGACCTGCGCTACTTCCGGCACGCCGCGGGCCAGGGCGCCAACTATCAGGTGAAGGACGGCATCCCGTCCGGCGGACGGCTATGGAGCGATGCGCTTGGCGAGCTGCTCGGGCCTGCGCGCGATCCGGCGGCGCCGCTGGAGGATCGCCAGCGCGACATCGCGCGTTCGGCGCAGGTCACCTACGAAAACGCCTTCTTCAATCTCCTGCAAGCCGTGCACCGGCGCTATGGCGCCGACGCGGTCGTGCTGGCGGGCGGCTGCGCCTACAACTCGGTGGCCAACGGCAAGGTCCTCGAACGCTCGCCGTTCAAGAAGCTCTACGTCCAGTCCGCGGGCGGCGATGCCGGCGGCGCGATCGGTGCGGCCTTCGCCACCTGGCACAGGCTGGGGGGCGCGGCCGCCAAGCGCCACTTCGTGATGGACCACGCCTATTGGGGGCCCTCGGCGACGCCCGACCAGATCGCCGCGGCGATCGACGCGCGACGCGCCGACTTCGATGCCGCGGGCTGCAGGATCGAGCGCATCGGCGACGAGGCCACGCTCTGCCGGCGGACGGCGCAGGCGATCTCCGAAGGCAAGGTGATCGGCTGGTTCCAGGGCCGTCTCGAATGGGGCCCGCGGGCGCTCGGCAACCGCTCGATCCTGGGCGATCCGCGGCGCGCCGACATGAAGGATATCCTCAACCTCAAGATCAAGCGCCGCGAGTCCTTCCGGCCGTTCGCGCCGTCGATCCTGCGCGATGCGGTGCCCGAGTGGTTCGAGACCGACGACGACGTGCCCTTCATGATGCAGGTCTTCCGGATCCACGCCGGAGAAGCGCGCGAAAATCCCGGCGGTCACCCATGTCGACGGCAGCGGCCGCCTGCAGACCGTGACCTGGGCGGGCAATCCGCGTTATGCGCGCCTGATCGAAGCCTTCCGCGACCTCACCGGCGTGCCGATCGTGCTCAACACCAGCTTCAACGAGAACGAGCCGGTCGTCTGCAAGCCCGAGGAAGCCATCGACTGTTTCCTGCGGACCAAGATGGACGTTCTCGTCCTGGGTGACACCTTCATCGAACGATGATCCGCGGCATCGTGCGCCGCCAGCGCAGCGTGTCCTCGATCTGGACGGCCAGGTCACGCTCGGGCGCCCAGCCGAGTTCGTCGCCGCGCCTTGGCGATATCGCCGACCAGCTTGGGCGAATCGCCCGGCCGCCGCGGACCCACCGTGTGCGGCACGGCGCGGCCGGCGATCCGCGCGGTCTCGCCGATTGCCTGCCGCACGCTGTAGCCGGTGCCGCTGCCGAGGTTGAAGGCTTCGTGAATGCCTCCTTCGGATGCGCGTTGCAGCCAGTCGAGTGCCTTGAGATGGGCCTCGGCGAGGTCGCTCACATGCACGAAGTCGCGGATGCACGAACCGTCGGGCGTCGGATAGTCCGTGCCCAGCAGGGTGATGGCGGGGCCGAGACCGAGAACGGCGTCGGCGGCGAGCGGCAGCAGATGGGTCTCGGGATCGTGCGCCTCGCCGATCGCGCCATCGGCGTCGGCGCCGGCGGCATTGAAGTAGCGCAACGACGCCGACCGCAGGCCACGGCCGGCGGCGGCCGCCAGCGCGCGCTCGACCCGCGCCTTGGACTCGGCGTAGGGGCTGATCGGCGCGATAGGGTGGGTCTCCGCCAACAAATCCGTTTGCGGCACGCCGTAGACCGCGCAGGTGCTGGAAAACACCAGGGCATCGATGCCGTGACGCAGCGCGGCCTCGATCAGCCCGTCGGACTTGGCCGCGTTGTTGTGCAGATAACGATCGGGCTGCTTCACCGATTCGCCGACCTCGATGTAGCCGGCGAGATGGATCACCGCACTCGGGCGATGGCGGCTGAACACGTCGTCGAGACGCCGCGCGTCGCCCACGTCGCCCTGCTCGAGCGGGCCCCAGCGCACGGCCCAGTCGTGGCCTTTCTCCAGGGTGTCGAAGCAGATGGGCCGGTGGCCCGCCTCGGCCAGCGCCTTGCAGACATGGCTGCCGATATAGCCTGCGCCGCCGGTGACGAGGATGGCGTGGCTCATGAGGAAAGGCGGGGATTGGTGCCGGGTGAGGGATTTGAACCCCCGACCTTCGGTTTACAAAACCGCTGCACTACCACTGTGCTAACCCGGCATTTCAAATTATTCCAACGACTTAGGTAAACGAGGTTGTTGGTCAGGCGCTACTATATCACGCGCCATAATGCGAGGCGGGGCATAGCACAGCCCAGGCAGGGATTGCAGTTCTCCCCATCGGCCCCGTCCCCGCTTGTCCGTGGAAGGTTTGTAATGTGTCCGTCCTGACGGACCCCGCTTGACGGACCCAGGGGCTTCGGCAACTTTTTCCGCCAGTGCTTTCGGGGAGTTGTTGCATGTCGAGTGTCGTCGTCCAGAATTCGACGTTCCTCGATGACTTCGGCAACAATCAGGCGACCCCGCAGCAGTTCGCCCAGCTTGCCAGTTCCACGTCGCTGGCCAATGCCCAGGCCGTGCTGGGCCAGCTCTATGCCTTCAACGGCACGCCCGCGAACGTCCATGCAGCGGAGTCCGGCGATGCGATCACGGTCGGGCTGGTGCTTGGGCGCGCCAACGATCCCACGTCGCTACTGGCAAGCCCGTGGGCCGTGCGCGAGCAGGCGCTGACCGACCGGACGGCGGTCTTCGACACCTATGGCGCCGATCGCGCGACTTACGGCGCCACGCTCGACGCGGTGGTGAGCACGCTGGGCAGCAGGGTGCCGTTCGATCTCGCGAGCAGGATCGGCTATGTCTCCTCGGCCGCCGACCGCACCATCTGGCTCACGCTGACCACTGATCAGTTCGACACGCTGTTCGGCACCCATCTCCTCGCCGTCGACTACCAGACGCCAAGCGGCAGCTCCCGCCAGATCGCATGGGGCGGCAATCTCAGCCTGCCCGACACCGTCGCTGGCAGTATCGGCGGGCTTTGGGTCGAGCAGTCCGCCCGGGTCACCAATCCGGAAGCGCTGAACAGCACCAATGTCCATACGCCGGCTGGACCGCTCAGCCTCGGCAACGCGGTGCCGTCCGACGCGCTTACCGTCGCCACGCCGGGGGCGATCGCCGCCAACTACCATTTCCCCCTGCCGGCCGGCGTGCCGACCGACCCGGTCGGCCTGATCGAGGACGTCATCCCCTCGCAGGACAAGGTCTTCGAGGCGCTCAACATCTATCGCCACCTGCTCGGCCTGCCGGAAATGACGCGCTCGCAGTTCCAGGTGCTGTCGGGCGGTGACCCTTCGGGCACGCCGAGCGGCGAGAACACGCTCGACTTCTCGGTGGTGTCCGGCGTCGTGCCCCTGAGCACGCAGTACATCTACTCGATGCTGGGCGGCACCGTCTTCAATGCCTACCAGCAGGCCTTCTTCGACACCACGCACCACGTGAACGTGGTGAGCTCGTCGTTCGGCCTGCACTTCGAGCCGACGGCCAACTCGCCCTTCGCCTGGGCCTACCGGCAGCTCTTCGTCGACGGCGCGCTGGCCAACGTCACGGTGAGCATGGCCGGCGGCGACCAGGGCTCGAGCGGAGCCATCGGCAACGGCATCGCCAACTACCAGGCGTCGCAGACACCGGCCTTCGCGCTCGTCGTCGGTGGCACCTCGATCGTGAACCTGCACGCGGCGATGGCCGATCCGACGCTCGCCAACCTGGTTTCGCTCGCCCTCCAGGACGACCCCGCCACCGTCTTCGGCCTGGTCCAGTCCGGCCTGACGACGCTGCCGAGCCACCTCGCCGATATCGAGCCGGGGCGCGCCGAGACGGTGCTCCAGACGATGTTCGAGACGGTGTGGCAAAGCCTGGTGCTGACGCCCTCGCCGCAGGGGCTGGCGGCGCCCTATGGCGCCAACCACGTGGGCTCGGGCAGCGTCGACACGACCCAGCCTGTGCCGTCCTACCAGAGCGCGGCCGGGCTCAATCCGACCAGCTCGACCGGCACGGGCCGCGGCAGCCCCGATGTCTCGGCTCTCGCAGGTGGCGACACGTTCTACACGGCGCTCGAGTCCGCCTTCGTGACCGACCATTCGCTGGATCCACTCGCCAGGGACGAAGGCACCAGCGCCGCGGCGCCGTTGTGGGCTGCACTGACCACCGAGTTCAACGCCGTCTTCCACGACCAGGGCCTGCCCAGCCTCGGCTTCTACAACGACCTGCTCTACGCCGCGGCCGTCATCGCGCCGGGCTCGTTCAACGACATCCTGCTCGGCGCCAACACCGACAGCTTCCTCACCGTCTCGGCGCCGAGCGGCTACTTCAACACCAACCTCGGCCAGTTCATGGTGCCGACGGGCGACGGCTACAGGGCCGCGCCCGGCTACGACCTGGCGAGCGGGCTCGGCACGCCCAATGCCCTGCTGCTGGCGCGCGCGCTCACCGAGATCGCCCACACACAGATGTCCGGCACGCCGCATGACGTGATAAATGCCGACGGCCATGGCGGCTGGACGAGCGGCGCCGACCAGACGCTGTTGTTCGAGACGCTGAGCGGCAACAGCCTGTCGGTCGGGCTCGATGTTGGCTCCCACGCAGGCCCCGATGCTTTCGGCTTCTTCAGCCAGGGATCCAGCGGCTTCGCCTGGACGAGCCAGCTCGCCGAACAGGCCCTGCAGCCCGATTTCGATCCGTCTTTGGTGATCCTGTTCGACAAGCAGGCGCAGGGTGCGGTGATGCAGGCCTCGCTCGCGTCGGGCCAGAGCCTCGGCGTGACGCTGAACGGCCAGACCGGCCAGGCCAGCCAGGCGATGCTCAGCAGCCCGTTCGGCTTCGCCGACTTCTTCGGCAACTCGGGCGTGGTGCGCGCGGCAAGCCCGGTGGCAATCGCCCAGAACGCCGACGGCGGCAACGGCGAGACCGCCATCGCGCGCATCCGCCAGGACGGCGCGGACAGCCTGTCGGTGACCTTCTACCGAGTTGACGACGCCACCGGCGCGATCGGCGGCCTGCATCCGGGCGATGCCGGTTATCATGCCGCCCTGATGTCGCGCGCCTACCAGCTCACGACCGGCGGCACGTCGATCGGCGGGCCGGGCTACGGCAGTTTCGAGCAGACCGGGCTGCTGAACGTCAACCAGGGCGACATCGTCGCCCTGCAGCTCACCAACAACACGCACGGCACTGTCTACTCGGCTTTCGCCCAGGCTAACGAAGTCGTGAACGGCCAGCATGTCGATCACCTGTGGAACTATGGCTCGAACGTATGGGGCTTCGAGGACACGTTCGGCGGCGGCGATCGCGACTACAACGACATGGTCGTGGGACTCGATTTCACCAGCGCGTCAGGCCACGGCTGGCTGGCTTAGAGCAATCGCGTGGTGCCGTGCGGCGCGATCACCGCTTGGCCGAAGAACCGCCTGGAGTCTGTGCAGGTTTGATTTGGCCGAAAATCTGACGCGTTGAAATTTTCTCTTCACAAATTTCGAGCACAACTGAATAGGCGAGCCCACGCATCGCGAGATGTGCAGGAATGTCGGTTGTAATAGTAATTATGGCTACACTATATGCTTGGACACCATCCTCAGTGTCGATTTAGCTGAGGCTTGTGAGTCCAAGACCGCCCCCGGTTCATCCCGAGGGCCGTTCACGTACTTAATCGTTGGCTGCTGCAACTGAAATCTCAGAGGCGACTCGTGCGCTCGAGCTTGTGCTCGACGAGCGAGAAACTCGAAACCGAGAGGATACTGCCATGACCAACTTGATGAATGCGCTTGATCTCAACCAACACAGCGTCGTCTCCGTCCCGTTGGCGGAAGCCGACGCCGCCGGCCCCGCATCGCATGCAGCGCATGACACGGTCATGGGCGCCGCGGTGCCGACAAGTGCCTATCAGGTCTTCAACGGACGGCTGTCGGCGCTTCCCTTGTATGGAAACTTCACGAGCAAGGGCGGCACATTGATGCTCATGTTTTCGGGGACCGGCAACGTCGCCAATGTCGTCCCCGGTAACATCTACATATTGGGCGCGGTCCTCAACATCGACGGTCGGGACGTGGGCCAGGCCACGATGTGGGTCGTCGACACGAACGCCAAGACCTTGTCCACGACCTTGGTGGTCACAGGGATCTCCGCTGGCGCGCACCGGGTCGCCATCACGAATTTCAAGAATACGGTCGTGAACCTCAGCTACAACACCTGGAATCTTGCGATCCTGGAGATCTGAGAGCGGGGTGTCAGCCGCGCCGCCTGGCCCATTCGTAGGCGGCGACGGCCGCGGCGTTTGAGACATTGAGCGCCGCAAGCTTCGCCTCGGTTGGAATGGTAACCAACCGATCGCATTTCTCGGCGGTAAGCCGCCGCAGCCCTTCACCCTCGGCGCCCAGGACGATGCAGGCGCGGCCGCCGAGATCGAGGTCGCCGATCGGGACGTCGCCGGCTTCGTCGAGCCCGTAGAGCCAGAAGCCCGCTTCCTTGAGCTGATCGAGGGCGCGCGAAAGATTGACCGCGCGCACCAGCGGCACGATTTCCAGCGCGCCGGACGCCGCCTTGGCCAGCACGCCGGTGTCGGCCGGCGCGTGGCGTTCGGTGACGATGACGCCGGCCACGCCGAACGCTGCGGCCGAACGCAGGATGGCGCCGACATTGTGCGGGTCGGTCACCTGATCGAGCGCCAGCACGAGGGCATTGTCGCCGCAGCGGGCCAGAAGATCCTCGATCTGCGGTTCCTCGAGCGGGGCGACAAGGGCCGCGATCCCCTGATGGACGGCGCCGGCCGGCAGGCGCTGTGCGAGATCTTCGCGCGACAGGATTTCGGGTTTGGCCGGGACGCCGGCGAAGTCGGCCGTATGGCGCTCGGCGACGTCGCGCGTCGCCAGCAGCCGTTCGAGCTTGCGGTCGGGATTGGCCAGCGCCGCGAGCACCGGATGGCGGCCATAAAGCCACACCGACTGGTGGCCGCCGCGGGACGGGCGAGGGGAGCGGTGGGGACGGGGACGCATGGCGGAGCCTTGTATGGCGGGGCGGCGGCGGCGGCAAATCCTCCGTCGCGGGGATTTGGGCCTTGACGTAACCCATTGGATTTGCGAGCAACGCGCGCCCGTTTCGACGGGCTGAACAGGCTTATCTCGCGCCGCGTTGCCGCAGGTTCGGAGGGGTGGCCGAGCGGTCAATGGCAGCAGACTGTAAATCTGCCGACTTCGCGTCTACGAAGGTTCGAATCCTTCCCCCTCCACCAACGGTGATGTTGCGTCGGTATAGGTCCTGTTCAGGAATTGCGGGTGTAGCTCAATGGTAGAGCAGAAGCCTTCCAAGCTTACGACGAGGGTTCGATTCCCTTCACCCGCTCCAGTTTGATGGCCGTGTTGAAGACAGAAAGCATCACGAGGATCGTGACACCATGACGAAGGCGAAGTTTGAGCGGAACAAGCCGCACTGCAACATCGGGACGATCGGTCACGTGGACCATGGGAAGACGTCACTGACGGCAGCGATCACGAAGATCCTGGCGAAGACGGGCGGGGCGACATACACGGCGTACGACCAGATCGACAAGGCGCCGGAGGAGCGCGAGCGCGGCATCACGATCTCGACGGCGCATGTCGAGTACGAGACGACGAACCGTCATTACGCGCATGTCGACTGCCCGGGCCATGCCGACTACGTGAAGAACATGATCACGGGTGCGGCCCAGATGGACGGGGCGATCCTGGTGGTGTCGGCGGCCGACGGCCCGATGCCGCAGACCCGCGAGCACATCCTGCTGGCGCGCCAGGTCGGGGTGCCGGCGCTGGTGGTCTACATGAACAAGACCGACATGGTGGACGATCCGGAGCTTCTCGACCTGGTCGAGCTGGAAGTGCGCGAGCTGCTGAAGAGCTACCAGTACCCGGGCGACGACATCCCGGTGGTGCGGGGCTCGGCGCTGATGGCGCTGGAGGACAAGGAGCCGGAGCAGGGCGAGCAGTCTGTTCTGAAGCTGATGGCGGAGGTCGACCGCTACATTCCGCAGCCGACGCGCGACAAGGACAAGCCGTTTTTGATGCCGATCGAGGACGTGTTCTCGATCTCGGGCCGCGGCACGGTTGTGACCGGCCGTGTCGAGCGCGGCATCGTGAAGGTTGGCGAGGAGATCGAGATCGTGGGCCTGAAGGCCACGGCGAAGACCGTGGTGACGGGCGTGGAGATGTTCCGCAAGCTCTTGGACCAGGGCGAGGCGGGCGACAATATCGGTGCGCTGCTGCGCGGCGTGGGCCGCGAGGACGTCGAGCGCGGCCAGGTCCTGGCCAAGCCGGGGTCGATCACGCCGCACACCAACTTCGAGGCCGAGGCCTACATCCTGACCAAGGAGGAGGGTGGCCGTCACACGCCGTTCTTCACCAACTACCGTCCGCAGTTCTACTTCCGCACGACCGACGTGACGGGCGTGGTGACGCTGCCGGAGGGCACCGAGATGGTGATGCCGGGGGACAATGCCCGGCTGGTGGTCGAGCTGATCCAGCCGATCGCCATGGACGAGGGCCTGCGCTTCGCCATCCGCGAGGGCGGCCGCACCGTCGGCGCCGGCGTCGTCACCAAAGTCGTCAAGTAGTGCTATAGAGGCGCGCCGTAGGAGTGTAGCTCAGTTGGTAGAGCATCGGTCTCCAAAACCGAGGGCCGGGGGTTCGAGTCCCTCCACTCCTGCCATTTTTTGAAGAATAGTGAGCATGACGAAGAATCCGATCGAGTTCGTCCGCGAGGTTCGCGCCGAGGTGGCCAAGGTCACCTGGCCGACCCGGCGCGAGACCATGATCACCACCAGCATGGTCTTTATCTTCGTCGTCATCGCGGCGTTGTTTTTCCTGGTGGCCGACAAGATCATTGGCTTCATCGTGAAGCTGCTGCTCGGGGTTTCCTGACATGGCTCATCGTTGGTACGTCGTTCACGCCTATTCGGGCTTCGAGAACAAGGTCGCCCAGTCGATCCGTGAACAGGCCGAAAAGAAGGGCCTCGCCGAGGAAATCTCCCAGGTCATGGTGCCGACCGAGGAAGTGGTCGAAGTCCGCCGCGGCGCCAAGGTCCAGACCGAGCGCAAGTTCTTCCCGGGCTATGTCCTGGTGAAGATGGACCTCACCGACGACACCTGGCACCTGATCAAGAACACCGCCAAGGTCACGGGCTTCCTGGGCGGCGGCGGCCGCGGCAAGCCGGTGCCGATCTCGGAAGACGAGGCCGGCCGCATCCTGCGCCAGGTCCAGGAAGGCGTGGAACGGCCCAAGCCCGCCGTCAGCTTCGAGATCGGCGAGCAGGTCAAGGTGGCCGACGGCCCGTTTGCCTCTTTCAACGGCACGGTCGAGGATGTGGACGAAGAACGGGCACGCCTGAAGGTCGCAGTGTCGATTTTCGGCCGCTCGACCCCCGTCGAGCTCGACTACGCGCAGGTGGAAAAGATCTGATTTGCTCCCATATAGGGGTACAAATTCGGGGTTGTGGCCGGCGGTCTAATTTGTTAGACCCCGCGCCCTTGAGGGGCTGGCTGTTCGCCAGCCTTTTCTCATGGTTTGGCCGAGACCAAAAATCCTTAGGGATCAAGGACTTGGCTGTAACATAGGTGCGGGAGGCCTGCCATGGCCGTACCGCGCCGCCCGGTGGAGGGGCAAGCATGGCCAAAAAGATTCAGGCCTACGTCAAGCTACAAGTGCCGGCCGGCAAGGCCAATCCGTCGCCGCCGATCGGGCCCGCGCTCGGTCAGCAGGGCGTCAACATCATGGAATTCTGCAAGCAGTTCAACGCGCGCACGCAGAAGATGGAAGCCGGGATGCCGATCCCGGTGGTCATCACGGTGTTCCAGGACCGCAGCTTCATCTTCGTCACCAAGACCCCGCCGGTGAGTTACTTCCTCAAGAAGGCCGCCGGCATCGAAGCGGGCGCCAAGACGGTCGGCACCCAGATCGTCGGCAAGGTGACCAAGCAGCAGGTCAAGGAGATCGCCGAGCAGAAGATGCCGGACCTCAATTGCGATTCGGTCGAATCGGCGATGGCCCAGGTGGTGGGTTCGGCCCGCTCGATGGGCCTCCAGGTGGTGGAGTAGGCCATGGCACACGGCAAGCGATACAAGACCGCCTCCGAAGGCGTCGACCGTGACAAGACCTATCCGCTCGAAGAGGCGGTGAAGATCGTCAAGGCCAACGCCAAGGCGAAGTTCGACGAGACCATCGAGGTCGCGATGAACCTCGGCATCGATCCGCGCCACGCCGACCAGGCGGTGCGCGGCATGATCTCGCTGCCCAACGGCACCGGCAAGTCGGTGCGCGTCGCGGTGTTCGCCCGCGGCCCCAAGGCCGAGGAGGCCAAGGCCGCCGGCGCCGATCTGGTGGGCGCCGAGGATCTCGCCGAGAAGATCAATGCCGGCGAGATGAATTTCGAGCGCTGCGTGGCCACGCCGGACATGATGGGCGTGGTCGGCCGTCTCGGTAAGGTTTTGGGCCCGCGCGGCCTGATGCCGAACCCCAAGCTCGGCACGGTGACCCAGGACGTCGCCGCCGCCGTGAAGGCCGCCAAGGCCGGCTCGATCGAGTTCCGCGCCGAGAAGGCTGGCATCATTCATGCTGGTGTCGGCAAGGCCTCGTTCAGCGAGGAGGCGATCACCGCCAACGTCAAGGCGCTGGTCACCGCGATCAATCGCGCCAAGCCGGCCGGCGCCAAGGGCACCTTCATCAAGAAGGTGTCGCTGAGTTCCACGATGGGTCCGGGCGTCAAGCTCGACCCGGCCACCGCGCTCGCTCAATAGCGCGTCGGCCACAAGAGTTTTCGAGTTTCCGTCGCAGGTTTCGGCCGGCGGCGGAGGGGGCGAAGAGGCCGCAAGGCTTTTAGCTCTACCTGTCCGAGACCGCAGGTGCTTCATCCTCTTCGGAGGGTGAGCGTAATGGGGAAACCCGCCGGCGCAGACGGGGGCAAGGGAATCGACGCAGCACTTCAGTGTGCGCGCACGCGCCCGAACTTCCGGGGCAGGCGAACCGGACCGCGAGGTCTCCGTTCGCGCTAACCCGCTAACGGAGGCTGCGTGGTCTGTAACGCAGCCGGTCCGATCCGGATCCCCCGGGTTGGGCCAAAGTTGGAGAAAGCCGTGAATCGTTCGGAAAAGGCCGAGGCGATCGTCGAGCTGAACCAGATCTTCAAGGACGCGAACCTGATGGTGGTGACCCGCCAGACCGGTTTGACGGTCCAAGAGGTGACGGACCTGCGCCGCAAGGTCAGGGCAGCCGGCGCAAGCTACAAGGTCGCCAAGAACAGGCTCACGTTGCGGGCCCTCGAGGGCACGCCCTTCACGGCGCTCGGATCCTTGTTCAAGGGCCCGACTGCCATCGCTTACTCCAAGGATCCGGTCGCTGCGGCGAAGGTCATCGCGGCCTTCGCCAAGGACAACGAGAAGCTGACCATCGTCGGTGGTGCGCTGGGTGAGAACACTTTGGACGTCGCAGGCGTCCAGGCTCTTGCCACGCTGCCGTCCCTCGATGCTCTGCGCGGCAAGATCATCGGTCTCCTCCAGGCGCCGGCCACCAAGGTGGCGGTTGTTCTGGCGGCACCGGCCGGTCAGGTCGCTCGTGTCATCGCAGCGTACGGCGCCAAGGAAGACAGCGCGAAGGCGGCGTAAGTCTGACGTATCGACATCACGATCAACGCAATCTGAAGTTCGGGTTACTAGGAGACAACAATGGCTAATCTGGAAAAGCTGGTCGAGGAGCTCTCGACCCTGACGGTCCTCGAGGCCGCTCAGCTCAGCAAGCTGCTCGAAGAGAAGTGGGGCGTCAGCGCCGCCGCTCCGGTCGCCGTCGCGGCCGCCGGTGCCGCGGCTGCCGCACCGGTCGAAGTGAAGGACGAGTTCAGCGTCATTCTTGCCGCCGCCGGCGACAAGAAGATCAACGTCATCAAGGCGGTGCGCGAGATCACCGGTCTCGGCCTCAAGGAGGCCAAGGACCTGGTCGAGGCGGCCCCCAAGGCGGTCAAGGAAGGCGTGCCCAAGGCGGACGCCGAGAAGCTCAAGGCCAAGCTCGAGGCCGAGGGCGCCAAGGTCGAACTCAAGTAGTTCGAGCGACTTTCAGGTTCCTCTTCCTTCACGCGCCGTGCGCGGCGCGTGAAGGGGAGAGGGGCTTGATAAACGAGGACGGCTCCTTATCTGAGCGGACCCCAAAACCGGGTCCATTCTGACAAGTGGCCCTCTGCGACGGATGGGGCGAACGGCTGGCGGGCCGGGAGCTCCGAGAAAGCAGCGGGTATTTCTACCGCCCTTGAACCTTCGAGGACGCAGGATGGCCACGGCCTTCAACACGCGCAAACGGATTCGTCGCTTCTTCGGCCACATCGAGTCTGTGGCGCCGATGCCCAACCTCATCGAGGTGCAGAAGAGCTCCTACGAGGGCTTCCTGCAGCGCACGATCCCGGCTGCCAAGCGGACCCAGTCCGGCTTGCAGGAAGTCTTCCGCGGGGTGTTCCCGATCAAGGACTTCGCCGAGCGCGCCAGCCTCGAGTTCGTGAAGTACGAATTCGAAGAGCCCAAGTACGACGTCGAGGAGTGCCAGCAGCGCGGCATCACCTACGCCGCACCGCTCAAGGTGACCCTGCAGCTCGTCGTGTGGGACATCGACGAGGAAGCCGGCTCGCGCTCGATCCGCGACATCAAGGAGCAGGATGTCTACATGGGCGACATGCCGCTCATGACCGACAACGGCACCTTCATCGTGAACGGCACCGAGCGCGTCATCGTCAGCCAGATGCACCGCTCGCCCGGCGTGTTCTTCGACCACGACAAGGGCAAGACCCACTCCTCGGGCAAGTACCTGTTCGCCGCCCGCATCATTCCCTATCGCGGCTCGTGGCTCGACTTCGAATTCGACGCCAAGGACCTGATCCATGTCCGCATCGACCGTCGCCGCAAGATCCCGGTGACGACGCTCCTGCTCGCGCTCGACAACGACGCGACCTGGAAGAAGCGCGCCGCGGCCATCGCCAAGAACCAGACGCTCGATCCGTCGGAGGCCCAGGGCCTGTCGCCGGAGGAGATCCTGGCGGCGTTCTACGGCCAGGTCGTCTACAAGCGCGAGAAGGACGGCTGGAACACGCCGTTCGACGCCGAATTCGATGCGCGGCGTGAAGCTGACGCACGACCTGGTGAACGGCAAGACCGGCAAGTCGGTGGCCGACGCCGGCACCAAGATGACGCCGCGCCTGCTCGCCCGCCTCAAGGAGCAGGGCCTGAAGGAGATGCGCGTCTCGGCCGAGGAGCTGATCGGCCGCTATGCCGCGCTCGACGTCATCAACGAGAAGACCGGCGAGATCTATGTCGAGGCCGGCCAGGAGATCACCCAGGCGGTGCTCGACCTGTTCGAGGAGAACGACATCGACGTCCTGCCGACGCTCGCCATCGATCACGTCAATGTCGGCCCCTACATCCGCAACACGCTGGCGGCCGACAAGAACTCCAACCGTGAAGAGGCGCTGCTCGACATCTACCGCGTCATGCGCCCGGGCGAGCCGCCGACGCTCGAGCAGGCCGAGACCCTGTTCCAGGGCCTGCTGTTCGACCTCGACCGCTACGACCTCTCGCCGGTCGGCCGCGTGAAGATGAACATGCGCCTCGACTTCGAGAACGTGCCCGACACGCAGCGCACGCTGCGTCGCGAGGACATCCTGGCCGTCGTCAAGGTCCTGCACGGCCTCAAGGACGGCCGCGGCGAGATCGACGACATCGATCACCTCGGCAACCGCCGCGTCCGTTCGGTCGGCGAGCTGATGGAGAACCAGTATCGCGTCGGCCTGCTGCGCATGGAGCGGGCGATCCGCGAGCGCATGAGCTCGATCGACATCGACACCGTGATGCCGCACGACCTGATCAACGCCAAGCCGGCGGCGGCGGCGGTGCGCGAGTTCTTCGGCTCGAGCCAGCTCAGCCAGTTCATGGACCAGACCAACCCGCTTGTCGGAAGTGACGCACAAGCGTCGCCTCTCGGCGCTGGGACCGGGCGGTCTCACGCGCGAGCGCGCCGGCTTCGAGGTGCGCGACGTGCATCCGACGCATTACGGCCGCATCTGCCCGATCGAGACGCCGGAAGGCCCCAACATCGGCCTGATCAACTCGCTGGCGACCTACGCGCGCGTCAACCAGTACGGCTTCATCGAGAGCCCGTACCGCAAGGTCGTGCAGAGCCGCGTCACCGACGAGGTCGTCTACCTCTCGGCCATGGAAGAAGGCCGCTACACGGTGGCCCAGGCCAATGCCGAGATCGACGCCCGCGGCAAGTTCACCGCCGACCTGGTGCAGTGCCGCAAGGGCGGCGAGTACATCCTGGGCCGTCCCGAGACGATCGACTTCGTCGACGTCTCGCCCAAGCAGATCGTCTCGGTCGCCGCGGCGCTGATCCCGTTCCTCGAGAACGACGACGCCAACCGCGCGCTGATGGGATCGAACATGCAGCGCCAGGCGGTGCCGCTGATCCAGGCCGAATCGCCGCTCGTCGGCACCGGCATGGAAGAGGTGGTGGCGCGTGACTCGGGCGTCGCCATCGCCGCCCGCCGCACCGGCGTGGTCGACCAGGTCGACGCCATGCGCATCGTCGTGCGCGCGACCGACGACGTCGGCCCCAACCGGCCGGCGGTCGACATCTACAACCTGCTGAAGTTCCAGCGCTCCAACCAGAGCACCTGCATCACCCAGAAGCCGCTCGTGAAGGTCGGCGACCAGGTGAAGAAGGGCGACATCGTGGCCGACGGTCCGTCGACCCGCGACGGCGAGCTGGCGCTTGGCCGCAACGTGCTCGTCGCGTTCATGCCGTGGAATGGCTACAACTTCGAGGACTCGATCCTGCTCAGCGAGCGCATCGTGCGCGATGACGTCTTCACCTCGATCCATATCGAGGAGTTCGAGGTCATGGCCCGCGACACCAAGCTCGGCCAGGAGGAGATCAGCCGCGACATCCCGAACGTCGGCGAGGAAGCGCTCAAGAACCTCGACGAGGCGGGCATCGTCTATATCGGCGCCGAGGTGAAGGCGGGCGACATCCTGGTCGGCAAGGTGACGCCGAAGGGCGAGAGCCCGATGACCCCGGAAGAGAAGCTGCTGCGCGCCATCTTCGGCGAGAAGGCAGCCGACGTGCGCGACACCTCGCTCAAGGTGCCGCCGGGCGTCGAGGGCACGGTCGTCGAGGTCCGCGTGTTCAACCGCCGCGGCGTCGACAAGGACGAGCGCGCGCTCGCCATCGAGCGCGACGAGATCGAGCGTCTCGCCAAGGACCGCGACGACGAAAAGGCCATCCTGGAGCGCAGCTTCTACAGCCAGATCCAGGAAATGCTGATGAACCAGACGGTGGCCGGCGGCCTGAAGGGCCTGAAGCCGGGCACGCGCATCACCGACAAGGTGCTGGGCGAGTACACCCCTGGCCAGTGGCGCCAGATCGCGGTGAAGACCGACAAGAAGCAGCAGGAGCTCGAGGCGTCGAACAAGCAGTTCGACGAGTCGATGAAGCGCCTGCAGGACCGCTTCGACAGCAAGGTCGACAAGCTGCAGCGCGGCGACGAGCTGCCGCCGGGCGTGATGAAGATGGTCAAGGTCTTCGTCGCCACCAAGCGCAAGCTGCAGCCGGGCGACAAGATGGCCGGCCGTCACGGCAACAAGGGCGTGATCTCGCGCATCATGCCGCTCGAGGACATGCCGTATCTCGAGGAAGGCATGCCGGTCGACATCGTGCTCAACCCGCTCGGCGTGCCGTCGCGCATGAACGTCGGCCAGATCCTCGAGACCCATCTCGGCTGGGCCGCGGCGGGACTCGGCAAGAAGATCGGCGACATGATCAACGGCGCCCGCGAGGCGTCGGTGGCCCAGGTCAAGAAGCAGCTGCGCGAGATCTACGGCGAGAAGGCCTACAAGGCCGAGATCGCCGATCTCGACGACGACCGCACGATCGATCTCGCGCGCAACCTCTCGACCGGCGTTCCCTTCGCCTCGCCGGTGTTCGACGGCGCGCACGAGGCCGACATCGTCGACATGCTGGAGATGGCCGGCCTCGACAAGTCGGGCCAGGTCACCCTGGTCGACGGCCGCACCGGCGAGCCGTTCGATCGCAAGGTGACCGTGGGCTACATCTACATGCTGAAGCTGCACCATCTGGTGGACGACAAGATCCACGCCCGTTCGATCGGCCCCTACAGCCTGGTCACCCAGCAGCCGCTGGGCGGCAAGGCGCAGTTCGGCGGACAGCGCTTCGGCGAGATGGAAGTGTGGGCGCTCGAGGCGTACGGCGCGGCCTACACCCTGCAGGAGATCCTCACCGTCAAGTCGGACGACGTGGCCGGCCGCACCAAGGTCTACGAGGCCATCGTGCGCGGCGACGACACCTTCGAGGCGGGCATCCCCGAATCCTTCAACGTTCTGGTCAAGGAGCTGCGCTCGCTCGGCCTCAACGTCGAACTCAATCAGTCCGCCACGTGAGTGGCGGACTCTTCTCGCTTAGCCAATCAAGTCCAACGAACCCCGAGGACTAATCCAAGATGACCGACCTCATCAACGTACTGGGCCAGCCGCAGGGCACGCCGACCTTCGACGAGATCCGCATCTCGATCGCCAGCCCCGAGCGCATCCGCGCCTGGAGCCACGGCGAGATCAAGAAGCCGGAGACCATCAACTACCGCACCTTCAAGCCGGAGCGTGACGGCCTGTTCTGCGCCCGCATCTTCGGACCGATCAAGGACTACGAGTGCCTGTGCGGCAAGTACAAGCGCATGAAGTTCCGCGGCATCACCTGCGAGAAGTGCGGCGTCGAGGTGACGCTCACCAAGGTGCGCCGCGAGCGCATGGGCCACATCGAGCTCGCCTCGCCGGTGGCGCACATCTGGTTCCTGAAGTCGCTGCCGAGCCGCATCGGGCTCCTGCTCGACATGACGCTGCGCGATCTCGAGCGCATTCTCTACTTCGAGAACTACGTGGTCACCGAGCCCGGCCTGACGCCGCTCAAGTACCGCGAGCTCCTGAACGAGGAGCAGTACCTCAATGCGCTCGACGAGTACGGCGACGATTCGTTCCGCGCCGACATCGGCGCCGAGGCGATCCGCGCCATGCTGCAGGTCATCGACCTCAACGAGGAGCGGCCGCGCCTGCGCGAGGAGCTGCGCGAGACCACGTCCGAGGCCAAGCGCAAGAAGCTGGTGAAGCGCCTCAAGCTCTGCGAAAGCTTCATCGAATCCGGCGCCCGTCCGGAATGGATGATCCTCGAGCTGGTGCCGGTGATCCCGCCCGAGCTGCGCCCGCTGGTGCCGCTCGACGGCGGCCGCTTCGCCACCTCGGACCTCAACGACCTCTATCGCCGCGTCATCAACCGCAACAACCGCCTCAAGCGGCTGATCGAGCTGCGCGCGCCCGACATCATCGTGCGCAACGAGAAGCGCATGCTGCAGGAGTCGGTCGATGCGCTGTTCGACAACGGCCGCCGCGGCCGGGTCATCACCGGCGCCAACAAGCGGCCGCTGAAGTCGCTCTCCGACATGCTGAAGGGCAAGCAGGGCCGCTTCCGCCAGAACCTGCTCGGCAAGCGCGTCGACTACTCGGGCCGCTCGGTCATCGTGGTCGGCCCGGAGCTCAAGCTGCAACAGTGCGGCCTGCCGAAGAAGATGGCCCTGGAGCTCTTCAAGCCGTTCATCTACTCGCGCCTGCAGGCCTACGGCATGGCCAACACCATCAAGGCCGCCAAGCGCATGGTCGAGAAGGAGCGGCCGGAGGTTTGGGACATCCTCGAAGAGGTGATCCGCGAGCATCCGGTGCTGCTCAACCGCGCGCCCACCCTGCATCGCCTCGGCATCCAGGCCTTCGAGCCGGTGCTGATCGAGGGCAAGGCGATCCAGCTCCATCCGCTGGTCTGCACCGCCTTCAACG
Source organism: uncultured Alphaproteobacteria bacterium (assembly GCA_963755585.1). Classification (GTDB taxonomy): domain Bacteria; phylum Pseudomonadota; class Alphaproteobacteria; order Reyranellales; family Reyranellaceae; genus Reyranella. The sequence continues at coordinate 300,081 of CAVWKN010000032.1, forward strand.
CCGACTTCGACGGTGACCAGATGGCGGTCCACGTGCCGCTGTCGCTGGAAGCCCAGCTCGAGGCGCGCGTGCTGATGATGTCGACCAACAACATCCTCTCGCCCGCGAGCGGCAAGCCGATCATCGTGCCGAGCCAGGACATCGTGCTCGGCATCTACTACATCACGCTCGAGCGCGACGGCGAGGCGGGCGAAGGCTCGCTGTTCGCCGATATCGGCGAGCTCGAGCATGCGCTGCACAAGCGTTCGCTCTCCATGCACGCCAAGATCAAGGGCCGCCTCGAGGCCTATGACGACAAGGGCGTGCTGGCGAGCCGCGTGGTCGAGACCACGCCGGGCCGCATCCTGCTGGCGCAGATCCTGCCCAAGCATCCGAACCTGCCGTTCTCGCTGATCAACCGTCTTCTCACCAAGAAGGACCTGCAGAACGTCATCAACTCGGTCTATCGCCACTGCGGCCAGAAGGAGACGGTGATCTTCGCCGATCGCCTGATGGGGCTGGGCTTCTATCACGCCTGCCGCGCCGGCATTTCCTTCGGCAAGGACGACCTCGTCATCCCGGTCGCCAAGGAGAAGCTGGTCGCGACGACCCAGAAGGAGGTCAAGGAGTACGAGCAGCAGTACCAGGACGGCCTGATCACCTCGGGCGAGAAGTACAACAAGGTGGTCGACGCCTGGTCGCGCTGCTCCGATCGCGTGGCCGAGGAGATGATGAAGGGCATTTCGACGCCCAAGCCCGGCAAGGCGGTGAACTCGGTGTGGATGATGGCGCACTCCGGTGCGCGCGGATCGACCACGCAGATGAAGCAGCTCGCCGGCATGCGCGGCCTCATGACCAAGCCGTCGGGCGAGATCATCGAGACGCCGATCATCTCGAACTTCAAGGAAGGCCTGAGCGTGCTGGAGTACTTCAACTCCACCCACGGCGCGCGCAAGGGCCTGGCCGACACCGCGCTCAAGACCGCCAACTCGGGCTACCTGACGCGGCGCCTGGTCGACGTGGCCCAGGACTGCATCATCTTCGAGGAGGATTGCGGCACCGAACGCGGCCTCACGATGCGGGCGGTCGTGGACGGCGGCGACGTGATCGAGCCGCTGAGCGAGCGCGTGCTCGGCCGCACCGCGCTCGACGACGTCGTCGATCCGCTGAACGGCACGGTCATCTGCAAGTCGGGCGACCTGATCGACGAGGTCACGGTCGAGCAGATCGAGAAGGCGGGCGTCGAGGAGATGCGCATCCGCTCGGTGCTGACCTGCGACACCAAGACCGGCGTCTGCGGCAAGTGCTACGGCCGTGACCTGGCGCGCGGCACCAAGGTCAACATCGGCGAGGCGGTGGGCGTCATCGCCGCCCAGTCGATCGGCGAGCCGGGCACCCAGCTCACCATGCGCACCTTCCACATCGGCGGCGCCGCCCAGCGCGGCGCCGAGCAGTCGAGCATCGAGGCGAGCCATGACGGCCACGTCCAGGTGCGCAACCGCAACGTCGTGGTCAACAGCGCGGGCGTGCCCGTCGTGATGGGCCGCAACACCGAGCTGGTGCTGATCGACGGCGCCCAGCGCGAACGCGCCAAGCATCGCGTGCCCTACGGCGCGCGCCTGCTGGTCGACAACGACACGCCGGTCCACAAGGGCCAGAAGATGGCCGAATGGGACCCCTACACCCTGCCGATCATCACCGAGAAGGCGGGCAAGGCGGTCTATGTCGACCTCGTCGAAGGCGTGTCGATGCGCGAGGTGATCGACAACTCCACGGGCATCTCCAACCGTGTCGTGGTCGACTGGAAGGGCCAGCCGCGCGGCGGCGACCTGCGTCCGCGCATCGCCATCCATGATGGCGAGGGCAATCCGATCATGCTGGCCAACGGCCAGGAGGCCCGCTACCTGCTGTCGATCGAACTCGGTCCTCTCGGTCGAGAACGGCCAGGAGGTCCATGCCGGCGACATCCTCGCGCGCATCCCGCGCGAGGGCGGCAAGAACCGCGACATCACGGGCGGCCTGCCGCGCGTGGCCGAGCTGTTCGAGGCGCGCAAGCCCAAGGATTTCGCGATCATCTGCGACATCTCGGGCCGCATCGAGTTCGGCAAGGACTACAAGAACAAGCGCCGCA
>CAVWKN010000033.1:0-73530 GCA_963755585.1 uncultured Alphaproteobacteria bacterium
ATCAACGGAGATAGTATAACGGCCCACATGAAGAATGCGGCTTTGCTGAACTACGATACCGATCTCGATTCGGTCCAGCTTGAACCCTTGGACGAGCGCAGCCGATATCTCCGGCGCCTGATTTTCCGGGCCATCGAGAATGGCGGGCGAGGGCATATCGGGCCGGCCCTTTCCCTGGTTGAGATCATTCGCGTCCTCTACGACGACTTCCTCCGCCACGATCCGGCCAAGCCGCACTGGCGCGAGCGCGACCGCTTTATCCTGAGCAAGGGCCATGGCTGCTTGGCGCTCTACGCCGTGCTGGCCGACAAGGGCTTCTTCCCGCTCGAGGAACTCGACCGCTTTTGCCACTTCGGTTCGTTCCTTGGCGGACACCCCGAGACGGTCGTTCCCGGCGTCGAAGCCTGCACGGGAGCGCTCGGCCACGGGCTTTCCATCGGCCTCGGCATGGCGCTGGCCGCGCGGATGACCGGACGCGACAGCAAGGTCTACGTGCTGATGGGCGATGGCGAGATCAACGAAGGGTCGGTCTGGGAGGCCGCCGCCTGCGCCGACAAGCACCGCCTGTCCAACCTGACGGCGATCATCGACTACAACAAGATCCAGTCGGCCGGCAGCGTCTTCGACATCCAGAGCATGGAGCCGCTGGCGGACAAGTGGACGAGCTTCGGCTTTCGCGTGTTCGAGTGCAACGGCCACAACGTCGACGAGCTGAGGCAGGTCTTCCGCGACGCCGCGGCCGCGCCTGGCGATCGTCCGCGCGCCATCATCTGCCATACGGTCAAGGGCAAGGGCATCCCGGTCGCCGAGAACAATCGCCGGCTGGCATCACAAGTCGGATCTCTCGGAGAAGGACTTGCTGGCGATCCGCGGCGCGCTCGGAAGCTGAATTGGGAAGCTGATCATGCGCAAGCGTAGTCTCGATATGGTCCACGCCCTCGCGCGCCGCGATGAGCGCGTGGTGTTCATCGGTTCCGACCTCTCGCCGAACCTGCTCGGCGAGATGAAGAAGGAATTCCCGCAGCGCTACTACATGGAGGGTATCGCGGAGGCCAACGTCATCGGCATGGCCGCCGGCATGGCGATGGAAGGCTTCGTCCCCTACGTCAACACGATCGCCACCTTCATCACGCGGCGCTGCTACGAGCAGGTGGCGGTCGATCTCTGCCTGCACGACCTTCCGGTGCGCCTGATCGGCAACGGCGGCGGCTATGTCTATGCGCCGCTGGGGCCGACCCATCAGGCGATCGAGGACATCGCCATCATGCGCGCCTTGCCCCATATGACGGTCACCGCCGTGTGCGACGCCGAGGAGATGACCCGGCTGATGGATGCAACGCTGGACTGGCCGCATCCGATCTATATCCGCCTGGGCAAGGGCGGCGACCCCGTCGTCAGCAAGCCCGAGCGCGGCTTCACGATCGGCAAGGCGATCGACATGATCGAGGCCGAGCAGGGCGCTTCGGACGTGCTGTTCGTCACGACCGGCGTGGCCACCACGCAGGCGCTCAAGGCGGCCGGCGCGCTGGCGGCCGACGGGATCCGCTGCCGTCTGCTGCATGCCCATACGATCAAGCCGTTGGACGCGGACGCCATCGTCGATGCGGCGACCAAGGCGCGGCTGGTCGTCACGGTAGAGGAGCATAGCGTGGTCGGTGGATTGGGCAGCGCCGTGCTGGAAGCGCTGTCCGATGCGATCACCGGCCCGTTGCCGCCGCTGAAACGCCTCGGCATTCCCGATCGCTTTTCCGCCCATTACGGCAGCCAGCAGGCCCTGATGGAAGACTGCAATATCGACGCCGCCAGCATCGGCTCGACGGTCCGCGGCTTGCTGGGGCAGTTGCGTCAATGAGCAATGCACCGAGCTTCTGGCGGGATGAGGAAAGGGGCCTGGCCGACGCATTCGTGCGTGACGGCTACGTCATTCTTCCGACCGAATTGCGCGAGGATCTCGACCGGATTCGCGACCTGATGGCCGATATCGCGGCGTCGTATCTCAAGCTGCCCCATGCCGAGGACAAAGGCGCCTTTCTCGATCGCATCCACGAGAAGGTCGACGTCCATCGGCTGAACGATCTTCGCCTCGCGGTGATCCGCGAGATGAACGAGGAGCCGTGGACGCGGCTTTCCTACTTCAACACGGCCCGCAGGGCGCTCGAGATCCTGGTCGGCAACGAGCTGGCCATGCAACTGCGCATCAATCTCAGCATCCAGCTGCCGAACGACGACAGCTCGCTCCTGCCGGTCCATGCCGACGTGTGGTCGGGCGATTCGCCGTATGAGGTCGTTCTGTGGATACCGTACGTCGACGTCTACGGGACCAAGACGATGTTCATCCTGCCGCGCGAGCAGGATTCGCGGTACCAGGCGACGGATGAGCGAGCTCAAGCTGAAATCCGCCGAAGAGCTCTACCGGGCCATCGAGCCCGATTTGCGCTGGCTCGACATTCCCTACGGCAACGTGCTGCTGTTCACGCAGAACGTCATGCACGGAAACATCGTCAATCGCGAACCGGAGACGCGGTGGTCGAGCAATTGTCGCTTCAAGAGCGTGTTTTCGCCGTATCACGACAAGAAGCTCGGCGAGTTCTTCGAGCCGATCCTGGTGCGGCCGGCGACCAGGATCGGTGCCAGCTACAGGCTTCCCTCGGTCAGCTGATGCAGGCCAACCAGAAGGGCTATCGCGGCTACGTCTTCAGCCGGTCGGTCGACAGTCACAGGGTGCCGCAGCATATCCAGAACCTGGTGATCCGGGACTATGCTGCGCGCCGCAAGTTGCATTACCTGCTGAGCGCGACCGAATACACCATGCCGGATTGCTATCTCATCCTGGAGCAGGTCGTGGCCGATCTGGCGGCGCTCGATGGCATAATCCTGTACACCATGTTCATGCTGCCTTCCGATCCCGAGCGGCGTCAGCTAATATACCGTAGGTTGTTGGCGGCCGGTTGTCGCCTCCATGCCGCGGTGGAAGGGTTTGTCCTCGAGAGCGAAGCGGATGTCGAGCGTTGGGAAAATGTGCTGCAGACGGCGGACATCTGCGGGCACCTCAAGTATCAAGAGATCGAGCGATGGCTAGTGTAGACTTTCTCGGACATCTCCATAACCGCACCAAGCGCGACTATGTCGCCCGTGTCGTTCAATACGACAAGGCCGCCTGCGGCGAGGTCGCCAAGAAGTACGGCCACGACTACTGGGACGGCGAGCGCCAGTACGGCTATGGCGGCTACAAGTACGACGGCCGCTGGCTGCCGATCGCGCAGGCGATGGCCGAGCGCTACGGCCTCAAGCCCGGCGACCGGATCCTCGATGTGGGCTGCGGCAAGGGCTTCCTTCTCCACGAGTTCACCAACGCCGTGCCGGGCGTCGAGATTGCCGGAATCGACATTTCCGACTACGCAGTCGCCAATGCCAAGGACGAGGTCAAGTCGTCGCTCCAGGTCGGCAATGCGATATCGCTGCCTTACCCGGACAACTCGTTCGATTTCGTGGTGTCGCTGGGCGGGCTGCACAATCTGCCGATCATGCACCTCTTCGATGCGGTGCGAGAGATCGACCGTGTCGGCAAGGGAAACAAGAAGTACATCATGGTCGAATCCTGGAGAAACGAACGGGAACGCGTGAATCTGCTCTATTGGCAGTTGACGTGCGAGTCCTTCCACGACGTGAAGAACTGGGAATGGATCTACCAGCAGTGCGGCTATCAAGGCGACTGGGGCTTCATCTTCTTCGAATGAATGCGGCGTCCGAATGACGCGAATGACAACGGCGCCCATGATGACGGGCCGCAGCGTGGAAGCGGGTGATCGATACGATGCTTGACCTTGTTACCGGCGGAGCGGGATTTATCGGCTCCCATTTGACGGATCGACTGCTGGCCCAGGGCCGCACGGTGCGGGTCGTGGACAATATGGCGTCCGGTAACCCGCGCAACCTCGAGCAGCAGAAATCCAATCCAAATCTCGAGCTCAGGGTGGCCGATGTCGCGGATCCCGCGGCGATGGCCGAGGCAATGAAGGGCGTCGAGCGGGTATTCCACCTTGCCGCCCTGGCCGACATCGTGCCGTCGATCCAGAATCCGGAGGGCTACTTCCGTTCCAACGTCGTCGGTACCTTCGTGACGCTTCAGGCCGCCCGTGCGGCGAATGTCCGGCGGCTCGTCTATGTCGCTTCCTCCTCGTGCTACGGCATCCCCGATTCCTATCCGACGCCGGAAGCCGCCGAGATCCGGCCGCAATATCCCTATGCTTTGACGAAATGGCTGGGCGAATGCCAGGTGATGCACTGGGCACAGGTCTATGGACTGCCGGCGCTTTCGCTTCGCTTCTTCAACATCTATGGACCGCGCGCGCGCACCAGCGGAACCTACGGCGCGGTTTTTGGCGTATTCCTTGCACAGCTACTGGCCGGAAAGCCGCTGACGATCGTGGGCGACGGGGAGCAAACGCGCGACTTCACCTACGTGTCGGATGCCGTGAGCGCCCTTATTTGCGCCGCGGAGTCGCACAAGGTAGGGTTGTGTTTCAACGTGGGCAGCGACAATCCGGTGTCAATCAACTACCTTGCCAAGCTGCTCAAGGCGCCAGCGACGGTACATATCCCCAAGCGGCCGGGCGAGCCGGACTGCACGTTTGCCGATACTGGACGCATCAAGGCGGAACTCGGCTGGAAATCGAGCGTTCCCATCGAGGAGGGCGTGCTAAATATGCTCAATGCCATCGATTATTGGCGCGAGGCGCCCGTGTGGACGCCGGAGACCATTGCGGAGGCAACCAAGGACTGGTTCACGTATCTCGGCCGTCAGTAGCGTCGATGAAGCCAAGGTGAAGAGTCGGTGATCGGGGGATAGTGAATCGATGCTCGAAAAAATCAGGACACTCGGGCAGTTGAAGCAGATTGCGTCGGAGGCCAGAGCCAGCGGGCAGAAGGTCGTGCTGGCGCATGGCGTGTTCGACATCCTGCACGTCGGCCACAAGCGCCACCTCGATATCGGCAAACGGCATGGCGATATCCTGATCGTCACCCTGACGACCGACAAATTCGTCAACAAGGGACCCGACCGGCCGGTCTTCGCGGAGAAGCTGCGCGCCGAGATGGTCGCTGGACTGGAAAGCGTCGACTATGTCGGCATCTCGCCCAATCCGGGCGCCGAGCACATCATCGAGGCCGTGCGGCCGAACTTCTATCTCAAGGGCTCGGAATACAGCGACGAGGAAGGCGACGTCACCGGCCGCATCAAGACCGAGCGACTGATGGTCGAGAAGTTCGGTGGCGAGATATTGTACACCGAGGACATCACCTTCAGTTCCTCCAATCTCTCCAATCGGGTGCTGCAGCTCTATCCCGAGGACGCTGCGATCTTCCTCAAGGAGCTGCGGACGCGCGTCACGGCGGCAGACCTCATCAAGGAGGTTGCCGCCGTCCAGAGCATGCGCTGTCTCATCATCGGCGATACGATCCTCGACGAGTACATCTACGTCGAGCCGCTCGGAAAGCCCGCCAAAGAGAACATCATCGCCACGAAATACCGGGATCGCGAGATCTTCTGCGGCGGTGCGGTGGCGACGGCCAATCTCGCGGCCCAGCTGTGCGGCAGCGTCGATCTCGTGACCTTGCTCGGGCAGGAAGACAGCCACGAGGAATTCGTCCGGGACAGTCTCCACGAGAACATCAAGCTGGTGCCGTTCTACAGAAAGGGCGGCCGGACGACGGTGAAGAGCCGGCTGGTCGATCCCGCCTACGTCAAGAAACTCATCGAAATTGCCTACCTGTCCGATGAAGCGCTGCCGGATTCGGAGCAGGCGGTGCTCAATGACTGGGTCGAAAGCAAGATCGAGGGTTATGACGCCGTGATCGTCAACGATTTCGGTCATGGCATGATCGACTCGCGCCTCATCGACATCGTTTGTCGCAAGGCCAAGTTCCTGGCCGTCAATGCGCAGACCAACAGTGCCAACCGCGGCTTCAATCTGGTCACGAAGTACCCGCGCGCCGATCTCATCTGCATCGACGAGCCCGAGGCGCGCCTGGCGACGATGGAGCGCTATGCGCCGATCGAGGCCGTGGTGCGCGACAAGCTCGAGAAGCGCATCGATTGTCACACCTTCATCGTCACGCACGGCAAGCTCGGCAGCATCGTCTATACGCCGAAAGGCGGCGTGAAGCGCATTCCGGCGTTGATCGGGGAGGCGATCGATACGATTGGCGCGGGCGACGCGTTCTTCGCCCTGGCGGCCCCGCTCGTGGCCAGGGGAAGTGACCCGTTCCTCGCGGCTTTCATCGGAAATGCGGTGGGCGCGATGAAAGTGAGAATCGTCGGCCAGCGACATCAGATCACCAAGCCGGAGATCCTGAAGTACTTATCGACGCTGTTGAAATGATTGGCTAAAAGGGAGGTGGCGTCGTCCCTTGAACCTGCCGACGATGGAATGGCGCAGGGCAGTCGCGCCGCGGCGCGGGCATAATTGGGAACGGGCATATCCATGGTTCGATACAAGAAAAATCCTGAGCTGAATCGCGTTATGGTGACGGGCGGCGCCGGTTATGTCGGCGCGGTGCTGGTTCCGAAGCTCCTGGAGGCGGGATACAAGGTGACCGTCCTCGATCTCTATTTGTACGGCGAAGAGGTCCTGAAGGACTGTCGTGGGAACCCCGGATTGCGCGAGGTGAAGGGCGACATCCGCGACGCGGAGGTGGTCAAGCAGGCCCTCGAGGGCTGCGATTCCGTCATTCATCTCGCCTGTATCTCGAACGATCCGTCCTTCGAGCTCAATCCCGACCTCGGGCGATCGATCAATCTCGATTCCTTCGTGCCCCTGGTGCGTGCCGCCAAGAGCGCCGGCGTCAAGCGCTTCGTCTACGCTTCGTCTTCGTCGGTCTACGGCGTCAAGGAAGGCGTCGAGGTGACCGAGGATCTGTCGCTGGAGCCGCTCACCGACTACTCCAAGTTCAAGGCCGAATGCGAGGCTCTGCTCGAAAAGGAAAAAGCGCCCGGCTTCGTCACGGTGACGATCAGGCCCGCTACGGTCTGCGGCTATTCGCCGAGGCAGAGGCTCGACGTCGTGGTCAATATCCTGACCAACCTCGGCTACCACAAGGGCGAGATCTCGGTCTTCGGCGGCTCGCAGCTGCGGCCGAACATCCATATCGAGGACATGACCGACGCCTACCTGCTGCTGCTCCTGGCACCCGACAAGGACGTCGACGGCAAGGTCTTCAACGCAGGCTACGAGAACCATTCGGTCATGCAGCTCGCCGAGATGGTCCAGCGCAACGTCGGCAAGCACGCCAAGCTCGAGGTTCGGCCGACCAACGATTTGCGCTCCTATCATGTCTCGTCGAAGAAGATCAAAGACGAGCTGGGCTTCGAGGCGAGTCATTCGATCGAGGACGCCGTCGTCGACCTGATCAAGGCCTTCAAGGCGGGCAAGCTTCCCGATTCGCTCGAGGATCCGCGCTACTTCAATATCAAGATGATGCAAAAGGCCAACCTTCAGTAAATGCGGCAATGGCCGGAAGAGATTTCCAGCAAAGCGGCAATGGTCTCGGCCTCGTCGTCGGAGGCGACAGCCTCGTCGGCGCTGCCATTCATTCGCTTTGCCGCAAGTCCGGCAATCCCGTCGAGATCTCCTCACGGCGCCCGGGAACGAACGGAGTCTTCCTCGACCTGCGGGATCCCGATTTCACGTCGCTCGAGCGAACGCGCTATGAATTTGCCTTCGTCTGCGCGGCGGTCACCGACATGCGGGCCTGCCAGGAGGAGCCGGCGCTCACGCGGCGGATCAATGTCGACAACACGATCGAATTGATGCTGAGGCTTGCCGACCGCGGCACGCATCTGCTGTTTCTGTCCAGCAGCCAGGTGTTCGACGGCGAAGCCGCCGCCCCGTTGGAGGAGGCCGCAACCTGCCCCAAGAACGAGTATGGCGCCCAGAAGCTTGCCGTCGAGCAGGCGATCGCGCGCCATGAACTGCCCGCCGCGGTGCTGCGCCCGACCAAGATACTCGCAAGCCATCCCGTCGGGGTCTTCAAGGCGTGGTTCGAAGCCCTCCGCAAGGGCAAGGCCATCCAGGCGGCGACCAACATGACGCTCTCGCCGGTCATGGTGGAGGATGTCGCCCAGGCGGCCGGTCTGCTCGCTGCCGGACGCCATCGCGGCATCTGGCATCTCGGCGCAAGCGATGAGATGACGTATTTCGAGGCTGCCCGGCTGATGGCCGAGATGCAGCATATGCCGCAGACCCTGGTGGACGGTGAAGCGCTGACGGAAGCCCAGGTGCCTTCGATCTACCGGCATCGCTACACGACGCTCTCGAGCCGGAAGATCGCGCGGACGCTGGGCGTGCCGTTGCGGCGCGCCCGCGACGTTCTCGACACGCTGTTCGCCCATTTTCCGCCAGCGCTCGCCGCATCGGACGGCGCCTGAGCGCGGTCGATGCAGGGTCATGCGATGAGGATCGGTCTCGATCTCGACAACACGCTGATCTGCTACGATCAGGCCTTCCTGCGCGTTGGCAAGGAAGAGGGGATCCTTCCCCCGTCGTTTGCGGGCAACAAGGCCGCGGTCAAGCGCGCCTTGCTGGTCGAGCGGCCCGATGGCTCGCTGTGGGAAGCGCTGCAGGGTCTCGTCTATGGCCGACGGATAGACGCCGCGATGCTCTTCGATGGCGTGGCGGAATTCCTGAGGCAGTGCCGCCGTCACGCCGACAGCGTCGCGATCGTCAGCCACAAGACGGAGCGCGCGCACTGCGACCCTGAAACCGACCTGCGGGTTGCCGCGCTCCAGTGGATGGAAAGCCGGCAGTTCTTCGATGTGTCGGGCCTGGGTCTCGAGCGCAGCAATGTTTACTTCGAGGGCACGAGGGACGACAAGGTGAGGCGAATACGGGAACTCGGGTGCGACGTGTTCGTCGACGACCTTGCGGAAGTGCTCGTGCACGGCGAAATGCCGGCAGCCTGCCGCAAGATTCTTTTCAGCAGCGACCCGCACAGCGGGTTCGAACAGTACGCCTCGTGGCGAGAAGTTTGTGATGCGCTCTTTCCAGCCTCCTGACGACGTCGAAGAAATCGCCCGTGCGTTGAGCCCCGAGCCGGTGCGGGCGATTGTCGAGCTCCGCAAGGGAAACAACAGCCGCATTTTCCAGGTCGATACGCGCGCCGGTCGCTACGCCTTGAAGAAATATCCGGCAACCGACAACCGCAACCGGCTCGAGGCCGAAGTCGGCGCCTTGCGCTTCTTCGAACGCAACGCCGTTGAGCGCACGCCGAGAATTGTCGCGGTATCCGCCGAGCTTCGTTACGCGCTGTTCACCTGGATCGACGGCGACCCGGTGGACGCCGTCACCGATACCGACATTGCCGAGTTCGCGGCCTTCCAGATCGCCCTCGACGCCGCGGTCGACGCGCGGGCCCGGACGGAGATCGGCGAGGCCTCCGAAGCCTGTCTCTCGGGCCTGCGGATCATGTCCCATATCGAGCGCCGCTACGCGAAGCTCGAAGCGGTCAAGCACGACGTCCCCGAATTCTCGTCATTTTTCGACGACGTGCTTGTTCCATCGCTGCGCCGCTTCGAAGCGGAAGCCTGCGAGGTCTATCGGCGGCTGGGGCTCGATTTCACGGCAGAGATCGCGCCGGAATGCCGCACGCTCATCCCATCCGATCTCGGTGCGCACAACGCCTTGCGGGGGGCGGATGGGAAACTGTGCTTCTTGGATTTCGAGTATTTCGGCTGGGACGATCCTGTCACCAGCATCGCGAACTTCGTCATGCACCCGGGCATGCAGCTTTCCGGGCACCAGAGGGCGATCTACCAGAGCTCTCTGCTGGGCCATTTCCGCAGAAATGCCGAAGCCGATCGTCTGCCGGCCCTGATGCCGCTTTATGCCCTGCGATGGTGTGCGATCATCCTGGGCGAATTGCTGCCGGAACGCTGGCAGCACAGGATGCAGAGCAATCCGGATATGGGCAGTTGGGACGAGGTCCGCCGGCAGCAGATCAACAAGGCGCGAACCCTGATATCTCGTGTCCGGTCGTACAGCTCAGACAGCTGAAAACCGGCTCATGCTGTCCTGTTCCACGAGCGTGGCTTTCTTGTAGGCACGGGCGACGGTCGCGGCATCGCCTCGCTCGCGCACATGTCCGTTGTCGATCCAGATGGCATGGTTGCACAATCGCGCCAGTTCGGATGTCGAATGACTTACGAACAACAGCGTTCCGGTGCGGCGGAAATTATCGATCCAGTCGATGCATTTTTTCTGGAAGGCGATGTCGCCGACCGACAGCGCCTCGTCGACGATCAGGATTTCGGCGTTCATCTGGGTGCAGATCGCAAACGCCAGGCGCGTACGCATGCCCGTCGAATAGAGCTTGATGGGCTGCTCCATGAACTCGCCGATTCCGGCGAAATCGGCGATCGCATCGAATTTATCGATGATCTCGGGCCGTTTGAGGCCGAGCACGGCGGCGCCGATCAGGACGTTTTCCCGACCCGTCGCTTCGAGGTCGAAGGTGGCGCCGAGCGCCAGCACGGGCGCCACCCGCCCCTTTACCCAGATTTCGCCCTTGGTCGGGCGAGTCATGCCGCAAACGATCTGAAGGAGCGTGGACTTGCCGCAGCCGTTCCGGCCGATGATGCCGAGGCTCTCGCCCTTTTCGACTTCGAAGGTGATGTCCTTCAAGGCCCAGAACGACTTGTAGTAGGTCTTGAGGGAGCCCGCGAGCTGCTGCTTCAGCCAGTCTCCCGGATTGTCGTACAGCTTGTATGCCTTGGCGAGATGGTTCGCCTTGATTATCACGTCAGATGACATCGGTAATGCCATCCTGCTGGCGACGGAAAAACCAGTAGCCGATCCAGAACGTAAGGGACGATAGAAACACGGTCCAGCCAACCACGAGAATACTGGGAAGCTGGCCGAAGACGACGATGTCGCGAATGATCTCGATGAAGCCGGTGAGAATATTTGCGTACATCAGCAGTTTCACGTTCGGGCTGAGCGCCTCGTGCGAGAAGAACACCGGCGTCGCGAACATGAGCACCGGGGCGATCGTCACCATGAGATAGGCGGTATCCCGCGTGAAGGCGCCCATGGCCGACAGGAGCCAGGTGATGCCGAGCAGGAACGCCAGGAACGGGATGAACCACAACGGCAGCAGGAGAACGGTCCAGTAAAGCGTTCCGGTGAAGACCAGCTGGCACAGCAGCATCAGGGTGAGACCGATGCTTGCATAGGTCGTTGCCCGAAGAGTGGAGATGACCGGCAACATCTCGGCGGGGAACATGGTCTGCTTGAGGTAGTGGGCATATTCATGGAGGAGGGAAGGCGCGCGATACGCCATCTCCGTGAAGAAATTGAACGCGATCAGGCCGCCGAAGACGAAGAGGGCATAGTCGATGGGCGAACCTGCCGGTTTGCCGTCCGGGAGCTTGGCCGCTCCGCCGAACACGAGCGTGTACGTGACCAGTGAGATCAGGGGCGCGACGACGGCCCATACCCATCCGGCAACCGATCCGCTGAAGCGCTCGCGCAGCTCGCGCCGCAGGATTGCCACAATGAGATCCCGATGGTGCCAGGCGCCGGTGAACGGCTCGAGCAGGAATCTGATGAAAAGCTCAAAGCGGTTGTAATGACCCGCAATGACCTGTTTGCCATCAACAAAGTGCATGACAGGTGCATCGGGTATCTTTCGCCGGCGGGGTCGTTTGATCATCGCAGCATCAGCGGCAATTCAAGCCATTCTTTTGCACAATTTTGGCGGTGCTGACCAGCCAGGGTCGCGCTGGCCTTGACGGACGGACGGCGCGAACCTGTTGCGTTCCTCAGGCTGGGCGGGAGGCAGACGCTGGTATCACGATGGCAATTGGGTAGCTTGACGAGGAGTCCGGATTTTCCACAGGCTGCCATCTTGAATTTGCCCGACGAGTAAACCAAGCGGCAGCTCGGCCGCTGTCGGTTGACGCCCCATCGGGCTATGAACGCTACATCTACTCGTTAACGTCGATGACTGGAAGGGGGGCGTCAGCTTGACGCCCCAAACCGGTTAGGCTACCGGAACGCCTGTTCACCCCTTAGCCAACGCTCAAAGCGCCACAGAAGACGAAATGTCCCCGCATTTAACGTCTGATATGCAGCCATCGGCGACAACGATCGCTTCTCCCAATGCGTGAGCAAAGCGCCGTCACGGGCGAGCGCGTCGAGGACCCGGCAAAATTGAGCAACGGCGACATCCTGCAGGCGGTCATCGCCCCGTTGGCTCGACTTTGGCGGCGCTCCACAGCCACGGCGGTCGACCTCAAGCCTGGGAGTGCGGAACGGCATTACCGCGACGGCGTGCTCAGGATGCGCAGCGGCGACACCGATGGCGCCATCGCGGAGTTCGACAAGGCGCTCGCCCGGGCTCCCGGCTTTGCCGACGCAGTCCTTGCGCGTGCCGAATTGCTGGACGGGCAGGGACGATGCGATGCCGCGCGCGGCGAATACGACCGGGCGCGCCGGCTGTGGTCGGAAATGCCGGCAGGCGCGCCGGACAGGCGTTACCTCTTTCGCCGGCGCGGCCACTTTGCCTTCGAGATCGAGGCCTATGAACTCGTCCGCGGCAATGTCAGGAACAAGATCCTGCCGCAACTTGCCCACGGCAACGCGCTCCTTGCCCGCGGCCGGGCGGAGGAGGCGCTGGACAGCTACGAACGCGCCCTGCGGGTCAAGCCGAACCTGCCGGAGCTGCTTGCGCTGAAGGGCGAGGCCTTGTCCGCGCTGGGACGCTACGAGGAGGCGATCCAGGCGTTCGACACCGTGCTCGCGGCTTTTCCGGCGGATGGCGAGACGCTGAACAGCCGCGGCATCGCCCGAATGGCGCTCGGCAAACTGGCCGAGGCCAACGACGACTGGCGGCGCCAGCTCGACCTGCTGCCGCAGTCGCAGTCTTCGGCACGCGCCTGCGTGGCAATGCGACAGGGAAACCACGAAGCGGCCTTCCACAGCTTCGGATTGGCCCTGGCCAAGGAACCCGCCAATCCCTACTGGCTGCTTTACCGCCTGACCGCCGGCCGGTTGACCGGCGCGCCGCCTGATCCGATCGCCAGTCCCGGCGATGCGCAGTGGCCCGCGCCGCTGCTGGCGTTCCGCGCCGGCCAGGCGACGGAGCAGGGCATGCTGGCGCAGGCCGATACGCCCGGCCGGCGCACCGAAGCCCTCTTCCAGCTGGGCGTCGTGGCGCTGGCAGATAACCCCGCGGCGGCCCGCCGGCACTGGGCAGAGGTCGTCGAACGCGGCGCGCCGGCCCTGATCGAGTACGCTGCCGCGCGCAATGAACTGGCACGGCTCGGTTCCTGACCGGCAGCCCTACGCGAGGACATCATGTTTTCCGTCATCCTGTACGGCCGCAACGACAGCCACGGCTACAATCTCCACAAGCGGGCGGCGATCAGCTTCAATGCCCTGGCCGAGGTGATGTCCGATCCGGACGACGAGATCCTGTTCGTCGACTACAACACGCCGGACGACCATCCGACTTTCCCCGAGGCGATCCACGACACGCTGACCGACAAGGCCAAGAAGGTCATGCGCATCCTGCGCGTGCGCCCCGACCAGCACGCCCACCTGCGGCCCAAGACCCATCTGGTGGCGCTCGAGGCGCAGTCGCGCAACGTGGCGCTGCGGCGCTCCAACCCGCGCAACCGCTGGATCCTCTACACCAACACCGACATGCTGCTGGTGCCGCGCAATGCCGAAGAGTCGCTGAGCGACATCCTGGGCGGCCTCGCCGACGGCTTCTATCAGGTGCCGCGGTTCGAGATTCCCGAGATGCTGTGGGAGGCCGCCTTCGACCGGCGCGATCCCGCCGGCAACCTCGCCAAGCTGCGCGACTGGGCCGTGCGCTTCCATTTGAACCAGGTCGTGCACAACTACATGCCGATGAAGTACGACGCCCTGGGCGACTTCCAGGCGGCGCTGCGCGAGGACATGTTCGCCATCCATGGCTTCGACGAGGACATGATCCTGGGCTGGCATTGTGATTTCGAACCTGGCGGCGCGCCTGGCGCTCTATCGCGGCCGGGTCGATACGCTGATCGACAAGGTGTTCGGCTACCATTGCGACCATACGCGAGTCGCGGCCGCCAACAACAAGGGCCGCGCGACGCGGATGAATGACCAGGACCGCTTCATCTGGAACGTGGCGTCGCCTTATGTGCCCGCCCAGGCGGAGACCTGGGGCTGGCCGGATGTCGAGATCGAGGAATTGCACCTCGACCACGACACCGCCTACCAGCGTTTCACGGCGGGACTGGAGAAGGCCATCCAGCCCGCGACGGCGCCTTTCACGGGCACCAGCCTCGAGTGGCAGCTTTTCGAGGACCTGACCTACGATCTGCCGCACACCCTGCCGTTCGTGTGCGACCAGGTGGTTACCTTTCCCCGATCGACAGCGGTCATGATGGTGGCCGCCCGCGCCGATTTCGTGACCGGGTTTGCCAAGGCCTGGAAGGGCATGGGCTTCACCGGGCCGATTCTGATCCCCGAGGAGTGCGAGGGACTGCCCGCCGACCTTGAAGGCGTCGAAAGGGCTCCGTTCGCCGAGCAGCTGCCCAGGGCCGACATGTTCATCTTCGAGTTCGGCCTGCCGACCCAGACGGCAACCGAGCCGGTGCGGGCGGGCCGCGCCCTGGCGCCGCTCGACAAGAAGCGGCTGAAGGTCGTCGAAAAGCTGTTCAAGCGGGCGGCGGCAAGCGAAGCCGAGACGCGTCCGGCCGCGCGCCGCGTGCCGCGCCGCTTCATCGGCGTCAACGTCATCTACAACAAGTTCTGGACGACCTTCACCGACTACATCGGGGCGAACATCAACCCGTTCTGCAGCCAGGTGCTGGCCGGCCTGCCGCGCGAAGACGAATCGCTCAAGGGCAAGGTCCTGCGCTTCCGCGCCCGCCACGCACTGTGAGCATCGCTGGAGGGTCGCGGTCCGAATGAGCGATCCGCTCTAGGATCGCAACGATGCCAGCTGTTGGTCGGTGGACGAGCGGAGATGGCGCTGTAGCAAATAGAGACTGCCGAGCTGCAAGGCGGGGAGTTCGAGGCGGCCGCTTTCGACCTGTTCCAGGAACGCCGACAAGGGCTGCTCGCGCGCCTGGATGGCTTCGCCTTCGTCCAGATCCTGCTCGGCGATCTTTTGTGCGCCGAGGGCCAGGAAGCAGTGGATGCGATTGGTCTGCAACGCCGGATTGACCGGAGCGCTGCCCAGCAGGCGCCACTCGTCGCTGGCGTAGCCGGTCTCCTCGAGCAGCTCGCGTTTGATGGCTGCCAGACGGCTCTTCTGCTCCGTCGACCGCGCCGGCGGGGAACTCGGTGCGGACCTCGCCGACACCATGGCGATACTGATCGACCAGCACGACATTGAGGTCGGCCGTCAGGGCGATGACATCGACCCAGTCGGGATACTCGAAGACATTGCAGGACGAGAGGCGCTGGCCGCCCGGCAGCAGCACGCGGTCATTGCGCAAGCGAAGCCACGGATCGGCGAAGGTGTATCTCGACTCGAGCACCTTCGCCCTGGCCATGGCCTACCGGCCGGACCCCAGATAGAGCACGTCGGCCACCGCGGCGAACTTGTCGGCGGGCAGCGTACGCCACAGGTCGAGCACCGTGAGGCGCTGGCCATTGCGCTTGCACCACGCAGGATCGATCGCCTTGTATTCGGGCCAGCCGGTGGCGACGATCAGCAGATCGCAGTCGCGCACCGCGCCTTCGATCGACGAGGCGCCCACCACCTTGTCGCCCAGGACGGCCAGGCCGGTGTCCTGCGCCAGCGGATCGTGGACGACGACGACGTAGCCCGCATCGGCGAGCTTGGCGGCGAGCTTCACGCTGTGGCTTTCCTCGACCACCGGGGTCTGCGGCTTGTAGGAGAGGCCCAGGATGGCGATGCGGGTGCCGGCCTTGGCAAACTTCCCGACCAGCCCGGTCAGCCGGTCGACCTGGTAGTTGTTGATGCGGTCGGTCGCCTCGGCGACATCGGCGCGCGCGCCGATCTTGCGGGCCAGCGCTGCGAAGGCGACGTTGTCGCGCGGGAAGCAAGGACCGCCATAGCCCATCGCGCCCTTCAGGTACTTCGGCCCGATGCGCGTGTCGGCGCCCAGCGCCTTGGTGACGGCATCGACGTCGGCGCCCGGCAGGCGGTCGCAGATGTCGGCCAGCATGTTGGCGTAGGAGATCTTGGTCGTGACGTAGGTGTTGACCGAGATCTTGGTGAGCTCGGCATTGATGAAATTCATGCGCTGCACCGGCGGCTTGTTCTCGCACATCTGCAGATAGATGGTCTGCAGCATGTCGCCGGCCTTGGCGTCGCTCTCGCCGATCAGGATCGAATCGGGAAACAGCATGTCGCGCACGACACTGCCCAGCGCGATGAACTCCGGATTGTAGCACAGGCCGAGATCGGGCCCGACCTTGCGGCCCGACGCCGCTTCGAGGGCGGCCTTGATCTCGCTGCCCGTCGTGCCCGGCATCACCGTGCTGGTGATGACCACCATGTGATAGCTCTTCTTGTTGCGCAGCGCCTTGCCGAGCGATTCCATGGCCTGCAGCACGAAGCGGTTGGAGAAGAAGCCCGTGCTGTCCGACGGCGTGGGCACGATCACGAAGCTCGCGTCGCTCTTCTCGATGGCTTCGCCGGCGTCCATGGTGGCCGACAGGCGCTGCCGGTTGGCGGCGATCAGCTCGTTGAGCTGCGGCTCGACGATCGGCATCTTGCCGGCGTTGAGCGCGTCGACGAGGGTCTTGCTCACGTCGAGACCGATGACGGAGAAGCCACGGCTGGCGAGCACCGCGGCGAGCGGCGCGCCGAGCTTGCCGAGACCGACCACCGAGACGCGAGGCAGAGTTGCTGCAGTCATTTCCATGTCCGTTTTGAGGGCCGGTACTGATACTGTCGGCAGCGGCCCGACGCCACCCCGAATTTGCAGGGTTTTGGAGGCAATTCGCTGCTTGCGCCGTCCCGTCGCAGGGGCGAAAAATCGTCGTTCAGCGTGCGTCAGAAGCAAGGGGACCGAATGAAAGTGGAATTTGCGGCCTTTCCGAAGGCTTTCTCAGGCAACGTTGCCGTCTTCGTCGCCGCCGACAAGCAGCTCCTGGCGAGTGCGCAGGCCATCGACAAGGATGTCGGGGGAACGATCGTCCGGGCGATCGACGCCAGCCGCTTCACCGGCGCCAAAGGCCAGTCGCTCACCCTGCTGGGCCAGTCCGGCGTCATCGCCCGCTTGAGCCTCCTGGGCGTGGGCAAGTCGCGCGAATTGGACGCCCGTGCTGCGGAAGCCTTGGGCGGTATCGTCGCGGCAGAGGCCAACGCGTCGGGCCAGAAGGCCGTGACCGTTGTCGTCGATGCCGTGAAGGGCAGCCGGCTGACGCCGGGCCAGATCGCCGCCCGCATCGCGCTGGGCGCGCAACTGCGCAACTACCGCTTCGACAAATACAAGACCAAGGACAAGCCCGAGCAGAAGCATTCACTCGAGCAGCTCACGGTCGCGCTGACCGGACCGGCCGAGGCGCGCCGCGCCTACGAGCGGCTCGAGCCCACGATCGGCGCGGTGTTCTTCACCCGCGACCTGGTGAGCGAGCCCGCCAACGTGCTCTATCCCGTCGAATTCGCCCGCCGCGCCCGCGAGCTCACCAAGCTCGGCGTCAAGGTCGAGATCCTGGGCGAGGCCGAGATGAAGAAGCTCGGCATGAACGTGTTGCTGGCCGTCGGCCAGGGCAGCGAGCGCGAGTCCCAGCTCCTGGTGATGCGCTGGATGAACGGACCCAAGTCGCAGCAGCCGGTGGCGCTGATTGGCAAGGGCGTGTGCTTCGACACCGGCGGCATCTCGCTGAAGCCCGCCGGCGGCATGGAAGACATGAAGTGGGACATGGGCGGCGCCGGCGCCGTCACCGGCGCGATGCGCCTGCTGGCCGGCCGCAAGGCGCGCGCCAACGTCGTGGGCGTGTGCGCCCTGGTCGAGAACATGCCGGACGGCAACGCCACGCGGCCGGGCGACGTGGTCAAGAGCATGTCGGGCCAGACCGTCGAGGTCATCAACACCGATGCCGAGGGCCGGCTGATCCTGTGCGACGCCATGTGGTACGCGCAGGAGAAGTTCAAGCCGCAGGCGATGGTCGAGCTCTCGACCTTGACCGGCGCCATCATCGTGGCCCTTGGTCATGAGCGTGCCGGCCTGTTCAGCAACAACACCCAGCTGTCCAACAAGCTGCGCGCGGCGGGAGCGGGCATCGGCGAGAAGCTGTGGCGCCTGCCACTCGGGCCGAAATACGACAAGATGATCGATTCCGACATCGCCGACATGAGGAACGTCACCAACAGCCGCGATGCCAGCTCGATCACGGCGGCGCAGTTCCTGCAGCGCTTCGTACAGGAGGGCGTCGCCTGGGCCCATCTCGACATTGCCGGCATGGCCTGGTCGAACAAGGGCGACAGCACGACGCCGAAGGGCGCCACGGCCTATGGCGTGCGCCTGCTCGAACTCGTGGATTGCCGAGAACTACGAGAAGTGATCGTCCGGGGAGCAGTGCAATGGCGACCGAGGTCAATTTCTACCACCTGACCCGATCGTCGCTCGAGGACGCCCTGCCTCGCCTGCTGACCAAGACCCTGCAGGCGGGCGAGCGGGCGGTGGTGATGGTGGGTTCGCCCGAGCGGGTCGATGCGCTCAACACGCATCTGTGGACCTACGACCCCAACGGCTTCCTGCCGCATGGCGCCGCCAAGGATGGCGACGCCGACCGCCAGCCGGTGTGGCTGACCCATCTCGACGAGAATCCCAACGGCGCCGGCTTCCTGTTCGTCGCCGATCGCGCACGGTCGGAGCGCGTCGCCGACTACAGACGCTGCTTCGAGCTGTTCGATGGCCGCGACGAGACGGCTGTCGCCGATTCACGGGAGCGCTGGAAGGCCTACAAGGCGGCGGGGCATACCGTCGTCTATTGGCAGCAGACTCCGGCTGGTGGCTGGGAGAAGAAGGCCTAGTCTCGCCGGAGCGCGGACCTGGAGGTCCGTCCTCTAATGCCGCTTCTCGCGGGGATGCCAGTAGCCGCGCCAGGCCGACTTGAGCCGCTCCCAGGTCGGCACCGGGCCTTCGGGCCGGTAGAACCGGGGCGAGTCGGCCTCGAATGTCGCCATGTACGCACGGTAGCCGAGTGGACGGCTGCGGTCCGTCTGGGTCTGGGCCGCCAGCAGGTCGAGGCCGGCCTCGATATCGAAAAGCGGCGACAGGATCTCGCGTCGGGCGATCAGCAGCTCGGCGGCAGCATCGGGCACGTCCCAGGCCGAGAACACCGCCGCAAGCTTGGCGATTTTCTCCGCGCTCAATCTCGCGCCGGATTCGGCGCGATGGGGCGCCAGCACATCGCGTGCGTAGTAGGCCTCGCCCTGGAACGGCCGACCCGACACCGTCTCGGCCGGGGTTGGCCAGACATAACGGGCCGGCAGGGCGCGCGTGGAGCAATTGCGCACGTCGAGCCGGAACAGGTCGAAGCCCTCGCTGCGCAGGAAACGATCGGTGTTGTGGAAGGTGTGCTCGTCCGACCGGTCGGTGCCGACGAAGTTGACCTCGAGCTGGACGGCGATGACGCCCAGCGTATCGAAGCGTCCCCTGAAAGTTTGCAGGATGTCGAAGTCGGCGCCGTCGATATCGATCTTCAGGTAGTCGAGATCGGTCCAGCCGCGTTGCGCCAGCAGGTCGGGAACGACGACGGGCTTGCCGGGATCGGCAAGGCCGGTCAGCTCCCAGGCGTTGTGGCGAAACTGTTCCTCGGCCGAGGCGTCCTGCAGACGGCTGTCGCGGATCTCGCGCGTGCGCATGAAGCTCATGCGGTTGCGAATTTTCATGATCAAGGGCGCCGCCGGTCCGGCGGAAAGATCGATAGGCTTGTCGGCAGAGGTGCTGACGAAGGCGGCCACATAGGAGACGTCGGGATTGCGCTCGAGGCCGGCCAGGCGGCGGCATTCGGCCTCGCTGGCATCGATCCCGAGCGCGCGCAGCCTGGGTTCGAAGGCGCGCCACAGCGAATCGATGCCGCCCGAGCAGCCGATGTCGAGGAGCGCGAATTTTTCCGCCTTGAGCTTTTCGGCGACGAACGCCGAGAACGACAAGGGCATGCCGGAAATCAGACGGTCGCCACGGGCGTCGCCGGCGAGCCGACGGCCCCGGGCAGGCGAAGCGGCGGTGCGGTCAGCAGGAAACGCGAGCGCTTCCTGTCGCGCAGCCACAGCGCCAGGTCCTTCAGCCACCAGATCTCGCCGAGATTGAGGCCAAGCTTGAACAGGCAGTGATTGTGGATCGGCAGCGACGGATGCTCCGCATCGGCGGGGCCGGGCTTGGCCGGCACGGCCTCGACGCCGTAATTGTCGGCGATCAGCGCCGAGATCTGGCTGTCGGTGATCCACTGCAGCAGCCGCTTGTCGCGGCCGTCGAGCACGCTGCACATGGCATGGGCGCGGGCCGGGTCGACCTTCTTGTTCATCTTGGTGATTTCGTCGGTGAATCCCGTGTGGAGCAGCAGCATGTCGCCCGGCTCGACGACCACCTTGTCGGTTTCCAGCACATGACGGAAGTCGTCGTAGTTCACGTACTTGTGGTCGCGGCCGTAGTGCTTTTCGAGATCGACCATCACGGCGCGCCCCTGGATCGCCTTGGCCGCCATGTTCTCGACGCCGAGCTTGTGGGCGTAGCTCATATGGCCGCAGCCGTCGCGTCCGGCGTCCGGCTGGGGGCCGACGACGTCGGAGCCCGCCTTGAAGCCGTTGTAGTAGAGCGCTTCGGGCACGCCGTCGCCGTCGGCATCGAACAGGCCGCCGACATGGGCGAGCGTGTCCCACTGTGTGGAGTACTGCAGCGTCAGGATCACGCGATCGTCGCTCGCCACGTCCATGAACAGCGGATTGATCGTGTTGGTGTGGAAGTTGAAGCGCCAGCCGTTCTCGTCGCCCGTCGGCGAGAGCACCGGCGGCAGCCGTCGCGGGTTCAGCACGTTGCCGCCCGGCAAGTCGAGCGGCAGGCTGAGGCAGAACGAAATTCCTTCCTTCACTTCGGCGATACCCTCGAGCACCTTCTTGGGCGTGATGAGATTCAGCCGGCCGAGCTGATCGTCGTCTCCCCAATCGCCCCATGTCGAGCCCTCGGGGCGGTGCTTCCAGCGCTTCATTTCACTCTCCCTGTTACCGGCGGCGAGACTACCTTGTGCACTGCCGGTGCGTCATCACGTACGCATGGCTCCTAGGCGCAATTCCGCAAACCGCCGTGCTGTGGATCGTCTATCATGCCGGCCCAACGAGGTTTCAATGTCTGCAGCGACGGCTCCCCTCAATCGCGACGTCCGCGTCATCAGCCTGATCGGCATCGTTCACGGAACCAGCCACTACTATCAGCTCGCCTTCGTCACGATGCTGCTGATCGTGCGCCAGGAGGTCGGCCTCACCTATGCCGATGTCGGCCTGCTGGCGGGCCTCTTCTATGGCGTGTCCGGCGTCTCCCAGACGGCGGCGGGCTTCGCGGTCGACCGCTTCGGCGCCCGGCCGATCCTGGCCGGCGGTCTCGCCGTCATCGGCTGTGCGCTTGCCCTGATATCGGTGGCGCACTCCTTCGTGGCATTTGCCGCCATCGCCGTGATCGCGGGGCTGGGCAACTGCGTCTTTCATCCTGCGGATTTCGCGCTGCTGAATTCGTCGGTCAACCAGCAGCGGCTCGGCCGCGCCTTCAGCATCCACGGCGTCGGCGGCTCGCTCGGCTGGGCGGCCGCGCCCATAATGTATTTCCTCGACAGCATGTTCGGCTGGGTGGGCGCGGCGCTGATCGGCGCCTTGCCGGGTCTGATCCTGTCGGTCGTGGTCTGGAGCCAGCGCACGCAGCTCGTCGATCATCGCGTCAAGGCGCGGGCCGTCGCGGCCCAGCACGGCACGGCCTCCATGCGGACGCTCTTTCTGCAACCCGCGATTCTCCTCTGCCTCGTCTATTTCGCGCTGCTCGCCGCCAACACCGTGGGCATCCAGCAGTTTGCCGTGCCGGCCTGGACCAGCATGTTCGGCATCAGCGAGAACTACGCCGCCCTCTGTCTGATCGTCTTCATCGTCGGATCGGCGGGCGGCGTGCTGGTGGGCGGCATCTTCGCCGACAGGGTGCGCCGTCATGACCGTGTGGCAACGCTCGGTCTGCTCGCGGCCGGCGCCTTGACGGTGCCGATCGCGGCCCAGGCCGTCACGCCGATGCTGCTTCTGCCGCTGCTCGCCCTGGCCGGCGCCGCCGGCGGCATCACCAATCCATCGCGCGACATGATCGTGCGCAACGCCACGCCGCCCGGCGCCTCGGGCAAGGTCTTCGGCTTCGTCTATTCCGGCCTCGATGTCGGTTCGTTCCTGGCGCCGCCGGTGTTCGGCTTTCTCATGACGTCCGGCGTTCCGAGCATCATCTTCTGGATCGCCGTCGGTCTCTACGTCATCAACGCCATGATGGTGATGGTCATCCGCCAGACCATCGTTCCGACGGTCGTCCCGGCCGCCGCCGAATAGCGTCTCAGGCCGCTTCGTAGGCTTCCTGCGCCACCAGCCACTCGTGCTCGGTGTGGGCGATCTCGCGTTCCAGCCGCACCTTGTCGCGCTGTAGATCGGCAACGTTGATCGTGGGGTCGCTGTAGCTCGCGGGATCGGCGAGCCTGGCTTCGATGTCGCCGCGCTGCTTGTTGAGCTTGGCGATAGTCTTCTCCAGCGTCTCCAGGGTCTTCTTGAGCGGCGCGCGTTTGGCGCGCGTATCGGCGGATTGCTTGCGCTGTTCCTTCGGGGCGGCGGCGGGGGCCGGCGTTTGCTCGCGCTCGCGTTCACGCTCGCGGGCCCGCTCTCGTTTGCCGGCCTTGCCGCCTTTGCCGCCATTGCGTTCGCGCAGCAGCTTGGCCTGGTAGTCGTCGATGTCGCCGTCGAACGGCGTCACCTTGCCCTCGGCCACCACCCAGAGCTGGTCGGCGACCATCTTCACCAGATGCGTGTCGTGGCTCACCAGCACGACCGCGCCCTCGAAGTCGTTGACGGCGTCGACCAGGGAGGCGCGGGCGTCCATGTCGAGATGGTTGGTCGGCTCGTCGAGCAGCAGCAGGTGAGGGGCGTTGCGCGTCGCCAGCGACAGCAGCAGCCGCGTCTTCTCGCCGCCCGACAGGACGCCCACCTTGAGGTCGGCGCGATCGCGCGAGAAGCCGAAACGGCCGAGCTGGGCGCGAACCTTGGTCTCGCCGGCGCCTGGTCCCAGCGCGCTGCTCATGTGCTGGAACGGTGTCGCCTCGTAGTCGAGGCTTTCCTCCTGGTCCTGCGAGAAGTAGCCGATGCGCAGGCGCGGCGTACGCTTGACCTTGCCCTCGCGCGGCTGCAGGCGATCCGACAGCAGCCGGATGAAGGTCGACTTGCCGTTGCCGTTCTGGCCGAGCAGCGCGATGCGGTCGTCCATGTCGAGCCTGAGGTCGAGCTTGCGCAGCACCGGCGGGCCGTCCGCGTAACCGACCGTGACCTCGTCGAGCGTCTCGATCGGCGAGGCGAGCTGCTCGGGCGGCGGAAAGTTGAAGGCGATCCGCTCGTCGATCGGCACCGAGGCGACCGGGCCCAGCTTCTCGATCATCTTGACCCTTGATTGCGCCTGGCGCGCCTTGCTCGCCTTGGCCTTGAAGCGGTCGACGAAGGCCTGCATGTGCTTGCGCTGGGCAGCGATCTTGGCCTGTTGGGCGGCATCGTGCTCGAGCCGTTCGGCGCGCGTGCGCTCGAAGCGGTCGTAGTTGCCGTTGTAGGTGACGAGCTTCTGCTGATCGATGTGCACGATGTGGTCGCACACGTCGTTCAGCAGGTCGCGATCGTGGCTCACCATCAGGAGCGTGTGGCGGAAGCGCTGCAGATGCTCGGTGAGCCACAGCATCGCCTCGAGATCGAGATGGTTCGACGGCTCGTCGAGGATCAGCAGATCGGGATTGCTGAACAGCGTGCCGGCCAGCGCCACGCGCATGCGCCAGCCGCCGGAGAATTCGCCGCAGGGCCGCGCCTGGGCGTCGTTGTCGAAGCCGAGGCCATGCAGGATCGAGGCGGCCCGCGCCGGCGCCGACGCCGCGCCGATTTCGTCGAGCCGGGCATGGATGTCGGCCAGGCGCAGCCCGTCGTGGCAGGCCTCGTCCTCCGCCAGCAGGGCGGTGCGCTCGACGTCGGCGGCCAGCACGGCGTCCAGCACCGTGATATCCCCGCCCGGCGGGTCCTGCGGCACCGAGCCGATGCGGTTGCGGCCGCTCAGGCTGATGCTGCCGCCGTCGGCTTCGATCTGGCCCTGGATCAGGCGCAGCAGGGTCGATTTGCCCGCGCCATTGCGGCCGACCAGGCCGACCTTCCAGCCGTCGGACATGGCCGCGGAGGCGCGATCGAACAGCACGCGCTCGCCGTGGCGGAAGGAGAGATCATTGACGTGGAGCATGGGGCCGCGGCGTTTAGCACGCGGAAAGAGCCCGTCCAACCGGCTTGCCGGGCCGAAACCCCGCGTCTATAAGGCGCGCCCACTCGCCAAGATACCGCCTGCAAGAGGATTCCATGGCCGTCGAACGCACTTTCTCGATCATCAAGCCGGACGCGACCCGCCGGAACCTGACCGGCAAGATCAACGCCCGGTTCGAGGAAAAGGGCCTTCGCATCGTCGCCCAGAGGCGCATCTGGATGACCCGCATGCAGGCCGAAGAGTTCTACGGCGTGCACAAGGCGCGGCCGTTCTTCAACGACCTTTGCACTTTCATGACGTCGGGTCCGGTGGTGATCCAGGTGCTGGAAGGCGAGGGTGCCGTCGCCAAGAACCGCGACATCATGGGCGCCACCAACCCGGCCAACGCTGCGGCAGGAACCATCCGCAAGGACTTCGCCGAGTTGATCGAGGCCAACTCCGTGCACGGCTCCGATTCGCCCGAGAATGCCGCGATCGAGATCGGCTACTTCTTCGCAGGATCCGAGATCGTCGGTTAGACCCTCTTTTCCTCCCCACGTTCTACGTGGGGAGGTGTCGGCGTCTTACGCCGATCGGACAGGGGTCATGAGTCACGATTGCAGCTTCCGACCCCTCCGTCGGCCTATGAGGCCGACACCTCCCCAGCGGAGCTGGGGAGGAAGCATTAAAAAAGCGGCCCGTCTGGGCCGCTTTTCTTTGCCGCTTGCAGGAGGCGTCAACCCAGGACGGCAAAGGCGATCAGGAGCGCCACCGTGCCGCCGATGCCGAGCACCAGAGCGAAAAAGCCCGAGCTGCCGACCAGGCCCAAAGCCATGCAGGAGAGCAGCAGCACGATGAACAGGATCGAGAACAGCACCAGCTTGCTGAACGACTGGTAGGTCTGTTGATGGGCCGGAAAATCGTCCTGCACGTCGGTCATGTCGGTTCCTCGGAGAAAGTCGTAGCGGTTTTATAACCAACTACGGGGCAGGCGAAAAGAGCAGGGCGGCGTCGGGCCGCACGCCCTTGATCGCCACGTGGCCCGCGGCCAGCGCGATACGGTCCTCGGCGAACCAGCGCACGACCAGCGGATAGAGACGATGCTCCTGGCGCAGGATGCGTGCCGACAGCGTCTCCTCGGTGTCGCCGGCCAGCACCGGCACGGCCGCCTGGGCGATGATCGGCCCTGAATCGAGATCGGGGATCACGAAATGGACCGTGCAGCCGCTCAGCCGCACGCCGGCATCGAGCGCCTGCTGCTGGACGTGCAGGCCCTTGAAGCAGGGCAGCAGGGAGGGGTGGATGTTGATCAGGCGGTCCGCCCAGCGGGTCGGAAACCACGGGCTGAAGATCCTCAGGAAGCCCGCCAGCGCCACCAGCACCACCCCGTGCCGCTCCAGCTCGGCCGACACCGCGCGGTCGAAGGTCTCGCGGTCGGGCTGGCCGCGATGGGAAATGACGGCCGTCGGCACGCCTGCCCGCCGGGCGATCGCAAGGCCCGGCGCGTCGGCCACGTTGCTCACCACCAGGGCGATCTCGGCGGGATAGTCGGCGTCCTGGGCGGCCTCGATCAGGGCGGCCATGTTGCTGCCGCGGCCGGAGATCAGGATTCCGACTTTCAGCTTCGCCATAGGTTTTCGGCGTGATCGATCACGCAGTCGGCTTCGTCGTTTGGTGCACTCTCGATCGTGCCCACCGCGTGCACGCTCTCGCCGGCATCGGTCAGCACCTTGGCGACCGTCGCAGCGTCCGTCGCTGCCACCACCGCGATCATGCCGAGGCCGCAATTGAACGTCCGCAACATGTCGTCGGTCGGCACCTGGCCGGCCTCGTGCAGCCAGCGGAACACGGGCGGCGCCGACCATCGCCTTGCGTCGAGGCGCGCGCGCACGCCGTTGGGCAGGCAGCGCGGCACGTTGCCGGGCAAGCCGCCGCCGGTGATGTGGGCCAGGCCCTTGATCGCGCCGGTGGCGCGGATCGCCGACAGCAGCGGTTTCACGTAGATGCGCGTGGGCTCGAGCAGCGCCTCGCCAAGCGAGGCCGGCCTTGAGAAGTTGGGCGAAGGGCGCGGCGGCGGCGTAGCCGAGGCCGCTGCGCTCGACGACGCGGCGCACCAGCGAAAAGCCGTTGGAATGCGCGCCGCTCGACCCCAGCCCCAGCACGATGTCGCCCGCGGCGATGTCGGCGCGCGGCAGCAACCCGTCGCGCTCGGCGGCCCCGACCGAGAAGCCGGCGAGGTCGTAGTCGCCCTCGACATACATGCCGGGCATCTCCGCCGTCTCGCCGCCCACCAGCGCGCAGCCGGCGCGGCGGCAGCCCTCGGCGATGCCGGCCACGACACGGCGCCCGGTCTCCACGTCGAGCCGGCCGCTGGCATAGTAGTCGAGGAAGAACAGCGGCTCGGCGCCCTGAACCACGATGTCGTTGACGCACATCGCCACCAGGTCGATGCCGACCGTGTCGGGGACGCCCGCCTCGATCGCGACCTTGAGCTTGGTGCCCACGCCGTCGGTGCCCGAGACGAGGATCGGGTCCTTGAAGCCCGCCGCCTTGAGGTCGAACAATCCACCGAAACCGCCCAGTCCGCCCATCACGCCCGGCCGGTTGGTGCTGCGCGCCAGGGGCTTGATGTGCTCGACCAGCGCGTCGCCTGCATCGATGTCGACGCCGGCGTCCTTGTAGGTCAAGGGCGGCCGATTATGGCCCTGTTTCTCGTCGGGTGGGGCGTCAGGCTTCAAGCCAGGCTCATTCGTGCTAGATAGGTGGCGCGAACATAAACAAAAACCGGACCCCCGCAATGGCGCCTCTGCGCTGGTTTTCCACCCGCTGGTTTTCCACGACCGTCGTCGCACTTCTGGTGGCTCTTGCCGCCGGCGGTGGTGCGCACGCGCAGGCCGGCAATAACGCCTACACGGTGACCGACGTCGATGTCGACGTGAACGCCGCCGACGCCGTGCAGGCGCGCCAGCAGGGCCTGGCCGAGGCCCGGCGCAAGGCGGCGAAGATGCTGGTCGAGCGCATGGTGACGCCGGAGGACCGCGCCCGCGTATCGACCCCCGACGATGCGAGGCTGGAAGGCATGGTGCGCGGCATCGAATTCGTGCGCGAGCGCTCGGCGCCCAATCGCTACATCGCCACCTTGAACGTCGTCTTTTCGCCCGATGCCGTGAAGGCCTGGCTCGGCGGCGCGGGCGCCAAGATCGCCGAAACGGTGTCGCGACCGGCCCTGGTGATCCCGTTGTGGAAGGGAAAGTCCGGTATCGAGCCGCTCGACGACCGCAATCCCTGGCGCGAGGCGTGGCAGGCGCTCAACACGACCGGCAGCGCCGTGCCGGTGACGGTGATCCGCGGCGACCAGCTCGACCAAAGCGCGGTATCGGCCGAGCAGGCCTATGTCGGCGACGTCTCGGCCCTGTCGCGGCTGAACGAGCGTTATCGCGCGCCCACGATCGTCGTGGCGGTCGTCGAAGGCGACAAGGAGTCCGGACCGTTCACCGTCGGCGGTCTGCGCTACGACACCCAGACCGGCGCGCGCAGCGAGATCGCCAAGGTGCCGGTCCAGGACGTTGGCCAACTCGCCGATGCGGCAAAGCAGATGCACGCCAAGCTCGACGAGCAATGGCGCGGCATGGCGGTCGTGCGCCGCGATGCACAGGACACGCTCGACGTCTTCGTGCCGATCCGCGCGCTCGGCGACTGGGTGCAGGTGCGCCAGCGGCTGAGTTCGGTGCCGGCGGTCAAGAGCGTCGCCGTGCGGACACTCGAAGCGGATCGCGCCGATCTGCGCCTCGAATATTTCGGTACGCCCGACGAGCTGCAGCGCACCCTGGCGCAGGCCGGCCTGACGCTCGACAAGGAAGCCGACAAGTGGCGATTGCAGGCGCGGTGATCGCGCGTCGCGGGAGCTGAGGCATGGCTGTGATCGCCCAGGCCAATCGCTGGCGCTTCTGGGTGGCGGCGGCGGTCCTGTTCGTTCTCCTCTTGTGGCTGTTGAACGACATCCTGCTGCCGTTCGTCGTCGGCATGGCCGTCGCCTACTTCCTCGATCCCATCGTGGCGCGCCTGCAGCGCCTCGGCCTGTCGCGCACCTGGGCGACGACCACCGTCACGATCCTGGCCGTCCTGCTCGCCATCGGCGTTGCCATGGCGATCCTGCCGCCGCTCTTCGCCGAAGTGCAGTCGCTGATCGTCAAGGCGCCGCAGTATATCGTGCAGGCGGCGGCGCGCGTGCAGCCGCTGATCGAACCGCTGCGTGAGAAGCTCGGCCTGCCGTCCCTCAGCCTGCAGGATCTGCAGAGCGACGCCACCCAATGGGCGGGCCAGGCGCTGGCCGTGGCCGGCAGCGTGGCCGGTGGCCTGGCGCGGCGCGGCGCAGCCTTCATCAACCTGCTTGCCCTGGTGTTCCTGACGCCGGTCGTGACGTTCTATCTGCTGCGCGACTGGGAGAAGTTGATCCGCGCCCTCGACGGCGCCCTGCCGCTCGACCATGCCGACACGATCCGCAAGCTGGCGCGCGAGTTGAATGCCGCCATCGCGGGCTACGTGCGCGGCCAGGCGCTGGTCTGCATCGCGCTGGGCTCAATCTACGCCATCGGCCTGTCGATGGTCGGGCTGCAGTTCGGTCTGATCATCGGCCTGATCGCCGGCGCCATTTCCTTCATCCCCTTCGTCGGCACGTTCGTCGGCGCCGTCATGGCGCTCGGCATGGCGCTGGCACAGTTTCCGCCGGACTGGTGGGGGGTCGCCAAGGTCGGCGCCGTGTTCCTGTTCGGCCAGACGATGGAAGGCAACGTCCTGTCGCCCAAGCTGGTCGGCGATCGCGTCGGCCTGCATCCGGTATGGATCATGTTCGCCCTGCTGGCGGGGGGATCGCTGTTCGGCTTCGTCGGGATCCTGATCGCCGTGCCCACGGCGGCGGTGATCGGCGTGATCGTGCGCCACCTGCTGGGCCGCTATCGCGAGAGCGACATCTATCGTGGCGGCAATCCGGCCTGAGGCGCCGATGGCGAACCAGCTTACCTTCGATCTGGCGCTGCCGCCGCCGACCTATGCGCGCGAGGACTTTGTCACGGCATCCGGCAATCGCGAGGCGTTGGCCTGGATCGATCGCTGGCCGGACTGGCCGGCGCCCGCGCTGGCGCTGGGCGGGCCCGCCGGCTGCGGCAAGACCCATCTCGGCCGCATCTGGGCGGCGCGGGCGGGCGCGATCTCGATCGAGGGCGGCGCCCTGGAAGGCAAGAACGTCGCCGATCTGACGGAACTCGCCGCAGCCTCTCCCGCCATCGTGATCGAAAATGCCGACCGTGCACCGGAGCGGGCGCTGTTCCATCTCTATAACCTGATGCGCGAGCGGCGCGGCCATCTGCTGCTGATCTCGACCGCGTTGCCGGCGCACTGGTCGATCGCCTTGCCCGACCTGGCGTCGCGGCTGCGCGCGGCGCCCGCCGTGACCGTGGCGGCGCCCGACGACGAGCTTTTAGGTTCGATCATCCTGAAACAGCTCGCCGATCGCCAATTGCACGCGGGCGCCGGCGTCGTGCACTATCTGGTCTCGCACATGGAGCGTTCGGCGGAATTGGCGCGTCGCGTCGTCGCTGCCCTCGACCGCCGGGCGTTGACCGAGCGCCGCGAGATCGATCGCCGCCTGGCGGCGGATGTTCTGGCCGAGCTGACGGCGACGTCTTGAGGGAGGCAGAAGAGGCAAAATGAGAAAACTGGTTCTGGTGGCGCTCCTCTGCGCGTTCGCCTCGATGGCCAGGGCGCAGTCTCCCTCCGTGATGGGAACCTGGCTGACGGCCTCGGGCATTGCGCAGGTACGCATCGGTCCGTGCCCGGATCCCGCGAATGGCCCCATCTGCGGCCTCGTCGTCGGCCTGATCAATCCCAAGGGGCCCGACGGCAACGCGGTCGCGCCCGACATGGCGACCGACTACCGCAACCCCGATCCGGCGCTGCGCGGCCGCAAGGTGATCGGCATGCCCCTGATCTGGGGTTTCAAGAAGACCTCCGATCCCAACGCGTTCGAAGACGGTCACATCTACAATGGCGAGAACGGCAAGATCTATAATGCCAACATCAGCCTTCAGCCTGACGGCAAGCTGCGCTTGCGCGGCTATGTCGGCACGCCGATGTTCGGCGAGACACAGCTCTGGACTCGTGTGAATTAGGGAGAGAAACGATGGATATGGGCATCAAGGGCCGCAAGGCGATCGTCTGCGCGGCGAGCAAGGGCCTGGGCAGGGGCTGCGCCATGGCGCTCGCGCAGGAGGGCGTCGACCTCGTCATCAACGCCCGCACCAAGGCCGAGCTCGAAGCGACGGCGGAGGAGATCCGCAAGAAGACCGGCGTGAAGGTGACGGCGATCGCCGTCGACGTCACGACCGAGGCCGGCCGCAAGCAGGTGCTCGCCGCCTGTCCGGAGCCCGATATCATCGTCAACAACGCCGGCGGCCCGCCGCCCGGCGACTTCCGCGACTGGGTCCGCGACGACTGGATCAAGGCGGTCGACGCCAACATGCTGACGCCCATCGAGTTCATCAAGGCGTCGGTCGACGGCATGATGAAGCGCGGCTTTGGCCGCATCGTGAACATCACCTCGAGCTCGGTGAAGGCGCCGATCGACATACTGGGATTGAGCAACGGCGCGCGGAGCGGTCTCACCGGCTTCGTGGCCGGCGTGGCCCGCGTCACCGTCCGTCATGGCGTCACCATCAACGGCCTGCTGCCCGGTCCGTTCGACACCGACCGACTGCGCGGCACCTACAAGGCACGCGCCGCCAAGAGCGGCAAGAGCTACGAGGAGGAGTACGCGGCCGGCGCCAAGATGAATCCGGCCGGCCGCTTCGGCACGGCGGAGGAATTCGGCGCCGCCTGCGCGTTCCTGTGCAGCACGCATGCGAGCTACATCACGGGCCAGAACCTGCTGATGGACGGCGGCCAGTACCCGGGCACGTATTAGGCTGGGGGCGCGCACCCCTCATAGTGCACTCATGATTCATGATTCCTCTCCCCCAAGGGGAGAGGAGCATGAGCTTTACTAAGCCGCCGCGAGGTCGCGCGGACGGACGAAGGCCACGAGTTCCGCGGAGCCCCAGGCGAGGTCGTCCCAGGGGCCGTCGGGGGCGCTCAGCGTGGCAAGAGAGCCGGTGGGGTATTTGTCCCGCAGCGCGGCCAAAGCGGCGGCCGGGCCGCTCCCGGCCAATCCTTCGGCGAGATGCCAGATGCCGTCGTTGTGGCCAATCAGCAGGACGGTGGCGACCCCGTCGCGCAAGGGCCCGCAAATGGGCCAGCAGAGTGTCCTCGGAGGCGAGGTAGAGGCCGTTTTCCAGCGCGATCGGCGGGGCGGGGGCGTCCAACAGCGCCAGCAGCGGCGCCAGCGTCTGGCGGGTCCGCATGGCCGTTGAGCACAGGATGAGGTCGGGGCGGGGCTTCTGGCGCGCGATGTGGTCGGCCATGGCCTTGGCCGACTGCTCACCCCGCCGGTTGAGGGGCCGTTCATGGTCATCCAGCCGAGGGTCGCTCCAGGCCGATTTTGCGTGTCGCAGAAGGAGAATGGTCTTCACCGGCCCGATCCCAATAAATCCTTTTGAAACAACTACTTATTGAATTGCCATGACACCGTCATGGAGAGGCGTTACCGTCCCTGTGAACATTTCGGGAGGCGCCCCGGCAGGGGCCGACAATGGACGCCCTCAACACCACCCCCGGCCAAGCTCCGGCGCTCGAAATAGCATCCGACAGTCCGCAGCGCTTCATCAATCGCGAGTTGTCGTGGCTGGCCTTCAACATGCGTGTGCTCGAGGAGGCCAGCAACAAGCGCCACCCGTTGCTCGAACGCGTGCGCTTCCTGTCGATCTCGGCCGACAATCTCGACGAGTTCTACATGGTCCGCGTGGCGGGCCTGGTCGACATGCTGCAGACCCGCTCGGCGCTGGTGAGCGACGACGGCATGACGCCGGCCGAGCAACTGGTGGCGATCCGCGAGCGCGCCTCGATCCTGATGGGCCATCAGCAGGACGCGTGGGCCAACCTGCAGGAGGAGTTGCGCGCGGCGGGCGTCGCTGTCATCGAGCCGGGCGAACTCACCGAAACCGAGCGCTCGTGGCTCGACCAGTACTTCATCGATCAGGTCTTCCCGATCCTGACGCCGCTCGCCATCGATCCGGCGCATCCGTTTCCGTTCATCCCCAATGGCGGCTTCTCGACGATCCTGAAGCTGCAGCGCCGCGAGGACCGCCGGCCGTTGATGGCGCTGCTGCCGCTGCCGCCGCAGGTCGACCGTTTCATCCGCCTGCCGGGTGCCGCGATCCGCTTCCTGTCGCTCGAGGATCTGGTCGACATCTACCTGCCGCGCCTGTTCCCGGGCTACGAGGTGATCGAGCAGGCGGTGTTCCGGCTGATCCGCGACAGCGACGTCGAGATCAACGAGGAGGCCGAGGATCTCGTGCTGCTGTACGAGAGCGCGCTCAAGCGCCGCCGCCGCGGCGATCTGATCTCGATTTCGGTCAACAGCGCCATGCCGGCCGAGCTGCGCGACTTCCTGTTCGACCAGCTCGAGATCCCGGCGCAGACCCCGACCGTGCACGTCTTCCATCTCGACCGCATGCTCAACATCGGCGACGTCAAGGCGGTGATCGTCGACGACCGGCCCGACCTCAAGTTCGCGCCCTACAACGCCCGCTTTCCCGAGCGCATCCGCGATTTCGGCGGCGACTGCTTCGCCGCCATCCGCGCCAAGGACATCGTCGTCCACCATCCCTACGAAAGCTTCGACGTCGTGGTCCAGTTCCTGCGCCAGGCGGCGGGCGACCCGGCCGTGGTGGCGATCAAGCAGACGCTCTACCGGACCAGCCACGATTCGCCGATCGTCAAGGAACTGATCGGCGCCGCCGAGGCCGGCAAGACGGTGACGGCGCTGGTCGAGCTCAAGGCGCGCTTCGACGAGGAAGCCAATATCCGCTGGGCGCGCGACCTCGAGCGCGCCGGCGTGCAGGTCGTCTACGGCTTCATCGACCTCAAGACCCACGCCAAGGTCTCGATGGTGGTGCGGCGCGAGGCGCAATCGACGCGCACCTACGTGCATTTCGGCACCGGCAACTACCATCCGATCACGGCGCGCATCTACACCGACCTGTCGTTCTTCACCTGCGATCCGGCGATGGGCCGCGACGCCGCGCGCCTGTTCAACTACATGACCGGCTACGCCCGTCCCGAGCAGATGGAGAAGATCGCCTTCGCGCCGGTGACCTTGCGGCCCACGCTCTACAGCCTGATCGACGCGGAGATCGCCAACGCCCAGGCCGGCCGCCCGGCCGCGATCTGGGCCAAGCTCAATTCCCTGGTCGACGCCGGACTGATCGACCGGCTTTACGCCGCCTCGAAGGCCGGCGTGCAGATCGACCTGATCATGCGCGGCATCTGCTGCCTGCGGCCCGGCATGCCCGGGCTGAGCGAGCACATCCGGGTCAGGAGCATGATCGGCCGCTTCCTCGAGCACGCGCGCATCGTCTGTTTCGGCAACGGCAAGCCGTTGCCCTCGCCCGAGGCCA
The DNA here is from genome assembly GCA_963755585.1 of uncultured Alphaproteobacteria bacterium. Taxonomy (GTDB): domain Bacteria; phylum Pseudomonadota; class Alphaproteobacteria; order Reyranellales; family Reyranellaceae; genus Reyranella. The sequence continues at coordinate 34,012 of CAVWKN010000033.1, forward strand.
AGGTTTTCATCTCGTCGGCCGATTGGATGCCGCGCAATCTCGATCGCAGGGTCGAGCTCCTGTGTCCGGTCGAGAATCCGACGGTGCACGAGCAGGTGCTCGACCAGATCATGGTCGCCAACCTCAAGGACGACGGCCAGAGCTGGATCATGGCGCCGGATGGTTCCTACAGCCGCCCGCACCCGGGCAAGGAACCGTTCATCGCCCACCACTATTTCATGACCAACCCGTCGCTGTCCGGCCGGGGCAGCGCGCTCAAGCTGAGCGGCGCGGTCCCCCGTCTGGTGCTGCGTTCCTGAGGCAGGCTTTCCCGAATCGGCAGCGACGTCCGCGGCGTCCAGGGCGCCGTCCGCGGCGCCTGGCCGCGTCCGAATAGCCGCTGATTTCCCGCGCGGATTCGGCTAGAGGGAGCGCGCATGGACGGCGAAACCGCAGAAGCCCCCGCTTCCGCCCCTCCGGCTTCGCAGGGAGCCATCGGCAAGGGCCGCGTCGGCATCATCGACGTCGGCTCGAACTCGATCCGTCTGGTCGTCTATGAGCGGGCAAGCCGGGCGCCGCTGCCGGTCTTCAACGAGAAGGTGCTGTGCGGCCTGGCCCGTGGCCTGGACGCCACGGGTCGGCTCAATCCCGACGGCGTCGAGATGGCATTGGCCAACATCGACCGTTTCACGACGCTGGCCCACAACATGAAGGTGACGTCGCTCGACCTGCTGGCGACCGCCGCCGTGCGCGACGCCGCCGACGGCGAAGACTTCATGCGCGAGCTCGAACGGCGGCCCGGTATCAAGGCCCACATCGTGAGCGGCAAGGACGAGGCGCGCTTCTCGGGCTACGGCGTGATCTGCGGCATGCCCGATGCGTCGGGCGTGATGGGCGACCTGGGCGGCGGCAGCCTCGAGCTGGTGGCGCTGGGGCAGGGCAGGCTGGGCGCCTCGAGCACGCTCCCGGTCGGGCCGCTGCGGCTCATGTCGTCGGGCAAGAGCGATCCCAAGAAGACCGTGCTCGATGCCATCGAGAGCGTGCGCTGGCTGCGCGAGGAGACCGGCAAGACCTTCTACGCCGTGGGCGGCGCCTGGCGCTCCTTCGCGCGGCTGCACATGGAGCAGGCGGGCTATCCGCTGCACATCATCCATCACTACGAGGTCGCCGCCGAAGAGGTGCGTGCCGTGGCCCGGTTGATCGCGGTGCAAAGCGCCAAGTCGCTGGAGAAGATGCCGGGCGTGTCGCGCCGCCGCGTCGACACACTGCCGCTCGCCTGCCTGGCGCTCGACCGGCTGCTGGCCGCGCTCAAGCCCAGGACCGTGGTGTTCTCCGCCTTCGGCCTGCGCGAGGGCTTCTACTATTCGCGGCTGAGCGAGACCGAGCGGGCGCGCCATCCGCTGATCGCCTTCGCCGAGGAGCAGGGCGCCGACTGGCGGCGCTTCGACCTCGCCCCGTCCGAGATCTTCGACTGGCTCACCCCGGTCTTCTCCGGCGAGAACGAGGACGACCGCGTGCTGCGCACCGCCGCCTGTCACCTGAGCGACATTTCGTGGAACGACCATCCCGACTATCGCGCCGAGCAGGCCTATATCCGCGTGCTGCATCTGCCGGCGCCGGGCATGAGCCATCGCGAGCGCGCCATCCTGGCGATGACGCTCGCCTATCGCTACAAGAGCGACCCCAAGTCGGCGATGCTCGACACCGCGCTCAGGCTGTCCGACGGCAGGGGGCGCACCTTTGCCCGCCGCCTCGGCGCCTGCCTCAGGCTCGCCTACAACCTGTCCGGCGGAGCGCCCGGCCTGTTGCCGCAGATCCAGCTCAGGCGCACCGACCGCGAACTTCGATTGATCGTCCCCGCCGGCGCCAAGGGCAGCCTGGGCGACGTCACGGCCCGGCGCCTCGAAAGCGCCGCCCAGGCGTTCGACCTCAGGCCGATGATCGTGAGGGCCTAGCGCGCGGGTTCCGATAAGGCAGGCTCATGTCATGCCGGACCGCGGGCCTCCAGGCCCGCTCATTGCTGGGAACGCGCCACTCCGTGGCGCTCACAGGCCGAGTGATCCACGAAGAAGCGCCACGGAGTGGCGCGCTCCCAGCAAAGACGAAGAGGCGGGCCTGGAGGCCCGCGGTCCGATGATACTTGATCGGAATGGGCTCTGGCGCGCCCCAGCGCTAATCCGCTGCCGTGGCCTTGGCCGGTGCGATCGGGATGAGCTTGGCGTGTTCGCCCTCCAGGGACAGCGCCAGGCGGCCCTCTATGAGGTCCACCGCATCGGCGCCGAACACCTCGCGGCGCCAGCCCTTGAGCGAAGGAATGTCGCGCTTGCCCCCTGCCAGCCGGTCGAGCTCGTCGGCCCCGGCGACCAGCCGGCCGGCGACGCCCGCCTGCTCGGCCTTGAGGCGGAGCAGCGTGCGCAACAGGTCGACGACGGCGCTGGGTGCGCGCAATTGCTCGGGCGGCTTGTCGCGCGTCGGCAGTTCGGCGTCCGGCACCTGGCGCGCCCGCTCGATCGCCTCCATGATTTCGCGGCCCTGCCAGCCCTCGGCGAAGCCGCGGCCGAGGCCGCGGGTCATGGCGAGATCCTCGGTGGTCTTGGGCGCGTGGCTCGCGATCTCGAGCAGCTGCTCGTCGCGCAGCAGGCGCTGGCGCGGGATGTCGATGCGCTGGGCGGTGCGCTCGCGCCACGCCGCGACCTCCTTCAGCGTGCCCAGCAGGCGGGGCGAGGCGCCGCGCGGCTTCAGCCGGCGCCAGGCCTGCTCCGGATCGGCGCGGTAGGTCGCCGGGTCGTTCAGCACCGCCATCTCCTCGGTAATCCACGGCAGGCGGCCGGATTTCTCGAGCTGGCGCCGAAGCTTCTCGTAGACGACGCGGAGATGGGTGACGTCGGACAGCGCATAGGAGATCTGCCGCTCGCTGAGCGGGCGGCGGCTCCAGTCGGTGAAGCGGCTCGACTTGTCGATCTTGGCCTTGGCGAGCTTGGTGGCGAGCGATTCGTAGGACGCCGCCTCGCCATGCCCGCACACCATCGCCGCGACCTGGGTGTCGAACAACGGCTGCGGCACCTTGTTCATGCGCAGGTAAAAAATCTCGAGGTCCTGGCGCGCCGCGTGGAACACCTTCAGCACCTTGGTATTGGCCATCAACTCGTCGAGCGGGGCGAGGTCGATGCCCTCCGCCAAGGCGTCGATCGCCGCCGCGTCGTCGGGGCCCGCCACCTGGGCCAGGCAGAGCTTGGGCCAGTAGGTGCGCTCACGCATGAACTCGGTGTCGACGGCGATGAATTCGGTGTCGGCCAGGGGCTTGCAGAAGGCCGCGAGGTCGTCGGTCGTGGTAATGAGTTTCATTAAGATTGCTCTATAGCCGGCCGGGCCGGCTGCGGCAAAGCCGGACCCTCAAAAGACCCCGGTTGGCTTGACTTGGCCGGCCAATCCGTGCCTTTTGCCGGGCCATAAAAGCCCGGAAAATCAGTAATGTCTTCTGTCTACCGAACCCATACGTGCGGCCAGTTGCGGCCCGAGCATGTCGGCCAGCAGGCCCGCCTGTCGGGCTGGGTCCAGCGCAAGCGCGACCACGGCAATCTGCTGTTCATCGACCTGCGCGATCACTATGGCGTGACCCAGGTGGTGGTCGACGTTTCCAGCCCGGTCTTCAAGATTGCAGAGTTTGTGCGCGCCGAGAGCGTGATCACGGTGAGCGGCAAGGTGGTGGCGCGCGAGGCGGCCACGGTGAACACCCGGCTCGCCACCGGCCAGGTCGAGCTCGACGCCGCCGAGATGGTCGTCCAGTCGATGGCCGAGACCCTGCCGATCCCGGTGCATGTCGAGAACGACACGACGCCCGAGGAGCTGCGGCTGAAGTACCGCTTCCTCGACCTGCGCAAGGACAAGCTGCACAAGAACATCGTGCTGCGCAGCCAGGTCATCTCCAGCCTGCGCCGGCGCATGATCGAGCAGGACTTCATCGAGTTCCAGACGCCGATCCTGACCGCCGACAGCCCGGAGGGCGCGCGCTCCTATGTCGTGCCGAGCCGGCTGCATCCCGGCCGGTTCTATGCGCTGCCGCAGGCGCCGCAGATGTTCAAGCAGCTCCTCATGGTGTCGGGCTTCGACCGCTACTTCCAGATCGCACCCTGCTTCCGCGACGAGGACGCCCGCGCCGACAGGGCGCCGGGCGAATTCTACCAGCTCGACTTCGAGATGAGCTTCGTCACCCAGGAGGACGTGTTCGCCGCCATCGAGCCGGTGCTGGGCGGCGTGTTCGAGGAATTCTCAGGCTTCGGCCGCGAGAGCAAGCGCCGGGTGACGCCGTTTCCGTTCCCGCGCATCCCCTATTCCGAGGCGCTCCTGACCTACGGCACCGACAAGCCGGATCTGCGCAATCCGCTCAGGATCGTCGATGTCGGCGAGGTCTTCGCCGGTTCGGACTTCAAGGTCTTCGCCGGCATCGTGGCGGCGGGCGGAGTCGTGCGGGCGCTCAGGGCGCCCAATGCCGCGGCGCAGCCCCGCAGCTTCTTCGACAAGCTCAACTCGTGGGCGCAGGGCGAGGGCAAGCCCGGTCTGGGTTACATCGTGCTCGAGGGCGGCGCGGGCAAGGGCCCGATCGCCAAGTTCGTCACCGGCGAGCGGCTGGCCCGGCTGAAGGCGCTCAGCCGGCGCGGAAGACGGCGACGCCGTGTTCTTCGTCGCCGACAAGCCGGAAGTGGCCTGGAAGTTCGCCGGCCAGGTGCGCACCAAGATCGGCCAGGAGATGGGGCTGATCGCGGAGAGCGCCTTCGAATTCTGCTGGATCGTCGACTTCCCGATGTTCGAGTACGACGAGACGGCCAAGAAGATCGACTTCAGCCACAACCCCTTCTCGATGCCGCAGGGTGGGCTGGAGGCGCTGGAGACCCAGGACCCGCTCACCGTGAAGGCCTGGCAGTACGACATCGTCTGCAACGGCATCGAGCTCTGCTCGGGCGCCATCCGCAACCATCGTCCGGAGATCATGTTCAAGGCCTTCGGCATCGCGGGATACAGCAAGGAAGAGGTCGAGCGGCGCTTCGGCAGCATGCTGAACGCCTTCCGCTACGGCGCGCCGCCGCACGGTGGCGCGGCGCCCGGTGTCGACCGCATCGTCATGCTGCTGGCCGATGAGCCCAACATCCGCGAGGTCATCACCTTCCCGATGAATCAACAGGCGGTCGACCTGATGATGGACGCGCCGGCCGAACTGCCGTCGGAGAAATTGCGCGAGCTGCATATCGCCCTGCGTCTGCCGCCCGCGAAGAAGGATTGACCGGGCCGAGGACAGTGCGGGCGGGCTTTGTAAAGCGATGCTAAAGCTGTCGCCGGCATGCCGCTTGCCGAAAATGAATAATCGGGCGCTATGGCACCCGATTATTCCAAGTTTCTCGGGAGAAGATTTTCTTTAGTTATGCTATTTTAGTTGCTGACAATCACTTAAGTTGGCTTTATCGTCACTCTTGCCTGAACCGCAGGATCGACGATGGACGGACTCGGACGCCGGATACTCTTCAAGCCAGAATTCAAGCGGACCGGAAGGCACGTGCCCGCGGGAGCCTTCCGGGCCGGCGCACCTTGCCGATCGCGGCCAACGCGCGGATGCGTCAATCCAAAAACGACTAGCTGACTGCCCCTCGACGAATGGTGCCGCGCCTTGCCGCTCGTCAGGCCCGCTGTCAGAGTCCGCTCAACGCCGGCATTTGACCGGTTGATCGAGGAGGAAGCGATGACGGACACGTTGAACAAAGGCAGGCGTGATTTTCTCACTGTCGCGTCGGTGGGCGGAGCGGTCGCGACGCTTGGCGTTCTCGGCATCAGCGAGGCCATGGCGGCCGGCGTGGCGGCCGGGCGCTCGGAGAAGCCGCTCAAGGCGGCCTTCTCCAATGCCGGCCTTCAGGCCACCTGGTGCGCCCAGGGCAAGGCGGCCGCCGAATACTGGGGCAAGCTCTACAATGTCGACGTGACCTGGTTCGACGGCCAGCTCGACGCCGTCAAGCAGCGCGCCGCGATCGACAACATGGCGTCGCAGAAATGGGACTTCGTGGCCATCCAGGCCTTCGGCATCGGCACGCTGACCCAGCCCGTGCAGAAGATGATCGACGCCGGCACGCCGGTCATCGACATGGACACGCTGATCGCGCCCCTCGACAAGATCAACGTGCACACCTTCCTGGCGCCCGACAACGAGTTCATGGGCTCGGCCGTCACCCAGGCGCTGGTCACCAAGATGGGCGGCAAGGGCAAGATCATCATGACCCAGGGCGCGCTCGGCCATACCGGCGCGCAGGGCAGGGCCAAGGGCTTCGACTCGGTGGTGAAGCAATATCCCAACATCCAGGTGCTCGACACCCAGCCGGCCGACTGGGACGTGTCGAAGACCGCGCGCCTGTGGGAGACCTACCTCACCAAGTATCCCGAGATCGACGCGGCGTTCTTCCATAACGACGACATGGCGCTGGCCGCCTACAACATCATGAAGGCGCGCAACCGCACCAACATCCTGATCGGCGGCGTCGATGCCATGCCGCCGGCGATCGCAGCCGTCGCCGACGGACGCATGTTCGCCACGGTGCGCAATCCGTCCTGCCGTATCCATGGCGGCGCCATCGTCGCCGGCGTGGCGGCGGTCAACGGCGGCGAGAAGACCGGCCCCGGCATTCCGAAGAGCGTCGTCACCGACGGCCCGGTCGTCACCAAGGAGAACGCCGCCGGCATGCTGTGGATGGAGGATCACTTCCTGATCTGACAGACCGGTCTTGGCACAACATGAGCGGCTGCAAGGCGCGGCCGGCGTCGGGCGAGGTGCACCGACGCCGCTTGCGATGCAGGGCATCTCCAAGTCGTTCGGCGGCGTCGCGGCGCTCAGCGATGTCGATTTCGTGCTGCGCCGGGGCGAGATCCACGGGCTGGTCGGCGAGAACGGCGCGGGCAAGTCGACCCTGATGAAGATCATCGCCGGCCTGCATGCGCAGTATCAGGGCCGCATGACGATCGACGGCCGCGAGGTGCATTTCCGCTCCGCCCGCGAGGCGCTGGCCGCCGGCATCGGCATGGTGCATCAGGAGCTGAGCGTGGTGCCCGATCTCACCGTCGCCGAGAACGTCTATCTCGGCAAGCAGCCGACCCGCGCCGGCCTGGTCGACTGGCGCACCATGTTCGCCGGCGCCCGCGAGCATCTCGCCAGCCTCGGCATCGACGTCGATCCGCATGCCCGGATGGGGTCGCTGGCGATCGGCCTGCAGCAGCTGATCGAGCTTGCCCGGGTGCTGTTCTCGGGCGCCCGCATCATCATCCTCGACGAGCCGACCTCGGCTCTTTCGCCGCCCGAGGTGCAGCGCCTGTTCGAGGTCCTGCGCGCCGTCCGCGCCGGCGGGCGCAGCATCGTCTTCATCTCGCACTTCCTCGACGACGTGCTGGCCATCGCCGACACCGTGACGGTGTTCCGCAACGGCCGGCGCATCGTCAGCGAAGACGCCGCGAAGATCGACAAGGGCTGGGTGATCGAACGCATGATCGGCAGCGGGCACGAGGACCTGGAAGAAAGCTACACCGGCGCGATCGCGCTCGACAGCAAGCCCCAGGCGCCGGTCGTGCTCGCGGTCCGCGGGCTCTCTGCCGGGCGGGCCTTCGCCGACATTTCGCTCGACGTCAGGGCGGGCGAGGTGCTGGGCGTCTACGGCTTCATGGGCTGCGGCCAGATCGAGCTTGCCCGCGCGCTGTTCGGCAAGCTGAAGTCGACGGCGGGGACATTGACGAGCGACGGCAAGGTGCTGCGCCTGCGCAACACCGCCGACGCGCGCCGCGCCGGGGTCGCCTTCGTTCCCGAAAGCCGCCGGTCGATGCTGTTCTACCAGGAGCCCGTCTACAAGAACATGTCGATCAGCGTGCTCGGCCGCATCGCGCGGCTGTGGCTGAAGCCGGCCACCGAGCGGGACATCGCGCGCCGCCATGTCGAAGCGCTGTCGATCCGGCCGCCGACGGTGGACACGCTGCTGCAGAGCCTGTCGGGCGGCAACCAGCAGAAGGTGGCGCTGGCCAAATGGCTGACCTGGCCGCCCCGCCTGCTGGTGCTGAGCGAACCGACGCGCGGCATGGATGTCGGCGCCAAGGAGGATGTGGTCAAGATCGTGCGCGGCTTGCGCGACCGCGGTCTCGCCGTCGTCGTCATGTCGACCGAGCCCGAGACGGTGCTGTCGCTGGCCGACCGCATCGTGGTGATGAAGAAGGGCCGGATCGTGCGCGAGTTCGCCGGCGAGACGGTCAGCAAGGACCGCCTGCTGGAGGCCGCATGAGGAGCTTCGTGAGCAACCAGATGCGCAATATCGCGCCGTTCCTGACGCTCATCATCCTGCTGGTCTTCTTCAGCGTCGCCAGCCGCTCTTTCGCCTCGTGGGACAACGCCGCCAACATCCTGACCCAGATCTCGGTGACCGGCGTCATCGCGGTCGGCCTCACCTTCGTCATCCTGTGCGCGGAAATCGACCTGTCGGTCGCCGCGATCGCCAATGCGACCGGCATCGTGGTGGCCTATTTCACGCTGCAGGAAAACTACGTCAACATTCCCAACGTGCCGCTGCCCGGCGCGGTGGCGATCGTCCTGGCGCTCGCCGCCTGCGCCTTGCTGGGCCTGGTCAACGCCTTCGGCATCACGGTGGTCGGCATTCCGTCCTTCATCATGACGCTGGCCATGATGCAGATCGGCGCCGGCATCTCGGCCCTGCTGGTGCGCGGCCAGATCGCCTATGCCGTGCCGTCGTTCGTGGCGACGATGGGGGCGGGGTCGATCGGCGGCATACCGTGGATCGTGGTCGTGCTGGGCGTCTTCCTGCTCGCCGGCCACCTGGTGCTGACCTACACGCGCTTCGGCCGCTACGTCTACATGGTCGGCGGCAACCGCGAGGCGGCGGAATATTCCGGCGTCAACGTGAAGCTGGTTCTGGGCGCCGTCATCGTCATATCGGGGGTCTGCTCCGGCGTCGCCGGGATGCTGGGGGTCGCCCATTTCGGCAGCGCCCAGCAGAACGAATTCGACGGCTACCTGCTCGATGCCATCGCCGCCGTGGTCGTCGGCGGCACCAGCCTGTTCGGCGGCCGCGGCGGCATCGGCAACACGATCATCGGCCTCCTGATCCTGGGCGTGCTCAACAACGGGCTCGATCATGTCGAGATCGACAGCTTCCTGAAGATCCTGATCCGCGGCCTCATCCTGCTCGCGGCCTTGATCATCAACGTCTATGTGCAAAGCGTGCGCGAGAGCGAGCGCACCGGCTCGCCCTGACACAAACCCTCCGGGGCGATGCTCGGGGCGGGACTAGGGATGGTATGGATCGCGCACGTTGACTGAATCTATAAGATTCAGTACATTCAAATGGTTATTGTATTTTTATAAAGTGAATTATGAGCTCTTTCCGGCTCGCCATTCCCTTTTACATGCCACTGGTTGCGGGCTTGGCCCTTTTGACCGGAGCCTGTGGCGCGCCCCTCGCCGTGACGGGGGCGAGCTATGCCGCGGATGGCGGCATGCTGGCGGCCAGCAACAAAAGCGCGACCGACCACCTTGCCTCGATGATGTCCAAGAAGGACTGCGCCTTGTGGCGGGTCCTCAAGGGCCGCCCGGTCTGCCAGGAGCGCGAGGGCGACAAGGATCCCTACAACGTCGACTACACCCAGCCCCAGCGCATGGTGTCCGAGGACGGCGTGCAGTACGCGCCGCCGCTCAGGCCTGCCGCCGATGCGCCGGCCGCGAGCTGGGACGCCGCGGCCTACAAGAGTGCACCGGCGCCAGCGGCGCCTGCCGTGCCGGTGACGGCCCTGGCCGACGCCACGCCCGATCCTGCGCCGACGGCCGCGCCGGCGCCCGCGCCCAAGCCCAAGAAGGCCAAGGTCCGCTCGGCTAAGAAGCCTTTACGAGGTCGGGCGGTGCCTCCTTCCTGAGCAGGAAGGTTTCGAGGTTGTCGAGTGCCTTGAAGCCCATGGCGTTGCGCGTCTCGGTCGTGGCCGAGCCCATGTGCGGCAGCAGGAAGGCGTTGGAAAGCCCGTAATAGCCCTGGTGGATCTTGGGCTCGCCGTCGAACACGTCGAGGCCGGCCGCCGCCAGCCGTCCGCTCTTGAGCGCCGCGATCAGCGCCTCGTCGTCGACCACGCCGCCGCGCGCCGAGTTCACCACGATCGCTCCCTTGGGCAGCTTGCCGATGCGCTCGGCATTGACCCACTTGTGCGTCGCCGGGGTCATCGGCGCGTTGATCGACAGGAAGTCGCAGTGCGGCAGCATGGCATCGGGGTCGGCGTGGAAGATCGCGCCCTTCTCGAGGTCGGCCGGCAGGCGGCTGCGGTTGCTGTAGTGGATCTGCATGCGGAAGGCGCGCGCGCGGTCGGCCATCGCCTGGCCGATACGGCCCATTCCGAGGATACCGAGTCGCTTGCCGGTAACGTGCACGCCCATCAGCTGGGTCGGCGTCCAGCCCACCCAGTTGTGGGTGCGGAGCATGTGCATGCCCTCGTGCGCGCGCCGGGCGGCGCCCAGGAGGCAGAGCATGGCGATGTCGGCGGTGGCGTCGGTCAGCACGTCGGGCGTGTTGCTGACGGCGATGCCGCGCTTGGCCGCCGCCGCCACGTCGACATGCTCGTAGCCCACCGAGAAGGTGGCGATCATGCGCACCGAGGCGGGCAGGCCGGCGATGGTCTGGGCGTTCATCGGATCGCCCGCGGCGCACATGATGCCGTCGCAGCCGGCCGTGGCCTTGATCAAAGCGGGGCCGTCATAGAGCCGATCGTCCGGATTGAGAACGGCGTCGAAATTCGCCGCCAGCCGGGCCTCGACGTCCGGTGGGAAATGCCGCGTGGCGAGAACCCTGGGTTTGCCGGTAGTCATAAGCTCTATCCTCCCTGTGCAGCCCTGCCGCAGGCGATCATTCTGGTATTCCGCGGGTATGGATATTACGCTCTGACGCCCGGCTACAAGGCCTAGCCCCCCGCCATGTCCGTTGACCACGCTTAGTTTTCGCCGTTCTCGCGTCCAGATTGCGGCCTCCGTCGCCGCCGTCGGTGCCGTACTATTGTTGGCCCTGTGGATAAGGGTCGCCAGCGCCCAGCAGCAGCCGGCGACGCCGCCGCAACAGCAGCAATCGCCGGACGCCGTGCTGGTGCCGCATCGCGCCACCTACGACATGAAGCTCGCGGTGGCGCGCCCCAACAGCGGCATCGCCGAGGTGAGCGGCGCCATGGTGCTGGAGACGGTCAACTCGTGCGACGGCTGGGAGGTCAAGCAGCGCATCAAGCTGAAGTTCCTGCGCAACGACGGCGAGGAATTCAACACCGATTCGAGCTTCACCAGCTACGAGACCAAGGATGGGCTGGGCCTGCGCTTCAGCGTGCGCAACATCCAGGACGACGAGGTCGAGGAAGAGCTGCGCGGCCAGGCCGACCTCGACGGGCTGGGCGGCAAGGGCAGGGCGTCCTTCACCCTGCCCGAGGCCCGCAGCTTCGAGCTGCCGGCGGGCACCCTGTTCCCCACCACCCATCTCGCCCTCATCATCCGGCACGCGCGCGACGGCGACAAATCCGCGTCCTACAGCGTGTTCGACGGCGCCCGGCTCGACGGCGCCTTCCAGGTCAATGCGGTGATCAGCCGCTCGACGCGCGCGACCGGCGCGCCGCCGGTGCGCGGAGATGTCGGCTTGCTGCGCAACCAGCCGTCGTGGAACGTGCGTCTGGCCTTCTTCGCCGCCGGCGACCAGGGCAGCGCCAATCCCGAATACGAGCTGGCGCTCGATCTGCTGGGCAACGGCATCGCCCGCTCGATGCTGCTGGACTACGGTGACTTCGCCGTGGACGCCCGTCTTGTTCAACTCCAAGCCCTGCCGAGGCCGCGATGCTGAATGCCCGCCTGTTGTCGACTGCAGTTCTGCTCACCTTCCCGGTCCTGCCGGCTGCGGCGCAGGACATGGCGCCGCATCGCGCCGTCTATTCGGTGACCACCCTGGATCATGGCAAGCCGGGTGACGGCGCGCCCGGCACCTACGCCTACGAACTCAAGCTCACCTGCGACGGCTATATCGTGAACCAACGCCTGCGGCTGGAGATTCCCGGCGCGCGCGGCATGGTGGTGAGCGAGCAGCAATCGCAGATGACCGAGAGCCGCGACGGCAAGAAGCTGCACTTCGAGCACCGGTCGACCACCGACGGACGCCAGACCAGCCTGATGAAGGGCGATGCGCTGCTGGGCGACGACGGCACGGGCCAGGCGCGCTTCACCGATCCCGAGGGCCAGACCGTGGCGTTGCCGGCCGGCACGCTGTTTCCCGTGGCCATCGCGCGCGAGACGATCCGCCAGGCCAAGGCGGGCGAGGGCGGTTTCGACGCGCTGTTCTTCTATGGCGAGAAGGTGAAGCCGCCGCAGTCGGTCAACATCGTGATCGGCAAGGTGCCCAAGCGGCTGACCGAGGTGAGGATCCCCGAGGGCGCGGAGCAGCTCGCCGACGGCCGTTCGCGGATCTACTACCGTGCCGGCTTCTTCGAGGCCCCGCCCAAGGGACAGGCGCAGACCCAGGGCGAACCGGCCTTCGAGATGAGCAGCATCACGCTCGACAATGGCATCGAGCTCTACGGCACCCACGAGGAGAGCGACGGCGGCATCGAATACCGCATCACCAGGCTCGAATCCCTGCCCAAGCCGGAGTGCAAGTAGGATAATATCTTCCATCGGACCACGGGCCTCCCGGCCCGCGCTCCGGTTGAACTTAGGATCTGTCGATCACATGACAGCGAACGGGGTCGAACGCGGCAGCTTGACGCCCGAACAGGCCGTCGACCGCCTGGAACATCTCCATTCCACTGCCAGCAATGCGCTGCGCGAGGCGCTGGCGCGCTACACCGGATCGGGGATCGTTCCGACGGCGCAGGAAAGAAGCCTGTTCCGCTATCCCGAGCTGTGCGTCGACTGGCAGCCCTCCGGCGCGGTGCATTTCACCCGGCGCGCCTGGGCGAAGTTCCAGTCGCCCGGCCTTTATTCGACGACGGTGACGCAGCCCGCGTTCTTTCGCCAGTACCTGCTCGAGCAGTTGCGGCCGCTGGCCGACGAATTCGGCGCCAAGATCGAGGTCAGGCCGAGCGCGCAGGAGATCCCCTATCCCTTCGTCACCGAGGAAGGCGACGAGTTCGTGCACGGCGATCTCTCGGTCGCCGACCTGGCGCGCCATTTCCCGACGCCCATGCTGGCCAATGTCGGCGACGAGGTGGTCGACGGCACGTGGCAGCGCGGCGAGGGCGCGGTGCGGCCGCTCGCTTTGTTCGATGCCGTGCGGATCGATTTCTCGCTGCGCCGCCTCATTCACTACACCGGCTCCGACTGGCGGACGATCCAGCCGTGGATCCTGTTCACCAACTACCAGCGTTACATCGACCAGTTCGTGGCCTGGGCGATGGTGGAGTTGCGCAGGCCGGACGGTCCCTACACGCAGCTGGCGCTGCCCGGCGGCGCCCTCGTGCGGCGCGGCGACGATCCGTCGACCGTCGATGCCGCACTCGCGGCGGCGCCGTGGCATCGCTTCCAGATGCCGGCCTACAATCTGATGCGGTCCGACCAGCAGGGCGGCATCACCATCGTCAATATCGGCGTCGGCCCGTCCAACGCCAAGAACGCGACCGACCATCTCGCGGTGTTGCGCCCGCACTGCTGGCTGACGATCGGCCACTGCGGCGGCCTGCGCCAGTCGCAGACCATCGGCGACTATGTGCTGGCGCACGGCTACCTGCGGCGTGATCGCATCCTCGACGACCTGATGCCGCCGGAAATACCGGTGCCCGCCCTGGCCGAGGTGCAGCAGGCGCTGCAGGAGGCGGCCGCGCGCGTGACCGGCGAGCGCGGCGATGCGCTGAAGCGGCGGCTGCGCACCGGGACCGTCGTGAGCTACGACGACCGCAACTGGGAACTGCGCTGGTCGCAGGAACGCCATCGCATCAGCCTGGGGCGCGCCATCGCCGTCGACATGGAAAGCGCCACGCTGGCGACCCAGGGCTATCGCATGCGCGTGCCCTACGGCACCCTGCTGTGCGTCTCCGACAAGCCCCTGCACGGCGAGATCAAGCTGCCCGGCGCCGCCACACGCTTCTACCAGCGGGCGGTGGGCGAGCACCTGCAGATCGGCCTGGAGACGATCAACCTCTTGCGCAGCGAACTGGCCTCGCTGCACTCGCGCAAATTGCGCAGCTTCGACGAGCCGCCGTTCCGCTGACGGCGGCCGCCGTTCACTCCGGCCACAGCCAGGCGGCGCCGCGCACGCCGCTCGAATCGCCGTGCTTGGGCGGCAGCAGCCTGGTCGCGATGTGGTCGGGCTCGGAGAAGACGTAGCGCTTCCACAGCTCGGGCACGCGGTCGTAGAGCTGGCTCATGCGCGACAGGCCGCCGCCCAGCACGATGGCGTGCGGGTCGAGGATGTTTATGATCCCGGCGAGCGCGCGCGCCAGCCGGTCGCAATAGAGCTCCATGTGCCGGGCCGCCTCGGCATCGCCGGCAAGCGCCGCCGCGGCGATCTCGGTGGCGCGGAGCGTGCGGCCGGTGCGCTCCTGGAATTGGTGCTGCAGGCGGGGTCCGCTCAGCCAGGTTTCGATGCAGCCCTTGCGGCCGCAGTAGCAGTCCGGGCCGGGCCGCTCGTCGTCGCGCGGCGACGGCAGCGGATTGTGGCCCCATTCGCCGGCGATCGCCTGCGCCCCGGTGAGCGGCCGGCCGTCGACCACCACGCCGCCGCCCACGCCGGTGCCCAGGATGACACCGAATACGATGCTGCAGCCGGCCGCTGCGCCGTCGCTCGCCTCGGAGACGGCAAAGCAATTGGCGTCGTTGGCCAGCCGCACCTCGCGGCCCAGCCGGCGCTCGAGGTCGGCCTTCAGGGGCCGGCCATTGAGCCGCGTCGAGTTGGCGTTCTTGACCAGGCCGGTGGCCGGCGAGATCGCGCCGGGATGGGCGATGCCCACCGTGCAGCGCGTGCCGGCCTTGCGTTCGAGGCCGGCGATGAGGTCGACGATCGCCTCGACGTCCTCTTCATAGGAACTGGCCGGCGTCGGTATGCGCAGGCGCTCGCGCTCGACGCCGCCCTTGTCGAGCACCAGCCCTTCGATTTTCGTGCCGCCGAGATCGATGCCGATTCGCATGAGGCCAGTTCGCAGAAAACGCGAGCGGATGCTACCGTCATCATTGTGTAACCGAAAGACGGCGGGGCGGCGTCATTATGGCCAAGGGCGGCGGGGCGGAGAGAGCGTGGCGAAAGCGCCCGTCGACCATTCTGTGGATGCTCTCGTTCGGCCAGCTCATCTCCTGGGGCCTGGTCTATTACACGTTCCCGCTGTTCGTCGTGCCGATGACGCAGGAGCTCGGCTGGTCGCGCAGCGCCATGTTCGGCGCCCTGTCGGCCGGCCTGCTGGTGGCGGGCCTGTGTTCGATCCCGGTCGGCGCCTGGATCGATCGCGGGCACGGCCGCATGCTGATGACCGGCGGCTCGCTGCTGGCGGCGGTGCTCCTCGCGGTGTGGTCGCGGGTCGATTCGCTGCCGATGTTCTACGCGCTGTGGATCGGGCTCGGCGCCTGCCAGGCCGTCATCCTCTACGAGCCGGCCTTCGCCGTGATCACGCGCGTCTATGGCCCGCGCTTCAGGCAGGCGATCCTGCTGATGACCTTCCTGGGCGGGCTGGCCAGCACCTTCGGCATTCCCTTCGCCCAGCTCCTGATCGAGCGCATCGGCTGGCGGCCGACGCTCGAGGTGATGGCCGCGATCAATCTCGGCGTCGGCGTGCTGATCCACTGGCTGTTCATTCCCGGCCCGCACGAGAAGCCCGTGCCGATCGCCGAGGTGAAACCGCCGGCCGAGGGCACGAAGAAGCAGGGCCCATTGGCCGCGGCCGTGCGGGTCCCGGCCTTCTGGGGCCTGGTCGTGGCCTTCGCCGGCTACGGTCTCGCTTTCTCCGCCATGAGCTTCCACCTGATCCCGCTGCTCGACGACCGCCATGTACCGATCGGCGTGGTGATGGCGATCATTGCCCTGATCGGCCCCATGCAGGTGGTGGGCCGCGTGCTGCTGATGGTCGGCCAGCGCCACATCACGACGATCCAGCTGGGCGCGCTGATCTACTTCGCCTTCCCGATCTCCATGGCGATGCTGGCGGCCGGCATCAGCGACGTCTATGGCCTGATCCTGTTCGCCATCATCTACGGTGTCGCCAACGGCCTGGTGACGATCCTGCGCGGCATGGCGGTGCCGGAATTCATCGGACCGGAGGGTTACGGCGTGGTCTCGGGCGCGCTCACCATGCCGACCAACATCATGCGCGCGGCCGGCCCTCTGCTGGCCTCGCTCGCCTGGGCCGCTTTCGGCGGCTACACGCCAGTGTTGTGGGGCCTGGCCGGCATCATGCTGATTGCCGCCCTGGGGTTTGCTGCAGCGGCACTGCTGTCAAAACGCCAGCCGGGCTGACACAGGGGCGGAATTCGGCATATTCTCCCGCGCCATTTTGGAGAACATCATGCTGATGAACAGCCTT
Organism: uncultured Alphaproteobacteria bacterium; assembly: GCA_963755585.1. GTDB lineage: Bacteria > Pseudomonadota > Alphaproteobacteria > Reyranellales > Reyranellaceae > Reyranella. The sequence goes on from CAVWKN010000033.1 coordinate 50,527, forward strand.
CGTCTTGCTGGCGTCCTTCTGCTCCTGTGGGTTGTGCCTGCCCTGGCCCAATCATCGCCGCCGGCGGCTCCTGCCTGGGTCGCCGCGCTGCGCGACGGCGGCTACGTCATCGTGCTGCGCCATGGCGCGACATATGCCGATCAGGCTGATACCAATCCGCTCGACCCGAAGGATACGGCTCACCAGCGGCATCTCAACGACGCGGGCCGGGCGGCGGCCAAGTCGATGGGCGAGGCGCTCAAAAAGCTGAAAATTCCGGTCGGCAAGATTCAGACCAGCCATTTCCAGCGCGCGGTCGAGACCGGCACGCTGCTGGGCTTGGGCGAGGTGTCGTCGACGGCCGACATCGCCGAGGGCGGCCTCGTCGTCTCGCCGAACGAGAACAACCGCAGGACCGCCGCCTTGCGTGCATTGGCGGCGACGGCGCCGCCGGCCGGCACGAACATCCTCTTGGTCAGCCACAAGCCCAACATCGTGGATGCCTTCGGCAAGGACTGGTTCGACGTCCGTGAAGGCGAAGCGTCGATATTCCGGCCCGATGGCAAAGGCGGCTTCACGCTGGTCGCTCGCGTGCAGGCCACGGAGTGGGCGCCGCTGGCACAGGCGGCGCCCTGACTCCGAGGCGGCCGGCTATTCGGCCGCCAGCTTGCGCTGTTTCGGCTTGAGGTGTTGCACCTTGGGCAGCACCTCCTTGGACAGCAGCTCGAGCGAATGCCGCCAGGCCTTGGGGTTGTCGGCGTAGTCGAAGCCGAACACCAGGAGCTGGCCGAAGCCGCCGACCTCGTCGTAGATCTTCTCGATCTTCTCGACGACGGTCTTCGGCGAGCCGATGATCCAGTTGTGCTTGGCGCAGTATTCCGGCGTGACGTCCGAATCGGCGGCGCTCGGATCGTGCTTGAGATAATCGAGGAAGCCGAACTGGCCGAGCAGCGGGAGGAAGTACTCGCGCATCATGCGGCCCATGTAGGAACCGGCCGAGAGCTTCATCGCCTCGGCGTCGGTGTCGGCCACGAACACCTCGCGCACCATGCGCCACTCGCCGCGGTCGGGCGTGCGGCCGGTCTTGGCGGCGCCGATCTCGACCGCCTCCCAATGGCTGCCGACATAGGCCGGATTGAGGTTGAGGCTCATCGGCAGGTAGCCCTTTTCACCGGCGAGCTTCAGCGTGTCGGAGCCCTTGGAGAGACCGGCGACGCCGATCGGCGGATGCGGGCTCTGCAGCGGCTTGAGGTGCGGCCGCAGCACGCCGAACATCTCGCCGGGCTTGTTGACGTTCCAGAACTTGCCCTTGTACTCGAACGGCTCGGTCGAGCTCCACAGCTTCAGGATGATCTCGAGCGCCTCGCGGGTCATGTCGCGGTTGACGCCCGACATGCCGTCGACGTTGAACATCGCCCAGTCGCTCGGCAGGCCCGACGCCGCGACGCCGAAATTGAGGCGGCCGCCCGAGATGTGATCGAGCATGGCGACCCGGTTCGCGAGCTCGGCCGGGTGATGATAGGGCAGCAGGAAACCGCCGGGGCCCAGGCGGATGTTCTTGGTCTGCATCAGCGCCTGCGCCACCAGAAGGTCGGGCGAGGGGTGAGGCTCCCAGGGCGCGGTGTGATGCTCGCCGATCCAGGCCTCGGTGAAGCCCAGCTCGTCGAGCCAGCGGATCACCTGCAGGTCCCATTCATGGCCGTCCTTGAGCGGCCTCTCGGGTGGATGCGACGGCATGGCGAAATATCCGAACTGCATCGTTTCCTCCTGAGTTGATGGCGGAAGTCGACTACCATCGGCCGGCCGGCGCAAGAGGCAGGCACGCATGACTGCCGGAGGTCCCGGCCGCTGCAATCGCTTGAAGGAATTTTAGTCATGGCAAGGTCTCGTCGGGCGGTATTCGTGTGCTGCGATGGTCTTGGCCGCAACTGGGTGCGGCCGGAGACGACGCCCGTTCTCGACGGCATGCGCCGCACCAGCCAGTGGTGCGCCGAGCACAGCGCGGTGTTTCCCTCCGTCACGCGCGTGTCGGCCGCCTCGGTGGCGACCGGGTGCCAGCCGGCGCGCCACGGCCTGCACGGCAATCGCATGGGCCTGTTCGAGGGCGACCGGATCGTCGTGCGCGACGTCGGCAGCCCGGATTTTCGCAGCCACATGCGCCGCGCCACCGGCGGCACGCTGCTCGTGCCGGCATTGGCCGAGCGGGTCGCCGGCGCCGGCGGATTCATTGCCTTCTCGAATGTCTCGCCGGGCGCGGCCTACTTCCTCGATCCCGAGCATTTCGGCCACGTCTATCATCGCGCCGGGTCCTTTGCCCCGGGCGGCAAGAGCATCGCTGCGCCCGATGCGCTCGAGGTCAGCCACGATGCCGCCGGCGACTGGGCGATGACCGAGCGTTTCTGCAGCGAGGTGCTGAGCGATCGCAAGCCGGCCGTGGCCTTCCTGTGGCTGTGCGATCCCGATCACACCCTGCACGGCGTGCCGCTCGGCTCGCCGGCCCATGCCGACGCCCTGCGCGGCGCCGAGCGTTGCGTGGCGGAGGTGATGCGCACCGTGGAGCGGCTGCGGGCGGAAGGCGACGAGATCCTGCTGATGGTCGGCTCCGATCATGGCCAGGAGACGATCGGCGATTGTGTCGACGTCGAGGATTGGCTGTCGTCGCGCGGCTTGCAGGACCTGCTGGCGGCGGGCGACGTGGCCGTGGCCGGGCAGGGCACGGCGGCGCTGCTCTATGCGACGGACCGTGGACGCGCCCGCCTGCTCGACGTCGTCGGCGACATGCGCACGGCGCCCTGGGCCGCCGATGTCGTGGTGGGTGACGGCCTGGCCGAGCACGGCTTCGCGGCGCGGGGCGGTGTGGTCGCCGCCATCAACATGGCGCGTCAGGGGGAGGCGAACCCCTATGGCGTTCCCGGCCGGCGCTGGGTCGCGGCAGAGGGGGGCAAGCCCGTGCCGATCGGCAGCGGCCAGCATGGCGGTTGGGGACCGGACGAGACGCGACCCTTCCTGATGGCCAACGACGGCAGGCGCTCTGCGGGCATCGTGCGCCAGCCGACCAGCCTCGCCGACATCGCACCGACCATCGTCGATTTCCTCGGCCTCTCCACCGCAGGCTTCGACGGCTCTCCTCTGCCGCTCAGGTGAGTGAACGCATGGCAACGATGCGCGGCCTTGTGCATCACGTCGACCTCACGGTGAACGACCTGGACCGGTCGGCGCCGTTCTACGAGACGGTGCTGGGGTTTCTGGACTATCGGCAGGTGCGCCGTGATCCGACCGGCATGGTTTGGGATCTCGCGGCGCCGCACGGCTACGGCTCGATCGCCATCAAGCCGGCACATACCCAACGCGCGCACGATCGCTACAGCGCCGGACTGCACCATCTTGCCTGGCACGCCGAAGACCGCGCCGACGTCGATCGCCTTCATGCCGTGCTGCGCGAGCGCGGCATCACCATCCTCGATGCGCCGGCCGAGTATCCGCAGTACGGCGCCGGATACTATGCGGTGTTCTTCGCCGATCCCGACGGCCTCAAGTTCGAGTTCGTTCACTTCCTTCCGCCGCGCTGAGGCGATCCTTCGGCGCTGGCGTCGGCGGCGTGCAGGGCGAGAACGGCCGCCGTCGCGGCCGCTGCCCGTTTTCTGATTTCTGCGGGCTTGGGAGGCGGGGCGACGCCCAGCATCAGGCGCACCATCAGATCGCCCATCAGGAGCGAGAAGAACTGCCCCGCCATGGTTTCCACGTCGCCGCGGCCCAGCACGCCGGCAAGCCTGAGCCTTCGCCATGAGCTCGATGAGCGCCTTGCGGTTGGGCTCGCGGCCGGTGTCTTCGAGGATGCCGCCCATCTCGCTCGACCGTCCGGCTTCGGCGACGGCCAGGCGATTGATGGCGATCACGTGCGGGCTGGTGAGTTCGCCGAGCGCCGTCGTTCCGTAGTCTTCCAGCGCGCCGGCCAGGTCGGCGCGGTCGGCGATCTCGGCCGTTGCCAGGGGGAGCTGCATGCGCGTCGCGGTCGCCGCGATCAGGGCCCGCAGGATGCCGCTCTTGTTGCCGAACTCGGCATAGAGCTCGCGCTTGGAAACGCGCGCGCGGGTGGCGATTTCGAGCGTGCTGGCGCCGGCGTAACCCCTTTCCATCAGCACCTGATAGGCCGCCTCCAGGATGGCGCGCCGGCGCGGCGCCAGGCTGTCGAGAGGGGATGAATCGGGCTTCGGTTTTGCGATCTTCGGCACGTCTGGCCTCTTGACTCGGTACTACTTGGTACCATACTTTGGCGATGTTGGTACCACATGGTACCAAGAGCCGAAGGAGATAGCCATGGGCATGGTGAGTTCGAAGAGCAAGCTGGCCGCGGAGCACCGCACCGCGACGGAAGCGGGCTTCCACCGTTGCTGGTATCCGGTCGCGCTGGCGCGCGACCTGCCGCCGGGCTCGGTGATCGGCCGCGATTTTCTGGGCACGCGGGTGGTGGCGTACCGGGACGACGCGGGCAAGCCGGTGGTCCAGAGCGCCTGGTGCCCCCATCTCGGCGCCGACCTGTCGGTCGGCCAGATCGTCGACGGCCGCCTGCGCTGCGCCTATCACCATTGGTCGTTCGATGCGAAGGGCGCCTGCGCCAATATCCCGACCGGCGACAAGATTCCGCCGAGTGCCCGCATCTTCACCTATCCGACCGAGGAGGCGTGGGGGCTGATCTGGGCGTTCAACGGCGAACGCGCCGACTTCGCCGTGCCGCGCATTCCCGGCGCCGACGAAGCGACGATCGTCCACCAGGCCCACGAGCGTGGCCGCCGGCCGTGGGACACCTGGGTCGCGGTGTCCAACGGAGTCGATTTCCAGCATCTGCGCACCCTGCACGGGCTGCCGGCGGCGTCGATGCCCGAACGGATCGAGGTCGAGGCGGGCGGCATCGAATTCCGCGTCGAAAGCCCTCATCACCTGCAACACGGCCGCATCAGCGGCACCAACACGTTTGCCCAGCATCTCAGGATGGGCGGCAACGACATGTTCATGCTGTTCTGCGGGGCGCCGATCGAGCCCGGCAGTTCCTCCGGTTATTTCGTGGTCGGCGTGCCGCAGGGATCGGCCGAGAGACTGCCGGCCGTGGAGGCGATGGTGGATCGGCTGAACGCGGAGGACGCGCCGGTGCTGAGCACCATGCGCTTTCGCCGTGGCCTGCTGACCGCGTCGGACCGCCATCTCGCGACGTACTTCAGGTACGTCGAGGCCTTCCCGTGCTTTGTGCCGCCCGGGCCGTGAACGCGCCGGTCGCCTCTCAAGCGACTTCGTCGGTCCACACCTTGAAGCTGACCAGCGTGTTGGGGCCGAAAGTGTGGGCGATCGGCACGTCGGACGCATCGCGGCCCTGGCCGATCAGGATGCGGCCGATGCGCGGCACGTTGTTGCGCGGATCGAAGGTGTACCAGCGGCCGCCGAGATAGGCTTCGAACCAGCCGGCGAAATCCATCGGCGCATCGACCGGTGGAATGCCGATATCGCCCAGGTATCCGGTGCAATAGCGCGCCGGGATATTCATGCAGCGGCAGAAGGTGATCGCGAGGTGGGCGTAGTCGCGGCACACGCCGTTGCCTTCGTCGAAAGCCTCGCGAGCGGTCTTGGTCGGCCTTGCATATTGATAGCCGAATGCGATGCGATCGTGGACATAGTCGCAGATCGCCTGGACGCGCGCCCAGCCCGGCGTCGTCTGTGCGAAGAGCTGCCACGCGATATCGGACAGGCGGTCGGTCTCGCAGTAGCGGCTGCCCAGGAGATAGACGATCGTCTCTGCCGGCAGATCCTCGACCGGATGCTGGGGCGCCGACGGGGCAACGACGTCCGGCAGGCCGGAATCGCGCACGACGCCGTCGCCCGACAGGCGCATGCGGCCGGCCGGTGCGACCAGGCGACTGCACCAATTGCCGTAGCTGTCACGATACGGCGAGATCGTCACGGCAGGATCGGTGGTCAGATAGTCGGGGACGATGATGTCCGATGCCCGCGTGAGATGGGCACCGAGAACCATGATCATGGGTGTGGGCTGCGGGAAGTCGTAGATCAGCTCATAGCCGACGCGAATCTTCATCCCAACATTCCCGTAGTTGTCCGCCCCTCTAGTGACGGGGCGGGACCGAGGTGACGCTCACACGCACCTCCATGCCGAGCGGATCCGAGGCGGATCCGATGAAGGTGCCGTGCAGCGGAAGCGCCTGGTCGGGATCACGTACGACCGCGACGGTGACCAGGCCGGCCTTGCCGACGCTGCCGCTGGTCGGATCGAAATCGATCCAGCCGGCTCCCGGCAGATAGACTTGCGCCCATGCGTGGGTGGCGCCATGAGCCGGGTTAACGGCGCCTGCGCCCACGGGTTCCTCGTCCGGCTCGAACGGCACCGCGAGGTAGCCTGAGGCAAAGCGCGCGGCGAGGCCCAGCGAGCGCGCGGCCTCGATCATCAGCAGGGCGAAGTCGCGGCAACTGCCATGGCCGAGTCGGAGCGTTTCGACCGGTGGCTGGATTCCCTTCGCTTCTCGCCGCCGATAGAGAAAGCCCTGGTGGATGCCCTGAGAAAGGCGGACGAGGAGTTCCAGCGTGCCGATCGACCCGCCGGCATGCAGGAACTGGCGGGCCCAGCGCCCGACCTCATCGTTCGGATCGGGATGATGGCGCTGAATGCAGTGGGCGAGGTCCGGTATTTCGTCGGCGCTGTAGTCGACCGGGAAGGACCCGGCAGCCTCGTCGAGATCGGCAGCGGGGGCGGGCGAATGCTCGAGGCTGACGATGCTCTCGAAGCACAGTTCCGTCGCGCTGCCGTCAAATCGCGCGATTGCCACGTGGTTGCCGAAAGCGTCCTCGGTGAAGCGCAGGCTGCTCGGCTCGGGGCTGATCTCGAGACTGGCTTCGATGACCTTCTGATCGTGCGAATCGCGCGGGCGGAGCATCATCCGGTGCTCCCCGAAGGCGACCGGCCGCCGGTATCGATAGGTCGTGACGTGCCGGATGGTCACTGACGGCATGACATCTCCCTGGCGCGCATCAAGCACGATCCGCGCCAGGATCGATACGCCGAGCCGTTGGACTTTTTGCCGCTCAGCCGAGCTGGATCCAGGTCGTCTTGACCTGGGTGAACTTGTCGAAAGCGTGCAGCGACTTGTCGCGGCCGATGCCCGACTGCTTGTAGCCGCCGAACGGCGTGGTGATGTCGCCGCCGTCGTAGGTGTTGACCCACACCGAGCCGGCGCGCAGGCCCTTGGCGAACTTGAAGGCCTTGTTGATGTCCGAGGTGAAGATCGCCGAAGCGAGCCCATAGATCGTGTCGTTGGCGACGGAGAGCGCCTGCTCGGCGTCCTTCACCGGGATGACCGAGAGCACCGGGCCGAAGATCTCTTCCTGGGCGATCTTCATCTTGTTGTCGACGCCGTCGAACACGGTGGGTTCGATGAAGCTGCCGGCATTGTCGACATGGACCTGCTTGCCGCCCATGCGCAAGGTGGCGCCTTCCTTCTGGCCGGCCTCGATGTAGCCCATGACCCGCTTGGTCTGGGTCTCGTCGACCATGGCGCCCATCTGGGTCTTGGGGTCGAGCGGATCGCCCGGCATCATCTTCTGGCCGATCGCCATGACCTTCTCGAGGAACGAATCCTTGATCTTGTCCTCGACGATCAGGCGCGAGCCCGCGGTGCAGACCTCGCCCTGGTTGAACCAGATGCCGAAGGCGGTGCGCTGGGCGGCGACATCGAGGTTGGGCGCGTCGGCCAGCACGATGTTGGGCGACTTGCCGCCGCACTCGAGCCAGACCTGCTTCATGTTGGATTCGCCGGAATAGCGCAGGAAGAACTTGCCGACCTCGGTCGATCCGGTGAAGGCCAGCACGTCGACATCCATGTGGCGGCCGAGCGCCTGGCCGGCGGTCTCGCCGAAGCCGGGCAGCACGTTGAACACGCCCTCGGGGATGCCGGCCTCGGCGGCGAGTTCGGCCAGGCGAAGGGCGGTGAGGGGCGACTGCTCGGCGGGCTTCAGGATCACCGAGTTGCCGGCGGCCAACGCCGGCGAGATCTTCCAGCACGCCATCAGGAGCGGGAAGTTCCACGGCACGACGGCGGCCACAACGCCCGACGGCTCGCGCGTGATCATGGCCACGACGTTGCCGGGAGTTGGCGCCACCTCGTCGTAGATCTTGTCGATCGCCTCGCCGAACCACTGCACGGTGTTGGCTGAGCCCGGGATGTCGACGCGGGTCGAGTAGGCGATGGGCTTGCCCATGTCGAGCGTCTCGAGCAGGGCCAGCTCGTCGCGGTTCTTCATCATGAGCTCGGCGAGCTTCAGCATGATGCGCTTGCGGTTGGCCGGCGGCATGTTGGCCCAGGTGCCCTTGTCGAAAGCGGCGCGAGCCGCCTTGACCGCGGCATCGACGTCGGCCTGCTCGCAGGCGGCGACCTTGGTCAGGACCTGGCCGGTCGCCGGGTTGATGCAGTCGAAGGTCTTGCCGGTGAGGGAGGGCGCGAACTTGCCACCGATGAAGGCCTGGTTGCGGTAGCTGATGCCGCCGATGCGGCTCTTCCAATCGTCGCGCGAAAGCTGGGCGCTCATGTGATTCCCTCCCGGTGCTGAAGGGGCGGACCCTAGCGCGGAATCCTTTGGCTGCGGAAGCCTATGACGAAAAAGCCGCCCGGAAGGGCGGCTTTGAAGGCGCGGCGCGAAACGCCGGACTATTTGATCTTCGATTCCTTGAAGACGACGTGCTTGCGCGCCACCGGGTCGTACTTCCTGAGTTCGAGCTTCTCGGTCTTGGTGCGCGGGTTCTTCTTGGTGACATAGAAGAAGCCGGTGTCGGCGCTGGAGATCATCTTGATCAGGATGGAGGTCGGCTTGGCCATGGTCTTTGTCCCTATGCCCTGGAGGGCGAATTCTCGGAAGGCCGGCAAAGTAGTCGCCGGCTGGGCGGTGTCAAGCGCCTGAAAGGCCTATGGGCTGGCGGCCTGCTGGGTGGCGGCCTGCACGGCATGGGCATAAAGGCCGCGGTCGTGCAGCAGCTGGGTGGCGACCTCGACGTCGCGCTCGGGGCTGCTCTCGCCGGGCGGGCAGATCTTGCGCAGGTCGGTCACTTCCTGGTGTGTCGGATTGCGCAGCGCATGCCAGCGCATCAGCGTGCCCTGGCTGGAATCGACCGAATTCGGCCCGAGCTGGTCAGGACCGGCCACTTTGGAGGTGCAGACATTGGGCAGCACGCCCAGCTCGTTCCAGGTGTAGCCGGACGGCGCCTGAAGGCGCGACCAGGTGAGGATCAGCTCGCCTTCGTTGCTGAGCCGCACGACGGTTTGCACGGTGCCCTTGCCGTAGCTCGTGGTGCCGACGATCAAGGCGCGGCCGCGATCCTGAAGGGCTGCCGCGACAATCTCGGCGGCCGACGCGGAGCCGCCGTTCATCAGTACGACGATCGGCATTTCGGCGGTCTTGTGGCCGTTGGTCTTGTAGACGCGGCGGCTGTCGGGATGGCGGCCCTGGGTCGAGAAGATGGTGCCGTCGTTGATGAACAGCTCCGAGACCGTCTGGGCCTGGTCGAGCAGGCCGCCGCGGTTGGAGCGCATGTCGATGATGACGCCGGCCAGCTCCTTGCCGATGTCGGTACGCGCCTTGTCGATGGCAGCGTGCAGGTTGTCGGTCGTCGCGCTGTTGAAGCCGGTGAGATGGATCAGCGCCACGTCGCCGCGCCGCTCGTAGGTGACGGTGGTCGGGATGATGCGGCTGCGCTTCATGGTGAGCGGCAGCTCGGCGCCCTGCGAGGGCCGCAGCACGGTGAGGGTGACCGGCGCGCCGACCGAGCCGCGCAGGCGCGACACGACATCGCCCAGCGTGCGGTCGGTCATCGATTCGCCGTCGATCGCCAGGATCTGGTCGCCAGGCTGCACGCCGGCCTTGGCCGAAGGCGAGCCGTCCTGGACGGCGCGGATCAGGATCTTCTTGTCGTCGGTGCGCTCGACGGTGATGCCGATGCCGCCGCCGCCGTCGCGCTGGAAGCGGTTGTCGCGCGCTTCCTCGGGATCGGCGTAGCGGGTGTTGCGGTCGAGCTGCTTGGTGGTGGCCGTCAGGGCGTCGCGGATCAGCACCTGGCGGTCGGTCTGCTGCAGCACCGGGGAGGCATCCATGGAGCTCACCATCAGCTCGGCCAGCAGGCCGCCCCAGGCCCGGCCGTCGGCCGTATCGGCCGGCGCGGGACGGCTCAGCACGTCGTGGCCGTCACGCTTGATGGTAAAGGCGCCGTCCGAGGTTTCCAGCGACAGCGCCGGATCGGCACTGGCGAAGCCGCGATAGGTCTCGGCCGACAGGGTGCGGAAGTTGGGCTCGAACAGGTGGCGATCGCCGATCGCGCGGTAGGCCTGCAGGACGACGCGCTCGATATTGACGTCGGTGGGGGCCGCCGCCTTGCCGCTTTCCGCCTGTGGCGTGTCGATCGCAGTCGCGCAGGACACGACCAGGGAAGCAGCGAACAGGGCCGCTGCCGCACGGGGCAGCGCTTGGCGATAAAAAGGGATCAGCGGCACTTCCTTACCCAGCAGACGACAACAATAGCACAAGCCGCTGACCGGCGGCCACGTTTCAGGCTGAAGAGTTGAAGCTCCCGGTCGAAGGCTTGGGAGCGGGCATCCGATGCGCCCACAGGAGCGCGATAACAGTGCCTTTTATGTGAGGCAGCAGGTAGAGGGCAAGCACTACCGACAGCGGCAGCCAGAGCAGGGCATGAAACCACAGCGGCGGTTGGTTGCCGTAGCGCTCCATCACCAGGACCATCGGCACCACGATGTGGCCGACCAGGAGGATGGTGAAATAGGCCGGCGCGTCGTCGGCCCGATAGGGTTCGAGCGCCAGGTCGCAGCTCGGGCAGTGGCTGCGCATCTTCAGGAAGCTGCCGAACAAGGTGCCGGCGCCGCACCGCGGACATTTCCCGTGCCAGCCGCGCAGCAGGGCGGTCAGGAACTCGATCCGGGCGGGCTGCATGCTCATCACGACAAGATGGGCGCTCGGCTCAGCTTCGTCGTCGCGACCCTTTGTCCCGAGACGGCCCGCGATGCGCGACCGGACGCCGCGGCACGCCGCGATCGCTGCGCGGCCGCTGCTGGCCGCGCGGCAGGGCATGGCGCTCGACCCGCTCGATGACGTCGACGATCTCGAACAGCAGGCCGCCGGTGGCGGTGTCGGCCTCGACGAGCTTCAGCCTGAGGCGATCGCCCAGCCCGTAGGTCTCGCCGGTGCGCTCGCCGATGAGGATCTGGCGGCCTTCGTCGTGGCGGAAGAATTCCTGGCCGAGCGAGCGGATCGGGATCAGCCCGTCGGCGCCGGTGCCGTCGAGCGCGGCGAACAGGCCGAAGCGCGTGACGCTGGTGACCCGGCCGGGGAAGGTCGCGCCGACATGGGCCGCCATATACGCTGCGACATAACGATCCATGGCGCCGCGTTCGGCGGCGACGGCGCGCCGCTCGCACATCGAAAGGTGCTCGCCGAACTCGACGAAGCGGCCCCTGTCGGCCTCGGCCAGGCCGCCGTCGCCCAGCCCGTAGGTGGCGATCAGCGCGCGATGGACGATCAGGTCGGGATAGCGCCGGATCGGCGAGGTGAAGTGGGCGTAGCGCGCCAGCGCCAGGCCGAAATGCCCGAGATTGTCGGGGCTGTAGATGGCCTGGCTCTGGCTGCGCAGCACGGTCTGGCTGACCAGCTGGGAAACCGGCTTGCCGGCGACCTGATTCAGCACACGATTGAGATCGGCCGGGCGCAGCCGCTGGCCGGTCGGCACGGCGATGCCGAGAGTGCCCAAAAACTCGCGCAGGGCCTCGAGCTTGGCGGCGTCGGGCTGGTCGTGGACGCGGTAGAGGCAGGGCGCGTGGCGCTGCTCGAGCGCCTGTGCCGCCGCCACGTTGGCCAGCACCATGAACTCCTCGATCAGCTTGTGGCTGTCGAGCCGCTCGCGCACGCCGATCTCGGCAATGCGCCCGTCGGTGCCGAGCGTGACCTGGCGCTCCGGCAGGTCGAGATCGAGTGCGCCGCGCTTCTCGCGCGCCGCCAGCAGGACCTTGTAGGCGCCGTAGAGCGGGCGGATCACCGTCTCCATCAGCGGCGCGATCTCGGCGTCGGGCGTGCCGTCGACCGCGCGCTGCACGCGCGTGTAGGTGAGGCGCGCGGCCGAGCGCATCATGGCGCGGTGGAAGCGGTGGCGCTTGAGATGGCCCTCGGCGTCGATCGACATCTCGGCCACCAGCACCGGGCGATCCTCGCGCGGCACCAGCGAGCACCAGTGGTTGCTGAGCGCCTCGGGCAGCATGGGCACGACGCGGTCGGGGAAATAGACCGAGGTGCCGCGACGGTAGGCGGCGCGGTCGAGCGGCTTGTCGTGGCGCACGTACCAGGCGACGTCGGCGATGGCGACCAGCAGGCGCCAGCCGCCGGGATGGTCGGGGTCCGGTTCGGCGAACACCGCGTCGTCGAAGTCGCGCGCGTCCTCGCCGTCGATGGTGACCAGCGGTGTCTGGCGCAGGTCGAGCCGATCGCCCATCGGCGCCGCCTTGGCGCGCTCGGCTTCGTCGAGCGCGGCCTGGGGAAACTCGACCGGGATGTCGTTGGCGGCGATGGCGATCAGGCTCACGGTGCGCGGATCGCTCATCGGCCCGATGCGCTCGAGCACGCGTGCGCGCCGCGACAGCGCGCCGCCCGTCGCCTCGATCCAGACGACGTCGCCCGGTACGGCGCCGTTCCTGTCGGCTGGCCGGACGTCGAAGCTTTGCCTGAGCTTGCGGTCGGTCGGGCTCACCAGCCCCATGCCGTCGCCGCCGTGCGGCTCCTCGTAGAGGCCGAGGATCTTCTTGGGGCCGCTGCCCAGCCGGCGGATGACGCGCGCTTCGTAGCCGGTCTTGCCGCGGCGCTTGAGGTTGGCCAGCACGCGATCGCCGACGGCGGGCGCCGGGCCGCTGCGCGTGCTCTGCGGGGCGATCTCGATGCGGGGCGGTGGGCCGTCCTTCTCCTCGTCGTGGCGCAGCGGCACGGCGATCAGGTGGCCGTCGCCGTCGACCCGCACGATCTCGAGCACGGCCACGTCGGAGAGGGCCGTGGGATCGCGGAAGGTCTTGGCGCGGTCGGCGGCGATCTCGCCCGAGTCGCGCAGGTCGCGCAGCAGTTGCTTCAGTTCGATGCGCTGGTCGCCCTTGAGGCTCCAGGCACGGGCGATCTCGCGCTTGCCGACCGGCGTGGCGCTGTCGCGGATGAAAGCCAGCAGTTCGTCGCGGGTCGGGACTTTGCCCTTAGCCATCGGTTCCAGTGCGGGGCGGGGGCTCGGTCTTGATGGTCTTGCGCTTGGGCGCAGGTTTCTTCTTGGCAGTTTTGGGTTTCTTTTCTTTGTCGTTGATTGTGTCGTTGGCCGGCGCGGCAACCGCCGCGCCGTTGGCTTTGGCGGTCGCTTTCGCCTTGGGCGCTTTCTTGGCGCGCGCCGGCTTCTTGCCGCCGCCCTTGGCCGCGCGCTCGGCCAGCAGCGATACCGCCTGGTCGAGCGTCAGCTCCTCGGGCTTGAGGTCGTTCGGCACGGTGGCGTTGATGCCGCCATGCTTCACGTAGTGGCCGTAGCGGCCGTCATAGAGTTCGATCGGCGCCTCGTCGGCGGGATGGTTGCCGACCACGCGCAGCGGCTTGGCCGCCCGGCCGCGGCCCACGCTCTTGGCCTCGGCGAGCAGCGCCACGGCGCGGTTCATGCCGATGTCGAGCACGTTCTCGTCGGCCGGGATCGACTTGTACTTGGTGCCGTGCTTGACGTACGGACCGAAGCGGCCGACGCCGGCCAGGATCGGCTGTTGATCCTCGGGATGCGGCCCGAGCTCGCGCGGCAGCGAGAGCAGCGCCAGCGCCTTCTCCAGGGTGACCTCGTCGGGCGTCATGCCCTTGAGCAGCGACTGCCGCTTGGGCTTTTCCTTGCCCTCGGCCTCGCCGAGCTGGACGTAGAGTCCGTACGGCCCATTGCGCAGGGTGACCGGCTTGCCGCTCACCGGGTCGATGCCCAGGAGCTTGGGTCCGTCGAGATTGGCGCCCGAGGCGGCATCGGCGTCGGCATCGACGATGCCGAGCTTGCGGGTGAAGCGGCACTCCGGATAGTTCGAGCAGCCGATGAAGGCGCCGAACTTGCCGAGCTTCAAGCCCCAGCCGGCCGTTGGCGCAGGACGGGCAGTCGCGCGGGCTCTTGCCGCCGTTGTCGTTGGCGGGGAAGAAGTGCGGGCCGAGCTCCTCGTCGAGCTTGTCGAGCACTTCCTTGACGCGCAGGTCCTTGGTCTCGCCGACGGCGGCGGAGAAGGCCTTCCAGAATTCGCGCAGCACCTGGCGCCAGTCGATCTTGCCGTCCGAGATGTCGTCGAGCTCTTCCTCGAGATGGGCGGTGAAGTTGTATTCGACGTAGCGCGGGAAGTAGGTCTGCAGGAAGGCGGTGACGATGCGGCCGCGGTCCTCCGGGATGAAGCGCTTGCGGTCGATCTTCACGTAGTTCCGGCGCTGCAGCACCTCGATGATGCTGGCGTAGGTCGAGGGGCGGCCGATGCCGAGCTCTTCCAGCTTCTTGACCAGGCTGGCCTCGGAATAGCGCGGCGGCGGCTCGGTGAAATGCTGCTCCGGCAGGACGTCGCGGCGATCGAGCGCCTCGTCCGGCATGACGTCGGGCAGGATCGAATTGCCTTCCTCGTCCTCGCCGTTCTCGTCCTTGCCCTCGTCGTAGAGGGTGAGGAAGCCGTTGAACTTCACGACCGAACCGGTGGCGCGCAGTTGCACGGTCTTGTCGCCGCTCGCGATATCGACCGTCACCTGGTCGAGCACGGCGCTTTCCATCTGGCTCGCCACGGTGCGCTTCCAGATCAGCTCGTAGAGGCCGAGCTGGTCCTTGTCCAAGTAGGCGGCCACGTCCTGCGGCGTGCGGAAGAGATCGGTCGGGCGGATCGCCTCGTGCGCCTCCTGGGCATTCTTGGCCTTCGAGGTGTAGACGCGCGGCTTCTCGGGCACGTAGCTCTGGCCGTACTTGGTCTCGATCAGGCGGCGCGTCTGGCCGATCGCCTCGGGGGCGAGCTGCACGCCGTCGGTGCGCATGTAGGTGATGAGGCCGACGGTCTCGCCGCCGATGTCGACGCCCTCGTAGAGCCGCTGGGCGATGCGCATGGCGGTGGCGGCGCCGACGCCGAGCTTGCGCGAGGCTTCCTGCTGCAGGGTCGAGGTGATGAAGGGCGGCGGCGGATTGCGCCGCACCTGGCGGCGGTCGATCGAGGCGACGGAGAAGGCGCGGCGCTCGATCTCCCGCTTGGCCTGCTCGGCGCGCTCCTGGTTGTCGAGGTCGAACTTGTCGAGCTTGCGGCCGTCGAGGTGGGTGAGGCGGGCCTTCAGCGTCTGCTTCTTGGCGGTGCCGAACAGGACATCGACCGTCCAGTATTCGCGGGTCTTGAAGACCTCGATCTCGGACTCGCGCTCGCAGATCAGGCGCAGCGCCACCGACTGCACGCGGCCCGCCGAGCGGCTGCCCGGCAGCTTGCGCCACAGCACGGGCGAGAGGGTGAAGCCCACCAGATAGTCGAGCGCGCGGCGCGCCATGTAGGCGTCGATCAGCGGCTGGTCGAGGTCGCGCGGATGGGCGACGGCGTCGAGCACCGACTGCTTGGTGATGGCGTTGAAGGTGACGCGCTTCACGTCGACCCCGTCGAGCGCCTTCCTGGCCTTGAGCACGTCGCGGACGTGCCAGGAAATCGCCTCGCCCTCGCGGTCCGGGTCGGTGGCGAGATAGAGCTTGCCGCCCTTGGTCACCGCCTTGGCGATGGCGTCGAGCCGCTTCTGGGACTGCGGGTCGACCAGCCAGTCCATGGCGAAATCCTCGTCCGGGCGGACCGAGCCGTCTTTCGGCGGCAGGTCGCGGACATGACCATAGGAGGCCAGCACGGTGAAGCCGGGGCCGAGATACTTCCCAATGGTCTTAGCCTTGGCCGGGGACTCGACGACCAGTACGTCCATCGCCGGTATATGCTCCAGTTTAAGATCAAGAACCGGAGCTAAATCACTGATCTAGATCAGAGATACGCGGTTACCCCGGTGCCTTTCCAGGCGGCCCTCCAGCTCAAGGGCCAGCAGGACCTCCGCCATGGAGGCGGCGGACACTTGGCATCGACGTACCAGTTCGTCAACCGCAGTGGGTACCGACCCGAGGGCCGAGAGCACCTGGGCGACCGTCGGGTCGGCCGATTTTTGCCTCGGTTTCTCAAGGACTTGGCGGTTGGGCCGTGGCCGGCCGAGCACACCTAGAATATCGTTGGCGTGGCGGGCCAGAATGGCCCCATCCTGGATAAGGCTATTGGATCCGGCATAGCGCGGGTCCATGGGCGAGCCCGGGACGACGAAGACCTCGCGTCCCTGTTCGGCGGCCCGGTGGGCGGTGATCAACGAGCCCGACCGGGCGGCAGCCTCGATGACCACGACGCCGGCCGACAGGCCGCTGACGATGCGGTTGCGCCGCGGAAAGGCGCGGGCGACCGGCGCGACGCCCCAGCGCGATTCGCTGAGCAGCAGGCCGCGCGCGGCGATCTCGGCATGGAGGCCGGCATTCTGCAGCGGGTAGACCTGGTCGATCCCGCCGGCCAGCACGGCCACGGTGCCGGTCGCCAGGGCGGCCTGATGGGCGGCGGCATCGATGCCGCGCGCCAGCCCCGAGGCGACCACGAAGTCCGCCGCACCCAGGTTCCTCGCCATCTCGGCGGCGAAGCGGCAGCCTGCCGCCGAGGCTTCGCGCGCGCCGACCACGGCCAGCGTAGGCCGGGCCAGCAACGCGAGGTCGCCGATCGCGGAGAGCACCGGCGGCGCATCAGCCAACGCAGCCAAGGGCGGCCGGATAGGCCGGATCGCCGATCACCAGGAAACGCCCGCCGCCCCGCATCAGCACCTCTTCCTCGCGGGCGATCGCGGCATCGGAGACCGTGGCCAGCCGCGCGCAGGCCGCGTGGGCCGAGCCGAAATGTTCCAGCGCCTGATGGAAGGTGACGGGGCCGATCCGCGCGCTGCGCGCCAGCCGCAACCGGGCTCGCCGCTCGGCGGGATCGAGTTCAGGGGTGAGGGGGCCGTCGAACATGGCGCGAAGATACGCGCGAGGACATTCCCTGTAAAACAACCGAAAGTAGAAATCAGCGCAGCTTGGGATTGAGCGCGTCGCGCAGCCAGTCGCCCAGCAGGTTTACCGCCAGCGACAGGATGACGAGCGCGAAGGCGGGAAAGATCACGATCCACCATTCGCCGGAAAACAGGAAGGCGTTGCCGATGCGGATCAAGGTGCCGAGCGAGGGCTGGGTGGCCGGCATGCCGACCCCGAGATAGGACAGCGACGCCTCGGCGATGATGGCGAGCGCCAGTTCGATGGTGGCGATCACCAGCACCGGCCCCCAGGCGTTGGGCAGCACGTGGGCGAGCGCGATGCGGGCGCCCGGCACGCCGATGATGCGCGCGGCGTTGACGTAGTCCTTGTTCTTTTCGGCGAGCGTCGTGGCGCGGGTCACGCGCGCGAATTGCGGCCAGTAGGCGACGCCGATCGAGAGCACCAGCACCCAGATGGCGATGTCGTCGTGCACACCGCGGGGCAGCACGACCCGTGCCACGCCATCGAGGGTCAGCGCGATCAGGATGGCGGGTACGGTGAGCTGGATGTCGGCCAGCCGCATCACCACCGCTTCGACCCAGCCGCCGCGGAAGCCTGCCATGAGGCCCAGCAGCACGCCTGTCGTCACCGACAGCACGATGGCGGCGAGCCCGATCACCAGCGACACGCGGCTGCCGTAGAGGATGGCCGACAGCACGTCACGTCCCTGGTTGTCGGTGCCCAGCAGGTGGCGGGCGCTGCCGTTTTCGTTCCAGGCCGGCGGTGTGAAGGCGTCCATCAGATTGAGCGACTTGATGTCGAACGGATCGTACGGCGCCACCCAGGGCGCGAAGATGGCGCCCAGGAAAAAGAGCAGGGTCACGACGGCGGCGGCGACGGCCAGCGGCGAATGGCGGAAGCTCCACCACATGTCCGACTCGCGCAGCCGGGCGCGCAGCGTCGTGTCGCTCATGACGTCCGGCGGCGGTTGAGCAGCGCGCCCACCGTGGCGGCTGAGGCGAGCGAAGCGGCCAGCGGGCCGAAGCCCTCGAAGCCGACCGAGCCGATCATTGCGGCACCCAGGGCTGCCGCGCCGATCCAGCCGACACTGGCCGTGGCACCGTTCAGCCCGAGCACCGTGCCGCGTACCTCTTCAGGCACGGCTGCAAGGGACGCCATGTAGGAAGGCCGGCCCAGCGCGTTCAGGAAGACATAGACGAAACCCAGCGCCACCGAGATCGTCAGGCTGGGATGCCACATGAAAAGCGCTAGGGCGGCCCCGCCCGACAGCGCCATGGCGATGGCAAAGGTCAACAGCCGATCGCGCAGCCGGTCGGCGAGCTGGCCGCCCAGGATGGTGCCGGCGACATTGCCCAGCGCGAACACGGCCAACGGAATGGCGAGTTCGATCAGGGAGAGGTGATAGGTCGCTTGCAGGAAGGTGGCAAAATAGACCGCCGCCAGCCCGTAGCAGATCCGTTCGGCGATGCCGGTGCCCAGCAGGCCGAGCACCTTGCGCGACAGCGCCGTGCGCAGCGACGGCCGCACGCCACCGCGCACGTGGCCCGCCGTGCCGCGTCCGACGGCGGCGAACAGGGCGAGGCTGGCGGCAAAGGCAATGCCGCCGACGCAAACCAGCCAGCCGCGCCAGCCGATCAGCGAGCCCACGGCGGCGGCCATGGGTACGCCGATCACCAAAGTGAGCGACTGGCCGCTCATCACCCAGCCCAGTGCACGGCCGCGCTGGCTGTCGGGCACTCGTCCGGAGACCTCGGCGAAGACCACGCCCATGAAGGCGCCGCTGCAGCCGCCGCCGACTGTGGCCCACACGGCAATCCAGAAGAAGGAGCCGGCCAGCGCCTGTGCCAGCACGGCGAGCGCCAGGGCAAAGGGGGCCGCCACCAGAAGAGGCCGTCGGCCGACGACATCGGACAACCAGCCACCCAGCGCCGAAGTGACACCCCATGATATGGACGTCAGGGACACCAGGTTGGCGACCATCGGCATGCTGACATCGAGGTCGTGCGCCATGTCGAGCAGGAAGGGCGCGCGCGTGGTGCCGCTCGAGGTGGCGGCGAACGAACCAAGACAGGCCGCGCTGATCAGGGCCCAGGGAAGCTTTGCGCTTTTCGGATTCATCCGCCTGCGGTTCCCAACTGGGCGCGGTCGAGCCTGAGCCGCGGGTCGATCGCGGCATAGAGCAGGTCGACGAAGAAATTGATGGCCACGAAGAGGAACGAGACCATGACCAGGTAGGCCGCCATCACCGGGATGTCGGCGAACTGCACGGACTGGATGAAGAGCTGGCCCATGCCGGGCCACTGGAACACCGTCTCGGTGATGATCGAGAAGGCGATCAGGCCGCCGACCTGCAGGCCGATCACGGTGATCACCGGCAACAACGTGTTCTTGAGCGCGTGGCGGAAATGGACGGCGCGGTTGGTGAGCCCGCGGGCGCGCGCGAACTTGATGTAGTCGGTGCGCAGCACTTCCAGCATCTGCGAGCGCACGAGGCGCAGCACCAGGGTCATCTGGAACAGCGAGAGCGTGAAGGCCGGCAGCACGATGGCCTTCAGGCCCGATGTCGTCAGCAGGCCGGTGTTCCACCGGCCGAGCTTCACCGTCTCGCCGCGCCCGAACGACGGGAAGCACCAGTCGGCCGGCAGGCCGAGCGCCGGCGCCCAGCTCTTGCACTCCACCGAGAAGACATAGATCAGCAGGATGCCGATCACGAAGGTGGGCATCGCGACGCCCGCCAGCGAGAAGGTCATGATGGCGCCGCTGTCGAGCTTGTGGCGGCGCAGCGCCGTCAGCACGCCGAGCGGGATGCCCATGGAGAGCGCCAGCAGGGCCGCCACCGCCACCAGTTCGAGCGTCGCCGGCATGCGCTCGACGATCAGGTCGGAGACCGGGCGGGCGAGCCGATAGCTCTTGCCGAAATTACCGGTGGCGGCGTTGCCCAGGAAGCGGGCGAACTGCACGGCCACGGAATCCTCCAGTCCGAGGTCGCGGCGCATCTCGGCGCGCTCGGCCGGCGTCGCCTCCTGGCCCACCATGTTGTTGACCGGGTCGCCCACGAAGTTGAACAGCGCGAAGCACAGGAACGACACCGCCAGCATGACGGCCGCGGACTGCAGGAGACGCGAGACGATGAAAGCCAGCACGCGCCGGCTTTCCCTCGTTCAGACCGCCTTGCTCACTTGAGCGTGGCGAATTTGAAGTTGGGCAAGTCGTTGGCGAAGATCGGGATCGTCACCTTGTCGCTCATCGACCACACGATGAGCTGATGGTGCAGCGGCAGGTACGGCATGTCGGCGATGGCCAGCGCCCAGGCATCGGCGATCATCTTGTCACGCTTGGTCTGGTCGACCTCCTTCAGCATGGCGTCGGTCAGCGCGTCCATCTTGGGATTGCTGTAGCCGGTGTAGTTCCAGCCGCCGACCTTCTTCGCGGCATCCTCGGTCTGGTAGAGGAAGGTGAAGACGTAGTGCGAATCGAGCGTCGGCACGCCCCAGCCCAGCAGGAACATGCTGGAGTCCTTCTTCTGCAGCTTGGGGAAGTGCAGCGTCTTGGAACGTGCCTGCAGGTCGATCTTGATGCCGATCTGCGCCAGCATGCCGGCGACCGCCTGGCAGATCTGCTCGTCGTTGTTGTAGCGGTCGTTCGGGCAGTCGAGGGTCACGCCGAAGCCGTTGGGATAGCCCGCGTCGGCCATCAGCTTCTTGGCGCCGGCGACGTCGAATTTCAGCCGCTGGTCGAGCTCCTTGGTGTAGCCGTGCACGCCGGGCGCGGTGGTGAGGCCGGCAGGGGCCGAGAAGTTCCGCATCACCTTGGCCTTGATCGCGTTGATGTCGATCGCCTGATACATGGCCTGGCGCACGCGCTTGTCGGCGAACGGGTTCTTGCCTTTGACGTCGGAATATTTGAGCTCGGCCGAGCCCATGTCGAGGCCGAGGAAGATCGAGCGCACCTGCGCGGTCTCCTCGGTCTTGAGGCCCGGCGTCTGCTTGATGCGCGCGATGTCCTGCAAGGGCGCGTCGAGCACGAAGTCGACCTGGCCCGAGATCAGCGCGGCCACCCGGGTCGCCGGCTCCTTGATCGGCGTGTAGACGAGCTCATCGGGATAGTTCGGGAATTCCTTGGCGCCCCAGTAGGTCGGATTCTTCTCCAGTACCGTGCGCACGTCGGGGTCGCGCTGCTTCACGGTGTAGGGTCCGGTGCCCATGGCGTTGCGCACCGCAAAGGTCTCTTCCTTGTCCTTGAAGCTCTGCGGCTTGGCGACGTTGTGTTTCTCCGACCACGCCTTGGACATGATCAGGATGGCGCTCGTGTAGTCGGGCAGGATGGGATTGGGCCCGTCGGTGATGATGTGCACCGTGAGCGGATCGATCGCCTTCACCTCCTTGATCGAGGAGATGTAGGCCTTGAAGTCGGAGCTGGACGACAGAGCGCGGTTGTAGCTGAACACCACGTCGTCGGCGGTGAAGGGCGTTCCGTCGCTGAACTTGACGTCGGGCCGGAGCTTGTACTCCCAGACGTCGGAGGCGATCGTCTTCCACGACAGCGCCAGCCCCGGCACCTTGGCAAGCGAGGGGTCGCGGCTGATCAGGGCTTCGTAGATGTGGCTGTTCATCGCCGTCGTCGGACCCTCGTTCTGCGAGTGCGGATCGAGGGTGAGGGCGTCACCCTGGCTGGCCCAGCGCAGGGTCTTGGCCTCGGCAAGCGACGTCACGCAAAGGGCGGCCGCGGCGAGAACGGCCATACGAGCAACGAACTTGGCAACGAACATGGCCATCGCCTCCTGCAGTTATTGTGCGTTCGACCCTAACGGCCGGTCGACGGGCGATCAATGGCGACCGCCCCTGTGATAGAGTGAGTTGAGGGAGATGCGCATGAAGTACTGGCTTCTCGGCGCGGTGCTGGCGCTGCTCGCCACGACCGCCGCCGCGCAGGATCGCGTCAGGCTCGAAGTCTATTCGACCCTGGAGATCGAGAACCTCAACGACTTCAAGAAAGCGTTCGAGGCGGAGAATCCCGATATCGAGATCCTGTGGAACAGGGATTCGACCGGCGTGATCACCGCCCGCGTGCTGGCCGAGCAGAGCGTGCAGCGGGGCGACGCGATCTGGGGCCTCGCCGTCACCTCGATGCTGCTGCTCGACAAGCGCGGCCTGCTCGAGCCCTACGCGCCCACGAACCTCGCCGCCATCAAGCCGGCCTTCCGCGATCCTGCCAACCCGCCGGCCTGGGTCGGCATGGAGGCGTGGGTGGCCGCGGTCTGCTTCAACACGGTCGAGGCGCAGAAGCTCGGCCTGCCCAGGCCCGCCTCGTGGTTCGATCTCGTGGATCCGCGCTTCAAGGGCAAGCTCACCATGCCGCATCCGGCATCGTCGGGCACCGGCTACTTCCACGTCGCGGCCTGGATCCAGATGTTCGGCGAGGCCAAGGCCTGGGAGTTCATGGACAGGCTGCACGACAATATCGCGGTCTACGAGCATTCGGGCACGCGGCCCTGCCGCCAGGCCGCTTCGGGCGAATTCCCGCTCGGCATCTCCTACGAGCTCGCCGCCGCCAGCGCGCGCCAGAAGGGCGCCCCGATCGAGGGCCTGGTGATGAAGGAGGGCGGCGGCTGGGACATGGATGCGGCCGCCATCCTGCGCGGCACCAGGAAGCCCGAAGCCGCGCGCCGGCTGATGGACTTCGCCTCGAGCCGCAAAGCCAACGAACTCTACGCCTCGTTCGTGAGCCAGGTCGCCATGCCGGGCATCGCCAGCCACATTCCCGACTATCCCGCCGGTGTCGCCGAATCGATGATCAGGAACGACTTCGCCTGGGCGTCGGAAAACCGCACACGCATCCTGGAGGAGTGGGCGCGCCGCTACGACGGCAAGGCGGCGAAGAAGAACTGAAGG
>CAVWKN010000034.1:0-78288 GCA_963755585.1 uncultured Alphaproteobacteria bacterium
CCGGGGCCGTTCGTCACGCCTGTCTTGCCGGTCGTCCCACGGGCCGCGCCGGTCGTCACAAATCGCGGCCGGATCAACGGGTTGGCGGGTAAAAAGGGTGGTGCTTGTTGGCCGCCATACCGAGGGATCCCATGAAGCGACATGTGAAGCGACGTGAGCTCATGATGCTGGCCGGAGGACTGCCGCTGATGTCGACCGCCCATGCCCAAACTCCCCCATCCGTCTTTCGCCGCAGCCGCCCGGGCGATCCTTCCTGGCCCTCGGCCGCGCAATGGAGCGAGCTCAACGCGAAAGTGGGCGGACAGCTTGTCGAGGTGCGCTCGCCGCTCGCGGCGTGCCGCAGCGCGCCCGAGAGCGCCGAATGCGCGGCGGTCTTCCGCGGCCTGAAGAACCCCTGGTACATCGGCGACAATGTCGCGCTCACCCAGACCAGCGGCTGGGTCGACGCCTGGACGTCGGCGCCCAGCGTCTATGCCGTCGCTGCGCGCACTGCCGCCGACGTGGCCGCGGCGGTCGACTTCGCGCGCACGCATCGGCTGCGGCTGGTGGTGAAGGGCGGCGGCCACAGTTACCAGGGCACGTCGAATGCGGCGGATTCGCTGCTCGTCTGGACGCGGCCGATGGATCACATCGAGCTGCACGACGGCTTCGTCGGCCGGGGCTGCAGCGATGCCCCGCAGCCGGCGGTGTCGATCGGCGCCGGCGCGATCTGGCTGCATGCCTATGCCGCTGTCGCCAAGGCCGGCCGCTACGTGCAGGGCGGCGGCTGCCTCACGGTCGGCGTGGCCGGCCTGGTCCAGAGCGGCGGCTTCGGCAGCTTCTCCAAGCGCTACGGCATGGCCGCCGCCAGCCTGCTCGAGGCCGAAGTGGTGACCGCCGACGGCGCGGTGCGCATCGCCAACGCCTGCACCAACCCCGATCTGTTCTGGGCGCTGAAGGGCGGCGGGGGCGGCAGCCTCGGCGTGGTCACGCGGCTTGACCTTGCGCACGCACGACCTGCCGCCGGTCTTCGGCGGCGCCTTCGCGGTCGGTGAAGGCCAGCTCCGATGCGGCGTTCCGCAAGCTGATCGAGCGCTTCGTCGCCTTCTATCGCGACGCGCTCTTCAACCCGCACTGGGGAGAGCAGGTCAAGTTCCACGGCGCCAACGTCCTCGAGGTCGCCATGGTCTTCCAGGACCTCGACCGCGCTCAGGCGGAGGCGGCGTGGCAGCCTTTCCTGTCCTGGATCGCGGCAGCAAGGCGGCGACTTCACCTATCGTCATGGCGCCGCAGTTCTTCGCGCGCGCCGACGCAGCATCTGTGGGACGCCGCATTTCTCAAGCAGAACGCACCGCAGATCGTGCTGAGCGACGATCGCCCAGGCGCGCCGGAGGGCAACGTGTTCTGGGCCGGCAACCAGGGCGAGGCCGGCTGGTTCCTGCACGGCTACGAATCGACCTGGATGCCGGCTACGCTGCTCGAGCCGGCACGCCAGCCGCAACTGGTCGACGCCCTGTTCGCCGCTTCACGCCGTCGCGGCGACGTCGCTGCATTTCAACAAGGGCCTGGCCGGCGCGCCGGCCGAGGCGATCGCCGCGGCGCGCAACACCGCCACGCAATCCCGCGGCCGCCGACGCCTTTGCGCTGGCCATCATCGCCGCCGAGGGCCCGCCGGCCTTTCCAGGGCATCGCCGGCCATGAGCCCGACCTGCCGCTCGCCCGTCGCAACGCGAACAACATCGCAGCGGCAATGGGCGAGTTGCGCAAACTGGTGCCGAGCCACGGCTCCTACGTGTCGGAGTCGAACTACTTCGAAGCCGACTGGCAGAGCGCCTTCTGGGGCGCGAACTATTCCCGGCTGCGGCAGGTGAAGGACAAGATACGATCCCGACGGGCTGTTCTTCGTCCATCACGGCGTCGGCAGCGAGGACTGGAGCGCCGACGGCTTCACGCGCCTGAAGTAGAGGCGCCCTCGACCTTGGAACGCTGCCCGATCTTGGGCTCGGTGCCGGCCAGCAGCCGGCTGATATTCTGGTGATGGCGCGCCCACACCAGCGGCACCAGCAGGGTGAGCAGGATCGCCGCGCGCGAATCCGTCAGGAACCAGGCGGCGATCGGGGCGACCGCGACGCTCAGCAAGGTCGCCAGTGACGAATATCGAAAGATTGCGGCGACGACGAGCCACGCCGCGCAGGCGATGGCGCCGACCGGCCAGTAGAGGCCCCACATCACGCCGAGCGCGGTGGCCATGCCCTTGCCGCCCTTGAAGGAGAGCCACACCGGGAACATGTGGCCAAGCACGGCGCCCGCCGCCGCGCCGACCGCGGCGAGCTCGCCCACTTGCGCCGCGATCAGCACTGCCGCCGCGCCCTTGAGGGCGTCGAGCAGCAGGGTGGCGGCAGCCAGGCCCTTGTGGCCGGTGCGCAGCACGTTGGTCGCGCCGATATTGCCCGAGCCCACCTTGCGGATGTCGCCCAGGCCCGCGGCGCGGGTCAGCAGCAGGCCGAACGGGATCGAGCCCAGCAGGTAACCCAGCAGGAAAGGCGCCAGCAGGAGGACCAGGGTCGACAGCATGTGCGTCTAGGGGCTGGTGATCTTGCAGTTGGTCGAATCGACGTAGGTCGTGGTCGGCGGTCCGATCAACTCGGTGGTGATCTGCTCGCCGGGCTGGATGTACACCGGCCCGAGATAGTCGGTCGAGACCGGCCGCCCGGCATTCATGAAGGTGCACTCGGCCTGGGTGTTGAGGCCGCGCGGCGTGTTGGACGTGAGCGTCACCGTGACCTGCCAGTAGCGCGAATCGCCGTAGGTCAGGTTGGCCGCGCCCAGCGTCACCAGGGGCTGCGGCGTCGCCGAGTAGGGGATCGGGCGCTGCCCGGTGCGGCGCATCTGCGGCTGCGGCTTGGGACCCTGCGCCTCGGGCGCGCGGTAGGTCGAGTTGCGGGGGTCGAAGGCGGCGTTGGGATCCGCCGGCGGCGCCAGGCTGCCCGAGGGCGGCGGCGGAGACGGGCCACCCAACGTGGCGACGCCGCCGCCCGGCACGCCGAGCGGCTGGGGCGAGAGGGGCGCGCTGCTGATCGACGATCCCGTGCTCGGCGGCGGGTTCGCCTGCATCGAGGGCGCGGGCGCTGCCTGCAGCGGCGTCGGCGTCGGCGCCGCAGTCGGAGCCGTCACGCCGCCGACCTGGGTCTGCAGCCTGTCGTAGCAGGACAGGCGCTGCTGGGTGTCGGTGATCTCGCCGCAGATCTGGATGTGGCGCGTCAGGGCGTCGAGCAGGTCGTCGCGCGACTGGCCGCGCGTCTGGGCATGGCCCGCGCCGGCCAGTGCCACCGTCGCGGCTCCGAGAAGAAGAGACTGTCGAAACATCATCCATCGCCCCGGTCTGTGAAAACGCGGGCGACAATAGCAGACGAAGTGGCCGTTTGGAGGCGGCTTTTGTTCAGGCCGCCTGCGCAGTCGTCGTGAAACCATCGTCGCGATAGATGGTGCGGCCGCCCACGATGGTGGCCATGACGCGGCCCTGTACCGGACGCTCGTCGAACGGCGTGTTCTTGGTCTTGCTGCAGAGCTCGTCGCGATCGACCTTCCAGGCGTAGTCGGCGTCGAACACGACGAGGTCGGCCGGCGCGCCCTTGGCCAGCCGGCCGCCCGGCAAGCCGAACAGTCGCGCCGGCGTGCTCGACAGCAGGCGGAACAGGCGGGGCAGGGTGAGATGGCCGTTGTGCACCAGCTCGAGCGAGATCGGCAGCAGGGTCTCGAGCCCGATGCCGCCCGGCTCGGCCTGGGCGAACGGCACGCGCTTGCTGTCCTGGTCCTGCGGCCGGTGGTCCGAGACGATGGCGTCGATCGTGCCGTCCTTCAGTCCTTCGACGACGGCCATGCGGTCCTTCTCGGCGCGCAGCGGCGGCACCAGCTTGCCGAAGGTGCGGTAGTCGCCGACGGCGAGGTCGTTCAGCGCAAAATAAGGCGCCGCGGTATCGCAGGTGATCTTGAGCCCGCGCGCCTTGGCGGCGGCGACCGCTGCGACCGCTTCGGCGGTCGAGATCTTGGCGAGGTGCAGGCGCCCGCCGGTCATCTCGGCGAGGCGGATGTCGCGCTCGACCATCATCACCTCGGCGAGCGGCGGATTGCCCGAGAGGCCGAGCCGGGTCGCCGTCTCGCCGCTGGTCATGTTGCCGGTCGAGAGGGTCGGCTCCTGCGGCAGATGGACGATCAGCGCGTCGAACGCCTTGGCGTAGTAGAGCGCGCGGCGTAGGACCTGGGCGTTTCCGACGGAATGGTCGGCGTCGGTGAAGGCGACGGCCCCGGCCTCGGCCAAAAGGCCGATCTCGGCCAGCTCCTTGCCCTCCAGCCCGACGGTGAGCGCGCCGTAGGCGTACATGTTCGCGAGCTTCACCTGGCGGGCGCGGCGGGCGACGAACTCGATCAGCGAGGCATCGTCGAACGGCGGCTCGTTGTCGGGCAGCAGCACCAGCGAGGTGATGCCGCCGACGGCGGCGGCGGCACCGGCGCTCGCCAGGGTCTCCTTGTGCTCCTCGCCCGGCTCGCCGGTGTGAACGCGCGTGTCGACGATGCCCGGCGCGAGATAGAGGCCGCGGCAGTCGACCGACTGGATGCCGTAGGGCGCGCCCGAGGCGAACAGGTTGGGCCCGTAGTCGGCGATCTTGCCGTCGCTGATCAGCACGGCGCCGCGATATTCCGCGTCGCCCGCGGGATCGATGATGCGGGCGTTGATGTAGGCGGTCGATCCGCTGTGCTGCGGCGTTCCCGGGTTGACGTTGCCTTTCACGCCGCGGCTCCCGCCAGCGCGTTGCGTCGCCCGCCGATCAGCGCCTCGAGGCAGGCCATGCGCACCGCCACGCCCATCTCGACCTGCTCGTGGATGACCGAGCGGTCGAGGTCGTCGGCGACCTCCGAATCGATCTCGACGCCGCGGTTCATCGGGCCGGGATGCATGATCAGCGCGTCGGGCTTGGCGAACTTCAGTTTCTCGTGGTCGAGACCGAAGAAGTGGAAATATTCGCTGATCGACGGCACGAACAGGCCCTGCATGCGCTCGGTCTGCAGGCGCAGCATCATGACGATGTCGACGTCTTTCAGTCCGCTCTTCATGCTGTAATGGACCTCGACGCCCATTTTCTCGATGTCGGTCGGCATCAAGGTCGGCGGGCCGACCACCCGCACCCTGGCGCCCATGATCTGCAGCAGGTGGATGTTCGAGCGCGCCACCCGGCTGTGCATGATGTCGCCGCAGATCGCCACCAGAAGGCCCTGCAGGCTGCCGCGTCGTCGTCGGATGGTGAGCGCGTCGAGCAGCGCCTGGGTCGGGTGCTCGTGCTGGCCGTCGCCGGCGTTGATGACGGCGCAATTGACCTTCTGTGACAGGAGATTCACCGCGCCCAATTCGCTGTGCCGCACGACGATCGAATCGGGCCGCATGGCGTTCAAGGTCATCGCCGTGTCGAGCAGGGTTTCGCCCTTGCGCACCGACGAGGTGGCGACGTCCATGTTGATCACGTCGGCGCCCAGCCGCTTGGCGGCGACCTCGAAGCTCGTCCGGGTGCGCGTCGAGTTCTCGAAGAACAGGTTTATGACGGTGCGGCCCGACAAGAGGTCGCGCCGCTTGTCGATGGATCGGTTCTGGTCGATGTAGCTTTCGGAAAGGTCGAGCAGGCCCGAAATGGCTTCAGGCGAAAGACCTTCGATGCCGAGAAGGTGGGGCAACCTCGGCACGCCCATGCGTTTTCTTGTCACTAAAGCGCGACGTTAAGCATGCTGGTGCCGCACTCGCAAGGCGGCGATTTGGTGGATAACCGGAACGTCCGAGCAGGGGCACACCACGGCCGGTCCGCGGGGCGCCAGGAAGTCCGCCCAGATGGCGTTGTGGTGCTCGATGAT
The DNA here is from genome assembly GCA_963755585.1 of uncultured Alphaproteobacteria bacterium. Classification (GTDB taxonomy): domain Bacteria; phylum Pseudomonadota; class Alphaproteobacteria; order Reyranellales; family Reyranellaceae; genus Reyranella. The sequence goes on from CAVWKN010000034.1 coordinate 5,878, forward strand.
CTTGACGGCGGCGAGGTGCGGCCGGTCCGACGTCGTATGGCCGTCGGAGGGCACGATCGTGGGATAACCGCGTGCGAGCGCGCTGCGCACGGTGGTGTCGACGCAATAGTCGGTCGCACAGCCGGTGACGATCAACCGGTCGATCGAGCGCGCGGCCAGGAATTCCGCGAGCGACGTATCCAGGAACGCATCGCACGATTTCTTGTGGATGATCGCGTCGGCCGGCTGGACGTCGAGATCGTCGAGCAGCTTCCAGCCCGGCTGATCGGGATGATGGGGATCGCCCGGCGGGCCGTCATGCTGGATGAAGATGACCGCGCCGCCTGTCTCGCGCACCGTGCCGGCGAGCCTGTTCAGCCGGCCGACCAGAGCCGTCGAGTCGTGGCGTGGCGTCGCCGGGCCGAACGAGCCTTGCTGCATGTCGATGATGAGGAGGGCGTCAGTCATCAGCCATTGCCTCCGCTGCCGGGCCGTGGACCCGTATAGCGGGCGCGCGGCCGGATCAAGGCGCCATGCGCCGCCTGTTCCAGAGCATGGGCGATCCAGCCCACGGTCCGACCCAGCAGGAAGAGCGCGAGCGCCGAATCCTTGGGCAGTCCGAGCACGCGCTCGACCGTCACGGTGGTGAAATCGACGTTGGCCTTGCGGTCGATCAGGCGCTCGGCCGCCGCCGCCAGCCGTTCGGCGAAAGCGAGCTCGGGCGAGCGGGGCAGCGCCTCGCGCAACAGGGCGAACAGGGTCTGGGCGCGGATATCGCCGTCGGGATAGAGCCGGTGGCCGAAGCCGGGAATGTAGATGTGATCGCGCACCCGTTGGCCCAGCTCGGCATCGAGGTCGGTGGCCTTCTTCAGGTCGTCGAACAGGGCGGCGACCCGCCGCGTCAGCCCGCCATGGCGCGGGCCGTTCAGCGCCGCCAGCCCGGCCATGGTGGCGCCGTAGAGATTGGCGCCGGTCGAGGCCACCACGCGGGCGGCGAAGGCCGAGGCGTTGAACTCATGGTCGGCCGACAGGACGAGCGCGGCGCGCAGCAGGGGGGCGCGCTCGGGCGGCACCTTCCAGGCGGCGGCGAGCTGCTCATGGACGGGAAGCGTGGAGAGCGGCCGCGCCGTCACCGCCGCGGTCAGCAGGCGCAGCACGCGCACGCCGGTCTCGAGCATCGCCGAGCGATCCTCGACCCAGCTCGGATGGTCGAGCGCCGCGGCGGCCGGCAGCAGCACGAGGCAGCGATCGACCGGCGCGAGCGTGGCCGCGGCCAGCCAGGCGCGGCGGAGCGCCGTCGTGAGGGGCGGGATGTTGTCGGCGGCGAACGGCTCCTCGTCGCAATTCCACAACAGGCGGGCGACCTCCTCCAGCGAAGCGGTGCGTGCCAGCGCCGCGGCGTCGAGGCCGCGATAGTAGAGATGTCCGTCCTCGATCAGGGTCAGCGCCAATTCGAGAACCGGCGTGCCGAAATCGAGCGCGTGGTTGGCGATCGATTCGGCCTTGCGGCCGACATCGCGGCGGCGCTTCAGGCGCACCACGTCGTCGGCGCGGTAGCGGCGCTCGCGGCGGCCATCGACCGCTTCGGAGCGCAGCAGCCCGCGGCTGACATAGGCGTAGAGCGTCGCTGCCGACACGCCGAGGCGTCGCGCGGCTTCCCGGGAACTCAGCCATTCGTTCGACATGACAGTATATTGATCAATATAATCAAGATTGACAATATATTTCCGCGATCCGATTTTGCCGGCGACACTGGGAAAGGAAAGCCAATGCTGCAGACACGGGTCGATAGCGGCCTCGACGGGGTGATCGTGGCCGACACGGTGATGAGCGAGGTCGATGGCGAGGCTGGCCGGCTGACCGTGCGTGGCCATGCCCTGGAGGAGCTTGTCGCCACGCGCGGCTTCGAAGGCGTCGCGGCCCTGCTGTGGGACGGCTATGCCGAAGGAGGCGGCGACGAGGCGGCGGTCGCCAGGGGCCTGGCGGCGGCGCGCGTGCACGCCTTCGCCCAGGTGCCGAAGCTGCTGGCCGCCACGCGTGGCCTCAATCCGGTCGAGGCGCTGCGGGTCGGCGTCGGCATGCTGCCCGACAACGAAAAGACGCCCCATCATTTCCTGGTCTGCGGCGCCATGCCGGTCTTCCTGGCGGCGCTGCTCAACGCCGAGAAGGGCCTGTCGGCGATCGCGCCCGATCCGCAGCTCACGACGGCGCAGGACCTTTTGCGCATGATCCGCGGCCAGCGCGCCGGCGTGGTCTTCGAGAAGGCGCTCGACACCTATCTCGCCACCATTGCTGACCATGGCTTCAACGCTTCGACCTTCACCGCCCGGGTCGTGGCGTCGACGCATGCCGGGCTGATCTCCTCGGTGCTGGCGGCGCTTTGCGCGCTCAAGGGCCCGCTGCATGGCGGCGCACCCGGGCCTGTCCTCGACATGCTGGACGAGATCGGTGAGGCCTCGCGCGCCGAGGCCTGGTTCGACGACGCCTTCGCCAAGGGCACCACCCTGATGGGCTTCGGCCATCGCATCTACAAGGTGCGAGACCCGCGCGCCGACGTGCTGAAGGCCGCCGTCGCCACGCTGCCCGCGACCGCCGGGCGCCTCGCCTACGCCACCGCGGTCGAGACGGGCGCCATCGCCGCGCTGCGCAAGCACAAGCCCGGCCGGCGCCTCGACATCAACGTCGAGTACTACACCGCGCTGCTCCTGGAGGCGCTCGAGGTGCCGCGCAGCGCCTTCACCGCGCTGTTTGCCGTCGGCCGCACCGCCGGCTGGTGCGCCCACGTCTTCGAGCAGGAGAAAGGTGGCCGCATCATCCGCCCGCAGTCGAACTATGTCGGGCCGCGGCCGTCCTAAGCGGCCGTCGAGAGCCACCAGCCGGTCCCGGCGTACCAGCATGTGTCGTCGGGCGGCGTCGCTCGGTGCAGGGAGTGTACGCTGAAGGGACTGCGCGTCCGAAAAGCATTGGCCAGTCGCCTCGAGCTCTCCTCGTCGCGCGCACCGATGCAGGGAATGAATTGGGCCAGCGAGATGAAGCGTGCGGCGTAATCCCGGGCGGCGCGACGCGTGACGAGGAGCATGCCGCCCAGGCCGACGGCGGGCGTCAATGGAAACAGCAGACGTCCGCCAAGCTCGAGCGAATCGAGCCAGGCATCCGGCGGATGGGTCGCGCCCGCATTGACGTAGATGATATCGGCCGGCGGCAATGGCTCGGCGGTGCCCGATCGCGACCGCACGCTCACATTGGGCAGGGCTCTCAGGTTTTGAACGGCGCTTGCGGCCAGATCCTCTTCGATCTCATAGGCCACGACTGAACCGGAGGAACCGACGAGCTTCGCCAGGATGGCGGAGTAGTAGCCGGTTCCCGCGCCGATATGCACGGCGGTTTCGCCGGGCGCGGGCGCGAGCGCTGCGAGGCAGCGGGCGTGCAGGCTCGGTTCGCCGTTGTTGATCCCGCGTTCCGGTGCAAGGCCGATCAGGACGTCCTGGTAGAGATAGGCGAGATCGGCGGACGGTGTTTCGATGTACTTGAGGCCCGCGACGGCGAACACCTGCCAGGGGCCGGGGCCGGTGAACTGTTCCCGGGGTGTCGCGGCGAAGGCGGCAATGAGTCTTTCGTCCGTCGTGCCGCCGTTCGCGGTGACCAGTTGCGCGTAATATTCCCGGATTCGATCTATTTGCTTCGCCATTCCTACTTGTCCTCGATCGAAAAGGCGGATCGGACGAAACGCACGACTTCGGCCAGCCGCGCTGGCGGCGGCAGCCGTTGTGTGCCCGCGATGAACAAATCGATGCCGGGTGCGATGCCGACTCGCGTCAGGGTCGACGTGTCGGTCGCTTGCAGCTTGGGGCGAGCCAGCTTCCGATAGGCCTGCATCGCCTCCAGGGTGAAATTTGCCCACGACCGCTCGGCGTCCTTCAGCCGGATGCCGCGCCTGGCCAGCGCGCTTTCGAGATCCCCGCCGTATTGGCGGATGGCTGCATTTTCGAGGCCCGCTTCCTGCAGCAGGCGGACCCGGCGCAGCTGGGTCAGGTGGCGGTCGTCGAAGTGCGCGCCGCGGCCACGCCCGTCGGGCGGATCGATCAGGCGGTCCTGCACGTAGTAGCGCACCGTCCGTTCGGTGATCCCGCCCAACTGGGCCAGTTCGCGGGCGGTATAGCGGTTTGCGGCGATCCCGGGCATGGCATCAACAATATGAACAGTTAACTGTCTATTTATTAACTGTCCAATTATCGGCGCCCTCTGTCAAGCGCCGGTCGCCGCCTGGGGATCAGCGCGTTGCCGAACCGCGCCACGTGCGGGCCCGCGTGCCGGCGGCGTCGAACACCCAGACGATCACGTCGGCGCCGGCCGGCGTGAAGCGGGCGTTGAAGTGGCGGCGCCAGAAGCTGCCGTCGGCATGGTTGAACAGCGCCTCGGTGCCGAGCGAGTCGGGACGAACGGTCAGGCTCGCCGAGCGTGGCGCGGGACGGGCCTGCGCGCCGATCAGCGCGGCGAAGCCGTTGGTCAACGGACCGAAGCGCAGCGTCTCGCCTTCGTAGGTCGTCTGCATCGGCCCGCCGTCGATGCGCAGCCAGACGACGGCGATCCCGTCATCGGCGCGGATGGAGAAATAGACCGCGAACGGCGCGGGATCCTCGAGATCGACATGGGGGTGCTCGGGCGGCGGATAGATGTCCTCGAGCGGGATCGAGCGGTAGAACCGCACGGCACCGCGTGTAGCTGCCGAGCCATTCCGGCCACAGGCCCGATTGGGCGCGCGCACCGGGCGGCAGGAAGGGCGCCAGGAGGAGCGAGGCGCCGGCGCCGAAGAGCTGGCGCCGCTCGATCATTTGCTTCGGCCCGCCACCACGTTGAGATCGACCGTGACCTCGTTGGCGACCTGGCCGGTGCCGGCCCATTCGTTCTGGCCGACGCCGAAATCGAGCCGCTTCAGGTTGAGCCGCCCGCGCGCCGTGGCGCGCAGCCGGCCGGGCTGCGCCGGATCGTCGGCGATGGCGAGGGTGAAGGGCAGCACGGTGTCGCGTGTGACGTCGCGGATCGTGAGCTTGCCCTGTGCCTCGTAGCGCTCGCCGCCCTTGGCAGTGATCGAGGTCGACACGAAGCGCGCCGCGGGAAATTTCTGGACGTCGAGGAAGCTGGCGCCCTTGAGGAGCGAATCGACGTCGTTGTTGTTGGTCGTCACCGGCGGCGTCTCGATCCTGATGTCGATGCGGGCGGCGGCGAGCGCGGCGGGATCGAGCACGATCTCGCCGGTCCATTTGGGAAAGCGGCCATTGACGAAGGCGCCGATCTGAGTGGCGGTGAAGGTGAGCGAGCTGGCGCGCGGGTCGATGGTCCAGGGGTCCTGCGGTCCCGCGACGGCAGGCGAGGCGAGGAGCACGGCAGCGAGGATCGGCCAGCAGCGCATCAGCTTCCTCCGAACGGCCACATGCGGCGAAAGACGCCGTCGCGCCGCAGCACATCATGATGCACGACGGCGGCGACATGCAGCGCCAGCACCGCGATCAGGAGCCGCGACAGGATATAATGCGTCGTCCGCAGGGTTTCGAACAGGGCGGGGTCGCGCGGCACCAGGTCGGGCAGGGGGATATAGCCGAACCAGAAGACGCTGACGCCGGCCGCCGAGCTCATCGTCCAGCCGCTGAGCGGCATGGCGAGCAGCAGCACCAGCAGCGCCCAGTGGCCGATCGGCGCCAGCACTGCCTGCCAACGAACGATCGCCGCGGGCAGCGGCGGCGGCGGATGGCGCCAGCGCCACAGCAGGCGGCCGACCGTCAGCACCAGCACCACCAGGCCGACCCATTTGTGCCAGGCATAGGCGTAGAGCTTGGTGAAGCCCAGCGGCAGGCCGGTCATCCACAGCCCGACGCCCAGCATTCCCAGCACGGCGAGCGCGGTGATCCAGTGCAGCGCCTGGGCGGCGGGATGATAGGTCGGCTCGGCCACGTGCCCGTCCCGCCGGCGCACGCTCAGCGCCAGGCGTCGGTGGCGATGGTGATCTCGACGGTGTCGCCGACCATGTCGACATACTTGGTCATGCCGAATTCGGAGCGCTTGAGGGTGCCGATGCCGCGGAAGCGGGCGTAACGCGCGCCGGCCGGCGCGTCGGGCCGGCGGTCGTTCACCGTCACGTCGAGCGTCATCGGCCGCGTGATGCCGCGCAGCGTGATGTCGCCCTCGACCTTGAGGTTGTTCTCGCTGATGCGCTCGATCTTCTTCGATTCGAAGGTCATCTTGGGGAATTTCTCGACGTCGAAGAAGTCGCTGTCCTTCAGCATCGCGGTCTGCTGGGTATCAAGCATCTCGATGCTGCGGGTATTGACCTCGACCGCGACGGTGCTGTTGGGCACGGCGCTGTCGTCGACATTCACCGTGCCCTGCCAGGCCTTGAAGCTGCCGGTGGTGCGGAAGATCTTGGAATTGCCGATCGCGAAATCGATCGTGCCGTGGTCGGCGCCGATCGAAAGCTTTTCGGCCGCTTGGGCGGCGCTGCCGGCCACCACCAACGCCAGCACGAGGGCTGCGATCCTAGCCGACACGAACACGCTCCTCGTAGGTCTCGAAAAAGCGCCGGCCCGTACCCCGCTGGTTCTCGTAGATCGAGCCCTGGTGGTCGGCGGCCGGCAGCGGCATGCGCACGGGGGCGGGGACCACCCGCGGCTCGATGGTCGGTTCGCCCAGCACCATGCGGCCGTTGAATTCCTCGAAGTTCGCCACGCCCATCAGCGGCCACGCGTCGGCGGCGGTGTATTCGTGCAGCAACAGACGGCGCTGACGGTTGGAATGGTTGAGTGCCGAGCCGTGGACCAGCCGCACGTGATGGATGGTCATCGACCCGGCCGGCCCCATCAGCGGGACCGCCTTGGCGAAATCGAGATCGCAACCGGCCGGGTTCATCGCCCCGCAGAAGCGGCCGTCGGCGTGATGATCGAAGGTCGGGCCGCGATGCGTGCCGGGCAGCACCATCAGTGGACCGTTATCCATGTCGCAGTCGTCGAGATAGATGCCGGTCGCCAGCACGTCGTCGTTGGTGTGTGGATAGAATGCCCAATCCTGGTGCCACTCGACCGGAGAGCCGTAGCCCGCCGACTTCATGTTGAGCTTGCCGCCGTGCTGGCGGATGGCCGGCCCGAGAAGCTGCGCCAGGATCGCGGTGATCGCAGGGTCGCGCGCCAGGGCATGAAAGAAGGCGTAGCGCTTGAAGATCGCGGGCTTCAGCCGGCGCACGCGGGGCAGGGTGGCGCTGTGGCTGGGCTCGAGGTCGTAGAGCTCGTCGTTGGCGGCGACACCGCGCGCCTCGTCGACGATGCGATCGGTGAGCGCGCGCAATTCGGCGAGCCGCTCGCCCTGTATCAGGCGAGGGATCACCAAATAGCCATCCCGACGATAGGTTTCGATCTGCTGGTCGCTGAGCATGCGAAACCATAGCACGAGAGCCCGGCATCACCGATAATCACGCTATGGCGATCCGCGCCCTTTTTCCGACACTTGTCAGCAAGCAGTCCCTCCTGGGGCCGGGTCCGCGCCGGTTCAACCAGGATCTGGCCGACGAATGCCGCTCGCTTGCCGCCTCGGACGCGGCCGGCCGGCGCTGGTCGGCGCGGCACTATCTCGGCGGCTATACTTCCTACGGCTCGCTCGACCGCCTGCATCTCGTTTCCGGCCTGTTCGCGCGCCTGCGGCGGCGCATCGACCCGCACGCCAAGGCGTTCGCCCAGGCGCTGCACTACGATCTGGCCGGCCGGACGCTCGGCATGACCGATTGCTGGGCAAACGTCATGCCGGCCGGCGTGGTGCACTCCCTGCACCTGCACCCGACGTCCTTTGTCAGCGGCACTTATTATGTAGAGGTGCCGAGGGGCGCCGGCGCGCTCAAGTTCGAGGATCCGCGGCTCGGTCTTCACATGGCGACGCCGCCACGGCGGGCCGACGCGCCCGCGGGCTTCCGGCCGTTCGTCAGCGTGCCGGCCAAGGCGGGCGATCTTCTGCTGTTCGAGAGCTGGCTGCGCCACGAAGTGCCGCCGGCGCGCTTTTCCGGCGAGCGCATCTCGATTAGCTTCAACTACGCCTGGTCCGCCAAAGTTCGGCGCTGATGGAGTACCGATGAGGCTTCTCGTCCCCCTGCTCGGTCTCCTGCTGGCGACGCTCGCCGGAGCGGCTCCCGCCATGGCGGATTGTCCACTCGATCTCGGGCGCGGCACCGGCTGGGTCGTGTTCTCCGACCACTATATGATCGCCTTTCGCCCAGAGCCGATGCGCATCGAGGTCGGCGAGCCGTTTGCGCTGCTGTTCAACGTCTGCACCAAGAACAGCAACCCGGCCGAACTGGTGGCGGTCGACGCCCTGATGCCGGACGACAAACGCGGCATGAAGGCCAAGCCAAGCATCGTGTCGGCGGGAGACGGCCGCTACCGCGCCGAAGGCATGGTGTTCGACAAGTCCGGCCGCTGGGAGCTCGCCATCGACGTGCGCGCCGGCGAGGAAAGCGAGCGCCTGACGCACGAGATCATTCTGAAGTGAGGTCTCATGGCTGGGGGCGCGCCACTCCAGTGGCGCGTCTTTGTTGCGTCACAAAGAAGATCGCGCCACTGGAGTGGCGCGCCCCCAGCAAAGAGCGTTTAGCGCAGCCGTGCGAGGGCGCTCTCGAGGATCCAGGCGGCCGCGGCGGCGTCGACCCGTTCGGCGCGCTTGGCGCGGCTCATGTCATAGTCGTCGATCATGCCGCGGGTGACGGCGGCGGTGCTGAGCCGCTCGTCCTGCCACACGATGGGCAGCGCGGCGAGCGCCGGCGGGCCGTGGTTGGCGATGTTGGTCGCGAACTGGCGCACCGATTGGCAGCGCGGGCCCTCGGTGCCGTCCATGTTGAGCGGCAGCCCGATCGCCAACGCCTTGATCTCGTGCTTCTTCGCCAGCTCGGCGAGGGCGGCAAGATCGGCCGCGAGCCTGCCGCGCTTCAAGGTCGTGATCGGCGTGGCCAGCATGCGGAGCGCATCCGAAGCGGCGACGCCGATGGTCTTGCTGCCGACATCGAGCGCCATCAGTCGGCCATCAGGCACGAGCGCCTTCAGTTCGGCGAATTCGACGACCGCCATGCCTCAGATCGCCTTGCCGTCCAGCCAGGTCGCGGCATCGTCGGCGATCCGCTCCCAGCCCGGCTGGCCGACGACCCAATGTCCCTGGTTGGGATATTCGACATAGTCCGAAACATGGGCGAAGCGTTGCGACGCGCGGCGCACCACGCCCGGCGGCGTCAGTCGATCCTTCTCGGCGGCGACGAACAGCAGCGGCACGGTGACCAGCCGGGGATCGATCGTCGTGGCCTTCCGGGCATCGAGCCAGGGCAGCGCCATCTCGAACAGGGCACGCCCCGAATCGTGCACGAACCCTGCATGTCGTTCGCGGCCCTCGCGGGCATCGGTGGTGTTGAAGGTGTGCGACAGCGCCTCGCGCAGCGTCGCGCGATGCGGCTTGCGCCACCAGCCCCACCGCATCTGGATGCGGGCGAAGGCCACGAAATTGGACGGCCGGATGGCGATCACGCTCGCCGGCGCCGCGGGCGTGAGCAGCACGCCGGCGCGCGCCAGACCGCGCGCGCACAGCAGCAGCGCGATCAGCCCACCCATCGAATGGCCGATCACGACCGGCTTCTCCGGCAAGCCACGCAATTCCGCCTCGAGATCGGCCACATAGTCGAGCAGGCTGGTGACGCCGAGCGCGCCGGGCGGGGCGTGCGGCGGGGCATCGTGGTGGCGCAGCGCGGGCGCCAGGGTTTGCCAGCCCCGCGTCTCGAGCACGGTCCGCCAGTTCCGCCATACGTCCGGCGTGCCCCACATGCCGTGAATGAAGACTGCCAGCTTGGCCATCGTCGAGGTTATAAAACGGGCAACCGTCGCGGTCGACACAGGCTTCATCCGGGGTAAGTTCATCAGGTGACCGATACGATCTACGCTCTGCTCGCGATCGCCATGGTGCTGACGGTGGTGAGCCTGCTGGTGCCGGTGGCCGAGCGCTTCCGCCTGCCGCACACCGTCCTGCTGGCCATCGCCGGCATGGGGATGGGCTTCCTCGGCTCGTGGATCATCTCGACCGGCACCAGGCTCTGGGTGCTGGGCGATGCCTTCATCGGTCTGGACAAGCTCGAGGTCGGCACCGAGGTGTTCCTGCCGCTCTTCCTGCCGCCGCTGCTCTTCAACGCCGGCCTCACGATCGACGTGCGCCGCCTGCTCGACGAGGTGTGGGCCGTGCTGCTGCTGGCCATCGTGGCGGTGCTGGTGTGCATCGCCAGCGTGGCCGGCGTCGTCCATCTGGCGACCGGCATGGACATCGTCGTCTGCCTGCTGCTGGGCGCCGTGGTGTCGACCACCGATCCCGCCGCCGTCATCGGCATCTTTCGCGACGTCGGCGCGCCCAAGCGGCTGTCGATCCTGGCCGAGGGCGAATCGCTGCTGAACGACGCCGTCGCCATCGCCGCCTTCGGCCTTTTCATCGGCATCCTGATCGCGCGCTTCGCGGCCGATCCGGGGGATGCCGGGCTCACCGCCGATCCCTCCGGCGCGATCCTGGTCTTCCTGCGCGAATTCGTCGGCGGCCTCATCTATGGCTACATCATTGCCCGCGTTGCCATGCTGCTGCTGCCGCGGCTGGGCGAATCCGACGCCGCCATCGCCTCGGTCACGGTCAGCCTCAGCTACCTCAGTTTCCTGGTGGCCGACCGCTACTGGCACGTCTCCGGCGTCGTGTCGGTGGTGATGGCCGCCCTCACGGTCGCGGCCTACGGCCCGACGCTTCTCCATCCGCGCCAATGGGCGGCGTTGCGCCAGTTGTGGGCCCAGCTCGAGTTCTGGGCGAACTGCCTGATCTTCGTGCTGGCCTCGATGGTGGCGGCCAACGTGCTGTTGAATATCACCTGGCTCTATGTCTGGGGCGTCGTCGCCGTGGCGGTCGGCGCCTTCCTGGCACGCGGACTCGTGGTGTTCGGCATGCTGCCGGTGCTGGAGAAGACCCATCTCGTGCAGCCCGTCGACAAGCGATACAAGGCGATCCTGGTGTGGGGCGGCCTGCGCGGCGCCGTCACGATCGTGCTCGCCATGGTGGCCGCGGGCGATCAGCGTCTGCCCGACGACATCCGCCAATTCATCGCGCTTTCGGCCGTATTGTTCGTGCTGTTTACCCTGTTCGTGAACGCCACGACGCTCGGTCTGGTCATGCATGCCCTCGGGCTGGACAAGCTGAGCCGCCTGGAGCTCGCGCTGCGCGATCGCGTGCTCGCCCTCTCGCGGGTCAATGTCGAGCACCACCTGCAGGAGATCATGCGACGGCGCAACGCGCGGGTCGGAGGCCTCGACGTCGATCCCGCCTCGGCCGGCGATGCCGAAATCCAATCGGTGCCGGCCGAGCTGGCGCTCGACCTCGATGAGCGGGTGAAGGTCGGCCTGGTCACGTTGTGCACGCGCGAGAAGGAGCTTTATCTCGAGCTGTTCGAGCAGCAGATCCTGTCGCGCCGCATGGTGGCGGTGCTGGCCGCGGACGCCGACCGTCTGATCGACGCCGTGCGCGACCGCGGCGTCGCAGGCTACGAGGATTGGCTGCGCGACATCTCGCGCCCCGACGCCGGCTTCCGTGCGGCGCTTTGGCTGCACCGTCGATTGGGACTCGCCTGGCTGCTGACGGAACGTCTGGCCGACCGTTTCGAGATCCTGATGGTCACGCAGAGCGTGCTGAGCGAGCTCTCGGCGTTCAACATCAGCTCTGTTGCCGACCTGCTGGGACCCGACGCGGAGGTCAAGCTCGCCGCGGTGATCGAGAACCGCCAGGAGGCGGTCGACAGCGCGTTCAAGGCGCTGTCGCTGCAGTATCCGGGCTATGCCGAATTGATCGAGGCGCGCCAGCTCGAGCGCGCGGCCGTTCGCTTCGAGGCGGCGGAATATGCAAGGCGGCTCCAGGAAGGCATCATCAGCCGCGAGGTCTACAACGACCTCCGCCAGAAGCTCGCCGAGCGACGCGGCGCCATCGGCCAGCGTCCGCCGCTCGATCTCGGCCTGGAGCTGGCCGGGATGATCTCCCGCGTGTCGCTGTTCGCCTCGCTCGACAGCAAGGCGATCACCGAAGTGGGAAAGCGGCTGCGCGCCCTCGTGGCATTTCCAGACGAGAAGATCATGGCGATCGGCGGCCCGCCGGACGCCATGTATTTCATCGCCGCCGGCGAGGTGATCGTGCGGGGCCCCAACTTCGAGGTGAGGCTGAAGGAGGGCGACTTCTTCGGCGAGATGGGCCTGATCAGCGACAGCCCGCGCAGCGCCGACGTGATCGCCGACGGCTACTGTCATCTGCTTGCCCTGTACCGCAAGGATTTCCGTGCCCTTCTGGACAAGCGCCCGAATGTCCGAGCCGAAATCGAAGCCGTCGCCGCCCGCCGTATCGCCGAAAACGAGGGCAGGCGGCGTCGAGGCCGCCTCCAGACGAGCCTTTTGGCCCGCCCCGCTCAGACCGGTTGCCCGCGCAGGGCAAAACGGCTACCAACCGCGCCATTCAAGGGTTTTGGAGCAAGAGTCATGTCGCTCGACAAGGACACGGTGGCGCGCATCGCGCGGCTCGCCCGCCTGAAGGTTGCCGATGAGGAGTTGGCGCCGCTGGCCGGCGAGCTGTCGGGGATTTTTGCCTGGATCGAGCAACTGAACGAAGTCGACACCAGGAATGTCGAGCCGCTGTCCTCGGTTTCCGACGTGACCCTGCCGATGCGCGCCGACAAGGTGACCGACGGCGGCATCGCCGCCAAGGTGCTGGCCAACGCGCCGGGCGGCGCCGTCTATATCGACCCTGCCGACAAGAACGCCGGCGGCTTCTTCACCGTGCCGAAGGTGGTGGAGTAGACGATGGCGGCTCTGACCGATCTCACCGTCGCCGAGCTCGCCGCCGCGCTCGCCAAGAAGGAGACGAGCGCCGTCGAAGTGGCCGACGCGCACCTTGAAAAGCTCGACGAGCACCGGGCGCTGAACGTCTTCATCACCGAGACGCCCGACAAGGCGCGCGAGATGGCCAAGGCCTCCGACGCCCGGCGCGCCAAGGGCGAGGCCGGCCTGCTCGAGGGCGTGCCGCTGGCCATCAAGGATCTCTTCTGCACCGAAGGCGTGCAGACCACGGCCGGCTCGCACATCCTGAAAGGCTTCGTGCCGCAGTATGAGAGCACGGTGACCGCCAACCTGTGGAAGGCGGGCGCGGTCATGGTCGGCAAGACCAACCTCGACGAGTTCGCCATGGGCTCGTCCAACATGACCAGCCATTTCGGCGGCGTCGAGAATCCGTGGAAGCGCAAAGGCGACAATCGCAAGCTGGTGCCCGGCGGCTCGTCGGGCGGCTCGGCTGCCGCGGTCGCCTCCTACATGGTGCCGGGCAGCACCGGCACCGACACCGGCGGCTCGATCCGCCAGCCGGCGTCGTTCTGCGGCATCGTCGGGCTGAAGCCGACCTACGGCCGCTGCTCGCGCTGGGGCGTCGTGGCGTTTGCGAGCTCCCTTGATCAGCCGGGGCCGTTCGCGCGCACCGTCGAGGACAGCGCGCTCTTGCTGCAGGGCATGGCCGGCCATGATCCCAAGGATTCGACCTCGGCGCCGTTGCCGGTGCCGGATTTCGCGGCCGCCGCGCGCAACACCGACATCAAGGGACTCAGGATCGGCATTCCCAAGGAATATCGCGTCGACGGCACGTCGCCCGAGATCGTGGCGCTGTGGGCCAAGGGCATGGAGATGCTGAAGGCAGCCGGCGCCGTGCCGGTCGAGATCTCGCTGCCCCACACCAAGTACGCGCTGCCGGCCTATTACATCGTGGCGCCGGCGGAGTGCTCGTCCAACCTGGCGCGCTACGACGGCGTGCGCTTCGGCCTCAGGGTCCCCGGCAGGGATCTCGCCGAGATGTACGAGAACACCCGAGGCGCGGGCTTCGGCAAGGAAGTGCGCCGGCGCATCCTGATCGGCACCTATGTTCTGTCGGCCGGCTACTACGACGCCTACTACAAGAAGGCGCAGCAGATCCGTTCGCTGATCGCCCGCGACTTCAAGGAAGCCTTCGAGAAGTGCGACGTGCTGCTGACGCCGACCGCGCCCACCTCGGCCTTCGCCGCCGGCGAGAAGATGGACGATCCGGTGACCATGTATCTCAACGACATGTTCACCATTCCGGCCTCGATGGCCGGTCTGCCCGGCATCTCGGTGCCGGCCGGCCTCGACAAGGACGGCCTGCCGCTCGGCCTGCAGATCATCGGCCGCGCTTTCGACGAGGCGACGATGCTGCGCGCGGCGGCGGCGCTGGAGAAGGCGGCGGCTTTCGCTCAGCGGCCGGCGGGATACTGACCCTCGGTTTCGCGGTCTGACGGATCGGCGTACACTCCCGGCAACCCGGGAGAAACGAACATGGCGACGGAATTCGATCTGGTCGTGCGCGGCGGCACCATCGCGGACGGCACCGGCGCGGCCCTGCACGAGGCCGACGTCGCGGTGAAGGACGGCAAGATCTCCGCGGTCGGCAAGGTGTCGGGCAAGGGCGCGGAGGAGATCGACGCCAAGGGCCTCCTGGTCACGCCGGGCTTCGTCGACATCCACACCCACTATGACGGCCAGGCGACCTGGGATTCGCACCTGCAGCCGTCGAGCTGGCACGGCGTCACCACGGCGGTGATGGGCAATTGCGGCGTCGGTTTCGCGCCGGTGAAGATCGAGGACCGCCAGCGCCTGATCGAGCTGATGGAAGGCGTCGAGGATATCCCGGGCGCGGCGCTCGACGAGGGGCTGAACTGGTCGTGGGAGTCCTTCGGCCAATATCTCGATGCGCTGGAAGCGCGGCCGCGCGACATGGATCTCGGCGCCCAGCTGCCGCATGGCGCGCTCCGCGTCTTCGTGATGGGCGAGCGCGCCGCCAGGCTCGAGGAGGCGACGCCGGAAGAGGTGGCGCGCATGCGCACGCTCACCGCCGAAGCGATGCGCGACGGCGCGCTCGGCTTCTCGACCTCGCGCACCTTGAACCATCGCACCGTGAAGGGCGATCCGACGCCCTCGCTGCGCGCCTCCGAGGAAGAGCTTTTGGGCATCGCGCTCGGCATGAAGGATGCCGGCCGCGGCGTGATCGAGTTCATCTCCGACTTCAACACGCCCAACCCCGAGAGCGAGTTCGAGATGATCGAGCGGCTGCTCACCGCGTCGGGCCGGCCGTTCTCCGTCTCGCTGGCGCAGCGCCATTCCAAGCCCGAGAGCTGGCGGCGTCTGCTCGGCCTGGTCGAGGGGCTGGTGGCCAAGGGCCACAGCGCCAAGGCGCAGGTGGCGCCGCGGCCGATCGGCGTGCTGCAGGGTCTGCAGGCGAGCCGCACGCCGTTCTCGATGTGCCGTTCCTACAAGGACATCCAGAACAAGAGCGTCGCCGAGCGGCTCGCCATCATGCGCGACCCCGCGTTTCCGCGCGAAGCTGCTCGAGGAGTCGCACGAGCCGCTGCGCTCCGACATGGCGGCGCGCCTGACCGACTACGACCGCATGTTCCCGCTGGGCGATCCGCCGGATTACGAGCCGGCACAGGAGAGCTCGCTGGGCGCCCGCGCCCGTCGCGAGGGCCGCGATCCGCGCGAGGTCGTCTACGACTACCTGATCGAAGGCGAGGGCAAGAACTTCATCTTCGCGCCCTTCGCCAACTTCGCCGCCTACAACCTCGATTGCTGCAGCGAGATGATGCAGAGCCCGCACACCCTGATCGGCCTGGGCGACGGCGGTGCGCATGTCGGCCTGATTTCCGACGGCTCGTTCCCGACCTCGCTGCTCGCGCACTGGGGCCGCGACCGCAAGGAAGGCAGGCTCGACGTGTCATGGCTGGTCAAGCGCCACACGCTCGACAATGCCCGGGCGGTCGGTCTCGACGACCGGGGCAGGGTGGCGCCGGGCTGCAAGGCCGACCTCAACGTCATCGACTTCGACAAGCTCAGGGTCGAAGCGCCGGTGATGAAGTGGGACCTGCCGGCCGGCGGCAAGCGCCTGCTGCAGAAGGCGCGCGGCTATCGCGCGACCATCGTCTCGGGCGCCGTCACCTACCGCGACGGCGAGGCGACGGGCGCGCTGCCGGGCAGGCTGGTGCGCGGCCCGCAGGCGGGGCTCGCCTAGGGTTCACCTTCACCTCGCGACCAGAACGATGCCTGTCATTACAAGAGCCATGCCGAGGAGGTGAATCGGCATGAGGCGTTCGTGGAAGACCACGGCCGCCGCGAGTGTGATGAAGGCGAAACTGGCGCCGGTGAAAACCGGATAGGCGATCGATAGCGGGATCGCCTTGATCGAACGCGCAAACAGGAAAGTATTGGCGGCGCCGAGCATCAGGCCGATCGCGAAGATCGGCCACCAGATGCGCGGCACAGCGTCGGCGATCGATTTGTAGACAAGGTACGCCGCGACGTTGAAGAGCACCGCGCCACCGAGTGCCAGATGCGCTCCAGGCATGGCGCTCTCCTCACAGTGTGACCAGCAACATCTCCAGCCCGCGCAGGGTGAAGGTCGGGCGCCGCCGGGGCGGTGCCGCGAGCTCCATCGTCGGGAAGGCTTCGAGCAGCGCCTTGAAGGCGATGAGGCCTTCCATGCGCGCCAGCGCCGCACCCAGGCAGTGATGGATGCCGCCGCCGAAGGCCACGTGCTTTCGGGCATCGCGGGCGACGTCGAGCCGATGCGGCTCGGCGAAGGCGGCGGGATCGCGGTTGGCCGCCCCCAGGATCAGCATGATTTCGTCTCCTTTCCTGACCTTGTGGCCAAAGAGGTCGAGATCCTCCATGGCGACGCGCTGGGTGATCTGAACGGGCCCGTCGAAGCGCAGGCACTCGTCGATCGCCGGGCCGACCAGCTCGGGCTGGCGCTGCAGCCGGGCGAACTGCTCGGGCGCTCGCAGCAGCGCCAGCACGCCGTTGCCGATGAGGTTCACCGTCGTCTCGTGGCCCGCCACCAGAAGAAGCTGGGCGAGCGAGACGATTTCGCGCGCGGTGATGCTGTCGCCGTCGACATCGACGGCGGCGAGCGCCGACAACAAGTCATCGCCTGGCTTGCGACGGCGCTCGGCCAGAAGCTCGGCGATGTAGGTCGAGAGGCCCTGGCGGGCCTCGGCGATCGCGGCTTCGACCGGCGGGCTGCGCAGGATCGATGGATCGACCGAACGGGCGATGCCGCGCGACCAATCGGTGAAGATCGCCTCGTCACGCGCCGGCACGCCCAGCAGCGTGCAGATCACGCGCACGGGCAGGGGGTAGGCGAACATCTCGATCAGGTCGACTGTGCCGCGCTGTGCCGCCATGGCGGCGATGAGCTCGGCGGTGATCCCCTCCGTGGCGGCGCGCAGATCCTCGATGCGGCGCGGCGTGAAAGCACGGGCGACCAGGCCGCGCAGCCGGGTGTGGTCCGGCGGGTCCATGAACAGGAGGCTGCGCGTGCGGTTGGGGTCAGGCGCGTTGCCGGCCTCGGTCGTGGCGTGCTGCTGCTCGTCGCTCGACAGCCGGGGATGGCGCAGCAGGGTCGTCACCTCGGCATGACCCAGGGCGAACCAGATCGTGTCGGCGACGCGCAGCAGCGGCGCGGTGCCCCGGAAGCGTTCGTAGAACGGGTAGGGGTCGTCGCGGAAGGCGGGTTTCATCGCCTCGATGAAGAAATTGTCGGCCAGCGTGGCGGCGGTCGGGACCTGGCTCATGGAAAATCCCCTCGGTGCAATTCGATACAGTTATGTATCGAGTTGCAATATGATAGATTTCCCGCCTATGTCAAGAGTGCGCACCCGTCCGACCCGCGACGAGACCCGGGAAAAGCTGTTCGAGGCCGCCGCGGAGGTCTTCGAGGAGCACGGCATCGGCGCCGCCAGCATCGAGATGATCGCGGCCGCGGCCGGGCTGACGCGCGGCGCCTTCTATTCGAATTTCGACAGCAAGGACGACCTGATCATCGCCATGCTGGAGGATCACGTCGAACGCTCGCTCAAGCATCATCGCGAGCTGCTGGCGCGCCACCGCAATCCGGCTGATTTCATCGCCGCCTTGCGCACCGCCGAGCGCAGCCGTCACGATCCGCTGGGCCGTGCGCCGCTGCTGCACATGGAGCTGATCCTGTTCGCGGCCCGCTCCGAACGCCGCCGGCCGGAGCTCGCCCAGCGCCTGCGGGCAAGACGCGGCCTGGTGACTGAAGTCCTGGCCGGCGTCAACGTCGCCGATCCCGCCTGGGCGAGCGCCATGGTGCTCGCCCTGGAGGACGGATTCCGCCTCCATCGCCTGATCGATCCCGAGTTCGACGCCGGCCGACAGCTTCTTCCGCGCCATCGGCGAGCTGCAGAAACTGATCAAGGACTGACGGTTCTTCTTGCGGCCGGCGCCGATGTCGAAGCGCGCCGCAACCCGTCGGCGCCGCTGGGCGTTCCTTGTTCAGGGAAACCGCCTTGATTTCACAATCAAGTGAGGGTGTTCGCGCCCGGAGTTGCATGTGATTTTGGACACAGAGCGCGGGCGGAATATGTCCAATCATCGCGAGATTATGAGATGGAGAGTTGGCGTGTCCGTTAGAGGGGTAAGTGCTCGTCCTGTTCATGCCATTCTGACGGTGCTGGGTGTTGCCGGCGCGCTGCTGACCGCCGCTTGCGTGACGACCGAACCTTCGTCGCCCATTGCCGCTGTTCCGGAGAAGACAGCCGAACCGCCGCCCAGCGCCTATGTCAGCATGCTGCGCAGCCAGGGCGTCGAGACCGCCATTCCCGCGCGCGGCAAATTCATCCTGGTCAACATCCCGTCCTACGAGCTGGTCGCCCTGCAGGATGGCGTGCCCGTCCTGCGCAGTCGCGTGGTGGTCGGCCGGCCGACGACCTCTACCCCGGAACTGTCGGCGTCGATGCTGGCCGTCCAGTTCAACCCTTCCTGGACGCCGACGCCGTCGATGATCCGCAACGAAGGGCTGCACTACATACCGCCGGGGCCGCAGAATCCCCTGGGCCGCATGATGTTCGAGCTCGACGACGACGAGTTCATCTACCTCCACGACACGAACGAGCGGGAGCTCTTCAAGCGCCAGCAGCGTGCCTTGAGCCACGGCTGCATCCGGGTCGAGCAGGCGCGCGCCCTGGCCGCCTGGTCACTGGGCGTTTCGGAGGAGGCGATCGATTCGATGGTCGCGCAAGGCACCCATTCGGTCCCGCTGACGGAGAACATCCCGGTTTCCCTCGTCTACTACACGCGATTTGCCGACGAACACGGCCAGGTCGCCTCCTATCCCGACATCTACGCCCGTCAGCAGACGGCAGAACGCCGGCAATCGCCGTAGTCCGGGTCTTAGACACTCATTTCTTGCCGGACCGCGGGCCTCCAGGCCCGCTCATGAATCATGATGCGGGCCTGGAGGCCCGCGGTCCGGCAAGACGTTCAAACGAAATCCACCTAGTCGCCCTTGATGTCGTTTTCCTTGATGACCTTCGTCCAGCGTTCCTGCTCGACCTTCTGGAATGCGGCGAAGGCTTCGGGCGATGTCGTCAGGATCTCCATGTTGAACTGCTCGACGAACTTCTGCGTGACGTCGGTCGAGTGCACGGCCTTGGCGATCTCGGCGTTCATGCGATCGACGATCGGCCGGGGCGTGCCGGTCGGCGCATAGACGCCCCACCACGAGTAGGACGGAAAGCCCTTGATGCCCTGCTCGATCAGGGTCGGCGTGTCGGGCAGCGCCGGCGTGCGCTGCTCGCCGGTGACGCCGATCGGCCGCACCTTGTTGGCGCGGAAATGCGGGCTGAGCGATGTCGTGCTGCCGATCGCGATGTCGGTGACGCCGGCCAGGATGTCCTGGTTGAGCGGGCCGCCGCCCTTGTAGGGGATCAGGTTGATGTCGACGTCGTTCTCGCGCTTGATCAGGGTCATCAGCACCAGCGCCTGGCTGGCGCCCAGCACGCCCATGCTGACCTTGCCCGGCCGCTTCTTCGCGTCGGCGACCGCCTCGGCGAAGGTCTTGTAGGGCCGGTCGGGATGCGCGGCGATGGCCTGCGGCGTGCGGCCGATCAGCATGACGTTCAGCAGCTCGGAATCCTTGTACGGCAGGTTGGGCGCGAAGGCCGGATTGAGGATGTGGCTGTCGAAGGTGATCATCCAGGTCTGGCCGTCGGGCGGAGACTTGGCGGCGACCGCCGAGCCCACGGCGCCGGTGCCGCCCGGCTTGTTGTCGACGATGATGTTCCAGCCCGTGTTCTCGATCAGCTTGGCCTGGATGATGCGCGCCACCGGATCGGTCGAGCCGCCCGGCGGGAAGGGCACGATGATCTTGACCGGTCCCTTGGGCCAGTCCGCCTGGGCGCGGACGATGGCGGGCGCGCCCAGCGTGGCGGCCGCGCCGCCGATCAGCAGCGAACGGCGTTGAAGCCTCGTCATGAACTCCTCCCTGGATCCCCGTCTTGTTGGCGGGACAGTATCACCGCCGGTCGGAGATCGAGAAGGGATTGCCGTCGGGATCCTTGCCCTCGCAGCGCACGAGCCCGGCGCCCACCATCAGCTTCGACATCCGGGCGCCGCGGCCGATCAGCTCTTGCCGGGCCGCCGCTATGTCCTTGGCCCAGAAGCCGATCTTGGGCGGCCGCCGGCCGGGCGAGGAGGTGCCGTTGTGAAGCGCGATGACGCAGCCATTGGCGTCGAACTCCTTCCAGCCCTTTTCGTCCTTGCGCTGCTTCAGGCCCAGAACGTCGCGGTAGAACGCGACCATCCTCGGCATGTCCTTGGTGAACAGCACGATCCGCAGCATGGCTAAAGTCATGAGCTGGCCCCCCGAAATCGCGGCCAAAAGGGCACGGATCGTTTTTTTTGCCAAGCCCCGTCCGACCGGCTATTTAGCCGGCCATGTCGCTCATAAAAGGTGAAACCGGCGAGTGGGAAATCGTCCTGGGGCTGGAAGTCCATGCCCAGGTGATCTGCGACGCCAAGCTCTTCTCCGGCGCGCCGACGACGTTCGGCGCCGATCCCAACACCCAGGTCTCGCTGGTCGACGCCGCCATGCCCGGCATGCTGCCGGTGATCAACGAGCGCTGCGTCGAGCAGGCGGTGCGCACCGGCCTCGGCTTGAATGCGAAGATCAACCTGCGCTCGGTGTTCGACCGCAAGAACTACTTCTATGCCGACCTGCCGGCGGGCTACCAGATCTCCCAGTACAAGGACCCGATCGTGGGCGAGGGCAAGGTCGAGATCGACCTGCCCGACGGCAAGACGCGCACCATCGGCATCGAGCGCCTGCATCTCGAGCAGGATGCCGCCAAGAGCCTGCACGACCAGCATCCGAGCCAGACCTATGTCGACCTCAACCGGTCGGGCGTGGCGCTGATGGAGATCGTGAGCAAGCCCGACATGCGCACCGCCGACGAGGCGGCGGCCTATCTCACCAAGCTGCGCTCGATCGTGCGCTATCTCGGCACCTGCGACGGCAACATGGACGAGGGCTCGATGCGCTGCGACGTCAATGTCTCGGTGCGCAAGCCCGGCGGCGAGCTGGGCACGCGCTGCGAGGTCAAGAACGTGAACTCGATCCGCTTCGTGAAGCAGGCGATCGAATACGAAGCGCGGCGCCAGGTCGAGCTGATCGAAGGCGGCGGCAAGATCGTGCAGGAGACCCGCCTGTTCGATCCCGGCCGCGGCGAGACGCGCTCGATGCGCTCCAAGGAAGACGCGCACGACTATCGCTACTTCCCCGATCCCGACCTGCTGCCGCTGGTCCTGACCCAGGACTATGTCGAGAAGATCAAGGCGAGCCTGCCCGAACTGCCCGATGCCCGGAAGAACCGCTTCATCGGCAATTACGGCCTCTCGCCCTACGACGCCGGCGTCCTGGTGGCCGAGAAGGACACCGCCGAGTTCTTCGAGGCGGTCGCCAAGGGACGCGACGCCAAGCAGGCGACCAACTGGGTCACCGGCGACTTCTTCGCCATGCTGAACCGCCGCGGCGTGGGCATTGCCGACTCGCCGGTGAGCGCGCAGTCGCTCGGCAAGCTGCTCGACCTGATCGGCGACGGCACGATCTCGGGCCGCATCGCCAAGGACCTGTTCGTCGCCATGGAGGAGACGGGCAAGGATCCGGCGGCGCTGGTCGAGGAGCGCGGGCTGAAGCAGGTCACCGACACGGGCGCCATCGAGGCCGCCATCAAGGCGGTGATCGACGCCAACCCGGGCCAGGTCGCGGCCTACAAGGCCAAGCCCACCCTGTTCGGCTGGTTCGTCGGCCAGGTGATGAAGTCGACCGGCGGCAAGGCCAATCCCAAGGCCGTCAACGAGCTCCTGAAGAAGGCACTCGACGCCTGACGTGGTGATGGCCGCCCGGCTCGGCCATCTTCTCGTGGCCGCGTGCCGGGACGCTGCGGCTTCTTGGGTGGTGCCGGCGCCTGGACGTGCGAGCCATTGACCTTGGCGCGCTGCTCGGCGGGGCGGGTGGCGCGCGTCAGGTTGAAGGCGGTGTTGATCAGGCCGACATGCGAGAAGGCCTGCGGGAAATTGCCGATCAGGCGGCCGTTCACCGTGTCGTATTCCTCGGCCAGCAGGCCGAGGTCGTTGCGGATCGACAGCAGCCGATCGAGCATCTTGTGCGCATCGTCCTGCCGGCCGACCGCGACAGTAGGCGTCGGCCAGCCAGAAGCTGCAGGCGAGGAACGCGCCTTCGCCCGGCGTCAGGCCGTCGTCGGTCTCGTGGGTGTTGTAGCGCTTGACGAATCCGTCGACCAGGAGCTCGCGCTCGATCGCCTGCGATCGTGCCGATGTAGCGCGGGTCCTTCGGCTCGATGAAGCCGACCTGCGCCATCAGCAGCAGGCTGGCGTCGAGCGTCGTCTCGCCATAGGCCGAGCGGAAGGTGTTGCGCTTGGCATCGAAGCCGTGCTCGCAGATCTCGGCGTGGATCCGGGTGCGCGTGGCGCGCCAGTCGTCGAGCGGGCCGGGCAGGCCGTAGCGCTCGATCGCCTTGATGGCGCGGTCGTAGGCCACCCAGGCCATCACCTTGGAATAGACGAAATGGAGCGGCGGCCCGCGCGTCTCCCAGATGCCGTAGTCGGGCCGGGACCAGTACTCGTCGACATGCTTCATCAGCTCGACCTGCAGGGCCCAGCCGCTCTCCGGCGGCGCCAGCGCGCCCTTGCGCGCCTGTTCGAAGGTGTCCATGAGCTCGCCATAGACGTCGAGCTGGAACTGGGTCGAGGCGGCATTGCCGATCCGCACCGGCTTCGAATTCGAGATAGCCCGGCAGCCACTCGACCTCCCATTCCGTCAGCCGGCGCTCGCCCATGATGCCGTACATGATCTGCATGTCGGCCGGATCGCCGGCGACGGCGCGCTGCAGCCAGTCGCGCCATGCCGTCGCCTCGTCGTAGACGCCGGCGTTCATCAAGGCGAGCAGGGTGAGCGTCGAATCTCGGATCCAGCAGAACCGGTAATCCCAGTTGCGCGGGCCGCCGGCCTGTTCGGGCAGCGACGTGGTGGGCGCCGCGACGATGCCGCCGCTCGGCGCATAGGTCAGCGCCTTGAGCGTGATCAGCGAGCGCTTGATGGCCTCGGCATGGGGGCCGTCGGTCTTGGTGGCGGCCGTCCACTCGGTCCAGAACGACACGCAGGCCTCGAGCGCGGCCTCGGGATCGACCGGCTCCGGCACCGGCAGGTGCGAAGGACCGTAGCTCAGCACGAAGGGCATGGTCTTGCCCTTGACGATGGTGAACATCGCCCGGGTGATGAAGTTCTCGCCCCATAGCGTGACGGGCGTGCGCAGCACGGCCATGTCGGGACCGGCGACGGCGCGCATCGTGCCGTCTTCGAGGCGGCTCACCCAGGGAATGGTGGCGCCGTAGCCGAAGCGCAGGACCAGCTCCATGCACATGGCGACTTCGCCTTCGACGCCGCGCACCAGGCGGATCAGATCCGACGTGCGCCCGCGCGGCAGCATGAAGTCGATCAGGGTGGCCGTGCCGGTCTCGGTCCTGAAGGTGGTCTCGAGGACCAGCGTGTCCGGCCGGTAGCGGCGCGACACCTCGATGACCTCGCCCGACGCCGTGAGCAGCCAGCGGCCGTGCGAGGGCTTGCCGAGCAGGGCGGCGAAGCAGGCATCCGAATCGAAGCGCGGCCAGCACAGCCAGTCGATCGAGCCGTCGAGCCCGACCAGCGCCGCGGTCTGGCAATCGCCGATCATCCCGTAGCTCTCGATCGGAGCGCTCATGTCCTGCAGGCTTCGAACATCGGCCCGAGCTTGATCTCTTCGCTTTGCATGATCCACCAGAAATGCCGGCCACCGAAAACGCCGGCGGCGACGATCCGGTTCCGTATGTTAGGCTCGCCACCGGAAGCGAGGAAGCCATGACGGCGAAGCTCTATGCCATGACCTGCGGCCGCCTGGTCGGCCGGCTGAAGGACATGATCGAAGGCGAGGACGGCCCGGTGGCGCTGCCGATCCCGTCCTACCTGATCGAGCATCCCAAGGGACGGGCGTTGTTCGATACCGGCATGCATCCGCAGTGCCGCACGGATGCCGCAGGGCGTCTCGGCGAGCGGGTGGCGCGCATCTTCGGCTTCGAGCAGTACGGCGCCCAGGACGACGTGAAGTCACGGCTGGAATCGATCGACCGCGACCCCGGCAAGGTCGACTTCATCGTGAATTCGCACCTGCATTTCGACCATGCCGGCGGCAACGAGCTGGTGCCCAACGCCACCATGGTGGTGCAGCGACGCGAATGGCAGGCGGCGCAGGATCCCGAGACGGCGGCCAAGGTCGGCTTCTTCAAGGCCGACTTCGACCACGGCCACGCGGTGAAGCAGGTCGAGGGCGAGCACGACCTGTTCGGCGACGGCAGCGTGGTGTGCATTCCGACCTACGGCCACACGCCGGGCCATCAGTCGCTGAAAGTTCGCACCGACAAGGGCGAGATCGTGCTGACCGGCGACGCCTGCTATTTCTGCCGCACCTTGCGCGAGCGCCGGCTGCCGCGCTTCGTCTACGACCGCGAGCAGATGCTGGCCTCGCTCGACCGCCTGGAGGCGCTGGAGAAGGGCGGGGCCAGGCTGTTCTTCGGCCACGACCCCGATTTCTGGAAAGACGTGCCCCAGGCGCCGGTTCCGGCGTTCTAGGGCACGTCCTCTCCCGCTGGCCGTCGAACGCTACTCGGGGACGGCCACGCCCGATCCGCCCAGTTCGGCCGGAAAGTCCTTGAGCTTGGGCAGCCCGTCCTTCATCGGCAGCACGGTCTCGGAATAGTTCACGTGCACGCCGGGCTTGAAGTCGAGGCTCGGAATGGTCGCGGCATAGACGTCGACCAGGCCGAGCGGCGGATGGTCGCTCATGAGATGGCCGCCGCACTTGGTGCAGTACTTGCGGTCGCTCACCGGCGTCTTCATGAACTTGCCGACGAATTCCGCGCCCTTGGCGACCCTGACGTTCTGCGGCTTCCACAGGGTGAAGGCGTTCACCGGGCCGGCCGACCACGACCGGCAGGACCGGCAGTGGCAATAGCCCATCGCCTCGGGTGCACCGGTCACTTCGACCTCGACGGCGCCGCAGAAACAGGTGCCGGTATGTTTGTCGGTCATGTCATCGCTCCTTATTTGGCGTGAATCGGACAGCCGTCGCTGCGGAACGACCCATCGACTGGGTCGTGATAGGATAGATATGCCGCCCGATGTTGCAGGCGAGATATCGCTGGTGAGCGAGTACCGGACAATGATTGAGACACCGCCGTCCTTTGCCCAAGCGCCGGTCCGCGGGGCCGTGCCGCCCGAGCCCGACGCCTTGTCGGAAATGTTGCGCGCGGTGCGCCTGACCGGCGCAGTCTTTCTCAGCGCGCGCCTCACCGCGCCGTTCGGGATCGTCTCGCCCCAGCGCTACGACGAGCGCATGCCGATGGCGCATCTGCGCCACATCAGCGTCTTTCACCTCGTGGCGGCCGGCGACTGCGTGATCGAGACGGCGAGCGGCGCCAAACGCCAGGTCGGGGCCGGCGATCTGGTCCTGCTGCCGTTCGCCAACCAGCACAGGTTCTACAAGGGCGCGGCGACGGACATGGTCTTCGACCCGAGCCTCATTCGCCAGGGGCCGATCGAAGGCGTGTGGACCGTGGACTACGGCGGCGGCGGGCAGGAGACGCGGCTGGTCTGCGGCTTCCTCGAATCGGCCGAGCTGTTCACGCCGGTGTTCCGCTCGCTGCCCGAGATGCTGGTCGAACATGCCGGCGCCGGCACGGTCGGCGGCCAGCTGGCGTCCACGGTGGGGGAGATCGCCCATCTCGTGGAGGCGGCGACTCCCGGCACGCAGGCGATGCTCGGCCGGATGATGGAACTGCTGTTCGTCGAGGTGTTGCGCCGCCACGCGAGCCGGTTGCCGGCGGGCAGCAAGGGATTGCTCGCCGCACTCGGCGATCCGCTCGTCGGGCGGGCGCTGCAGCTTCTGCACGCCGATCCGGCGCGGCGCTGGACGGCGGATGTCCTGGCGCGCGAGGCGGGCTCGTCGCGCACCGTTTTGGGCGAACGTTTCAACGGGCTGCTGGGCCGGCCGCCGATCGATTACCTGACGAGCTGGCGCATGCAGGTGGCGGCCGACCGGCTGCGCAACGGCCGGGACGGCATCGCGCGCATCGCCGCCGACATCGGCTACGAATCCGAGGCCGCCTTCGCCCGCGCCTTCAAGCGCGTGACCGGCATGACGCCGGGCCGCTGGCGCGACGGCGGCGCCGACAGCCGCGAGCTGATGCCGCTGCAATTCAAGGAGCAGATTCCGGCCGTTTCGACTCCACCCTATTTATTATAATAAATAGGGTGGATGACCGACGCCCACACCCCCCGCGCGCCCAATTTCCGCTCTCCCAAGCGCGGCGACCTCGTGGTCGAGGAGATCAAGCGCTGGATCGCCGAGCGCCGGCTCGGGCCGGGTGACAAGCTGCCCAAGGAAGACGAGCTGCAGACCCTGTTCGGCGTCAGCAAGGGCACCGCGCGCGAGGCCCTGAAGTCGCTGGAAGTGCAGGGGCTGGTCACCGTGTCGACCGGCCCGTCGGGCGGCGCCACGATCGGCGAGGTGCCGCTCGAGCGCGCCTTCCAGCTCCTGCAGAATTACCTGTTCTTCCGCGAAATGGATGTGGCGCAGATCTACGCCGTGCGTCGCCTGCTCGAGCCCGAGCTGGCGGCGGGCGCCGTGCCGCACCTGACGGACGAGCATTTCGCGGCGCTCGAGCACAGCATCGCGACCTGCGCGCCGCAGCCCACGAGCAAGGAGCAGGCGCTGATCCAGCGCCAGGAGGACCTGCACTTCCACGACGTGCTGGCCGCCGCCAATCCCAACATGCTGCTGCGCTTCATGTGCCAGGTGATCAATCACCTGCTGCGCCACAGCGTGGCGATGAACAACCGGCCGGGTCCCGGCGCCTACCAGCAGCTCGGCGAGACCAACGTGGCCGCCCACAAGCGCCTGCTGGCGGCGGCGCGGCGCGGCGATGTCGAGCGCGTGCGCAAGCTCATGGTCGATCATATCGACGAGGCCGAGCGCCATGTCCTCAAGCTCGACGCCGGGGTGCGCCGGCGCTTCGTCCTCGATTCCGATCTCCAGGCGCGGATCGCGCCGTAGTCGCGTCCTTCCAGGAAGGGGAAAGTGTGATGACCAAACTCGACGTCTGTCGCCGTCAGGCAATTCTCGGCGTGGGAGCAGCACTCATGATGTCAGGGGCAAAGCAGGCCGCCGCGACCGACGGCGATTTCGCGGCGCGCCTGGCCGATCTGCAGCGCGACGGCCGGGTGTCGGGCCTCGATGCGCTGCTGGTGTCGCGCAAGGGCCGGCTGTTGTTCGAGTATTACGGAGAAGGCGAGGCGGAAAACTGGGGCGAGCCGCTCGGCAAGGTCAAGTTCGGCCCGACGGTGCTGCACGATCTGCGCTCGGTGACCAAGAGCATCGTCGGCATGCTCTATGGCATTGCGCTGGCCGACGGCAAGGTGCCGCCGCCGGAAGCGAAGCTCTACGATCAGTTCCCGGAGTATGCCGATCTCGCAAGCCAGCCGGGTCGCGACCGCATCACCATCGGCAACGTGCTCAGCATGACCATGGGCCTCGAATGGGACGAGCTCAGCCATCCCTACGGCGATCCGCGCAACAGCGAGAACAGGATGGACGCGGCGTCCGACCGCTATCGCTACTTCCTGTCTCTCCCGATCGTCGAGGCGCCGGGCGCGAAATGGACCTATTGCGGCGGCGCCACGGAGCTGCTCGGTCGCCTGATCGCCACGGGTACCGGCGAGAAGCTCACGGACTACGCGAGGCGCGTGCTGTTCGATCCGCTGGGATTGGGACCTGTCGAATGGTCCATCCATGCCAGCGGCGCGCCGCGCGCCGCTTCGGGCGGGCGCATGCGGCCGCCCGACCTTTTGCGTGTCGGCCAGATGGTGTTGGCCAACGGCGCCTGGCAGGGCAAGCAGATCGTGCCGGCGGATTGGCTGAAGCGATCGACGACGCCTGCCGTCACCATCGAGGGCGCGCGGCGTTACGGCTGGCAGTGGTATCTCGGCGAGCTGCCGGTCGGCACGCCGCGCCATGCCGAACCGACGATCAACGCCATCGGCTGGGGCGGCCAGCGCCTGTTCCTCGTGCCGGCGCTCGATCTCGCGGTCGCCCTGAATTGTGGCAACTACCGCCTGCCAATCATGGAGCAGGGACGCATCGTCAACACGGTCATCCTTGAACTGGTGCTGCCCGCACTTTCATAGAATCATGCCGGACCGCGGGCCTCCAGGCCCGCTCGGATTCATGATGCGGGCCTGGAGGCCCGCGGTCCGGCAAGAGTGCTAGTTCTGCGGCATGAACTCGAGCATCAGCCCGCCGGCCTGGTCGGGCGCCACCAGCACGCGGTCGCCTTCGCCCAGCGCGAAGGCCACGTTGTTGGCGCCCAGCAGCGCCTGCAGCGGCCGCGCGCGCTCGATGGCGATGGTGGCGCCGACGACGGCCGGCAGTTCCTTGGGCGCCATCACTTCGAGCGCCTTGTATTCCTGCTGGTAGGCGGCGGGCGACCAGATCAGCAGTTCGACCGATCCCGCCTTCACCATCATGCAGCCCTCGAGGATCTCCTCGACCTTGGCCGTCCACGCGGCCTGCAGCGCCTTGGCGACCTCGCGCGGATCCTCGGCCACGGCATGGATCGCCATCATGGCGAGCGCGCCGTTGGGATGGACGATCCATTCCGGCTCCATGAAGGCGTCGGGCGTCTCGTGGCGCACCGGGAACCACGGCAGCGGGCCGCCGCTTTCGCCCACCACGACGCCGGCATCGACCTCGAAGCCATCGTCGGTTTCCCAGGCGTGGGTGCGTTCCTCGCCCTCGAGCTCAGCCACGTTCAGGGCCAGTGCGACAACCGCCGGATCGCCCTGCAGCAGCTCGATGTAATTGGGCACGTCGTCCTGGTCGGGCTGGAAGCAGATGCAGCGCGGCTCCACGCCCTCCGGCGTGAAGTTGAAGCCGAGCTGAGCCAACCGGCTGGCGGTGGCCTCCGGGTCGGAGAGGGTCAGGGAGAGGTGATCGATGTCGCGCGCCGAAATCTTCATGCCCGCTCATACAGGCTTAACGGTGCCGCGCTCAAGTGCGATGGTACGCCTTGGTTCACTCACGGGGAGAGAGAAATGTCCAAGCTGACACTTTACGGCATCTGGCTGAGCGGCCCGACCTACAAGGCGGGCCTCGCGCTGTCCCTGATGGGACAGGCTTTCGCCTACAAGCATGTCGACCTGCGCGCCGGCGCCCACAAGCAGGCCGACTACCTCGCCATCAACCGCTTCGGCCAGGTGCCGGCGCTGGTCGACGGCGACCTGAAGCTCTGCCAGTCGGGCTCGATCCTGCTCTATCTCGCCGACAAGTTCGGCAAGATGGGCGGCAAGACGGCCGAGGAGAAGGCGCGGGTGCGCGAATGGCTGTTCTGGGAGTTCGATCGACTGGCGGGCAACATCTATCGTCCGCGCGCCATCAAGCGCGGCTTCATGAAGGCCGACGACAACGTCCACCAGCTCTATCTCGGCCAGGCCAACGACGCGCTGAAGGTGCTCGACGCCTCGCTGGCCAAGTCGGCCTTCCTGGTCGGCAATGACGCCACGATCGCCGACGTCGCGGTCTACGGCGATGTCGCCTATGCCGGCGAAGCCGCCATCGACCTCGCGCCGTTTCCGAACGTGAAGGCGTGGATGGAGCGCATCGAGAAGCTGCCGGGCTTCAAGAAGTACGAGGACGTGCTGCCGAAGGAAGACGCGGCGTAGGATGCGTCAGGCGGCCAGCGTCTTCTTCATCGCGCTGGCCGCCTGATCCATCATGCCGCCGATGGCGGGCGCCAGCTCGTCCGGCAAAAGATCGATCGTCCAGACGATGCGGCTGCCGTCGCCCTCGGGGAAGACCTGGACGGCGGCGTTGTAGTGGCTCGCCCGGCCGTCGACCACGGCATAGACCAGCCGGCACGCCTCGTCGTCCAGGGTCACCAGCCGCTCGCGCGCCACCAGGCCGTTGAAGAAGGTGACGATGCGATCGCCGTTGTCCATCCTGAGATCGGTGAGGAAGCCCGGCGCCACCTTGGTGTGGACCTGGCCGAAGTCGCGCAGCGCCTGCCACACCGCGGTGGCGCCGCCGGTCACGGGGATTTCCTTTCTGAGTGTCGCCATGTCGCGTCTCCCTACAGGCAGCGGACAATGGGGATTCGGCGGCTCGAGGTCTGGCGGTTTTCGGACGTGGTTGGCAAGCATGGTTCTTGCATCGCTCTCGATCGCAACGACGGAGCCCGGCAACCGACATCGGGGAGCGGAAAATGTGTGAGATGTGCTATGTCGACGAGGCGATCAAAGCCAAGATCATCGCGCGCAACTCCGAATTCCACAAAGTCGCATCAAGCCCGTTCGGCCACGACGACGAGGCCGGCATGCTGAACCTGATCGACGCCGAGTCGCGCACGGCGATCCTGCGGCGCGCCGATCCGACCAAGGTCTATGACCTGTCCGTCGATCATTTCATCGGCATGCCCGGCTGGACCGGGGCCGGGGACCAGCCCTATCAGATCTGGATGACGCATACGCCGCAGGGCGAGATCGTCGGCGACAGCATGAAGAAGGGCAAGGATGCCAACACGCTCGTCGCGTACTCCGGCGACGGCATATCGATGTACACCCACTGCGGCACCCACATCGATACCTTCAATCATTTCGGCTACGACGGCGCGATCTTCAACAACTTCACCGCCAACGACCATCTCGGCAGCCGCGCCTGGCGCAGGTGTGGCGCCGAAAAGCAGCCGCCGATCTTTGCCCGCGGCATCCTGCTCGACATCGCGGGCATGCACGGCGTCGCCACGCTCGAGCCGAGCCATGCGATCGGCGAGAAGGATCTGGTCGATTGCCTGCGGCATCAGAAAACCCAGCTTCGCAGCGGCGACGTCGTCCTGATCCGCACCGGCCAGATGAAGCTCTGGCCGGACAACAGTTTCGTGATGAATACGCCCGGTCTCAATCGCGAGGGCGCCGAGTTCCTGGCGAAGAACGGCGCCATCACCATCGGCGCCGACAATCTCACCCTGGAGCAGACGCCGGCCGCCGATCCGATCAATTTCTTCCCGGTGCACACCTACCTTTTGGCCGAAGCCGGCGTGCCGATCATCGAGATCATGCAGCTCGACGACCTGGCCGCCGACAAGGTCTGGGAATTTGCTTTCTTCGGCGCCTGCATAAAGCTGCGCGGGGCAACGGGCGCGCCCATGCGCCCGACGGCGATGCCGTTGGTGGACAGTCCGGTCATCTAGGTACCGGGAGGGCGCCTGACGTCACGCGCGTCGGTATTCAGGGTGGACTTGATCCTGCGCGTATGGTTCTCCTCCAGGCCACCGCCACGCTTGGTTGATCAGACGACGCGCCATGAGACTTCCCCACCCGCCTGCGGCTGTCGTCTTCGACATGGATGGGCTGCTGTTCGATACGGAAAGACTTTATGAGGAAGCGACCCTGGCGGCCGTGGCCGAGCTGGGGTGCGAGATGAGCCTGGCGTTCTTCCGCAGCACGATCGGCTCGGCGTGGCCGGTCATACGCGCCCGGCTTCTCGATCACTATGGACCTGCCTTTGCCGCGGAGGAGCTGCGAACCACGGCGCGGCAAAGATTCAACGACCTGGTCGACCACCATGTGCCGGTGAAGCCCGGAGCCCTGGAATTGCTCGATCTCCTGGACGAATTGGGATTGCCTCGGGCCATCGCCACGACATCATCGCGCTCTACCGTTCTGCATCACCTGAGCCGGCATGGCTTGGCCGACCGCTTCCACCACATCGTCGCGCACGGCGACTACACCCTCGCCAAACCTGCGCCAGAACCGTTCCTCAAAGCTGCCGGGCACTTGGGCGTGGTGCCGCGGTTTTGCCTGGCCCTGGAGGATTCCCACAATGGCGTGCGGTCTGCGTCGGCAGCCGGCATGATGACGGTCATGGTGCCCGATCTTCTGCCGCCGACAGACGAGATCCAGGGCCTCTGCCTGCACGTCGTTCCCGATCTCCATCACGTTCACCGCCTCATCGTCGATGCGGTGGCGTAGCACCAGTGTGCAATTGCAGGCGGAAATGAAGCTTCCTCGTCAACTTGCGGCCGTCGTGTTCGACATGGATGGTCTGCTCTTCGACACCGAGAAGCTTTATCAGGAAGCGATCATGGCGGCGGCGGCCGAGGTTGGATGCGAAGTGACGCCGGCATCCTTCCTGGCCATGGTGGGCACGCCGTGGCACGTCACGCGAAATCGCCTCATCGACGAACACGGCACGGCTTTTCCGATCGAAGAGCTCAGGGCCACCTGGATACGTCACTTCGACGCGATGCTGGTCGACCGTCTTTCGCTCAAGCCGGGCGTGCTCGAACTGCTGGGAGTACTGGACGGCCTGAAACTCCCACGCGCGATTGCCACGTCTTCATCGCATCGGACCGTGCAGCATCATTTGGCGGCGCATGACCTTGCCGCCCGGTTTCACGGCATCGTGGCGCATGGCGACTACGAGGCCGGCAAGCCCGCGCCCGATCCGTTCCTGAAGGCCGCCGAACGGCTGGGGGCCGAACCTCGATTCTGCCTCGCTCTCGAAGACTCTCATAACGGCGTTCGATCCGCCGCGGCGGCGGGCATGATGACCATCATGATTCCCGACTTGCTCGAACCGACGGAGGAGATTCGCGGACTGTGTACCTTCGTCGTCATGGACCTGCATGAGGTTCGCCGCCTCATAGAAGGTTCCACGGCGTCGGCCGCCGCTTGAGCGACGCGCAGGACAAAGACCTTTTCAAAACGCCGGCTTGAGCTACTGTTCCGCCAACGAAAGAAAGTCGGAGGAACCCCATGAAGATCGGTCAGCGCCTTGTGGCGCTTGCGGCCCTGTGGCTGGCATGTCTCGGCACGGCCCACGCGGCCGATCCCCTGAACGTCTACACCATCTGGCCGGAGAACTACGCCCGGCCGATGTTCCAGGAGTTCGAGAAGCAGACCGGCATCAAGGTCAATTTCCTGCGCTTCTCCTCGGGCGAGGCGCTGGCCCGCGTCATCGCCGAGAAGAACAACCCGCGGGTCGACGTGCTGTTCGGCGGCCCGGTCGAGACCTTCGCGGCCGGCATCAAGGAGGGCATCTTCGAGCCCTACAAGTCGCCGTCCTTCGCCAAGCTGCCGGCGCGCTTCAAGCAGGCCGACGGCCAGTGGACCGCCATCGCCGACGATCCGCTGGTGTTCATGACCAATGCCGCTTTCCTCAAGACCAACAACCTGAAGCCGCCGGCGTCGTGGGACGATCTGCTGAACCCGGCCTACAAGGACATGCTGCAGATGGCCGATGCCCGCACCTCGGGCACCGCCGTGACGCGCATTTTCTCGGTGCTCGAGGTCAACGGCCGCGACGAGGACAAGGCCTTCGCCTACCTGAAGAAGCTGCGCCGGAACGTGCAGGTCTATACCAAGAGCGGCGGCGGCGGCACCTTGCCGGTCGGGCTGGGCCAGGCGGGCGGCGGCATCTTCTTCATCGTCGATGCGCTGGAAACCAAGGCCAAGGGCTACGACGTCGTCGTCAGCTTCCCCAAGGAGGGCATCGGCAGCTCGGCCGAGGCGATCGCGCTGATCAAGGGCGCCAAGAATCCCGACGCGGCCAAGAAGCTGATCGATTTCGCGACCAGCGCGGCGATGCAGTCCAAGCTCGCCGAGAACAAGGTCAACTTCGTCCCGGCCAATCCCGAGGTCCAGACCGAGCCGTCGCTGGCCGAAGTGCTGAAGGGCGCCAGGATCATCCCGATCGACGATGAATATGCCGGCGCCAACCGCAAGCGCATCGTCGAACGCTGGGTCAAGGAAGTGCTGCCGGCGCAGTAACCGGCGGTGCGTTCCCAGACCATGCCGGGATGGCGCCGGGTCGCCGGCGATCCGGCGCTGCTTGTTGCCATCGTCGTGCTGTGGGCGCTGCTGGCGCTGTTCGTGCTCTATCCGCTGGTCGAGCTTCTGGCGCGGGCTTTCGTCGACGAGGGACGGCTCACGCTGGCGCCGCTTCTCGAGGCCCTGGCAGACGAGAGCCATCGCGCCGCTTTCTTCAACAGCCTGGTGCTCGCGACATCGGTGGGCGGCCTCGGCACGGCGCTCGGCTTCCTGTTCGCCTTCACCGCCGTGCGCGCCGGCCTGGGGCGGCACTGGCTCACCGTGCTGGATGCCGCGGCCCTTCTGCCGCTGGTCTCGCCGCCCTTCACGACGTCGATCTCGATCATCTTCTCGTTCGGTCCCAAGGGCTTCATCAGCCACGACCTGTTGGGCCTCGCCAACGTCTCGCCCTACGGCTTCTGGAGCACGGCGCTCGCCGAGACGCTGACCTATTTTCCCATCGCCTATCTCACCCTGCGGCCGATCCTGGCGGCGATCGATCCCAACCTCGAGGAGATGGCGTTCAGCCTGGGCGGCTCGCGCTGGCGGATCTTCCGCACGGTCACCCTGCCGCTGGCCGTGCCGGGCTTCGCCAACGCCTTCCTGCTGCTGTTTGCCGCCTCGCTCGCCGATTTCGCGACTCCCCTGATCCTGGCCGGCAATTCCTTCCCGGTGCTGCCGACCCAGGCCTTCCTCCAGATCACCGGCATGTTCGACTTCAAGGGTGGCGCCATCCTGTCGCTGGTCCTGCTGGTGCCGGCGGCGGCGGTGTTCCTGTTGCAGCGCTACTGGGTCGGGCGGCGCGTCTACGTCACGGTCACCGGCAAGGTCGGTCAGCGCTCGCGCACCCGCGCGCTGGCGCCGTGGGCCGGCGTGCTGCTGGTCGCGGGCTGCTTCCTGGTGGCGGCGACCATCGTCTATTTCTACGCCCTGCTGGTCTTCGCCTCGCTGGTCGTGGCCTTCGGCGCCAACAACAGCTTCACGCTCAGCCACTACCAGGTGATCTTCACCGAAGGCCTGCCGGCGATCCGCGACACGCTGATCATCGCCGCGATCGGCATGCCGCTCGGCGGCTTCTACGGCGTGCTGGTGGGCTACCTGATCGCGCGCAAGAACTTTCCCGGCCGCCACGCCCTGGAGCTGGTGGCGATGATCAACTACGCGCTGCCCGGCACCATCGTCGGCATCGCCTACCTGATCGCCTTCAACGATCCGCCCGTGGCGCTGACCGGCGGCGCGCTGATCATCGTGGCCTGCTACGTCTTCCGCTACAGCCCGACCGGCATCCGCGCCACCGTGGCGCTGCTGCAGCAGATCGACCGCAGCCTGGAGGAGGCGTCGTCCAGCCTGGGGGCGGGCAGCAGCGAGACCTTCCGCCGTATCACCCTGCCGCTGATCGCGCCGGCCTTCTTCGCCGGGCTCGGCGTCGTCTTCATCCGCTCGATGACGGCGATCAGCGCCACGATCTTTCTGGTGTCGATTTCCTGGACGCTCATCACGGTGCGCATCCTCGAGAACATGACCGAGATGGCGCTGGGTCCGGCCGCCGCCTTTTCGGTCTTCGTGATCGTCGTGGTCTACGTCGTGGTCGCCGGTCTCAGCGCCGTGCTGGCGCGCCTGCGGGCGCCCGCGGCCGGGGCCGCCGCCCGCAGCTTCCTCGGGGGTTGAACGCATGGCGCCGATCAGCATCCGCCTCGACCGCGTCTCCAAACGCTTCGATCATACCGTGAAGGGCGAGGTCTACGCGGTGCGCGACGTCAGCCTCGCGGTGGAGCAGGGCGAGCTCTTGACGCTGCTCGGCCCCTCGGGCTGCGGCAAGTCGACGACCTTGCGCATGATCGCGGGCTTCGAGGAGCCTGACGAAGGTACGCTCTTCATCGAGGGCCAGGACGTGACGCACGTGCTGCCCAACCGCCGCGGCATCGGCTTCATGTTCCAGAACTACGCCCTGTTTCCCCATCTCACGGTGTTCGAGAACGTGGCCTATGGCCTGCGCGTGCAGGGCCGCGATGCGGCGAGCCTTACGCGGTCGGTGGAAGAGGTGCTCGAGCTGGTCGGCCTCGCCAACTACGGCCGCCAGCAGCCGCACCAGCTCTCGGGCGGCGAGCAGCAGCGGGTGGCGCTGGCGCGCGCCGTGGTGTTCCAGCCCAAGGTGCTGCTGTTCGACGAGCCGCTCAGCAATCTCGACGCCAAGCTCAGGGTCGAGATGCGCGAGCAGATCCGCTCGCTGCAAAAGCGCATCGGCATCACCACGGTCTATGTCACGCACGACCAGGAGGAGGCGATGGCGATCTCCGACCGCATCGCCGTCATGGAGCACGGCGTGGTCGTGCAGGACGGCACCGCACAGGACCTCTACTACCGGCCGGCCACGGAATTCGTCGCCCGCTTCATCGGCCGCACGAATCTCCTGGTCGGACGGGTGGTGACGGCGGCCGAGGTCGACGTCGAAGGCCTGCGCATCCCGCTGCGCACGGCGCGCGGCATCGGCGAGACGGTTCGCCTGGTGGTGCGGCCGGAGATGATCGACATCGCCCCGGCCGCGACCGGCGAAGCGGGCATCGGCCGGATCGCTCACCGCACGTTCCTGGGCGAAAAGACCGACTATGAGATCACGCTGGGCGGCACCACGCTTCAGGTCACCCGCAGCGACAGCTTCCGCGGACCCGCCCTCGAGGTCGGCGATGCCGTTCGGATGAGCGTTGATCCGACAAGAATCCATGTTTTGGGTTGAGGGTTGGTGTCAGTGTGGCGAATAACATGCGGCTGGGAGGCAGCATCATCATGAACAGGCTCATTCGATCCATTCCCGCGGGGGTTGGCTTTGCGCTTCTGCTGACGTCGATGCCCGCCGCGGCGCAGGGCGTCGTCAACGTCTACTGCTCGGTGCAGGTCGAGTGGTGCACGCTGGCCGCCAACGAATTCCAGAAGGCGACCGGCATCAAGGTCTCGATGTCGCAGAAGGGCTCGGGCGAGACCATCGCCCAGCTCAAGGCCGAGGCGCAGAACCCCAAGGGCGACGTATGGTTCGGCGGCACCGGCGACCCGCATCTTCAGGCCGCCGAGGAGGGGCTGACCGAAGCCTACAAGTCGCCCCGGCTGGCCGACCTCCACCCCTGGGCGGTGAAGCAGAACAGCGATTCGGGCGGCAAGACCGTGGGCATCTACGCCGGTGCGCTGGGCTTCGGCTTCAACACCGAGTTGCTGGCCAAGAAGGGCGCGAAGGCGCCGGCGTGCTGGGCCGATCTTCTGAAGCCCGAGTTCAAGGGCGAGATCCAGATGGCCAACCCCAACTCGTCGGGCACGGCCTACGTCGCCATCGCCACGCTGGTCCAGCTCATGGGCGAGGACAAGGCGTTCGACTATCTCAAGAAGCTGCACGCCAACATCAACGCCTACACCCGCTCGGGCACCGCGCCGATGAAGGCGGTGGCGCGCGGCGAGACCGGCGTCAGCATCAGCTTCGTGCATGACGGCGTCACCGAGGCGCTGGCCGGCTTCCCGGTGAAGACGGCGACGCCGTGCGAGGGCACGGGCTACGAGATCGGCTCGATGAGCATCGTCAAGGGCGCGCGCAACCTCGCCAACGCCAAGAAATTCTACGACTGGGCGCTCACGCCCGAGGCGCAGAAGCTCGGCGCCGAGGCCAAGCAGTTCCAGGTGCCGTCGAACAAGGCGACGCCGCTGCCGCCCGAGGCACCGAAGTTCGCCGACATGAAGCTGATCGACTACGACCAGGCCAAGTACGGCAAGTCGGCCGAGCGCAAGCGACTGATCGCCAAATGGGATGCCGAAGTAGGCGGTATGCCCAAGCCCTGATGCCCTCGCGCGCGCCCTTGGCATGGTCGGTCGCCGGCCTGCTCGCGGCTACGGCATTGCCTTGGTACGCGCTGCAGGAGGGCCTGGGATCCGGCGACTGGATTGCCGGCCTGTGGTCGTCGGAGGATTACGGCAGCGGCCTCGCGCAGGTCGTCGAGCAGGGGCGCTGGTGGCTCGCTCCCGTCCTCGCGGCATTGGCGGCGTGTCTGGCGATCTGCCTCGTGCCGGCATCGCGCCAGCGGCGCGGAACGGCACTGGTGATCGCGAGCGCCGTCGGCGTAGGCTTCTTCGTCGTCCAGGGCCTCGCGGTCGGCCTGCGCGGCTGGAGCGCCGACTGGCTGGTGGCGGCCTTCGGCGAGCTCGACGGAAGGCAGATCGGCATCGGCGCGGGGGCGGCGCTGGCGCTGATCGCCTTGCTGGCGCTGCTGTCGATCGGGTTGGCGCTGCGCGGCGCGTTCGGCGGCGATGCCTTCGTCGCCGGTGCGATCACCACGGTCGCGGCTTCCATCCTGCTGTTCACCGCCTGGCCAATCCTGCGCATTCTCGTGCAGGCCTTCCAGGACGGCGACGGCGTGTTCCATCCCGCGCTGCTGATCGATCGTCTCGCCGCCGGAAAAATCTGGGGCCTGCGCTGCCTGTGGGGCGGCGGAGGCTGCGGCGTGGCCTGGAACACGCTGGCGCTGGCCCTGTGCTGCGGCATCGGCACGACGGCGCTTGGCCTGGCCTTCGCCCTGATCGCCACGCGCACCGGCTTTCGCTTCAAGAAGACGCTGCGCGTGCTCACGTGCTGCCCATCGTGACGCCGCCCTTCGTGATCGGGCTGGCGCTGATCCTGGTGTTCGGCCGCTCCGGCCTGGTGAACCAGCTCCTCGACTGGGCGTTCGGTGTCGCCTCGACGCGCTGGATCTATGGCTTCCAGGGCGTGTTGCTGGCCCAGCTCTTCGCCTTCACGCCGGTCGCTTTCCTGGTCCTGATCGGCGTCGTCGAAGGCGTCAGCCCGACCCTCGAGGAAGCCTCGCAGACGCTGCGCGCCGACCGCTGGGCGACCTTCGCCACCGTTTCGCTGCCGCTGATGCGCCCCGGCCTCGCCAATGCCTTCCTGGTGGGCTTCATCGAAAGCATCGCCGACTTCGGCAATCCCATCGTGCTGGGCGGCGATTACGGCGTGCTGTCGACCGAGATCTATTTCGCCGTGGTCGGCGCGCAGCTCGACTATGGCCGCGCCGCCGCGCTCGGCCTGCTGCTGCTCGCCCTGGCGCTCGGCGCCTTCTTCGTCCAGCGGCGCATCGTCGGCCGCGGCTCCTATGCCACGATCTCGGGCAAGGGCGATGCCGGCCTGCCCACCTTGCTGCCCGATGGCGCGCGGCGGCTGGCGCTCTGGGTGGCGGTGCCGTGGGCCGCCTTCACGTTCCTGCTCTACGGCTTCGCCTTCGTCGGCGGCCTGGTGAAGGTGTGGGGACGCGACTACACGCCGACACTTGCCCACTACGCCAAGGCCTTCGCCGTCGAACGCACCGCCGACGGCTTGATCTGGTCGGGCGCGGCGTGGAATTCGTTCTGGACGACGGTGAAGCTCGCCGCCATCGCAGCGCCGCTCACGGCCGCGCTCGGCCTGCTCGCGGCCTGGATCCTGGTGCGCCAGCGCTTCGCCGGCCGCGGCGTCCTCGAATTCGCCACCATGCTGAGCTTCGCCGTGCCCGGCACGGTGATCGGCGTGGCCTACGTCTTCGCCTTCAACGTGCCGCCGATCGAGATCACCGGCACGGCGATGATCATCGTGATCTGCTTCGTCTTCCGCAACATGCCGGTCGGCGTGCGCGCCGGCGTGGCGGCGATGAGCCAGATCGACCGGAGCCTCGACGAGGCCTCGGCGACCCTGCGCGGCGGGGCGCCGCAGACGCTGCTGTTCGTCATATTGCCTCTGCTGCGGCCGGCGATCGTGGGCGCTCTGGTCTACGGTTTCGTGCGGGCGGTAACGACGGTGAGCGCCGTCGTGTTCCTGGTGACGGCCGAGTACGAGCTGGCCACCACCTACATCATCCTGCGCGTCATCAACGGCGACTATGGGCTGGCCATCGCCTATAGCTGCGCCCTGATCGCGCTCATGCTGGCCGTGATCCTGCTGATCCAGTTCGCCGTCGGCGGACGCAGGCTGGGTCGACGCCTCGCGCCGGCGCTGGGGGGCCGCGCATGAGCGTCGAGTTCGACAAGGTCGTGAAGCGCTATGGCGCGGCAGAGGCGGTGGCAGGCATCAGCTTCACCGTCGACTCGGGCACCCTGGTGACGCTGCTCGGGCCGTCGGGCTGCGGCAAGACCACGACCCTGCGCATGATCGCCGGTCTCGAACTGCCGAGCGAAGGTCGCATCCTGATCGCCGGCCGCGACGTCACGGACCTCGGAGCGACCCAGCGCGACGTCAGCATGGTCTTCCAGTCCTACGCCTTGTTCCCGCACATGAGCGTGCTGGAGAATGTCTGTTACGGCCTCCGGCGCTCCGGCCTCTCCCGTGACGAAGCGGCCAAGCGCGCCCGCGAGGGGCTGGCGACGGTGGGCCTCGCCGGCTACGACGCGCGCCAGCCCTCGGAACTGTCGGGCGGCCAGCAGCAGCGCGTCGCCGTGGCGCGGGCGCTGGTGCTCAAGCCCTCCGTCCTGTTGTTCGACGAGCCGCTCAGCAATCTCGACGCCCGGCTGCGCCGCCAGATGCGCGAGGAGATCCGCGAGCTGCAGCAGCGGCTGGGCCTCACCGTGGTCTATGTGACGCACGACCAACAGGAGGCGATGGCGGTCTCCGACCGAATCATCGTCATGAATGCCGGCCGCATCGAGCAGCAGGGCTCGCCGCGCGAGCTGTACGAGCGGCCCGCGACGCCGTTCCTGGCGCGCTTCATGGGCGAGTCTCATCCGGCACGCGGCAACGTGCGCCGGACGGGACCCGCGCAGGTTCGCGTGCGAATGGGCGAAACCGAAATAGAGGTCGCGAACGCAACGGCCGGGGATGGCGAGGCCAGCATCGCGGTGCGTCCGGAGGCGATCACGGTCGAAACGCTGCCGGGCCCCGCCGGCGCGCTGCCCGGGCGGATCACCAAGGCGAGCTATCTCGGCACGCACATGGAGTATTCCATCGACACCGCAGCCGGCATGCTCTTCGCGACCTGCCCACGAGTTCGAGCGGCCGTTGGCGGCGGGCGAGAGGGTGGCACTCGTCCTGGCGCCACGCGGTGTCATCGTCGTCGACGGCTGACCGCGCCCCCTTTT
This sequence comes from uncultured Alphaproteobacteria bacterium, assembly GCA_963755585.1. Lineage (GTDB taxonomy): Bacteria > Pseudomonadota > Alphaproteobacteria > Reyranellales > Reyranellaceae > Reyranella. Next base: position 47,326 of record CAVWKN010000034.1, read on the forward strand.
GGGGGCGCCTGCCGCGTGGGATGGGAGGCCGTGACGATTGCGTAGCTATGCGCAACCTGGTCTTGACGGCCGCGCGGCGCCGCGAGACGATTTACCCATAAGAAGCAAGGAGGGAGCATCCATGGATACTCGGTTCCTGCGTTGCGTGAGTGCGTTGGCCGGCCTCGGCTCCCTGTTCGGAGCCTCAATTCTTCCCGCGGCCGCCCAGGACAGTCCCAAACTCTACGCCTTCAGCTCCGGCGCCCTTACCATCGGCAAGGGCGCCCTGGTGAACGGCGCGGCGAACGAGCCGCCCATCCAGGTCCCGGTCGGCTTCTATGTCATCCGGCATCCGAAGGGCAACGTGCTCTTCGATACCGGCAACAACGACAAGATCATCAAGGACCCGAGCTACTGGGGAGCCTCGTTCACCGCCCTGAAGCCGGTCAACACGCCGGACGTGGCGATCGACGTGCAGCTCCAGAAGATCGGCCTCAAGCCCGACGACATCAAGTATGTCGTCCCCAGCCACCTGCATCTCGACCATGGCGGCAATGTCGGCAAGTTCCCGAACTCGACGATCGTCGTGCAGAGGGACGAGATCCTGAACGCCTTCTGGCCGAGGGCGGGGACGGGTGGTCCCTACATGATCGGCGACGTCATGCCGCTCAGGTCGCCGAACACCGACTACCCCAACGCCCAGAAGATGCTGCAGCTCGAGGGCGACCTCGACCTGTTCGGCGACGGCAGCATGGTCATCAAGCGCTGGGTCGCGCATACGCCCGGCAGCCAGATGATGACCGTCCGACTGAAGAACAGCGGCCTGATCATCCTGACCGGCGACAACGTCTACATGCGCGAGAACGTGGAAAAGAGCGTGCCGCCGAACATCGTGCTGGCCTACAACCCGACGGGATATCTCACCGCCTTCGAATGGATCCGTATGAACGATGGCGAATGAGAAGGCGGATTTCTTCACCGCGCACGATCCGGATGCCTTCAAGGCGATGAAGAAGGCACCGGAGTTCTACGATTGATCGGCCGGTAAGGCCCGCTATCTGGCTGTATGAACGGCGAAGCCCATCCGGGCTTCGCCGCCGTGCCTTGTATCTGAGCTGCAAATGGCCGTCCTTTCGCTCGACCGGCTGAGCAAGCGCTTCGGCTCACGCTTGGCGGTCGATGGCGTTTCCTTCGAGGTGGAGGAGCGCGAGGTCTTCGGCCTGCTCGGACCGAACGGCTCCGGCAAGAGCACCATCCTGCGGCTCGTCACCGGCTACCTCTCCCCCAGCTCGGGGACCGTCCGGGTCGCCGGCATCGACGTCGTGCGCGCCGCACGCGCCGCGCGGGAGCGCATCGGCTACGTGCCGGAGGACTCGCCGCTCTACGGCCACATGCGGGTCGCCGAATACCTTGCCTTCATGGGCCGGCTGCGCGGCATCACCGGCCGCGCCCTCGACAGCGCCATCGACACCGCGGTCGAGCGCCTGTCGCTCGGCAGCGTGCGGGGCGTCATCATCGAGCGGCTGTCGCGCGGCTACCGGCAGCGCGTGTCGCTCGCCCAGGCCGTGCTGCACAAGCCGGACCTGCTCGTCCTCGACGAGCCGAGCAACGGCCTGGATCCGCGACAGATCATCGAGCTGCGCGGCCTGCTGCGGCACCTGGCGCAGGACTGCGCCGTCCTGGTGACCTCCCACATCCTGGCCGAGATCGAGCGCACCGCCGATCGGGCGGCGATCCTGCTCGACGGACGGCTGCTGACCGTGGAGCAGATCGCCCAGGAGGCGCTCGTGGCCCCGGTGCCGTCCGCCCTCGAGGCGCTGTTCCTCGACCTCACGCAGGCGAAGGCCATGCGATGAGCCAGGTGACGACGCTGGTGGGCAAGGAAGTCCGCACCCTTTTCACCTCGCCGATCGCCTATGCGGTGATCGCCGTGTTCGTCGTGCTGAGCGGCTACACCTTCACGGTGTCGCTGATCGTCGCCAAGCAGGCGACCCTGGTGCACATCTTCTTCCAGTCGGCCGTCCAGCTCATCCTGCTGGTGCCGCTCATCACCATGCGCCAGTTCGCCGAGGAACGGCGCAGCGGCACGCTCGAGCTGCTGCTGACGGCGCCGCTCAGGGAAATCGACATCGTCGCCGCGAAATTCATCGCCTGCATGGCGGTGCTGTTGGCGATGACCAGCCTGACGCTGGTCTATGCCGCCGTGCTCTCGGCCTATGGCGATCCGGACCTGGGTCCGATCTACAGCGGCTACGTCGGCCTCGTGATGCTGGGCGCCGCCCTGGTGTCGATCGGCCTGATGATCTCGTCCCTGACCGCCAACCAGATCGTCGCCGCCGTGGTGTCGCTCGGGCTGTTCGGCATCCTGTGGGCGATCGACACGCTGGCATCGCTGCTGCCGCAGCCCTTCGAGAACTGGCTGCTCGGCCTGTCGCTGCTGGCCCATTTCACGCCCTTCGCGGTCGGCGCGATGTACCTGTCCGACGCCGGCTTCTTCCTGACGGTCATCCTGCTCGGCCTGTTCCTGACGGTCCGGGCGCTGGCGCGGCGCTGAGCGATGCACGAGCACGCCGTCGAGCTCACTGCACTGGCCTGGGGAGCAGGCTGGCTTGCAGCCGTGCTCATCCTGTTCGTCGCGGGCGCACGGCTGCCGCTGGCGACCGGCCTCGGCGCCATCGCGTCGAAGCTCTATGCGGTGGGCTGCGTCGCCGCCGGCCTCGGCGTCTGGGTGCTGGCGAACGTCGCCCTGCACCTCAACGACACCCACATCGACCTCACCCGGGAGAAGGTCTACACGCCGTCGGCCACCGCCATGGCGGTGGTCGATGAACTGAGGACGCCGGTCAGCATCACGTATTTCTACCGCTCCGAGGATCCCATCGGACAGCGCGCCCGCAATATCCTGGAGGTGATGGGCCGGCGCAATCCGATGCTCAGCGTGCTCACCGTCGATCCCGACAAGCAGCCGGAACTCGCGCGCCGCGAGGGGGTCCAGCTCTACAACGCGGCCATCGTCGAGGCCGCCGGGCGCCGCGTGCTCATCCAGGGCACCGACGAGGCGGAGATCGCCATCGGCATCCAGCGCGTGCTGCGCACGCGCGCGCTCACCGTCTGCTTCCTCGAGGGCCATGGCGAGTTCGCGATGGACGGCTTCGAGTTTCACACACACCTGGAAGGCATCTCCGATCACAGCCACGGCGACGCATCCTCGCAGATCATCGAGACCGCCGGTCACGGCGTCGGACGCCTGCGCCGGGTCCTCGAGGCGCAGGGCTACGCGACCGCCAAGCTCCTGCTGGCAACGACGGGAGCGGTTCCCGGCGACTGCACGGTGGTCCTCGACGCAAACCCGCGCACGACGTTCCTGCCGGCCGAGAGTGCCGCGCTGCGGACGTATCTTGCGGCCGGCGGGAGTGCCTTGTTCATGTTCGATCTCGGCTTCGTGCCGGAGGCCGGACTGTCCCGGCTGCTCTCCGACCTCGGCGCCCGGCTCGAGCAGGAGGTGGTTGTCGACCCGCTGAGCCATTACCAGCGCGATGCCGAGATGGTGGCGGTGACGGGCTACGACCCGCACCCGATCACCCGCACCCTGTCGCTGACCTTCTTCCCCGGCATCCGGCCGCTGGCGCTGACGCAGCCGGCGTCCGGCGTGGCGGTGACGCCGATCCTCCAGAGCAGCCGCGACAGCTACGCGCGGCCGGTGCAGCCTGCGGACGCGCGCACGGCTGACGGTTCCTCCACTCCGGCGTCCCAGGGTGCGCCCCAGGTAGCTGACGTGCGGCCGCGCGTGCTGGGGATCGCGGCCGAGGGCACCTTGGCGCCGGGCGCACCGCCGTTTCGAGCCGTGGTGATCGGCGACGGCGACTTCGCCAGCAATTCCTTCCTGCCGTACATGTCCAACAGCGACCTGCTGGTGGCGGCGGTGCGATGGCTTGCCCGCGAGGAGCGCGGCACCGCCGTCCGCACCAGGATCCCCGTGCCGCCGATGGTCCTGCTGACGGCGGCGCAGAGCCGCTGGCTCTTCATCCTGATCGTCATCGTGCTGCCGCTGACGGTGATCGGGATCGGCGGCGCGGTCTGGTGGTCGAGGCGATGAGCGCGCTGTCGTTGCGGCGCCTGGCCATGCCGCTGCTCGCGGCGATGGCGCTGGCCTGGCTCGTTGCCATGGTGGTCGACCGGCGCCCAGCCGGTGCAGCGCCAGCTCGTGAGGTTCGAGGCCAAGGGCGTCTTGCGGATCGAGCCGGACGCCGTGCGGAAGGTCACGCTGGCCGGCGGGCGGACGGCAGGCGGCGCTGGTGCGGGGTGGCGACGGCGGCTGGGCGCGGGAAGGGGGCGGCGCGGTCGCGGGTGCCGCGGCGACCCATCTCGATACCGCGGTCAAGATGCTGAACCGTTCGGGGCCGGTACGCGAGATCGCGCCCGAGGAGCTGTCGGGCGTCGACACCCGTCCGTTCGGCCTCGACGAGCCGGTGGTCACCGCGACGCTTTCAGGACCTGCCGGTCAGCCGCTGACGGTGCGCTTCGGCGCCCTCAACCCGGAAGGCTTCCTGCAGTACATGCGGATCGATGGCGATCCCAAGGTCTACCTGATGTCGCGCTTCATCGGTGCCGAATGGGTGGCGGCGTTGGAGGGCATGACGGCGCGATGACGTGGGTGAGGGCCCTGGCCGCCGTCGCTGCCGTGTTGCTCGCCTTGGGTTCCGCCGTCGCGCACGAGGGCGGCACGACGGGTTACGCCACGGTATCGGTCGCCGGGCAGTCGGTGCGGTACGCGCTTGCCGTGCCGGCCGAGGCGCTTGGCGATGCCGCGCGAGACCTGCGTGAGTTCGCGGCTGCGGTCGCCCGGCATGTCGCGATCGACGCCGACGGCGCCGCCTGCTCCGGTGTTCCGGCGGAAACGAGGCCGCCGTCGGCTGGACGCGCCAGCATCGAGGTCGTGGTCCTCTATGCGTGCGCGGCGCCCATCCGCACTCTCTCGATTCGCGATGGCATCGACGCCGTGCTCGGCGTCGACCATCACACGATCGCCGACATTCAATGGCCCGGCGGCGCCAGGCAGGTGTTGTTCGAGAAGGGACAACGCGTGGTGAGCGTCGCGATAACAGGCAACGCTGCGCCAGATCGTGCGGCGCCAAGCCAGTTCGTCTTCTATCTCGGCCTTGGTGTCGAGCACATCATCGGCGGCATCGACCATCTGCTGTTCCTGCTGGCCCTGCTGGCGCTGTCGCGCGGCGTCTGGCCGACGGTGAAGATCGTCACCGCTTTCACCGTGGCCCACAGCATCACCTTGAGCCTGGCCGCTCTCGGCCTGGTCCACATGCCGGCGCGCATCGTCGAGCCGCTGATCGCGGCGTCGATCGTCTGGGTCGCCGTCGAGAACCTCGTGGCGCCGGGTGGCGTGGGACGGCGCTGGCTGATCGCCGCGGCCTTCGGCCTGGTGCACGGGCTGGGCTTCGCGTCGGCCCTGACCGAGCTCGACCTCAGCCGCGAGACGCTGGTGCGGGCACTGGTCGGCTTCAACGTCGGAGTCGAGCTGGGCCAGCTCGCCTTCGTGGTCGTCGTCCTGCCGCCGCTCGCCTGGGCGTCGCGGCCCGGGCGGCTGCCGCGCTTGCCGCAGATCCTGTCGGTCGTCGTGGCCGCCGTCGGCGCCGTCTGGCTGGTCGAGCGCCTTTTATCGGCGTGACGGACGAATCGCCGCGCGCAAGCGGCGCATCTTGCTTCGCGGCAGGTCGCCGGCGTCCTCCACGGCCGGCGATGACAACGTGCGGCTTCGCTCGAGATGGCGGGATAGGTCGCCCGCAGCCGCGATTCGGCGGACCGCGCTGCACAACGTCTGCTCCTTTTGGGTTTGACAGGCCTGGGCAATGATGTGGCGTATGCAGCCGATGCGCGCCCCTGAGGGATCGGAGTCATGGACATTTTCGACGGCATGGTCTGGGACGGCGGACACTTGGTGCCGTCACGGCTGACCATGGCGTCCAAATTCTATTTGGCGAAACGCATCGCCTGCGCCGCGCAAACTCGGGGCGGAAAGGGCGGAAAGGGCGGAAACCTCCAAAAGCCCGCAATTCCGCGATTTTCACGCGCCCGCTTCGGCGGGCGGAAAGTGTCGGAAAGGGCCGGAAACCTCCTCGCTTGCCTATCCTCCAGACGGTACGAAAGAATTACGCGCATGAGCCCGTCGGGGCCATTCCGGGAAGGAAACAGAATGTCGTTGGTTCGTCTGGCCGCTGTGGCGGCGCTTGCGGTTTGCGTCGCGCTGCCCGCCGCCGCGCAGGGTATTCCCAAGGCACAGTCGCCGGAGGAGGTCGGCTTCCAGTCGAGCCGCCTGAAGCGGCTCTCCGATCGCCTCGAGGAAGGGGTGAAGAACAACGAGTTGCCCGGCGCCGTCGTCCTGATCGCGCGCAACGGCAAGCTGGTGATGTTCAATTCCTTCGGCTTTCGTGACAGGGAAGCCAAGGTGCCGATGACCAACGACACCATCTTTCGCATCGCCTCGATGACCAAGCCGATCGTGACCGTGGCCGCCATGATCCTGGTCGAGCAGGGCAAGATCAGCGTCGCCGACCCGGTGTCGCGCTACATCCCGGCCTTCGCCGACACCAAGGTGGCGGTCGCCAGGACGAACCCGGACGGCACCGTGGAAAGCGAGCTCGTGCCGCAGGCCCGGCAGATGACGGTCCAGGACCTGATGCGCCATACCTCGGGCCTGACCTACGCCGCGGTCGGCGCCAACGCGGTGAAGCAGTCCTACATCGACATGAAGGTGGCCGACCGCAACCAGACCCTGGCGGACATGGCCGACAAGCTGGCCAAGCTGGCGCTGCTCTACCAGCCGGGCACGACCTGGGAATATTCGATGTCGACCGACCTGCTGGGGCGCGTCGTCGAGGTCGCCTCCGGCATGCCGCTCGACAAGTTCATCGAGGAGAACATCACCAAGCCGCTCAAGATGGGCGACACCGCCTTCGAGGTCGGCGCCGACAAGAAGGCGAGGGGCGCCCGGCCGATGAAGGAGGGACCCAAGAACGAAATGCCCGCCATCCCTGACGTCACCGAGAAATTCGCCTGGCGCTCCGGCGGCGGCGGCATGGTCTCGACCGCGGCCGACTATGCCCGTTTCCTGCAGATGTTCGCCAACGGCGGCCAGCTCGACGGCGTGCGGCTGATCTCGCGCAAGACCATCGACCTCATGACGGCCGACGCCCTGCCGCCCGACATCAAGATGGGCGACGGCATGGCGAGCTTCGAGGCAATGGAGCCCAGCGCGCGCATGGGCCAGGGTTTCGGCCTGGGCTTTGCGGTGCGCAACGAACAGGGTCGCAGTCCGCTGCCCGGCTCGCCCAACGACTACTACTGGGGCGGCGCCTACGGCACCTATTTCTGGCACGATCCGCGGGAGCGGCTGTACGTCGTCTTCATGATGCAGTCGCCCGTCGCCCGCCTGCGCTACCGCTACCTGATGCGCGATCTGGTCTACCAGGCGCTGATCGGCAACTGAGCGGCGCTGGCACGGCCGTCGGACACTTCCTATATAGGGGCCCATGACCAACGACAATTCTCGAAACTGGATGTGGTCGGAAGCGCTGCAGATGCTGGCGCGCGCCGAACGCTTGCACCGCGAGGTATTCCCTCCCGCGCACGGCTCGGCGCGCGGCGTGAGCTGGGAACCGCCGACCGACGTGCTTGAGACGGACGATGCCGTGGTGATCTTCGTCGCCCTGCCGGGCGTCGACGCCCAGAAGGTCGACCTCGCCATCCGCGGCGGCGTCCTGATGATCTCCGGCGAGCGCGTTTTGCCGGGTGAGCTCAGGACCGCCATCATTCATCGGCTCGAACTGCCGCAGGGCCGTTTCGAGCGCCAGATCCCGCTGCCGGCGGGACTTTATGGAACGCCGCAGAGCGGCGTGACCAACGGCTGCCTGGTGATCCGGTTGCCCAAGGCGCAGAGGACCCGGTCATGAGCCCGCAGGATGTGAGCCCCGCCGGCGGGGCCGCCGCCCAGCCGGCGCGCCCGCTGCCCACCGACGCGCTGATCGTCGTGCCGGTGCGCAACACCGTGCTCTTTCCCGAGATCGTGTTCCCGATCACCCTCGGCCGTCCGGCGACCATCGCCGCCGCCCAGCAGGCCGTGCGCGAACAGCGCCAGATCCTGATCGTGCTGCAGCGCGCGGCCGAAACGGACAACCCCGGGCCGGACGACCTGCACCGCATCGGCACGGTCGCCAACATCGTGCGCTACGTGACCAGCCCCGAGGGCGGCCATCACCTGATCTGCCAGGGCGTGCAGCGCTTCCGCGTCACCGACTTCGTGGAAGGCTATCCGTTCCTGCTGGCGCGCGGCCTGCATCTCGCCGAGCCGAGCTCGACGGCGCCCGAGGTCGAGGCGCGCTTCAACGTGCTCCAAGGAGCAGGTGCGCGAAGTCCTCGACCTGCTGCCGCGCGTGCCGCCCGAGCTGCGCCAGACCGTCGAGGCGACCAGCGCCCCCGGCATGCTGGCCGACCTCGCCATCACCTATCTCGACGCCACGCCGGCGGAGAAGCAGGACATCCTCGAGACCCTCGACCTCGTGCCGCGGCTCGACAAGGTGTCCAAGCTGCTCGCCCATCGCCTGGAAGTCCTGCGCCTGTCGGCCGAGATCGGCAGCAAGACCAAGGCCTCGCTCGACACGCGCCAGCGCGAGGTGCTGCTGCGCGAGCAGATGGCCGCGATCCAGCGCGAGCTGGGCGACGAAGGCTCCAACAAGCAGGACCTCGCCGACCTCGAGAAGGCCGTCGCCGAGGCCAAGATGCCGCCCGAGGTCGAGGCCGCGGCGAAGAAGGAGCTGCGCCGGCTGCAGCGCACGCCCGAGGCGGCGGCCGAGTACGGCATGATCCGCGCCTATCTCGACACGCTGCTCGAGCTGCCCTGGGCGCCGCCGGCGCCGAAGGACATCGACATCGCCGAGGCGCGCCGCGTGCTCGACGCCGACCATTACGGCCTGGCGAAGATCAAGCAGCGCATCATCGAGTATCTGGCCGTCCGCAAGCTGGCGCCCGAAGGCAAGGCGCCGATCCTGTGCTTCGTCGGGCCGCCCGGCGTCGGCAAGACATCGCTCGGCCAGTCGATCGCCCGCGCCATGGGCCGCAAGTTCGCCAGGGTCAGCCTGGGCGGCGTGCACGACGAGGCCGAGATCCGCGGCCACCGGCGCACCTATATCGGCGCGCTGCCGGGCAACATCATCCAGGCGATCCGCAAGGCGGGTGCGCGCGACTGCGTGCTGATGCTCGACGAGATCGACAAGATGGGCACCGGCGTTCACGGCGATCCCGGCGCCGCCCTGCTCGAGGTGCTCGACCCCGAGCAGAACTCGACGTTCCGCGACAACTATCTCGATGTGCCGTTCGATTTGAGCCGCGTCGTGTTCATCACCACGGCGAACATGCTGGAGACCATCCCGGGGCCGCTGCGCGACCGCATGGAGATCATCGCGCTGTCGAGCTACACCGCGGGCGAAAAGCTCGAGATCGCCAGGCGCTACCTCGTGCGCCGCCAGCTCGAAGCCAACGGCTTGAAGCCCGAGCAGGTCGAGATCGACGACGCCGCGATCGTGCGCCTCATCGAAGGCTATACGCGCGAGGCGGGCGTGCGCAGCCTGGAGCGCGAGATCGGCCGTGTGTTCCGCCATGTCGCCGTCGAGATCGCCGAAGGTGCGACCGACAAGAAACGCATCGACGTCGCGGCGCTGGAAAGTATCGTGGGGCCGGTGCGCTTCGAGAACGAGGTCGCCATGCGCTCGGCCGTGCCGGGCGTGGCGACCGGCCTTGCCTGGACGCCGGTCGGCGGCGACATCCTGTTCATCGAGGCGACGCGCACGCCGGGCGGCGGACGGCTGCTGCTGACCGGCCAGTTGGGCGAAGTCATGCGCGAGAGCGCGCAGGCGGCGCTGAGCGTGGTCAAGAGCCACGCGGCTGCCCTCAAGATCGATCCCGGCCTGTTCGAGAAGAGCGACATCCACGTCCATGTGCCGGCCGGCGCCACGCCCAAGGACGGACCGAGCGCGGGCGTGGCCATGTTCATGGCGCTCACCTCGCTGTTCACCGGCCGCATCATCCACAGCGACACCGCCATGACGGGCGAGATCAGCCTGCGCGGCCTGGTCCTGCCGGTCGGCGGCATCAAGGAGAAGGTCGTGGCCGCCGCCGCCGCCGGCATCAAGCGCGTGATGCTGCCGGCGCGCAACAAGCGCGACTACGACGATATCCCCGAGGAAGTGCGCAAGGCGCTGGAATTCGTCTGGCTGGAGAAGGTCGAGGACGCCGTGGCGGCGGGGTTGCAGCCTGCCTGACCGCTGGGGGCGCGCCACTGCACGCGGAGCAGCCTCCGCGCTAAGTGGCGCGATTTTCTGTCGATGCAGTCGAAGACGCGCGACTGGAGTCGCGCGCCCCCAGCAATGAGCTACGCCGCCATTGCCTTTTCTTCTGCCGCGCGCTTGAGCGCTGCTCGCGCCAGCAGACGGGTGGAATCGAGCGTCGGCAGGGCTGAGTTCGCGTCGTTGATGATCAGCGGAATCTCGGTGCAGCCCAGCACGACGGCGTCGCAACCGCCGTCCTTCAGGCCGCCGATCACCCGCTGGAAGTAGGCGACGGAGTCGGGCGTGAAGGTGCTGCGAACCAGCTCGTCCATGATGATGCGATTGCATTCGTCGCGCTCGGCGACGCTCGGGCGGAGATACTCCAGGCCGCGCGCCGCAAGCTTCTCCGGGTAGACCGCGCTGTCGACCAGCCAGCGCGTGCCGGTGATGCCGATACGCCGGAAGCCGCGCGCGACCGCTTCGGCCGCGACGACCTCGGCGATGTGCAGCCAGGGCAGCGGCGAGCGCGGCAGGACGTGGGGCAGGGCCTGATGGATGGTGTTGTCGGGGCAGATCAGGAAGTCGGCGCCGGCCTTCTTGAGCTTGTCGGCCGAGGCCAGCATCAGATCGCCGACGCGCGACCAGTCGCCGCGGTAGATGTGCGCCATGTAGTCGGCGAACGAGGGCGTGTGCATCGAGACTTCGGGATGCGCGTGCGCGCCGAACAACGCAGCGCCTTCAACGCAGATGGTGCGATAGCAGAGGGCGGCGCCCTCCGCAGAGCAAGCGACAATTCCGATATGCTGGGCCATGGCGGATTTTACAAAGAGGCGGGGCGTATCACAACGGCGGCGCAGGACGGCTTTGACCGTGCACGGGCACGCGCTATGCTGCCGGCATAACAAATCCCGTGGGAGGGAATGAATATGTCGATTACACGTCGCAAAGTCCTGGCCGGATCCGCCGTCGGCGCCGCGTCTCTTGCCAGCGGCCTCGCCGCCCCGGCAATCGCCGACAGCGAGCCGATCAAGATCGGCTACCTGCCGGCGCTGACCGGCCCGTCCTCGTCGACCGGCGTCGGCATCAACCGCGGTGTCCAGCTCGGAATCGACGAGATCAACGCCGCGGGCGGCATCAACGGCCGCAAGCTCGAGCTGATCGTGCGCGACACGCAGAGCGAGCCGACCAAGGCGGTGAACGCCGTGGCCGAGCTGACGCAGCGCCAGAAGGTCGGCGTCATCTTTGGACCGGTGAACTCGGGCGAGGCGCTGGCGGCGACGCCGCTGATCGCGCGCGACAAGGTCGCGATGCTGCACCCGTGCTGGGTCGACGAGCTGATCGACGTCAAGAAGTACCCGATGGCTTTCCGCATCGCGCCGACCAACACCCAGGTCGGCGGCGGCGCCAACTACTACGTGGTCGACGTGCTGAAGCTGAAGAAGGTCGCGGTCATCAGCGACACCACCGGCTACGGCACCGCCTCGGTCAACACCTACGTGCCGATGCTGAAGGCCAAGGGCGCCGAAGTGGTCTACGAGGGCCATGTCGACGCGGCCAATCCCGACCTCAAGCCCGAGCTCCTGCGCATGCAGAGCGCCGGCGCCCAGGTCATCATGCCGTGGAGCGTCAATGCCGGCTTCCTGTCGCGCATCCTCAATACGCGCGGCGCCATGGGCTGGGACGTGCCGGTGGTCGGTCAGACGACGCTCGGGTCGGGCCAGACAAAGGCCCTGCTGGAGAAGCCCGAGAACTGGAACAAGGTCTATTCCAACAACTTCCGCCAGGTCTGCTTCGCAGGCGGCAAGCTGCCGCCGCGTGCCCAGGAGTTCGTCGAACGCCTGAAGAAAGCCAAGATCGAGATGGGTGACACGCTGCTGTGGTGGATTGCGCTCGGCTGGGACGGCGCCACCATGATGGCCGAGACCTTCAAGGCCGCCGGCACCAAGTCCGACGACATCACGGCCTACTGGAACAAGGTCAAGGGCTGGCCGGGCGTCTACGGCACCGTCACCTGGACGCCGGAGCAGCACAACGGCTTCCCCGACAGCGAGGTCGTCATGTGCGAGGTCAACTCGCTGAAGGACGGCGCCTTCAACCTGGCACCCGGCTACGCCGTCTAGATGTTCGCATCGATCGTCTCCTACGGCCTTGCGGTAGGAGCGGTCTACGCACTGATCGGCATCACGTACAACGTGATGTTCTCGGCCTCGCGCGTGTTCAGCTTCACCGCTGGCATGCTGGGAATGCTGGGCGGTGTGCTGGGCGCGCTCTTCATCGGCGAATGGGGCCTGCCCGTGATCGTGGGCCTCGTGATGGTCCTGGCGTGCGGCGCCGTGCTCGGGATCGTCACCGAAATCGTCACCGTGCGGCCGGTGCTGAAGAGCATCGAGCAGCACCTCTACGTGCTGTCGACGCTGGCCTTCGCACTGATGATACAGCAGCTCACGGCCATCGAATGGGGCACCGACGCCCGGCCTTTCCCGCGCCTGATCCCGATCGGGCCGGGCTGGCTCGACCAGCAATTCTGGCTGCCCATGCTGGCCTGCGCCGTCACCATCGTCGGCCTCGAGCTGCTCTACAAGCGCACCCTGGTCGGCCGCGCCTTCCTGGCGATCGCCGAGGACAGCTACGCCGCGCGCGCGCTCGGGCTGCCGGAGACCGGGCTGCGGATGGCGAGCTTCGCCCTGGCCGGCATGATCGGCGCGCTGGCCGGCTTCAGCGGTGCGGAAATACTGCTCGCCTTCTTTGGCAACCAGTCGATCCTGAACTTCTACGGCTTCGTGCCCGTTGCGCTGGGCGGCATGGGATCGAACCGCGGCGCCCTGATCGGCGGGCTGGCGCTCGGCGTGTTCCAGCAGGCGGCAAACTTCCTGGTCGGCGGCATCTTCGCCGCGGTCGCGGTGTTCGCGGTCTTCATCATCGTCCTGCTGCTGCGGCCTGAAGGCCTGGCCGGCGCGGCAACTGCCCGACGGGTATGAGGGGCCGCGTGACCGACACGACCGCGCCCTCCAGCGCCAGGCGCACCTTCAGTCTCGCGCGAATCGAGGCAGCGCTGCCGTGGATCGCGCTGGGCGCCGTCGGTCTCCTGCTGCCGCTGCTCGATGATTCCTACATCGGCGTCATCGCCCAGCGTGCCTACATCTACTGGATCCTGTCGGCCGGCCTGAACCTTGTGGTGGGCTACGCCGGCCAGATCGCCATCGGCTGGGTGGCGATGCTGACGCTCGGCGCCTACACCACCGCGGCGCTGACCGCCGGCACGGCGACCGAGCCGTGGCATCCCTATCTCGCCCTGGCCGCGGGCGGCGTCATCGGCGCGGTGGCCGGCGTGGTCGTCGGGTTGCCGGCGCTCCGGCTGCGCACCTTCTATTTCGCCATGACGACCCTGGGCTTCGCCACCATCGTCACCCAGGTGGCGCTCGCCTGGAAGAGCGTGACCGGCGGCGGCGTCGGCACGCCGGGTCCGGTGTTTCCCTGGCCGTTCGATCCCGGCTGGGGCTTCTACTATTTCTGCTTCATCCTGGCAGCGCTCGCGACCTGGATGACGGCCAACATCGCCGCGAGCCGCTTCGGGCGGGCACTGGTCGCCCTCCGCGACGCCGAGGTCGCGGCCGAGGCCTCGGGCATCGCCAAGCCCCGGCTGCTGGTGACCGTGTTCCTGTTCGCGGGCGCCCTGGGCGGGGTGGCGGGCGGCCTGTTCTCGTCGCTGCAGTCCTACATCACGCCGGACGCCTTCACTTTCGAGATATCGGTGCTGTTCTTCATCGCTATCCTGATCGGTGGGCGCGGCTCGATCCTGGGGCCGTTGATCGGCACCATCATCCTGACCGCACTGCCCGAGTTCGCCGCGCCCCTGGTGCAATGGTCGACATTTCTCTATGCCGCGCTGCTGCTGCTGATCGTGCTGCTCATACCCGGCGGCATCGCCGACCTGCTGGACTACAAGAACCGCCGGCCGCTGGAACGCCATCGCGAGATCGTTCCACGCCCTGAACTGCTGGCACGCGTGCTCGACCGGCGCACCAGCGGCGAGGTGCTGAGCCTGGCCAATGTCGAGCTGAGCTTCGGCGGCGTGCGCGCGATCGCCGGGCTGGATCTGGAAATCCACCCTGGCGAGGTGCACGGCCTGATCGGCCCCAATGGCAGCGGCAAGACCACGACCCTGAACGTGATCTCGGGATACTACGCGCCCGAGGCGGGAGAGGTGCGGCTGGGCGCTTCGGTGCTGCCGGCCGGCTCGCCGCATCTGCGCGCGAGCCATCGCATCGCGCGCACCTTCCAGACGCCGCGGCTGATCGGTGCAGCGTCGGTGCTGGAGAACGTGATGATCGGCGGCATGATCGACGGGCAGGGCAGCTTCGCCGAATCGGTGCTGTCGCTGCCACGTCATCGCCGCGACGAGAAGCAGCTGCGCGAGGCGGCGATGCTGGCGCTGGCGACGGTCGGACTCGAGCAGCTTGCCGCGGTGCGGGCCGATCGCCTGCAGCACAGCGAATTGCGCTTCATGGAGATCGCCCGCGCCCTGATGTTGCGCCCGGCCTGCCTCATGCTGGACGAACCGGCGGCCGGCCTGTCGGCCGACGAGATCCGCCGCCTTGGCGCCCTGATCGTCGCCATCAGCCGGGAAGGCACGGCGGTGCTGCTGGTCGAGCATCATGCCGACCTGATCTTCGATATCTGCGACCGCGTGACGGTGCTCAACCTCGGCAAGGTGCTGGCCGCGGGCACGCCGGCGGAGATCCGTTCGCATCGGGAGGTGGTGAGTGCCTATCTCGGCGCCTGAGCCGCTGCTCGAGATCAGCGGCCTGTCTTCCGGTTACGGCAAGATCGGCGTGCTGCGCGGCATCGATCTGGCGGTGGCTGAGGGCGAGGTGGTGGCCTTGCTGGGACCCAACGGCGCCGGCAAGTCGACGCTGCTGAAGGCCGTGTCTGGCCTGCTGCCGCGGTCCGGTCGCATGCGCTTCGCCGGCAAGGACATGGCCGGCGCCAATCGCGCGCGACACCGTGCAAGCGGGATTGGTGCACGTCGTCGAAGGCCATCGCGTGTTCACGCAGCTCTCGGTCTTCGACAACCTGCTGCTGGCCGGCTACGGCATGGACCGCAACAAGCGCGCGGTGCAGGTCGAGGAAGCCTTGTCCTTCTTTCCGGAGATCGCCGAAAAGCGGCGCGACCGTGCCGGTACGCTGTCAGGGGGACAGCAGCAGATGCTGGCGGTGGCGCAGGGCCTGGTGCGCCGGCCGCGTCTCCTGATGCTGGACGAACCCTCCGCCGGCCTGTCGCCTGTCCTGGTCGACCGCGTGCTGGCCGCCGTCGCGCGGCTGCGTGAGGGCGGCACCGCGGTGCTGCTGGTCGAGCAGTTGATCGAAAAGGCGCTGGCGGTGTCCGACCGGGTCTATGCGCTGGCGCGCGGCACGATCGTGCTGGAAGCCCGGACCGACGAACCCGACCTGCCGAACCGGCTGGAGCACGCCTATTTCGGCCAGGACGTCAGCGCGCCGCTGGCCTCCTAGAGATTTCAGTTCTTCGCCAGCCGCAGCCTGCCCATGTAATCGCGCTTGCCGAGCGGCACGCCCTTCATGCGCAGGATGTCGTAGGCCGTCGTCGCGTGGAAATGAAAATTCGGAAGCGAGAACGACAGCAGGAATCCCTCCGCCTTGAACGGCATCTTGATGTCGCGAACCGAGAAGAGGACGTCCTTGCCTTCGAGTGCGTCCACGTCGGCGGGCGTGATCTGTTGCAGGGCCTCGCGCGCGTCCGCTATCACCTTTTGAAGACCGGCATAATCGAGCGGCGGCATTTCGGTCTGGGGTGAGAACAGTCCCTGCTTGACGCCACGCATGGCGCCGATCGAATGGCCGGCTGTGGCCAGGATCTGGTAGCGGAACGGCAACATGTCGGGAAACAATCGTGTTTCGACGATCTCGTTCGGATCGATGTTCCTTTCCTGGCAGTGGGCAAGGCCGCGGCTCAGAAAGCCGTCGACGCCGCCCAACGTCTGCAGGAAACACGCCACGCTCGAATCATAAAGTGATATGGCCATGACAGAGCCCTCCTGTGCGGACATTCTCATCGGCGCTCGTGACGAAACAAGCATTTCCTCATGGGGTCATTAGCGCTTCGCCGCTTCGCCGGCGGCAGCGGATGGTCTAGTCTTCGGCCCAAGCAAAAGCCCCTGCAGGAGACACTTTCATGATCGACCTTTACTATTGGCCGACCCCGAACGGCTGGAAGATCTCCATCATGCTCGAGGAATGCGGGCTGCCCTACAAGCTCGTGCCGGTGAACATCGGCACCGGCGAGCAGTTCAAGCCGGAGTTCCTCAAGATCAGCCCCAACAACCGCATGCCGGCCATCGTCGACCACGAGCCGCCGGGCGGCGGCGCACCGGTGTCGGTGTTCGAATCGGGTGCGATCCTGCAATACCTCGCCGAGAAGGCCGGCAAGTTCCTGCCCAAGGACCTGCGCGGCAAGTACGAGGTGCTGCAGTGGGTCAACTGGCAGATGGGTGGGCTCGGTCCGATGGCGGGGCAGGCCAACCACTTCAACATGTATGCGCCGCAGTTCAATCCGCCCGAGCAGCTCAAGTACGGCCAGGACCGCTACAGCAACGAGGTCAACCGCCTGTTCGGCGTGCTCAACAAGCGGCTGGCCGACCGTTCGTTCGTGGCCGGCGACTTTTCGATCGCCGACATGGCGATCTGGCCATGGGTCGTGGGCTTCAAGAACTTCGGGCAGAAGCTCGAAGACTTCCCCGACCTTCAAAAATGGTTCGAGGAAACGATGGGCAAGCGACCGGCCGTGGTGAAGGGCAAGGCGGTCGGCGCCGAGCTGCGCCAGACGCCGGGCATCAACACCGATGAGCAGCGCAAGATCCTGTTCGGCCAGACTGCATCGGTCGTGCGTTAGCCGTTCCGCATTCGCCCTGCCCTTGACGCTCCGCCGCCGCGCACCCACGTTGGCGGAGCCCCTTGCGGGGAATGTGAAGGGGCGGGAGGCACTCTTATGCAAAGCCAGGAACGCGACCTCATTGCCGGCCTGTTCGGCCGTCTCCAACCGTTCGAATCGCAGCCACGTGATGCCGACGCCGAGGCGATGATCAAGGATTTCGTCGCCCGCCAACCCGCGTCGCCCTACCTGTTCGTCCAGACCATCCTGGTGCAGGAGCAGGCGCTCAAGGCGGCCCAGGAGCGTATCGCCGAGCTCGAGGCCAAGGCGGGTGCAGAGCCCGCTGCTGCCGGGTTTCTGGGCAGCGCGCCCAGGATCGGTCCGTGGGGTGCACAGCCGCAGGCGGCCGCGCCCCAAGCGCCGGTTCCTCCGACGCGTTCGCCGCTGCAAGCCGCGCTGGCGCCGCAGCCTGCCGGCGGCAGCTTCCTGCGTACGGCCCTGACGACCGCCGCCGGTGTCGCCGGTGGTGCGCTGCTGTTCGAGGGCATCCGCGGCCTCATGGGCAGCAATCCGGGCCCGTTCGGCTCGGCTGCAGCCCTGCAGCCTTCGCCGCTGCTGCCGCCCAATTCCTTGCCGGCGGCTCAGTCGCAGGACCAGGCCATGGTCGACGACACGACGGCTTCGCAGGACGACCAGGTCGACGATTATGATACGGCATCCCTCGACCAGGATAGCGGCGGATCGGACGACGATAGCCTGGTCTGAGCGGCCGTAACTTTTCTGCAATGAACTGGGGGGAGTTTTAGATGATCGAGCTTCATACGTGGGGCACGCCCAACGGCCGCAAGGTCTCCATCATGCTGGAGGAGTGCGGTCTGCCCTACAGCGTGCACAAGATCGACATCTCCAAGGGCGAGCAGTTCAAGCCGGAGTTCCTGCGCATCAGCCCCAACAATCGCATCCCGGCGATCGTCGATCCCGACGGCCCCGGCGGCAAGCCGTACAGCCTGTTCGAATCGGGCGCGATCCTGATCTACCTCGCCGACAAGACGAAGAAGTTCCTGCCGGCCGATCCGGTCAAGAAGTACGACACCCTGCAGTGGTTGATGTGGCAGATGGGCGGCGTGGGGCCGATGTTCGGCCAGGCCCATCACTTCCTGCGCGCCGCGCCGACCAAGATCGAATACGGCATCAAGCGCTATGTCGATGAGGCCAAGCGTTTGTATGGCGTGCTCGACAAGCAGCTCGCCTCCAACGCGTTTGCCGCCGGGGCGGACTACACCATCGCCGACATGGCGATCTTCCCGTGGGCGGCGCGGCACGAGTGGCACACCGTCAACCTCGCCGACTTCCCCAACGTCAAACGCTGGTACGACATCGTCAACGCCCGCCCCGCCGTGACCAAGGGGATGGCGGTGCCGTATTTGAATTGAGATCGCAGAGCTTCGGTGAAAAAGCTCATCCTCCTTGCCGCTTTCGCGCTCGCTGCCTGCGCCCAGCCCGGCGCGCCGCCCGTCTGCACGGCGCCGCTCAGGCCCGCCGTCGAGATCAACCTCTATTTCGGCCGCGACAAGCCGGGCGGGGGCGAGGTGAGCGACACGGAATGGGCCGCGTTCCTCAATGATACCGTCACGCCGCGCTTTCCCGACGGATTGAGCGTGCTCAATGTAGAGGGACAGTCGCGTGGCGCCTCGGGCGTTTCGCGTGAGCGCACCAAGCTCCTGGTCGTCGTCGTCTTCGACGCACCAACCCACCAGGCGAGGATCGCGGAGATCGTCGCCGCCTATCGCAGTCGCTTCGGCCAGCACAGCGTGTTCCGCTCCGAGCAGCCGGTCTGCGCGGGCGTCTGACGGGCGGGGCGATGGAGCTGTTCATCTTCGCCCGCTTCCACGCCCGCGAGGGTCAGGAGACGGCGGTGGCCGAGGCATTGCACGAGGTGGTGCCTCCGACACGCCGGGAACCGGGCTGCGTGGCGATCGGCGCCTATCGTTCGGTCCGCGAGCCGCGCCTGTTCTACATCCATTCGCGCTGGGTCGACGAAGCAGCCTTCGAGACCCACGCCGGCTTGCCGCATACGGTGCGGTTCGTGGAACGGGTACAGCCCCTGATCGATCATCCGTTCGAGGCGACGCGAGCGACGCCGATCGGCTAGGCCGTCGGTCGAACTCCCGGCCTGGAAACAGGACAGCGATAGGATCCGCCGCAAATCCTCGAGCTGGAACGGCTTCTGCAGGGTGGGCGTGTCGCTGTAGGGCGGCTTCAGGATCCGGGCGCCATAACCGGTCGCAAACAGGAAGGGTATGCCGCGGGCGCTCAGCACATCGGCCACTGGAAAGCTCTGCGTTCCGCCCAGGTTGATGTCGAGGATGGCAAGGTCGACATCGAGCGTGCGGGCGAGCTGCAGCGCCTCCTCGAGCTGGGTCGAGATCGCCGCGACCTCGCAGCCCAGCTCGTCCAGCATGTCCTCGAGCAGCATGCCGACGATCACCTCGTCCTCGACTACGAGGATACGCCGGGGTCGCGCGCGGCCCATTACGCCTTGTTCCGCCCCATCCCCTTCCATCTCCATGGATGGAAACTGACAGGGACCACGCTCGGGAGCAACGGTTCACCGCGCGGCAAAACCGGGCTAGATTGACCCATCACCCGTCATCCTCAAGGAGCATCAGCCCATGGCCAAAGACGTCAAGGCCCGCAAGAGCGCCGCCCTCGCCACCCCGACCGATCTCGGCGCCAACGCCACCAAGGACCTGACGGGCGGGCTCAACATTCTGTTGGCCGACGTCTATTCGCTCTACATCAAGACCAAGAATTTCCATTGGCACATGTCGGGCCCGCACTTCCGCGACTACCACCTGTTGCTCGACGACCAGGCGACCGAGATCGACGCCATGACCGACGTCGTCGCCGAGCGGGTGCGAAAGCTGGGCGGCAACACCATCCGCTCGATCGGCCACATCAATCGCCTGAAGCGGGTGCTCGACAACGACGCCGACTACGTCACGCCGCTCGACATGCTGGCCGAGCTGCGCGACGACAACATCCAGCTCACCAAGCACATGCGCTCGCTCCATGAAGTCTGCGAGGAGCACAACGATATCGCCACGGCCAGCCTGCTCGAGAACTGGATCGACGAGACCGAGAAGCGGACGTGGTTCCTGTTCGAGACCGGCCGCCGCACCGAGGGCTAAAGCGGAAACGCGCGCACCGAAGCGGCTGCGGCACCGCACATCCTATGCGGTGATTGCCGCTTGACGGTCCTGAGCAATGTTGTGGCGTATGCCTGCCGACACTCGCGTGACGAGGAGCGGCAGCATGTCCGATAACTTCGTAATTCTGTGCGTCTCTGACGGCAGTGCAGGCACCTCGAGCGGAGGCGCCGCGGTAACCTCTGAAATCTTCACTAACCTCAGAAACCTCAGAAACCTCCCAAACCTTAAACAAACTGTCACAATCGCGCCGCCAGGCGGCGCTGTCGTCTTCTCAGGCCCGCCGAACCATCGCCGGCACGAGCTGCTTCAGGGATGGCGCGCCGACCTGCATCATCGCGGCGCGCGTCTCCTGGTTCAGCAGGTCGAGCACCCTTTCGACGCCCGGCTGGCCGAAGGCGCCCAGCCCCCAGAGGTAGGGCCGGCCGATGCACACGGCGCGCGCGCCCAGCGCCAGCGCCTTGACGATGTCGGTGCCGCGGCGGAAGCCCGAAATCGACCAGCACGGGGATGCGCCCATCGACCGCCTCGATGATCTCGGGCAGCGCATCGATGGTCGAGCGCCCGCTGTCCTCGGCGCGGCCGCCGTGGTTGGAGACGACGATGGCGTCGAGGCCGTGGTCGATGGCGAGGACGGCGTCCTCGGCCGTCATCAGTCCCTTCAGCACCAGGCGGCTCTTCACCGTGTCGCGCAGGCGCTTGATGAAGTCCCAGGTGAGGTTGGTGGCGCCGGTGCCGGTAGCTGCCGATGCCGGAAATGTCGAGCCCGTCGAAGTTGGGCTTGCGCTGCACGTAGCTCGCCAGCCCGAGCCCGTGACAGGTGCCGCAGTCGCGCGTGTCGGTGCGCCGCAGCCGGACGAAGGTTTCCCAATTCTGGCGGGCCAGCACGTCGGTCGTCACCACGATGGTGCCCGCGCCGGCCTTTTCGGCGCGCCGCGCCAGGCCAACGGCTACCTCCCATTTGTTCGTCGGGTAGAGCTGGAACCACACCGGGCGGCCGCGCGCCTCGATCGCCTGTTCGATCGAGGTCGTGGCCACCGTCGAGAGCATCTGCAGGTGGTCGCCCTTGCGGGCAGCGCGCGCAACGGCGAGCTCGCCGTCCTCGTGAAAGGCGCGGTTGGAGCCGGTGGGCGCCAGCACGATCGGGCTGGGGTAGCTCTCGCCGAACAGTTCCAGGCGCAAGTCGAGCGTCTCGACGTCGATCAGGCGCCGCGGCCGGAGCTGGAACTTCAGGAAGCCCTCGCGGTTGGCGCGCACGGTCACTTCGTCGTCGATGCCGGTCGCCATGTAGCCGAAATGCGCTGGCGGCACGTTGCGGTGCATCACCGGCTCGAAGTCGAAGACGCTGAGGGCTTCGCGCGGGGAGGTGATCAGCTTGTCGAGCGTGCGCGGACCCCACACCGAGGGATCGGGCAGGCGCTGTTCCTGCGCGAGGACCGGGGCACCGGCCAGCAGGGGACTCGCTGCCAGGAATTTGAGGAAGCGGCGGCGGTAGGCAGGCTGATCGATCATGTTCTTCCGGTCCAGAAGAGATGAGTCCTCCGCGGAGACTACTGCCGTTCCGCCCAGCCAATCATGCGTCCGATGAAGGCATCGCAGGCATCCATCTGCGACTTGGCGACGAACTCGTTGGGCTGGTGGGCCTGCGAGATGTCGCCGGGGCCGCAGATCACCGTCGGGATGCCGTGGCCGCGGAAGATGCCCGCCTCGGTGCCGTAGGGCACGGCATGGGTGCGGTTGCCGCCGCTCCACTGCAGCGCGAGCTTGGCTGCTTCCTCGTTCTCCTGCGGCAGCAGGCTGGGCACGAAGGAGCGGCGCTTGATCGTGATGTTGGCGTCGGCGTGCTTGGCCTTCATCTTGGGCAGCAGCAGCTCGGCGACGTAGGCCTCGGCGCGGCGCTGCACTTCCCAGGGGTCGTCGCCGGGCAGGGTGCGGTAGCCCCAGTTGAGCGTGCACTGGCGGGCCAGGATGTTGCCCGCGGTGCCGCCGGTCACGACGCCGACATTGATGGTGGTGTGGCCGGGCACGGTGTCGATGTCGGTGCGCTTGCGCCGGGCGAGCTCGACCTGCAGCTCGTTCAGCCAATGGATGAAGTCGCCGGCGAAGTGGATGGCGCTGACGCCAAGATGGGTCATCGAGGAATGGGCTTCGACGCCGGTGAAGGTGGCGACGATGCCGCCGCCGGCATTCTGGGCGTTGACCACGCCCATCATGGTGGGCTCACCCACGATCACCGCCTGCGGCCGCGGCACGGCGCCGACCAGTCGCTCGGCCAGCGAATGGGCGCCCAGGCAGCCGATCTCCTCGTCGTAGCTGAAGGCGAAATGCATCGGCACCTTGAGGCGGGCGCGCTGCAGGGCGGGCACGTGGGCGAGGCAGGCGGCGATGAAGCCCTTCATGTCGCAAGTGCCGCGGCCGTAGAGGTTGCCGTCTTGCTTCTCGGTGAGGTCCCACGGATCGGTCGTCCAGGCCTGGCCGTCGACCGGCACCACGTCGGTATGGCCCGACAACACGACGCCGCCCTCGGCCTCGGGGCCAATCGAGGCGAACAGGTTGGCCTTGGTGCCGTCGGCGTTGGGCACCAGCGTGCTCTTCACGTCGAACCCGTCGAGATAGTCCTGGATGTAGCGGATCAGCTCCAGATTGGAGTTGCGTGAGGTGGTGTCGAAGGCCACGAGGCGCTTCAACATATCGACCGAACCGGCGGCGGGGATGCTCATGCCGGCACCGTCGCACGCTTCGTGCCACGGGGCCAAGAGCCTGAAATCCCTTGCGAAATTGGGCACTCGTTTGACACCCCGGGAGCCCCCCGCTAGAACCCCCCGCGCATCCGTCGTGGATATCGATCGCCGGGGTCTTACGGGCTGCGGAGAGGTGGCCGAGCGGTCGAAGGCGGCGGTTTGCTAAACCGTTATACGGGGTAAACCCGTATCGAGGGTTCGAATCCCTTCCTCTCCGCCATTATGCCCTATGCGAACTGTCTCTCCGCTGGGGCCGGGGCCGAAAGCTGCCAACAACGGCGGGCTTTGCGGAAAAGCTCCTGATTGGTCAGTGCTGCTCCAACGCCTCTCCGGTCTCTCCCTGGCCATTTCTCTCCAAAGCTCATGACTCCAGTGAAATGGTGCGGAATTTCTAACCCATTGATAGGCCGCGTCGTTTACGCGGGAGCCAGAGCAACTGGAATGCTGAATTGCCCAAACGACGGAAGCTGGAATCCAAATCCTCCCTCCTTACCTCGCTTCGCACTTGTGCGGTTGCCATGTTCGCCGCGACAAGGCCGCCCCACCAGCTTGTTATCAACAAGGACCGACACCCGCTGGCCTCACACTGGTGCGCATCCGACCAAAATCCAGAGCTGTTTGGAGGAGACATTGGGGGCGGCAGCAGGCTGACCACTACGGCTGAGCAGATCAATCGCGACACGTGACGCCTTGCTCTTTACAGTCACTCCCTCAAGATCGCGCGATTCTGCACCAACGTCCGCCATCATGCGTGGTAACCGGCATGAGCTTGGGCGACTGGCTGAAGCGGTCGATCTCTTAGACCACGACCACATCAACGAGGCCTCGATCAATGTCGGCAAGGAACCGCTGCAGATCAGGGCGGTCCAGCGTGCCACCCGACACACCGGGGTCAGCCACCTCCAGCCCGCCCGAGGTTCGGTTGGGTCAGCCAGAGTTCCTCAAGTCGTCTTGAACGACGATCCAAAGAAGCAAGACCTCGAACGTCTCCGGGAGGTCGAGTCTCGTATCGAGCACGACTCGAAGAGGCATGGGCTTCGGCAGCAGCCGGCGCTTCACCCACCTGATCTCGCCGACCCGTGCCTGGTCGGACGCGCGCTCGACCGCGAACGAGCCGCTGACGTTATCCCGGCGGAGCCGCAGTGGTTCCAGCCCTTCCTGGTCATCGATCAAGAACGTCCTGCCGCTCTCCCAAGTCGCGCCATGCAGTGCGGCATCCGCCGAGTACATCACCCATCGTGAAGGCACATACGTCCAGTGCGCCTTGCCCATGATGTGGATGCGGCATTCGAACGAGTGTTCGCGAAGAGAAATCCGGGCCTCCGCGCCATTCTTCGGCGAGGCCGTGAGATCAACTCGTCCGATCTCGGCATCAGCACGCACAATGGCGAACGCCGCGGCCGGCGTCCAGAAAGCCGAGCGCTTAACCGCGGTGGACTCGAGGATCAACATCGGCTGCCTACTCAGGTGTGTTCGTCTGGCGTCCTGACGAGCCGCGCCTCGAGGCGGCCCAATGGCGAAAGTGATCGCCTCGAAATGTTACTCCGGCGCAAATGACGACGACCGCGAGGTCGCGCGATCATTCCGGCGGCAGCGGGGCGGGCGGCGACCACGGCACGTGTTCATAGCCGCAGGGCGCGAACTGCTCGGCGCAGGTTCCGTTCACCCAGCCACGCGCGGCCCCCTTCGATGCACCACTCTCGGGGAGCGGTGTCATGCCCTTCACCAGCGCGACCTCCGCCTGCACCCAGTCGCCGGAACAGGCGATGATTGGGCTCAGCTTGACTCCATGCGGCTCGAGGAGAGGAATCCCTTCCTTGTCGCGAACTCGCAGATCGATGACGTCCGCGGATTTCTCGTTCGGCGCCTGCTTCAGCCCGCCGCGCAACAGTCCCGCCGTCAGCATGCTCCCCGCGACCCAGCCGCGGCCGGTGAAGGGCTTTGGCCGGTGCGGCGCCAGATCGGTGAAGAAGTAGGAGGGAAGCTCCGCATCGATCAGAAACCAGCCTTTGCGGTAACCAATCACCTGGATTTCCGCCCGGACGATGGTCCCAATGTTCGTAGGTGGCGACAGACGGCCGAGGACGCGGGCGTTGCGGTCTGGCGCGTCGCGTACGTTGAGACCGGCCGGGTCGGGATCGTTGCTGACCGCGCGGAAGTTGCATTCTGTCACGCCGGCCGGCAGCGGCGACCAGGGATAATCGAACTGCACTGGCGTGCACGGACCGTCGCCCTGTTTCGTGCAGGACCTGTCGGTCCAGCCGCGCACCGTTCCGTCGGCGGTCGAAGCAGGTTTTCCGGACATTGTCTTTGCATTCGGCTGATGGATCTCGACCTCGAGCCATGGACCGAAGCATCCAAGGACACGCAGCACCTTGAGGTCGTAGGGTTGATAGGGAAGGCCTTCGCTGCCGGTCCCGTAGAGATGGCTGACATCGGGCGACTCGTTGCCTGGCGCTTTCTTCAAGGTATCGCGAAACAGATGCGTCGTGATGAATTTGCCTTCGACCCAGCCTCGGCCGGTGTAAAGCTGCGAATCGGATTCGGGATAGGCCGCACCTTCGATCAGGAACCAGCCGTTCTTGACGCCGATCACCTGAATTTCGGGAAGTTGAGCGCTGCCCGGCAGTCGTCCCACTTCGCGTCCGTCCGGCTGCGGCGCATCCCTGACGGGCGGCCCGCGTGGTTCACTGTCCTTGACGAGCGCACCGAATTTGCAGGCCGTCACGCCAGCCGGCAAGGGCGCGGACGCATCGCCCTGCGCGGACGCGCTAATCGGATGGAACGCACCGAGACCAAGCGCAACCAGCATGCAGCACAGCGAGCGGTTGAGCATCACCACCTCAGCGTGTGATTGCGCTAACGATCCCATGGCGACTGCCCTGCGTCAACTTTCAGACGGACCGGGACGCGCCATGTTCGCGCTTCCGCGACAACGGGCCAAGAGGGTCGGATGTCCAGCCCAACGATGCCGAGCAGCTTGCCCGCCCAGGATGTCGCTTGCGGGCCCAGATGGAGCATGGAAAGGTCCAATCAGCAAAGATGCCAGGACAGGGCATGCAGGATGGCAATCCCGCCGCGCCGGACACTGTCGCGACCTTCGCTTTGCCTACCTCGAGCACCGGTGGGCATGGTCGCGGCATCGTCGTGGAAAGTGGCGCACTCCTCTGGAATGCCGGCTCGCACGCGCGCCGGCGGACATTCGACGAGATCGCTGCGATCGAACTGGAACTGAACCGGGGCGCCGAAGATCCGTTCGTGAAGTGCGACGTCCTGTTCGCCGATGGCGAGCGCCTCAGGATACTCATCGAACTTGGCAGAGCGAAGGACACCGCGATCTATCGAGCGTTCGTGACGGAATTGTTCGAGCGGCTCGGTCCTGCGCAACGGCAACGCATCATCTTCCGCGAAGGCGCTAGCCCGGCCAGCCGAATGGTGTCGATCGTATTCTGTGTCGTCTTCCTGGCTTTGCTCCTTGGCGTGCTCGTGTTTGGTATCGTTTCGGGAGAGCTCTTCCAGGATGAATATGCGTGGCTGGGAATCCCGCTGGTCCTGCTGTTCGTCGCCATACTCTCCGGAATATTGTGGCGAACCTTGAAAAGCGAGCAAAAGACCTTCGACCCTCAGGCGATTCCCGAGCGCTGCCTGCCGCCGGCGCCGCGGTAGATCAGCGACCGGGCAACGCCCGATGGGGGAACGGTTCGCCGCATTCACCGGCCTTCGCGAAGTGCACGTCGCGCACGGCGAGACGGTCGTCGCGCCACTGCAGGCTGATCTCGGCGAGGCCGCTTTTCGGACAGGATCCGCCACAGGCAACGTCCAGACTTTGCGCAGCCGCGTATGATATTTGGTTATTGTACGCCAATTGCGTGGGTGTACTCGCTGACCTCGCGCTGGTGCGGGAATGGATGCAGAAGGCGGCGGCCCCAGGGAACGAACCAGCGAAACGGTGGTTCGCGGCCTAGCTAAAATGACGGACGCCAGGAACTCAACTGAAAGTCGAGAGGCGGATCATGCTGATCATGAGGCGATCGGGGGCAGACCGCTCAACCTTCCTGGATCATTGGGAAACCCACGTCCTCCTGCGGGATGCCGCAGAAATCGGTCGTATTGAGATCCACGCAAACGAAGGACACGTGACCATCCAAGGGAGCCAATTCCACTGCCGCATCCAACCGACAGGCGGGCAACGCCTTACGTTCATTCCCGCCAGGTGGGTCATGTACGCGGGCGAAACAGAACTGCACGCGGCCAGATCCGACGGGTCCAGAACATTCCTGGTCGATGAAGCACCGGGTCTCGGATTGCTTCGGCTACGCCGAGAGGGGCTGCTGCGTGCCGGGTATGCCATTGATCGGATGCCAGACGAAAGGCGGATCGGTGAGGCCAGGTTTCTACGGGGCAGGCTCCTTCCCAGGCCGCGGGCACCCCAGTATGAGCTCGAGATGGAGCAGGATCTTCCCGTGACGTTTGAGATCTTCCTGGCCTGGATCGTCGTACAAGCTGGGTTGGATAGCGGCTAGACTTGTATTTCAGGCTCGATTGAACTCGATTGTCATCAGTGGCTGTGGCCGGCTTCGATAGAGCTGAGCTGAGCTATGGCGGAGGTAACGTGCTCATTCATCCGGCATGGCCAGGCACCACGCAGCCTGCCTTGGCGGCTCTCTACCGTCCGCAAATGCAAAATCTGCCCGATGGCACAGGCTGAGTTTCCAAATGCCTCCACGGATGGCACAGGTAGCAGGTTGCGTACCAACTAGGCAGAAAACGGAGAACGTTGGATCCGGGTTTCCAATCCTCCGCCATTAACGCCCATGCCAACAGCCGGTCTCTCCGGCTCCGGCCGGACGCAATTAGCGCGAGACGTCCAACTTCTTCTCGATCTCGTCCATCATCGGATGGGCCAAGCCAGCCTTTCGGAGTTCTGCGAAGTCCGCGGCAATGACGCGTTCCCAGAGCGCGCCACCCTGGCCCGCGGTCGGCTTGCCCTTGTAGGCAAGGTAGAGCGCCTCGCATTCTTCTCGGTGTCCCAGGAACATGAGGGCGTGCGCGCGGTTGGTTTCGATCACGAGATCGCCCGGAAGAAGCGCGTGGGCGCGGTTGGCAGCGGTGAGCGCTTCCGTGAGATTAGGGGCAAACAGGGCGTACCATGCGACACTGGTGAGCGCCTCCGCCGTCTCCTTGCCGGGCTTGCCTTCACGTTTCGTTTCCTCGGCTTCCACCTGCGCCGCCAACGCCTCCTGCAGCTTCAATGCATCGGTATAGCGGCCGGTCTCGATCGCTTCATTGATCAGAAGTTTCTCCAGAGATGCCTTGACGCCCGCGTCGCCTTTGTCGACGGCCTTCTCGTGCCACCGACGCACCTTGTCATAGTCCGGCTTCACGCCGTTGCCATTGTCGTAAAGCAGGACAAGGTTGCGCATAGCGCCCATGTCGCCTTTGTCGGCCGCCTTCTCGTACCATTTGCGTGCCTCGTCATAGTCCTGCTTCACGCCGTTACCGTTGTTGTAAAGCACACCGAGGTCGACCATGGCCGACGAGTTGTCCTTGGCGGCGGCCTTTTCGTACCACTGGCGCGCCTTGTCGTAGTCCTGCTTCACGCCAGTACCGTTGTTGTACAGCAGGCCGAGGCTGACCATGGCGGCCGTGTCGTCCTTTTCGGCGGCCTTCTCGTACCACTGGCGCGCCGTGTCGTAGTCCTGCTTCACGCCGTTGCCATGGCTGTAGAGCAGGCCGAGGTTGCGCATGGCGGCCGTGTCGTTCTTTTCGGCGGCCTTCTCGTACCACTGGCGCGCCTTGTCGTAGTCCTGTTTTACGCCGTTGCCGTAGTTGTAAAGCAAGCCGAGGTTGCGCATGGCGGTCGTGTCGTCCTTGGCGGCGGCCTTTTCGTACCACTGGCGCGCCTTGTCGTAGTCCTGCTTCACGCCGGCACCGTTACTGTAAAGCAGGCCGAGGTTGACCATGGCGGTCGTGTTGTCCTTGGCGGCGGCCTTTTCGTACCACTGGCGCGCCTTGTCGTAGTCCTGTTCTACGCCGTTGCCGTAGTTGTAAAGCAAGCCGAGGTTGACCATGGCGGTCGTGTCGTCCTTGGCGGCGGCCTTTTCGTACCACTGGCGCGCCTTGTCGTAGTCCTGCTTCACGCCGGTACCGTTGTTGTAAAGCAGGCCGAGGTTGACCATGGCGGCCGTGACACCCTGGTCGGCAGCCTTCTCGTACAACTCCCGCGCCTTGCCATAGTCCTGCTTCGTGCCGTGACCATTGGCGTAAAGCAGGCCGAGGCTGTGCATGGCGTCCGCGTCGCCTTTGGCGACAGCCTTCTCGTACAACTCGCGCGCCCTGTCGTAGTCCTGCTTCACGCCGAGGCCGAGATCGTAAGAGGTCGCGAGATTGCGCATCGACGTCGTATCACCGAATTCCGCACCCGTTCGGAACATCGCAACGGCCTGTTCCTTGGTATCGCTGTCCATCTGGGTTTGCAAATTCGCGATGATGTTCGTAGCGCGCAGTAGAATACTGGCCAACTGTTCGCCTCGCTCTTCCGCCACCTTTCGTTGTTCATCCGCTTGTTCTCTTCGCTCTTCAGCCACCTTTCGTTGCTCGTCTGCCGCTATCCGCTGCTGTTCAGCGCGCCAACCGAGCAACCCGACAAGCATGGCCAGGATGCTCACAGCGACGAGCGCGATGTTTCTGATCCGGGCCCGTCTGTGCTGCTCGTCTGCGGCCTGCTTCAGCGCCTCTTCACGCTCGTGCAGGGCAGTCTCGCGCTCGATCTGGGCCGCAGCCATCGCCTCGAGCTGCTTGTGCTGGGCGCTCGATCGCGCCTCCGCCTCCGCTTCACTTGCGCGGATGAAGTCGAGGTGCAGGGCCGTAGGCTCGGGGGCGCTCTTGGGCCGACGCGCCGCCCAAGCCTTGGCCTCGGCGATATCGTTGCCCGATAGCAGCCGGTTCGCAGCGCGGCCACCCACGCTCCACTCGGTCGCACGTTGGAGGTAGCGGGTGTGCTCGCGCAGCCAATCGAAGTCGGTGTTGAGGGCAGCGACCAAGGTCTTGAGGCCGCTCCCGAAGCCCGAACCCGGCGCCTTGGGCTCCGCATAGAAAAAGATGTAGTTGAGGTTCCGCAGGTGCTGTGGCGGGCTCGAGTCCTCCAGCGGCCGGCAGTTGACGGGAAGGATGCGCTTGCCGAGGCGTGTTGCCTCCTCCACCTCCCAGCCGCAGATTTTGGAGCGCGCCGAGGCTGGCGAGAGCACAAAGACCACCGTGTCGGCTTCGCCGATCAGGTTGCCGAGTCGTCGCATCCATTCGGCGCCACCGGGAATGCCATGGCGGTCGATGGTGCACTCGAAACCGCAAATATCGAGCGCTGCGTCGAGCTGATCGGCGAACTCCAGGTCGTCGCGACTGTAGGAAATGAAAACGCGAAGCTTGCCTCTATCGGGCGACTCGGGTCGGCTCGCTTGCGGCAGAACGGTCTCGGCCGGTGTCGGCGAACCTTCATCAGAGGCAGCATGAGACAGGTCTGTCATTGCACGGCTCTCCTACCGGCAGACGACACAATACTAGCACAACTGCTAATTGAGGACCATAGGCGCATGCGCGTGATGGTACGCGGCAGGTGAACTTATGGCCCTCAGGCCACACCCACTTCGTTGAAAAATAATCAATTTCGCCGGATCTCGCCTTTTGCGCCGGTCAGGACGGACGGATCGCGAGCCGGGCGCCAGCAACGATGCCGCACAATACGGTCGGCATGGGAGACGCTAAATTCCGGACCGTGGCGATCTCCTCGACGGGCGACTCAGTCGTCGGCCAATGGC
>CAVWKN010000035.1:0-77148 GCA_963755585.1 uncultured Alphaproteobacteria bacterium
GGATGGCTCCCCGGGGTTCGGTTATTTGGTGAGGATCAGCTTGTTGGAAGCCGTGACCCGCAGGCGATAGGTGTCGGCGCCGTGCCGGATGATCAGTTCGCGCCCGCCGCTCATCAGCGTGACGCTGTCGACGACCGACGGGACGGGACTGGCTGTATCTCCCCCGACTTCGTTCGGTCGAGTCGAACGCGGTGGTTGACTCATGACCTGTTTGTCCCCTTTAGTTGCGACTGACTCTCAATTGCATAAAGTCAGTCGCTGTGTCAAGGCGGATCAACTTTCGGTGAGGCCATGGAAAGTTTTCCAGAACAAAGACTTAACGCCCTTCAAGCCGACCCGAAGCCGGGCTGCGGCCGCATGGGCTGTGCCTGCGGCTTGCCGGTCAGCGAGCGCTTCGTGCTGTGGGCCTTGCGCCAGTGGCAGCAGGATCGCGCCTTGCCGGCGGAGGGCTCGACCCTGCATCGCGGCTTCAAGGTGGCAGGCCTCCTCGAGGTGCTGCCCGACTTCGCCATCGCCATGGACGCCTTCCTGTTCGGCGCCCGGCGCGCCATCGAGATCCACCGGCCGACCTGTTCCAGTGTCAGTCGCGACGAGGCGACGCTCGTCGCTCTGTGCGGCCTGGCGCAGGGCGACTTCGACGGTCCGCTGGCGGCGTCGCTCGACGTCATGATGGCGCCGACAGCCTCGCGCGTGGCCGCCATCCGGCTGAAGATGTTCGCGATGGCGCTGGCCAGCGCCGGCCTCCGGCTGGCCCCGCCGTCGGACAACGGCGCCGGGAGGCTCAATTGAGCGTGGATGCCGAGGCTCCCGACCGCATGGCCCAGCTGCAACGTGCGATGCAGCTGATCACCGATGCCATCGACGACCTGCCGGCCGAATGCCGTGACCTCGCCGGCAACGCGCTGCTCAACATCGCGGCCGAGGCGGTGGCGCAGGATGTCGGTTGCGCCGAGGCCGGCCGCATCTTCGCCCGCCTCGCCGACCTGCTGGCGCGCGGCCTGCAGCCGCCGATCGGCGATGCGATCTCGCTCAACGCCTTCGATGCGTGAGGGGCGAATGCCAGGCGCGGGGTTGCTCGCTCTTTCTCCCGCGCCGCCAGCTATAGGCAGAGACGGCAACAGCCACGGTCGCGGCGAGAGAAAGAAATCCGATGACGAGCAAAAACAGGTAGCCGATTTCGCTGGGAACCATGACTCCCAGAAAGTCATGGATGCATAGGAATGCCAGTCGGCTGGCGCCACACCGGCATAGGGGCGCCATAGAAATTCGCGATGGGCGTTTAGCCTGTCATTGCGTTGGGCTGGTCCGGGCTCTGCCCATTGCTCGCGTGAGCAAATCGCTGCCCGTTGGCAGGCGGTGGAGCCCGGTACGCCGAAGGATCGGCAGGCGCGTCGAGGCGCTGCGGCGAGCGACGCTGAGGCGGCGCAGCAGCTCCAGTTCATCGCGCAGAAGCTGTCGAGAAGTGTATTGAGGTTCCGAGGGCAAGGGTCACCTTTGGGGGCAAAGGATGTCGGCGCAAAGTCCTGCGCCGCGCGTTTGATCGACGGGCGCTCTACGCGGCGCGGCTGAAGGTTTTGAAGGTGTATGGCCTCTGCAGCATCGGGCAGTCGTCACGCGAGCATTCATCCCAGCCGTTTTCCTCGCGCGCCGCATCCCGAGAAAGACCGTGCTCGATCGCCGACTTGATTCTCTGGCAGCGCATGCAATCTGGTCTGTCGGTCATCTCGTCCACTCACTCTCGAGGCTGGTACGGGCGGAGGGCACGCAGCCGAAATAGATCCGGCAGTGCGATTTCCACGACGGCGAATTGTCTGCCGTTTCGGCCGGCACTCTCATCGGTTTGATGTCGACACAGAGCAGCGCGAGCGAGAGCACTGCGATCTTGATCAGGCTGGCGATAATCGGCATCGGTTGCGTCCTGTGGTGGACGCTCCACTACCTAAACAGAACGACATATGATTTCGAGAAGGGCCCGCCGCGCCCGGCATAGGCGCCGTATATGAACGCGGGCGTTAGATCTCGATCCGGCTGCCCATCTCGACGACGCGGTTGGCCGGCAGGCCGAAGAAGTCGCCGGCGCTGGCGGCAAAGCGCGACAGCGCGAGGAACAGTTTCTGTTGCCAGCGCGGCAGCAGCGGCTGGGCGGC
Source organism: uncultured Alphaproteobacteria bacterium (assembly GCA_963755585.1). GTDB lineage: Bacteria > Pseudomonadota > Alphaproteobacteria > Reyranellales > Reyranellaceae > Reyranella. Next base: position 2,148 of record CAVWKN010000035.1, read on the forward strand.
GCCCACGAAGCTGTTGCGGCCGACGAAGTAGGACGTCCGCATCGGCTCGACCGGTATGCCCTTGTCGCCGAGCTGCGCGAGGTCGCGCGGCACGTCGGGCTGCTCCATGAAGCCATAGTGCAGCACCACCCGATGCATGCCCTTGCCGAGATGGATGATCTGCGCGCGCTGGTCGGACGCCACGAACGGCACGTCCGGCACCTCGATGGTGAGCAGGACCACGTGCTCGTGCAGGACCTCGTTGTGCTTGAGATTGTGCAGCAGGCAATTGGGCGCGTTGCCCGAGAACGCCGTGAGGTAGACGGCGGTGCCCTGCGGGCGATGGACGCGACCCGGGCCGATGCTGTCGAGCAGGGTCTCGATCGGCAACGCGCCTTCCTGCTCGCGCGCCGCGACGGCCAGCCGGCCCTTGAGCCAGGTCCACATGGCGATGAAGATCGCGGTGGCGATGACCAGCGGCACCCAGCCGCCTTCGAGGAACTTCAGCGCGTTGGCCGAGAACAGCGTGAAATCGACCAGCAGGAAGAGCACGAACACCGGGATCGCGAGCGCCAGGTTCCACTTCCAGCCGCGCACCGCCAGCGCGAACACCAGCAGGGTGGTCACCAGCATGGTGCCGGTGACGGCGATGCCGTAGGCCGCGGCGAGGTTGGTCGACGACTTGAAGGACATGACGAGCGCCACCACGCCGGCGAGCAGCAGCCAGTTGACCGCCGGCACGTAGATCTGGCCGAACTCGCTGGCCGAGGTGTGCTGGACGCGGACGCGCGGGCTCAAGCCCAGCAGGGCGGCCTGCTGCGCCATCGAGAAGGCGCCGGAGATGGTGGCCTGCGAGGCGATCACGGTGGCGATGGTGCCGAGCGCCACCATCGGATAGAGCGCCCACGGCGGCGCGAGGCGGAAGAACGGGTTTTCGAGCGCGCCCGGATCGCTCAGCAGCAGCGCGCCCTGGCCGTAGTAGTTGGCGAGCAGCGCGGGCAGCACCAGCCACAGCCAGGCGCGCCGGATCGGCTGGCGGCCGAAATGACCCATGTCGGCGTAGAGCGCCTCGGCCCCGGTCACCGCGAGCGTCACGGCGCCCAGCGCCAGGAAGGTGGCGACGCCGTGATGCAGGCCGAAGCGGATGGCGTGGTGGGGCAGGAACGCCGTCAGGACATGCGGCACCTCGATGATGTGCCGGAGGCCCAGCACGAACAGCACGATGAACCACAGGAGCGTGATCGGGCCGAAAAAGGTGCCGACGCCGGCGGTGCCGACCTTTTGGACGGCGAACAGCCCGACCAGGACGACGAGCGCGATCGGCACCACCAGCGGCTCGAAGGCGGGCGTGGCGACGTTGAGGCCTTCGATGGCGCTCAGCACCGAGATCGCCGGGGTGAGCAGGCAGTCGCCGTAGAAGAGCGCCGCGCCGGCCACGCCGATCATCAGGTAGATGCGCCGGCGGCGCTCGGAGATGCCGGCCTGGCGCGACACCAGCGCCATCAGGGCGAGCACGCCGCCCTCGCCGCGGTTGTCGGCGCGCATCACCACGACGACGTATTTCAGGGTGACGACGATGATCAGCGCCCAGGTGATCAGCGACAGGATGCCCAGCACATTGTCAGGTGTCGGATGCAGGCCGGTGAAGTCGGAGAAGCATTCCTTGACGGTGTAGAGCGGGCTGGTGCCGATGTCGCCGAAGACGACGCCAAGTGCAGCCAGTGTGAGGGTCGCCGTGCGCTTACGGCCCACCGGTTGTGTTGTGACGTCCCCGGTCATCTACCTGTATCGCTGCACTTTCCGTGGCCAGGCTCCGCTGAAGCCGGGAGACGGCCCGCGGTTCTGGCGCTCCGGCAGCACGGGGTCAATTGGATTCTTCGTGGCATTGCACGGACGATCGATGTGTTTCTGCAGACGCCGTGCCTACGCGTCTCCTATGCGGACGCGCCGTCTCCTGCATGGAATTCCATCGCGCTGCTCCGCCTTCCGGGGGAGTGTCGTGATGCTTCGCTTCAGTCTCGTGAACGCGTTTTACTTCGTGGCCTACCTGCGCCGGCGGCATCAACCTGCCCTTCGGCTGCCCGATCTCTCGTGCGCCTCTGGAGAATCAGAAGCGCTGGGCGATGCCGACGTAGATCTGGTAGGGAATTGCCGCGTAGTTCAGGCCGATATTGATGCCGGCATCGAGCTGGAAATTCGGCCTGGGCTGCCAGGCCAGTGCGAAGTCGGCCGTGACGATGTTGGGCGCCTGCGGGTTGGTCGACCAGTTGGTGAAGAGCTCGGCATAGGCCGTCACGTTCTCGAAGATCGGCCGACTGATGTTGACCAGCGCCGGAATGTTGACGCGATAGTTGCTGTCGAATGCGTTCTTCACGATGTCCATCTCGCCCATCACGATGGCCGTGAAGCCACCGGGCAGGGGTATGGCGAACGGCGCGATCAACCCGCCTTCGATGTAGCCGTTGCCGATGCCCTGCGGGGCCATCGGCGCCGTCGGCCACTTCGCGTAGGGGATCAGCGCCAGGGCCGGTCCGCCGCCGCTCGTTGCCGAACAGGTTCCACTTGAAGCGCGTGAAGGTGTCGCCGAAGCCTTGCGAGATCGAATAGGTGCCGGTGCTGACCGTCGCCGACGCGGATGCTGTTGTAGAACGAGAAATTGACCTCGAAGTCGACGTTGTTCAGCAGGCCGACCTTGAACGTCGGGTTGCCGACCGTCCAGCTCGTGATGTTGGTGTCGGGCGTCGACATGTTGTCATAGCCATAGACGAACAGGTCGCCTTCATACTGGAAGTGACCGGCATCGACCGTGTAGGGCACGTTCGACTTGGTCGGCCGGTCGGTGTTGAAGTCGCGCATCTTGTCGACGGGCGTCGGGTTGAACAGCGTGTACTGGCTCTTGTCCTCGGCCTTGGCGTCGACGCCGCCACGGCTCCCAGTCCCAGCCAGATCGTCGATAATACCAATGAACGCCGCATTTCCGCTCCTCACAGGCTCTGCAGTACAGAGCTGATGAAGCCCGTCAGCGGCGTAGGAATTCCATGCCGTTGACGGCGAGGCTGACATACGATCTGCATATAGAAATCGCGGAATGTCTGCTGTCCGGCGCAATTGGATATTGGGCATAGGCATACCGGGGTTCGACCAAAGAGCAGCCGGCACATCCTTCCGTATGGTTATCGGCCCTCGTCCAAATTCCTATGCCACTCCTATATCGAGGCAATTCGAGTCGGCTCGATTTCCTATGCGGTGAAGCTCACTTATGCGGGCGAGGAGAACGCCATGCTCACCGCGACTTTGCTGATTGGATTTGCGCTTGTTTGTCTGGTGATCGTCTACGAGCGGCTGACCCATCGGTTGTGACGGGTTCCTGCGCGTCGAGGAGCCGTCTGTGTCCACACGGAATTCATATGCCCCGGGCACGTCTCCGCCGTCGAATTCCTACGGCGTGGCGGTCCAGTTTCCCGGCGCCATGAAACTGTCCCTCCCTTCCTTGTCGCGCACGACCGACCTGGCGACGCCGCCGGTCGACTCCCCGGCGGCGTCCGGGCTTCCGCAGCCGGGCGCTGTGCTTTTCGAGATCGGCCTGGTGCTGGGCATCCATTTGGCCGTGGCGCTGGGGGTCACGTTGAGCCTCGGGGCGCTCGGCATCACGTGAACACAAACAGCTGAACGTGGTCGTTTCATTTGGCAATCGACCGTTGCGGCGCGGTTCTACAGTGCAAGCTCTCTTAGTCAGGATCCGCATGCTGCAGCCTTCCAACACTGTTTCAATCGGAGAGCCCGAATGCTCGACGCCATCCTGATCGTGGTCGGTTGCGGCTGTTTCGCCCTGGCGATCGCCTACGCCTACGCCTGCGACCGGCTGTGAGGAGCCAACCATGCTGATCGAATACGTCCTCGGTGCCGCCGTGACGCTCGGCCTGCTCGTCTACCTGGTCTACGCGCTGCTGCGCCCCGAGCGCTTCTAGGGAATTCCGTCCATGACTTTCAACGGTTGGCTTCAGATCGCGCTTTTCTGCGCGGTAATCGTTCTGCTCGTGAAGCCGCTCGGCGGCTACATGACACACGTCTTCGCGGGCGAGCGCACCTTCCTCTCGCCGGTACTGGGCCCGCTGGAGCGCATCTTCTACCGGCTGAGCGGCGTCGACGAGAAGAGCGACCAGAATTGGCTCGCCTATGCCGTGTCGATGCTGCTGTTCAGCCTGGTCGGCTTTGCCAGCATCTACGCGTTGATGCGCTTCCAGGCGATGCTGCCGTTCAACCCGGCCGGGCAGTCGGCGGTCGAGGAAGGGCTCGCCTTCAACACGGCGATGAGCTTCAACACCAACACCAACTGGCAATCCTACGTCCCCGAGACGACCATGAGCTACCTCGTCCAGATGGCGGGGCTGACCGTGCACAACTTCGTCTCGGCCGCGACCGGCATCGCGCTGGCGATCGCCCTGATCCGCGGCTTCGCCCGGCGCTCGGCCAAGGGCATCGGCAACTTCTGGGTCGATCTCACACGCTGCACGCTCTACGTCCTCCTGCCGATCTGCATCGTCGTCGGCCTGTTCTTCGTCTGGCAGGGCATGCCGCAGAATCTCGGCGCCTACACCGAGGCGACCACGCTCGAGGGCGCCAAGCAGGTGATCGCCCAGGGACCGGTCGCCTCGCAGGAAGTCATCAAGATGCTGGGCACCAACGGCGGCGGTTTCTTCAACACCAACTCCGCCCATCCGTTCGAGAACCCCAACGCCATCACGAATTTCGTCCAGATCGTGCTGATCTTCTCGATCGGCGCCGCGCTCACCAACGTGTTCGGCCGCATGATCGGCGATCAGCGCCAGGGCTGGGCGGTGTTCGCGGTCATGGGCATCCTGTTCCTGGGCGGAGTCGTCGTCGCCTACTGGGCCGAGGCTGCCGGCAATCCGGCCTTCGCGCCGCTCGGCATCGACACCGCCGCCTCGACGCTGCAGGCCGGCGGCAACATGGAAGGCAAGGAAGTCCGCTTCGGCATCGCCAACTCTGCCCTGTTCGCCACGGTCACCACCGATGCCTCGTGCGGCGCCGTCAATTCGATGCACGACAGCTTCACGCCGCTGGGCGGCCTGGTCCCGCTGTTCAACATCCAGTTGGGCGAGATCATCGTCGGCGGCGTCGGCGCCGGCCTCTACGGCATGCTGCTGTTCGCCATCCTCGCCGTGTTCATCGCCGGCCTGATGGTCGGCCGCACGCCCGAATATCTCGGCAAGAAGATCGAAGCGAAGGAGGTCAAGATGGCGATGCTCGCCATTCTCATCCTGCCGCTGTCGATCCTCGGCTTCTCCGCCATTGCCACCGTCGCTGCCGCCGGGCTTGCCGGCCCCGCCAACGCAGGCCCGCATGGCTTCAGCGAGATCCTCTATGCCTATACCTCGGCCACCGGCAACAACGGCTCGGCGTTTGCCGGCATCAGCGCCAATACCATGTTCTACAACACGACCATCGGCCTCGCGATGTTCATCGGCCGCTTCCTGATGATCGTGCCGATGGTCGCGATCGCGGGTTCGCTCGCCGCCAAGAAGATCGTGCCTGCCTCGGCCGGCACCTTCCCGACGCATGGCCCGTTGTTCGTCGGCCTGGTCGTCGGCGTGATCCTGATCGTGGGCGGTCTCACCTACTTCCCGGCGCTGGCGCTCGGCCCGCTGGTCGAGCAGGTCGCGATGAACGCCGGCACCTTGTTTTGAGTTGAGGACAGACCATGGAACTCACCCTTTCACAGCAGCGCCGGCGGACAGGCGTCTCCACCTTGGGCGATCCCAAGATCCTGGGTCCCGCCGTGCTGGACGCCCTGCGCAAGCTCGACCCGCGCGTCATGGTGCGCAACCCGGTGATGTTCACGGTCGAGGTGGTGGCGTGCCTGACGACGGTGCTCTTCATCCGCGACCTCGTCACGGGCTCCGGCGGACTGGGCTTTTCCTTCCAGATCAATCTCTGGCTCTGGTTCACGGTGCTGTTCGCCAACTTTGCCGAGGCGGTCGCCGAAGGCCGCGGCAAGGCGCAGGCTGCGACCTTGCGCAAGGCCAAGACCGAAACCGTCGCCAAGCGGCTGGCGGACGTTTCTGACGCCAAGTGGCAGAGCGTTCCCGCCACCCAGCTCAAGCGGGGCGATGTCGTGCTGGTCGAGACGGGTGATCTCATCCCGTCCGACGGCGAGGTGATCGAGGGCGTGGCCTCGGTCAACGAAGCAGCGATCACCGGCGAATCGGCGCCGGTCATCCGCGAAAGCGGCGGCGACCGCTCGGCGGTCACCGGCGGCACCCAGGTGATCTCGGACTGGATCAAGGTTCGCATTACCTCCCAGCAAGGCTCGACCTTCCTCGACCGCATGATCGCCCTGGTCGAGGGCGCCGAGCGGCAGAAGACGCCGAACGAAATCGCGCTCAACATCCTGCTGGCGGGCCTCTCCATCATCTTCGTCTTCTCGGTGGCGACCATCCCGAGCTTCGCCGCCTATGCCGGCGGCACGATGCCCGTGCTCGTGCTGGTGGCGCTGTTCGTGACCCTGATCCCGACGACGATCGGCGCCCTGCTGTCGGCGATCGGCATCGCCGGCATGGACCGGCTGGTGCGCTTCAACGTGCTCGCCATGTCGGGCCGCGCCGTCGAGGCGGCGGGCGATGTCGACACCTTGCTGCTCGACAAGACCGGCACCATCACGCTCGGCAACCGCCAGGCGACGGAGTTCCTCCCCGTTGCCGGCGTCGATCAGCGCGACCTGGCGGACGCCGCCCAGCTCGCCTCGCTGTCGGACGAGACGCCCGAGGGCCGCTCGATCGTCGTGCTGGCCAAGGAGAAGTACGACATCCGCGGCCGCGAGATGGCGCCGCTGCATGCGAAGTTCATCCCGTTCTCGGCCTATACCCGGATCAGCGGCATCGACGTCGACGGCTCCTCGATCCGCAAGGGCGCGGTCGATGCCATCATTGCCGACGTCAAGGCCGCGGCGTCCGCACCGTCGGTCGCACGCGAGATCGAGGCGATCGCCGACAAGGTCGCCAAGTCGGGCGGCACGCCGCTGGCGGTCGCCAGGGACGGCAAGCTTCTGGGCGTGATCCACCTCAAGGATATCGTCAAGGGCGGCATCCGCGAGCGCTTCGCCACCTTGCGCAAGATGGGCATCCGCACGGTCATGATCACCGGCGACAATCCGGTGACGGCGGCCGCCATCGCCGCCGAATCGGGCGTCGATGACTTCCTGGCCCAGGCGACGCCGGAGGCCAAGCTCAAGCTGATCCGCCAGGAGCAGGGTCAGGGCAAGCTGGTGGCGATGTGCGGCGACGGCACCAACGACGCGCCGGCGCTCGCCCAGGCCGACGTCGGCGTCGCCATGAACACCGGCACGATGGCCGCGCGCGAGGCCGGCAACATGGTCGATCTCGACAGCGACCCGGCCAAGCTGATCGAGATCGTCGAGATCGGCAAGCAGCTGCTGATGACCAGGGGCGCGCTCACCACCTTCTCGATCGCCAACGACGTCGCCAAGTACTTCGCCATCATCCCGGCGATGTTCGTCGCCTTCTATCCGCAGCTCCAGGCGCTGAACCTCATGCACCTGCAGACGCCGCAGAGCGCCATCCTGTCGGCGATCATCTTCAATGCCCTGGTCATCATCGCGCTGATCCCGCTGGCGCTGCGGGGCGTGCAGTACCGCGCCACCGGCGCCTCCGCGCTGCTCGTGCGCAATCTGCTCATCTACGGCCTCGGCGGCATCATCGTGCCCTTCATCGGCATCAAGCTGATCGACATGGCCATCACCGCCGTCGGCCTTGCGTGAGGACATAGACATGTTGAAAGAAATCCGCCCCGCCATCGTCATGATGGTGTGCTTCACCATCCTGACCGGCCTCGTCTATCCCCTGGCGATGACCGGCATTGCCCAGGTGGTCTTTCCGTACCAGGCCAACGGCAGCCTGATCGAGAAGGACAAGAAGGTGATCGGCTCCGAGCTGATCGGCCAGAACTTCACCGACGACAAATACTTCCACGGCCGTCCCTCGGCGACGACGGATACCGACCCCAAGGATCCGACCAAGACGGTTCCCGCGCCCTACAATGCCGCCAATTCGTCGGGCAGCAACGCCGGGCCCACCGCGAAGTCGCTGATCGAGCGCGTCCAGGGCGACACCGACAAGCTCAAGGCCGAGAACCCCAACGCAGCCGTTCCCGTCGACCTCGTCACGACATCGGCGAGCGGTCTCGACCCGGACATCACGCCGGCGGCCGCGCTCTTCCAGGTGCCGCGAATCGCCAAGGCGCGCGGCCTGCCCGAGGCCAGGGTCCACGAGCTCGTCCGGCGGCAGATCGAGGACCGCTTTCTCGGCGTGATCGGCGAGCCGCAGGGTCAACGTGCTGCGGCTCAACATGGCGCTCGACGCTCTGCGGTCGCAGTGACATCGTGAGCCTCGATGGCCGGAGCTCCCGCTGAGACGCGCCCTTCGCCCGACGCGCTCCTGAAGGCGGCGGAAAAGGAGACGCGCGGCAAGCACAAGATCTTCCTCGGCGCCGCACCCGGAGTCGGCAAGACCTACGAGATGCTGTCGGCCGCGCGACGCCGCAAGGCCGAGGGCATCGACGTCGTGGTCGGCGTCGTCGAGACGCACGGCCGCGCCGAGACCGAGGCGCAGCTCGCCGGCCTCGAGGTCGTGCCGCGCCGCACGGTCGAATACAAGGGCCGCATCGCTCGAGGAGATGGATCTCGACGCCGTCCTGAGGCGACGGCCGGCGCTGGTGCTGGTCGACGAGCTCGCCCACACCAACGCCGCGGGCAGCCGGCATCCCAAGCGCTACCTCGACGTCGAGGAGCTGCTGACCGCCGGCATCGACGTCTACTCGACGATGAACGTGCAGCACATCGAGAGCCTGAACGACGTGGTGGCGCGCATCACGCGCATCCGCGTGCGCGAGACCGTGCCCGACCGCATCGTCGACGCCGCCGACGAGGTCGAGCTGGTCGACCTCACGCCGGCCGACCTGATGGCGCGGCTGCGCGAGGGCAAGGTCTATGTCCGCGAGCAGGCGCAACGCGCGCTGCGCCACTATTTCTCGCCCGGCAACCTGACGGCCTTGCGCGAGCTGGCGCTCCGGCGCACCGCCGAGCGGGTCGACGACCAGATGCTGAGCTACATGCGCGAGCATGCCATCACCGGCCCGTGGGCGGCCGGCGAGAGGGTGGTCGTCTGCCTCGATCCCAGCCCCGGCGCCGCCAATGCCGTGCGCGCCGCCAAGCGCACCGCCGACGGGCTCGATGCCGAGCTGATCGCGCTCTATGTCGAGACCGACCGCCACACCACCCTGTCGGAGGCCGAGCACACCCGGCTCGCCGAGACGATGCGGCTGGCCGCCCAGCTCGGCGCGGAGGTGGTTACGGTGCCGGGCCGCTCGGTGGTCGAGGAGATCCTGGCCTTCGCGCGTTCGCGCAATGCCACGCGCGTCGTCGTCGGCAAATCGCAGCGCTCGCGCTGGTTCGAGCTGCGCCACGGCTCGGTGGTCGACGAGCTGGTGCGCAGCGGCTCGGGCCTGGCCGTCGAGGTGGCGCCGTCGGGCGACGCGCCGGCAGACCGTCCGGCCCGACGGACTGGCTGTTCAGCGTGCCGCGGACGCCGGGCCCCTATCTCGAGGGTGTGCTGACGACGGCGGTGGCGACGGCGCTCGGCTGTGCTGATCGATGCCCACATCATGCTGCCCAACATATCGCTGGTCTTCGTGGTGCCGGTGCTGATGGCGGCGGCGCGGCACGGTCTGGTGCCCTCGCTCTGGGTCTCCGGGCTGAGCGTGCTCACCTACAATTTCTTCTTCCTGCCGCCGCTCTATGAATTCACGATCGCGCGATCCCGCCAATGTGGTGGCGCTGTTCCTCTTCATGTTCGTGGCGATCGCCGCCAGCGCGCTCGCCGCGCGCACGCGCTCGCAGACCGAGGCGGCGCGGCGCGAGGCGCGCACGACCGCCGAGCTCTACGCCTTCAGCCGCAAGATCGCGGGCGTCATCGAGCTCTACGATCTGCTGTGGATCGTGGTTACCCATCTCGCCCGGCTGCTGAATGCCGAGGTCGTGATGCTGATGCCGGAGAAGGATGCCGGAGACGGCAAGCTCGGCCCGCGGGCCGCCTTTCCACCCGACAGCGAGTTCAGCGACGCCGACCTCGCCGCGGCGCGCTGGTCGTGGGATGCCGACCATCCGACCGGCCGTGGCACCGACACCCTGCCCGGTGGACGCTGGCTGTTCGTGCCGATCAGCACCAGCCGCTCACCGGTCGGCGTGATCGGCGTGCTGCCGCAGAAGGAGGGACACGAGCTCGGCGCCTCCGAGCGCCGGCTGCTCGAGGCCGTCGGCAACCAGGCCGCCATCGCCATCGAGCGTCTCACCCTGGCCGACGACATCGACCAGGCGCGCCTCGGCGCCGAGCGCGAGCGGCTGCGCTCGGCCATGCTGACCTCGGTGTCGCACGATCTGCGCACGCCGCTCGCCTCCATCATCGGCGCGCTGTCGAGCCTCAGGAGCTATCGCGACCGCTACGACGAGCCGACGCGCGACGAGCTTCTGGGCACGGCGCTGAGCGAGGCCGAACGGCTCGATCGCTTCGTCGGCAACCTGCTCGACATGACCCGGCTCGACGCCGGCGCCATCGCGCCCAAGCGCGAGGCGGTCGATGCCGGCGACCTCGTCTCGACGGCGTTGCGCCGCGCCACGCCGCTGCTGAAGGACAAGGTCGTCGTCCCCGTGGTGCCGCCCGGGCTGCCGCAGCTCTCGCTCGACTTCGTGCTGGCCGAGCAGGTGCTGTTCAACCTGCTCGACAATGCCGCGAAATATTCGCCGCCCGGCGGCCGCATCGAGGTCGAGGCGCGGCCCGTCGGCGGGTCGGTCGAGATCGTCGTGCGCGACGAGGGGCCGGGCATTCCCGCCGGAGGCGCTCGACCGGCTGTTCCACAAGTTCTACCGGGCCGATGCCGGCGACCGGCAGCGCGCCGGGACCGGCCTGGGGCTCGCCATCGCCAAGGGCTTCGTCGAGGCCCTGGGCGGCGTCATCGCGGCGCGCAACCGGCAGATTGGCGGAACGGGTCGCAGCGGCGCGGAATTCATCGTGCGCTATCCGGTTTCCTGACAGAATGGGCGGATGACAGGCGACGCTGCCACCATCCTGATCGTCGAGGACGAGCCGCCGATCCGTCGGCTGTTGCGCGCGACCCTGGGCGCGCACGACTATCGCACGCTCGAGGCGGCGACCGGCGCCGAGGCGTTGTCGGCGATGCGCCATCACCGGCCCGACCTGGTGCTGCTCGATCTCGGTCTGCCCGACATCGACGGCCAGGCGCTGATCGGCCGCATCCGCGAGCTCTCGCCGGTGCCGATCGTCGTGCTGTCGAGCCGCGGCGACGAGGCGGCCAAGGTCGCTTCCCTCGATGCCGGCGCCGACGACTACGTCACCAAGCCGTTCGGCGCTGACGAGCTGATGGCCCGCCTGCGCGCCGCGCTGCGCCACCGCCTGCAGGAGCAGGGCGCCGAGCGGACCTTCGCCAGCGGCGATCTCAACGTCGACCTGGTGCGGCGGCTGGTGCGCCGGGGCGCCGAGGATGTGAGGCTCTCGCCCAAGGAGTACGACATCCTGGAGCAGCTCGTGATCCATGCCGGCAAGGTGCTGACCCACAAGCACCTGCTGCGCGAGGTGTGGCGCGACGAATCGGTCGATCCGCAATATCTGCGCGTCTATGTGCGCCAGCTTCGCCAGAAGATCGAGGTCGACCCGTCCTCGCCGCGGCACGTGCTGACCGAGCCCGGCATCGGCTACCGGCTGGTCTAGGACAGGTGAATGCGCCGATGATCCTCTTTTCCGAGCCTTCTCTCCTCAACGACCTGGGCGGGGCGCTGATCCTTCTCGGATTGGTCGGCGTGGTGTCGCTGTTCTTCTTTCCCAGGGGCCGGCACATCCTGGAGCGGTCCGTGGGCTGCTGTTCACGCTGGTGGTCATCGGCGGCTTTGCCCTCACCGTCAGGGCCGAGAAGTTGCGCCACGCCGATCGTGACCTGACGCCGGCGCAGCAGGCCACGCTGAGCGAGGCCGTCCGCCAGTTCCCGACTGTCAAATTCGAAGTGCTTACGTCGAGCGGTGATCGGGAGGCCCATGCCCTGGCGCGAAAAATCGTTGATGCCGTAAAAGCCGGAAGCGGCGCGATGCCGCCTTTCAACGAGGCGATGGCGTCCCCGCCGATGGGCGTCGTGCTCATCCTCGGCCCCAAGGACGTCGAGCCCGATCAGAAAGCCGTCGACTCGATCGGAACGCTGCTCATGGCCGCCCGTGTAGCCGTCATCGGCAATCGTACACCCGAGCTGGCCGAGCACACGCTGCGGATCGTCGTGGGCGGAAAGCCCTGACCGCACGCTAGGGCGATTTCCGATCTGATGGAACCGCCAGCGGTTCCATCAGATCGGAAATGCGCGCACGGACTTTCGTGGTTCAACGGGCACAGTCCGTTCGGCTGATTCCAGCCGAACGGACTGTGCTCTAGGCCGCGCGCGGACGGGCACTCGAGCGGGCCGTTGCGAATCGGGCCGCCTCCTTGTCTTCGACGGGAAGGATCGACTTCAGGACCTGCTCGAGCTTGCGGCTGGCGTCGGGGCTGAGCGGCGTCAGCGGAAGACGCAGGCCGTCGCCCATCAGGCCGAGCCGATGGAGCGCGTGCTTCAGGGGAATCGGGTTGGCCTCGAGGAACAGCGCGTCATGAAGCGGCGCCAGGAGCTGCTCGTACCATTGGATGTCGGCGTCCAGCTTCTCTTCGCAGGCCCGATGCAGGGCTCCGCACAGGACCGGCACGACGTTGGCCGTCACCGATATGCAGCCGTCGCCGCCGGCCAGGCGGAACGCCGCCTGGCTGGCGTCGTCGCCGGACAGCAGCAGGAATTGGTCGCCCAGCCGGCGGCGCAGGCGCGCCACCCGCGGGATGTCGCCGGTGGCGTCCTTGAGCCCGACGATGCGCGGCAGTTCGGCAAGCCGTCGGATGGTCACGTCATCCAGGGCGCAGGCGGTGCGCGAGGGCACGTCGTAGAGGATGATGGGAATGCCGACCGCGTCGTGGATGGTGCGGAAATGCACCATCATGCCGGCCTGGGTCGGCTTGAGATAAGGCGGTGTGACGCAGAGCAGCGCCTGGGCGCCGGCACGTTCCGCCGAGCGCGCCAGTTCGACGGCCGTGGCGGTGTTGTTGCTGCCGGCGCCGGCGATCACCGGCACGCGTCCGGCGGCCGCCGCGACCGTGCGTGCCACGACGCGATGATGTTCGTCCGCCGTGAGCAACGGCGCCTCGCCGGTCGTGCCGCACGGCACGAGGGCCGAGATGCCGCGATCGATCAGGCGATTGCAGAACGACTCCAGTGCGTCGAAGTCGACCTTGCCCAGGGAATAGGGTGTTGGCAGGGCTGCGCTCGAACCGCGGACGGCGGGAATGAGGTTTTTCATGACCTGTCTCCTCGAGAGGATGCTGTGAATCCGGCGTGCAGTCATGCCGCCAGCGCCAGTCGGGGCCGTTCAGCCAGGACAACGCGGCCGGCCGTGTGATCGAAGGACACGACATCGAGGCCGGCGGTCACGGCATGGTCCCGTATCGCGCTCAGCGCGTTGCGCCAGAGGCACTTTGCGCCTTCGACGACGACCCGCCCGTGGGCGCCGGCGCGGAAGCGCGCGGCGCGCAGGGCATCGTCGAGTTCGCTTTCGTCTCGGACGTCGACGATCCAGGCAAGGTCGGCGGCTTCGCAGTCCGGCGAGGGGGCGCCGGGACGCAGGCTGCGCACGCAACCGCAGCCGCGGCGCATCAGAGCGAGGATGAGGGGAAGGGTATTGCGCCCGATGACGGCAACATGGGCCGCTGCCGGCAAATGGGTGACCGCCATCACGCGATCGACCAGTTCGGCATTCGATGCGTCGTCGGGCGCGGTGGTAGACGGAGGCTCGATTTCCGCGGCTTTTTCCGTGGTCATGTACATGACTTGTCCTTTTCGGCCCTCGGTTCCGGGGGTTGACCAAAACATAGGGATTGCCGCCGTAGGGATTCGAGAGGGGACAAGGCCCGGCGCCATAGCCCCGGCATAAAGAGATGGGCGGGCGGAAAAGAGGCCTGCTAGAGCGGTTTCCGATCGGAGGGAACCGCGCGCGGTTCCCTCCGATCGGAAACGCGCGCGCTGGAGATCGTGGGTTCACCGGGCACATTCCGTCCGGGTGATTCCACCCGGACGGAATGTGCTCTAGGCTGGCCCGTGACCAAGGAGGGAAACGATGGCCGAGAGCGAGAATTACAAGAAGGGCACCGAGATTCGCCGCAAGCTGATGGGCGAGAAGTATGCCGACGCAGATGAACAAGTCGGTCTACGACGACCCGATGATGAAGAAGTTCGGCGACTACGCCCGCGAGGCGGTGTTCGGCATGCTGTGGTCGCGGCCCGGCCTCGACATGAAGACGCGGGCGCTGATCTGCGTCATCTCCGACACGTCCCAGGCGCGCTGGCCGGAACTCGCCATTCATCTGCGCATGGCGCGCAACCAGGGCTGGACCGAGGACGAATTGTCCGAAGCGCTGATGCATCTCTGCGGCTATATCGGCCTGCCCTCGGTGCGCGAGGCGCTGCTCACCGCCAAGGAAGTGTTCGAGGAGATGCGACACGAGAAGTGATCCTGGAGGATTCATGCTGTTGATGACGACGAGCGATCTGCCGCTCAGGCGGATCGCCCGCGGCAAGGTGCGCGACGTCTATGAGGTCGAGGGCGACCGGCTGCTGCTGGTGGCGACCGACCGGGTGAGCGCCTACGACGTGGTGATGGCCGAGCCGATCCCGATGAAGGGGGCGGTGCTGACGCAGGTGAGCGCCTGGTGGTTTCGCCAGTTGGGCGACGCCGTGCGCCATCACATGATCTCGGCCGACGCCCAGGAGATCGCCGCCGCCGTGCCGGCGTTGAAGCCGCATCGCGACCAGCTCGCCGGCCGCGCCATGCTGTGCCGGCGCGGCACCGTCTTTCCCATCGAGTGCGTGATCCGCGGCTATCTCTCGGGCTCGGCCTGGCGGGAATATTCCAAGGACGGCACCCTGGCCGGCGAGAAGTTGCCCGCGGGCCTGACGGAAAGCGGCCGGCTCGATCCGCCGATCTTCAGCCCTGCCACCAAGGCCGAAAGCGGCCACGACGAGAACATCACGGTGGGCCGCATGGGCGAGGTGCTGGGCGCCGACGTGACCGCCGAGCTCGAGCGACTCACCCGCCTCGTCTATACGCGCGGCCGTGACGTCGCCCTGCAAGCAGGGCATCATCATCGCCGACACCAAGTTCGAGTTCGGCCGCGCCAAAACGGGCGAGATCCTGCTGATCGACGAGGTCATGACGCCCGACAGCTCGCGCTTCTGGCCGGCCGACGGCTATGCGCCGGGCAAGCCGCAGCCCAGCTTCGACAAGCAGCCGCTGCGCGACTGGCTCGATGTCGAGCGCCACGCCGGCCGCTGGAACGGCGATGCGCCGCCGCCGGAACTTCCGCCGGCCGTGGTCGAAGCCACCAGCAAGCGTTACCTCGAGGCCTATCGCCGTCTGACCGGCGCCGAGCTTGCCGTGTCGTGAGCGACGCCGATGCCCGGAATTGGCGCGAGCTCAACCGCGTCAAATGGGACGAGCGGGTCGCCGTCCATCTCAAGGCGCCCGCCTATGATCTCGGGCCATTGCGCGCCGGCCGCGGCGTGCTCAATCCCGTCGAAGAGGCCGAGATCGGCGACGTGAAGGGGCTTCGGGTGCTGCATCTGCAGTGCCACTTCGGCGCCGACACGCTTTGCCTGGCGCAACGCGGCGCCACCGTCGTCGGCCTCGATTTCTCCGGCCCGGCGATAGAGGCGGCGCGCGAGCTTGCCGTCGAGCTCGGCCTCGCCGATCGCGCGCGTTTCGTGCAGGCCGACCTTTACGACGCGCCGTCGGCGATCCCCGAGCCGGGATCGTTCGATCTGGTCTACACCAGCTGGGGCACCACCTGCTGGCTGCCCGACATCAGGCGCTGGGCAGCGATCGTGGCGCAGTTCCTGAAACCCGGCGGCCGGTTCTATTATGCCGACGCGCACCCCGCGGCCTATGTCTTCGACGATGCCACCAAGCTGGCCGATGGACGGCCTGGCTATTTCGCGCCGTACTTCCAGCGCGAGCCGATCGTCATGAGCGATCACCGCGACTATGCCGATCCCTCGGCGCATCTCGAAAACGCCACCAGCGTCGAATGGCTTCATCCGCTCTCGGACATCGTCGGCGGCCTGATCGAGGCGGGGCTGTCGCTCGACTGGCTGCACGAGCATGCCCAGGTGCCGTGGCGCATGTTCGAGATGCTGGTGCAGAAGGACGACGGCGACTGGCACTGGCCCGACAAGCAGTGGCTGCCGCTCGCCGTCTCGCTGCAGGCAAGCCGGCGAAGCTAGCCGCGCGCCGGCCGTCGCCGGCGCAGCGCCATCTGCTCGCGCAGCCAGAGGAAGGCCATGGCCAGCGGCAGCCAGCCCAGCCAGCGCGCGGCCTGCAGCAGGTACTCCCGCGTGTCGTCCGCCTGCAGATAGCGCACCTCGATCTTCCAGACGCTCGACGCGACCTCGAAGGCGAGCAGCCAGACCAGCAGGGCGGGCAGCAGCACGACCAGCGGCTTCTTCTCGTCGCCGAGCCGGGCGGTGATCCAGGGTGCGAGCGAGATCGAGAAGACCAGGATGGCGACCACGAGCTTGCTCGCCGGATGGTCGGCAAACCATGACGCGAGCAGCACTTCGCGCACGATCATCGAATAGGCCGTCCAGCCCAGCACCGCGCCGCCCAGCAGCACGATCGAGGGAAAGCGGTCGACCAGGCGAATGACCAGGTGGCTGCCCCAGACGATGATGGGCACGCTGATGGCAAGCCCGAGCAGGATCAGCAGCACGCTGCCGGTGGCGGCGCCGCCGATCGCCAGCACGTTGTCGATGCCCATCACGGCATCGGCCACGACGATGGTGCGCAGCGCCGCGGCGAAAGTGGCGGCGGGCACCGCGGCGGCATGATGGTCGGCCGCATCGGGCTGGGGCGCCAGCAGCTTGCGGGCGATCCAGACCAGGGCGATCGCGCCGGCCAGCATGAAGCCCGGCAGGTCGAGGACATAGATGACCAGGGTCGCCATCAGGCCGCGCGCGGCGATGGCGCCGAACGTGCCCCAGAAGATGACCTTGCGCTGCGTCTGGCGCGGCAGGTTGCGGGCGACCAGGCCGATGATGAGGGCGTTGTCGCCCGCCAGCACCAGATCGATCAGGACGATGGCGAAGAGAGCCGACAGGAAGGCGGCCGACAGGAATTCCGGTTGCACGATGAATCTCCGACGAAATGAAGGACGGAAGCGAGGCGTCGTTCGTCGGAGCTAGAGGGGCACCTTGTCGATCGCGCGGCGGGGCGCCGAGCGCAGGATCTTTTGCGCGCGAGCGCCGCCCACCCGCAACGCGCCGAGGCCTGCGGCTAGAAGGCCGCCGGCGACGAGGAGCTGCAGCAGGTGGAGGTCGCGCAGCGCCAGCACGGAGAACTCGCCGCCCAGGTCGAACAGGCTGAACTCGAGGCCGGCCTCGCCGAACAGCGCCGGATCGACGGCGTCGCCGAACGACACCAGGATCATGAAGATCACCACCGAGGCCACGAACAGCTCGCCGCCGGGCGACACGGCCCGCACGGCGTTGTTGGCGCGCTCGGAATGGCGGATCAGGAGCATGGTATTGGCACTATGTCAGGGGCCACCCTTGCTGTCATCGCGCGTCAAAGCCCGACCCGCCGCAGCCTCAACGCATTGGCGATCACGCTGACCGAGCTCAGCGCCATCGCCGCGGCCGCCACCATCGGGCTCAGCAGGAGGCCGAAGAAGGGATAGAGCACCCCCGCCGCCAGCGGGATGCCCGCGCTGTTGTAGATGAAGGCAAAGAACAGGTTCTGCCGGATGTTGGTCATCGTCGCCTGCGACAGCTTGCGGGCGCGGACGATGCCCAAAAGGTCGCCCTTCACCAGGGTGACGCCGGCGCTCTCGATGGCGATGTCGGTGCCGGTGCCCATGGCGATGCCGATGTCGGCCGCGGTGAGCGCCGGCGCATCGTTGACGCCGTCGCCCGCCATGGCGACGACCCGGCCCTCGCTCCGGAGGCGCTGCACGATGCGCGCCTTGTCCTCCGGCAGCACCTCGGCCTCGACCTCGTCGATGCCCAGGCGCCTGGCGACCGACGCCGCCGTGCGCTTGTTGTCGCCGGTCAGCATGACCAGCCGCAGGCCGGACTGGCGGAGCTGCTTCAGCGCCTCGGGCGTCGTCTCCTTGACCGGATCGCTGACGGCCAAAAGCCCCTCGGCGCGCCCGGCAACGGACAGCAGCACCACGGTGGCGCCCGATTCGCGCAACGGATCGGCCTTGGCATCGGCTGCGGCGGCGTCGACGCCCTGCGCCGCCAGGAACGCCGCGGTGCCCAGCAGCAGGCGCTTGCCATCAACTGTGCCGGTCACGCCCTTGCCCGAGGGCGCGTCGAAGTCGGCGACCGTCGCCAGGGCGACACCGCGCTGCTCAGCCGCCGCCAGGATCGCCGCGGCGATGGGATGCTGGCTGCCGCGCTCCAGGCTGGCCGCCAGCCGCAGGATCTCCGCCTCGGCGAGGCCGCCCAGGCTTTCGATCGTGGTGACGGCCGGCCGGCCGAGGGTGAGCGTGCCGGTCTTGTCGAACAGCAGCGTGTCGACCTTCTCCAGGCGCTCCAGCGCCTCGGCGTTGCGGATCAGGATGCCCTCGGCGGCGCCGCGGCCGACGCCCACCATGATCGACATCGGCGTGGCGAGGCCCAGCGCGCAGGGGCAGGCGATGATCAGCACCGCCACCGCCGCCAGCAGCGCGTAGGTGAAGGCAGGCGCCGGCCCCCAGATCATCCAGGCGGCGAAGGCCAGCACGGCGACCGCGATCACCACCGGCACGAACCAGCCGGCGACCAGGTCGGCCAGGCGCTGGATCGGCGCGCGGCTGCGCTGCGCCTCCGACACCATCTTGACGATGCGCGCCAGCATGGTGTCGGCGCCGACCAGCTCGGCCTTCATGACGAAGGCGCCGCTGGTGTTGACCGTGCCGCCGATCACCTTCGCGCCGGCTTCCTTGGCGACCGGCATGGGCTCGCCGGTGATGGTCGATTCGTCGACCGCGCCCGAGCCTTCGTCGACCACGCCGTCGACCGGCACCTTTTCGCCCGGCCGCACGCGCAGGCGGTCGCCCACGGCGATCTGGTCGATCGCCACCTCCGAATCGCGGCCGTCGGCGCCGACCCGCATGGCCGTGCGCGGCGCCAGGCCGAGCAGCGCCTTGATGGCGCCGCCGGTGGCGTCGCGGGCGCGCAGCTCCAGCACCTGGCCGACCAGCACCAGCACGACGATGATGGCGGCCGGCTCGAAATAGACCGGCATCAGGCCGTCGGCGCCCAGCAGCGCGCGCGGGAAGAGGCCGGGCGCCGCCGTCGCCACCACGCTGTAGAGAAAGGCCACGCCGGTGCCGAGCGCGATCAGGGTGAACATGTTGAGCGAGCGCCGCGCCACCGACTGCGCGCCGCGCACGAAGAACGGCCAGCCCGCCCACAGCACCACCGGCGTGGCGAGCGCCAGCAGCAGCCAGTTCTTGCTGCCGGGCGGCAGCAGCGCATCGATGCCCAGCATATGCCCGCCCATGTCGACGGCCATGATCGGCACCGCGAGCAGCGCGCCGATCCACAGGCGGCGCGTCATGTCCAAGAGTTCCTGGTTCGGCCCGTCCTCGAGGCTGGCCTCGGCGGGTTCGAGCGCCATGCCGCAGATCGGGCAGCTGCCCGGCCCGACCTGGCGGATCTCCTGGTGCATCGGGCAGGTGTAGATCGTGCCCGGCCTGGCAGGCGGCGCGGCGCCCGGCCGTGCGGCCGCGGGCTGCAGGTAGCGCAGCGGCTCGGCGCTGAACTTGCCCCGGCAGCGCGGGCTGCAGAAGTAATAGGTATGGCCGTCGTGGTCCGCCTTGTTCGGGGCGTCCGCGATCTTGACCGTCATGCCGCATACCGGGTCGGTGGCGGTCTCGACAGGGAGGGGGTGGGCGTGATCCATGCTTGCTATCTATACCCTACGGGGGTATGGTTCAAGGATGGACGCGAAATTGAAGAAATCCCAGCTTGCGCGACTCGGCCGCATCGAGGGCCAGGTGCGCGGCGTGGCGCGCATGATCGAGGACGAGCGCTACTGCATCGACGTGCTGACCCAGATCCGCGCGGTGCGCGCCGCCCTCGACAAGGTCGAGCAGGAGACCTTGAGCGATCACCTGCAGCATTGCGTGGCGCACGCCTTCCATGCCGGCACCGAGGGCGACCGGCAGACCAAGATCGACGAACTCCTGGAAGTGCTCGACAGCCGCCGCCGCTGACATGGTCCCAGCCCGCCTCCTCGTCTGGATGATCACCGTGGTGGCGCTGTTGCTGCCGCCGGGCATGACCATCCATGCGATGGCGCCGGCGGGACAGGCGGCGTCGGTCGATTGCCCGGACCACGCGCCGCCGCCCGACGTGTCCGGACCACGACACGGCCAAGCATGCGGCGGGTGCGTGCTGCCCGCTGATGTCGGGCGCCGTCGCGCTGTTGCCCGCGGCGCTCGTCGGCGGTGAAGCAGCCTCGTCGTCGGCGCTCGTGCGGATTCACGCCCGCAGTCTCACCGGACGCATCGTCAAGCAGGAGCCGCCGCCTCCCCGGGTCTGAACCAATTCCTTCGGTTCACCGACTGATACGGGAGACTCCTCATGTTGTTCCGGCTTTTGGCCGCCTGCGCCGCCGCGTGCGCGTTCGCCCTGCCGGCGTTCGCCGCCACCTACGACCTCGTCATCGACCGCACGGACGTGCAGATCGAGGGCCAGACGCGCCGCGTCTTCTCCATCAACGGCCAGATCGCCGGGCCGACCCTGCGCTGGAAGGAGGGCGAGGAGGTGACGATCAACGTCATCAATCGCCTCAAGGAGGAGACCTCGATCCACTGGCACGGCGTGCTGGTGCCGTTTCGCATGGACGGCGTCGCCATGGTGAGCTTCGCCGGCATCAAGCCCGGCGAGACCTTCACCTACCATTTCAAGGTCCGCCAGGCCGGCACCTACTGGTACCACAGCCATTCCGGCGGCCAGGAGCAGGAGGGGATGTACGCGCCCATCGTCATCGAGCCGGCGCAGAGGCGAACGCTACAAGGTGGCGCGCGACTATGTCGTGATGCTGAGCGACCATCATCCGATGTCGCCCGGCGCGATCCTGCGCAAGCTGAAGCAGGAGCCGGGCTACTTCAACGACCGCCGGCGAACCCTGCCCGGCCTGATGCGCGATCTGGCGGCCGCCCGGACGACGGAGGAGCGCCAGGCGATCATCTCCGACCGCCTGATGTGGGGCGAGATGCGCATGGACCCGACCGACCTGGCCGACGTCACGGGCTACACCTTCCTGGTGAACGGCCGCGGCCCCGGCGACAACTGGACGGGCCTGTTCAAGCCCGGCGAGAAGGTGCGGCTGCGCTTCATCAACGGTTCGGCGATGACGATCTTCGACGCCCGCATCCCCGGCCTCAGGCTCAAGGTCGTGCAGGCCGACGGCAACGACGTCCAGCCGGTCGACGTCGACGCGTTCAGGATCGGCGTCGGCGAGACCTACGACGTGATCGTCGAGCCAGGCGAAGACCGCGCCTACACCATCGAGGCGCAGTCGATCGACCGTCGCGGTTTTGCCCGCGCGACCTTGGCGCCGCGCCCGGGCATGGCCGGACCGCTGCCGGTGCTGCGTCCGCCCGGCCTGCTCACGCCCGCGGACATGGGCCATGGCAGCATGGACCATTCGAAGATGGATCACGCCGCGATGGGCCACGATATGTCGGGCCTGGTCGCCGTGCCGCCGGTCGACGCGCCGGCTGGCACGAAGGTGCTGGGCTACGCCGACCTGAAGCGGCTCGATCGCTCCTATGCGCTCAGCCCCCCCGACCGCACCGTCGAGATCCGGCTGACCGGCAACATGGACAAGTTCATCTGGTCGTTCGACGACCGGAAATATTCCGACGCCCCCGAGATGCACTTCACCGAGGGCGAGACGGTGCGGCTGGTCCTCAAGAACGAGACCATGATGAACCATCCGATCCACCTGCACGGCCTCTGGATGGATCTCGACAACGGCGCGGGCGAGGACCGGCCGCGCAAGCATGTCGTGATCGTGCCGCCCGGCCGCACCGTGAGCGTCACCGTGCGCATGGCCGAGGTCGGGCGCTGGCCGTTCCACTGCCATCTGCTGTTCCACATGACGACCGGGATGTTCCGCGAGTTCGTCGTCCATGCCAAAGGCGAGACGGCGCCGTCTCCGGCGATGGGAGCCGGCCATGCGCATCATTAGCGCCGGCGTCGCGCTCGCCGCGATCGTCCTCGCGACGCCCGCAATGGCGATGGACGACCAGGCGACCTACTGGCGCTTCGATGGCCGAGTCGAAAAACGCCTCACGTCGGTGGCGCCCGCCACGGAGTGGGCGACGTCGGCATGGATCGGCGGCGATACGAACAGGCTGCGGCTGGAGAGCTCGGGCGTGATCGACGATACCGGCCACATCGACAACGAAGGCGGCACCAAGGGCATCGACAATCGCTTCTTCTACAGCCGCGCGATCTCGGACTTCTGGGAGGCCAAGGCGGGCGTGCAGTTCACGGTCTTCGACCAGGGCGTCACGCGCTCGGGCTTCATGGCCGGCGTCGCGGGTCTTGCGCCCTACGGCATCCATGTCGACGCCGTGCTGGGCGTCAGCCAGACCGCCGTGGTGAGCGCCCGCCTCGAGGCCACCTACGACGTCCTGCTGTCGCAGAAACTGATCGCCCAGCCCTTCGTCGAGGCGATCCTTGGCCTCCAAGGACGACCCGGCCATCCAGCTCGGCAGCGGGCTGGCGCGCTACGAGGTCGGGCTCCGCCTGCGCTACGAGATCGTCAAGGAAGTGGCGCCCTTCATCGGCGTGAGCTTCGAGCAGTTCACCGGCAACACCGCGACCTTCGTCGCGGCGGAGGGCGGACCGACCTCGAACCTGCGGGCGCTGGTCGGATTGAAGGTGTGGTTCTGAGCCTAGGCCTGGGCGTACTTGTCCGCTGCGTGGGCAGCACTCACCTTGCCGTCGGCGAGGTCGGTGTCGAGCGCGCTCCGGCTGCGCCCGGCCGGCAGCCCGTTGCCGCCGCCGCCCGCCGTTTCGATGACGACGCGGTCGCCCGGCCGCAGGGTGGTCATCGCCTTCGACGGGATGACTTCCTCGCGGCCGTCGACCCGCCGGATCACGGCGTGGGCCTTGGCCGCCTCGCCGCCGCCCTGCGCGCCCTGCGGCGCGAAGAAGTGCCGCTCGCCGCGATAGGTGAACGAGACCTCGCCGTCCAGGATCTCGTATTCCTTGACGACACCGAGCCCGCCGCGCTGCGTGCCGGCGCCGCCGGAATCCTGGCGCAAAGCGAGGCGATGGACGCGGATCGGCGCGTCCATCTCCAGGGCCTCGACCGGCAGGTTCATGCAATTGGTGACGTCGGTCTCGATCGCGTCGACGCCGTCGGACTGCGGCCCCGCGCCGCTGCCGCCGGCGATCAGCTCGCCGGTGACGAAGGCCTGGCCGTTGCCGTGGCGGCCGCCGAACATCAGCGCCACCAGCTCGCCGGAACTGTCGGCCGGCACGCGCTCGGGCAGCACCTCCTTGAGCGCGCCCAGGATGCAGCCGGTGATGCGCTTGATGGTGGCGGTCCGTGAATTGACCGGCGCGGGTTCGAGCGGATTGACGACGCTGCCCTTCGGCAGAGCGAGCGTGATCGGCCGGAAGCAGCCGGCATTGGTCGGGATCGCGGGATCGGTGACGGCGCGCACGGCATAGCAGGCCGCGGCGAGCGAGCCCGACGGCACGCAGTTGAACGGCCCGCGCACCTGCGGCGAGGAGCCGGTGAAGTCGCAGTGGAACGTGCCGTCCTTCACCGTCACCGCGACCTCGAAGCGGATGTTGCGGTCGAGATCGATGCCGTCATTGTCGCTGAAGTCGACATAGCGGTAGGTGCCGGCGGGAATCGTCCTGAGCGCCGCCCGCGTCAGGATCTCCGAGCGGTCGAGCAGCTCGTCGAAGATCGCCAGCGCATGGTTGTCGCCCAGCTCGCCGGCGAGCTGGGCCATGCGGCGCGCCCCGACATTGCAGGCGGCGAGCTGCGCATTGAGGTCGCCCATGACGGCGTCGGGAATGCGCACGTTCTGGCGGATGATGGCGACCAGCGTCTCGTTGTACTTGCCGGCGTCGCGGAACTTGAGCGGCGGCAGGCGCAGCCCCTCCTGGAAGATCTCGGTCGCATTGGTCGGGATCGATCCCGGCGACATGCCGCCCATGTCCTGGTGGTGCGTCATGGTGGCGGAGAGGGCGATCGGCCGGTCGTTGAAGAACACCGGCTGGACCAGGGCGACGTCGGGCAGATGCGTGCCGCCGAGATAGGGATCGTTCATGCAATAGACGTCGCCCGGCTTCATCGTGGCGAGCGGGAAGACTTCCAGCATCTTGGCGATGATCGGGATCAGCGTGGCGAGATGGATCGGGATCGCCGTCGCCTGGGCCAGCGTCTCGCCGCGGATCGTGAACAGGCACGACGAGGCATCGAGGCCTTCCTTGACGATCGGCGAGAACGAGGAGCGCAGCAGGGTCTGCTGCATCTCGTTGGCGATGCCCTCGAGCTTGTGGCGCACCACTTCGACGGTGATCGGATCGAGTCCGCTTCTCTCGCCTGGCGCGTTCATGCTCTCGTCACTTGCTCACGTCCTGTCCGCGTCAGGATCAGGTTGCCGGCCGCATCCACGATACACGACCAGCCCGGCTCGACCAGCGTCGTCGTGTCGGCCTGCTGGACGATCGCCGGGCCGGCGAAGGCAAAACCCTCGGGCAGCGCGTCGC
Source organism: uncultured Alphaproteobacteria bacterium (assembly GCA_963755585.1). Classification (GTDB taxonomy): domain Bacteria; phylum Pseudomonadota; class Alphaproteobacteria; order Reyranellales; family Reyranellaceae; genus Reyranella. Next base: position 27,084 of record CAVWKN010000035.1, read on the forward strand.
GATCGTAGACGGTGGCGCTCACGAACCCGGAATCGCCGGCCACCAGGATGTCGCGCCGGCCGATCTCGGTCGGCCCGCCGGAGGCGGCGAACCGCATCTCGTCGAGGATCTCGCTGCCGCCGGCCTTGTGCACGGTGCGCACCCCCACGATCTTGGCCGGGCTTTCGACGCTGTGGCCGTAGACGCGGTCATGGGCCTCGAGGAAGTCGCGATAGAGCCGGCCCGCCGGATCGGCATCGCCCGGGTCGAGCGCGATCTCGAGATTGTACGACTGGCCGATGTAGCAGACGTCGGCGAAGTAGCGGATCGCCACGTCGGCCGGCGCCACCTTCTCCGCCGCCATCAGCCCGGCCGCGCGGTGATCGACCTCGCCCAGCTTGGCGCGCAGGCTGGCCACGTCGAGCGCCGCGAGCGGCGTGGCGAACTCGGCCGTGACCTCGTGCTCGACCGGCGCGGCCAGCAGGCCCGCGGCCGAGAGCACGCCGGGCAGGCGCGGCACGACGATGCGGCGGATGCCGAGCTCGCGCGCCAGCGCCGTCGCGTGCAGGCCGCCGGCGCCGCCCAGCGGCACCAGGGCATAGGTGCGCGGGTCGATGCCCTGGCGCACCGAGACCAGGCGGATGCCTTCGGCCATCTGCGCGTTCAGCACGCGATGGATGCCGAGCGCCGCCGCGCCGGTCGTGAGGCCGAGCGGCTTCGCCACCTGGCGGTCGATCGCCTCGGCCGCCTTGCGCCGGCTCGAGCTTCAGCCGGCCGCCGGCGAAGAACTCCGGATCGAGATAGCCCAGCACGATCGAGGCGTCGGTCACCGTCGCCTGCTCGCCGCCGCGCCCGTAGCAGGCCGGGCCCGGTTCGGCGCCGGCCGAGTGCGGACCGACCCGGAGCCCGCCCGCCGCGTCGAGATGGGCGATGCTGCCGCCGCCCGAGCCGATCGTGGTCACGTCGACCATGGCCACGCGCACGGCATGGCCCGCGATGATGCCTTCGGAGCGCAGCATCGGCTTGCGCCCGCTGATCAGCGCGATGTCGGCCGACGTGCCGCCGACATCGATCGTGATCAGATCGTCGGTCGATGCCGAGGCGCCGGCGATCTGGCCGCCGATCACGCCGGCCGCCGGCCCGGACAGGAACAGCCGCACCGGCCGCCGGCGGGCGACCTCGGCGGCCGCCAGCCCGCCGCGCGATTGCATGACCTGCAGCGGCACATTGATGCCGGCCTGGGCGAGGCCTTGTTCGAGGCGCACCAGGTAATTGTCGACCCGCGGCTTCAGGTAGGCGTCGAAGGCGGTGACGACCGTGCGCTCGTATTCGCGGAACGCCGGATCGACCTCGTGCGAGAGCGACAGCATGAGCCCGGGATGGCGGGCGCGGATCAGCTCGGCGGCGCGCCGTTCGTGGTCGGGATTGCGGAAGGAGAACAGGAAGGAGATGGCGATCGCCTCGACGCCGTCCCGCACCAGCGCGTCGGCCGCGCTCAGCGACGGCCGCCTCGTCGAGCGCGATCACGACCGTGCCGCTCGCATCCATGCGCTCGGCGATCTCCCGGCGATAGCGGCGCGGCGCCAGGAAGACCGGCGCCTCGGGTTCGAGGATGATGCGATAGACCTCGCCGCGCATCTGCCGCCCGATCTCCAGCACGTCGCGGAAGCCCGCGGTGGTGAGCAGGCCGATGCGGGCGCCCTTGCGCTCCAGCACCGCATTGGTGGCGACGGTCGTGCCGTGCGCGAAGCGCGTGATCTCGGCGGCGGCGATTCCCCAGCGCTCGCGCAGCTCGGCGATGGCGCGGATGACGGCTTCGCTCGGATCGCCGCGGGTCGTCGGCACCTTGAGGATGTGCAGGCCGCCGCCCGACTCGCGGCACACGATGTCGGTGAAGGTGCCGCCGATATCGACGCCGATCTCGAAACTGCGCGGACTCGCTGTCGCTGTCATGGCGCCACGCTATCACGACTCTTCGCGAGCGCGCGTCGCGACTTGACAGTCGCGCAGCCTTCGCGCGAACGTCGTTTCCATAGCGGAACGAGGTTCATATACATGAACGGCAGTGTTAAATCCGCCGCGCGCGTTCTCGATATCCTCGAGCTGCTGTTTCGCAGCGAAGAACCGATGGCCCTGAAGGACCTCGTCTCGGTTCTGGCGCTGCCCAAGAGCAGCGCCCACGCGTTGCTCCGCACCCTGCAGTCGCGCGGCTATGTCGAGCGCGACGCCGCCGACCGCTACGCGCTCACCGAATCCCTGCGCCAGTCGTCGGGCTGGATCGGCGGCCCCGAGGCGCACCTGGCGGCCGTGGCGCGCCCGGTGATGGATCAGTTGCGCGACGATCTGGACGAATCGGTGTTCCTGGGCGTCCGTGCGGCGCGCGGCGACGTCAAGGTCATCGCCAAGTCGGTCAGTCGCGCGCCGATCCGCTACGATTCCGACGACCCCGGTCCCCGGACGGCCTATTGCACCGGGATGGGCCGGATTCTGCTGGCATTCTGGGACAGAAAATCGACCGATGCCTATTTGATGCGCACACGCCTGCGCGCCCACACGCCGCGCACCGTGACCGACATCGGCAAGCTGCGCGCGATTCTCTCGAAGGTGGCGGCCGAAGGCTACGCCGTGCTCGAAGAGGAATATGTGCTGGGCGGCTCGGCGACGGCGGCGCCGGTATTCGGCGGCGATGGTACGGTCGTTGCTGCGCTGAACGTGGGGACAGTCTCGGCGCGCTATCCGGCGGCCAAGCCGCGCATCATCGCCGGCGTCGTCCGCGCGGCCGCCGCCATCAGCCAGCGTCTGGGCTACCGGCGCGCGGCATAGGTCTGACAAGGGAAGGGAACCCGCAGTGAGCTATCGAATCGGCGTGGACATCGGCGGCACCTTCGCGGATTTCTGCGCCCTGGACGAGGCGACGGGTCGCCTGGCGACGCTCAAGGTCCTGTCGACGCCGGCCGAACCCGGGCGCGAGGTCATTACCGGGCTGGCCGAGCTCGGCAGCCGCTTCGGCATCCAGCCGCAGGACATCGGCTATTTCACCCACGGCACGACCGTCGGCATCAATTCGGTGATCCAGCGCAAGGGCATCCGCCTCTGCCTGTTCACGACGGAGAATTTCGTCGACGTGCTGGAACTGGCGCGCCTCAAGATGCCCGACCCCTATCACCTCATGTCGAGCCGGGCCGAGCCGCTGATCACGCGCGACCGCGTGCTGGCGGTGCGCGAGCGCATGCTGGCGGACGGCACCGTCGACACGGCCGCTCGATCCCGCCAGCCTGCGCGAGGCGCTCGACGGGGCGATTGCGCTCGGCGCCGAGGGCATCGTCCTGGCGTTCCTGCATTCCTATCGCAACCCGGCGCACGAACGCGAGGCGGCGCGGCTGATCGCCCAGTGGGCGCCGGAGATGCCGGTGTTCTGCTCCAGCGAGGTCTGGCCGATCATCCGCGAATACGAGCGCACCGCCACGGCCACCATCCACGGCTACGTGCAGCCGCCGGTGGCGCGCTACCTGACCGCCCTGCAGGCGGCCCTGCAGCAGGCCGGCGTCGCCGCCCCGGCGATGGTGACCAAGTCGAACGGCGGCGTCATGACCGCCGAGCTCGGCAAGTCGGCCTGCCTGCAGATGCTGCTGTCGGGCACGGCGGCCGGCGTCATCGGCGCCGGCTTCGTCGCCCGCCAGGCCGGGCAGGACAAGGTGCTCAGCCTCGACATCGGCGGCACCTCGGCCGATGTCGCCATCATCGTCGACGGCACGCCGACCTACGGCACGGGCGAGATGGTCGGCGACTTTCCGATCTTCATCCCGACCGTCTCGGTGACCTCGATCGGCGACGGCGGCGGCTCGATCGCCGCGGTCAGCGAATTCGGCATCCTGACGGTCGGCCCCGAAAGCGCCGGGTCGACGCCCGGTCCGGCCTGCTATGGCCGCGGCGGCACGCGGCCCACCATGACCGATGCCTTCGCCGCCTGCGGCATCATCGGCCACGGCAACATCGGCTATGACGCGGTCACCGTCGATGTCGAGAAGGCGCTGCGCCGCCGTCGGCACGATCGCCGACCAAGCTCGGGCGCGGGCTCGAGCAGGCCGCCGAGGCGATCATCCAGGTGGCGGTCTCCGGCATGTACCGCGAGGTCGGCAAGCTCGCCTCGCGCCAGGGCGTCGACCCGCGCGACTTCACCTTGCTGGCGTTCGGCGGCGCCGGACCGATGCTGGGCTGCTTCCTGGCGCGCGAGCTGGGCATGCGCCGGGTGCTGATCCCGACGGCGCCGGGCGTGCTGTCGGCGCTGGGCGGCCTGGTCGCCGACGTCAAGAACGACTTCATCAGCACGGCCTACTACCCGCTGTCGGCCGCCGAGCTGCCGCGCCTCAAGGCGGATTTCGACCGCCTGGCGCGTCGCGCCGCCGCCTGGATCACCGAGGAGCAGAAGTTCGCCGGCGCCTACGTCCTGCAGCCCGCCGCCGACATGCGCTACCAGGGCCAGTCGTTCGAGATCGAGGTGCCGCTGCAGCTCGACTGGATCGCCTCTGGCGACTGGCAGCGGATCGCGGCGGCCTTCCATGCCCAGCACGACCGTCTCTACGGCCACAGCGCGCCGGCGACGCCGGTCTATCTGGTCAGCCTGCGCATGGTGGTGGTGGGCGCCTCGCCGCAGCCGGAGTTCCCGGCGCAGCCGCGGCACGCCGGCCCGCCCGTGCCGGCCAAGCAGATCGAGGTGTATCTCGACGGCGCCCGGCGTAACGTGCCGCTCTACCGGCGGGCCGACCTGGGGCACGGGCATCGTTTCGCCAGCCCCTGCGTCGTGGCGCAGGAGGATACGACGACCTGTGTCCCGGAAGGCTTCACCGGCGAGGTCGACGCCTACGGCAACATTCTCCTGACGCTGGAATGAAGGGGTTCGCGATGCGTATCGATCCGGTCACGCTGCAGATCTTCGCCAATCACGCCCAGGCGGCCGCCGACAGCATGGCCTTCACGCTGTTCCGCACGGCGTATTCGACCTTCGTGAAGGAGACCGAGGATTTCACCACCGGCCTCGCCACGCCCGACGGCATGACCTTCGCCAGCCCGCGCGACTTCGGCGCCACCTGGTTCATCGGGCTCGACTACGCCAACGCCATTGGCATGGTCGGCGACTACCGTCCGGGCGACATCTGCATCACCAACGATCCCTATAGCGGCTTCGTCTGCACCCACTCGCCCGACCTGCATATGTGGAAGCCGATCTTCTGGCAGGACGAGCTGATCGCCTTCTCGGTCAGCCACATCCACAACACCGATGTCGGCGGCGCGGTGCCGGCATCGCTGTCGCGGCAGCTGACCGAAGTGCACCAGGAAGGCATCCGCATCCCGCCCAACAAGCTCTACGACCAGGGCAAGCTCAACCAGATGCTGCTCGACGTGATGCTGACCAACGTGCGCATGCCCGACCAGAACCACGGCGACCTCCAGGCCCAGATCGCGGCCATGAACACCGGCGAGCGCAAGGTCCACGACATGGTGCGCAAGTTCGGCGTCGAGGTGTTCCGCCAGGGCGTCAAGGACCTGCTCGACCTCGGCGAACGCCAGGCCCGCGCGCTCCTGTCCCGCATCCCCGACGGCGACTATTTCTTCTCCGACTACCTCGACGAGGACGCGCCGGGCGGCGTGCCCGTGCGCCTCGCCTTGAATCTGAAGATCCGCGGCGACGAGGCGATCCTCGATTTCTCCGGCTCCGACGCCCAGCTTCAATCGTCGCTCAACGTGCCGACCGGCGGCGCCGAGCGTCACATCCTCCTGATGGTGGGCTACACCTACTGCCTCTACAGCATCGATCCGACGATCCTGCTGAACGGCGGCATCACGCGGCCGGCCCGCTGCATCACCCCCGAAGGCACGATCCTCAATCCGCAGTTCCCGGCCGCCGTCGGCATGCGCAGCATGACCTGCAGCCGCCTGCAGGGCGTCACCATCGGCGCCTTCTCGGCGGCGGTGCCCGAGCTGCTGCCCGCCGGTCCCGCCGGCGGCGGCGCCATCATGAACGTGAAGACGACCGACAACCGCACCGGCCGCACGATCATGGCCTCGATCGACCCGATCACCGGCGGCGCCGGCGGCTGGTCGGGCGGCGACGGCGCCGACGGCTCGGGCGCCAATTCGAGCTTCCTCAAGAACACGCCGGTCGAGATCAACGAGACCGAGGTGCCGATCAAGGTGCTGCGCTACGGCCTGGTGCCCGATTCCGGCGGCGCCGGCCGCCATCGCGGCGGGCTCGCCAGCCAGCTCGAGTTCAAGGTATTCGCGCCCAACACCGTGGTGACGGCGCGCAACCGCGACCGCACGCGCTTCTCGTCGTGGGGCAGCGTCGGCGGCCGGCCGGGCGCCACCTCGTGCTTCTGGCGCAATCAGGGGACCAACGATGCCGTCAACCTGGGCAACACCGATGTGGTCGCCCTCGATCCCGGCGACGTGATCCTGGTGACGTCGTCCGGCGGCGGCGGCTTCGGTCCGCCCTGGGAGCGCGACGCCCGGTTGGTGCTGTTCGACGTCGAGCAGGGCAAGGTCTCGGTCGAGCGCGCGGCCGACGACTACGGCGTGGTCATCCGCGACGGCGCGATCGACGAGACGGCGACGGCGGCCCGCCGCACGCGCCTGGCGTCGATCGCCAAGCCCGGCGCCTTCGCCTTCAACGCCGAGCGCGAGGCCTACGAGCGCCAATGGACCCCCGCCAACTATGCCGTGCTCACCGAGGTGCTGGCGACCTTGCCGGTCAATTGGCGCCACTACCTCAAGAAGCGGATCTTCGCCGCGCTCGAAGAGCTGCCGGCGCATCAGCGCCGCGGCGACGGCAGCGAGGTACGGCGCGCCTTCGAGCTGGCGGTCGGCGAGTTCCCGCAGCTCCGGCCGGCGCAGGCGGCGGAATGACAAACGCCGTCATGACGGAATTAGGAGGAGGAGACCATGCCGACACGTCCGACCATCGTTCCCAAGCCGGAGGAGCAGGAGCAGCCCTGGCAATGGTCCGAAGAGCGCTGGCGCGGCATCGTCGAACGCGTGCGCGCCGGCCGCACGCTCCGGCCCGCGGTGTGGCCGGACGGCGCGCGCTGCGCCGTGGCGCTGTCGTTCGATTCCGACCACGAGACCGGCGAGCTGCGCGAAGGCGGCGAATCGATCGGCCGCCTGAGCCAGGGCCAGTACGGCAACCGCGCCGGCATCCCGCGCATCCTCAATCTGCTGAAGAAATACGCCATCCCGGCCACCTTCTACGTGCCGGCCGTCTCGGCCATGCTCTATCCCGACGAGCAGCGCCGTGCGGTGGCCGAGGGCCACGAGATCGGCATCCATGGCTGGATCCACGAGCGCAACTCGATCCTGCCCGAGATCTCCGAGCGCGACCTGCAGATGCGCTCGGCCGACATGCTGGAGAAGGTCTCGGGCCAGCGCCCGGTCGGCATCCGCACGCCGTCGTGGGATTTCTCGCCGCACACGCTCGCCATCACGCGCGACATGGGCCTGCTCTACGACTCCTCGCTGATGGCCGACGACGACTGCTACGAGCTGCTGCTCGACGGCCAGCCGACCGGCGTCGTCGAGCTGCCGGTCGAATGGATCCGCGACGATGCGGTCTACTTCAACATGAACCGCTTCGCAGTCGCTCCGTCCCTACACGCCGCCCTCGGGTGCGCTCGAGGTCTTCCGCCGCGAGTTCGACGTGGCCTATGCCGAGGGCGGGCTGTTCCAGCTCACCATGCATCCGCACATCATCGGCCACCGCTCGCGCATGATGATCCTGGAGGAGCTGATCCGGCACATCCGCGCGCAGGCCGGCATCTGGTTCGCCACGCACGCCGACGTCGCGCGCTACGTCAAGCAGAACAGCTAACAACAGAGGGGGCAGGGAATGAAACGGACAATTCTGGGAGTGTTGGCCGCGATCGCCGCGGCGGCATCATTGGTCATGGCCGGCGGGGCCTGGGCGCAGGGCAAGTACGTCCACGCCAACAACAGCGGCTACGACAATCTCGATCCGCATGTCGTGTTCGACGTCGGCCGCGCCGCGTCGCGCATCAACTTCTACGACGGGCTGCTGCGCTGGGTCGACAATCCGCCGAAGATGATCCCGTGGCTGGCGGAGAGCTACACCTCCTCGCCCGACGGCAAGACCTGGACCTTCAACCTGAAGAAAGGCGTGAAGTTCCACGACGGCAGCGAGTTCACCGCCGACGACGTGATCTACAGCATCGAGCGCATGCTGGCGACCAAGAAGGGCGCATCGTCGCTGTTCCTGCCCATCATCGCACCGGGCAGCACCAAGGCGCCCGACAAGTACACGGTGGTGTTCACCCTGAACGAGCCGTCCGCCATCTTCCTGGCCACCGTGCCGGAAATCCTGATCGTCAATTCCAAGCTGGTGAAGCAGAACGAGAAGGACGGCGACTGGGGCCAGGCCTGGCTCGCCAAGAACGTGGCCAGCACCGGCTCCTACAAGCTGAAGCGCTACGATCCGGCGATCGGCTTCGTCGGCGAACGGTTCAAGGAACATTTCGCCGGCTGGGGCCCGAAGTCCTTCGACGAGATCGAGTTCCGCACCGTGCTCGAGACCAACACCCGCGTTCAGGGGCTGATCAAGGGCGACTTCCAGGGCAGCGACGGCTACCTGCCCTACGACCAGATCCTGCGGCTCAAGCAGGTGAAGAACGTGCAGATCCTCGAGCAGGAATCGATGCGCGTCTTCTACTTCAACATCCACAACGGCCGGCCGCCGTTCGACGACGTGCACTTCCGCCGGGCGCTGGCCTATGCCTTCGACTATGACGGCTTCATCAAGGACATCCTGAAGGACGCCGTCCTGCGCAATCCCAGCCCGAACCCCAACAACCTGTGGGGCTCGCCCAAGGGTCTCAAGGGCTACACCTACGACCTGGAGAAGGCCAAGGCCGAGCTGGCCCAGGTCAAGCAGCCGTTGCGGCCGATCACGATCGGCACCTTGGCCGGCTTCAGCGAGACCGAGCAGGCGGCCACCTTGCTGCAGAACGGCGCCAAGAAGATCGGCATCGACATCAAGATCGAATCGGCGCCGTGGCCGGTGATTCAAAGCCGCATGCAGGATCGCGAGAAGAACTACGACATGGTGCCGCTGTGGAAGAGCACCTACTACGTCGATCCCAACAACTGGGTCGGCGAGATGTTCGGCTCGCGCTACATCGGCACGCGCAACAACTCCTACGTCAAGGATGCCGAGCTCGACAAATGGATCGACGACGCTTTGGCGATCAACGACCAGGAGAAGCGGGCCGTGCTCTACGAGAAGGCGGCGACCAAGGTGACCGACGAGGCGATGGGCATCTTCGTCTACAACACGAAATGGTACGGCCCCTACGCCGCCAACATCGAGGGAATCCGCTTCAGCCCGATCGGCAGCGGCCAGGACATGCGCTGGGCCCATTATAAATAAGTCATCAGGTCTTCCGGACCGCGAGCGTCCCGCTCGCTCATGAATCATGATGCGAGCCGGGACGCTCGCGGTCCGGAAGAGTGCAAGAGGCCTCTTGATGCGCCGTCTGGAGATGATCGTTTCGCGACTGGCCTGGTTCGTGCCGACCCTGGCCGGGCTCGTCGTCATCGTCTTCCTGATCTCCAACGTGATCCCGACCGATCCGGTGCGCGTTCTCCTGGGCGAGAACGCCACGCCGGACCAGATCGAGGCGATGCGCACCAAGCTGGGCTACGACAAGCCGCTGTGGATCCAGCTCGCGCGGCACTTCGGCGACGTGGCGTCGGGAAATCTCGGCACCAGCATCTACACCCAGCGGCCGATCTCGGAGGATCTGGCGTCGCGCCTGCCGGCCACCCTGGAGCTGACCCTGGTGGCCATCATCCTGTCGATCGCGCTCGGCATTCCGCTCGGGGTGATATCGGCGATCCGGCGCAATTCCCTGTGGGACCAGGTCGTGCGGGTGCTGAGCGTCTCCGGCCTCGCCATCGCCGCCTTCTGGCTGGCGATGCTGCTGCAGTTCCTGTTTGCCATGAAGCTCGGCACCGCGCCGCTCAACGGCCGGATCGACGGCTTCGGGCCGCCCGCCGTGACCGGGTTCATGATCATCGATTCGCTGCTCGACTGGGACATGGATTCCCTGCAGAGCGCGCTCTACCACATCGCCTTGCCGGCGCTCACCCTGGCGCTGCCGGCGGCCGCCACCATCGTCCGCTTCACGCGCGCCGGCGTGCTCGACGTCATCAACAGCAACTACGTGCTCTACCAGCGCGCCATGGGCATGCCGCCCGGCCTGATCGTGTGGAAATACGTGCTGCGCAATGCCCTGATCTCGACCGTCACCCAGATCGGCCTGATCTTCGGCGTGCTGGTGACCAACGCCGTGATCGTCGAGACGGTGTTCGACTGGCCCGGCATCGGCACCTTCGCCGTGCAGTCGATCCTGCAGTCCGACCACAAGGCCATCATCGGCTTCACGATCTGGATCGGCGCCCTGATCGTGATCGTCAACCTGCTGGTCGACCTCGTCCATTCGTTCATCGATCCCAGAGGGGCACGATGAGGGGGAGCAAGATGAAGCCCGGCTGGCGGCGCGAGCTCCGCCGATTCGCCAAGGATCGCGCCGCGGCGCTCGGCATGGCGCTGCTTCTTCTGTTGATCGTTGTGGCGGTCTTCGCGCCGGTCCTGGCGCCGTTCCCGGGCGACGTCGCCCAGTTCCATACCGCCAACCGCCTGCACGCGCCCGACGCCCAGAACTGGCTGGGCACCGACCGCATGGGCAGCGACCTCCTGAGCCGCATCATGTTCGGCGCCCGCATCACCATCACCATCGCCTTCGTGGCCGTCGGCTCCGCCGTCGTGGTCGGCGTGCCGATCGGGCTCCTCGCCGGCTATTACGGCGGCTGGCCCAGCAATCTCCTGATGCGCGTCTCCGACATCTTCCTGGCGGTGCCGCAGATCGTGCTGGCGATCGCCATCGCCCAGACGCTCGGTCCCTCGATCGAGAACGTCATCCTGGCGCTCAGCATCACCTACTGGCCGTTCTGGGCCCGCCTGGTCTTCGCCGAAACGCGCTCGCTCAAGAACGAGGTCTTCATCGAATCGGCGATCGCGCTCGGCGCCTCGCCGTGGCGCGTGATGGTGCTGCACGTGCTGCCCAACATCGCCTCGGCCATCATCGTGCGCACCTCGATCGGCATGGGCGCCACCATCCTGACCGCGGCGGCGCTGGGCTTCCTGGGCCTGGGCGCGCCGCCGCCGACGCCCGAATGGGGCCGCACGATCGCCGAATTGCGCGAGTTCCTGCCCGAGGCCTGGTGGTACGCGACCGCGCCCGGCATCGCGATCTTCATCGTCGTCATGGGCTTCAACCTGCTGGGCGACGGGCTGCGCGACTTCCTCGACCCGCGCATCCGGCGCGGAGCCGGCGGCAAGTGACGGCGCTGCTCGCGGTCGAGGAGCTGTCGCTGGGCTTCGCCACCGAGGCCGGCCTCGCTCTGGTCCTCGACCGGGTCAACCTGTCGATCGACGCCGGCCAGGTCCTGGGCCTGGTCGGCGAAAGCGGCTGCGGCAAGACCACCCTGGCGCGCGCCATCCTGGGTGTCCTGCCGGGCGACCAGACGCGGATCTCCGGCGGCCGGGTCCTGTTCCGCGGCGCCGATCTGCTGACCGCCGATCCCGCGACCGTCAACCAAACGGTGCGCGGCCGCGCCATCACCTTCGTGCCGCAGGATCCGTTCTCCAGCTTCAACCCGGTCTTCACGGTCGGCGAGCAGATCATGGAGATCCTGAAATGGAAGTCGCCGCGCGCCGCCCGGCCGCCCGGCCCGGGCTGGCTGCCCGCCGTCATGGCGCACTATCCCGCCGACCGAAAGCGCGCCGATCGCGACGCCGTCCTCGAGCTGCTCGATGCCGTGCAGTTGCCGCGCCCCGACCAGCTCCTGCGCAAGTATCCGCACGAGCTCTCCGGCGGCCAGCGCCAGCGGCTGATGATCGCCATGGCGCTGCTGCCCGGTCCCGACCTGGTGATCGCCGACGAGCCGACGACGGCGCTCGACGTCACCATCCAGGCGCAGATTCTCGGCCTGATCCGCCGCCTGGCGAGCGAACGCAATGTCGCCGTGCTGCTGACCACGCACGACCTCGGCGCCGCCTATGAGATCTGCGATGCCGTGAACGTCATGTATGCCGGCCAGGACGTCGAGTCCGCGCCGGTCGACCGCTTCTTCGCCGAGCCGGCCCATCCCTACACGACGAAGCTGCTGGCCAGCCTGCCGCGCCCCGACGGCACCACCAGCGGGATTCCCGGCGAAGTGCCGGCGCCGACGGCGCCGCCCGGCGGCTGCCGCTTCCACCCGCGCTGCGAGCGCGCGGACGGGCCGTGCCGCGAGGTGCGGCCGCCGGTCGACCAGCTCGGCGCCGGTCACTGGGTGCGCTGCTACCATCCGCATCGCCCCGGAACGCAAGACGCCCCATGACGCAAGAGATCCTGCCCCCGGTGCTGCCTCCTGTGCTGAGCGTCCGTGACCTCAAGGTCCATTTCACCGTGCGCGGCCCGTTCAACCGGCGCGTGGGCGCGATCAAGGCGGTCGACGGCGTCTCGTTCGACCTGATGCCGGGCGAGGTCTTCGGGCTGGTGGGCGAATCGGGTTGCGGCAAGTCCACCCTCGGCAAGACGATCATGGGCATCCATCCGCCGACCACCGGCGAGATCTGGTTCGAGGGCCAGCAGATCGACGGGCTGGCGCCGGCCGCCCGCCGCGCCGTGCGCAGCAGCCTGCAATACGCCTATCAGGACCCGGCCGCGTCGCTCGATCCGCGCTGGAAGATCGGCAGTTCCCTGCACGAGCCGCTGCTCATCCACACCGCTCTCGATCCTGCCGGGCGGGCGGCGCGCATTCGCAGCATCCTCGAAGCGGTCGGGCTGCCCGACACCCATCTCGATCTCTACCCGCACGAGATTTCCGGCGGCCAGCAGCGGCGGGTCGGCCTGGCGCGCATCCTCACTTTGCACCCCAAGGTCGTCATCCTGGACGAGCCGACGTCGGGTCTCGACGTGTCGGTGCAGGCGACGGTGCTCGAGCCTGTTCCGCGGCCTGCGCGAGACCTTCAAGCTCACCTACATGCTGATCAGCCACGACCTCGCCGTCGTGCGCACGATGTGCAGCAGGGTCGCGGTGATGTATCTCGGCCGCATCGTCGAGAGCGGGCCGACCGAGGCGATCTTCGAGCGGCCGCGCCATCCCTATACGCGCTCGCTGATCGCGGCCATTCCCAAGATCGGCGGCGCGCGCGTGACCCGGGATTTCTGGCTGCAGGGCGAGCCGCCCGATCCCGGCAACCTGCCGACCGGCTGCCGCTTTCGCACGCGCTGCCCCAAGGCGGCCGATCTCTGCGCGCGCGAGGAACCGGCGCTGTCCGGCGGAGCGCAGGGTTCCGTCGCCTGTCATTTCCCGGACTGAGTCGCGATCTTTCCGCCAGAGGCGGCATCGCAGCGCCAACAGCCATCGGCGCGACAAACCAGTCTACCTGAACAGATAGACTTTACAGTTTACCTGTATAGATGATAGGAACGCCGGCATGGCTGCCGCACCTGACAGTTCTCACGCCCGACGCGCTGCGGTTCTGGCGCAAGGCCTCCGCGCCCTGTTGGGCAAGCTCAAGCGCCGCCTGCGCGAGCAGGCAGGTGTCGGCGACCTGACGCCCTCCCAGGTGTCCGTCCTGCTTCGCCTCGAGAAGGACGGCGCCGCGACGGCATCGAGCCTCGCCCGGGCAGAGGGCATGCGTCCCCAGTCGATCGCCCCGGTCATCGCTGCGCTGGAGGATGCGGGCCTGGTGGCGGCGCGCCGGATCCGACGGACGGCCGGCAGACCCTCCTCTCGCTCACCGACGCCTGCCGGAAGCTGGTCAGCAAGGGACGCGCGGCGCGCCAGGACTGGCTCAGCCGGACCATCCAGGCGCGGCTTACAGCACGGGAACAGGATGAACTCTCGGCCGCCATCGCGCTGCTCCAGCGGCTGATCGACGACTGACGGCGTTCCTTGAAAGGACCTCTCATGGCACTCACCCGGCTCGATCCGAACACCGCCCTGATCGTCGTCGACCTGCAGAAGGGCCTCACGGGCCTGCCCGTCATTCACCCGCTGGGCGACATCGTGGGCCGGGCGCGCGCGCTGGCCGACGCGTTCCGCGAACGCGGTCTGCCGGTCGTGCTCGTGAACGTCGCGGGCGGCGCGCCCGGCCGGACGGAACAGCCGCATAAGGCACTGCCCCGTTCGGAAGGCTGGACCGATCTCGTGCCGGAGCTGAACCGGCAGGCGGGCGATATCGTCGTCACCAAACGGACCTGGGGCGCGTTCGCCAGCACCGATCTCGCGGCGCGGCTGAAGGCCCTCGACGTCACCCAGGTCGTGATCGCGGGCGTCGCGACGGGAACCGGCGTCGAATTCGACGGCACGACAGGCCTACGAGCAGGGCTTCAACGTCACCCTCGCCCTCGACGCCATGACCGACCTGCGTCCCGAGGCGCACGAGCACAGCACCCGGAACGTCTTCCCGCGGCTGGGCGAAACCGGCACGAGCCGGCAGATCATCGATCTCCTGCCAACCGGGAGCGCCTGAGATGTCGTGGCTCCACCTCCTGTCGTACTTCCTGGGCGGCGCGTTCCTCGCCAACGCCGTCCCGCATGCGGTGAGCGGCATGATGGGCCGGCCGTTCCAGAGCCCGTTCGCCACGCCGCGCGGGCAGGGACTCTCCTCGTCGACGGTCAACGTGCTCTGGGGATTCTTCAATATCGTCGCGGGCTACCTCCTGGTCGGCCAGGTCGGTGATTTCAATCCGCGGGACGCCGGCCACGCGATCGCGCTCGGCGCCGGCGCGCTCCTGATGGCGCTGGCCTGCGCGCGGCTGTTCGGCCGCTTCCATGGAGGCAACCGGCCGGAGCGGTCATGAAGGCTTTCTTTGCCGGCATCTTCCGGTCCCTGCGCGGCTTCAACTACCGTGTGTGGATCGCCGGCGCCTTCGTCTCCAACGTCGGCACCTGGGTGCAGCGCACGGCCCAGGACTGGCTGGTGCTGACGCAGCTCACCGATCACGACGCCTCGGCCGTCGGCCTGGTCATGGCGCTGCAGTTCGGGCCGCAGCTTCTCCTGCTGCCCTTCACCGGCTTTGCCGCCGACCATTTCAACCAGCGCCGGCTCCTGGTCGCGACGCAGGCGTCGATGAGCGTGCTCGCTCTGGCGTTGGGCGTGCTGACCGTCACCGGCCATGTCGAGCTCTGGCACGTCTGCGTCTTCGCCTTCCTGTTCGGCAGCGCGGCGGCGTTCGATGCCCCGGTGCGGCAGACCTTTGTCGCCGAACTGGTCGGCGACAAGGACCTCCACAATGCGGTCGCGCTCAACGCGACCTCGTTCAACGCCGCGCGCATGATCGGCCCGGCCGTCGCCGGCCTGGTGATCGCGGCGATCGGCACCGGCTGGGCCTTCCTGTTCAACGGCGCCTCTTTCGTGGCCGTCCTGGTGTCCCTGGCGTTCCTGCGGAGCGCAGAGCTTCGTCCGAGTGCGCGGGCGCACCGGGGCAGGGGAAGCTTCACCGAAGGCTTTCGCTATGTGTGGAGTCGCCCGGATCTCAAGGCGATCCTGGTCATGCTGTTCCTGATCGGCACCTTCGGCATGAATTTCTCCATCTTCATCTCGACGATGGCGGTCAGCGTCTTCCATGCCGATGCGCTGGGCTACGGCCTGCTGTCGTCGATCATGGCGGTCGGCACGGTGGCCGGTGCGCTGTTGAACGCCCGCCGGGAAAGGCCCCGGTTCGGCCTGTTGCTGGTCGGCGCCGGCGTCTTCGGGCTGGGCTGCACGCTGGCCGCCTTTGCGCCGGGCTACTGGTTCTTCGCCGGCGCGCTGGTCATCATCGGCGTGGCCGCGCTCACCTTCAACAACACCACGAACAGCCTGATGCAGCTCTCGGTCGAACCGGCCATGCGCGGACGGGTGATGGCGCTGCGTGTCAGCGTCGCGCTCGGCGGCACGCCGATCGGCGCCCCGATCGTGGGATGGGTCGCCAACACCTTCGGCCCGCGCTGGGCCCTTGGCGTCGGCGCGGCGTCAGGCTTCATCGCAGCCCTCGTCGCGCTTTGGGTCCTGGCGCGCGCGCGCCGGGAAAAGCATGGTCTATGACACTGCAGGGGCCCGCGAAGATTTCCCGACTTGTTCAAAAGCGAACAGTCGGCGGTGGCCGTGCAACTTATTCTTGTAGGCGCCGAATACGGGAACGTCCCTTGGCTCCCCCTGGGACGGTTCGGTCCGAGGCGCGTTTTAGACTTGGTACTCAAAGGCCCATCTGGATCGTGGGATCCAGATGGGCCGTCCTGCCGGTTTGGCGGGAATATCGTTGCGCCAGGTCGAGCCCATCGCCCGTCCAGCGGGCGCTCCGAGGACAGATCGCGATGAAGCGTGAATTGAAATCGCTGGAAGAATGCCTGCAGGAAGCCGCTGAATTCGAACGGCTGGCCGCTCTCACCCGTTTGGACTCCACGCGCAATATCTTGGTGAGGTCGGCGACCTACATGCGCGAGCTGGCTGTAAGAGCGGCGGAACGCGACCGGACGTACCTGCACTGAAGCATGGCCGGGAAGCGCTTGGCGGATTCCGGAGAGTCCGTCCGCTCGCCTCAGTGCACCTTGCTCTCGATCAGCGCCACGATGTCGCCCACCGTCTGCAGCTTTTCGGCATCGCGGTCGGATATCTCGACGCTGAATTCATCCTCCAGCGACATGATGGTCTCGACCATGTCGAGACTTGTCGTGGCGAAATCCTCGGCAAAGTTCGCCGCTGCGGTGACGCTGCCCGGCGGGACGTGGAGCTTGGCAACGACCACGTCGATGACTCGTTCGGCAATATCGCTCATGGCCTGCATCCCGATTCAGACTCCGGTCCCTGATCTGCGGGGAGCATATGCGCCCCCAGGTCCGCGCCGCTGTTCACAACGGAACATCGTGCCGGCCGGTCCCGGCACGCCCCCGAGTTTCGCCGATCCTGGGCGGAGCTTCCACCCTCAAACCGGGCGGAGGTAGCGCGCGGTCCGTGACCGGCGCAGGGCGTCGTCCAGCCGTTCCTTCGTCTTCTTCCAGCGGTCCTCCTCGGCCTGGGCCCGTCGGTCGACCGCCGCGCGATCCTTGTCGATCTGTTCCGCTCTTTTCCGGTGGTCCTGTTCGGCTTCTTCCAGCGCCGCCTGGGCCGCCGCGATGGCCCGGTCGCGGCGCTCGCCTTCCTTCCGGCGGGCGTTCTCTTCATCCCGGCGACGGGTTTCGCGCCGCTTCTGCTCTTTCTCGAAGGCGAGGGCTGCCTGGCGGGCGGCCTTGTCGTCGGGCGGCCGTGGGCGCCGGCTCGCGCTTCTTCGCGGCCGGCCTCTTTGGCGCCGGCTCGGCGGCCTTTTTCCGCGCCTTGCTGATGGGCAGAGCGGCGGCCTGCTTGGTGGGAAGGTCGGTGGGAAGTTGGGCGTCTTCGCCGAATTTGCCGCTCGAGCCGACGGCGCGCCGCAGCACCACACCGGGCTTGGCCATTGTGGCGGCAACTGTGGCCGGATCGTCCGATTCCCGGGCAAAGCCTTGATGGAACAGGTTGATTCGCGAACCCCAGGCCTCCAGTGCCGCCTTCATCGAAGGCGCCGCAATGGCGAGATCGAAGAAGCCGGCCGAGGTCGTGTAGGTCTTGAGCTTCTTCGCCATCGCTCCGGGGCCCCATTGTTTCGGGCGCGCAGGGCGCATACCCTCAACCTCTCTTCGGCGCAACGGCGGCGTCTTCGCGTCGTTGCTGTCGGGGCAAAGGCGTCCGCTTTCCAGCTCGCTCGCGCCAACGAGGTATCGATATGCCTTCCGACAAGCTCATCAAAGCGCTGGGTCACGCCGTTGCGGCGGTCTGGGCCGACCTGCCGGCCGGCGCGCAACACGACCTGTTCGAGGCCGCCGTCAGGTCGACGGGAGAAGGGTCGCGCGAGGCGCTGGCCGTCTTTCTCCACCGGCAGCATCCGCGCACGCTCGATGGCGACAAGCTTCGTCAGGTGCCCGAGCCGGACAGCCTGGGCGGATAGGCAAATTCTGGCCCCGTCATGAGGCAGCAGGCGAAACGCTCTCTTTGCCGATGGCATTCAGCCGCGCGAGCGCCCCGTCCGGCAGCCTGAGCTCGGCCGCCCCCAGGTTCTCGCGCAGGTGATCGAGCGAGGCGGTGCCCGGGATCAGCAGGATGTTGGGCGCGCGGCGGAGCAGCCAGGCGAGCGCCACCTGCATCGGCGTCGCGCCGAGCTCGCCCGCCACATCCGACAGGGTGGACGACTGCAGCGGCGTGAAGCCGCCCAGGGGAAAGAACGGCACGTAGGCGATGCCCATGCCGGCGAGCGCGTCGACCAGCGCGTCGTCGTCCCGGTGGGCGAGGTTGTACTGGTTCTGCACGCAGACGACCGGGGCGATGCCGCGCGCCTCGGCGACCTGGGTGGCGGTGACATTGCTGAGGCCGAGATGGCGGATCAGGCCCTGTCTCTGCAGCTCGGCCAGGGCGGTGAACGGCGCCGCGATCGAGCCTTCGCTCGGTCCGTGACCCGCCCCCAGGTAGCGCAGGTTGACGACGTCGAGGACGTCGACGCCCAGGTTCCGGAGGTTGTCGTGCACGGCGCGCACGAGGTCGGCCGGCTGCTGCGCGGGGATCCACGAGGCGTCGTCGCCGCGCAGCGCGCCCACCTTGGTCACGATCACCAGCCCGTCGGGATACGGGTGCAGCGCCTCGCGGATCAGCTGGTTGGTGATGTGCGGGCCGTAGAAGTCGCTGGTGTCGATGTGGTCGACGCCGCGTGCGACCGCCTCGCGCAGCACGGCGAGCGCGGCGGCGCGATCCTTGGGCGGGCCGAACACCCCGGGCCCGGCGAGCTGCATCGCGCCATAGCCCATGCGTTTCACGCTGAGCTCGCCCAGCCGGAAGGTGGCGGCGGGCGAGGCGGCGGCAGCCGACGCGGCGGAAGCGGACGGGCCGGCGGCGGTGAGGTCGGTCATGGAAATCTCCTGGGTTGGGCCGGCCGGTATGTGGACACGGTACATCCCGGCGATAATCCTGCCCAATCGGAACGGGCTGTGCTGGAATCCGGACAATGGCAGCGGACCTGAACGATCTCTCCGCCTTCGTGGCGGTGGCGCGCGCCGGCGGCTTTCGCGAGGCCGCCAAGCTCGCGGGCGTCTCGGCGTCCAGCCTGAGCGAGGCGGTGCGGCGGCTCGAGGCCAAGCTGGGCCTGCGGCTGCTCAACCGCACCACGCGCAGCATCGCGCCCACCGAGGCGGGCGCCCGCCTGCTCGAGCGGCTCGCGCCGGCGCTGGGCGAGATCGACGCGGCGCTCGACATCGTCAACGCCTTTCGCGACCGTCCGGCCGGAACGCTCAAGCTCAACGTGCCGGCCGGGGTCGCGCGCCTCGTGCTGCCGGCGATCGTGGCGCCCTTCCTCAAGGCCTATCCCGACATCCGCCTCGAGGTCATCGTCGACGAAAACTTCGTCGATGTGCTGGCCGCCGGCTGCGATGCCGGCATCCGCTACGACGAGCGGCTCGAGCAGGACATGATCGCGGTGCCGATCGGCCCGCGGGTCCAGCGCATCGCCACGGCCGCGTCACCCGCCTATCTCGACGCGCGCGGCCGGCCGCTTCATCCGCGCGACCTGCTCGCCCATGCCTGCCTGCGCGGGCGCTTCGCCAGCGGCGCGATGCCGGCCTGGGAGTTCGAGCGCGACGGCGAAGTCGTGCGGGTCGACCCGGGCGGACCGCTGGTGGTGCGGCTGGGCGGCGCGGCCGACCTCGCGGTCGAGGCGGCCATCGCCGGCCTCGGCATCGTCTCCCTCTTCGAAGGCTGGCTGCGCCCGCATCTCGACAGCGGCGCCCTGGAACCGGTGCTGGAGCCGTGGTGGCAGAACTTCTCGGGACCTTTTCTCTACTATCCCGGCCGCCGCCATCTGCCGGCGCCGCTGCGGGCGTTCGTCGACTTCATCAGGAAGTAGGGACGGGACCTCAGGGTAGTCCGACACCCCCATTTGCCTAAGTCGGTTGAACAACTACCGCTCAGGTCTACCGCATGGTACGCTTGCGTCAAATCTTAAGAGGGGGAAATACAAGTGGCTCTTGTCCTGGTGAAATACAAATACGGGTCGCCACGGCCCAGCGTTACA
This sequence comes from uncultured Alphaproteobacteria bacterium, assembly GCA_963755585.1. Lineage (GTDB taxonomy): Bacteria > Pseudomonadota > Alphaproteobacteria > Reyranellales > Reyranellaceae > Reyranella. The sequence goes on from CAVWKN010000035.1 coordinate 47,234, forward strand.
AGTTCGGCGTCGCTGACTGTGCGGGGCACGACCGAAGTCAGCAGTCATCGGCCGAACTTCAACGTCTGAAACCATCTCATAAGAACATCGTGATACTTTCAATCGACGTCAAAAGACCATGATCTCGCTCACTTTCGGCGACCTAAGCCGAAGTGTTAGGAAAACTAGTTAACCTCGTGCGGGTTTGGGTCCCTTCGTCGACTGCTTCCGATGTCTTGTGGATCATGAAGCGGCGCTACTACAGCACTCCGGAGCACCAAGATATCTCAAGGCAGGACATTCAGAACGATGCGATCCGTGCGCGGATCCAATCCTTCATGGTCCACGTGGCTTTCCGGCCGAGTGGGCGGCTGATGAATACTCCGCCTACTTCGAGAAGATCTTCGGCGATGATAGGGAAAGGCAGCGTCGATACATTCGAACGCTCCTATCGTCGTCTATGGCTGACGGTCTGCACGACGCATGGAAGAAGTATCTGAATCCCAATCGGATTCGGCTGCGCCGCTACCGCGGGGAGAGCCTCACCGCCGTCATGTAGCGGTCGCGGTAGTAGTCGCCGTCCAGGGCCGTGACCATAACCGGCGAGCCGCGATGCGTGGCATGAACGAACTGGCCGTTGCCGGCATAGATGCCGACATGGGTGAAGGTGCCGCGGTAGCCGAAGAAGACGAGGTCGCCGCGCTTGAGGTCGCCGCGCGCGACAGTCGTGCCCTCGCGCGCCATGTCGTGCGGCATGCGCGGGATGCTTTGTCCGAAGACCGCGCCGTAGAGATAGTAGACGAAGCCGCTGCAGTCGAAGCCGCTCGGCGTCGTGCCGCCGTAGCGATAGGGCGTGCCCAGGTATTTCATGGCGCGCGAGACCAGGCGGTCGCCCCAGTCGTTGGCGACCGCGGACGTCGAGAACGAAGCCGGGACCACGGCGGGTGCCGCCTGCTTGAAGCCGGCATACGCGCCGCCGTTCTCCTGCAGCCATTTGGCATTGAGTTCGCTGGCGACGCCGTCCGTCGGATCGGCCTGGGGAGCAGCCTTGACGTGAGGTTTCAGCTTCGCCTTTTCCGGCGCCTTGACCTGGGCATTTGCGGGAGAAAGGACACCCGCCGTTCCGAACAACGCCACGGTGCCCAGCACCATGACCGAACAGGCTGTCGCCTGGGCAATGAGTCGTACGCTCGAGCGCATGAAGCGCCCGGTTCCCAATGCCATGTATTTCTCCCCCTTGCTTGGAACCAAAGCAGGCGGCCCCTGCGGCCTGTCCGCATAGTGGCGAACGCCGACGGGCCCGTCCAACAAATGTTGCATTTCTGCCACAATAATTTCGGGCCGGTACGCGTTGATTTTGCTTGTTTTTTCGGGATAGGCCCTCCGGGGGTCTGTAGAATCGGACTGTCCTGGGCCGGCGCCCGGCCACGATTGGGTCTTTGTCGGATCGTGCGTTCTTGAAATTGGGAGATCGTGCGTTCGCGAAATTCCCATCCAGCTCGACTCGTCGTCGAGGAAGGCGTGGTCGATGCGCGGCGTGAACGGACGTCAAAACCGTCCGGGCCAAAACGGCATTTTCGGGCGCTATGGCACCCGAAAATTCGATCGGCGGCCTTAAGTAGTTTAATAGTAATACTTGACAATTGGCACAGTGATGCTTAAATACGCTCCAGTCCCCATCAGGAGCATCAGCCATGTCCGGTCCCGGACGTCCCAACCCTCTACAAACCCGAGCACGCCGGCCGCGCCCGCGAGCTCTGTGCGCGCGGCGCCACCAATCCCGATCTGGCCGGCCGCTTCGGCGTGGCCCGCAGCACCATCGACCTGTGGATCGCGACACATTCCGAGTTCGCCGAGGCCGTGCAGCAGGGCCGCGACGTCGCCGACGCCACCGCGGTCGAATCGCTGTTCACGCGCGTCACCGGCTACAACCACCAGGCCGAGAAGGTCTTCCTCTATCGCGGCGAGCCCCGGACGGCGACCTACACCGCGCATGTTCCGCCCGAAACCAGGGCCTGCATCTACTGGCTGCGCAACCGCCGGCCGGAGGACTGGCGGACACAGGCGGAAACGACGCCGGAGTTCTCCGTCGTCGACGACCTGGCGGCGGCGCTCAGTGGCGCCGGCGAACACCTGCGCCATGCCCGCGATTGAGCGGGAGCGCACCCGTGGCGGAGAAAATTCGTGAGGGTGCGGAAAGGTCGGAAAGGTCGGAAACCCCCGGCAACACGCCCGGTGCATGGCCGGTCGTATATATGCCGATCACTAGCGGAAATTGCGGGAATTGCGGAAATTGCTTTCCGCCGATTCCGCCGGTCCGGTCACTGCGCTTCGATGCGGGCGATCTTCACGTACTCCGCCCACTTGGCGCGCTCCTCGCGGTCCTGCGCGGCGCACTGCTCCAGGGTGAGCGGCTTGGCGTCGAGCGCGAACTCGTTGATCAGCCGGTCGTGGATCGTGGGCGAGGTGATGGCCTCGTTGATCAGCGCGTTGAGCTTCTCCTCGATCGGCCTGGGCGTGGCCTTCGGGACTGCGATCGCCAGGAAGCCGGTGCTGGTGAAGCCGGGGAAGGTCTCGCTCAAGGTCGGCAGCTTGGGGTACAGCGGGCTGCGCTCGGGCAGGGTGATGGCGAGCGGCCGCGCCTTGTCGGCCACCACCTGGCCGCGGCCGGCGGTGAGGTCGACGAACATGAACTGGATGGCGCCGGCATAGAGGTCGGTCCAGGCATTGCCGATCGCCTTGTAGGCGACGCCCTGCCAGGCGACGCCCGCCTTGGTGGCCAGCACCTCGGCCGGCACCTGCGAGCTTGCATTGAAGTAGCCGAAGTTGAGCTTGCCGGGGTTGGCCTTGGCGTAGGCCAGCAGGTCGCCCAGCGTCTTGTACGGGCTGTCGGCCGGCACCACGAGGAAGGCGCCGCTCGAGCCGATCACGCCCACCACCGTGAAATCCTTCTCCGGGTCGTAGCCCGGGTTCTTGAACATGTGGATGTTGGCGGCGTTGGTCGAGGTGGTGGCCAGCATCAGGGTGTAGCCGTCGGCCGGCGCCGACTTCACCGCCAGCACGCCCACGATGCCGTTGGCGCCCGGCTTGTTCTCGACCACGAAGGGCTGGCCGGTCTTGTCCTCGATGTACTTGCCGACCAGGCGGGCGGTGATGTCGCCCGAGCCGCCCGGCGCGAAGGGCACGACGATGCGGATCGGCTTGGTCGGCCAGGCGTCGGTCTGGGCGTTTGCGGGAAGTGCGGCGAGAAGCGGCAAAGCGAGGAGGGCGCGGCGAGAAAGCGACATGCGAAATGAGTTCATGGCGTTGCAGTCTAGGGCAAAGGCCGTCGATGGACAGCGCGGCGCCTGCAGCCCTACCTTGCGGCCATGGCAACATCAAGCACGGCAACATCAGGTCGTCCGCCGCTCAGCGGAATCCGCGTCGTCGATTTCTCCCGTGTGATCGCGGGGCCGATGTGCACCCAGATCCTGTCCGACATGGGCGCCGAGGTGATCAAGATCGAGAATCCCGACGGCGGCGACGACACGCGCAAGGGCGCGGGGCCGCGCCAGGGCGGCGAGAGTCATTTCTTCATGACCTACAACAGGGGCAAGCAGAGCGTCGCGCTCGACTTCACCAAGCCCGAGGGCCAGGCGGTGGTGATGAAGCTCCTCGAGAGCGCCGACGTGCTGGTGCAGAATTTCCGGCCGGGCGTTCCGCGCAAGTACGGCTTCGACTACGCGAGCCTGCACGAGAAATTTCCGCGGCTGATCTATCTCTCGATCTCGGCCTACGGCCAGACCGGGCCCTTGTCGGACCGGCCGGGCTACGATCCCGTGCTGCAGGCCGAGTCGGGCATGATGAGCGTCAACGGCGAGGCCAACGGCGAGGGCCTGCGCCACGCCATCGCCATCGTCGACACCATGACGGCGATCCATTCGGTGGCGGCGATCAACGCGGCGCTCTATGCGCGCACCAGCACGGGCAAGGGCCAGCATGTCGACCTGGCGCTCTACGACACTGCGCTGTCGGCGCTGGGCAACATGGGCTCCTACTACCTGATCGGCGGCGAGCAGCCCAGGCGTGCCGGCAACGGCCATTTCGCCTCGGCGCCCAACAGCTCGTTCGAGACCAAGAACGGCAAGATCTACATGGCGGTGGCCAACCAGAAACTGTTCGTCGCCACCTGCAAGGCGCTCGGCCATCCCGAATGGGCGACCGATCCGCGCTTTGCCGCGCTCGCCGACCGCGTCGCCAACAAGCCCGAGCTGACGCGCATGATGGAAGACGTGCTGAAGACCGACACCAAGGAGAACTGGGCGCAAAAGCTCCGTCACCTGCCGGCCGGCCCGATCCGCACCATGAAGGAGGCGCTCGACGAGCCCGAGGTCAAGCGCCGCGGCATGCTGAAGACCTACAAGCACAGCACCGCGGGCGACGTGCCGCATCATCGGCTCGAACTACAACTTCTCCGACACGCCGGTCGACAACTCCCGCCCGCCGCCGGCGCTCGGCGAGCACACCGACCGCGTGCTGGCCGGCCTGGCGGGATTGAGCGCCACCGGAGATCGCCGCGCTCCGCGAAAAGAAGGTGATCGGCTAACGGACCGCGCATCGCCTCCAGGCGCCGCGATCGTCGCAGATCATGCCTTCGCTGCGCTCAGGACGACATGAACTCCAGCTAAGAGCTCAGCCAGCGCTTCAAGATCGCCGTCGTCTCCTCGGGCTTCTCCATCGTGATGAGATGGCCGCACTGCTCGATGACGATCAGTTCGCTGCCCTTGATCGCGGCCGCGATCTCCTCGGAGAGAAACAGCGGCAGTGCCGCATCGTCGCGGCCGCACACCACGATGGTCGGGCATGTGATCTTCGGCAGGTCGGGCCGCCGGTCGACGCGGATCGCGGCCAGCGCCTCCTGGCGCTTGTAGATCTCGACGCCGATCTCGCCGCACATCGTCATGACCTCGTCGACCAGCGCCTTGTCGGGCAGCATGTAGGCCGGGATGAAGCGCGCCATCTGCATGCCCAGCACCAGCTCGAAATGGCCTTCGTCGGCGAGGCGAATGCGGGCGCGGCGGATGGCGCGCTCGGCCTCGTTCTGGCCGCGCACGCCGGTGTCGAGCAGGGCGAGCTTCGTCACACGCTCTGCAGCGAACTGCATGATCTCGACCGCCAGCATGCCGCCCAGCGACAGGCCGGCGAGAGCGAATTTCCCCGGCGGCATCTGATCGACGACCCAGCGCGCGGCACTTTCCCAGCTGTCCCAGATCGCAAGCGGCGCGCGGCGCCAGTCGGGCACCACGATCTCGGCGTCGGCCGAGAGTGCGGCGACCTGGGCGGTGTAGAGGCGCGGCGAGCAGATCATGCCGGGCACCAGAAGCAGCCGCGTCTTTTCCATTGGTCCTCCCGCGGCGAGCGTAGCCTAGGCGCTGCGGCTGGGATACCAATGGCGGGCCATGGCCGTCTTGCCCGTCTCCGCTTCCGGTCGCGACATCCGCCTCGACCTGTTCCGCGGGCTGGCGCTGTGGTTCATCTTCCTCGATCACATCCCCGACAACGTCGTGAGCTGGCTGACCGTCCGCAACTGGGGCTTCAGCGACGCCACGGAAATCTTCGTCTTCATCTCGGGCTACACCGCGGTGATCGCCTATGCCCGCATGCTGGCGCGCGACGGCTGGGTGCGGGCCGCGGCGCGCATCTACCGTCGCGTCTGGCAGCTCTATGTCGCGCACATCCTGTTGTTCGTGGCCTTCTCGGCGCAGATCGCCTGGGTGTCGATCGCCCGCGACACGCCGGCGCTGATCGAGGAGATGCAGCTGCTCGGCCTCGGGCAAAATCCCTACCAGGCCATCCTCCAGGCGGCGCTGCTGAAGTTCCGCCCGGTCAATCTCGACGTGCTGCCGCTCTACATCGTCCTGCTGGCGTTCTTCCCTTTTGTCCTGCCGGCGGTCGTGCGCTGGCCGTTGGCGGTGATTGCCGTCTCGCTGGCCGTCTATGCGGCGACTTGCCACTACGACTGGAACCTGCCGGGCTACCCGGAAAACAAGGTCTGGTTCTTCAATCCGATGGCCTGGCAGGTGGTGTTTTATGTCGGGGCGGCGCTGGCCGTGATGGGTCCCCAGCTCGCCTGGCTCGACCGTTTCCGCCGACCACTGACCGTGCTGGCCGTCCTTTACCTGCTGTTCTCGTTCTTTATCGCTTTGTCCTGGCACTATAATTCGGTGGAGAGGCTAATTCCCGACTGGCTTAGTCGACAAATCTATCCGATCGACAAGACCAACATCGACATGCTGCGGTTCGTGCATTTCCTGGCCATCGCCTGGCTGGTCCGGCTGGCCGTCCCGGCCAATGCATCTTTCCTCAGGTGGCGGATCTTCGAGCCACTTCGCAGGTGCGGTGAACACTCATTGCAGATATTCTGTCTCGGCGTTTTCCTGGCCCTCAGTGCACAGGTGGTTGTCGGGCATTATGAAGATTCAATCGTGTCGCAAATCGCCGTGAGCATCGCTGGCCTTCTGATCATGTCGGCGGCCGCCTATGCCGCGACCTGGTACAAGCGCGGTCCCGCCATCGAGGACGCGGCTTGAACCGGCTTGTCACCTGGGCGGGGGTCGCCATGGCGCTGACGCTGTGGACGGGCGGAGCGTCCGCCGAGCTCAATGGCTGCCGCGCCAGCCGCGAACTGCTCGATCTTGGAAATCCGCTGGAGATCGCCCGCACCGCCGTGGCCGACGAACGCCAGCTCCGCATCGTCGCCATGGGCTCGTCGTCGACCCAGGGCTACGGCGCCTCGAACCCGCATTTCGCCTATCCCTACCAGTTGAAGCTGCGGCTCGAAGCGGCGATGCCGGGCGTCGCCATTCACGTCTTCAACAAGGGTATCGGCGGCCAGGACGCCGAGGAGATGGCGGCGCGCATGAAGGCCGACGTGCAGCCCGAGCGCGCCCATCTCGTGGTCTGGCAGGTCGGCACCAATTCGGCGATCGGCCGCGTGCCGCTGGCGAAATTCGCCAACCGCCTGCGCGCCGGCATCGATATCGGCAAGTCGCTGGGCGCCAATTTCGTGCTGATGAACCTGCAATATGTTCCCGCCGTCGTGGCCCTGCCCGACGAGGAGGAATATGCGCGGGTCATGGCCGAGGTTGCCGAGGAAAAAGGCGCCGGCCTGTTCCGCCGCTTCGAGATCATGCGCGCCTGGTACAAGGACGGCATGTCCTACTCGCAGTTCGTCACCAGCGATGGCCTGCATCTCAACGATTTCGGCCAGAAGTGCATCGGCAAGCTTCTGTCGACGGCCATTCTCGACACGATCGCCCCGAAACAACTGACCGGCGCACCGCACACGCCGCACTGACATGAAGCGTCGTTTCGTCGACCTGTCGATCTATCTCGAGAACGACGTCATTTCCGATCCGGCGCCGTTCGGGCCGAAGATCCAGTATCACAAGCACGAGAACACGGCCGGCCAGATCGCCAGCTTCTTTCCGGGACTCAAGAAGGAAGACCTGCCGGACGGCCAGGGCTGGGCGGTCGAGACCGTCAATCTGTCGACGCACAACGGCACCCATCTCGACGCGCCGTATCATTTTCATCCGACGATGAACAAGGGCGAGCGCGCCATCACCATCGACGAGGTGCCGCTCGACTGGTGCTTCCAGCCCGGCGTGAAGCTCGACTTCCGCGACAGACCGGACGGCCACGTCATCACCGCCCGGGAAGTCCAGGACGAGCTTCTGCGCATCGGCCACGAGCTCGCGCCGCTCGAGATCGTCGTCGTCAACACGCGCGCGGGCTCGCGCTACGGCAACGACGACTACGTGAATTCGGGCTGCGGCATGGGCTACGACGCCACCATGTTCCTGCTCGAGAAGGGCATTCGCCTGACCGGCACCGACGCCTGGAGCTGGGACGCGCCGTTCTTCTTCACCGCCCAGAAATGGGCGAAGGATCACGATCCGTCGATCATCTGGGAAGGCCACAAGGCCGGCCGCGACATCGGCTATTGCCATCTCGAGAAGCTGCACAATCTCGAGGCGCTGCCCGGCGACGGTTTCACCATCGCCTGCTTCCCGCACAAGATCCGCGGCGCCTCCGCCGGCTGGACGCGCGCCGTGGCGATCTTCGAGGAGTGACCGCGCTCAGTTGCAGATCGCCGGATCGGCGGTCGCGACCTTGAGATAGGCGATCAGGTCGGCCCGCTCCGCAGGATCCTTGACGCCGGCATAGCCCATCTTGGTTCCGGGCACGGTCTTGAGCGGATTCTCCACGAAGGGGTCGAGCGTCTCCTCGTTCCAGATGACGCCGTATTTCTTCATCGCCGCCGAGTAGGCATAGCCCGGCAGGCTGCCCGCGCGCCGTCCGAACAGCCCGCAATGGCGCGGGCCGACGCGATTGTGCTCCAGCGCATGGCAGGCGAGGCAGCGCTGATAGACCGCCTCGCCGCGCGCCGGATCGCCGTCGGCCGCCCACGCCGTCCCGCTGGCGAGAAGCGCCGTCGCGAACAGCGCGAACAGGAGGCCGACCGCTTTCATGAGGCTACGACATGAACGCGTCGGGCACCGGGTTCTGGCCCAATGCCTGGCGCAGGATGGCCCAATGCATCGCCTCGTCGCCCAGGATCGAGGCCGCAGCCTTGGCGAGCTCGCGATCGGTCAGGATGGGCACGGCGCCGAGATAGGCGCTGACGGCGCCCTTCTCGAGCGTGGCGGCAAAGGTCAGCACGTCGGTCTGCGACTTCAGCTTGTCCTTGGGAAAGGCATAGTCCTTGAGCGGCGCCACCGGCTTGCCGCCGAGCTTCTGCACCGCCTTGGCCAGCACCTCGGCATGCTGCTTGTGATGGCCCTGGAACTGGACGGCGAGATCGAGCACCGGCTTCTGCAGCAGGCCCAATTCGGCGCCGAGCTGATAGGCCGCGATCGCCTGCTGCTCGGCGCCCAGCGCCGAGTTCAGGATGGTGACGTCGTTGTTGGTGGTCTGCGCCGACGCCGAACCGACGAGGCCCAGCCGCTCCTGCCCGGCAAGGAGCGCAATGGCCGTTGACGACAAGGTGATCTTGCCGAAGCCCGTGAGAAAGCTCCGACGCTTCGCCGCCGATGGATCGAGTTGTAGGCTGGTGGACATGATCTTCTCCCTGGGATGAGGAACGACGAACTCCAGGCTCGTCATCCCTGAAACCCCGGGAACGGGAAGACGGATGCAGGCGGCACGGCATCATTTCTCGTGCATCCGAATCGTCGAAAGCCGGGTAGGGGCTGCAGGAGAACCTGTCATGGCCGAGATCCTCAAGCTGTCCCGCGAACCTGCCGGCTTGCCGCCGTTGCCCAAGCAACCGCCCGCCCATGACGGCCTGGCGCAGCTCCTGGCCGCCACCGCCGCCGGCGACGAACGGGCGTTTGCGCGGCTCTATGAACTCACCGCGGCCCGTCTGCTGGTGGTCGCGCGCGCGATCGTCGGGCGCGCGGAACTGGCCGAGGACGTGCTGCAGGAGACCTTCCTGCGTGTCTGGCGCGCGGCGCATCAATACGATCCGGGCAAGGGCTCCGCGCTCGCCTGGCTGGTCACCATCGTGCGCAACCGCGCGCTCACCATGAAGTCGCGGATGCATCGCCACGACGACGCGCGCGACACGATCGATGTCGAACAGATCGTGTTCGAGGGGCCGGACCCCGCGGCCCAGATGATGCGAAGCGAAGAGGCCCGCGGGGTGAAGGCCTGCCTGGCCAATCTCCCGGCCAACCATCGGCGCTCGATCGCGCTGGTGTATTTCGAGGGCCTGACCCACCAGGAGCTGGCGCGGCGGCTCGACGTGCGGCTCGGCACGGCGAAGAGCTGGGTGCGCCGTGGTCTGGCACAGATGGGCCAGTGCCTGATCGGTCGCCCCGCCGCCGACTGGCGCGAGCGGGTCGCCGCGGACTACGCCATCGGCAGCCTGCAGGGCACCGCCCGCCGCGCTTTCGAGCGGTCGCGCGAGCGCGACGCCCGATTCTGCCAGGCCGCCGACATGTGGGAGAGCAAGCTCGCTTTGTTGACCGAGTTCCTGCCCGATCCGGGCGCGCCGCCGCGGCATGTCTGGAACCGCATCGAGCAGGAGATCGCGCGCAGCCGGATCTCGTTCTCGCGCCCGCTGCTGTGGCCGCTCGCCGTGGCCGCCCTGATCGTCTGCGCGGCCCTGCTGCTTGCCGTGCTCTGACCCGCTCTAAGGGGCGAACGGCCGGCGCGCGAACAGCAGCGAGAGACCGAGGCCCGCGATGGCGATGCCGGCGCCGGTGCGCAGGCGGCGGAGCAGCGACGGCCGCGCCAGAGCGAGCGAACGGGCGCGGGCCGCGGTGATCACGACGACGACGTCGACGGCGGTGTTCAACGTCACCGAGACCAGGCCGAGCCCCAGGAATTGCAGCCAGACCGGCCCGGCAGCGGGGTCGACGAATTGCGGCAGGAAGGCCAGGAAGAAGGCGGCGGTCTTGGGGTTGAGCGCCTCGACCACGACGCCGTCGCGAAAAGCCTTGCCGGCGCCCCCGCCGATCGCAATCGCCGCGATGTCGACACGGGCCTCGCGCGCGGTCTTGATGCCGAGCCAGAGCAGATAGACGGCGCCCACGATCTTGAGGACGGCGAAAGCCTCGGCGCTCGCCACGATCAGCGCCGAGACGCCCGCCGCGCCCGCCGCGACATGGACCAGCCCGCCGAGACCCGTTCCCAGGCTCGAGGCGAGGCCGGCGCCCCGGCCATCGGCCAGGGTGCGCGCGGCGACATAGAAGATCCCGGGTCCCGGCGACAGCGCGATGATCGACGCCGCCGCCAGGAAAAGCAGGAGGCTCACACGAGCGGCTCGGGAACGCCGTCCGGCAGCGGCATCTCGAAGACGTTCAGCGTCATCGATACCAGCATGTAGTAGCCGCACACGCCCACCAGATCGACCACGCCCTGCTCGCCGAAGGCGTCGAGGGCGCGCTTGTAGTTGGGCGTCGCGACGCGGTTGGTGTCGAGATACTCGGTGACGAAGTCGTAGACGATGCGCTCGGCGTCGCGCGTGAAGGGCGGCGTGGCGCGCGTGCGCACCGCCTCGATGATGGCGGGCGAAAGCCCGGCTTCCTTGGCGAGGCGGGCATGGGCGTAGAATTCGTACTGCGCCTTGAAGTGCCGGCCGACCAGGCAGATCGCCAGTTCCGCGAGGTCGTTGGGCAGCGAGTTGTGAAAGCGGCAGTATTCGCCGAGCTTCTGGGCGCGGTCGGCCAGTTGCGGGCTGCGCAGCCAGGGATCGAACGGCCCGCGCAGGCCGCCGCGCGGGCCGGCGACGATCGCGTCCGCGACCTTCTTCTGTTCAGGGCTGAGCTTGTCGAGGTCGAGCGGCGCCAGACGCGGCATGAGACGATTTCCTCCGTTTATTCCGTTTTATAGCGGGCAGCCGGCATCGCCGACGGCGTTCTTGTCGGCGGTGTCGAAGATGCGGTTGATGATCGCTTCGCCGGCCTGCTGGGACTTCTCGGCCTGCGTCGAGCAGGAGCCGCTCGCCTGCCACAGCACCTTGCCGGTGTCCTTGGCGTAGAGCGTGAGGTTGATGCGCAAGGTCGGGCCCGCTGTCGACGGCGTCAGCCCGTCGCGCCGGCTGATCGGGTTGCTGGGCAGCGCCATGCGCGGGTTGGAGCCCGTCGGCGCGTAGTCGGGCTGGCCGCCGATCGTGCCGGTGCTGCGGTCGTTGCCGCCCAGAAGGTCGAAGTAGCTCACGTCCATGCGCATGACGTTGCCGCCGCTGAAGCCCACCTGGTTGCCGCGCTGCGACAGGCGGACCATCACCTGGCGGCGCAGCTCGCGCGCCAGGTGATTGTCGGAGGTGAGTTGCACCGCGACCTTGTCCTTGGAGATCTTCTGGTAGGCCTTGACCTCCAGCTCGCCGAGCTTGGGTCCCGCGCCGATGCCAGGGACACCGTGCCGATGCCCTGCGCCAGGGCAGGGAGCGCCATGACGAATGCGGAGAAAGCCACCAGCGTGGCCGCGATGTGCGCTGCGAAATGCATTGTGCCCCCCGTTATCCGACTAGGCCGCCGCGAGCTTGCGCCAGCCCGGCTCGTCCCGGTCGAGCATGCGCTTCAACGACTCGAAATGCAGCAACGCCTGCTGGGCCTCGCCCGCGATCTGATTGGCCGTGTGCACGGCCAGCGCCTCGTCGATATTGTGCAGCGGCCGGCCGGTCTGCATCGCCAGCACCTGCACCATCGCCGCGCGCTCGAGATAGTAGAGATCGTCGTAGGCCTGGGCGACGGTCGGGCCCGAGACGATGATGCCATGGTTGCGCAGGAACAGGATGTCGCGGTCGCCCATGGCGCGGCACATGCGGTCGCCTTCCTGCGTGCTCAGCGCCACGCCGGCATAGGCCTCGTCGTAGGCGATGCGGTTGTAGTAGCGAAAGGCGTTCTGGGTGCACATCTCGATCCGGCCGCCCTGGATCGAGGTCAGCGCCGTGGCATAGGGCATGTGGGTGTGCAGCACGACCTTGGCGCGCGGGTTGCCGGCGTGCAGGCGGGCATGGATGAAGAAGGCGGTCGCCTCGACCGGATACTTGCCTTCGACGATATTGCCCGCGCCATCGGCCATCACCAGGTCGGACGGCGTGATCTCCGACCAGTGCAGCCCCTGCGGATTGACCAGGAACAGATCCTCGCGGCCGGGCACGGTCATGCTGAAATGATTGCACACCCCCTCGTTCAGGCCGTGCCGCACGGCCGCCCGGAGCGCCGTCACGAGGTCGATCCGCGCCTGGGTTATCGGGTCGTTGGCCAGCATCGAAAGAGCTCCGTTCGCAGCATGCATCGCTTTCGCGGATGATGCGGCCTCGCGCACCGGCGGCCAAGGAAAATTGCAGAAGATTGCGCGGAACGGCCGGTCAGGCTGGTGTCAGGCCGGGCCCGGCGTCGATGCCCGAGACCTCGCGCACGAGCTTGGTGCGCACGGCGCGGCCGAAATGGTCGAAATTGTCGGCCACGATCATGAACGAGCCCGGCCCGCCGATGACGTTCTCCTCGTAATACTTGTCGAGGGTGAGGTCGGGCGGCCGGCCGAAATTCTCGCGGTTCATCATCACCGGCAGGCCGTTGATCACGATGCCCTGCGCCACCAGCTTGTCGCGCACCAGCTCGGCCGGCGGCCCGTCGTTGGTGCGGCCGTCGCCCGAGACATCGATGACGCGACGCCGGGACGTGAAGCCCGAGCCGTCGAAGCGCTGGGCGGCATGAACCATCGCGGCGCCGACGGCGGTCCAGCTTTGCGACGTGCGCGGCGCCTCGGCGAGCTTGTCGGCGAAGCGCCGTGCGGCGCCGGCGCTGTCGATCACCGTCCAGTCGATCACGACCATCTGGTAATGCGTGCCCGCCCACTCGGTGTAGCAGAGCGCGATCCGCCGGTTCTCGCCCGCCAGGATGGCGTCGATGACGCGCTCGTTGGTCAGCGCCTCGATATAGCCGCGGCGCTGGAGTTCGGCTTCGACCTCGTCGATCGACCGCGAGACGTCGACCGCCAGCACGAGCTGCAGGTCGACCGGCAGATCCGCTGCCCTGGCCGATGTCGCGGCAGTCAACGCCGCCAGGGAGCCTACAAGCGCGGTTCGTCGCTTCATGCCCGTCTCCTGTCGCAGGATCAGAGCATAGCACCGCCGCGACGGGGGCAAACCAAGACGTGGGCAAACAAAAACGCCGGAGGGAAACCTCCGGCGCTTCCGTCATGGCCGTCTTTGGCGGCCTATTGATCGTCGTCGAACCCGCGCTTGCGCGGTTCGTAATCACGTTCCCGTCGCGGACGGTCGGGCGCACCGCCCTGGTGACGCCGCGCCGGGCGGGTCACTTCGGCGCCGCCGCCGCGCGTCAAATCCACCGGGTGCCGGCGGAGGTGCGCCGGAGAAATCGGCGCGTCGGTCGCGCATCGGGCCACCGTCGCTCGGACCGGACGGCGCACCGCGGTAGCCACCGCCGCCGCCGCCGCCACCACCGTAGCCGCCGCCACCGCCGCGATCGCCACCACCGCCGCCGCGATAGCCACCGCCACCGCCGCCGCCGCCGTAGCCGCCACCACCGCCGCCGCCGCGATCACCACCGCCGCCGCCGCCATAGGGCGGACGCGGACCGCGCGGACGGAAGCCGCCGCCGTCGCGGCCACCACCGCCGCCGCCGCCACCGAAGCCGCCGCCTCCGCCACCACCGGGCTGACGCTCGACCGCTTCACGGACCGCGATCGAGCGGCCATCGAGCAACGCGCCGTTCATGGCCTGCATGGCCGCGGCGCCCTGATCATCTGTTTCCATCTCGAGGAAGGCGAAGCCGCGGCTGCGGCCGGTCTCGCGATCCACGATCACTTTCGAAGAACTCACGGTGCCGAACTGAGAGAAGGCTTCTTGCAAACGCTCAGACGTGACCGAATAGGGCAGATTGCCCACAAATAATTTGCGACTCATTCAAGGCTCGGGGCTGGAGGAAGGAGAGAGCGGAGTCCGGCGCGCGCTTGCTGGACGACTGGGTCCAAGCGTTTCATCGACATTTGACAGATGACCAAGAAGCTCACGGAAAGACTTTGACCGGTATCGCGCTCCGCGACTGTGCCGAGACTCGTGATGATGCTCATCGGACAATGTCGCAATGCAGCACTTATGCTCTGATTCAGGTCTTGAGTTCCACCGCTGCGGCAAGGGATTGAGATCGCCGGGACCAAGTCACACAATCGCCACGGAAATTTGGAGGGAGCCCATGATCGTCGACCACCGCACCTACGAACTGCAGCCCGGACGGCTGCGCGACTTTCTCGCGCTCTACGAAAAAGAGGGGCTGCCGGTGCAGAAGAAGCATCTCGGCAATCTTATCGGCTTTTTCTCGACCGAGGTCGGCAACGTGAACGAGATCGTGCATATCTGGGGCTACGAAGATCTCGCCGATCGCACCAAACGGCGCGCCGCGATGGCCGCCGATCCCGCCTGGCAGTCTTATTTGCAGAAGAGCCGAGAGTTCATGAAGCACATGAACAACAAGATATTGGTGCCCACGTCGTTCTCACCCACGAAGTAAGGGAAAATCATGACGACGTCGCACACGCGCCGCAGCGGCGCACAGGTCCTGATCGACCAGCTGCGCATTCACGGGGCTGACACGATCTTCGGCGTCCCGGGCGAGAGCTACCTCGCGGCCCTCGACGCGCTCTATGCCCAGCGCAACTCGATCCGCTTCGTCATCTGCCGCCAGGAGGGCGGTGCCGCCAACATGGCGGAAGCCTACGGCAAGCTCACCGGCAAGCCCGGGATCTGCTTCGTCACCCGCGGGCCGGGAGCGACCAATGCCAGTATCGGCTTGCATACCGGCTTCCAGGATTCGACGCCCATGATTCTGCTGGTCGGACAGGTCGCGCGCGAGGCCAGCGACCGCGAGGCGTTCCAGGAAATCGACTATCGCCGCATGTTCGGCCAGATGGCCAAGTGGGTCGTCCAGATCGAGGACGCGCGCCGCATTCCCGAACTGGTGAGCCAGGCATTTCACACGGCGCTGAACGGCCGGCCCGGCCCGGTCGTGATGGCGCTGCCCGAGGACATGCTGACCGACGAGGTCGAGGTGGCCGATGCCGGCCCCTACAAGATCGCCCGCGGCGCGCCGGCGCCGGGCGACATCGCCAGGATGCGCGAGCTGCTGAGTGCAGCCGAGCGGCCGATGGTGATCGTGGGCGGCGGCGGCTGGAGTGCCGAGGCCTGCGCCGACATCAGGGCCTTCATCGAGGCCAACGACCTTCCGGTCTGCGCGTCGTTCCGCAACCAGGACCTGTTCGACAACCGCCATCCCAACTATGTCGGCGAGCTCGGCGTCGGGGTTGGCCCGGCGCTCGGCAAGCGCATCAAGGAATGCGATCTGATCCTGGCCGTCGGTCCGCGTCTCGGCGAGGCGACGACCGGCGGCTACACGCTGTTCGACCTGCCGATTCCCAGGCAGAAGCTGGTGCATGTCCATGCCGGCGCCGAGGAGCTGGGCCGCGTCTACCAGGCGACGCTTCCCATCAACAGCGGCATGGCGCACTTCGCCGCCGCCGCCCGGGCGATGAAGCCGGTCGACGGCAAGCGCTGGAAGGCGGGCGTGGCGGCGGGCCATGCCGAGTATCTCGACAACATCAAGCCAGGCGCGTTGCCTGGTGCTGTAAACATGGGCGAGGTCATCGCCTGGCTGAACAAGCGCCTGCCCGACGACGCCATCGTCACCAACGGCGCCGGCAACTACGCGGCCTTCCTGCACCGCTTCTTCCAGTATCGCGGCTTCAAGACCCAGCTCGCGCCGACCAGCGGCGCGATGGGCTACGGCGTGCCGGCGGCGGTGGCCGCCAAGATCGCCCAGCCCAACCGCATGGTGGTGTCGCTGGCGGGCGACGGCTGCTTCCTGATGAACGGCCAGGAGTTCGCCACCGCGGTCCAGCACGGCGCCAACGTGGTGATCGCGGTCATCGACAACGGCATGTACGGCACGATCCGCATGCACCAGGAGCGCGAGTATCCGACCCGGGTCTACGGCACCGAGCTCAAGAACCCCGACTTCGCGGCTTACGCCCGCGCCTTCGGCGGCCACGGCGAGACGGTCGAGAAGACGGAAGACTTCGCGGCGGCGTTCGAGCGCGCGCTTGCCGCCGCCAAGCCCGCGATCATCCATGTGAAGACGGACCCGGAAGCGCTCACCTCGCGCATCACCTTGAGCAAGCTGCGCGAGCAGGCGCTGGCGAAGCAGCAGCATTGAAGCCGTCGGGGGGCACTTGCGCGGCCCCCCGTTCGCCTCTATAGAACCCCTCGTGGAGATTTGAGCCGACCGGCTTGCGACCACGTTAAAAATCGCTAAAAGGTCGGAGGTGCTCGAAAAAAGCCCCCGACCTTCCAGGTCGGGGGCTTTTTCGTTGCGCGTCTTTAGAAGGCGCGGACGCGAGGAGAAGGGCAATGGACGGATCGATCCCAGCTAAGAAGGCACGCGCCGATCAATCGACGTGGCGGCCGCAGACGCGCGCCGTGCGCGGCGGCCAGTTGCGCAGCAACTTCGACGAGACGTCGGAGGCGCTGTTCCTGACATCGGGCTACGCCTACCAGAGTGCCGAGGAGGCCGAGGCCACCTTCAAGGGCGAGAGCGGCCACTACCAGTATTCGCGCTTCGGCAATCCGACCGTCGCCATGTTCGAGAACCGGCTGGCCGCGCTCGAAGGCGCCGAGGCCTGCCGCGCGACCTCGACCGGCATGTCGGCGGTGTTCTTCTCGCTGCTTGCCTTGCTCAAGGCCGGCGACCGCGTCGTCGCGGCGCGCCAGCTCTTCGGCTCGTGCCACTACATCGTGAACGAGCTCTTGCCCAAGTATGGCATCCAGGGCGAGCTGGTCGACGGCGGCGATCTTCTGGCCTGGGAGAAGGCGCTGTCGAAGCCGACGCAGGCCGTGCTGTTCGAATCGCCGTCCAACCCGATGCTCGACATCGTCGACATCAAGGCGGTGTGCGACCTGGCACACAAGGCCGGCGCCAAGGTCGTGCTCGACAACGCCTTCGCCACGCCGATGCTGCAGCGGCCGCTCGAATGGGGCGCCGACATCGTCGTGCATTCCGCCACCAAGTACATCGACGGCCAGGGCCGCACCCTGGGCGGCGCGATCCTGGGCTCCAAGGAATTCATCCTCGAGAAGCTGCAGCCCATCATCCGCAACACCGGCCCATCGATGAGCCCGTTCAATGCCTGGGTGCTGGTCAAGGGCATGGAGACGCTGGGCCTGCGCATCGACCGCCACTGCGCCAATGCCGCGCGGGTGGCCGACGCGCTGGCGGGCCATCCCGCCATTTCGCGCGTGCTCTATCCCGGCCGCAGCGACCATCCGCAGCACAAGCTGGCGATGACGCAGATGTCGGGTGCGGGCGGCGTCGTCACCTTCGACCTCAAGGCCGGCAAGTGGGCGGCGTTCGAGACGTTGAACCGGCTCAAGCTGATCGACATCTCCAACAATCTCGGCGATGCCAAGAGCCTGGTCACCCATCCCGCCACCACGACCCACATGCGCATCGGCGCCGAGGAGCGCGCCAAGCTCGGCATCAACGACGGCACCGTGCGCATCTCGGTCGGCCTCGAGGACGTCGAGGACATCATCGGCGACCTGGTGCAGGCGCTCGGCGGCTGAAAGCCGCCATGCCGCTGGCCCAGACCCTGTGGCAGGCCAACGCCGACCTCGCCCAGCGCATGCTGGCGCACGGCTTCGTGCGCGGGCTGCGTGACGGGTCGCTGCCGATCGACTGCTTCAAGGGCTATGTGGCGCAGGACGCCTATTTCCTCGAGGCCTTTGCACGCGCTTATGGCTTTTGCCTCGCCTACAGCACGGCGCGCGAGGACATCCAGGCTTTTGCCGACCTGATCGCGGGTGTGCGGGCGGAGCTCGAGCTGCACGAGAGCTACGCCCGGCGCTGGCGGGTCGAATTGGCGGGTGTGACGCCGATCGCGGCGACCGGCGCCTATACGGGCTTCCTGCTCGAGACCGCCGAGCACGGCGATCTCGGCGAGACGATCGCCGCCATGACGCCGTGCATGCGGCTCTATGCCTTTCTCGGCCGTTCGCTCGCCGCGCGCGAGGCGGCGCCGCTCTACAGCGAGTGGATCAGGACCTACGCCGATCCCGGCTTCGAGGCGCTGGCGGCGCGGCTCGAGGAACTGCTCGACCGCCACGCCACCGACAGCGCGCCGGTGCGCGCCAACTATCGCCGCGCCATGGAACTGGAATACGGCTTCTTCGACGCCAACGTCTAAAGCGCCGCCAGCTTTTCCATCGAACGGTCGAGGGCGCCGTGCAGGTCGGCGGTGAGCTTGCTGCCCATCGCCGCGCGCACTTCCTGTTCGGCCGCCACCCACAGCGGCAAAGCGCGCTTGAACAGGGCGCGGCCGGCCGGCGTCGCCGCCAGCTCATGGCGGCGCTTGTCGCCCGACGCGGCGCGTTCGATCAGGCCGTCCTGGAGCAGGGGACGCAGATTGCGGGTGAGGGTCGTGCGGTCGGTCGACAGCAGGTCGGACAGGCGGCCGATCGACACCGGACCTTCGGCGCCGATGAAGCCCAGCAACGAGAATTGCGAGATCTTGAGGCCGGTCGGCGCCAGATGCCGGCTGTAGATCTGGGTCACGCGCCGCGCCGCGCCGCGGATGCGAAAGCACGTGCATTCGGCGGGCGAGAGGCGGAGCGGGGCCGTCGTCGACATGCCGGCAAGACTACTGCCATCGCTTGCGCCGGCAAAGGCTCAATGTGTATATGCACATAAATATCGGAGGGACGACGATGGCCGCTGAGGCGGGTTTTGGCGTGGTGCCGCTCGAGCAGGTCCGCACCATGGACGGGCTGACCCTGATCCAGGGCCTGATGGAGGGCCGTTTCCCGGCGCCGCCGATTTCCGAGGTGCTGGGCTTCGACATCGCGGAAGCGGAATTCGGCCGGGTGGTGTTCACCTACACGCCGGTGTTCGGCCATTACAATCCGCTGGGCACCGTCCATGGCGGCATCGCCGCCACCCTGCTCGATTCGGTGATGGGCTGCTGCATCCACACCACGCTCAAGACCGGCATTGGCTACACGACGGTCGAGATCAAGGTGAACTATGTGCGCGCCATGTCCGACAAGACCGGCCCGGTCAGGGTCGAGGGCAAGGTGATCAATGTCGGCTCGCGCATCGCCACGTCGGAGGGCAGGCTCTACGACGGCGCCGGCAAGCTGCTGGCGCACGGCACGACGACCTGCCTGATTTTTCCGATGTAACGGGGCGACGGGGATTGGGCAAAATACGCTACCCTGCGGCATGCTGCAGGGTGGCGCGGAACAGAGGATCCTCCGGCTTTCGATCGGCGTGACGGTCGTCGTCTCGCTGTTCGGCGTCCTGTTCGGCCTGCTGTCGGGCTCGCTGTCGATCGTGTTCGACGGCGTCTTTGCCGCCATCGATGCCGCGATGTCGGGCCTGGCGCTGTTCGTCTCGCGTCTGGTCAGCCGCGAGAGCGAAAACCGGCGCTTCCAGTTCGGCTACTGGCACATCGAGCCGATGGTGCTGGCCTTCAACGGCGGCACGCTGATGCTGCTCTGCTTCTACGCCTTCCTGAACGCGGTCGACAGCCTGCTGGCCGGCGGCCGCCAGCTCGACTTCGACTGGGCGATCGCCTACGCGGTCACGGTCTGCATCGTGTGCTTCGGCATGTTTTTCTATGAGCGGCAGGCCAATCGGCGCATCGGCTCGGACTTCATACGGCTCGACGCGCAAAGCTGGCTGATGTCGGCGGCGATCACCTCGGCGCTGCTGGTCGCCTTCGCCATCGCCTGGTCGCTGAAAGGCACGCGCTTCGCCGAATTCACGCCCTACGCCGATCCGATCGTGCTGGCCCTGCTGACGCTCTGCCTGGTGTTCGTGCCGATCCGCACCGTGCGCAAGGCGCTGCAGGAGATCCTGCTGATCACGCCGCCCGAGCTCGATGCCCATGTCCGCAGCGTCATGGACGCCGTCGTCGCCCGCCACGGCTTCAAGACCTATACGAGCTATGTCGCCAAGGTCGGACGCGCCCAGTTCATCGAGATCCACCTCGCCGTTCCCGCCGGCATGCAGCTCGGCGACATCACCGCCGTCGACGCGATCCGTCGCGAGATCGCCGAGGCGATTGGCGGCGAGGGCCCGCAGCGCTGGCTCACCATCGACTTCACCGCCGACCCGAGGTGGCTTTAGCGCGCCCTTGCCCGATTTGACCTTTTGGCGGGAAGATCCCATGTCTTGGGGCTTCAGGGGCATGCCGAGCGATGTACACAGCCACAACCCGTGCCATTCAAGTGACCGTCAGGCCGCAATATCTGCCCGACCAATCCGATCCGGCCAAATTCCAGTTCGTCTGGGAATACAAGGTCCGCATCGAGAACAAGGGCGATATCGCGGTGCAGTTGCTCAGCCGTCATTGGAAGATCACCGACGCGCTCGGTCGACGGCGCGACGTCAAGGGCCCCGGCGTGATCGGCAAGACGCCGACGCTGCGGCCGGGTGAGGTGTTCGAGTACACTTCCGGCACGCCGCTCACCACGCCCTCCGGCTTCATGGGCGGCTCGTACCAGATGGTGAGCGAAACGGGCGAGGCCTTCGACATCGAGATCCCGACCTTTTCGCTCGACACGCCCGCCGACGAGCGCCGCCATTCGCGCGGCACGCCCGCCGCCGAGCGCCGTCTCAACTGAGCCGATATCGAGAAGCCGAGAGGAGCTGCGATCGATGAACAGGATGCTGAAGAAGGGCGAGATGGTTTCGCTCGCCACCGGCCCGGCACGTCCCTCGCGCGAGGAAGCAGAAGCTGCGGTCCGCACCCTGCTGCGCTGGGCAGGCGACGATCCCGAACGCGAGGGCCTGGCCGGCACGCCCGATCGCGTCGTGCGCTCCTATGAGGAATTCTTCGCCGGCTACGACCAGGATCCGCGCGACATGCTGCAGCGGACCTTCGAGGAGGTCGAGGGCTACGACGAGGTCGTGGCGCTGCGCGACATCCGCCTCGAATCGCATTGCGAGCACCACATGGTGCCGATCATCGGCAAGGTCCATGTCGGCTACCTGCCCGACAAGCGCGTGGTCGGCATCAGCAAGCTGGCGCGCGTCGTCGACGCCTACGCCCACCGCCTGCAGATCCAGGAGAAGCTCACGGCGCAGATCGCCAACACCTTGCAGGAAGTGCTGCAGCCGCGCGGCGTCGCCGTCGTCATCGAGGCGGCGCATCAGTGCATGACCACGCGCGGCGTGCACAAGTCCGACGTCACCATGGTGACCAGCCGCATGCTGGGCGCCTTCCGCGACAATGGCGAGACGCGCCGCGAATTCCTGACCATGATCGGTCGAACGTCCATAATCTGAGTAGAACAAAGGGTATCATGGCTGGAGAGATCGTCGGTTCCGTCGAAATGCTGCGCCGTCTCGTGGCGTTCGACACCACTTCGCGCAATTCCAATCTGGCGTTGATCGAGTACGTTCAAGGTTATCTCGAGGGGCACGGCATCGAGTCCAAGCTGGTGCCGAGCGACGACGGCACCAAGGCCAACCTGTTCGCCACCGTCGGGCCGAACGTGAAGGACGGCGTGGTGCTGAGCGGCCACACCGACGTCGTGCCGGTCGACGGCCAGCCGTGGGACACCGATCCGTGGACGCTGACGCTCAAGGACGGCAAGTACTACGGCCGCGGCACCTGCGACATGAAGGCGTTCTACGCCATCGGGCTCGCCATGCTGCCCGAGTTCAAGAAGGCGCCGCTCAAGCGGCCGATCCATTTTGCGCTGAGCTACGACGAGGAGGTCGGCTGCGTCGGCGCCCATGCGCTGGCCGCCCGCATGGCGAGCGAGGTGCCGCGCCCGCGCGCCATCATCATCGGCGAGCCGACCATGATGACGGTGGTCCATGCCCACAAGGGCGCGCAGATCTACATCACCAAGTTCACCGGCTTCGAGGCGCACTCCTCGATGACCCATCTCGGCGTCAGCGCCATCCATTTTGCCGGCGAGTTCATCCACTACCTCAACCAGGTCCAGGAGGAGCTCGAGGCCAAGGCGCCCAAGGACAGCGAGTTCATGCCGGCCGCCGCGACCTTCAATGTCGGCACCATCGTGGGCGGCACCGCGGGCAACATCCTGGCCCGCGAGTGCGAGGTGCTGTGGGGCTATCGCGAGCTGCCCGGCCAGCCGATCGATGCGATCGGCAAGCGCGCCATCGAATGGCTGGAGAAAGAGCTGTTGCCCAGGATGAAGGCCAAGCATCCGGCCGCGACCATCGGCACGGTGCTGCGTTCCTCGACGCCTGCCTTTTCGTCCGAGGGCAATGACGAGGCCAAGACACTGGCCAGGACCTGGTCGGGGTCGAACACGGTGGGCAGCGTGGTCTATGGCACCGAGGCCGGCATCTTCCGCAAGACGCTCGGCGTGCCGACCGTGGTGTGCGGGCCGGGCGACATCGCCCAGGCGCACCAGCCCAACGAGTTCCTCCTCGCCTCGCAGGTCGACGCCTGCGAGGGCTTCATGCGGCGCATGGTGGAGTGGGCCTGCCGGGATTGAGTGCTGGGGCGCGCGACTCGATAGCGTCATCCTGAGTCGCGCGAAGGATCTTCGTGACGGTTCAAGCGGTGATGAGGTCGCGCTACGCTGGAGCGGCGCGCTCCGCAGCGCTACTTCAGCTTCACGTCCATCACGCGGATCAGGCCGTCGGGCATCGGCTTGAAATTCTCCAGCCGCACCGTGTGGGCGATCAGGTATTGCGGGTGGAAGAGATAGATCATCCATCCCTCGGCCAAAAACCGGGCGGTGATCTTCTCATAGGCCGCCTTGCGGGTGGCGAGGTCGCTCGAGGCGCGGGCCTCGCGATGCCAGGCGTCGATGTCCTTGTCGCAGTAGTGCCCCAGGTTCTGCGGCGCGCCGCAGGTCTGGTAGACGACCGAATTGCCGTCGGGATCGATGCGGCCGCTCCAGTTGTTCTCGTAGAGCTGGAAGTCGCCGTCCTCGGCCGACTTGAACGCCGTCGCCGCCTCGACGACACGGAGCTTCAGGTCGAACCCGGCCTCGGCGGTCATCGACTGCAGGACTTCGCCGACCGCCCGCTCCTCGGGGCTGTTGCCCAGCATGAAGTCGATCGTCACCGGACCGCTGACGCCGGCTTCCTTCATCAACGCCTTGGCCTTGGCGATGTCGCGCTTGGGGATGGGGAAGGCCTGCTGATAATACGGGCTCTGCGGGTTGACCCATTGATTGCCGGGCTGGAACTCGCCGTTGAAGACGACCTGGTTCAGCGCCTCGCGGTCGATCGAGAGATCGAAGGCGCGACGCACGCGGGCATCCTTGCCCAAGGGGTTGTTGGCCTTGGGCCCATTGTCCATGTTGATGAGGAGGGCGAACCAGCCGAGCGATACGGCCTTGCTGAGCTTGAGCTTGGGGTCGTCGCGCACCGTCTTGATGTCGGTCGCCAGCACGCGCTCCATCATGTCGAGCCCGCCCGACCGCAGGTTGGCCAGCCGCACGGTGCTGTCGATGATCGGCAGGTAGGTGATCTTGTCGATGAAGACATGATCCTTGTTCCAGTAGTCGGCGAACTTCTCGAGCACGATGCGGTCCTGCGGGATGCGCTCGACGAACTTGTAGGGCCCGGCGCAGACCGGATGCAGCGCGAACTTGTCGCCGGTCGCCTCGGCCGCCTTGGGCGAGACCATCATGCCGGCGCGGTCGGTGAGCTGGGCGAACAGCGGCGAGAAGGGCTGCTTCAGATTGAGCTTGATGGTGAGCGGATCGACAACCTCGACATTGTCGACGGCGGCAAGCTCGGGCCGGCGGAACGAGCCCTTCATGTTGAGGTGCCGCTCGAGGCTGTATTTGGCGGCTTCGGCATTGAACGGTTCGCCGTCGTGGAATTTCACGCCGGGCCGCAGCTTGATGATGACCGTCTTGCCGTCTTCAGACGTCTCGTGGCTGAGCGCGAGCTGCGGCACGATGTTCGCCTTCTCGTCGATGTCGAACAGCTTGTCGCACATCGCCGCAAAGACGATTCGCGTGGTGTAGAAGCGCGACAGGCTGGGATCGAGGCCGTCCGGATCGTCGCCCAGGCCGATGCGCAGGTTGGTCTGCGCGAAGGCCGTGCCGGCCATTGATGAAAGTGCGAACGCCAAGACAACTGAGCGGACTGACTGTCTCACGCTACCCTCCGGCTACATGCGGTCCCAAGACCGGTGCATACGCCGTGCCAGTATCGGGAGCCTGTGCCGCGGAGGCGTAGATCCGGTCGAGGTTAGAACGCCTTGTTCGCCTGTGGCCGATGCCTGTTGTGCAGCTTGAAGCCGGAGCGCGCGGCCTGCCGCGGCTCGCGAACCCAGATCTCGCGGTTGGGGTGCAGGCCGCCGCCGCGCGTGGCGGGCACGGCGGTGGCGCGGGCGCGATGGAGCAGACGGGTATCCGCCGTGCCACAATTGGGATGGATGCCGCCGTTTCCGGCAACGACCTTCTCCCACGCCGCCTTGCGCCGGGCGAGGACGGCGGGGTCGGCGAGTGCGGTGCAGTTCAGCTCGTTGCTGTTCAGATCGACCACGATCTCGTCGCCGTCCTCGATGAAGGCGATCGGGCCGCCCAGCGCCGCCTCGGGGCCGACATGGCCGATGACCAGGCCAACCGAGCCGCCGGAGAAGCGCGCATCCGTCATCAGGCCGACGACGATGCCGCGTTCGCGGCAGAGTGCCGTGATGCGTGACGTGGGATCGAGCATCTCCGGCATGCCGGGGGCGCCGCTCGGGCCCTCGTAGCGCACGATCACCATGTCGTGGTTCTGGAATTGCCCGGGATTCTTGTCGAGCGCCTCGAGCAGGCCCCGCTCGCCCTCGAACACGCGGGCCTTGCCGCGGAAGATGTTGTCCTCCAGGCCGCCCTCGACGCCCGCGAGCTTGAGGATGGCGGAGAAGTCCGGCGACAGGTTGCCGCCCAGCGCGCGCAGGCCGCCGGTCGGCTTGTAGGGCTTGTCGACGGAGTAGACCACCTTGCCGTCGGCCCGCTTGGCGCCGAGCCGCTTGACCTGCGCGGCGAGCGTCTCGCCGGTGCAAGTCATCACGTCGCCGTTCAGCAACCCCGCGTCGAGGAACTCAGCGACAATCACCTGCACGCCGCCTACCTTGTCGATGTCGACCATGGAGTACTTGCCGTAGGGCCGTGCATCGGTGAGGACGGGCACGACGTGCTGCGAGAGATAGTTGAACTCCTCCGGCGTGATGATGTCCTTCCAGAAGTCGGCGTAGCCTGCGGCGCGGGCGATCTCCGGCGCGTGCAGGGTGACGTTGGTCGAGCCGCCGATCGCCATCGCCACGATCATGGCGTTGCGCAGCGAATCGCGCACGACGATGTCGCGCGGCTTCAGGTCCTTGGCGATCAGGTTCGCCAGATGATCGACCAGCTCGCGCGGGAACTCCTTGACGCGGCGCGGATCGTCGGACGGCGGCGCGACCATGTGCAGCGGCTGCATGCCCAGCACGCCGATGAAGGTCTGCATGGTGTTGTAGGTGAAGATGCCGCCGCAGCTGCCGATGCCGGGGCAGGCATGGCAGGCGATGTGGTCGCGATAGGCAGCGTCGGGATGGCCCGCGACCTGGTAGGCGGTCACGAGGTCGATCGTCTCGCCCGTCTTCGGATCGGTGCCGGGATGGATCGATCCGTCCGACATCATGATCGAGGGCAGGTTGTGCTCGAGCAGGGCGGCCAGCGTGCCGACCGGCGGCTTGTCGCAGGCGACGACCGCGATGGTGCCGGCAAGCCCGGTGGCGCTGAGATGCTCGCACAGCGCATCGTTGGTGACCTCGCGGCCGATCAGCGAGTAGCGCATCTCGCGCGTGCCGTTGCGGATGCCGTCGGAGGTGGCGATCGTGTACTCCGGCTGCACCAGCCGCATCTTGAGCTGGCCCTGGCCCGCGCCGACGCGGCCCTTGAGCTCTTCGTGGATCGCCTCGACCTTGGACATGACGCCGAGATAGCACTGGCTATCGCCCTTGGTGCCGACGACGCCGACCGACGGCTCGTGGATCAGGTCGGGATCGGCGCCGATGGCACGGGCGATCCCGATCGACTGCGTGCTGCGGCCCGGATGATGGTCGATGAGGACGGGGCGCGAGGTCATGGGGGCTCTTGGCTGCGGGGAGACGGGCGGAGATTGGGCGGGCAACCCTGGATACCTTCCTCACGCCGCGGAGGCGTAGATCCGGTCGAGGTCGCCGTCGTCGTAGGTATATTCGGTCGAGCAGAACTCGCACTTCACGACGACGCGACCCGACGTGTCGCGGAGGTCGGAAAGCTCCTCGCGCTTCAGCGACCGCAGCACGCGGTCGATGCGGTCGCGGCTGCAGCGGCAGCGCGCGTCGAACCGCCGCCAATCGAACACGCGCGGCCGCTCGGCGTGGAACAGGCGCAGCAGGAGCTGCGCGCTGGCAAGCTTCGGGTCGAGCATCTCGGCGTCGGTCGCCGAGGCCATCAGGATGACCGCCTTGCGCCAGTCGTCCTCGCGCTGCTCGGCGTCGATATCGATGCGGCCGGCGTCGAACTCCGGCATCTGCTGCACCGTGAGCGCCGCCGCCCGCCAGTGGCCGATGCCGTCCACGACGTCGCGTTTGGCAGCGATCTTGATGCCGGTCGGCAGCTGCTCGGACTGGCGGAAATAGGTGTGGGCGCAGTCGGTGAGGGTGGCGCCCTCGAGCGGCACCACGCCCTGGTAGCGCTGGGTGTGCTGGCCCTGGTCGACGGTGAAGGCGAGCCGGCCGTGGCCGAACAGCCGCGGCACGTAGCCTTCGGGCGCCTCGGAGAGGCCGCCCAGCGCCACCGCGAGCTTCCAGGAATCGAACTGGGCGTAGCCGCGCAGCGCGCCGTCCGAGGTGAGGTCGGTGACCAGGAGCCGGATCGGCCCGTCGCCGCTCAGCTGCAGGGTGAAGATGCCGTCGTATTTCAGCGACGTCGCCAGCGCGGCGCACAGCGTCATCGCCTCGGCGAGCGGCCGCGCCACGGCCAGCGGATAGCCGTGGCGCTCGATGATGGCGTCGAGCGATGGGCCGAGACGGACCAGCCGGCCGCGCACCCCCAGCGCATCGAGCTGGAAGGGCAACGCGCGGTCCCAGTCGGTCGCTTTCGGGTCGGAAGTGGATGGGACTTCCGACGCGCCGCTCACAAGGAGGACCTCACGGGGCCGTCCTCATGACAGGCACCAGGCGAGGATGCTCTTCTGCGCATGCAGGCGGTTCTCGGCTTCGTCGAACACCACCGACTGCGGCCCGTCGATCACATCGACGGTGACTTCTTCACCGCGGTGCGCCGGCAGGCAGTGCATGAAGATGGCGTCGGGCTTGGCCTGTTTCATCAGCCGCTGGTCGACCTGGTAGCCGCGCAGCAGATTGTGCCGGCGGGCGGCACTCGGGCTCTGCGGATCCTCGTCGCCCATCGACACCCAGGTGTCGGTGACGACGCAATCGGCGCCGCGCACGATGGTCTCGGGATCGTGGCCGATGGTGATGCGGCCCTTCGACTTCGCCGCCCAGGCCAGCACGTCGGCCGGCGGCTTCAGCTCGGGCGGGCAGGCCACGCGCAGCTCGAAGTCGAACTGCACGGCGGCGTGGATCCAGCTCGTCGCCATGTTGTTGCCGTCGCCCGACCAGGCGATCGCGCCGCCCTGGATGGGGCCGCGATGCTCCTCGTAGGTCATGACGTCGGCCATCAGCTGGCAGGGATGCGTCTTGTCGGTGAGGCCGTTGATCACCGGCACGGTCGCATACTTGGCCATCTCGAGGAGCTTCTCCTCGACGGTGGTGCGCATCATGATGATGTCGACATAGCGCGACAGCACGCGCGCGGTGTCGGCGATGGTCTCGCCGCGCCCGAGCTGGGTGTCGGTGCGGCCCAGCATGATGGTCTGGCCGCCGAGTTCGCGCATGCCGACCTCGAACGACACGCGGGTGCGTGTCGAGGGCTTCTCGAAGATCATGGCGAGCGTCTTGCCGCCCAACGGCTTGTCGTGACCGCCGTTGGAGCGCGCCTTTTTCATCGCCTTGCCGCGATCGAGGATCTGGCGAAGCGTTTTCGGATCGACCTGGTCGAGGTCGAGGAAGTGTTTCGGTGTCGCCATGGCCTTACTCGGCGGCCTTGTTGGCACCTTGGGCTGCGGCCTCGAACGACTGCGCGGCCTTGCTCAGGATGTCGATGCCCTCGTCGAGCGCGGCCTTGTCGGCGATCAGCGCCGGGAAGACGCGGATCACGTTCTCGCCCGCCGGCGGGACCAGCAGGCCGAGCGACTGCAGGCGGTTGACCATGTCGCCGGCCGGGACCGCGGCGGCGCATTGCAGGCCCTGCAGGAAGCCCGAGCCGCGCTGCTCGACGTAGACCTTGGGATGCTTCTTCACCAGGCCCTCGAGCTGGCCCTTGAGGTACTCGCCGCGCTCGCGCACGCCGTCGATGAAGCCCGGCGCCAGGATGACGTCGAGCACGGCGTTGGCGACGCCGGTGGCCAGCGGATTGCCGCCATAGGTCGAGCCGTGCGTGCCCGGCACCATGCCGACCGCCGCCTTCTCGGTCGCCATGAAGGCGCCGATCGGGAAGCCGCCGCCCATGCCCTTGGCGATCGCCGCGACATCGGGCTTCACGCCCGACCAGTCGTAGCCCCACATCTTGCCGGTGCGGCCGAAGCCGGTGTGGATCTCGTCGTAGAACAGCAGCAGGCCGAACTCGTCGCAGATCGCGCGCAGGTCCTTGAGGAACTGCGTGGTCGTGGCGCGGATGCCGCCTTCGCCCTGGATCGGCTCGACCAGGATGCCGGCGGTCTCGTCGTCGACCATGTCGCGCACGACGTTGGTGTTGTTGAGCGGCGCGTGAAGGTAGCCGGGCGCCGGCGGGCCGAAGCCTTCGAGATACTTCTCGTTGCCGGTGGCGGAGAGCGCGTTCAAGAGGCGGCCGTGGAATGCCGCCTGGAAGCAGATCAGCTTGTAGCGCTTGGGCTGACCGTTCATGAACTGATACTTGCGGATCAGCTTGATGCCGCCCTCGATCGCCTCCGCACCGGAGTTGCAGAAGAACATGGTGTCGGCGAACGAGTTCTCGGCCAGCCGCTTGGCCAGCTTCTCGCCGTTGCCGATGCGGAACAGGTTCGAGGTGTGCCACAGCTTCTGGCCCTGCTCGGTCAAGGCCTTGACCAGGTAGGGGTGGCAGTGGCCCAGCGCGTTCACGGCGATGCCCGAGGTAAAGTCCAAGTAACGTCGGCCGTCCGCCGCGTAGAGATAGTTGCCCTCTCCGCGTTCGAACACGACGTCCTTGCGACCGTACGTCGGCATCACAGCCGTAATCACGAGACCCTCCACAAATGAATGACCCCGCTCTTCGACCACGGCTCCGGAACGGAATGACCGGGGTTGAGCGGGGTCGGGCACTATCTTACCGAGGTCCGGGTGTGTCAACT
>CAVWKN010000036.1:0-204949 GCA_963755585.1 uncultured Alphaproteobacteria bacterium
GTACGCCGGGCGCGATGACGTCGTCGTCGCAAATTCACAGCGGACCTTCGACGACGCCGCCATTCGCCTGCAACCGGTTGCGACCGAGGATGCGATGCTGCTCGCCCGCTCGGAGCATATCGATGTGCTCGTCGACGTCACCGGGTCGGTCGAGTTTGGCGCCCATGTCGTGCTTGAGGCGTTCAAGCACGGCAAGGATGTCGTCCTGATGAATGCTGAGCTCGATGGCACGATCGGTCCCATTCTGCAGACCTACGCCGACCGGCACGGCGTGATTCTCACGGGCTGCGAAGGCGACGAGCCCGGCGTGCAGATGAACCTCTATCGCTGGGTCAAGGGGCTCGGTCTTACGCCGCGCCTGCTTGGCAACGTCAAGGGCCTTCAGGACCGCTATCGCAATCCGACGACACAGCAAGGCTTCGCCGAGCGTTGGGGGCAGAATCCCGCAATGGTGACGAGCTTCGCAGACGGCTCGAAGATCAGCTTCGAGCAGTCCGCGGTTGCCAATGCCACGGGATTCAAGGTTCGTTCGAGGGGCATGTCGCGGGGCCTAGAATATACCGGCGACGTTCTGAAGATCGGCGAACTGTACGACGTCGAGGAGCTGCGCAGGCTCGGCGGCGCGATCGACTATGTCGTTGGAACACCGCTGACCAAGGTCTACTGCCTGGCCGAGCATCCGGATCCCAAGCAACAGCACTATCTCAACCTGTACAAGATGGGCCCGGGGCCACTCTATTCCTTCTTCATTCCTTATCACCTCGTGCATTTCGAAGTCCCGAACGCGATCGCCCGCGCCGTCCTGTTCCGCGATCCCGTCGTCAAGCCGCTCGGCGGCCCGGTGGTGGAGGTCTGCGCCGTCGCCAAGCGCGATCTCAAAGCCGGCGAGGTTCTCGACGACTACGGCATGTACATGACTTACGGTGAGGCAGTGAACGTGGAAGAGATGAGCGCCGGCCGCTACCTGCCGGAAGGTCTCGTGGAAGGCTGTCGGTTGACGCGCAACATGCCCAAGGATGCCGTCATCACCTATGACGACGTCGTGCTGCCAGCCGGTCGCCTGGCAGATCGGCTGCGTGGAGAGCAGTACCTCAAATTTCGCGGGGAAACCTGGCTCAACGACCTGTTGGCTGCCTCGCAGCCTGCCGATCGGGCCGAACAGTATGCGGTTGCCGCAGGCGCGCGCAATCGAAGTGATTGGTCGGCAAGTCTTTCGCATAAATGATCTGATCACGCTGTCGGTGAGACCCTAGACGGCCGACAACAAGCGTGGCCGCGACAGTATCGTGCTGGGGAAACGGTAACACAGAGGGCGGGCAGCCGCAGCGCCGCATGCGACCAATGAAAATTGACGACCTTCAGCGCTCAGAACTTCGTCGGAATACTGCTGTGAGCCTTGTGCCACGTGCTCCGGGAGAGATAGGGATTGGTGGCCGGCTCGGGACAGCCACTGCATCCCAGACTCCCGGTCAGACACTCGCCTTTTCCAAGCCGAACACTCAAAGGTCGACCGAACAGAAGAGCGCTACCGTACTCATTCTGGCATCAGAATGGCGTCTGCCATACAGGACGCTGCGTTGTGCTGCTCGTTGTTTTGATCGCATTTACGTACTCGGCACCAAGGACGCTTATCCGCTGGCTCGATCTCTATCCTGCGAATCATTCCATTTTTTGCCATCCAAGAAGGGCTTCGACAGTACGAGTGTTCCGTTTGTTAACCGCCTGTGCGACCAGCTTTCCATCGACTGGGTTATTCCCAGCGACGCGCATACCACGCGCTTCCTTACTGAGAATAAGGCCGCGCTTGGACCGAAATCCTATCCCGTTCCAGATACCGCAACCTTTGAACTGCTCAACGACAAGAGCGCTTTCATAGGTCTTTGCGAGAACCTTGACATCCCGACGCCCCAAACAGAAGTGCTTCCCAATAAGCAGCAGCTGCTTGATCGGATTCAGGGTGGCCGTTTGAAGCTACCTCTCGTGGTCAAGCCGATTAACATGGAAGGCGGTCACGGTGTGATGGTCTTGCGTTCCGGAGAGGCGCCTGGGGCGGCGGGCCGCTTAGATTATGAGCCTATAATGGCGCAAGAATATATTGGCGGCCGCGACCTGTGCGCATTCTACTTTTGCCGGGAAGGAACGATAGAACTAGAGGTCCTCTATCATCACGGCGGCCACTTCATCGAATTCATTGAGCATCACGATATTAGTCAACAGTGCCGCAAGATTATCGAAGCTACGAACTATAATGGTGTAATAGGATTCGACGTTCGACAACACGATGCGGGCGATTTCTACTTTTTGGAATGCAACCCCCGGTTCTGGTACAATATGGAACTTACCATGCTTGCCGGTCTCAATTTTGTTGAAGCCGGTGTCAAGGATCCGAAGCACGCCAAACAGCAACTCAGTACGAGTCTCGCCGGTAAAATAATCATTAGACCATCGGGCCTGCTGAGGAAGTCGCCTGCGCCGCGGGCGAGCACTCCGATCCGGTTAGCAGTGCTATCCTATTTGGCGCACGATCTCCCCATGATGGTCTCGATCGGCCTTAGTAAGGCCCTCCGTACACTTGGGCGAGCCGCGGGCATTTCGACCCGGTTAGCAGTGCTAGCCTGCTTGGCGTACGATCTCCCCATGAGGGCCTTGATCGGCCTTAACAAGGTCCTCCCTATATTTGAAGCAGCCATATAGGAAGAAGAGGCAGTTCTTTCTCGAGTTTACCGCAGCAGCGATTCACCCTCAGGCGTATCGCCCCCTTCCACCTCAACGCGGTTGAAACCGAGCGGACGTCCTGGGCACCGGGGCGCCGCTTGAGGTGGGGTACCTCCGAGGGGTCACTTCCAAATTGCAAGCGACCCGTCGAGCGCTTCCTTGTTATGAGAGCCGGAATGAAACAGATATCGGTCATTGCAACCGTCGATTGGGCCCAGATCATCCTACGGTGCCTGGTGCTGGCCGAAGGCGGTTCGCGGTGAGGGCTCAAGCGCCCAACAATCGCGCGCTTCACAAGCTGCTGACGATCGAAGCGGCCCTGCATTCGATCTCACGAACTGTGAAGCGGTTCCTTCCGGACGTCGTCATTCCCGGCGTGGCCGGACTGATCAAGACCTCACTTTGTGCTCCGACGACGGGCTGCTGGATCCGACAACAGCGGTGTTTGAGATGAGCGCCAATTGCGCGCAACGACTACGGGCAAGATTTCCATTGGTCCTCAAGCGGAACGAGAGCACCGGCGGAGGCGCTCGTCGACCTAGCGCGGTTCATTAGGGAGAAGGGACAGCGACCATGCTTCAGACAATCGACGTGGCGATCGTAGGGGCAGGCCCTTATGGCCTGTCCATCGCGGCGAACTTGTCGCTGCTCGGTGTGCCATTTCGCATATTCGGCAAGCCGATGGAGAGCTGGCTCACCCAGATGCCCCGCGGCATGCGCCTGAAGTCTGACGGATTCGCTTCGAGCATCTATCATCCCGAAGGCAAACTCACGCTGGGCCAATACTGCCAGGAAAAGAGACTGCCTTACGCCGATACGGGCCTGCCGGTGCCACTGGAGACGTTTTGCGAGTATGGGTTGGCGTTCCAGCGGCAATTCGTGCCAACGCTCGAGCAAAAATTTGTAACCACCATCGACCGAAGCCCTTCCGGCTTCACGGTGAGACTGGACAATGGCGAGACCGTCGCAGCGCGCCGTGTCGTCGTGGCCGCCGGAATTTCTCATTTTAGCTCCATGCCATCATCAATCGAGGGGCTTCCGCGGAGGTTCGTTTCGCACAGCTCCGAGCATGCGGATCTCACGGGATTCAGAGGCAGGGATGTCGTGGTTCTGGGTAGTGGAGCGTCGGCCGTTGATGTTGCCGTCCTGCTGCGGGAAGCCGGTGCCAATGCCCGGCTTGTCGCGCGCAAGTCCGGGCTCGGACTGAACAGGCCGCCATCCCTGAGGCAGCACCTGCGCCCGCGGACCGGAATCGGTCCGTCATGGAAATCCTGGTTCTTCACGAATTTCACTACGGTATTCCATAGCTTGCCCGAGGGAAGAAGGCTGAAGTGGGTGCAATCCCACCTTGGACCGGCCGGATGTTGGTTCATGACTGACGGCATCGGCCGCGTTCCCCAAATGCTCGGATACACGCCGGTGGGCGCAGAAGTTGTCGGCAATCGCCTGCGGCTGGAGCTAGCGACGGATGCAGGTCGTCATACGATCGAGGCCGATCATGTCATTGCAGCGACTGGCTACCGACCCCGGCTCGACCGGTTGACGTTCCTCCCGCCGAGCCTGCGCGCCTCTCTAAGCTCGGTGGTGAACACCCCGATCCTGTCATCCCATTTCCAATCCAGCGTCGCTGGCCTCTATTTCGTCGGTCCCATCGCAGCCAACAGCTTCGGCCCCATGATGCGCTTTGCCTTCGGCGCCAAATACACTGCGCGCCGGCTTTCGCGCCATCTCGCTGCAACGCCTGAAAAGGTCGGGTTCCAGGCGCAAGCGGCAGCCGGCATGGGCGAATTGGCAACGGAGCCTACTGACGCTCGTGCTTGATCATCCACATGGTAGCTCCGATCGGCCAGAACCGCGGCCAAGGGGATGAAGGGCAGGCCTCTTCCCGCCGACCGGTACGCTCAAGCCGAGTAGTACCACGTCTGATTTCTTGCCGTCTGAGCCGTGGTCTCGTCTCCTAAGCGGACGTTCGAGCGCCCACTTCGAACAAAAAGTCTGGGAGGACTACGATGATCGACATTGCTGAAAGGGTCAGAGAGGTCATCGCCTTACACCTCGGTGCCGCTGAAACGGGGATGACGGAAGACGCCAAGCTCGTCGACCTTGGGGCTGACA
This sequence comes from uncultured Alphaproteobacteria bacterium, assembly GCA_963755585.1. GTDB lineage: Bacteria > Pseudomonadota > Alphaproteobacteria > Reyranellales > Reyranellaceae > Reyranella. Next base: position 4,831 of record CAVWKN010000036.1, read on the forward strand.
GTCTCGACGTCTACGAGGTCGTCATGTCGCTTGAGGAGAAATTCAACATCCACATAACCGATCACGACACGGCATGTTTCGTCACGGTCGGCGACGCAATCGCGTTCATCAGAAGCAAGGTCGGTTGATTGCCTGATCTGATCAGATTTGGTGCATATCAATGAACATCCTGGGAGAACTCCAGGCTGTGGCGGCCAAGCTGTCACTCCATGACGAGCGGCCAACTTGCCCATGGTGCGGTCTAGGCAAGCTCATTTTTATCGACGAGCGGGCCGATCCGAATTTCGGAGCCTTGGGCATGACCTGCCAGGTGCTGAAATGCGACGCTCCTGAGTGCAGCGAGCTCACGAGTGTCTGAAGCTGGCTGCCTCGCAGGCCGAACGATTGTGAGTGGGGAGATAGCGCTGGTCCACGCTGCGGCGGCGAGGGACTGGATGCTACGAAAACGCCTGGACAAACTTAGGCTGAAGTACGTCTTCCTAGCCAGTCTGGTGTTGGCCGCCGCAACGTGGTTGCTCGCAGGTATTTTAGGCGGTGGACTCTGGTGGCTGTTCGGTTGGTTTCTGGCGCTGGGCATATTCGTGCTTGCCCCCGCACCTGGAGGACACAGGGATAGCTGGACAGCGCGCAGCCTAGGCCGCGACGTCAGTCGCGTCACTGGTTCTGGTGAGCTTGGCCGTGCCCGTGGTTTCGAGTGTGTTGAAGGTCCTGCCGGTCATTCGCCTACAATAGACGGCCTTGCATTCCGGGCGGCGCACGTCCGAGCTACCCCCTACGCGCCAGCGAGCTTCCGCATCCAAGGCGGTATTTCGTGCCAAACTGAAAGCTCGTCTGGCGGCCGCCAACGGGCCCGCAACAAGTAGCTTCTTCCTGGACAGCATCCCATGTGCGGCATCATCGGAATCATCGGCAAGGCCCCCGTCACGCCCCTGCTGGTCGAGGCGCTGAAGCGGTTGGAATATCGCGGCTACAACTCGGCGGGCGTCGCCACCCTGGTCAATGGCCACATCGACCGCCGCCGGGCCGAGGGCAAGCTGGTCAACCTCGAGGCGCGGCTCGGTGTGGAACCGCTGGCCGGCACGATCGGCATCGGCCATACGCGCTGGGCAACCCATGGCAAGCCGTCGGAGCGCAATGCCCATCCCATCGCCACCGACCGGGTCGCGGTCGTGCACAACGGCATCATCGAGAACTTCCAGGAGCTGAAGGACGAGCTTTTGGCCGAAGGCCGCTCGTTCGAGAGCGATACCGACACCGAAGTGGTGGCGCAGCTCCTGACCTCGCATCTCGAGCGCCAGATGTCGCCCGAGGAGGCGATGGGCAAGGCCATGGAACGCCTGCGCGGCGCCTTCGCACTGGTCGCGCTGTTCAGCGGCCGCCACGACATCCTGATGGGCGCGCGCCGCGGCAGCTCGCTTGCGGTCGGTTACGGCGATGGCGAGATGTATATCGGCACCGACGCGCTGGCGCTGGCGCCCTTCACCAAGCGCGTGACCTATCTCGAGGAAGACGACTGGGTCGTGCTGAACGCCGAGGGCGCCACGATCTTCCAGGGTCGCGAAGAGGTGAAGCGCGAGATCCGCCTGAGCGGCATTTCGGGCGCCATGATGGGCAAGGGCAATCACCGCCACTTCATGCTGAAGGAGATCCACGAGCAGCCCGCGGTGATCGGCGACACCCTGCAGAGCTACCTCGATCCCACGACGCGCTCCGTCAGCCTGCCGGCGCTGCCGTTCGACTGGAACAAGGTGAGCCGCGTCACCATGACGGCCTGCGGCACGGCGTTCTATGCCTGCATGGTCGGGAAGTACTGGTTCGAGAAGCTGGCGCGTCTGGCCGTCGAAATCGAGGTTGCCTCGGAACTGCGCTATCGCGAGCCGCCGTTGCCGCAGGGCGGCGTCTGCATCGCTGTCTCGCAGTCGGGCGAAACCGTCGACACCTTGGCGGCGCTGCGCTACGCCAAGATGCACCAGCAGACGATCCTGTCGGTGGTGAACGTTCCCGAGAGTGCCATCGCCCGTGAATCGCATGTCGTGCTGCCGACGCTGGCCGGCCCCGAGATCGGCGTCGCCTCGACCAAGGCCTTCACCACGCAGCTCACCGTGCTGCTCGCTGCGGCGATGTCTGCCGGCCGCGCGCGGGGCGTGCTGTCGCAGGAAGAGGAAGCGCGTCTGGCGCATGCCCTGATCGAGCTGCCGGCGCACGTCAACGAGGCGCTGAACATGGAGGAGCACTACAAGCGCATCGCCGAGGATATCCTCGCCGAGGCTCGCGACGTGCTCTATATGGGCCGCGGTTCGTCCTTTCCGATCGCCCTCGAAGGCGCGCTGAAGCTGAAGGAGATCTCCTACATCCACGCCGAGGGTTATGCCGGCGGCGAGATGAAGCACGGACCGATCGCGCTGATCGACGAAGGGGTGCCGGTCGTCGTGGTGGCACCGAGCGACGCCGTCTTCGACAAGATTGCTTCCAACTTCGAGCAGGTGAAAGCGCGCGGCGGCAAGCTGGTGCTGCTGAGCGACGCGGCGGGCAACGCCCGCCTGGGCTCCCATGCAGCGGCGGCGATCACGCTACTGTCGGTCGACCCGGTGGTCGCACCAATCCTCTACACCGTGCCGGTGCAGCTGCTCGCCTACTACACGGCGGTCGCCAAGGGCACCGACGTCGACCAGCCGCGCAACCTCGCCAAGAGCGTGACGGTCGAGTAGCCCATAACTACCGAGGATCGAATAGTGCTCGCTTGTTCTCATGCCACGCGAACCATGTATCCCTAGTCAGGAACATGAGCAGAATTCGAGTCGTGTTCGTCGAAGATGACGATGACTACCGTGAGGCGGTGAGCAACGAGCTTGCCGATCACGGGTTTGATGTGACGACTTTCTCTGACGGCAACGCGCTGCTCAGCGCGTTCGGCGACGGCGCCGACGCGGACATCATCGTGCTGGACTGGAGCCTGCCCACGGTGTCCGGCATCGATTTGCTGCCGCGCCTGCGCCGCATGGGCATCGCCCTGCCGGTGGTGTTCTTGACTGGCCGCTCGCAGCCGGCCCACGAGAAACTCGCCTTCGATCGCGGCGCGCTGGACTTCGTCGACAAGGCGCGCGGTGTTCCCATCCTGGCCCACCGTCTCCGGCTGATCGCCGATTCGGTGAAGAAGCCCAGCGAACCCGACCTGGTGGACAATTTACATTGCGGCCGGCTGATGCTGAAGCCGCGGGTCAGCCGTGCCTTCTGGAACGATGCCGATATTGATCTGACGCTCACCGAATTCAAGATCGTGCACTTGCTGGCCTCGAACGTTGGCAGTTACGTAACCTACCGGGCAGTCTACGACTGCATGCATTACGTCGGATTCATCGCGGGGAGCGGCGAAAATGGATACCGAACGAATGTCCGCTCTTGCATCAAGCGGATTAGAAACAAGTTTCGAGCCGTCGACCCCGCCTTTGCCGAGATCGATAACTACCAGTCCTTCGGATACCGCTGGGAAAAGACCCAAGCTAGTGTGGCCTGCTTGGAAACCAACGCCACCCCTTCCCACAAACCGTAATGAGGCATGAAGCGTGCCGTCGGGGCGTTTCACACCGGACGCCCCAACTGGTTTTTCCAATCTGTGGAATGGGCGCCGATTATCCAGCCGACGGCAGCATCCGGTCGATCGCAGACCGCCAAATGCCTTGCGCGGCCTCCATCGAAAGGTCGTACCAGTGGCGCATCTGATCCCAGCTCTCGAAGCTGATCAACACGGCGAGCGCGATCAGCAGCTGCTCGCGCGCCGGCTCAGACAGCCGCGAGAGCTCCGGCCCGTACATCAACTTCATTCTCTCGATATTGGCGAGGCGCACCATAACAATGCGCGACCGGAGTTCGACCAACTCATCCAGGCTCGTGATAATGCGCCACAGTGGCCCCCACTTTTCGCAGGCCCGCGCGCGGGTCTCGACATGGGACTGAATGCGAGTCGGCCGGTCGCCATCAAAACTGCGCGCCACAGCCTCTGCCTGGCCTTGGACGATGGCGTAGTCCGCAGTTGCGAGGCTGAGCGCCCTGAGATCGGAAAAGCGCTCGAAGATGGAGCGGACCGAGCAGCCGGCTTGTCTCGCGATCTGGCTCGCCGTCGGCATCCTCGGATTTCCGCGAAGCAGATCCAGATAGGCCTCAATAATTGCCAGCCGGGTCCGCTCACTGCGTAGGCGGCGACCATCGACCCTTGGCGGTTCAAGTAGCATAACTGCTGAACGGTTGTGCGGCAGCCGCTGCATCCCATTCCCCTGCCGTGACCAAGCTCCCTCATAATTTTGCATAGAAGATGTAAAAAAACAAGTGGCCATAGTGCATATCTCAAGATGTGTCCGACGCACCACGCTGCGCAGACCCAGCCGATTGTTCGAAGTTCAGGTTGCGGAAATGGTCAATCGCCGCGCTCAAGAACATCATCGTTCTCGACCGGGGTCTTCCCGATGTCTCCGGCAAATGCCTCGCGTGCGATCGAGGCGCCGTCTACTTCACCGACAAGACATGTGGCGTGGAGATTCTGGTCAAGCGTCAGGCGCTTGCTCGAAACGGCGACCTCTCCCGCCTCAGCTGATCTCATGATCTGCTCGTCCTAAATCGCAATATGAGCCGAGCTTACTGGAACGACTCCGATATGGGCCTCACCAAGGGACAGTACAAAATCGTCCATATCTTGATATCGAACGTCGGTTGCTGGGTGACCTATCGCGCGATCTGCGACTGTATGCACTACGACGGCTTCATCGCAGGAGGCGGCGATGACGGCTATCGAGGAAACGTCCGCTCGGCAATCAAGCGCATCCGCAACAAGTTCCTCGACCTCGATCCGGACTTGCCGAAATCGAGAACTATACCGCCTTCGGAACCGGTCGGTGCAGACTGAACAACCCCAGATACTCATTCCGTCTATGGGCTCATTCGTCCATGGATTGCTTAATGCAACAGCATCCTTTTCAGAAGCTTTTGGACTTCAGCATCGGCATAAGGCTTGGCAAGCAAAGTTGCGTATTCCGCTGCTTCACCAAGTGACTGCCTGGCGGTAGAACTCAGGATAATTCTGGTATCAAGCCGGCGCTCCCGGATCCACCGCGCCAACGCGAAACCATCCATTCTGCCTGGGGTGCCTGTATCGGAGAGCACTGCATCTACCGCGATGGTGTTCAGCACCGTAACTGCCTCGGCCGCATCCGCTGCTTCAAACACCTCAAATCCAAGCTCGCGCAAATTCGATGCTGTGACCAATCGCAAAAGTACGTCACTTTCAACGATCAAGACGATCGGCAGTTGCTTTTGATGCACGCCTACCCCACGGTCGATCATTCTCCGAACGTGGATAGCGATTGAAAGAACCTAGTTCAATCTGCAGTAGTGCATAACTGTAACACGGACGTATACTAGTGTTTGGTATTAAAGTCAGGGAATTTCAACGTACTATGCGCGTGTGTGCGCGTTATGGGTGTTACATCCAGTGTGCGATTCCATCAAACGCCGACCGGCATTGGTAGGGCAGATGGAGTGGCCGGCATCAACAATCATCCATCCCCGAGCGACTGCGAACACGATGGCGTCAGTGGTTAGCCCAGACCGCCACAATCCAGGGCCGACGACGTGTTAATGCGCACGTATCGTTTCCGACATCGACAGCCTATTAGGCTTTTGTCGCGCCGCGGCCCAACCCGGGGTGGGGATGCCGGGAAACAGGATGAACAACCCCATGCAAGGCAACTTGCCTATCGGGCGCAGACGCCGACTTCGTCCTGGTGGGCATCGGCTCGTCCGATTGCAAACGGACTAAGGTGATTGCGCTCTGCCGTCGACTGGAATTTGCAGGGTCGAGTGATGCTCGACGTTGGTCGCGTTGTTTGAGCGCAAGGTTCATCATTGCCGGCTCGTTGGTATTCACCTGCAGGACGAGGCGAGGCGCCTTCCTTGCGACGCTCCGAGCGGGGGGCGTCGATGCCAGCTCCTTGCCCTGCGCCGCCGGCGGGGAAACGAGGAATAGCGTTATGGCGTACACCGCCGCCGTCCGCATCACATGATCGAACCTTGTCATCTTACTCTCCTGTGGTGATTGTTGCGCAGAGTGCATCAGTTGCGCGGCGCCCCGGCGGCGGCCGGCCGCTTGCAGGGAATGGCCAGCCGGGCCAGCTGAATTTTCAGGCCGGCGAGGGCGCATCGCCCCTTCAGCGCTGCGCCCACCTGGTGGTTACGCAAGAGGTGATTTCACCCGAGTCGTTGCCCTCTTAGAGGTACCTACTTGGAAGTACAATTCGCCGAGTCCGGCAGCAGGCGCCAACCCTTTTGCCCATTGGCCAGCCGAAGCAGATCGATGGCTAGATTGCGGCAGAACAAAAGCGCGATTGTAATCAGGCGCGCTACGCTCCCAAGGTGAGATGGGGGGAGAGCATCGTGGGTCGTATCACGAGGCGCCAGAACCAACCAGAAGCAGGGAATTTTAGGCCGGAGAGCTGGCCACATGTGTTGTGGCTACTGATGACAGGAGTCGGCGTGGTGCTGCTCGTCTGTGCGGCCCTCTCGGTGTAACACCAATGGCGAAGGGATATAGGCAGACCTGGCCGCGCAAGCGTGGAGGCCACGGTGCGGCCGCGAACAAAAGAGCCGCGGATTTGCATGCCAAGAGCCTTGCACCGACCATTCTTAACCTTCAGGCGGCGGGCCTCAGCGGGAGCGCAATTAGGGACGAGCTGACGAAACGCGGCATACCGACAGTTCGCGGCGGCGCTTGGCACATTACTACCGTTAAGAGGCTGCTAGCACGTTTAAGCTGACCGCGAGCGCCGCTAGGGACCAGGATTGTGCGTAACGCCTAGCCCGCCAACTGTGGCGCACGCTGCTGGCGTGATAAAGCTGACCGGAGGGCGCGAGATGCTCGAGGGCAGCCAGCTCGCTTGCGATGGTCCGCAGGCTACGCCGCATGCCCGTCTTCGATGACTTCCGCGAGACTACGGGCTTCGGCAACTACAGTTTCAAAATTGGATCTCTCGGGCTGGAACATTACTGGCCTTGAGGGCTTGGCCCGCTGGGCTATCGACAGGTTGTTGTCTCCCGCTTTGATACTGCAGCCATCCCAAATGGCGTGAAGCTTTCCCTGGCATTCGCCGCTCACGGCTATGATGTTCCCGCCCCTGTCATCTTTGAATGAGACATGACATGGTTGATGAACATTGCCCAACCAGTGACCAAGGAACTTCAAGGCCTCCAGCTTTGCAGGATCGCCGGCATTTCCTGACGACCTGCATTCGCGGTCGTCGGACTAATTGCCGGCTGGATGCAATCAGCGGCGCGGTTGCGCTTCGAACCGGCGACGATGGACCGGTTGAAACCCCAGATTTGTCACCTTCCCACAGGCCGGGAAGGCGTATACTACACCCCGTCATCCGGTAATGCGTCGTGACCGGCAAGAACTTCCTAGGGGGAAGCTCAGTGAACCTCATCACCGTATTGGCCGAGGAATTTCCCGGTTCATCGTCGTGCGCCCTCAGGGTGATCGATCGCAAGGACGGCACTTGTAGCGAGTTCACGATCTACACCGATGATCTGCCGGCCTTCCAGGAACATGTGCAGGCTCACAACGCTCAGGAGGGCGATTTCACGGTCGACCTTCAGTCCGGCTTCTTCCAGCGGTAGCCGAAGCCGGAGTAGTTTTCGATCCGATCGAAGGTCGGGTCGAGCGCCCGAAACTTGTTTCGGATGCGCTTGATTGCCGACCGCACATTGGCCCGATAGCCGTCCTCGCCGTCTCCTGCCATGAAACCTTCGTAGTGCATCCGGTCGTAGACCGCACGATAAGTCACGTAGTGGCCCGCGCTTGAAGCCAGCAACTCGACGGTCTTGTACTCGCCGAGGGAGAGACAGAGATCCACCTGGTCCCAATAGGCGCGGCTAATATCCGTATGCAGAAGCAGCTTGCCGAAGCTGATGGTCTTGTCGGCCTGCTGCCGCCTGAATATCCTGGTCACGACCTTGAGACGTCCGATGAGGACGTCGACATCGCGCGAATTGACTATGAAGTCTCTCGCGCCTTCATCTAAGGCGAGGCCCTTGTCGGGCTGCGATGGGTTGCCGGCAAGGAATAAGACCGGAACTCTGATGCCTTGATTGCGTAGTTTGGCCAACAGGTCGATGACAGACACGCCCGGCAGGTTCCAGTTGGCGAGGATAACGTCGGCATAGCCGACATCATCGAGCGCGCCGAGCAGCGAGGCGCCATCGTCGAAACTAAGGACGGCAAAACCCTGCGCCGACAATTTATCGGTCAGCATCCCGCGATACGTCTGGTCGTTCTCAATGAGAAGGATGCGAATCGCCTGTGCCTGACCGTTGGCGGCAAGCGGCGCCGGCCTGGCTGTCGCCGGGTTTGCGACAATCTGTTCAGTCGTCGCCATTGAAGGGCTCAGCATCCTTGCCCTCCATCAGCCTTCGGCCGGACATGCCGCTCACGCCGAGCCCCCGAACGCTTGTCAAGGAATGTTGAGGACCAAACTTCGATAGAGTCCTTGTCCCGCTTCAGATCGGACGCCCGAGCCAGCGCGGCTTTCATGCTGATCGATATTTCCGCAGGAAGATGCACAGTATGCAACACGTCGCGCACCGACCATCTGCCCGCGCGAAAACGCGGTGCATTCAACATCGCAATCATCATCCGCAAGTGCCCCCTCAATCGTAGTTCTGCGTCTCCCGCATCAGGTCCCACGCGATTTGGGTAGCAGAGGTACGCGAAGGGGTGATGTGATCGGCATCACACCTATTTTCATTGTCACAGAAATATCCCCGCAAAGCGTTCTTTTTCACAGAATTATCGCAGGATACAGCCACGAACTGACTTCACTGCAAATGGTGTTCGGCATCCCTGCCTTATCGACCGCGGCATTGACCTTGGTGCTCAGTCTCCAGGAGACCGGCCGATGGCGTTATCCGGCCCTGTTGCCGGTAGTGATTCAAGCACTGAAACGACGGGGCGTTGAAGATGGCGAGCGAGTTCTGGCTCAACGATCGGCAATGGTCGGCGATCGAACCACTGCTGCCGCGTAATTAACCGGGAGCGCGTCGGGTCGACGACCGACGGGTGATCAGCGGCATCGTTCATGGGCTGAAAGTGGGCTGCCGATGGGAGGACTGTCCTGCGCTCTACGGGCCGTCGACGACGGTCTACAATCGGTTCAACCGATGGTCTCGACGCGGGCTTTGGCAGCGCCTGTTCGACGCCCTGGTAACAACCGATGCGGCCGACACGCAGATCATCGATAGCACGACGGCCAAGGCCCATCGCTCTGCCGGGGGCGGAAAAGGGGGCCTTGGCGCAGGCGATCGGTCGCTCGCGCGGCGGGCAGACGACGAAAATCCACGCCGTCGTCGACTGTCTCGGCAGGCTCATCGCCTTTGAAATAACCCCGGGCCAGCTCGGCGATGTGCGCGTCGCCGGGTCGCTGTTGGCGCCCATGCCGGCCGCTCGATTGTGCATCGCCGACACAGCCTACGACAGCAATGGCTTACGCCAGTTCTTGAGCGAGCGCGGGACCCAGCCGGTGATCCCCAACAACCCGACCCGCAAGCGCTTCCATACCTTCGATGCCGAGATCTACAAGCGCCGCAATCTCATCGAGCGCATGTTCTGTCGGCTCAAGGACTGGCGCCGCATCGCCACTCGCTACGACAAGCTGGCCGCCAACTTCGCAGCTGCCGTCGCCATCGCAACCATCGTCCTGTGGTGGACCTGATTGAGTCTGGAACCTAGGCAGCAGTGAGGCGATGATCAGCCATTCGCTATACGACAAATAGAACCTCGCCATCACAGCCTCCATCTGGAAGCTTTGAATCACTTTGCCTCATCCCACACAACAGGTTTGAGTACGGACCCTAGACAGAAAGCTTTGCAGCCTCGTGCTCCAGTCGTGTTTTGTGAATGACATAGATCGCGGCAGAGCTCCGCTCGATGACCTTGCGCTTTCTCCACACGCTCAGGATACGGCTGGCATTTTCACGCGCCACATGCGCCAGCGCCGCTAGGTCTTCCTGGCGAATTCTCTGCCGGATGATGATCTGGTCCGGCGTCTCGCCCGGCTCGCCAAGGTATTTGGCAAACTGAAGCAGGGCGCGAGCGACGCGTGCCTCGAGCGAGAGAAAGCTCGCGGCCGCCACCTCCTCGTCAGTTTGCCGCAGGCGCTCCACGAGGGTGGTTACCAAGTGGCTGTAGATCTTGGGATCGTCTTGAAGGCATTCGAGGAAGGTGCTGCGGCTCAGAAAGGTCAACCTGCTGTCTCTCAGCGCTTGGACCGTGGCGGACCTTGGCAGCCCGTCGATCATTGCAAGTTCGCCGACAATGGCTCCCGGTCCCAGGATCGCAAGGATTCGCCCTGCGCCACCCTCGGGCGACGCGATGCTCACCTTGAGGACACCGTGTTCAAGGTAGTAGCAACCATCAGCAGCGGCGCCGATTTCAAACAGGATCTTTCCCTGCTTGACGAATACGACCGGCGCCTTTGCCAGCAATCGCGAGGAATACTCGCGCGGCAATCCGAGCAATAGGTTATGAGAAGCAAAAAAGCGAGTTGGGCCCACCATGCTGAACGCTCTCCATGAAACGGATCCTGAGTAATCCGTCTGATGCAAAAGCTATGTCGTAGCCACGCCGCATCCTCATACACGGTTTGCATACCACGCGCTTGCATAACAAGGCCATGGGATTTTGCCTTAAAGGCGAACAGCTTAACGGCGAACAATTTCCGGAAGGACAGCTATCGGATTTTCGCTAAGAAGCGGAAGTACTGGCCTTCGACTGTGAACGCTTCCGGGCATCACTGCCACCAGGCAATCGCAGCGCTCCAAGCAGTCCCGGATTATAATATGTTTGATTGGCTCGCGAGGCGGAGAGGCGAACCGCATCTACTCTTGAGCGTCCCTAATATCCGCCGCCGACCCGTTCCGAGGAACGGGTCGGCCACCACGCCGGGCCTGTGATCGTCATCACACCTTCGGCACGATATTCAACACGAAGACACGTGATTGCCGTCAAGCAGCGGACGTGCTCGCTGAGCATGATATCGGTCCAACTAATGACACTCGTCGAGGCGTGCGCACTGAAGTACCAGAGCGACGATTGCTACTGGCGAGCGTCGTATGGGAACAGTCGCTCGACAAGAGACCATTGCTTTTTTGGCGCAGTGGAATGCTGGGACAGCGGGTGATGTCATGGGGTCAAGGCTAGCGACAATCGTCGTCGAATCTCGTTTGCTTGTTCGCGAAGCGCTCAAATCGCTGATGGCGAAAAATTCCTATCGCGTGGTTTGCGATATCGGGTCCACGGCGGAATTCAGCGCCGCGTCGGGCCTCGCCGATGGGCCCAAGCTCGTGATCCTGGGCGCACAATCCGCCGAAAATGCGCTCAGCGAGGCTGTCAGCGCCCGCAAGCTGTGGCCCGATAGCAAGATCATCCTGCTGTGCGAAGACGTTTCGCCCGCCGAATTCCAGAAGCTGTTGATGTCGGAGATCAATGGCTGTGTTCCGCTGTTCGCATCTCCAGACACCCTGATCAGCCTGCTGGACATGGTCGTGACCAGGAATGTCCGCGTCATGGTCGTGGGCGATACCCAACGTCTGGCGATCCAGCCCGCGCCGCCAGAGGACTCGAATCAGCCAGGGATCAAGATCGACAAGCTCCAGTCGGACGGCGCCGAACATGAAGATGTATCCGTCAGCATCGGCGCCCTGCCGCAGCGTCCGATGAACGTGCCCTCGCCGCGAAATCACCCTGATCTGTCGGAGCGCGAGGCCCAGATCCTCGACGGTCTCGTGAAGGGCCACGCCAACAAGGTGATCGCGCGCACGTGCGACATCGCCGAGGCCACGGTCAAGGTCCACATGAAGTCGATCCTGCGGAAGATCCGGGTCGACAACCGCACGCAGGCGGCTATTTGGGCGATGGCGAATGGCTATGCCACCGGCGGATCGAATGGCCGCCTGCTGAATCCTAACTCGGCGCGGAACGCCGCGGCCATCACCGAAGCGGCAATCAGGTCCGTAGCCACTAATCGTGGGCCATTCTCAGAATACACCTGAGACGTGAGGGGACGAACCTCGGGCAGTAGCTCTTGCAGGCGCCCTAATGTTGGTCCGGCAGCCAACCATCATGCGGCCCTGGAGTTTCGGTCTGACGCGGATCGGGAACATCAATGGACGTGCCGGTAAAATTCAGTGACACGGTTGCCGCGCTGCCGCTCCGTGATAACCGACCAATCTGCGCCTGGTGCGATCGAGGCAAACTAGATGTGATCAAACAATGGTCGGATCCCTGCGATGGCAGCATAGGGGTAACGCTCAAATGCAATGCCGCAAAGTGCGGCAAGCTCACAACTGCCTAGCACTGTCGTGTTCTGCGTAATTTCGAGGCGCACTAGTCCGCCAGCCGTCTCGAGTTGGCGAATGGTCCGAGGATTTGGCAAACAGGTCCGCGGCCTGCTAGCGACCGATCGTGATGGCCGGGGCGGCCTAGGGTCTGTGCTCAATAAGGATTCCCAAAGAGAAGGCGATGTGATTCAAGCTTCCAAACGATTGGGAGCTTGGCATGGCAAAGGTCTATTGGCTGAGCGAAGCGGAATGGGCGCGCATTGAGCCGCTGATGCCGCGAGGGCGACGCGGAGCGCGCCGCGTCGATGATCACCGCATCGTCAGCGGCATATTCCATATGCTGCGTTCGGGCGCTCCTCGCTGGCGGGACTGCCCGGCGGTCTATGGTCCGTATACGACGGTCTACAACCGCTTCAACCACTGGAGCCGGCAGGGTCTGTGGCTGGAGATCTTCGAAGCCCCGACAGGACAAAGCCCGATCCACGGCCTAGCCATGATCGACAGCACCCACATCAAGGCCCATCGCTCAGCGGGCGGCGGAAAAGGGCGGCCTACCTCCAAGCAATCGGCCAGTCGCGCGGCGGCAGGACGAGCAAGCTCCACGCGTTGAGCGACGGGCTGGGGCCGGCCACTGGCCCTGCTGCTGACGGCCGGCAATATCAACGATATCGGTGTCGCGCGCGCCCTGCTGCAGAGGGTCGGGCCAGTTCGTCGCCTCATCGCCGATCGAGGCTACGATGCCAGTCACCTTCGCCGCTTCCTGGCCGAGCAGCAGACCGAAGCCGTGATCCCGTCAACCACCTCGCGCCGCAAGCCCATGCCCTACGACACCGTCGCCTACAGAGACCGCAACCGCATCGAACGCATGTGGTGTTGCCTCAAAGACTGGCGACGCTTCGCCACTCGATACGACAAACTTGCCCGCAACTTCCTGAACGGAGCCTACGTCGCCGCCATCTTCTCCTGCTGGGCTAATTGAGTCCGGACCCTAGGCCGCAATACTACGGAACCGGCTGGAAGTCTGGTCGTTCAACCCGCAGCAGATGACAAGCCTCGCCGAGAGAGCGAACAACTTGAGGTTCCACATTCCCGAAGTCGCGCTGCTGTGCGGCGTAGGCGCACGCCAACTCGTAAGACCATTGTTGCGACGCCACGATGACCCGCTCCTGACCCAATAGAATCTGGGGTAATCGTCCGTGCCACGTGAGGAATGTCTGAGGAGCGGCGTTGGCTTTGACCAAGCTGAAGTCAAAAATCCCACGCGCGAATCCGTGACGAGAGATGAATGCAGTTAACGTTCTGTCGAGGCTTTCAACGTCTTCCGACGAAAACACACCTGCAAAGCGTGCCAGGAGTACGTTGTGGTTGCGGTCGAATGTGAGATCGAACATCGGCCCGTCGGAACGCCTCCATCCTTTCAAGATATCCCATGATCAGGGAGTATAGCACGGACCGATCCGGTTGGGCGCGCCCGGCTCTCGTCCGCGCCAACAGCTCGCGGGTTGCACGTGGGCTCGATGTCGCAAAGGGGGGGGTAGCTCGTAGGATGGCGTGCCAGGGCGCCATCTTTGGCTATCCTCGAAGCGCATGGCCAGCAGCACCTTCGACATTGCCCGGATCAAAGCCATGCGACGGCATGCCAAGACCGTGGACGCGACTGAAATTGCTGCCCGCTACTTCGTCTACAAGCTGTACGAGGCCACTGGCGGATATCCGATGCAGTGGGCGGCATTGTACGGGATCGGCGAGTCAGCGGCGACCATCTGCCGAGCGGTTGAGCGTGGATGGGTCGTTCTTCAGGGCGCGGAAGGCAAGCCGCTCGATCGCAAGGCCGCGTTGACCGACGACGGCCGCCGGCTGGCTCGCAATGGAGATAGAATAGGCTTGGGGTTTCCTTGAGGAGTTGGGGACCAAGGCGCTCTCTTGCGACAGCAGCGACTCTTGCGACAGTTCAGTGGTCGGACTCATCGACGCCCATGGTGCAGAAGCTCAGGCCCGGACCTGCCAAGCTCGCGGCGGAATAGGCGGGCCGCTCTACCAAGAGAATCGCACACCGACATTGACCGCGTGGCTGTCGGTGCCACATCGCCGCGGGCGGGCCTAAGGCCATTGTGTCGAAGCGGCCGGGTAGCTCGCCATTGTGGCCAGGTGGCGGACACGGCTCGCCTCGTTGCCGGGTCCTGGTCAACTAAGCCCCTAGTTGGCCTCTGCCTGCGGCATCTTGGTCCTTTAGAAGCGATACTTCCGATTTGTGATCCGCGTCACTGATTTTCCGCAGTCGCGATGCTATTACCGCGCTTGGGAGGGCTGCTGTCCGAACGGTAGAGATATCGTTCAGCGGCGTCACGGGAGGCTTTTGGAGTGGGTGATGAGCCAGCTTGATGCGCGTTTCGGGCGCGGATATTCGTCTGTTCCGAACTTAGGTCAATCGCCGGCCACGCTGGCGCCGTCCGAGTGGGACGGGTCCTTCCATCGGAGGAAAAACGACAGGGTCTCGCCGTCCCGACCGGTCGCGCCGGCCGCCCTCGGCCAGGCCGAGCTTCGCCGCGTCGTTCTCGTCGAAAGTGATCAATACTATCGCGAGCTGCTGACCGGCGAGCTGTTGCGCCAGGGCTTTGTCGTTCACGCTTTCACCGATGGCGCTTCGCTGCTTGGCTCACTTGCCACTGCAGTCGACGCCGACCTTGCCGTGCTCGATTGGGACCTGCCAAGGATGTCTGGCATAGAGCTGATGGCCGAACTGCGCCGGCAGGACGTCAACCTGCCCGTCGTGCTCCTGACCGGCAAGGTCATCGCAGGCGACCAGAACGATCGATGCCTTCTCGCCCCGCAGGAAGCCCTGGATGCCTACGAATGCATGGCGTTCGACCAAGGCGCCGTCGACTTCATTCCCAAGTCCCGCGACAGGGAAGTCCTCGTCCGGCGGCTGAGGAATGTGGTCGCACTCGTCAAGCCCAAGGCCAACGCTGCGCGCGAGAAGCGCCTCGTGTCCGACAGGCTCCGGCTTGAGCCGGAAACCAGCCGCGCATTCTGGAACGGGGTCGATGTCGACCTCACGCTCGGCGAATACAAGCTCGTCCATCTGCTGGCGTCGAATGCCGGCACCTTCGCGACCTATCGATCGCTCTATGACCGCTTGCACTTCCAAGGCTTCATCGCCGGGAGCGGCACGGATGGCTTTTGGGCGAACGTCCGGTCGGCGATCAAGCGCATTCGCAACAAGTTCCGCGCCTGCGACCCAACCTTCGACAGAATCAAAAACTACACCGGCTTCGGGTACTGCTGGAAGAAGCCAGACTGAAGTCGACCAGCACCAGAGCGGGCTTTTCTTTAGCCAACGGCCCGACCTGTCCACTCGCAGCGGGCAGGCTCCCCCCTCCATTGAGCCAACGCACCGCCTCCGTCGCAGATCTCGTCAAGGATGCCCTGAAGCGTCGCCGGGTCGGGCACGACGAGATGGCTCGTAGCCTCCTCGATGTCAGTGAGGGCTACTGGATCGCGCTTCGAAGGCGGAATAAGCGCCTTACCGATGTGATCGATCGCGTGAAGATATTGGCCGCACGCGAGGAATGCCATGGCGCGGATCGCCTGTTCGGTCTCCCAGCGATCTGGATTACGACCTTCCCTGCGTAGACGGCCCAGAAATGCACCAATCGCCGTCGCAACGATAGCGTTATTGAGTTTCACGTCCACGTTAGTGTATTCCCCAGGCTTAGTCTTTTTTCACGCATCATTAGAGAACTTCAAGGACGGCTTTCCCTATTTGTGGAGAGGCCTGCGCCGATCAGGCGGTCAGGCGGGGCTAGGAATCAGAACCGCGATGCCTGCTGGGGTGGGTGTGGGCACATCTGCTTGGGTAGGGCAGAGAGACAGGCATCGCGGGAAGCGCGTTCTCGTCGAACATGCATCCCATTGCAAAGCGTCATCCGGTCACGCCAAGACCTACTATTGTTGGTATGACCTGACGTCGGGTCTGACGGATTATCAGGCTATTGCTCAGCCCGCTTTAGCGCCCGCCACTCCCAAGGGGGCTGGCAGCGATGCGGGTGAACGCCGACGCCGCCGTCTCTCGACGTCAACATACTGGTCGCTGTAAGCGGTATAGGCCAACGCCCATCCCGCCGAGACCATGAGCGCCTGGGGGTCATCCTTGCCTGCAAAACGGACCGCGACGGGGCGGTTGTTCTTGTGGTCCTAATCGACCTCGGCATGACACTGGACGCCCAGCGATGAAAGCGATGAGAGACTTTGGCACAAGCGGGCCGAGATACCAGTGGCCGTCATCGCAAGGCTGTCCTTTCTCGGGAGCGTCAATGCCGGACAAGCGGACGCCCTGACGCCCGAACTTCACGGTGTCGCCATCCGAGGAAGCCAAGCGAGGTTCCCGTGCCGTTGGTATCTGAGCCTGTATGGGCGAATGCGGGCACAGCCGCGGTCCAAAGTACGATCAGCGCCTGACAAACTTTCAATAGCGACCCGATTGCCCGACCTGCTGTCGCACCTGTTGCAGTACTGACCGGTCCAACGCCTCCGTCTCCTCCATCTGCCGGGCGGCGCGATAGCGTTTGACCGCGGTTATCGTCTGAGGGCCAGGCAACCCGTCAAGCGGACCAGGGTCAAATCCGAGTGCTTTAAGCCAAGCTTGCGTCTCGAGCACCTCATCGCTGCTCAACGGACGAGTGTTCCAAATTGGTGTGCTTACGGATTTGGACGCGGTCACCTCAGAGACAGGCGCTGGTACCGATGATGCTTCGGGAAGCACGGTTACAGGGGACGCCAATGCCAGAGGTGCCACGGGCTCTGGCGCCGCCGGGGCCGCTAGGGCTTGGTTGGTATTGGCGTCTGCTGTCGATGTGCCTTCAAGGACAGCGAGACGGCCAGTGAGATACCCGCCGAGGAAAAGGGCTGCCATGAATGCTATCTTCAAAAGCATTCGCCCTGGACGTGCCCTCTCTAAATGCGGTGATATTTCAGACTCCTGAATGTCACGCGGCTGCGATGACTGTCCCGTCTCTGTCGAGCGAACTGGAATCCATCTCGAAAAAAGGCTCGGATGAGATCGGCGCGTGTCGAGCACCGCGGCCAGATTGCGAACATTTCTGGACCCGATGTAATCGGCGAGCTTGTGCAGTCCAAGCCTGAACATCAAAGCTTGCTCGCGAACATTCCATCGAACGAGTCCGATCACTCCACGTGACCTATCGAAGCCAAGCCCCATCGCGATGCCTCCCCCGGAATTGCAACGGCACCCGGTCGGTAACGGGGACCGATTGATTACCGCTCCGTGCATATTAGCCGACCTTATAAGGGTTGTGCATCTTCACAATCATCTGATATCGGCTGACCGCGCTCGACAAAGAAAAACCCCGGCACTGAGACCGGGGCGAGTCAGGATGCAGGAGTTACTTTCCCAGGCCGCATCGAGCAAATGCGCGCGCCTGACACCTGCCCTCTGCAACTGCTCCCTCACGACCGGGGCGTTCGCGACAACATAGGCCGCGTCGATCTTCACCTTTCCCGCCGGCAGTTCGCAGGACGCGCCCTGTCGAACGCAATATTGCGTTTGCGCCCGTTCCGCGATGGCGAGGGATTCGTTTGCCCAGTCCATCGGCGGCGAATGGGTCCAGCTATCAATTCTGGCCGGCGTGATCTTTTTCATTAGCTCGGCAGCGGCCTCACCCAAGTCTTCCCCCACTGCCTTGAGCACGAGGCAAGTATCTCATTGCCACTCCTCTGCGGCCCAAGACTGACGCGTTTGTAGCTTGATGAGATTGATTAAGGCTCTGGGGGAGGCCGGTCACGCCAAGCTCTCGGCGGCCCGCCGCAAACGATAGCTTGCACTGGGGTGGTCAGTTTTTTCCCAGCGTAGCCGCTTGCAATGCAGCGCGATCGGCCATCATGTCGTATTTGTCAGCCATATCTATCATTTGGGATTTCGCTACAACGTCATCCTGGTGATCGGCCCTCGCACGCACTTCCTCTGCCCGCCGATGCCAGTAATTTGAATCGCGGAGGTCGTTGGCTTTGCTCACGCTGTGTCCCTCTTGGATTTCCTACCTAAGCCTCTTAGCGCTGGTCGCAGCGCGGGCCGCGCGTCGCGATGGAATTCACAACGCACAGCCCGCGAGGCGGCGTGGTGCCGGCCTTGTCGCCCCTCAACCCGAAGAGGAGACACCGCGTCCCTGACCGGCCCGCGTCGTGGCGCCCGGTCCTAGCTTCCTTAGGCCACACAAGGTGAACCTTGCGCATGTGGAGAGCTGTAACCATTGGGTGTGAGGGCGGTCAGTCAAGAGGATTAATCCCTCTGTGGCGCCATTGTGTGGACCACGGACCCATGCACTCGTCGATCGGCGCATGTCGGCGTGGCGCTCATGCTCCTATTGTGCCGGCTTATCGACGCCACGGGACTGCCCGATCGAGTGGTGCGTTTCAGTGCAACGCATCCCCCGGCGTTCTACGCCATTGCGTGGCTGCTCGCCCTTGAGTTCGGGGACCACGGCGGCTTGTCGATCGGCACATGCAAGGCTTCGTCTTTGAAGAGTACTGGCTGGCGTCCAAGGCGTGGGAACGTCACGGGCCGACGACTGGCGCCGCCCGCTTCTTGGTCCATAACGGCTTCCTCACTCTCGATGATCTGCAGGGCACATGACCTCGGCCGAAGGAGCTTGGCAGTGCTCGATGGTTTGATGGGAGTCGTGAACTGCCGAGCAATGACGGAAGGCGACCGGGCCGCCAAACGGGCCGGTGTATGGCCAGCCGACTTGGCAGCGAACTGCCAGACAAGGAGGCGCTCGACTGGTTGTCTCGCGCATCGTGATGGCAGGGTATTGTGGGTTACCTCTACCGCCCGTGCCTAAATCGACTTTGCGCAGGCAATCGCAACGGTAATTATCGGTAAATGGGGGAAGCCACTCGTTGCCGTCCCAAGCCAGCGAGCGGCCAGGCCCCGTACAGATGCACCCACTATTGTGTGGGGCCGCCCTGGTCGATGCTGTGATCGGGATCACACCTTCCAAACGATCGCTATCGGTCCAACTAATGACACTCGTCGAGGCGTGCGCACTGAAGTACCAGAGCGACGATTGCTACTGGCGAGCGTCGTATGGGAACAGTCGCTCGACAAGAGACCATTGCTTTTTTGGCGCAGTGGAATGCTGGGACAGCGGGTGATGTCATGGGGTCAAGGCTAGCGACAATCGTCGTCGAATCTCGTTTGCTTGTTCGCGAAGCGCTCAAATCGCTGATGGCGAAAAATTCCTATCGCGTGGTTTGCGATATCGGGTCCACGGCGGAATTCAGCGCCGCGTCGGGCCTCGCCGATGGGCCCAAGCTCGTGATCCTGGGCGCACAATCCGCCGAAAATGCGCTCAGCGAGGCTGTCAGCGCCCGCAAGCTGTGGCCCGATAGCAAGATCATCCTGCTGTGCGAAGACGTTTCGCCCGCCGAATTCCAGAAGCTGTTGATGTCGGAGATCAATGGCTGTGTTCCGCTGTTCGCATCTCCAGACACCCTGATCAGCCTGCTGGACATGGTCGTGACCAGGAATGTCCGCGTCATGGTCGTGGGCGATACCCAACGTCTGGCGATCCAGCCCGCGCCGCCAGAGGACTCGAATCAGCCAGGGATCAAGATCGACAAGCTCCAGTCGGACGGCGCCGAACATGAAGATGTATCCGTCAGCATCGGCGCCCTGCCGCAGCGTCCGATGAACGTGCCCTCGCCGCGAAATCACCCTGATCTGTCGGAGCGCGAGGCCCAGATCCTCGACGGTCTCGTGAAGGGCCACGCCAACAAGGTGATCGCGCGCACGTGCGACATCGCCGAGGCCACGGTCAAGGTCCACATGAAGTCGATCCTGCGGAAGATCCGGGTCGACAACCGCACGCAGGCGGCTATTTGGGCGATGGCGAATGGCTATGCCACCGGCGGATCGAATGGCCGCCTGCTGAATCCTGACTCGGCGCGGAACGCCGCGGCCATCACCGAAGCGGCAATCAGGTCCGTAGCCACTAATCGTGGGCCATTCTCAGAATACACCTGAGACGTGAGGGGACGAACCTCGGGCAGTAGCTGTGATCACGGTAAAAGGCGCGCCTGTGAGGCGCCCTTAGCAAGACTGCCAATTAAACGCCGACACCTACCACCCGGCTGAGTGGCGACGGGAATATTCGCAGTTAGGGAATAATACCAACGCCTGGCTATGCAACCATAGTGCGGCCACGCCGGCTGGTGAGTTTTGAATGGGTCGTTCTAGAAGGTGTTCTGCGCAGATTCTGCTTAAGCCGTCGGTGATGGTCAGCATCATACCCACGTTGCTGGTTTGCAGCAAAACGTGGATACCGCATTCGTGAAAGTCTGAAGATTAATTCTTCGAGATCGAGTTCCTCAGTGACGGACTCATCTTTCCTCGGCATCCCGGCCATCACCTCAGGGTAGCAAGGACGCACCCGTCGCAGGCAATTTGGCGGCAGTTGCTAGCCAATCGAAATTACCCCCAATGCCCGCGACGTACGAAGACGATACGGGCAGAGAAGGTTGGGCATGTAATCAAGCACTGGCGTCAGGATACCCCGGTCGCAATTCGCCCATTCCAGCACACTGTGCCTGCGGTTCGAGTCACCTCGGCGGCGCACCAGAGCTGTACAAGTAGAGGAGACATCTTTCTGGATCGTGTCTTGCGTCCAAAAAAGGACACGCGCGAAACGCACTCGTTTGTTGTCATTGGTCCGAGGCGGGACATGCAACCGAACTTCGGGCCGTCGGAGCGCGCAATTTCATGGTGAGACATTCGCGAAGGCACTGGCGCCTAAGGGAATCGGGGAACGGGACCAGCACGCCGCGGGCGCTTACCAGGCCGAAGCGTTCGTATCGGCACGTTGGACTGCGACCCTCCACCGTCTTGGCCTGCAGTGTTATCGCCATCGTGCAGGTTGCCGCCCTTCTGCCCGCTCACGCGCAGTCCATCTGGACCGGAAACACGTCGAGCGACTGGTTCGCCGGCGGCAATTGGCTAGGTGGTTCGGTACCGACAACCGGTGTGGACGCCTTCCTCGACACCATCGTGCCGAATTCAACGGTGGTGAACGGGCAGAGCGCTCAAGCTGGCAACCTGGTGGTCGGCGCATCGTTCAGGGGTGCGCTGACCATCGGAAGCAGCGGCACGGTGACCGACACGACCGGCATCATCGGATCCTCGTCGGGTTCCACGGGGACAGCCACCGTGGGCGGCTCTGGCTCCGCCTGGACCAACAGCGGCGACCTTTACATCGGGGGCAACGGCACGGGCGCGCTCAACATCGGCAGTGGGGGCACGGTGAGCAATGTGGTCGGCCATGTCGGTGGCTGCGACGGCTGCAGCACCAGCGCCGTCGGTACAGTGACGGTGAGCGGCGCCGGCGCCACTTGGACGAATAGCGCCGGGCTGGCCATTGGCGACTCCGGCACGGGGCAGGTCACGATTGCCGGCGGCGGGAAAGTACTCACCGGGTCGTCGGGCGGTTACATCGGCGTCCGCCCGGGCGCCACCGGCACGATGACGGTCACCGATTCCGGCTCGACCTGGAATATCAGCGACCAACTTGTGGTCGGGGGATTCCTGGGCCCGGGCTCGGGCACGCTCATCGTTCAGAACGGCGGCACGGTGACCGACACGACCGGCATCATCGGATCCTCGTCGGGTTCCACGGGGACAGCCACCGTGGGCGGCTCTGGCTCCGCCTGGACCAACAGCGGCGACCTTTACATCGGGGGCAACGGCACGGGCGCGCTCAACATCGGCAGTGGGGGCACGGTGAGCAATGTGGTCGGCCATGTCGGTGGCTGCGACGGCTGCAGCACCAGCGCCGTCGGTACAGTGACGGTGAGCGGCGCCGGCGCCACTTGGACGAATAGCGCCGGGCTGGCCATTGGCGACTCCGGCACGGGGCAGGTCACGATTGCCGGCGGCGGGAAAGTACTCACCGGGTCGTCGGGCGGTTACATCGGCGTCCGCCCGGGCGCCACCGGCACGATGACGGTCACCGATTCCGGCTCGACCTGGAATATCAGCGACCAACTTGTGGTCGGGGGATTCCTGGGCCCGGGCTCGGGCACGCTCATCGTTCAGAACGGCGGCACGGTGACCGACACGACCGGCATCATCGGATCCTCGTCGGGTTCCACAGGCACGGTATCGGTCACCGGCACAGGCTCTACATGGACAAATTCCAGCAATCTCTATGTGGGGCGCGCAAGCACGGGCGCACTCACTGTTGGAGGTGGCGGTGCCGTGAACGTCGGCGGTGCCGCCGGCACGGTTGTAGTGGCCGACCAGGCGGGCTCGATCGGGACTTTGAACATCGGTGCCGCTCCGGGCAACACGGCGGTCGCGCCTGGCACACTCAATGCGGCAGCCGTGCAGTTCGGTGCTGGCACGGGCGTGCTCAACTTCAACCATACGGCATCGGGCTACGTTTTTGCGCCAACGATTACCGGCCCAGGCGCGGTCAACGTGTTTGCCGGCACGACCATCTTTACCGGCGACAACGCCTATACCGGGGGCACAACCATCAACGGCGGCACGCTGCAGCTCGGCAACGGCGGCACCAGCGGCAACATCAGTGGCAATGTCGCCAACAGCGGCGTCTTCGCGATCAACCGCTCTGACGCCTACACCTTCGCCAACGTCATCTCCGGCAACGGCGTGTTGGAGCAGCGCGGCCCTGGCACCACCATCCTCACAGCCGCGAACACTTTCACCGGGGGCACCACCGTCAGCGCCGGCACGTTGCGGCTGGGCGGCGGAGGATCGCTGGCGCCGACGGGCGCCTTGACCGTGAACGGCGGCACGTTCGACCTCAACGGCAACAATCAGACGGTCGGAGCGCTTTCCGGCACAGGCGGTATTCTGGCCTTAGGCAACGGCGCCTTGACCGCGGACAGTGCCAGCAACACCACGCTCGCGTCGGCGATCGTCGGCACCGGTGGATTGACCAAGCAGGGTCTGGGCACCCTCAATCTCACCGGCACCAACACCTACACCGGTCCGACCTCGGTGACGGCCGGCACCCTGGCGGTGAACGGCAGCCTCACCAGCTATGTGACGGTCGGTGCGGCCGGCACCTTGGGCGGCAACGGCACCATCACCGGCTTGGTCACCAACAACGGCATTATCGCCCCCGGTAACTCGATCGGCACCCTCACCATCAACGGCAACTTCGTGCAGAACGCCGGCACGATCTACCAGGTCCAGGTCAACCCCGCCGGCCAAAGCGATCGCATCAACACCTCCGGCACGGCGACCCTCAATGGCGGTATGGTGCAGGTGCAGGCACAGTCCGGCACTTACGCGCGCAACACGACCTATACGATCCTGAATGCCATCGGCGGAGTAAGCGGCGCCTACTCCAGCGTCACCAGCAACTTCGCCTTCCTGACCCCCTCGTTGTCTTACGACGCCAACAACGTCTATTTGTTGCTGTTCCAGAACCAAGGCGCGTTCGCCGCGGGCGCGCAGACGCCCAACCAGTACGCGGTCGGCGTGGTTCTAGATCGGGTCAACGCCACCGCCACGGGCGACCTGAACAATGTGCTGAATGCGCTGAGCCTGCTCAGCAACACGCAAGGCCCTGCCGCTCTGAACGCCATCAGCGGCCAACCCTATGCCGACTTCGGCACCATGAACACCAACAGCAGTGCGATGTTCATGAACGCCATCGGCCAGCAGATGGCGGGCTTCCATGGCGGCCAGCCGGCCGGCCAGCGCCTGACGCTGGCCCAGGCCTGCGAGATCGAGAGTTGCGATGCCGTGGGTCCGCTGAGTGCGTGGGCGAGCGCGCTCGGAGGCCTGGGCAGCGTGCTGGGCGATACCAATGCCTCTACCCTCACTTACAACTTCGGCGGCGCCGCGGCCGGCATCGACTATCGTCTCGACCCGCGCTTCCTGGTCGGCATCGGCGTCGGCTACACGCATGGTACCCAATGGGTGAACAGCTTCCTGGGCCAGGGCTGGTCCGACAGCGTCAGCGTCGCGGCCTACGGCTCGTTCACGCAAGGCGGCTTCTACCTCGATGCGCTGGCGGGCTACGCCTATTACGGCAACCAGCTGCAGCGCCAGATCCTGATCCCCGACCTGCAGCAGAGGACCGCCACCGGCTCGACCGGCGCCAACCAGTTCCTCGGCCAGATCGAGGGCGGCTACAAGCTGGGCGTCTATGCGCCGGCCATGGCCACCATCACGCCGTTCGGCCGCTTCCAGATCTCCAGCGTGACGCAGAACGCGTTCAGTGAAAGTGGCGCGCAGTCGCTCAGCCTGAACGTCGCGCAGCAGACCACCAACTCGCAGCGCACCACCATCGGCGCCGATCTCGGAAGCTCGATCGGGCTCGGCAACGAGCGCAAGCTCGATCTCGCGGTCCGCCTCGGCTGGATGCACGAGTTCGCCGACACCGGCCGGCCGATCACCGCGGCCTTTGCCGGCGCGCCGGGCAACTCCTTCACCGTGTTCGGCGCCACACCGCTGCGCAACGCGGCCGTGGTCGGCCTCCAGGCCACCACCACCATCGCCGCGGCGACGCAGATCTATCTCCGCTACGACGGCGAGATCGCCACCGGCACCGACAACCACGCCCTCACTGCCGGCCTGCGCATGAGCTGGTGAAACGGTCGCCATTCCCTCCGACCTTTGGTTGAAGCGGACTCGAGCAAGGGTCGCCCCTATCATTACCATCGAGCGACGGGCATTCGAATTGAGGTCGATATCAACGCGGCCCCGGAACAATTCCTTGCCCGGGTGCGAGAGCTTGACGCCGTGGCCGCGGCCATGCCCGCTCCCGCTCCGCTAAGTGCGCGGATCGAGTCGCTTGTCGGCCTTTTTGATGCGTAGCGAGAGTTCTCAGGAATGGAAGGCCCTGAAGCATCAAACACGGTGCACCTACGAGCGCGTGACTGATCCCTCTGCCGGAGTACTGTCAGCTGTACGGGCGCGGCCGTTGGCCGAATTCACTCCGCCCTTCGCCGTTGGCCTGCGCGACGCCGTCGCGACACGCAAGAAGCGGTGGATGGCAACTACACCGTCAAGGTGCTGCGTCTTGCCTTTGGCTGGGGCCGCATTCACGGCTGGTGCGTGACCAATCCGGCGCAAGGCGTGCCACTCCTCCCCCGGCCAGCCGGCGCGCCCGAACGCAACCGGCCATGGTCAGCGGATGAGTTCGCCATGGTCGAAGGCCGGGCCTCTCTGCGACTAAAGCGAGCGCTACGGCTCGCACGCTGTGCTGGCATGCGTATCCGCGACATCGTCTCGGTGACCTGGTCCTGTTGGGACGGAGAGCATTTAACCTTTCGACAGAGCAAGACCGGGCTGATCGTGAGTATCCATGCCCCAGCGCCACTTCGCGACGAGTTGCGCAACACGCCCCGCGAAGGCGAGAACATCTTGGTGAACGAAAGAGGCGATGCGTATACACGCGACGGCCTTCAGACAAATCTCTGGAAGGTGGTGAAGGCGTTGGTCGCCGAGGCCTCGTCAAGTGGGGCCTCTGTTTTCACGGCCTTCGCCATTCTCTCGGCACCGCTCTTTATGACCTCGGTCTCGATAGAGAAGCCCGCAAGGCGGCCCTGGGCCATACCAGCGACGCAGCCAGCATGGTCTACGAGCGAGGCGACGACCGACGCGCTGCATCCGATCGCGCCTTCGCGGCGCTAGACGCTCACATCACTGATCTTGTGGACAAGGCGAAGAACGCCAAATGAACCGATGGCGAACGAGATTTGTCTAACTGTCTAACTTGGTACCATTCCAAAATCGAAATGTACTAAGTCATTGAAAGGAATGGTGCCCAGGGGCGGGATCGAACCACCGACACTGCGATTTTCAGTCGCATGCTCTACCAACTGAGCTACCTGGGCATACCGTTCGGCTGGCGGCGGGCTGTATAGGACGCGTCAGCTTTCCTGTCCAGTTGGTCCCCGGCCCTCGCCCCCGGACTCGTCCTCGGGCGGGCCCTCGTCGGTCGGGACGCGGTAGCCTTCCTTCAGCCAGCGGCCGAGATCGATATCGGCGCAGCGTTTGGAGCAGAACGGCCGGTAATTGGCGGCAACGGGTTTGCCGCAGATCGCGCACTTGGCTTCTATTATCCGCACCGCGCGCAGCGGTGGGGTGGATCGGTCAGTCATCGCCCTTTTCCAACGCCTCGAGCTGGGCCGCCAAGGTCGCGCCGCGCCGCGCGCGCGTCAACTCGAAGTGACCGAGCCGGGTGAAGCCGTAGAGCTGCGTCGGCACCGGATCGTCGGCCATCGCCTCGGCCAGCGCCGCCTGCACCTTGTCGCGATCGTAGGTGCTGCGCATGTTGACGAAGTCGATCACCACCGCGCCCGCGATGTTGCGCAGCCTGAGCTGCTGGGCGATCGCCGGCGCCGCCTCGATGTTGACGTCGATCGGCCGGCGCGGCGCGCGACCCTGGCGGCCGCCGGCAGCGGCGCTGTCGACGTCGACGGCGCACAGCGTCTCGCCCGGCTCGAACAGCACCTCGACGCCGCTTTCCAGCACGATGCGCGGGGCGAGCGCGGTGCCGATCTGGCCGGCGACGTCGTCGATGTCGAGAGCCGGCATCGGCCCGTTGTGCCAGCGCACGCGGATCATCTCGCCCAGGCGGTCCATCTCGTCCTGCAGCGCGCGCGCCATGGCGCGATCGTCGAGGATTACCTCCTCGAGCGACGCGCCGTGGTCGCGCAGCATGCGGGCAAGCGGATCGCGCTCGCCGGGAATGCGCGCCGACAGGTCGGCTGGCGGCTGGACGTCGAAGGCCTGGCGGCGGATCGCCTCCCAGCGCTCCATGACCTGCGAGGCGTCGGCGCGCAGCACGTCGAGCGTGGCGCCCGACGCGGCGGTGCGCAGCACGACGCCGCCCTCCAGCAGGCCCTCGACATGGGCGCGCAGGCGGTCGCGCTCGGACTCGCCCTCGATGCGGCGCGAGAAAGTGACGCCCGAGCCGACCGGATGGTAGACGACGTAGCGTCCGGTGACGGCCACGTTCATCGAGAGGCGCGGTCCCTTGTCGTTTTCGCCGTCATTCCGCACCTGGACCAGGAGCGGCGCGCCGACCGGCGGCCAGTCGTCGCTGCCGGCGCGGTCGTCGGCGCGCAGGAAGCCCGAACGGCCGATGCCGATATCGACGAAGGCGGCATCGAGATCGGGCATCACCCGTTCGAGTCGGCCGAGGAAGACGCTCTCGACCAGCGAGGGGCTGTCGCGCCGCACGACCTTCAGCTCGACCAGTCGGCCCTCGGTGACGAGCGCCATCAGGAAGGCCTTGGGCAGCACGTGGCAGATCAGGCGGTCGACCTTGCTCACGGCGCGGCGGCTTTCAACAAGGCCACCGTCTCGAACAGCGGCAAGCCCACGACGTTGCTGTAGGAACCGGAGACGAAGGCGACGAAGCGCGCGGCGCGGCCCTGGATGGCGTAGCCGCCGGCCTTGCCGCGCCATTCGCCGCAGCGCAGATAATCGTCGAGCTCGGCCGCCTCGAGGCGCTTGAAGCGCACGACGGTCTCGACCAGGCGCGTGCGCACCGCGCCATCGCTGCCGCTCGACGGCGATGCCGCCCAGCACGCGGTGGCGCCGGCCCGACAGCAGCTTCAGGCAGGCGCGCGCCTCCTGTTCGGTCTCGGCCTTGGGCAGGATGCGCCGGCCGCAGACCACGACGCTGTCGGCCGCCAGCACGACGGCGCCGGGATGACGAGCCGCCACGGCGGCGAGCTTCGCCCTGGCCATGCGCAGCGCATAGGCGCGCGGCGCCTCTCGCGGGCTCGGGCGTTTCGTCGATGTCGGCGGGGTCGATCTCGGCGGGCTCAAGTCCGACCTGCCGCAACAGGTCGAGCCGGCGCGGCGAAGCGGAGGCCAGGACGAGCGTGGGGATCGACGGAGCGGCCAACGCCTACTTGAAGCGGAAGGTGATGCGGCCCTTGGACAGGTCGTAGGGCGTCATCTCGACGGTGACGCGGTCGCCTGCCAGCACGCGGATGCGGTTCTTGCGCATCTTGCCCGATGTGTGGGCGAGGATCGTGTGGTCGTTGTCGAGCTTCACCCGGAACATGGCATTGGGCAGCAGCTCTGCAACCACACCGGTGAATTCAATCAGATCTTCTTTGGCCATCCGGCCTCCGGTTTGGAGTGAATTATGAACGAAGCGGGCGGAAAATGGGCTGCAAGAAGGGTTTAGTCAACTGCACTCAAGTCGGGGATAAAGCCAACCCGCCCTTCTCACCAGCCCGTGCCTCCCTTATACAAGGCGCGGCTGCGAACGCCCGGGGAAGGAAGGACCAGTCACAATGAATGCACAGAAGAGGTGCGGCCTTCTGGCTGCCCTGATCCTGGCCCCGGCTCTGACATCGGGTCTCGCTTGGGCCCAGACGCTGACCGCGCCGCCGGCCCCCAACGCCATCACGGCGCCGGCCCAGAAGACGATCGGCGTTCCCGCGGCGCGACAGTATTCGCAGGCCCTGATCGTGTTGAATGCGCGCGGCGCCAAGCTCGAGGGACAGAAGCTCGTGCTCGACGGCGTCCTGCCGAGCGCCACGCTCTTCACCAGCCGTCCGGTGCGCAGCGTCGGCCACATGGTGACGCCTGACATGGTCGAGATCTGGCACACTGGAAGCTTCGCCAAGGATCCGCCCAACGCCACGGTGTCGGTGTTCTCCAAGGATGGCTCGAGCGTCAGCGACGCCGTGGTCGAGCTGACCTCGGCCAAGCTCGACGGCGAGCGGCTGGCCTTCGACGTCAAGGTCCTGGAAGGCAGTCTCGGCAAGGCCGACGGCCCGGCGTCCGTCTTCATCGACACGCTGTGGTGGGGCCTCGGTTCCAACGGCTTCACCTACTACGGCACGAGCCAGACGACCGGCGGCATCACGCCCAACATCGGCGACCCTAACGGCACCAGCACCTTCACCGGCTGGTCCAATCCCTCGCCCACCGGGCCATACGTTCCGCCGCCGATGAGCTACGGCCCGGCTCCCGGTGGACCGCCGCCGCCGGATATCGATCCGCGCTACCAACGAAACTTCAACGCGCCGACCTGCGGCAAGCCTCCCCTCCTGCCCTGCTACTGAGGCCATCCATGAACCCGTTCAACATCCTGGCCGGGCTGGCGATGGCCATGGCCCTCCTCGGCCTGTCGGTGCCCGCCAATGCGCAAACCGCCGGCGCCCCGTCCCGGCCGCGCCGGCGACCAGCGCGACCCAGGCGTCGCCCCAGGCACCCAAGGTCATCGGCAAGCCGCAGCCGCCGCAGATCGTGCCGTCGATGATCGTGCTCAATGCGCGCGGCGCCAAGCTCGAGGGACAGAAGCTCACGCTGGACGGCATCTCGCCCAACGCCATCATCTTCGCCGACCGGCCGGTCCGCTCGGCCGGTCATGCGCTCACGGCACACCTGCTCGAGGAGTGGAGCAGCAATGCACCCGACAGCTTCGCCAAGACCGCGCCCAACGCCACCGTGTCGGTGTTCAGCAAGACAAAGGCCGGCGTCGTCGACGCAGTGGTCGTGCTTAAATCGCCCAAGCTCGAGGGTGACCGGCTGACCTTCGACGTCGACGTGCTCGAAGGCAACCTCGCCGGCGGTGATGGCGCGGCGTCGGTCTTCATGGACATCGTCAACCTGCCGATCGCGCGACGGACATCACATAAAGGTGCGTGGTACGCCGGCGCGCCCTAGTCTCAGTCAGGGTGCGGCGCACGAAGCCGCAGCATATCGGCCAGCATCGAGAGCGACGGCGGAGAAACGCAGCGTCGGTGAAGCGCGCCGCGGATTCCGGCATGCACCGGCGCGCCAGGGTTCGGCACATTTCGATCACAATCGGAGCACGTATTGCGTGTGCATCAATTTTTGTAAGGAGTAACAGATGCACCGCACGCTTATCGCACTCTCTCTCATCGGCTTCTCGACCTTGGCGACCTCGGCCGTCCAGGCGCAATCCGCTGTCCCGCTGTCCGGAAACGGAGTCTCGACGTCCACCATGAACTACTCGGCCATGCCGCAGGTTGCGCGCGACCCCAAGGGCATCATTTCGACATGGACTCCCTCCGCCGAGGAAGCCTTCGTCAAGGAGGAGATCCGCGGCGCCGGCTACTCGGGCGTCAGCGACCTCGAGCGCGACAGCGACGGCACCTGGCACGCCCGCGCCTACAAGGGCCCGGCCGATGTCCTGGTGGCGGTCGATCACTCCGGCCACATCACCGAAGCGCACCAGTAATCAGACCGATGGCCCTGAAGGCGCGCCGAAGCGCGCCTTCAGGCGCGCCAGGATCTGGTCGCGTGTGGTGCGGTAGGCCGCCAGCCGCATCTCGCGCGAGCCCTCGACGGCGCTGGGATCGCCGACCGGCCAGTATTCGACCTCGGCCGCCGTGCCGCGCGTGAATTCCAGCGCCTGGTGATGGGCCTCCGGCGACAGAGTGACGATCAGGTCGAACGAACGGGGATCGACGTCGTCGAAGGTCTTGGCGTGGTGGCGGTGGACGTCGATGCCGAGCTCGTCGAGCGCGGCGGCGGCAAAGAAGTCGACCTCGCTCGCCCGCACGCCCACCGAATCGATGTACGATGCCTGGCCATAGAGCCGCTTGGCCAGGGCTTCGGCCATCGGCGACCGCACGGAATTCTCGCTGCACGCAAACAGCAGGCTGGCGGGAATTCCGTTCATCGCCTGCAGCCGATCACGATGTGATGTGAAGGGCGCAGATCAGGGTGAACAGCCGGCGGGCCGTGTCGAGATCGACCTCGATCTTCCCGGCCAAGCCGCTCGCGCAGCAGCTCCGATCCTTCGTTGTGCAGGCCGCGCCGGCCCATGTCGAGCGCCTCGATCTGCGAGGGCCCGAGCTTCTTGATGGCGGCGTAGTAGCTCTCGCAGACCAGGAAGTAGTCCTTCACCACCTTCCGGAACGGCGTCAGCGACAGCACGATGTCGCGCAGCTTGTTGTCATCGGCATCACGCACGTCGAACACCAGGCGCTGCTCGAAGATGCCGATCCGCAGGCGATAGGGTCCGGACGCGCTGCCGACCAGGGCGAAGTCGTTCTCCTCCAGGAGATCGAACAGCGCCACGGCGCGCTCATGCTCGACCTCGGGCGATCGGCGCGCGACGGATTCCTCGTCCAGCACGATGTCGGCGATGCGACGGGCCTTCGACATGGCGGCGCTCAGGCGCGACGGTTCAGCCGGATGGAAACCGACCGGCCGTGTGCGCCGAGGCCTTCGGCCTCCGCCAGCGCCAGCGCCGCGGGACCGAGTGCCGCCAGCGCGTCGGGCGTGCAGGCCACCAGCGAGGTGCGCTTGAGGAAATCCGTGACGCCGAGCCCGCCCGAGAAGCGCGCCGCGCGCGAGGTCGGCAGCACGTGGTTGGTGCCGGCGACATAGTCGCCGATCGCCTCGGGCGTGTAGCGGCCGAGGAAGATCGCGCCGGCATGGCGGATCCTGCCGGCCAGCGCCTCGGCGGGCGCGGCCTCCATCGCGAGCTCGACATGCTCGGCGGCGATGCGATCGACGATGGGCGCGCACGCCGCAAGCTCGGGCACCAGGATGATGCAGCCGTTGTCGCGCCAGCTCGCACCCGCGATGTCGGCGCGCGCCATGGTCTTGAGCTCGCTCTCGACCGCACGTGCCACTCGATCGGCGAAGGCCGCATCGTCGGCGATCAGCACCGACTGCGAGGAGACATCGTGCTCGGCCTGCGACAGGAGGTCGGCCGCGATCCAGGCCGGATCGTTCGCGGCGTCGGCCACGACCAGGATCTCCGAGGGGCCGGCGATCAGGTCGATGCCGACCTGGCCGAAAACGCGGCGCTTGGCGGCGGCGACATAGGCATTGCCCGGGCCGGTGATCTTGTCGACCGGCTTGATCGATTGCGTCCCGTAGGCGAGCGCCGCCACCGCCTGCGCGCCGCCGATGCGCCACACCTCGTCGGCGCCGGCGATCTCCGCCGCCAGCATGACCAGCGGGTTCAGGACGCCGCCCGGCGTGGGGACGACCATGACGATGCGCGAGACGCCCGCCACCTTGGCCGGCACGATGTTCATCAGCACCGAAGACGGATAGGCCGCCAGCCCGCCCGGAACGTAGACGCCGACCGAGTTCGAGCGGCCGGTAGCGGGCGCCGAGCCGCGTGCCGGTGGCGTCGGTGAAATCGACGTCCTGAGGCAGGAGCGCGCGGTGGAAGGCTTCTATGCGCTGGGCGGCGAAGACAAGCGCCTCACGTTGCGCGGCAGGCGCCTTGGCCGCGGCCGCCTTGCGTTCGGCGTCGGAGAGGCGCAGGCCGCCTGCGTCGGTCTCGACCTTGTCGAACTTCTTCGTGTACTCGACCAAGGCCGCATCGCCGCGGGCGCGCACGTCGGCCACGATGTCGGCCACGATCCTGTCGACATTCTCGTCGATGTCCCGATTGCGCCCGAGGAAAGTCGAGAATTCCTGTTCGAAACCCGGCGCCGAGGCGTCGAGTCTAAGGCAGCGGCACGACTGATCTCGCGGAAGCGGTCGACCCACTGGCCGATCCGCTCGCGGCTGGGTCTTGAGCGCGGCGCGATTGACGATGAAGCGCGAGGTGATGTCGGCGATGTGCTCGATCTCGACCAGGCCGTTCTCCTTGAGCGTGCGGCCCGAATCGACGAGGTCGACGATGCGATGGCTGAGGCCAAGCGACGGCGCCAGCTCCATGGCGCCCGACAGCTTCACGCACTCGGCCTGCACGCCGCGCGCGGCGAAGTGGCGGCGCGTCACCTCGGGATACTTGGTGGCGATGCGCACGTGGCTCCAGCGCCTGGGATCGTCGCTGCCCGCCATCTCGACCGGCTCGGCCACGGCCAGCCGGCACTTGCCGATACCGAGATCGATCGGCGCGTAGATCTCGGGATAGTCGAACTCCATCAGCACGTCGGCGCCGGCGATGCCGAGGTGCGCCGCGCCAAAGGCCACGAAGGTCGCCACGTCGAAGGAGCGCACGCGGATGATGTCGAGGTCGGCGTGGTTGGTGGTGAAGCGGAGCTGGCGCGCCTCGGGATCGGCGAAGGCTGCTTCGGGCTCGATGCCGGCGCGCGCGAACAAAGGCGCCGCTTCCTTGAAGATGCGGCCCTTGGGCAGCGCCAGAATGAGCTTCTCGTTGGCTTCGCTCGACACGACCGCAGGCTCCAGTAACGAATGCCCGCCCCTCGTCGAACCCCGAGGGGGCTATTCGACCGGATGGGCGGGCTTCCAGGGGGTAGCCCAAGGCTCCCCGACATCCCCCAAATGGCATGCGAGACGGCCGATTTCCAGCCGGATGGCCCGGCCTGCGGCGAACCGCAGCGTGACCGACCGTTCGTCTTCCTGCGCCACGGCCAACAGTTCGAGCATCCGGTCGGGCTCGTCCAACGGGATGTCGTGATGACGGACGGCCGCCACCTCGTTGAAAACAAGGGCGGAATGGGTCCGCCAATAGGCCGTCTCGACGGTCGGATCGGCCTCCCAGCGGAACCGGTTCAAAAGCAGAACGAAGCGCTTCTCGTCCTTGAAATGGGCGCAGTCGCGGACCGCCACGAGGGCGTCCTGGCAGGCCGCCGAGATCACGCCGAGGTCGTCGGCGTCGAGCGCCGTGAGTTTCAGCTTGTCGGTCACGGGATCAGCGCTTCAGTCGTTCGATGTCGGCGCCACAAGCGCCGAGCTTTTCTTCCAACCGCTCGTAGCCACGGTCGAGGTGATAGACACGGTTCACCGTCGTGTCGCCTTCGGCCGCCAACGCGGCGATGGCGAGCGACACCGAGGCGCGGAGGTCGGTCGCCATCACTTCGGCGCCGCGCAGCTTCGGCACGCCGCGCACCAGGGCCAATTCGTGGTGGATGGTGACGTTGGCGCCCATGCGCGACAGTTCCGGCACGTGCATGAAGCGGCTCTCGAAGACGGTCTCGGTGATCATCGACGCACCCTCGGCGCGCGTCATCAGCGCCATCATCTGCGCCTGCAGGTCGGTCGGGAAGCCGGGATAGGGCTCGGTCATGACGTCGACGCCGTGCAGGGCGCCATTGGTCCGCTGCACGCGGAGCCCACGCTCCGTCTTCTCCAGGGTGACGCCGGCCGAACGCAGGCTGGCGACGGCCGTCTCGATCAGCTCGAGCTTGCCGCCCACCAGCTCGACGTCGCCCGCCGTCATGGCCACGGCCATGGCGTAGGTGCCGGTCTCGATGCGGTCGGGAATGACGCTGTGCGTGGCTTCCTTCAGCGATTCGACGCCCTGGATGGTGAGCGTCTCCGTGCCGATGCCCTTCACCGGCACGCCCATCGCCACCAGGCAGTGGGCGAGATCGGTGATCTCGGGCTCGCGCGCGGCATTGTCGAGCACGGTCGTGCCCTTGGCGCGCGCCGCCGCCATCATCAGGTTCTCGGTCGCGCCGACCGACACCTTGGGAAAGGTGAAGCGCGCGCCCTTGAGGCCCTTGGGCGCCTTGGCGACCAGGTAGCCGCCGTCGATGTCGATCTCGCGCGCCCATCGCCTTCAGCCCCGCGATGTGCAGGTCGACCGGCCGCGCGCCGATGGCGCAACCGCCGGGCAACGAGACGCGTGCCACGCCCTCGCGGGCGAGCAAGGCGCCCAGCACCAGCACCGAGGCGCGCATCTTGCGCACGATGTCGTAGGGCGCCGTGGTCGAGGAGATCTTCGAGGCCTGCAGGGTGAGCGTCGTGCCGTGCGCATGGCCGTTCTCGCCGGCTGCCGTGTCGATCTCCACGCCATGCTGCTTCAGGAGCTGCAGCATGGTCGTGATGTCGGCGAGCCGCGGCACATTGTGCAAAGTGAGTTTCTTGTCGCTCAACAGCGCCGTCACCATGAGCGGCAGGGACGCGTTCTTGGAGCCCGAGATGCGGATCTCGCCCTTGAGCTGGCGGCCACCCCTGATGCGGATTCGGTCCATGGTCGCCTCCCTCAGATCTTCGGCAAGGTGACACCGCGCTGGCCCTGATACTTGCCGGCCTTGTCGCGGTAGGAGATTTCGCAGGGCTCGTTGCCCTGCAGGAACAGGAACTGCGCGGCGCCTTCGTTGGCGTAGATCTTGGCGGGCAGCGGCGTGGTGTTGGAGAATTCCAGGGTGACGTGGCCCTCCCACTCCGGCTCCAGCGGCGTGACGTTCACGATGATGCCGCAGCGTGCGTAGGTCGACTTGCCGACGCAGATCACCAGCACGTCGCGCGGGATGCGGAAATATTCCACGGTGCGCGCCAGGGCGAAGGAATTGGGCGGGATGATGCAGACGTCGGCGGTGCGGTCGACGAAGCTGTTGTCGGCGAAGTTCTTGGGGTCGACCACCGCCGAATCGACGTTGGTGAAGATCTTGAAGTCGCGGCCGACGCGCGCGTCGTAGCCATAGGACGACAGGCCGTAGGAAATCACGCCCTGGCGCTTCTGGGCGTCGACGAAGGGCTCGATCATGCCCTTGTCCTTGCGCCATGCGGCGGATCCAGCGGTCTGAAAGGATTGTCATTGAGGGGGCTTCTAAAGGAGGGAACGGGCCGGCTCAACCACCGGTCTTGCCGGCATCCACCGGTTTTCGTCCGTCCCCCTTGGCCACAGCCTGGGATCGGGCCTGAGCCTTGCGTCGCTTGAGGTTTTCGCGCAAAGCGGCAGCCAGCCGTTCGGCACGCCCACCGTCTTGAGGAGCGTCCTTCTGCGGGACGGGTTTCGAGGGGGCAGTCATGGCGGGAGGATACACCATTTGACCGACACCCTGCGCACACCTGACGCGAATTTCACCGGCCTGCCCGACTGGCCCTACACGCCGCGCTACCTCGAGCGGCCGGACGGGCTTCGCCTGCACTACGTCGACGAAGGGCCGCGTGACGCCGCCCGGACGTGGCTCTGCCTGCACGGCCAGCCGACCTGGAGCTACCTCTATCGCCGCATGATCCCGGTCTTCGCCGCCGCCGGCGATCGCGTGGTGGCGCCCGACTTCCTGGGTTTCGGCCGCTCCGACAAGCCTGCCGACGAAGCGCTCTACACTTTTGATTTCCACCGCGACACGCTCCTGGGTCTGGTCGAGGCGCTCGATCTCCGGAACATCGCGTTGGTCGTGCAGGACTGGGGCGGCCTGATCGGCCTCACTTTGCCGATGGCCGCGCCCGAGCGCTACGCCGCCCTTCTGGTGATGAACACCGCGCTCGGCACCGGCGACGCGCCGCTCGGCGACGGCTTCCTCGCCTGGCGCGCCTTCTCGAACCGCAACCCCGACATGGATGTCGCCAAGCTGATGCAGCGCGCCTGTCCACATCTCAGCGCGGCCGAAGCCGCCGCCTATGCGGCACCCTTCCCCGATGCCTCCTACAAGGCGGGCGTGCGGCGCTTCCCCAATCTCGTGCCCGACCGGCCCGACGCCGGCGGCGCGGCGCTGTCGCGCGCAGGCGCGCACTTCTGGCGCGAGCGCTGGACGGGCAAGAGCCTGATGGCCATCGGCATGCAGGACCCGGTGCTGGGCCCGCCGGTGATGCAGGCATTGCATGCACAGATCCGCAACTGTCCGCCGCCGATGGAAATCGCCGAGGGCGGCCACTTCCTGCAGGAATGGGGTGAGCCTGTCGCCCATGCCGCGGTGCGAGCGCTGTAGCCGGGTTTGGGAGGTTTCGGAGGTTTGGGAGGTTTCGGAGGTTTGGGAGTTTCGGACAACTCCGTCATCCTGAGCGCATGGGAAGGATCTCATGCGCCGTTTGCACGAGCATGAGATCCTGTCCAGCGGCGATCAGATCCTCCATGCGCTCAGGATGACGGAGGTGCTGGGGCTGGCAGAGATGGACATGATGCCGCTCCTCGTTGTGCGAGTGTCGGCAGGCATACGCCACAACATTGCTCAGTCCTGTCAAGCGCCGTTGCTCGACATCCTCAAATTGAAAGATTCGTGCGAATACTTGCGTACCGGGGTGAGGAGGCCGGCGGCCCGTTTGAGACCTAAGCCGCGAGCTTCTGTGCCAGCGATGCCGGCACCCTCACCGGCATGTCCAGCAGCATCTGGGCAAAGGCCTTGGCCAGCGGATCGGCCTTGAGCGAGGCCATGCCGCCGCCGCCCAGCGCCTGGCGCAGCAGGAAGTTGAAGCCGTTGATGCCGGGCAGGCGCCAGCGCGTGACCTTGCCCTGGATGCGATGGGCGAAGTATTTCGCCACCGCCTCCTCCGTCACCTCGGCGTCGAGGATCGGCTCGTATTCGGGCCGTCGGGCGAAGATGCCGATATTGGCGTTGTCGCCCTTGTCGCCCGAGCGGCCGTAGGCCAGCGCCACCAGCGGCACGGTATCGATGGCGGCGTTCGGCCCGCTGGTCGGCAGCGGCGGCGCGGGCGGCGCCTCGACCGGCAGCTGGGCCGCCGTGAAGCCGCCGCTCTTGGCGCCGCGCTCCATCGCGAGGGTGCGGCCATCGAGCTCGATGGTGACCGGCACCAGGGTCTTGGGCACCAGGCAGGAGAACATGCGGATCACCGGCGACGGCGAGACCCGGCCGGCGCCGAAGCTGCCGGTCATGCCGACGACGCCGCCGGTCGACATCGGCGCAATCTCCCGGCCGAGCAACGACAGCGCCTCCTTCTGGTCGTGCTTGGCGGCAAGCTTGACCACGACCTCGCGGCTATCCTGCGTGCGGGCATGCGGGCCGTAGGTCGCCTCGCCGCCGATGATTTCTATGCTGACGTCGCGGTAGTCGCCCATGTTCTTTTCGCGGAACATGCGTTGCGTCTTCTTGATGATGGCGTCGGCGCTGTGACGGCCCTTGGCCACCGCCTCGCGGCCGCCCAGCATGAAGATGGCGCTCAGCTTGTAGCCGTCGGGCCAGGTCGTCGAGACCTTGTAGGTGTCGGTCGGCGGCCGTCCCCGGGCGCCCGACACGCGGACCCTGTCCTTGCCGACCTGTTCATAGGTGGCGCCGGTGAAGTCGCACACGACGTCGGGCACCATGTAGGCGCGCGGATCGCCGATCTCGTAGAGCATCTGCTCGGCCACGGTCGCGGTGGTGATCAGGCCGCCGGTGCCGTCGGGCTTGCCGAGCACGAACGCACCGTCGCTGCGAAACTTCGGCCACCGGGAAGCCCATGTTGTCGTAGTCCGGCACCAGGCGCCAATCGGTGAAGTTGCCGCCGTTGCACTGCCCGCCGCATTCGATGATGTGGCCGCACAGCGTGCCCGCCGCCAGCGCGTCGTGATCGTCCACGCTCCAGCCGAAGGCATGGATGAGCGCGCCGAGCGTCACCGCCGAGTCGACGCAACGGCCGGTGATCACCACGTCGGCGCCCTCGTCGAGCGCGCGGGCGATCGGGAAGCCGCCGAGATAGGCGTTCATGCTGGCGATCTTCGCGGGCAGCGCGGCGCCGGTATCCATTTCCCGGATGTCGAGCGTGCGCCACTCGTCCAGCCGCGGCAGCAGATCGTCGCCCAATACCACCGCGACCTTGAGCTTCACGCCCGCCGCCTCGCAGGCCTTGAGGACTGCGTCGCGGCAGGCCTGCGGATTCACGCCGCCGGCATTGGTGATGACCTTGATCTTCTTCTCGGCGATCTCGCGGGCGAGCGGGCCCATGACGACGCTCACGAAGTCCGTGGCGTAGCCCGCCTGCGGATTGCGCAGCTTCTGCGCCGCCATGATCGACATGGTGACCTCGGCCAGATAGTCGCTCACCAGATAGTCGACATTGCCGTGGCGGACGAGCTGGACGGCCGCGGTCTCGGTGTCGCCCCAGAAACCGGAATGGCAGCCGACCCTCACCGAGCTCTTGGCTGACTTGGCCATGGTCGTCACTTCCTCTTGCGATTGACGAAGGCACCCATGCGCTCGATGTGCTCGCCCTCGGCCACCGCCTGGGCAAGCGCGTCGATGCCGGCCTGCACCGCTTCGTCGAGCGGCAGGCGTTCCCAGCGCCGCATCAGGCGCTTCTGTGCCCGCACCGTAAGGGGTGCCGCGTCGACGATGGCCTTCACGCAGCGCTCGACCGCCTCGTCGAGCTCTGCCAGCGGCACGACCTCCTCGACCAGGCCCCAGGCCTCGGCCTTGGCGGCGTCGATGGTCTCGGCGGTCAGCAACAGGCGCGACGTGCGGCCCCAGCCGATCAGGCGCGGCAGCAGCGCCGCCTCGACCACCGATGGAACGCCCACGTTGACCTCGGGCATGCCGAAATGCGCATTGTCCGCGGCGATGCGCAGATCGCAGGCCGCCACCACTTCGAGGCCGGCGCCCAGCGCGTAGCCTTCGGCGCGGCAGATGACCGGCACGGGACAATCGCGGATCGACTGGCAAAGCTTGTGGACCATGGTGATGAAGCGGCGACCGTCCTCGGACGTCTTCATCGTCACCATGTGGTTGATGTCGGCGCCGCCGATGAAAGCTTTACCGCCGGCGCCGGAGAACACGACGACGCGCAGGTCGTCTTCGCGGGCGAGCGAGAGGAAGGCTTCGGTGAGATCCAGCAACGCCGGCGGATTGAGGACGTTCAGGCGCCTGGCATTGTCGAAAACGACATACGCCACCACACCCGCCGGACGGCGGTCCCAGGTGATGTCTACCTTGTGCACGCCTGCGGCCATGATGTTTCGCTCCGTGGCTCTTCTTCTATGCGGGAATTTCATCTATTAGAGCCCGCCTGCGACGCTTCACAAGAGCCAACCCGGATGCCTGACACCCTTCCCATCGATCTTGGCCGCTATTCGGTGTTCGTGCCGCCCGATCCCTTCGAGGATCATGTCGGGCCGTTCTATTTCCGCATCTCAGGCGACGCGCGCCAGGCGGACAGCGTGCATTGCGTGCTGCCGACCGAGCCCCGGCACGGCAACTATGTCGGCGGCGTGCATGGCGGCGCCACGCTCGCCTTCGCCGACTACGCGCTCTGCCTGGTGGCCGGCCGCGCCGCCGACGGCGGCACCAACACCTCCTTCGCCATGACCGTGAGCATCGCCGTCGAGTTTCTCGACGCCGGCAGGATCGGCCCGCCGCTCGAGGCGCGCGGCGAGCCGCTGCAGGTGACCGGCCGCCTCGCCTTCGCGCGCGGCAGCATCACCCAGGAAGGCCGCACGATCGCGCTGTGGTCGGGCGTCTGCCGCCACGTGGCGCGGACCAAGGTGATGGCGCGCAAGGAGGCGCCGTCTGCGCCGGCGAGCGCCGCGTCGCAGAGCGTGCCGGCGGATTTCGAGCTCCTGGCCAATGCCAGCGTCTATTCCCGCCACATCGGCCCGTCCTACGCGCGCAAGGAGACGGACGGCGCCTCGCTGATCCAGCCGACCCTGCCGCACATGTGCAATTCGGGCGGCGTGCTGCATGGCGGCTACATGATGAGCTTTGCCGATTCGGCGGTGACCCGCGCCGCTGGACTCACGACCGGCATGGCGCCCAGCACGGTGGCCTTTGCCGCGGAGTTTCTGGCCGCCGGCGATGCAACGGCGCCGCTCACGACCCGGGTCGAGGTCCCACGCCACGGCAAGTCGCTCGCCTTCATGCGCGGGCTCCTGGAGCAGAACGGCCGGAAGCTGCTGTCCTACTCCGCCACCATCAAGCTGCGGCAGCGCGGCTAGACCAGTAACGCTGTCATCCCGAGCGCAGCGAGGGGCCTTTGATGGGTGCTGGCCAAAAGGTCCCTCGCTACGCTCGGGATGACACCAAGTTTGGGCGATACAGCCTCTTCAATGAGCTGATCTGAGATCATCTCACCCTAGTGCGTGCCGGCACCTGTTCCGTGGGCGCGTTTCTCGCGACGTTCCTGGCGGCGCTCCAGATGCTGGCGCCACGCCGCGGTGCGCGTCTGGATATAGTCTCCGACGGCGGCGCTGGAGGGCAGGAAGGGCATCACGTGCTCGTCGTAGCTGCCCTGCTCGTTGCGCAGCGCCAAGGTCGAGACCTTCTCGGCATGGATGAGGTCCATGGCCGAAGGCGCGGCCGCATTGGGATGCGCCTTGCCGGATACCGGGATGGCGACGCCTTTCAGGGGATCGTCCGTGCGCGGCTTCGCCAGGCTGAGGACGTCGCCGAGATCGGGCGCCGCCTTGTCGCGCGCGGTCAGGGGATTGAGACCCCAGCGCACCTCGATCGTCTTCAGCACCGAGGTGTGATCGATCGTGCCGTGCTTTGCACGGAACACGGTGCCGGCGACGATGCGCGGCGACACCAGCAGCGCGGGCACGCGGACGCCGAACCGCGTGAAGTCGAAGCCGAATTCGCCGGCCGAGTTGTCCGGCGGAACGGCGCCCCACGGCGGCGGCACGTGATCGTAGTTGCCGCCATGCTCGTCATAGGTGATCACCAGGAGCGTGTCGTTCCACTGCGGGCTGTTGCGCAGCGCGTAGTAGACGTCGTGGATGAGCTGTTCGCCCTTGGCCACGTCGTAGTTGGGATGCTGGCTGTTGCCGCCCGAACCCCAATCCGGTTCGAGGAACGTATAGGCCGGCAGCTTCCCGTCGGCGGCGCGCTCCTTGAAGTCGCGGAAATGTCCGTAGTGACTGTCCGGCGCTGCCCGCGTATCGGGGAAATCCAGGCGCGTCAGCGGATCGCGGTTGTAGCCGAAAATCGCCCAGTCGATGTTCTTCTTCGACAACTGCCCGAAGATGCTGGGGCAGGTGAAGAATTTGGCATGGGCATTCTGCAGGAAGCCCAGCGAGGTCGCCGCCGCCGCAAAGCCGCGATTCGGCAAGGTCTGGGTCGGCGCCGACGAGAACCAGTGGTCACAGACGGCGAAGCCTTTCGCGAGCGCCGACATGATCGGCAGCATCTCCGGGCTGTACATGCCCATGATCTCCGAGGCGTCCGTGCCGGGCAGCGTGTCCTTGAAGCCCTTCGCCAG
Source organism: uncultured Alphaproteobacteria bacterium (assembly GCA_963755585.1). Lineage (GTDB taxonomy): Bacteria > Pseudomonadota > Alphaproteobacteria > Reyranellales > Reyranellaceae > Reyranella. The sequence goes on from CAVWKN010000036.1 coordinate 46,985, forward strand.
ATCGGATGCGATCGCCGCCTTGAAGTCGAGGACGAAGCCCTTGTTGGTCGGAATCTCGCCCTTCTGCGGATCGTCGGTCGAGAACAATTGATAGTTCGTATGTTGAAAGCCCTCGCCCGGATCCGCGCCCGGCATCAGATAGGGATGCGGCGCGGTGTGGTCTATCTTGTAGACTTGGACCTCGCGGCCGACATCGTCGGGATTGGATTCGCTTCCGCTCAGACCCTCGAAGGGGTGTCCGAGCGGCGATTTGTTGCCGTTGCTCGCATACAGAAAACCCAGCATCTGGTCGAAGGACCGGTTCTCCAACATCAGTTGGACGATATGCTTGATCTTGCCGAGTTGATTTGCCATGGGTCGATGCCCCCTCGATGATCATTACAATCATGGCGAGTATATCGACTTCCATTTCTATTTAGAAGCGCAGCGCAGCGCGCTGTCATCCAGGCGACACAATCGTCCTCTGCACAACCTGTGATATTAGGCGGTCGGGACGCCCGCGGACTGTTAAAGCGGAACGCCTGCCTGCTCGGCGACCCGGCGCACCTCGTGGCTGAACATGGCGCGCAGGCGGTGCACGGTCTGCAAGTCCTCGGCCAATGCAGGTAATTCATTTCTACGCACTATGCGGCGTCGTTATGAGCCTCCACGCTGCGCTGGAGCGGACGAAGTTCCAACTTTTCGAGTGCCCTACAAGGGCTTGCACGGGATGAAGCTCACGATTCCCGTGTGGGAAAACAAGTAGGCAAAGCGCGCAGACGCCGGCACGGCGCCGGGAGTAGGATTACGTGTGGAGGCAACTGCCGGAGGCGCGGGGATGATTGGACGGATCGGGCTGGGCGCCGCAGTGCTGGCGCTGATCGGATGGGCGGCGGCGGCCGCGCCCATTCCGGGAACGGATCAGCAGGTCGGGAGCTGGATCGTCCAGGCGCACGACGACGGCAGCGGCAAGTTCGCGTACTGCGACGCGACCCGTGACGGAGGCGGCCCCTTGGTGCATATCGGCCAGTCCGCGTCCGGCAGCTGGCAGATCGGCTTCACCAACGCCGGCTGGCAGTTCACCGTCGGCCAGGATGTCACCGTCACGCTGTTCATCGATCGCGTGCCTTATCCGCTCGTGCTCCGCACCTTGAGCCCGACTACGTTCTCGACGCCGCTGCCGGACACCACGCTGGTCGACGCCTTGCGCCAGGGAGATATGCTCACCCTTCAGCTCGGCGCGGTGTACACGACCTTCTCCCTCGACGGTAGCACGGCCGCGATCAACGCGGCCGCCTTGTGCCAGCAGGGCTACGTCGCGAGCGCCGCGCCGCCAACCCGCAGCGCCGCCCGCATCGCCGCAAGCCGCGGTGCCTCCGCCGGCGCTGCCTCCCGCCCCCGCGGCAGCGCCCGCACCGGGCGGGATGCCGCCCGAGGTCGCGCAGGAAGTCTCCAACCTGCAGAGCAATTGCCAGGTGATGAACAAGACCCCGCCGCCAATCGGCGACTACGTCACCCGTATCGGGCTGACGGGCGACGGCACCGACGACTGGCTGATCAATACCTAGCGCGGGATTGACCGGTGGCGGCGGTGGCGGCCAGATGGAGAACGAACGGCCATGCGCTAATCGTCCGCGACGCCGGCCTGCTCGGCGACGCGGCGCACTTCGGGTGAACATCCCGCGCAGGCGGTGCACGGTCGGCAGGTCCTCGGCCTTGGCGGCACGCTCGACGGCCTCGGCGATCTGGCGCAACGAAACCGCGCCGATCATGCCTGACGCGCCTTTCAGCCGGTGGGCGGCGCGCGCGATGGCGGTGAAATCGTCGGTCTCCTTGATCTCGCGCTCCGCCGTGCGGGCCGTCTCGAGGAACTCGCGCTCGACCTCGGCCAGGGTGGCGGGATCGTCGCCGAACAGCTCGACGAGCTTGTCGCGATCATAGGCTTGGGGGCCGTATGCGTCGGTCATTCGGCTGTGTCCTTCAGCCAGACGGCGAGCGTCGCCTTGAGCTGCTCGATCCCGATCGGCTTGGTGATGAAGCCGTCCATGCCCGCGGCCCGGCTCTTCTGTTCCTGTTCCTCAAGCGCGCTGGCGGTGACCGCCAGGATGGGCGTGCGCGTCCGCCGTTCCGCCGCCTCGCTTTGGCGGATGCGCCGCGCCAGCTCGAAGCCGTCCATGGTCGGCATCTGCAGGTCGGCCAGCACGAGGTCGTAGCCGCCCTTGCGCCACAGCTCGAGCGCTTCCTCGCCGCCGGCCGCCGCATCGGTCGAGGCGCCGGCGAGCTCGAGCTGGCGGGCCAGGATCTTGCGGTTGACCGAATTGTCGTCGACCACCAGCACGCGGCCATTGAGCGGCGCCGCCGTACGCGCCGCCGCCGGCGCGGCCACCGCCACGGGCGTGCGGCCCGCCGCGCGGGCCACGGCACGGATCAGCGCATCGCGCCGCCACGGCCGCGGCAGGCCCGGCGCCACCGCCTCGGGCGTGGCCGGGCCATCCGACAGCCGGATATCGCCAGCGAAGCCGTCGATCTGGATGCCGGTGAAGCCGCCGCCGGCTTCGGCGAACGCTACGCGCGCACCGGCGTCCTCGAAATAACGCCCGATCGCCTGGGCCTCGTCGGCATCGGGCAAGGCCAGGCGAAGCGCCAGCCCGTGCAGGGGAAGGTCCGGGCGCGGCGGCACGGGCGAGGCGTCGCCCAGGCCAACGCTCACGATGAAGGTCGCCCCCTTGCCCGGCTCGCTCAAGACCTCGACGCCGCCCTGCATGGCCTCGGCGAGCCGGCGCACGATGGACAGGCCGAGGCCGGTGCCGCCGAAGCGCCGCGTGGTCGAGCTGTCGGCCTGCACGAAGGGCTGGAACAGGCGGCCGAGTTGCTCCTCGCTGAGGCCGATGCCGGTGTCGGCGACCTTGATGCGCAACACCTGGCCGCCGGCATTCTCCAGCGACAGCCGCACCGACCCTGTTTCGGTGAACTTGATGGCGTTGCCCAAAAGGTTGAACAGGATCTGCTGCAGGCGGAGCGGATCGCCGGTCACGCGGTCGGGCGCGTCGGCCGCGACATAGGCGGCAAGCTTGAGGCCCTTGGCGGCGGCCTGCGGCGCCAGGGTTTCGGCCACGCCCTCGATCAGCTCCACGGTGGAGAGCTCGATGCATTCAAGGTCGAGGCGACCGGCCTCGATCTTGGAGAAGTCGAGGATGTCGTCGATGATCCTGAGCAGCGCCGACGCCGAATAGCGCACCGTGCCCAGCGCCTCGCGCTGCTCGACCGAGAGCGGCGAGCGTTCCAGCACGTCGATCATGCCCAGGACGCCGTTCATCGGCGTGCGGATCTCGTGGCTCACGGTGGCGAGGAAGGTCGACTTGGCCTGGTTGGCAGCTTCGGCGTCGCGCTGTGCGTCGATCGCCGAGTCGCGGGCGAACCGCGCCTCGTCGTAGGCGATCTGCAGGCGGCGGGCGAGATCCTCCTTCTGGTAGGCGAGCGCGATGTTGTCGTACTGCCAGCGATGGACGTCGCGCACATAGGCCATGAGATGGCCGACATAGGCGCCGCCGGCGATGCCGACGAGCTGGTAGAACGGGTCGGACGCGGTCAGCAGCACGAACAGCAGCGGCGCGGTGGTGGCGGCGGCGAAGGTATAGAAGGTCGGCGGATGGGCCGAGCGGATCGGCACCGCCGTGGTGATGGTGGCGAGCAGCACGAGGCCCAGCAGCATGCGCTGCAGCTCGTACTCCTTGGAGGCGAGGATATAGCCCGCCGTGCCCCAGCAGGCGCCGGCGAGGAACGACAGGCCGGCGAACCACCAGCCCCAGCGGATGACCTCCTCGTCCGGCGGATTGGCGCGGTTGAAGGCGCGCCGCAGGATGTCGAAGCCGACCGTGACGACGATGTGGGCGATGAAGGGCGGGGCGAGGTCGAGCAGGTCGATCTGGCGCCAGTAGATGGCGGCGATCACCGGCCACAGGACGAACGAGAAATAGCGCGACTGCGCCGAACCCTCGAACAGGCGCCGGATGAGCTCGGCGCGGACGAAGGCCTCCTGCCGCGCCGTCAGGGCCTGCGCCGCCGGTTGGGCAGCAGGCTCAGTTGCGGCGAGCGACATCGTCCTTCATCCGCGCCGACGCGGAACTAGGGCTAGGGACGGCGTCGGGCCGCGGATCAAAAGGTAGAGGTGCCATGTCGTGAGCCTGTGGCGGCAAGCGCCACCAAGTGTATCAAATATATCAAGAAGCAGCTATATCTCATTGAGAAATCATGCTATTTTGTCTGGATTAGAGAAACATTCATTTCGGATCAAGTCATGTTGCAGCCTTCTGTTCTGCTGGTCGAGGACGATGCCTTCCAACGCAAGGCGGCCGAGACCTACCTGATGAATCACGACCTCAGGGTCATTGCCGTGGAGAACGGCGCGCAGATGCGCCGACAGATCTCGCGCGCGATGCCCGACCTCGTGCTGCTCGACGTGCAGCTGCCCGGCCAGGAGGACGGCTTCGCGCTGGCCCGCTGGCTGCGCGAAAGCAACACCAAGGTCGGCATCATCATGCTGACCGCCGCCGGCGATTCGGTGGACAAGGTGCTGGGGCTGGAAAGCGGCGCCGACGACTATGTCGCCAAGCCCTACGAGCCGCGCGAGCTTCTGGCGCGCTGCAAGAGCGTGCTGCGCCGCTCGGTCAACAAGTCGACGCCGTCCCTCCTGGAGCGGATCCGCATGGGCCAATACATGCTCGACCTGCCCAAGCGCCAGCTGCTCGATCCGGTCGGCAAGGACGTGGCCCTGACCTCGGGCGAATTCGACATCCTGAAGACCTTCGCCGAGAACCCCAACCGGCCGCTGTCGCGCGACTGGCTGCTCGAGACGACCAGCCACCGCAGCCGCGATCCGTTCGACCGCGCGATCGATCTCCGCATCACCCGCATAAGGCGCAAGATCGAACCCACCCCCGACAAGCCGACCGTGATTCGCACCGTGCGCGGCGTCGGCTATATGTTCGTGCCGCCCGCCGAATAGGGTAAAAGGGCGGCCCCTCCCGGGGCCATCAGCGGGTCGGTGGGGGCCCGTAGTTCAGTGGTTAGAACGAGCCGCTCATAACGGTTATGTCGCAGGTTCGAATCCTGCCGGGCCTACCAGCCACCTTAGCTAGTAATACAATTTATGTGGACGGGGAGCCGGCTATCGGGACCTGGCCGCACCCGCGGTATCTGTGAGCGCACCACCCCGTGCCGGATAGTCGCGCCCCAGGTGTTTAAGTAAGTCGCGAATGACCCCCAGAACGACACGCGGGAGATCGATCCATGCAACGGAGTGACGGCGACCAGTCCAATCCTTGGGCGTTGATCCAACGGCGAGACTCATTCGATTGTCCGTACTACACGGTCCGCAGTGACATCGTCACATTCCTGGGTCGGGAAACGCTTTCCTATTATCCCATCCATATGAAGAATTTCGGCGTCGCCGTTGTTCCCATCGATCACGAAGGTTCCACGACGCTGGTTGGCCAATACAGATATGTCCTGGATCGCTTCACATGGGAAATCACGAGAGGTGGCGGCAGGCGCGACGTGCCGCCTGTAGAGTCAGCCAAGCGGGAACTCGAAGAAGAGACGGGCTACCGCGCAGACCATTGGCTGCAACTCTTCGCCGCTTCGGCTTCTCCCGGGTTGACGGATTCCATTGCACCGGGTTTCGTTGCCTGGGGGCTTCACAAGGGCGACCCTAAGCCAGATCCGGGAGAACAAATAACACAGCGCCAAGTCCCGTTCGGAATTGCTGTTGGAATGGCACTTTCCGGCGAGATTGCCGATTTGGGAAGCATCGCTGCCATACTGGCCGTGGAGGCGCGATTCCGCAGAGGCATGTTGCCGACCGACCTTATGAAGCTTCTCGAGCAGTCCGCTGAAGGGGCCTGCGCCCCGACCGATCAAGTGAGGTCGTGAAGATCCTTTTGGTTGGGTGGCTCGACGGCGAAGTCGGAGAACAGCACCGACAGTCCTTCCCGCTCCGGCGTACAGCACATGGGGCCGACCACGTAGCGCTCCGACCGAGGGAACGGGCACAAGCGGACCAGCGGCCATCGTTTTCCATCTACCGACACCTGGATGCGCAGCACACCGTCGTTTACCGTCGTCCTTATCCAGAAGTCAGAGGCGTCACCGCGAAATACACCAGTTGCCCAATCAGAGCACCCGACAGTAACCACGCTACTCAACATGGTCTCGCCATCGGACATCTCGACGCCCGCCTTGACCCAGTTCTCGTCGTCCACAAGAACCATGATGCCCGCCTGATCGTACAAACTCGTGTAGTGCGCACGGACGCGGACGCTCGCGGTGAAGCCGCCCGACGTCGTGTAACCGAACAAGTGTCCGCTGTGGCGGATGAACCCGTAGTGAGTTTTACGCCAGAAGTCGGTGGCTCGATCTGTCGTGACCGCCAGTCCAGTGGCCGACAACTGCCACTGCGCCGGTTCATTGTACCATTTGCATTGATCGAGCATTACGTTCGTCGCTCATCGCTTCATTTTAGCACGCGCAGCCGTTACGCCTTTGGGCGTGAGCATAAGACTGTGGACGGGCAGCGGGCCACACGACAGCAGCTCTGAGTCGCTTGCGTACTTTATCGCCGCGTCCATCTCCACAGTATGCGGCTCTCGCAGGCGCTTACACACCTCGCCAAGACTCACCCAGTGAAGGTCAGCGCCAGACAACTCGTGCAACGCCGTGCATATGCGTGCAGCGAGGTGCTTCGGGGTCGATGATTTTGCCATGGGCCTCGTCCTATGCCGTAAGAAAGCCCGGCACAAGGCGGGACAGTGGCGCCAGCTCGAATCGAAGAGCGTCGGCTCTGAGTATCGGCCGCTCGCTTCGCGTTGTGCGGGAGATGATCCTCCTTTGGCTCGAGAGCGGTGACTGCCAGTAGTGTCTTGTATCCGCTCGAAAAGGTACCTAGCTGCCCGTACCGTTGGGATCCCGCCAGGCTCGCTCGAAGGGCAGGCGCCAGGCATGGGGGGCGACGAGCTGGTGGATCGATTTCGGTCCCCAGGAGCCCGCCGGATAGAGGCGGACCGGCGGCGGCGCTTCGAGCAGCGGGATCGACACTTCCCACAGGCGCTCGATGCCTTCGGCGGTATTGAACAGCGTGTGGTCGCCGCGCATCGCATCCAGGATCAGGCGCTCATAGGCCTCCAGCACATCGCCGATCAGGCCGGTGTCGTGCATGGCGAATTGCAGGCTCAATTTGTCCAGCCGCATGCCCGGGCCGGGGCGCTTGCCATAGAAGGACAAGGACATCTTCGAGGCGTCCGCGAGGTCGAAGGTCAGGTGATCCGGCCCCTGCGCGCCGACGCCCGAGCCCACGGGAAACATGCTCTTGGGCGGCTCGCGGAAGGCCAGCGAGATGATCCTCTGCCCTTCGGCGAGGCGCTTGCCGGTGCGCAGGAAGAACGGCACGCCGGCCCAGCGCCAGTTGTCGATGGCGCACTTGAGCGCGATGAAGGTTTCGGTGTCCGATTCGGGGTCGACGCCTTCCTCGGCGCGATAGCCGGCATATTGCCCGCGCACGACGTTCCTCGGGTCGATCACCGACATGCTGCGGAAGACCTTGTTCTTCTCCTCGCTGATCGGCGCCGGCTCGAGGGCGGTCGGCGGCTCCATCGCCACGAACGCGAGAATCTGGAACAGGTGGGTCACCACCATGTCGCGAAAGGCGCCGGTCGCCTCGTAGAAGCCGGACCGTTTGCCGAGGCCCAGCGTCTCGGGCACGTCGATCTGCACATGGTCGATGAAGTTCCGGTTCCAGATCGGCTCGAACAGGCCGTTGGCGAAGCGGAACGCCAGGATGTTCTGTGCCGCTTCCTTGCCCAGGAAGTGGTCGATGCGGAAGATCTGCTCCTCGTCGAAGACTTCATGCAGCTTGGCGTTCAGCGCCACGGCGCTCTGCAGATCCGTGCCGAAGGGCTTTTCCATGATGATGCGGCTGCGCGGGACGAGGCCGGCCTCGGCCAGCAGCCGCACCGCCGGCAGGGCGGCACTGGGCGGCACGCTCAAATAGTGCACGCGACGGCTTTCGCCGGCCAACGAAAGCTCGGCCGTTTCGACCGCCGCCTTCAGGGCCCCGGGGCCGGCCGACATCGGGACATAGTCCAGGGTCTTGGCGAAGGCGGTCCAGTCGGCCTCATCGATCTTGCGGCTGGAGAATTGATCAAGCGCTTCCCGGGCGGTCTTGCGGAAGCCGTCGGGGTCGAGATCGTCCAGCGACACGCCGACGATCCGGCAGCCGGGGATGAACCCGGAACTGCACAGGTGGAACAATCCCGGCAACAGCTTGCGGCGCGACAGGTCGCCCGTGGCGCCGACCAGGACGACGACCTGGGGATATCGCGGACCGACCTTCGAAGCATTCTTCGCCAACATGCCGACCCCTCCGAAGTTTCGTTCGAGGATTAGTCGAGAGAAGCTTCATTGGGGTTACCCCCCGAACGCGCCCTCCGGTCGATTGCGGGTCGATCCTGGGCGCGCTTCCTGCCCGTCCCTAGGAGCCTAGTTGCTCCCGATGGGCGTTGGCAAACTCGGCCATGCTCTTGAACTGGAAGTCGTACGCCGGCATCTCGCCGGGAGGCATCGTGGCGCCGAAGCCCTGGTCGAGGTGCCGGCGATAGATCCAGCACGATTTGAGGCCCATCCGGTTGGCCGGCTTGTGGTCATGGAACATGCTTTCGGCGGTGTGCAGGACGTCCTGCTTGCCGAAGCCCAGCCCCTCCAGGTTGGCCAGCATGTACTCGAAGTTCCGCAGGCTCGGTTTGTAGCTCCCGATATCCTCCGCCGTGTAGATGGCATCGAAGGCGACGCCGAGCTTGCGGTTGCTGAAGCCAAATGTCTCGTTGTCGACGTTCGACAGAATCACGAGCTTGTAATGCTTCTTCAAATATTGAAGGGCGCCGGCCGTATCCGGAAAGGCCGGCCAGTCGCGGACACTCCTGCCGTAGGCAACGCAGTCCTCCCAATCGACGGGCACCCGCCATTCCTCGGCGAGCCGCTTGTAGACGATGGCGAGAAGGTCACGGTACGTCTTGGTCGGGGTTTGCGCCTGCTGCAGCGACTCGTGGCGCGCATGAGCCTCCAGGATGGCGTTCCGTCCCAACGGGCTTGCCGCCTTCCCGGCAAGCGGCTTGAGCGCCTCGACCATGCCCGATTCCCAATCGATCAGCGTGCCGTAGCAGTCGAACGTCAGGACTTTGAAATCCGTCAATCGCATGGGCAATCCTAGCACCGTCCCGGAGCCCGGGCCGCAATTTCGCATCGCCGGCCCGCGTGATCGGCAATTTTCCACGGCGCGCTATTAGGTGCGATTTTTGCACCGCTGCTTCATTCGTCCGATCGATGAAGGAAACAGTGATGAAATGGCGCTCTCTCCTCGTCCTGGCGATCCTGGGTTCGGCGCCGTTCGCGGCGGCCGATCCTGCGTTCGCGGGAGACAAGACACTGACCGTCGGCGCCGCCATCTTTCCCGACAGCCTGCGCGCCGGCAATCTCACCTACGCAGCGCTCAGCCTGGTGGCGCAAACCAACGACTTCCTGGTGGCGCGCGACAACAAGGGCGACCTTCAACCGGCGCTCGCCACGCGCTGGGAGACGATCGACCCGACCACAATTCGCTTCCACCTGCGGCAAGGGGTGAAGTTCAGCGACGGCGTCGAGTTCACGGCCGACGACGTCGTCTTCACCCTCGACCGGGTGCTGGATCCCAAGGCGGCGTACGGTCAGGCGGCCCGCATCAACCTCGTGCAAAGCATCACCGCCGTCGACAGATACACCGTCGACATCAAGACCAAGTCGATCTTCCCGACCCTGCTCCTGGGCCTGTCGGACATCGTGATCGAGCCCCGGCACTATTTCGAGAAGGTCGGCGCCGAGGGCGTCGCCGCGCATCCCGTCGGCACCGGGCCGTTCGTCTTCGAGAAATGGGTACCGGGCGATCGCTACACGCTCACCGCCAACAAGGATTACTGGGGTGGCTGCACCGAAGATCGACAGGCTGGTGATCCGCGCCATTCCCGACGGCTCCACGCGCGTCGCCTCGCTGGTCGCGGGCGAAAGCCAGATCATCGAGGAAGTGCCGGTCGACCTGATCGACCAGGTCGATGCATCCGGCATCGCGGCCGTCGACGAGATCGCAACAACCGTCGGGCTCGTGCTGACCTTCAACCCCAGGCTAAAGCCGTTCGACGATCCAAAGATCCGCGAAGCCTTCGACTATGCCATCGACAAGCCCCTCATCCTGAAGCAGATCCTGAAGGGACGCGGCGAGCTTCTGCAGGCACAGATCCTGACCAAGGGCGTTTTGGGCTAGAATGGCGAGCTCAAGGCCCGGCCTTACGACCCGGCAAAGGCCAAGCAGATGCTGCAGGCCGCCGGCTACGACTTCAGCACGCCGGTCGTGATCACCACCCTGAACGGCAAATACGTTTCCGACACCGACATCAGCAACGCGGCGGCCGGCATGCTGCACAAGATCGGCATCGCCGCCACGGTCGAGGTGGTCGAAGGCGGCACCTTCCAGCAGATGACCAATGCCCAGAAATGGGGCGCCCTGCACGTCAACGGCTGGTACAGCCTGGGCGACGCCGACTTCGCTTCCGTCTGGTACACTAGGGACGGACGGCGCTCGAACTGGATCGACCCGGAATTCGAGCAGCTGTTCGTCGTCGCCCGCTCGACCACGGACAAGGCGGAACGGGAAAAGACCTATCATCGGATGATGGAGATCCTGAGCCAGCAGAACTCCGGCGATCTTCCTGTTCGGCCTGCCCAGCCTCTACGGCGTCAACAAGGACATCACCGGCTTCGGCGCCGCGTCGGACAAGGTGCTGCGGCTGACAAGGTCCAGGTCAAGTAAGCTCAGCTCTCCATGTACCAGCTCGCGAGATCCCAGGTGTTGCTGTCCCAGCCGCTCAGTTCCGCCACGAGCCTGCTCTTCACCGCCGCGACATCGGGTCGGGAGACCACGGGGATCACGACCTGATCGTTGACGACCAGGTCGTTGCATTTGATCAGCAGGGCGGCGCGCTTGACCGGGTCGAGCTCGACCTGCGCGGCCTTGAAAGTGTCGTCGTATTCCTTGCTCTGCCAGCGCGCGCTGTTGCGGCCCTGCCATTTGTTTTCCTTGGTGGTGGCTTCCCACGACAGGAACCCGCGCATGAACACTTCCGGATCGGCGCCCGAGTAGGACGTGTGCATTTCGAGGTCGCAGTAGAACTTGCTGCCGGTATCGGGATTGGCAACGTCCGACGAGAAGTAGACCGAGGCCGGCACGGTCTTGAGCTCCATGTCGATGCCGGCCTTCTGGCAGGCCTGCTTGACGATGGCCTGGGTCTTCTGGCGCGGCTGGTTGATCGAGGTCTGGAAGACGAACTTGAGCTTCTTGCCGTCCTTGCCTCGGATGCCGTCGGGGCCCTTGACCCAGCCGGCCTTCTCGAGAAGGGCGGCGGCCTTGTCGATGTTGAACTCGAAGCTGGTGTTCTTCGAGCGGAAGCGTTCGGGATTGTCGACGTAGTTCGCCGTCGCCCGGCCGGTGCGGCCGTAGATGAACTTCTCGATCGATGCCTTGTCGACCAGCAGCCCCAGCGCCTGGCGCACCGCCGGATCCGACAGCAGCGGATGCCTGGTCTTGAGACTGGCACGCTCGCCATCGACCTCGGTCCAGGGATCGGCGCTGTTCAGCCTGATATGCTCGATGCCGCCGCCGTTAGTGATGACGATGCGGCCCTTGCCACCCTTCTCGAGGCGCAAGAGGATTTCGTCTTCGACCTGGAGGTTCCAGGCGAAGTCATATTCGCCGGTCTGCAGCACCGTGCGCGCCGCCGAGACCGCATCGCCGCCGCCCTTGATCTCGATGCTGTCGAAATGGGGCCGGTTCTCCTGGTGGTAGGCCGTGTTGATGACACCGGCCACCATGTCGCCCGGCTTGAATTCCGTGCACTTGTAGGGACCGGTGCCGACCGGCTTGAGGTTGGCCGGCGCCTCGCGCGATTTGCCGCCGACATAATCGGCGAACAGATGCCGGGGCAGGATCAGGTCGTTGGTGCCGACGAAGGCGGTGGCCCAGAACGGCGTCGGCTCGGGGAATTTCACGGCGACGGTATAGGCGTCGATCTTCTCGACCACGATGTCCCTGTAGGTCCCGTGCGTGACCGTCGCGGTCGCGGGGTTCCCGGCGTATTCCCAGGTAAAGACGACGTCGTCGGCGGTGAACGGCTTGCCGTCGTGCCAGGTCACGCCCTGCTTCAGCTTCCAGATCACCGACTTGCCGTCGGCGGCGAGCGTGCCGTCCTCGCGGCCGGGGATCTCGGCGGCCAGCGCCGGCCGCAGATTGCCGTCATTGTCCCAACCCGCCAGCGGTTCGTAGAATAGCCGCGCGGCTTCGCGATCCTTATTGCCGGTGGCGAAATGTGGATTGAGCAAGGTCGGTGCCTGCCACAGAAGCAGTTTCAGCGGACCGCCGCCGCCGCGCTTCGTCGGCTTGTAGATCGGCCTGGGTTCCGCCATCGCCACGCCGGCATGGGCCAGAAGCTGCGTCGCCATCGGTGCCGTCAGCCCCGCTATCATCATGCGGCGCACGAACAGACGGCGGGACATTCCGCCGGCCTTCACCCGGCCGATCAGGCCGCGCAAATCGCGTTCGTTCATCGGATGCCTCCATCCAATCAGTCGATGCCGTTCCCGGCCGACGCCCCTGCTATCGTGCAAGATGCGTGCAAGTCGGGCCGATCGATTGGCGGTGGCCTGAGCTTCGCAGGTTCTCCCGCATCGTCTTGCCGGCATATTCGGTGCGGAACAGGCCGCGGCGCTGCAGCTCGGGCACGACCATGCGGCCGAATTCCTCGAACATCACCGGGAAGAGGTTGGGCATGATGACGAAGCCGTCACCGCCGCCGGCCTCGAAGATCTCCTGCATGTAGTCGGCGATCGTTGCCGGCGAGCCGACCACCATGTTGCGCGGCCGGCGCGCCGCCTCGGCGAAGCTGATCTTCTCGGTTTCCATGATCTGGAAGATGCGATCGGCCGAGCCGCCATGGCCCTGGTGGCCCGCGGCCGCGACGAACTCCTTTTCGTCACGCGTCCTGGTGATGTCGGCGCCCAGCATGGCGGAGTTCGTCGCCACGGTGAGCTCGGGGCTCAGCAGCGAATTGAGATACTCCGCCTTCTCCTGGGCAACGGCATCCGTCTCGCCCACGACCACGTTCATCGCCGGCAGAATGGCGCAATGGCCGGGCGGCCGGTCATACTTGTCCATCCGGCCCTTGATGTCGTCGTAGAGCGAGACGAAATTCGCCGTCCCCGAAGCCGAGGCGAAGATCGCCTCGCCCCAGCGCGCCGCGAACTCGCGGCCGCGCGGCGAGGAACCGGCCTGCATGAGCACCGGCCGCCCCTGCGGGCTGCGCGGAATCGAAAGCGGCCCGCGCGTGCGCACATGCTTGCCCCGGTAGTTGGCGTAACGAACCTTGCCGGGATCGATGAAAAGGCCCTCCTCCTTGTCCATGACCATGGCGCCCTCTTCCCAGCAGTCCCACAGGGCGCAGCAGGCCTCGACGACCTCGTCGCCGCGTTCATAGCGCAGGTCCTTGGCCGGAAGATCGTCCATGCCGAAGTTGCGCGCCTCGAAGTCGGTCGTGGAGGTGACGACGTTCCAGCAGGCCCGACCACTGGACAAGTGGTCGAGCGAGGCCAGCAGGCGCGCCAGATGGTAGGGGTGGTGAAAGGTGGTCGACAGCGTGGCGCCCAGCCCAAGGTGCCTGGTCACGCGCGCCATGACGGGGAGGATCGTCACGGGATCGAGGTAGGAGATCTGGCCGCCGTAATGCAGGTAGGTGTCGTAGCTGCCCTTGTAGATGTCGGGAATTCCCAGCGTGTCGGCGTAGAAGCAGCCGTCGAAGCAGGCGGCTTCGAGAACGCGGGCTATGTGCTCGTAGCGCTCGGGGGCGAAGATGTCGCCGAGTTCGGTCGCCGGATGGCGCCAGGCGCCGTTGTGCACCGCCGTCGGTCCGGTCTTGAGATAGGCCATCAGCTTCATCTTCCGGTTCGGCCTCGGCATGACTTTCCCTCCCGTGGCGCGCAGTCCCGCCTCTTGTGCGACAGAATCCAGCAAGCCGTATGCCAGCCTTCTATTGCCGGCCTCTCCGGCGATAGACTGGGAAACGAGCGTGGCAGCGACGTCGCAGCGAGACGCTTGAAGACAGGAGTTGGCGCTTGAGCAGTCAAATGAAGATCTCCCTCGGCCTGCTGATCGGCCAGGCCGCCGGCGGCCATCCGGCCGCCTGGCTTCATCCGGACTGCGAACGCCGCCGGGTCGACGGACATCGCCTACTTCCGGAACCTTGCGCAGCTTGCCGAGCAGGGACGGTTCGACCTGTTCTTCATCGCCGACACGCCGGCCGCGCGGACGGACAATCTCCACGCCTGGAGCCGCTTCCCGATGTTCATGAACGTGCTCGAGCCGGTGACGCTGCTGACCGCGCTGGCGGGCGCCACGACGCGCATCGGCCTGGGCGGGACGGTCTCGACCAGTTTCTCCGAGCCCTACAATGTGGCGCGCCAGTTCGCCTCGCTCGACCATATCTCGGCCGGGCGTGCGGCGTGGAATGTCGTCACCTCGGCCAACGACTATGCCGCGCGCAACTTCGGGCACGCGACCCTGCCGCCGCACGCGCTGCGTTACGAAAAGGCCGGCGAGTTCGTCGACGTGGTGAACGCGCTGTGGAACTCATGGGACGACGACGCCTTCATCCTCGATCGGGAAACCGGCCTGTTCTTCGATCCGGCGCGCCAGCATGCCGTCCACCACGAGGGCAAGTTCTTCAAGGTGGACGGCGCCCTCAACATCGCCCGCTCGCCGCAAGGACACCCGGTGATCATCCAGGCCGGGGCGTCCGACACCGGACTGGAACTGGCGGCGCGAACGGCGGAAGTCGTGTTCGCCAGCGCGTCCAACCCGCAGGACGCCAAGCGCGGTTACGACGACCTCAAGGGCCGCCTGGCCAAGTATGGCCGCCATCCCGATTCGATGAAGATCCTCGCCGGGCTGCCCGTGGTCATCGGCAGTTCGCAGCAGGAGGCCGAGGACAAGGCGCAGGCGCTGCAGGAGATGATCCATCCCGACGTCGGCCGCTTCCGCCTGGGCACCGACCTCGAGGCCGATCTGTCGGACCTGCCGCTCGATGAGCCCATCCCCGAAAGCCGGCTGCCGAAAAGCGCCAACCTTCACAAGGCGTTCTTCGACGGCATCATGAAGATCATCCGCGAGGAGAACCCGACCCTGCGGCAGCTCTACCTGCGCTACGAGCGCGGCCGCAAGACCATCAAGGGCACGCCCACCCAGATCGCCGACGTGATGGAGGAATGGTTCACCATGGGCGCCACGGACGGCTTCATGATGCAGTTCGCGACCTTGCCCGGCGGCCTGCAGGATTTCGTGACCCTCGTGGTGCCGGAACTGCAGCGGCGCGGGCTGTTTCGCGCGGAATACACGGGCGCGACGCTGCGCGACCATCTCGGGCTGGCGCGGCCCGCCAATCCGAACACGGCTAGCGGAGCGCCCGCGCTCCGGTCAGTCCGAATACCTCGTCATCCTGAGCGCAGCGAAGGATCTCATGGCGATTGCGAGCGGCGCGCTCGTCGAAACGGCGATGAGATCCTTCGCTGCGCTCAGGATGACAGTAACTGACTTCACGGCGCTCGCCGCAGTCCATTGCGCCGGCGCCTTGTCGAAACCGCCGCGCTTGCCCGAGGCCAGCACGCGATCCGACAGGCCGGCCGACTTCCGGACGAAGGCCAGCGGACCGTCCCAGTCGAAGTTGCGGTAGACCGCCGCCAGGTTGGCGAAGGGCGCCGACTGGGCGAAAAGCTGGAAGGTCAGGCGATGGCCGGCATTGTCCGAGTTCAGCAGGTCGCGCGCGAAGGCCAGAAGCTTGCGGCGGTCCTCCGATACCCAGCCCTCGTTCACCGTGTAGTACTTGTCGAGCCAGGGCTTGGTCTCCGGCGCGTCGAAAGCAGCCTTGTCGGGGGTGACGCAGATCTGGCCGCCGCACAGCTCGCGGGCGATATGCATCATGTGGTGGAGCTGCGAGCTTGCCAGAACCCGGCCGGTGAACAGCAGGGACTGGTTCGGCATCATCAACCCGCCGGGGCTGCGCTCGGCCAGCGCAATCGACGCCGTGAGATGGGCGTTGATCCCTTCGCGGTAGACGGCGAGCTCGGCCAGCTTCTCCTGCACCGCCTGCTGCTTGTCGAGGCCGGTCTGGCGCACGTTGAACAGCGCCACGCCGATCATCATGTCGGCGAGCTTGAGCACGCGCTGGGTGAAGGCGAACGCCGAATAGCGATGCAGGGTCGAGCGGATGAACGAGGCGGCCTTGGTATGCCGGTAGAACAGAACGTTCTCCCAGGGGATCAGGACGTTGTCGAAAATGACCAGCGCGTCGACCTCGTCGAAGCGGTTGGCGATCGGATAGTCCTCCTTGGGGGCGCGGCCGGCGAAGCCGGTGCGGCAGATGAACTTGAGGTTGGGCGAGTGGAAATCGCAGATGAAGCCCACGGCGTAGTCCGACAGCGCGTCGTTGCCCCAATTGGCGATCGTGGGCTTGGTGAAGGCCTGGTTGGCATAGGCGGCCGCGGTCTCGAACTTGGCGCCGCGCACCACGATGCCGGCGTCGGTTTCCTTGGCGACATGCAGCAGCATGTCCGGATCCTGCTCCTGCGGCGGCTTGGAGCGATCGCCCTTGGGGTCGGTGTTGGCCGAGACATGGAACGGGTCGTCGCGCAGAACCTTGGCGACGTGATTGCGGATGTTCTTGGAGAATTGCGGGTCGACTTCGTCGAGCACGTCCTGCCCGTCGAACAGCGACCACATCTCGCCCACGGTTTCGTCGCCGACGCGCGTGACGACGCCGCCGACCTCTTCGAGGAGCGTATCGGTCGCCCGGCGCTTGGCCCACCAGTCGGCCTGCGTATGGGGAAGCTTGTTGGCGATCGCGTGGGTTTCGCCCCCGTCCGCGTAGCTCATGATATCGCGCGTCGCCGGCTCATGCTGCATGTCGTAGAAGCGCGCGCGGATATCCACGAGGGGCTTGAACATGGGATGGGTCGTGACGTCCTTCACCCGCTCGCCGCCGATATAGACCTGCCGGCCGTCGCGGATCGAATCGCGGTATTGTGCCCCCGTGCGGATCATGGTCCCTCCTGATGCGCCACTATCCATGGCATGCGTTTGATCGGCAACCGAGCCCCCTGAAGCGGGCCGGTTGGTATTCTTCTTGCTAGGGAATCGCCATGGCGTTCCTGGCCGATCCCGGCGACCCGCGCCCGCCATCGTCGACGCGGCTTGCCCTGCCATTCGACGGAAGCGACTGGCTTCCGGTCATTTTCTTTGCCGTGTTGCTAACGACGATCCTCTCGCTGCAAGGACCGCTGGCGGGCGGAGAAAAGGCCGATCTCGGCGGCACGGCGGTTTGCGAGCAGCGGACTTTCCTGCCGCTGAATTTCCTTTTCCTGGCGGCTCACTGAGCGGCGCCCGCCGCGACGAACAGGGCATCGACGACACGAACCTCACCCGATCCCTTGGCGATCAGCACCGGGTTGAGATCGCATTCGGGCACGAGGTCGGCGAAGTCGGCGGCAAGCTCCGACAGGTTCGACACCAGCCCGGCGAGCGGCGCCGTGTCGGTGCGGGGCATCAGGTTGCGGTAGCCGTCCAGCGTCTTGCCGAGGCGGGTCGCCGCCAGCATCGCGCCGGCTTCGGCTGCGGTCACGGGGCTGAGGCTCAGCGCCTTGTCGGCCTCGAGCTCGACCAGGACGCCGCCGGAGCCCACGATCACGAGCGCGCCATAGGGCGGCGCCGCCTGGTATCCCACCATCGCCTGCACGCAATCGATCAGCTCTTCCTGCATCTCGTAGCCGTCGATGACGGCGGCCGGAACCTTTTCCCGGACGTTCTTTTCGATCAGCGCCAACGCTGCCCGCAGGCCCGCTTCGTCCTTGATGCCGAGCTGGACCGCGCCGACATCGGACCGGTGCGGCACATCCGCGGACATCACCTTCACCACCATCGGGTAGCCGATCCGGCCGGCGAGCCCGACGGCTTCCGCCGCCGAACCCGCGACGGCGGATTTGACGACCGGGATCCCGTAGCTCGCGAGCAGGCGGCCGACCAGCTTCGACGGCAGCGGGCCCCGGATGCCGGCAATCTCCCGCCGCAGGCCGGCGCGCTCGGGCGTCAGCGTGCGATGGCCGAGGCGACGCGGATCGCGCCGGCGCCCGCCCCACGCCACAATGCTCTTCACGGCGGCAAGTCCCGGCCACAGGCCGCGCAGCGGCGGCACGCCGGTGCCCTCGAGATGGCCGAGCAGCCGATCGCTCATGATTTCCGCGGTCGGGGAAATCACGACGATCGGCTTGTCGACCGTGCGGCTGAGCTCGGCGAGCGTCCCCAGATGGCCCGAATAGTTGCGCAGGCTGCTGGCCGGCAGCGACGCCTGCATGTCCTGAAGGACGACGCCGATGCCCACCTCGTCCGCCGTCATGACAGCGCTCATGCCGGCCAGCGCAGCGCCCGCCTGGCGGCCGACGCTCTGGCCGACATCGAGCGGATTCTGGCCCGGGACGCCCGGCAGCGCGCTGCGCAGGGCGGCGCCGGTCGCCTCCGAGAAGACGGCCAGCGGCAAATCGATCTCGTCGCAGATATCGCAGGCGAGCGCCGTTTCGCCGCCCGAGATGCCCATCAGGGCGACATGGCCCCGCGTCGGCCGTTTCCTGTTCACGGCAAACGCCTCGAGGGTCGCAATCAGCTCCTCGTAATCGTCGACGACCGGAATGCCATAGCGTTCGACGAAGCCCTTGAAGGCGTCGTCGTTGCGGATCAGCGCGCCGGTGTGCGCCAGGGTCGCCCGCGCGCCGGTGACGGACCTGCCGACTTTCAGGACGACCATCGACTTGCCGGCGGCATGGACGCTGTCGACCGCATCGGCGAAACGGTCGGCATCCGGGATCGATTCGAGGACCAGGCCGATCACCGAGGTGTCGGGGTCGCCGGCGAACCAGTGCAGATAGTCCGCGCCGGTCACGCGGTACTCGCTGCCGATGGTGATGACCTTGGAAAAGCCGGCGGTACAGGAATTGATCACCGAGATCGCCGCGGAGCCCGACTGCGCGATCAGGGCGACCGGCCCCTTGCGGACGCGCGAGGTGATGCCGCCGGTATAGATCGGCGTGGCGTCGCTGAGATTGATCAGGCCCATGCAGTTGGGGCCGTGCATCAGGATGCGGCTGCTGCCGACGAGCAGCCGCAGCTCCGCCTCCTGCTCGGCCGAGAAGCCGGCGGTATTGACGATCGCCGTCCGCACGCCCCGGCGATCGAGCCGGCGCACGACATCGGCAACGCCTGCCGCCGGCACGGAGGCCAGGGCCACGTCGACGCCATCGGGCAGCGCCTCGATGGCGGGGACCGCGGCCAGCCCGGCGATCTCCGGTGCTTCGCCATGGACCGGGATGACCTTGCCGGCGAATTTGTAGTTCGCGAGATTGTCGAGCGCGACGTTGCCCAAGGTCTGGCGTTTGGGCGAGGCGCCGATGACCGCGATGGTTCGCGGCCGGATCAGCGCGTTCAGGAGAGCGTCCATCGTGTTATTTGACCCAGACGCTCGACATGCTGGGGTTGCCGTTGAAGGCGAGGTCCATTTCCTCGTCGATCCCGCCCAGGCGGCTCGAAATCGCGAAGAACTTCTTGGCATTGGTCAGCGTCAGATGCGGCATGTCGCGCGCAATGATCTCCTCGTACTGCTTGTACCACTGGCGGCGCTCTTCCAAGGGCACGGCGGCGGCCTTGGCCGCGATCGCATCGAGGTCGGGATTGCAGTAGCCGGTCGGATTGACGTACGGCACGTTCGACGTGTTGCACAGGAAGGAGCGATCGACGCCGAACAGCGGGTCGGTGCGCGCCGTCAGCGACACCATCGAGACGTCGTAGTTGCGGTCCTTGAAGACCTTGTTGGTCCACAGCTGGCCTTCGAGCAGGCCGAGCTTCACCTCGATGCCGAGCGCGCGCCAGTTCGCGGCGATGATCTGGGCGGCCGGTTCGGCATAGAAGGCATCGGCATTGACCGCGCCGGTGAAGTCCAGGGTGAAGCGCTTGCCGTCCTTGAGGGGATAGCCCGCCTCGTCGAGCATCTTGCCCGCCTTGATCGGGTCGTAGGCGAACTGCTTGTTATAGTCGACCGACGGATCGGTCAGCATGGTGAACTGCTCGGGGATCGCATTCATCGCCGGGAAGGCCAGCCCCTGATAGACATCCTTCGAGATGCGCTCGCGATCGATCGCCGTCAGCAGCGCCTGGCGGACCAGCGGCTTGTTGAACGGTTCGCGGGTGATGTTGACGTCGAGCGACAGCCGCTCGGCCGCGTTGACCTTGATCTCGCGCACCTCGAAGGCGTTCTTGGCCTTGGCCTGCTCGATGGTCCGGCCGATCTGCGGCAGCGCCGGCCGCAGCACGTCGATCTCGCCGCGATAGAGCGCGTTCTGCTGCTGCTGCACGTTGGGAATGAACACGGCGACGACCGAGTTGAGATAGGGCCTGGGCTGGTCCCAGTAATATTCGTTGCGCTCGAAGGTGACGCCGCGGCCCTCTTCCCATTTGACGAACCTGAACGGACCCATGCCGACCGGCGCCCGGTTGGCGGCATTGGTCGGAATATCGGTGCCGTCGTAGATGTGCTTGGGCATCAGCGGGAAGACTTCCTTGTCGAACCCTTCCAGCGCGGCTGACTGCGGCTCCTTCAGGGTGACGACGAACGTGTTGGCATCCGGCGTTTCGACGCGATCGATGTTCGGCAGCACCTTCACCAGGTAGGTGTTGAACTTGGCAAAGGCGTTCAGGGTGAAGGCGACGTCTTCCGAGGAAAACGCATGGCCGTCCGACCATTTGAGGTTGGGGCGCAGGTGGAAGGTGTAGACCTTGCCGTCCTTCGAGATGTCCCAGGAGCTGGCGATCTGCGGCTTCTTGTTGCCGGCCTTGTCGTACTTGAAGAGACCGCCGGCCCACAGGTCGGCGATGATCAGCGGCGTCACCGCCGAGGTGAGCTGCGTGTTGAGGGTGGCGCCGGCGACGCTGACGCCGATCACCGCCGTGCCGCCGCGCTTGGGCGTCTGGGCATTGGCGATGCCAGCATGGCCGATGCCGAGCACCGCCAGACACGCCGCCGTTGCCAGCCGCTGGAAGGTCCTGTTCATTGCGGTGCTCCTTGCCTATCGGGTTTGGATGATCTTGACGCAGCGGCGACCGCGGCGTCCATGGCCAGCCTTCGTTCACGGGCGAGATGCGGATCGGCGACCAGCTTGGCGGCCAGCAGAGCCCGCGTGTAGTCGTTCGCCGGATTGCCGAGCACCTGGCGCGTCGGGCCGGCTTCGACGATCTTGCCGAGATACATGACGATCACCCGATCGGAGATGGCATCGACGACATTGAGATCGTGGCTGATCAGGACGAGGCCGAGGTTGCGGCTGGACTTCAGGCTGACCAGCAGGTCGAGGATCTGCGCCTGGACCGACATGTCGAGGCTCGACAGCGGCTCGTCGGCGATGATCAGCTTCGGCCGCACCGCCATGGCGCGGGCGATCGCGATGCGCTGCTGCTGGCCGCCGGACAGCTGATGCGGATAGCGGTCGTGGAACTGGGCGGCGTCGAGGCCGACGGAGGCCAGCAGGTCCGTTATCACGCTGTCGAGCGTGGCGCGCGTCGCCAGCCCGTGGCGCAGCAGGACATTCGACAGGGTCGTGTCGACCCTCATCCGCGGATTGAGCGACGACGCCGGGTCCTGGAAGATCGGCTGGACCGCTTTTCGAAAGGTCGCCCAGTCGGGCGCCGCGAAGGCATCCATGGGCTGGCCATAGTAGGCGACGTCGCCGGATGTCGGCCTGGCGAGGCCCAGCAGAATGCGGGCAAGGGTGCTCTTGCCGGAGCCGGATTCGCCCACGATCGCCAGCGTCTCGCCTTCGTTGATGTCGAGGTCGACCGTGTCGACCGCGCGCCTGGCCTTGCCGGCACCGCCGAACCAGCTTCGCTCGCCGAAGGTCTTGACGATGGAGCGCGCGGAAAGGATCGGCGTGCTCATGCCGCCGGGCTTCCCAGCGCTTTTGTCTGATGCAGCCGCCGTGCCGCCGCGAGCAGGCTGGCGGTATAGGCATTCTGCGGCGCATCGAACAGGGTGAACACGTCGGCCGCTTCGACGATCTTGCCGCCATGCATGACATAGACCTGGTCGCACAGCTCGGCGACCATGCCGAGGTCATGGGTGATGACGAGCATGGCGAGATTGCGCTCCTTGTTGAGCCGGCGCAGCGTCTGGATCACCTGGTACTGCACCGTGGCGTCGAGCGCGGTGGTCGGCTCGTCGGCGACCAGGATCTGCGGGTCGGGCGCCAGCGCCATCGCGATCAGCACGCGCTGGCGCATGCCGCCCGACAATTCGTGCGGGTAGAGCCGCAGGATGCGCGCGGCATCGTCGAGCCCGACCTGCTGCAGGAGCTCCGCCGACTTTTGCTGAACGGCCGGCCGGTCCGGCAGATGGCGCAACGCCTCGGCGAGCTGCCGGTCGATGCGCAGGGTCGGATTGAGATAGGAAAGCGGATCCTGAAACACCATCGACAGGCCGCGATGGCGGCGCAGCGCGCGCATCGTCTCGGGCGCCATCGCCAGCACGTCGTCGCCGCAGAAGCGGACCGAGCCCGACAGTTCGGCGATCTCCACATTGGGCAGCAGCCGCGTGATCGCCCGCCCGAGCGTACTCTTGCCCGAGCCGGATTCGCCCACGATGCCGACGCATTGCCCGGGATGAACGTCGAGATCGACGCCGTCGACCGCCTTCACGATGCGGCGGTGGACGCGAAAGTGCACCTTCACGTCGCGCGCGCTCAGCAGAGGCGATCCGGCGGGCAGCGCGCTCACCTGCTCAACCCTCGAGCTTCGGCGCCACGGCCGAGGCGCGCGGATTGAACATTTCCGTCACGCCGTCGGCGAACAGGTTGAAGCCCAGCACGGCGACGCAGATCGCCATGCCGGGAAAGACGCTCATCCACCACGCCAGCTCGAGGAATTCCTGTCCGCGGTTCAGCATCTCGCCCCAGCTCGGGACGGTCGGATCGGACAGGCCGAGGAAGCCCAGGCCGGCCTCGATCAGGATCGCGGTGCTGGCGTCGAGCGAGACCTGGACGATGACCGTCGGCAAGGCGTTGGGCAGGATCTCGCGAAAGATGATGTGGAAGGTCGAGAGGCCGGCGGCGCGGGCGGCCAGCACGAATTCGCGCTCCGACAGGGTGATGAACTGGCCGTAGACGATGCGCGCCTCGATCGGCCAGATCGCCAGCGCGACCGCGGCGACCTGCAGCCAGAAACTCGGGCCCAGCAGCGACACGCTGAACAGCACGATGATGATCGCCGGCAAGGTATGAAAGAGGTCGGTGATGCGCAGCAGCACGGCAGCGACCGGGCCGCGGAAATAGCCGGCCAGCGCGCCGAACGTGCCGCCGATCAGGAACGCCATGGCGGCGGCGCAAAAGCCGATGGTGAGGGACGAGCGGCCGGCATAGAGCAGCACCGAGCGGACATCCCGGCCCAGGCTGTCGGTGCCGAGCGGATGCTGCCACGACGGCGGCTGCAGCGCCGGCGCATTGAGGTCCATCGGTCCGGTCGAGGCGAACCACGGCGCGAACACCGACAACGCCGAGATCACCACGAGGATGATCAAGCCGATGCCGCCGAAGCGCGTGCGGAACAGGCGGCGCAACAGGTCGAGCGGTGCCGACACGCGCGACCGGCGCAACGATTGCGGCACCGACATCAGCACGCTGGGCTCCGCCGGCATCACGCTAGCCTTGCGCTGACGAGACGCGAATTCTCGGGTCGAGCCAGGCGTAGAGCAGATCGACCACGATGTTCATGAAGACCACCGAGCAGGCGATCAGGATGACCACGCCGACGATCACCTGGGTGTCGCGGGCGCGCACCGCCTCGACCATCAGCGATCCCACGCCGGGATAGGAGAACACCGTTTCGAGCAGCACCGCGCCACCCATGGCGGTGCCGAACGAGTAGCCCATCACCGTGATGACCGGCAGGATCGAATTGCGAACCACGTGCCCCATGATGATCTCGCGCCGCGACAGGCCTTTCTGCCGCGCCGTGACGATGTACCCCTGCTCCAGCGTCTCCGACACGCTGGCTCGCATGAAACGTGCCACGCGGGTGGTTTCCAGGATGGTGTAGGTCAGGACCGGCAGCACCAGATAGGTCGCCCGCTCGAGCAGCCAGTCGACGCCCGAGGCGCGCGAGATCATCGGCCCCATGCCCTGCGTCGGCAGCCAGCCGAGATGGATCGAGAACACGATGACGAGCAGCTGGCCCACCCAGAAGGTCGGCATCGCGTAGCCGATCAGCACGAGGCTCGACCAGGCCTGGTCGACGCCGCGATGCGGCGTGACCGCCGATTGAATGCCGATGGCAATGCCGATCAGGATGCCGAACGCATAGCCCGTGCCGGCGAGCAGCAAGGTGCGGGGAAACCGTTCGGCGAGGATATCGAACACCGGACGGCGGTAATTCATCGAGTAGCCGAGATCGCCGTGCAGCACGTTCAGCAGATAGCCGTACAGTCGCTGGAGGAACGGCTCATTGAGCTGGAAGCGCTGCTCCAGCGCGGCGCGCAGCGCCGGCGGCACCGGCATGTCGCCGACCATGGCCTGGATCGGATCGCCCGGGATGAGCTGCAGCAGGCAGAAGATCAGGACGACGACGCCGATCAGAAGCAACAGCCCCTGCGCCACATGTCCTGCGATATGCCGCAGCATCAACATCTCCCCCACGACCCGACGACGGCCCCATGGTGCAATGCATCATAGGGTCGTGCGTCCGTCAATTCCGCAGCATCACGCGGCGCGGCGCGATTGATCGTGCAATTGGCAAGTCAATTGCATACGGATGGACGCTCAACGAAGGATATGCTGAGCTTGCGACGACAAGTGAAACGTCATGAACGGAATTGCGGGGGGATCGAAGCGTGGTGAGGAAAGTTATCGACCTGGAGTGCCTTCTTCCCGCCGATGAGCAAGGACGCCCGCGGCAGTATCACGAACAGGCCTCGCACCGCATCGGCTACGGCGATCCCGAGTTGCTGGAACCCCGTCCGGGCTACGGCTTCGCCAACTACAAGAACATCTTTCGCAAGCGCGTCGATCCATCGGCCAAGAGCGGGGAAGAGAAGAAGCCGATCGGCCAGTCGATCAAGGACTTCGTCGCCGAGCTCGATCGCGAGGGCGCCGAGGTGTCGGTGCTCGGCAGGGTCGACAACTACGTGCTGGCCGATGTCGTGAAGGAATATCCCAAGCGCTTTTTCGCGCTGGCGTCTATCAGCCCGTTCGACGGGATGAAGGGCGTGCGCGAGTTCGAGCATCTCGTGAAGGAGCGCGGCCTGAACGGCCTGCGCGTCGCCGCCCTCTACAACAATCTCGCGGCGAGCGACCGGCGCTACTATCCGCTCTATGCCAAGTGCGTCGAGCTCGATGTTCCGGTGCGCATCTATTCGACCATGAACTACGCCAACGATCGCCCCTACGATCTCGGCCACCCGCGCCATCTCGACCAGATCGCGATGGACTTCCCGGAATTGCGGATCGATGCCGCGCTGAGCGGCTGGCCCTGGGTCAACGACCTGGTCGGGCTGATGCGCCGCCATCCCAATCTCTACTGCGACACGTCTGCCCATCACCCGCACTATTTCGGCGTGTCCGGATCGGGCTGGGAGATGTTCCTGCAGTTCGGCAACACGCTGCTGCAGGACAAGATCATGGTCGGCTTCTCGAAGGACTCCTTCGGGCTCACCATCCCGCAAAGCGTCGCGATCTACGAGAAATTGCCGCTCAAGGACAAGGTCATCGAGAAATGGCTCTACGGCAACGCCAAGGAATTCCTGCGCTGCTGAGCGCCTGAGACCCGCCTTCCCCGCATCAGCGTTTGGGCAACGTGAATCCGTTGCTGCGCAGCGTCTTTTCCAGCACGGGAATGCCGGCTGCGGTGTTGCCCTTGCGGCAATCGTCGATGGCTTCGGTGGTCGAGAAGTCCGGCCTGAGGCCGCCATTGCCGCCGGCGCTGCCCGTGTATTTGAGCGCCAGGGCTCCGAGCTGGGCGCAATAGGCCGCGTCGTCGCCTTGAGCGGCAGCAGGGCTCGACAGCACGGCGCACGCAAGCAGCAGCAAGGGCAGTCGAGTCATTTGCGTGCTGTAGAGTTTGCTGAATTTGCCCGGATCCATATTTCCGGATCGCACGAACTGGTCGATTTGCTCGTTCATCCCGCCACTGGGCCATAAGGTTGGCCGGTTGAAAAGGGCTCGCGCGTGCAGGATGATCGCCCGAGGTCGCCGGCGGAACCGCTCCAGAAAACACGCACGCGGACGGCGGAAATCGGCAGGAGCCGCTTGTGACAACGCTTTCCGGCTACGCATTCGCAACCTTGCGTGAAAGCGAGCTCGTGCTGTCGCGGGGAACGAGCGACGGCCTCGGCCCCATCCTGATCGTCACGCCCGCAGCCCTCGATCCGCCGCCCGAGTCCGCCGCGCGGCTCGAACACGAATACGCGCTCCGCAGCGAGCTCGATCCCGGCTGGGCCGCCCGGCCGACGGCCCTGGTGCGCCACGACGGCCGCCCGACTCTCGTGCTCGAGGATCCCGGCGGCGAGCCCCTCGATCGGCTGCTGGGGGCGCCGCTCGATATCGCGCGCTTCCTGCGCCTCGCCATGGCGATCGCAGCCGCGCTCCGCCACAGCCATGAGCGGGGCCTGATCCACAAGGATATCAAGCCGGCCAATATCCTGGTGGACCAGCAGAGCGGCGACGCCTGGTTGACCGGTTTCGGCCTGGCGTCCCGCCTGCCGCGCGAACGCCAGGCGCCGGCGCCGCCGGAAGTCATCGCCGGCACGTTCGCCTACATGGCGCCGGAGCAGACCGGCCGCATGAACCGATCGATCGACACCCGCAGCGATCTCTATTCGCTGGGCGTGACCCTCTACCAGATGCTGACCGGCGTGCTGCCCTTCACGGCCGCCGATCCGATGGAATGGATCCACTGTCACATCGCGCGGCGGCCGCTGCCGCCCAGCGAGCGCGTGAGCGACGTGCCGGACGCGGTGGAGGCCATCGTCCTCAAGCTCCTCGCGAAGTCCGCGGAGGAGCGCTACCAGAGCGCCGCCGGCCTCGAGGCCGACCTGCGGGCGTGCCTCGCGGCCTGGGAATCGCATCGCCGCATCGATCGGTTCCCGCTCGGCGCGCACGACATGCCGGACCGGCTCATGGTCCCGGAGAAGCTGTACGGGCGGGAGTCCGAGACCGAAACCCTGCTCGCGGCTTACGACCGGGTGGTGACCCGCGGCACGACGGAACTCGTGCTGGTGTCCGGCCATGCCGGCATCGGCAAGTCCTCGCTGGTCAACGAGTTGCACAAGGCGCTGGTGGCGCCGCGCGGTCTCTTCGCCGCCGGCAAGTTCGACCAGTACAAGCGCAACATCCCGTTCGCGACACTGGCGCAGGCCTTCCAGAGCCTGGTCCATCAGATCCTCGGCACGAGCGACGCCGAGATGAGCCAGTGGCGCGCCAGCCTGCTGGAGGCGCTCGGACCGAACGGCCAGCTCATGGTCAATCTCATCCCGGAGCTCGCGCTCATCGTCGGCGAGCCGCCGCCGGTGCCCGCTGTCTCGCCGCAGGACCAGCAGGCGCGGTTCCAGCTGGTGTTCCGCCGCTTCCTCGGCGTGTTCGCCCGGCCGGAGCATCCGCTGGCGCTGTTTCTCGACGATCTGCAGTGGCTGGACGCGGCGACCCTCGACCTGATGGAGCATCTGGTGACGCAGCCGGAGGTGAAGCACCTCCTGCTGGTCGGCGCCTACCGGGACAACGAGGTGAGCCCCGCGCACCCGCTGGCGCGCATGCTGGCGACGATCCGTGCGGCCGGGGAAAACGTGCGGGAGATCCAGCTCGTACCCATGCTGCCGGTGGCCGTGGAGCGGATGCTGGCGGATACCCTGCACACGGAGGCCGCACGGGTGCGATCCCTGGCTGCCCTGGTGTTCGAGAAGACCGCCGGCAATCCGTTCTTCACGATCCAGTTCTTCCTCGACCTCGCGGAGGGGGGACTGCTGGCCTTCGATCCGGGCAAGCCGGCATGGAGCTGGGACCTGCCGGGCATCCGCGCCAAGGGCTTTACCGACAACGTGGCGGATCTGATGGCAGCCAAGCTCGGGCGGCTGCCGCCGGCGACGCAGAAGGCCCTGGGACAGCTGGCTTGCCTCGGCAACGTGGCCGAGACGGCGACGCTCACGGTCGTTCACGGCGGCTCGGAGAACGCGCTGCACGCGGCACTCCGCGCAGCCGTCAGCGCCGGCCTCGTGCTGCGCTCGGACAACAGCTACGCCTTCCTCCACGACCGCATCCAGGAGGCGGCCTATGCGCTCATCGCCGACGACGAGCGCGCCCTCGCCCATGCCCGCATCGGCCGGCTGCTGGCGTCCCGCGCCGCGCCGGAGGCACTGGAAGAGGCGATCTTCGATATCGTGAACCAGTTCGACCGCGGCGCCGCGCTGATCGCCACGCCGGCGGAGCGCGAGCAGGTCGCGGCGCTCAACCTCAGGGCGGGCAAGCGCGCCAAGGCGGCAAGCGCCTACGCCGCGGCCTTGCGATATCTGGCCGTCGGCCGCGGCCTGCTGGCGACGGGCGGTTGGGAACAATGCTACGAGCTCACCTTCGACCTCGAACTCAATCTGGCCGAGTGCGAGTACCTGAACGGTGATCTGGCGGCAGCGGAAGCCCGTCTCGCGGCACTGTCGAAGCAGGCGCAGACTGCCGTCAATTCTGCCGCCGTCACCTACCTGCGCCTCAATCTCTATACGAACCTCGACCGCAGCAGCACCGCGATCGAGGTCGGGCTGGATTATCTTCGGCGGGTCGACGGCTCGTGGTCGCCGCATCCGACGGCGGAGGACGTCCGCCAGGATTATGATCGGTTGTGGCAGCTGCTCGGATCGCGCTCGACGGAGGCGCTGCTCGATCTGCCGCTGATGACGGACGCCGGCCAACGCGCAACCATGGATGTCCTGACGGCGCTCGTCTCGCCGGCCATATTCACCGACGAGAATCTGTTCCGCCTCGTCATATCCCGGATGGTGATCCTGAGCCTCGAGCACGGCAACAGCGACGGCTCATCCCTCGCCTATTCGTGGCTGGGCGCGCTGCTCGCGACGGAACAAGGCCACGCCGGCTTCCGCTTCGGCACGCTTGGCCTCGATCTGGTCGAGAAGCGCGGCCTTGGCCGGCTGCGGGCCCGCGTGTACCTGGTCTTCGCCGCCCATGTCGCGCTGTGGACGCAGCCGCTGGCGAGCTGCCGCGGCTTCCTGCGGCGCGCCTTCGAAGCCGCCCAGGAAGACGGCGATCTTACCTACGCGGCCTACAGCAGGTTCGACCTGATCACGAACCTGATCGCTGCCGGCGAGCCGCTCGCCGACGTCGAGCAGGAGATCAGAGATGCGCTCGAATTCGCGCGCAAAGTGCGGTTCGGTCTCATGAACGACCTCTTCACCACGCAACTCCATCTTGTCCGGATGCTGCGGGGCCTGACGCCGGACTTCGGCTCGTTCAGCGATGCGACGTTCGACGAAGCTCTCTTCGAGCAGCATCTCGAAGGCAACCCGCAGCTCGTCATTGCCGCCTCGCGCTACTGGATCCGCAAGCTGCAGGCGGCCGTTCTCGCCAACGACAGCGCCTTGGCCATCGCGGCTGCAGCGAAGAGTGCGGCGCTGCTCTGGACGGCGCCGACAATGGCCGATCGGGCGGTAGCCCATTTCTACGGGGCGCTCGCGCAGGCGATGGCCTGCGATCTCGCGTCGGGCGAGGCGCGGTCCCGGCATCTGGCGGCGCTGGCATCGCATCACGAGCAGATCGCGCTGTGGGCCCGCAACGGTCCCTCGACCTTCGCCAACCGGTCCTCGTTGGTCGGCGCCGAGCTCGCCCGCCTGGAAGGACGGGACCTGGACGCCATGCGGCTTTACGAGGAAGCCATCCGATCGGCGCGCGACCACGGTTTCATCCAGAACGAGGGCCTCGCCAACGAGCTCGCCGCGCGCTTCTACGCCGCGCGCGGCTTCGAGACCAATGCCGAAGCCCATCTCCGCAAGGCCCGCGCCTGTTTCCTCCGCTGGGGCGCCGACGGCAAGGTCCGCCAGCTCGACCGAACCCATCCGCAGCTGCGGCAGGAGCCGGCGTCGCCGCAGCCCGGCGGCATGACCGAGACATCGGTCGAGCAGCTCGATCTCGCGACCGTCGTCAGGGTCTCGCAGGCGATCTTCAGTGAGATCGACCTGAAGAAGCTGATCGACACGCTCATGGTGATCGCGCTCGAGCATGCCGGCGCCGAGCGCGGTCTGCTGATCTTTTCGCGCGGTGACGACCTCAGGATCGAGGCCGAAGCCATGACCATTCGCGACACCGTCGAGGTCCACCTCCGACAGGCCGATGTCCTGCCTGGAGAGCTTCCCCAGTCGGTCCTGCGCTACGTCGTCCGGACCCGGCAGAGCCTGCTGCTGGACGATGCCACGAACCAGCAGCCGTTCTCGGCCGATGACTATGTCCGGACCAGGCGGTCGCGATCCATCCTGTGTCTGCCCCTGATCAAGCAGTCCACGCTGATCGGCGTGCTGTATCTCGAGAACGCACAGGCGTCTCACGTGTTCACGCCGGCCCGTGCCGCCATCCTGAGGCTGCTGTCCTCACAGGCCGCGATCTCGCTGGAGAATGCCAACCTCTACGGCGACCTGGAGCAGACGAGGGCCTATCTGGCCGCCGCCCAGCGGCTCACCCACACCGGCACCTTTGGCTGGAACGTGACGAGCGGCATCATCTACTGGTCGGAGGAAATGTATCAGATCTACGGCGTCGACCG
The DNA here is from genome assembly GCA_963755585.1 of uncultured Alphaproteobacteria bacterium. Classification (GTDB taxonomy): domain Bacteria; phylum Pseudomonadota; class Alphaproteobacteria; order Reyranellales; family Reyranellaceae; genus Reyranella. The sequence goes on from CAVWKN010000036.1 coordinate 77,970, forward strand.
GACGGTCAGGCTGACCCTGGACAAGGTGCTTCAACTGACCCATCCGGAGGACAGGGCGCGGGTTCAATCGATCGTCGATCGTGCACCGGACGCTCTGGAGGAATGGGATTTCGAGTACCGGCTGCTGACGCCCGACGGCGTGATGAAGACCCTTCATGTGGTCGGCGATACGGTGAGCCACGACTCCGGCGAAATCGAATATGTCGGAGCCGTCATCGACATCACCGCCACCCAGGCGGCCCAGGCGGCTTTGCAGACCGCGCAGACGCAGCTCGCCCATGTCACGCGCGTGACCACTCTCGGCGAGATGAGCGCCTCGATCGCGCATGAAATCAATCAGCCGCTGTCGGCGATCGTCCTCAACGGCGAAGCCGGCCTCAGGTGGCTCGGCCACGACATTCCGGACCTCGAACAGGTGCGCAATGCCATCACGCGCATTGTCAGTGGAGCGCACCGCGCCAGCGACGTGATCCGTCGGATCCGCGAGTTCTCCAAGAAGGGCAATCCGGAGATGGTGCGGCTCGATATCAACGAGGTCATCGGCGATGTCGTCACTCTGGTGCAGCGCGAGGTGCTCGGCCACCACGCGACGGTGCGCCTGCAGCTTGCGGCGGAACTGCCCCGGGTGCGAGGCGACCGCATCCAGCTGCAGCAGGTCATCATCAATCTCGTCATCAACGGCGTCCAGGCCATGGCCGACGTCACCGACCGCGCGCGCGAACTCGTCATTCGCACCGAACGGCACGATGCCGTCCACGTGCTCGTGGCGGTCGAGGACGCCGGCGCCGGCATCGATGCCGAGGGTTCCAAGCAGCTTTTCGGCGCCTTCTACACCACCAAGCCCAATGGCCTCGGCATGGGACTCTCGATCTGCCGCTCGATCGTCGAAGCGCATGAGGGCCGGATATGGGCCTCCCGCAACGCCGGCCCGGGCATGACCTTCCAGTTCACGATTCCGGCCGATCTGTAGAGACCCGTTGGGCGGCATCCCGTGCTAGGCTGCCCGCCATGTGCGAAATCTTGCAGCCCGGCCCCCTGCAGTACGCCTGTCATGCCGCGAAGACAGGCTTCGCCCAAAAAACACTGTCGCTTGCCGTCCTGACCATTTCGCTCGCGATAGGCTCGACATGGCCTGCATCGCTTGCCTGGCCGCAGGACCTCACCGGCAAGGTCTTTCTCATCCTGCCCGATTTCCACACCGCCCGTTTCGAGAAGTTCGACAGGCCGGCCTTCGTGAAGGCCATGAAGGAGCTCGCGCCCGGCGTCGAGGTCAAGGTGCTCAATTCGGAGAACAACGTCCAACGCCAGATGTCGCAGGTGCAGGCGGCGATCACCGAAGGGGCAAAGGCGATCGTCCTGTCGGCCGTCGATCCCAAGCAGGCCGCCGGGATCCTGAACCTCGCGAAGCAGGCCGGCGTTCCGGTCATCTGCCACGGTCATGCCTGCGACGATGGACCGGCCTATGCCTATATCGCCGCTCCCTATGTCGAGGTGGGACAGAAGCAGGCGAAAGCCGCCGCGGAAGTCATCGAGACGATGTTCGCCAGGACGGCAAAGCCGGTCCGTCTGGCGAAGATATATGGCGATCCGAAGTGGCCTTTCTACCATGACCAGATCCGGGGCATCGCAGAGTTCCTCGATCCGCTGGTCGCCGCCGGGAAGCTCGAGGTCGTGTGCCAGGCCGACGTGCTGCTTTGGCTGCCGGCCAGTGCACAGACGGCCATGACCCAATGCCTGACCAGGACGAACAACGGTGTCGACGCGATCTTCGTCATGAACGACGACACCGGCGGCGCTGCCCTGGCAGCCGTCGAAGCGGCCGGGCTCAAGGGCGTGAAGCTGTTCGGCGGTTACGATGCCAGCCTGGCAGGCGTTCAGCGCGTCGCCGCCGGCGTGCAGGAAATGGACATGACGGTCGACTACGCCGCCGTGAACAAGCTCGCCGCCGAAATGGCCCTTTACGCGATGAGGGGCGAGCCGATTCCTGCATCGTACGCGCCCAAGCGATATGACAACGGCTACCCAGGCGGGATTCCTGAAGTGGACTCCTCGAACGTCGTCGTTACGAAGGACAACCTCCAGACGACCGTGATCGACGCAGGGCTGTTCACCAAGGAGCAGATTTGCGCCAAGAGCATCGCCGCCAGCTCGCCCTTCTGCCGCCCATGAGAGCTGCCGGCCTGGCCGCAACGGGAGAAGACGACACGGCGGACAAGGCCCCGCTGCTTTCCCTTCGCGGCATCGGCAAGCGCTATGGCGGCGTCACCGCCCTGTCGGACGTCGAGCTTCACATCCGCGAGGGCGAGGTTGTCGGGCTGGTCGGCGACAACGGCGCGGGCAAATCGACACTCGTCAAGATCGTCAGTGGAATCATCGCCGCCGACCAAGGGCAGATTCTTTTCAACGGCGCTCAGGTCGCCCTGAAGGGGCCGCACGATGCCGCCGAACTGGGCATCCAGACCGTCTATCAGGACCTCGCGCTGTGCGACAACCTCGACACGGTTCAGAACCTCTTCCTGGGCCGCGAAATCCATAGCGGCCTTCTGTGGGGTGCGAAGCTCTCCAGGCCGTACATGGAATATCGGGCGCATGCGGCCCTGTCCGACCTTGGCATCAGGATCGAGGATTACCGCGTCCCCGTCGGAAGCCTGTCGGGCGGCCAACGTCAATCCGTGGCCATTGCCCGCGCGGTTTTGTCGAACCCGCGGATAATGCTGCTGGACGAGCCTGCTGCCGCGCTCGGCGTCACCCAGCGGACGGAGGTCCTGGCCTTGATCGCCCGCCTGCGCCAGCAGGGCCTGGGCGTCATTCTCGCGTCCCACGACCTCGGCGACATCCTCGAGATTGCCGACCGTGTCGTCGTCCTGCGTCTTGGCCGGAAAGTCGCCGACAGGCCTGCTTCGGAATGGAGCACAAGCAGTCTTGTCGCGGCAATCGCCGGGGTGAGATGACCGTGCTCGACGCGCTCTCGACCCGATGGCGAATCATTCCTGTCGTCATTGCACTGCTGCTCATCTGGGCCATCTTCGCTTTTCAGACGCCGGTCTTCCTTTCCGTTCGAAACCTGACGAATCTCGCCGACCAGATCGCCGCGACCAGCATCGTGGCGCTTGGCCTGGTTCTTGTGCTCCTGGTTGCGGAAATCGATCTTTCGGTCGCGGCTCTTGCCGCAGTTTGCGCGGCCATCGTCGGCGTGCTGGTCGTCCAGCTCGACGTATCGCTGTGGACCGCGCTGCTGGTCGGGCTCGCCGCCGGCGCCCTGTTCGGCGCGCTGCAGGGAACCATCGTGGTGCTGACCGGCGCACCGGCGTTCATCGTCACGCTCGGCTCCTCGATGATGCTGGGCGGTGTCCTGCTGATATTGCTCCCGGCCCGCAGCGGCATGGTGCCGCTTGCGGGAACCGACGTTCAATTCATCGCGGCGTATCATTTGCCGCCGGCGCTGAGCTACGGGCTGGCCGCGGGCGCCGGCCTGGCGGGACTGTGGATGCGATGGAGAACCCATCGCCAGCGCGTCGGCTATGGTCTCGAGTCCAACCTGGCGAGATCGCTTGGCGTCGGCCTTGCCTTCCTGGCGGGCGCTCTTGGCGTCGTGGCGTTCTTCAACAGTGACCGCGGCGTGCCGCTGCCGGTCGCGGTGCTGGGCGGGCTCCTGGCGATCCTGTCCTATGTCACGACACAGACGCCTTTCGGCACGTGGCTCTACGCGATCGGCGGCAATCCTGAAGCCGCGCGACGTGCCGGCATCCCGCTGAAGCCGGTCAAGATCGCCGCCTTCGCCATCCTGGGAATGCTGGTCGCCGTGGGCGGCGTCGTGGCCGCGGCCCGCGTGCTTGGCGTTTCGCCGGCCTCGGCCGACCAGAGTTTGCTGCTCGAAGCCATTGCCGCTGCCGTGATCGGCGGCACCAGCCTGTTCGGCGGGCGCGGCAATGTCTGGGCCGTGATTCCCGGAGCGCTGGTGATCGGCTCGATCGCCAACGGGATGTTCCTGATCGATGCCAGCACCGAGCTGCGCCTCCTCGTGCAGGGCGGCGTTCTCGTGCTTGCCGTCGTGGCCGACGCCTTGATCGCGAAGGCGAGAGCCTAATTGCCCTGCGCGGTCACCCGTCGGACCATCGACCAGATCGCGTTGATCTGTACGCCCTGCTTGGTCAGGTACTGGGTGTCACCGGCATAGCCCCACCAGTTCCAGCATCCTTGCGGGTTGGCGTTGAGCAGCGACAGGAAGTTCTGCGACGCCAGTTCGGCAACCGTGGTCGCGTGGGCTTGCGGATACAGCACGATGATCCGGTTGGTGTCCGCCCATTCGTTGACGCCGACCTTGGTATAGAATTCGGTGCCAAGGACCTCTGCCGACTGGAGGCAACCATGCAGAACGACGGTCACGCGGCAGGATTGCTGGGCCCCCGCTTCGCAGGCTTTCGGGACGTACAGGTAGCCGGTGTCCAACAGGCCGTTGGCCGCTGCCGCGGCGTGCGGCACGAATTCCGTCTGATCGAACGCGACAATGCGGCCCTCTGGCGAAGCCGCCGGTGGCTGCAGCGGGCCGTAGATGGTCCGCAGCATTTCGCCGGCCTGGTCATAGCTGCAATTGTTGATGTAAGGCGCTGCGTTGGCGTCGCAGGCATTGCCGAAATTCTTCGTCACCCAGGAATGTCCGGCTCCCGTCCCGGGAAGGTCCCGATCGCGGAAGTCGATCTGCGCGGCCGGCACGCCGAGCGCCCGGTAAAGGCCGGTGCCGAGCTCGACCGTCCTGGAGTTGACGACCGTGTCGGCTCGCCCGGTGAACAGGTAGACACGGCTGCGCGCGAGATTGCCCGGCGGGTCCATCCAGCCTTTCGCCGCAAGGTCGGTGACGATCCGTTGATAGAAGGCGACCGGCTGCAGCAAGGTCGGCGCCGACATGCAGGGCCCGACGGCGAGGCTTGCCAGGGCCACGACGCCGTTGTCGGTCACGCTGTCCACGGCGCAGCCGAACAGTCCGCCGGCGACGATGCCCGCGCCCATGATTCCCGCTGAATGCGCGATGTGCAGCTGATTGGCCATGAACGCGCCGGAGCTGATCCCGGCCACCGACACCTGGCTGGCGTCGGCCGGGAAACGGCCCAACGGATCTGCCGCGGATGCGCCACCGCCAAACCACGCCGATGCCGCCAGCAGCAACGCGCCGGCGGCCCGCCACAAGGACGGCGCCGCCGTCGGCGAGGGGCTCACGCCGGGGTGCCTGCCTGAGCGCCTGGCTGGACCGTGAGCGCCGGGGGCGCCGATGCGGGTTTCTCGGGGATTGCCTGCTCCAGCGCGGCCTTGAACTCGTCCAGCGCCGCCATCATCCGCGATTGCAGGATGTTGGCGACCTCCCCGCTGCTGCGCGCCGCCAGCTCGGACAGGATGTTCGAATTCGCCTGACTTTCCACCATCGCGGTCTTGAGCGACGTGATCTGCCCGATGACCGCCGCCTGGACGCCGGAAGCCGAGGACGGCACGGACGGCTGGGCGCCAAACGAGCGACGGAGCGTTCCCTCCGCGATCTCGGCCTGACGCCTGGCGAGTATGCCCATGCCTTCGAGCATTTTCTGCTGAGCGAGTCCGATCGCCTCCATGTTGCGCATCTCGATGGCAAGAAGATCGCCGAAGTACCTCAGGCCATTGCCGAATATCTGAGATGTGGTTTCCATGACGCCACCCCGCGCTGAACGGAACGATGTTCGTCTCAATGCAGTTCGCAGGTGCAGCGTATGCTCGGCAAGCTGGCTTCGGCCAGAGAATTTTCAAAGACAAGTTGCTGCTGCAGAGGACTTCATGGCCGCGGCTTCGGTGGCGCCTAAATCAACAGCGATCGGTTGTGAAAGCCGCAGGGTTTGTCATTTACGCGTCTTCGCGCGCTCGATCGCTTCGGTAATCAGGCGCTGGGCTTCCTCGACGCCGCCCCAGCCCTGCAACTTCACCCATTTGCCGGGCTCGAGGTCCTTGTAGTGGACGAAGAAGTGCTCGATCTGGTGGCGCGTGATCTCGGGCAGGTCGGTGTGCGTCTTCACGCCGATGTAGCGCTGGGTGATGCGGGACGACGGCACGGCGATGATCTTCTCGTCGCCGCCGCCGTCGTCTTCCATCTTGAGCACCCCGATCGGCCGAACGTTCATGACGGCGCCGGGGATGATCGGCCGCGTGTTGGCGACCAGCACGTCGATCGGATCGCCGTCGTCCGACAATGTATGCGGCACGAACCCGTAGTTCCCGGGATAGCGCATCGGCGTGTAGAGGAAGCGGTCGACGACGAGCGTGCCGGCGGCCTTGTCCATCTCGTACTTGATCGGCTCGCCGCCGATCGGCACCTCGATGATCGTGTTCACGTCCTCGGGCGGCTTGTCGCCGATCGCGATGGCGTCGAGATTCATGGCGTTGTCCTGAAAAGAGGGCCGGTGCGACCCGCAGGATGCGCTCCAACGCCTCAAAAAGAAACCGGCGGCCCTTGCGGGGCCGCCGGCTGTCTCTTCAGGTTTCCAGCAACGACGGTCAGTTGTCGTCGGCGTAGATGTTGCGGTCCTTGGTCTCGGGCATGAAGAACAGGCCGATGACGAAGGTCATTCCCGCGATCACGATCGGATACCACAGGCCCGAGTAGATGTTGCCGGTCGCCGCCACGATGGCGAAGGCGGTGGGCGGCAGGAAGCCGCCGAACCAGCCGTTGCCGATGTGATACGGCAGCGACATGCCGGAGTAGCGGATGCGGGTCGGGAAGAGCTCGACCAGCATGGCGGCGATCGGACCGTAGACCATCGTCACGTAGAGGACGAGGATCGTCAGGATGACGATCGTCATCGTCATGTTCATCTTGGTCGTGTCGGCCGCCGCCGGATAGCCGGCGGCGCGGATGGCCGCGGTCGCCTGATCGTTGAAGGCCTTCTCCTTGGCGGCACCCTCGGCGCCGGCCGCCACCTTGTCGAACGAGGTGATGACCTTGTCGCCGATCTTGATGGTCGCCGGAGTGCCCGCGGGCGCCGCCACGTTCGAGTAGTTCACCGCGTTGCGCGCGAGGAACGACTTGGCGATATCGCACGAGCTGGTGAAGCTCGCCGTTCCGGTCGGGTTGAACTGGAACGAGCACTCGCCGGGATAGGCCGTCACGACCACCGGAGATTTCTCCAGCGCCTGTTCGAGCTGCGGGTTCACCGCGTTGGTGAGCGCCTGGAACAGCGGGAAGTAGGTGACGACGGCCAGCAGGCAGCCGGCCAGGATGATCGGCTTGCGGCCGATCTTGTCCGACAGCCAGCCGAAGAAGACGAAGAACGGCGTGCCGATCGCCAGCGCGACGGCGATGACGATGTTCGACGTCGTGCCGTCGAGCTTCAGGGTCTGGGTAAGGAAGAACAGGGCGTAGAACTGACCGCAATACCACACGGCGGCCTGGCCGGCGGTGCCGCCGAACAGGGCGAGAAGTGCGATCTTGGCGTTCTTCCATCTGCCGAAGGCCTCGCGCAGCGGCGTCTTGGAGCCCTTGCCGGCATCCTTGATGCGCTGGAAGGCAGGCGACTCCTGCAACTGCAGGCGAATCCAGATCGACACGCCCAGCAGCAGGATCGACAGCAGGAACGGCACGCGCCAGCCCCACTCGGCGAACTGCGCCGGCGTGAGCCACAGGCGCAGCACCAGGACGACGATCAGCGACAGGAACAGGCCGACGGTCGCCGTGGTCTGGATCCACGACGTGTAGTAGCCGCGGCGATTCTGCGGCGCGTGCTCGGCGACGTAGGTCGCCGCACCGCCATACTCGCCGCCCAGCGCCAGGCCCTGGATGAGGCGGCAGACGATGAACAGCACGGGGGCGATGAAGCCGATCGCGGCATAGCTCGGCAGCAGGCCGACCACGAAGGTCGAGATGCCCATCAGGGTCATCGTGACGAGGAAGGTGTACTTGCGGCCGATGAGATCGCCCAGGCTGCCGAAGAACAGCGCGCCGAACGGACGAACCGCGAAGCCCGCGGCAAAGCCCAGCAGGGTGAAGATGAAGGCCGCCGTCGGGTTGACGCCCGAGAAGAAGGTGGCGCTGATGTTCGCCGCGAGCGCGCCCGCGAGGTAGAAGTCGTACCATTCGAAGACGGTGCCGACCGAAGAGGCGATGATGACCTTGCGCTCCTCGCGGGTCATCCGCCGTCCGGGTTCGGCCCCGGCCGTTGCTGCCATTGCCATGAGCGTTTGCTCCCCTTGTTAGTTAGGACACACTTTGTGCATCTAGGCTGTAAGGTGCAATTCGACCAAGGTCCAAGGGATGAGATTGTGCACCGCAGCGTCATCGTTCGGCGCTGCAGCATCAAGGAACGACAAGAAGCATGTCCGGGGAAACGCTGACCTTCCTGATCGCCGACGACCATCCGATGGTGCGCGACGCCTTGGCGTCCGCCCTTGGCCGCGCCTTCGCGGGAGCCGCGATCGCCATGGCGGGCTCGCTGGGTCAGGTCCAGGCGGCGCTGGACCGTCAGCCCGAGACCGATGCCCTGCTGCTCGACCTCGACATGCCCGGCATGGATGGTCTGACCGGCCTTGCCCTGCTGCGCTCGGACCATCCGACGGTGCCGATCATCGTCGTGTCGGCGGCGCGCGATACCGCCGTGGTCCGCCACGCCTACGAATTCGGCGCCTCGGCCTATATCGACAAGTCGGCCTCGCTCGAAGAGATCGCGAGGACGGTACGGGCGGTGCTCGATGGCGAGATCTTCGCGCCGCCGGAGGCGCCACCCGACAATTCCGTCGCCCAGCGCGCCGCCCAGCTCACGCCGCAGCAATGGCGGGTGCTGGCGCTGATGGTACAGGGCGATCAGAACAAGCAGATCGCCCACAAGCTGGGCGTCGGCGAGGCGACCGTGAAGGCGCACGTCACGGTGATCCTGCGCAAGCTCGGGGTGCGCTCGCGCACCCAGGCCGTCATCGAAGCGCGCGGACTGGCGCTTCCACCGGCGTAGTCCGCTCGCGCAGCCGCAGCAACGCCCGCAGCGCGGCGGGTTTCACCGGCTTGTGCAGCAGCTCGACCTGGCGCGCCCGCGCCCGCAGCCTGAGCGTCGGATCGCGGTCGGCCGTCACCAGGGCGGCAGGAACGGCGCGGCCCCAGGCAGTGCGCAGCGCTTCGACGACTTCCAGCCCGTCGGGATCGGACGTCATCGAGATGAAGGTCGGCCAGCACGAGATCGGGCAGCCGGCCGGCGCGCGCCACGGCGGCCAGCGCTTCGCCCTGCGAGGCAGCCGTCGCGACACGGCACCCCCAGCCGCCGAGCAGCGTCGCCATCGCCTCGCGCACCCGGGCCTCGTTGTCGATGCACAGCACGAAGCTCTCGGTCTCGACCGACGGCGTGGGCTGAGGTGCGGGCGTCGCGACCGGCGCCGCCACCACGGCCGGCACGCACGACACGCTCACGGAAAAGGTCGAGCCTTGCCCCGGCGCCGAGGCGAGGCCGACCGGCAGCTCGAGCATGCGCGCGATGCGATCGACGATGGCGAGCCCGAGGCCGAGGCCCCGTTCCTCGCGCGGCGCATCGTCCTCGACCTGCAGGCGCACGAATTCGTCGAAGATGATGATCTGCTTGTCGGCCGCTATGCCGGGCCCGTTGTCCCTCACCTCGATGCGCAGATCGCTTCCGGTCCTGCGACAGCCCAACAGCACGCGCGCGGGACGGCCTTCGGCCTTGCCATAGCGCAGTGCGTTGGACAGCAGATTCTGCAGGATGCGGCGCAGAAACGCCGGGTCGGTCGACACGAACGCCCGCGTCGGCACCACGACCAGCTCGGCGCCGCGGCGCGCCGCCACCGGCGCGAAGGCGGTGGCCAGCGAGTCGAACATCGGCTGCAGGGCGAACGGCCGCTTCTCCGGCCGGAAGGCGCCGGCATCGAGCTTGGAAATGTCGAGCAGCGCATCGAGCAGCGATTCGACCGCGCCCAGGCTGGTGTCGATCTTGCCGCCCAGGTCGTTGCCGGGGTCGCGATCGATCATCGCCGCGGTGAACAGGCGCGCGGCATGCAGCGGCTGCAGCAGGTCGTGGCTGGCGGCGGCGATGAAGCGGGTCTTGCCGAGGTTGGCGGCCTCGGCCTCGGCACGGCTGGCCTCGAGCTCGGCCGTGCGTTCGATCACGCGCTGCTCCAGCGTCTCGGTCGACTGGCGGAGCTGGCTGTCGCTTTCGCGCAGCGCCTCGGCGGTGCGCACGCGCGCCGTCACGTCGTTGCAGGTGGCGACGAAGCCGCCGCCGGGCAGCGGATCGAGCCTGAGCTCGATGACCTTGCCGCCGCGGGTTGCGATCTCGTGGGTCTGCGGCGTCTCGGGCCGGCGCAGCAGCGCCACGACATCGGGCGCGGCGCCGAACTCCATCGGCGCGGCGCCGACCGCCACCGAGGCATCGTCGAGCGACAGCAGGGCGGTGAAACGGTCGTTGAAGATCTCCAGGCGCCCGTCGCGATCGAACGCGGCGATGCCCATGCCGACATGGTCGAGCGTGTTGCGCAGGATCTCGTAGTTGTAGCGGATCGCCTCCGACGCCTCGTCGATCAGGGCACGCGCGCTCCGCGGCAGCAGCCGGCCGCGGCGGCCGAAGGCGGCGACGATGATGCGGGCGGAGGCGGCGCCCAGGGTGCCCGACAGCACGCGTTCGGTGCGGTTGAGCGCCATCTCGATGGACAGCCCGTTGCCGGACAAGGCGCGAAGCGCGCGCTCCTCGCCGACGAAGCGCGCCAAAAGCTCACGCAGTTCGTCGATGCGGGCGGCGTCGGCGGGCGCCTGGCGCTGCGGCTGTTGCGGCCCGCCTTCGATAAAATCCGGGCCCAGCACGAAGGCGCGCGCCTGCTCGGCGTCCGATCCGCGCGCCTGGACCAGCAGCGAGATCCCGACCAGCAGGAAGGCGTTGACCAGGATGCCGACGACGAAGCCCTGCCCGACCGGATCGAGCTCGGCGAGCGGCGCCGGCAGATAGGGCCGAAGCGGCGCCAGCTGGCCGCCATCGGCGCTCTGGCGCAGGGTCGGCAGCAGGAGCGCGTAGAGCCAGACGACGAAGCCGCCGGCCAGGCCGGCGACGACGCCATAGCGGTGGGCGCGCTTCCAGTAGAGGCCGAGCACGACGCCGGGCGCGAAGTTGGCGACGGCGCAGAAGCTGATCAGGCCGATCGAGGCGAGCGGCAGGTAGCCCGAGATGATGCGTTCGTAGGCGTAGCCCGCCATCAGGATCAGCACCACGGCGGCGCGGCGCACGAACACCACGAGCGGGCCCATGTCGCGCGGCGCGCCGGCGCCCCAGCGGGCCTGGCGCCGCAGCAGGTAGGGCATGACCAGCTCGTTGCCGATCATGCCGGAGAGCGCCATGCAGGCCACGATCACCATCGAGGTCGCGGCCGACAGGCCGCCGATGAACACGAAGGCCGACAGCCAGCTCTCGCCGTTGGCGAGCGGCAACTGCAGCACGTAGAGGTCGGGGCTGACCTGCGGGCCGAGCAGCAGCAGGCCGGCCGCCGCGATCGGCACGACGAAGAGGTTGATCAGCACGAGGTAGGTCGGAAACAGCCAGCGTGCCGTCCTGAGGCTCGCCGGGTGGCCGTGCTCGACGACCGCGACATGGAACTGCCGTGGCAGGCAGAGGAAGGCCATCGCCGAGAGGAGCGTGGTGACAACCCAGGTGAGCGGCGAGCCCTCGCGCGTCACGCGCTCGGCGACTTCGGGAGCCCGCGCGACATGGGCAAGAAGATCACCCGGGCCATCGAACAGAACGAACAGCACGAAGGGGCCTACCGTCAGGAGCGCCAGCAGCTTGACCACCGATTCGAATGCGATCGCCAGCATCATGCCGCGATGCTGCTCGGAGGCCTGCACGTTGCGCACGCCGAACAGGATGGTGAAGAGCGCCATCAGCGCGGCCACGATCAGCGAGGTGTCGGTGTGCACGACGCCGCGCGAGCCGTCGAGCCACGGCGCCGGTTCGGCGATGGTCTTGAAGGTCGACGACACCGCCTGGAGCTGCAGCGCGATGTAGGGCAGCACGCCCACCGTGGCGAACAGGGTGGCGGTGACGCCGACGGCGCGGCTCTTGCCGTAGCGCGAGGCCAGGAAATCGGCGATCGACGTCACGTTATGCTGCTTGGCCAGCCGCACCATCTTGCGCAGCATCGGGTAGCCCAGGACGATCAGCAGCGCCGGTCCGGTATAGATCAGCACGAAGTCGAAGCCGGCGGTCGAGGCCCGCCCGACCGCGCCATAGAAGGTCCACGACGTGCAGTAGATGGCCAGCGACAGGCCGTAGACGGCGGGCGCCACCGAACTGGCCGACCAGGCGCGGGCGTGCCGGTCGCCGAAATAGGCCACGGCGAAGAGCAGGCCGAGATAGGCCAGCGACAGGGCCAGGACGGTCGGTTCCGCCAGCATGCGTGCGCGTTTCTCCCGCGGTCATTGAACCCGTTCGACGGGGCCGCTACAAGCGCGCCGACCCATATCCACCAGATCCAGCCGGAGCCGCCGATGGCCGCGTATCAGTACATTTACGTCATGAAGGGCCTGAACAAGACCTTTCCGGGCGGCAAGCAGGTCCTCAAGGACATCTGGCTGTCGTTCCTGCCCGGCGCCAAGATCGGCGTGCTGGGCCTCAACGGCGCCGGCAAGTCGACCCTGCTCAAGCTGATGGCAGGCCAGGACGACAATTTCACCGGCGAGGCCTGGGCGGCCGAGGGCGCCAGGGTCGGCATGCTCGAGCAGGAGCCCAAGCTCGACGCCCAGAAGGACGTCCTGGGCAACGTCATGGACGGCGCCGGCGAAATGGCCCAGATGCTGGCGCGCTTCGAGGAGGTGTCGAACGCCTTCTCCGACCCCGACGCCGACATGGACAAGCTGATCGCCGAGCAGGCCGAGCTGCAGGAGAAGATCGACGCCGGCAACGGCTGGGACCTCGGCCGCACGGTCGACATCGCCATGGACGCGCTGCGCTGCCCGCCGGGCGACGCCGACGTCGAGAAGCTGTCGGGCGGCGAGCGCCGCAGGGTGGCGCTCTGCCGGCTGCTGCTCAGCAAGCCCGACATGCTGCTGCTCGACGAGCCGACCAACCATCTCGACGCCGAGTCGGTGGCCTGGCTGGAGCGCCATCTCGGCGAGTTCCCCGGCACCGTCGTGGCCGTGACCCACGATCGCTACTTCCTCGACAATGTGGCGGGCTGGATCCTCGAGCTCGACCGCGGCGCCGGCATTCCGTGGGAGGGCAACTACACCTCCTGGCTGAAGCAGAAGGACAAGCGGCTCGAGCTGGAAGAGAAGACCGCCGATGCCCGCCGCCGCACCATGCAGCGCGAGCTGGAATGGATGGGCCAGAGCGCCCAGGCGCGGCGCACCAAGAGCAAGGCGCGCATCGCGGCCTACGAACAGATGGTGGCCGAGGAGAAGCAGGCGACGCTCGACCAGGCGCAGATCGTCATCCCGGCCGGGCCGCGGCTGGGCGACCATGTCATCACGGCCGAGAAGATCTCCAAGGGCTTCGGCGACCGGCTCTTGATCGACAACCTCTCCTTCAACCTGCCGCCGGGCGGCATCGTGGGCGTGATCGGTCCCAACGGCGCGGGCAAGACCACGCTGTTCAAGATGATCACCGGCCAGGACAAGCCCGATTCGGGCACCTTCTCCGTCGGGCCGACGGTGAAGCTGGGCTATGTCGACCAGAGCCGCGAGACGCTCGATGCCAACAAGACGGTGTGGGAAGAGCTCTCGGGCGGGCTCGACATCATCAAGCTCGGCAGCCGCGAGATTTCCAGCCGCGCCTATTGCGGCTCGTTCAACTTCAAGGGCGCCGACCAGCAGAAGAAGGTGGGCCAGCTCTCGGGCGGCGAGCGCAATCGCGTGAACCTGGCCAAGATGCTGAAGAGCGGCGCCAACGTGCTGCTGCTCGACGAGCCGACCAACGACCTCGACATCGACACCTTGCGCGCGCTCGAGGAGGCGCTGGTCGAGTTCGCCGGCTGCGCGGTGATCATCAGCCATGATCGCTGGTTCCTCGACCGCATCGCCACCCACATGCTGGCCTTCGAGGGCGACAGCCACGTCGAATGGTTCGAAGGCAACTACCAGGACTACGAGGCCGACCGCCACCGCCGGCTGGGCTCCGACGCCGACCAGCCGCATCGCATCAAGTACAAGCCGCTGGTGAGGAACTGAACGCCGGGACGAAACATCATGCCCGACGCCCGAGCGAGCAAATGGCTACCGAAGTTCCGGCATGACATCGTCGGGATCCGGTTCGCGCTCAACGTCTTCATCGCGACGGGCATCGTCTGGTACGTGCTGGAGCACATCGCCGATACCAATCCGATCTGGGCCATCGCCTCGATGATCGCGGCGTCGGAACCCCAGGTCACCGAGGCGGTGCGGATGTTCAGGAGCCGCATCATCAATGTGCTGGTCGGCTGCGCGGTCGGCCTGATTTTCGTGGTCATCGGCGGACCGAGCGAGTGGAAGCTGCCGCTCGGACTTGCCGTGACCGTTCTCATTTCATCGTATGTCATCCACATCCAGACGATGTGGCGGCAGGCGCCGATCACCGCGGCGATCGTCATTGCCGCGGGACTGTCCTCGCACTCCGAGCTGAGCAGCGTCGAGCACGGGCTGCACAAGGTCGCCGAGGTGCTGTTTGGCTGTTTCGTCGGCCTGATGGTGAGCTGGCTGATGTCGAAGGTCTGGCCGCTCGCCAAGAAAGCAGACGTCAGCGGACCCTAGATCGTCTGATCCATCTCGAGCGCCGGTTCGGGCACGTCGACGCAGCCGATGATGCGCGCCGGTACGCCGGCTGCCGTGCAGCCGGCCGGCACGGGCGCCAGGACGACGCTGCCGGCGGCGATCTTGGCGCAGGCGCCGATCTCGATGTTGCCCAGCACCGTGGCGCCGGCGCCCAGCAGCACGCCGCGCCGCACCTTGGGATGACGGTCGCCGCGTTCCTTGCCGGTGCCGCCCAGGGTCACGCCATGCAGCATGGAGACGCCGTCCTCGACGACGGCGGTCTCGCCGATCACCACGCCGGTGCCGTGGTCGATGAAGATGCCCTTGCCGATCCGCGCGCCGGGATGGATATCGAGGCCGAACAGGGCGCTGGCGCGGCTCTGCAGGAAGTGGGCGAGCGTCTTGCGGCCCTGCAGCCACAGCCAATGCGCCACCCGCGAGGTCTGCAGCGCGTGATAGCCCTTGAACCACAGCAGCGGATCGAGCGGCGAGGTGCAGGCGGGATCGCGCTCGGTGACCGCCACGATATCGGCCCGCGCGGCCAGCCCGATCGCGGGATCGGCGGCCAATGCCTCGTCGAAGATCTGTCGGATCAGGGCGGCGGGCACCTCGGTCGTGCTGGCGAGCCGGGCGAGGTGATAGCTGAGAGCCGCCTCGAACCTCGGTTGGCTGAGAATG
Organism: uncultured Alphaproteobacteria bacterium; assembly: GCA_963755585.1. Taxonomy (GTDB): domain Bacteria; phylum Pseudomonadota; class Alphaproteobacteria; order Reyranellales; family Reyranellaceae; genus Reyranella. The sequence continues at coordinate 93,364 of CAVWKN010000036.1, forward strand.
GCGGCGTGCAGGGTTCCGGCCAAGACCGGCTCGGCGGCGGCGGCCGCCTGGGCCGCCTCGCGAATCCTCGCCCAGACCGGATCGACCGAGCGCGGCTCGGCCGCATTCTTGACCAGTGCACTATCCATGGCGCTCTCCTTCGACCCGGCCGATGTCCCTGCACCCGGCGGGCCGATCGATACGCCTCCCGCCCCAATTCTACGTCTGTTGCGTTACGAGCGCAATTCAGCGGGCGGCGCGGGACTCCAGTTCAGTGATCAGCGGCTCGACCGTGCCGCCGTGGCTCTGGATGTAGGCATTGAAATCGGAACGTCTAGTCATGATCATGCTGACGCCCTCGACCTTCACGTCGGTGATGCGCAGGCCCCTGCCGGCATCGCGGACTTCCCACTGGAGCTTGACCGGCTGGCCGTTGGCCTGACTCAGTTGGCTGTCGACAAGGAACAGGCCGTTGGGCCGGGGCGTCACCTTGCCGACGGTGACCGTCTGGCCGCTATACTGTCCGAAACGCTCGCTGTAAGCGCGGGCCTCGGCGGTTTCGGCCGCCTTGAGAAAGCGGGCGCGCTCGGCTTCAGTCGCCTTGTTCCAGTTCACACCCAGCGCCGTCTGCCCCATGTAGGGCAGGTCGAAGTTGTTCTGCAGCACCTGCTGGATGGCGGCCTGACGAGCGGGCCCAGGCGTCGTCTTCTTGATGATGTCGATAGCTTCCGTGGCCGTGCTCTGGATCAGCTGGGCCGGATCGGCGGCTGACGCAGGAAGGCCGGCGAACGCGGCGGCGGCGCCGACGGCAAGGCAGAGGACGGCACGACGACAGGCAAACAGCATCACCGTTCGCTCCTTTGAATGACTTCCGGGGTGGAGTCTTAGCGTACCAGCGCGAGCTTGTCGTGACGCTCGAGTTCGCCCTTGGTGTCGGTCTTTTCACGCTTCGCGCGAATGAGTTCGGCCCGGTTCTGGGTGTAGGCGGAGCGCAGCGCGGCGTAGTAGTCGACGCTGTTCTTCTCCAGGTCATCGAGCGCGAACATGGTGCGCGAGCGATAGTCGATGACGTTCAGCGCATAGCGTGGCGCGGAATAGTAGAACCAGTCGACGTTGAGCGCGATCGGCAGGATCTGGAACGGATCGATGGCGTAGTCGACCATCAGGCCGGTCGCGTCGCGCGCATTGGACGGCCCGGCCAGCGGCAGCATGAGATAGAAGCCGCCATTCTCCGGCTCGACGCCCTTGCCCGCCCACATGCCGATCGTCTGCCCGCCGTCGGTCTTGGTGCGCTGCATGCCGAGCATGGTGGCGACGTCGAACAGGCCGGCAAGGCCCAGGGTCGAGTTCACCAGGAAGCGCGCCATCGTCGTGGCGGCGCGGCTGGGATCGCCCTGGAAGACTTCGTTGATGGCGGTGACCGGCTCGCCGAGATTGTCGAGCAGGTTGCGCACGCTCTTCTGCGCCGGCTCCGGCACGCCGTCGCGATACATCACCGCGAGCGGCCGGACCGCGATCATGTCGATCGTGCGATTGACCGAGAAGATGAAGCGGTTGGGCGTCTCGATCGGATCCCAAACCTCGGCGGCTCCGGTGTCGCCGGACGCGCAGCCGCCCAGCAGGGCAACCGCCGCAGCAGCCGTGACGACCGAACGACGGACGCCGGCCGTCATCGACTTGGATACGCTTGCAATCATCAACGCCAAACCCTGGGCCCCCGCGGCCCTGGGAATGCCGGGCCAAAACCGGGCGGAGTGTTGCACACGCGACCTGCACTTTGAAGTGCATAGGCACCGGGACATCGACGTTGTGGCTCCCCGGCCACAACCCTCAGTCCAACAAAAGCCTCTTGCTAACATAAAGATATGCTTATATCCTTTGCCGTATGGATCACCTTCTCACCCTCCTGCGGGCCGCGGCGGAAGATACAAGGCTGCGCATTCTGGCGTTGGCGGCGCGTGAAGACCTGACCGTCAGCGACTACGTGCACGTGCTGGGGCAGAGCCAGCCGCGCGTGTCACGCCATCTGAAACTCCTGGTGGAAGCCGGCCTCCTGGAACGCTTCCGCGAGGCCCAGTTCACGCGCTTTCGCCTGGTCACGTCGGGCGACGATGCCGCCCTGGTGCGCGAGTTCGTGCGCCGGCTCGATCCCAAGCATGCCCGCATCGCCGCCGACCGCTCGCGGCTCGACGCCTTGCAGCAACGCCGCCAGACCGCCGCCGTGCGTTTCTTCCGCGACAATGCGCAGCGCTGGGACGAGCTGCGCGCATTGCACGTCGCCGACCGCGAGATCGAACGCGCGCTTGCCCACCATCTGCCGGGCGGCGCCCGCCGGCTGCTCGACATCGGCACCGGCACCGGCCGGCTGCTCGAAGTGCTGGCGCCCAAGGTCGAACAGGCGATCGGCGTCGACCAGTCGCGCGAGATGCTGGCGCTGGCGCGCGCCAACCTCGCCCGCGCCGGCATCGACAATGCCGACATCCGGCTGGGCGACATGTATGCCCTGCCCTTCGAGGCCGACAGCTTCGACGTCGTCACCATCCACCACGTCCTGCATTACGCCGACGATCCCGCGGCGGCGCTGAGCGAAGCGGCGCGCGTCGTGCGTCCGGGCGGCGTCGTGCTGGTGGTCGATTTCTCGCCGCACGATCTCGTGGAGCTGAAGCGCGAGCACGCCCACGTCCATCTCGGCTTCGCCGACAACCAGGTCCAGGGCTGGCTCAGAAGCGCCGGCCTCAATCCGCTCGAGCCGATCCACTTCCCCGGCCGGCGGATCATGACCGGCATCTGGCGCGGCGAGCGCGAGATCGCCCAACGGCCCAGCCGTACCACCGCCCTTGCGCACGGAGCGTCACGATGAGTCCCGATACCGGCCCGCTGAGCGTCGGCACGCCAGCCACCGAGTTCCCCGCCCACTCGGCCCAGCGCCTGTGCGCCTCCTTCGAATTCTCGCCGCCCAAGACCGAGGCGATGGAGCGCACGCTGTGGGAGGCCGTGACCCGCCTGGCGCCGCTCTGCCCGACTTTCTTCTCGGTGACCTACGGCGCCGGCGGCTCGACGCGCCAGCGCACGCACGACACCGTGGTCCGCCTCAAGAAGGAGACCGGCATCGATCCGGCCGCGCACCTCACCTGCGTCGGCGCGGAGCGCGGAGAGATCGACGACATCGCGCGCGCCTACTGGGACGCCGGCATCCGCCATATCGTGGCGCTGCGCGGCGATCCGCCGAGCGGCATGGGCGGCAAGTACAGCGCCCATCCCGGCGGCTATGCCAATGCCGCCGAGCTGGTGGCCGGCCTGAAGAAGATCGGCGACTTCCAGATCAGCGTCGCGGGCTATCCCGAAAAGCATCCCGACTCGCCCGACACCAAGGCCGACCTCGAGAACCTCAAGCGCAAGGTCGATGCCGGCGCCGACCGCTGCATCACCCAGTTCTTCTTCGAGGCCGACGACTTCCTGGGCTTCCGCGATCGCGCGGCGGCGGCCGGCGTCCATGTGCCGATCGTGCCCGGCATCATGCCGGTCTCCAATTTCCAGGCGGTGACGCGCATTGCCGGCCTGTGCGGCTCCAAGGTGCCGAGCTGGCTCGCCCACCTGTTCGATGGGCTGGACGACGACCTCGAGACGCGCCGCATGATCGCCGCCACCGTGGCGGGCGATCTTTGCCGGCGCCTGCAGAGGGAAGGCGTCGACCAGTTCCATTTCTATACGCTGAACCGGGCCGATCTCACCTTCGCGACCTGCCATCTGCTGGGCGTTCGTCCCGCCCGCACCGGAGCCGCAAAATGACACGCCCCCTCAGCCGGGCCGAAAAGGCCCAACAGCTGCGCGACATCGGCGCCGAGCGCATCCTGGTGAAGGACGGGCCGTACGGCTCGATGATCCAGAGCTATCGCCTCGACGAGGAAGGCTTCCGCGCCGGCCGTACGTTCAACCATGACCAGAAGGGCAACAACGACCTTTTGAACCTGACGCGGCCCGATGTGGTGAGCGAGATCTGCAACGCCTATCTCGACGCCGGCGCCGACATCGTCGCCACCAACACCTTCAACTCCAACGCCATCAGCCTTTCCGACTACGGCATCACCGGCATGGCGCGCGAGATCAACATCGCCGCGGCCAAGCTCACGCGCGCCTGCGCCGACGCCGCCACGGCGCGCGACCCGGCCAAGCCGCGCTTCGTCGCCGGCGCGCTCGGTCCCACCAACAAGACCTTGTCGGTCTCGCCGGTCGTCAACGACCCGGGCTTCCGCGCCGTCAGCTTCGACGAGATGAAGGGCATCTATCGCGAGCAGATCGACGGTCTGCTCGACGGCGGCGTCGATTTCATCCTGATCGAAACGGTGTTCGACACGCTGAACGCCAAGGCGGCCCTGGTCGCCGCCGACGAGGCGGCCGAAGCGCGCGGCGAGGAGCTGCCGGTGATGGTCTCCATGACCCTGACCGATCTCGCCGGCCGCAATCTTTCGGGCCAGACCGTCGAGGCGTTCTGGCATTCGGTGCGGCACGCCAGGCCGCTCACCATGGGCCTGAACTGCAGCTTCGGCGCCACCGAGCTCCATCCCTACGTGAACGCGCTCAACCCGCAGGTCGACGGCATGGTCTGCGTCTATCCCAACGCCGGCCTGCCCAACGAGCTCGGCGCCTACGACGAGCCGCCGGAAATGACGGCCAAGCTGGTGCGCGGCTGGGCCGAGAATGGCTGGCTGAACGTGGTCGGCGGCTGCTGCGGCACGACGCCCGCCCATATCAAGGCGATCGCCGAGGCGGTGAAGGACGTGAAGCCCCGGCAATGGCATGTCCTGCCGCCGGCGCTGCGGCTGTCGGGCATGGAAGCGGCGAGTTTCTTCTGATGTCAGTGCAAGAGAACGAGGAGCCGGAACAGCGCGCGCGACCTTCATCAATATCGGCGAGCGCACCAACGTCACGGGCTCGGCACGCTTCAAGAAGCTGATCCTCGAGGGCGACTACACGGCCGCGGTCGAGGTCGCGCGCCAGCAGGTCGAGAGCGGCGCGCAGATCATCGACGTCAACATGGACGAGGGCCTGCTCGATTCCGAGCTGGCGATGGACACGTTCCTGAAGCTGATCGCCGCCGAGCCCGACATCGCCCGGGTGCCGATCATGATCGACAGCTCCAAATGGAGCGTGATCGAGGCCGGCCTGAAATGCGTCGCCGGCAAGCCGATCGTGAACTCGATCTCCATGAAGGAGGGCATCGAGCCCTTCATCGCCCATGCCCGCAAGGTGCGCCGCTATGGCGCCGCGGTCGTGGTCATGGCGTTCGACGAGAAGGGCCAGGCCGACACCCAGCAGCGCAAGGTCGAGATCTGCGCCCATGCCTACGACATCCTGGTGAACCAGGTCGGCTTCCCGGCCGAGGACATCATCTTCGATCCCAACATCTTCGCGGTCGCCACCGGCATCGAGGAGCACAACAACTACGGCGTCGATTTCATCGAGGCGACGCGCGAGATCAAGCAGCGCTGCCCCGGCGTGAAGATCTCCGGCGGCGTGTCGAACCTCTCCTTCGCCTTTCGCGGCAACGAGCCGGTGCGCAAGGCCATGCACTCGGTGTTCCTCTACCATGCCATCCAGGCCGGCATGGACATGGGCATCGTCAATGCGGGCCAGCTCGAGGTCTACGACCAGATCCCGCAGGAGCTGCGCGACGCCTGCGAGGACGTGATCCTCAATCGCCGGCCCGATTCGACCGAGCGGCTGCTCGAGCTCGCGCCCAAGTACAAGGGCACCGGCGAGGTCGCCGAGACGCAGGACGCCGAATGGCGGAGCTGGCCGGTCGAGAAGCGGCTCGAGCATGCGCTGGTCAAGGGCATGGACCAGTTCGTCGTCGCCGACACCGAGGAGGCGCGCCAGCAGATCGCCCGGCCGATCGAGGTCATCGAGGGCCCGCTGATGGCCGGCATGAACGTGGTCGGCGATCTCTTCGGCTCGGGCAAGATGTTCCTGCCGCAGGTGGTGAAGAGCGCCCGCGTCATGAAGAAGGCGGTGGCGCACCTGCTGCCCTATATCGAGGCCGAGAAGACCTCGACGTCGCGGCCCAAGGGCAAGATCGTCATGGCGACGGTCAAGGGCGACGTCCACGACATCGGCAAGAACATCGTGGGCGTGGTCCTGCAGTGCAACAATTTCGAGGTCATCGATCTCGGCGTCATGGTGCCGTTCCAGGACATCCTGAAATCGGCCAACGACAACAAGGCCGACATGATCGGGCTCAGCGGCCTGATCACGCCGTCGCTCGACGAGATGGTGACCGTGGCCGAGGAGATGACGCGCCAGGGCTTCAAGCTGCCGCTGCTGATCGGCGGCGCCACGACGTCGAAGGTCCATACCGCCCTCCGGATCGCGCCGCGCTACGACGGCACGACCGTGCACGTGCTCGACGCCTCGCGCGCCGTCGGCGTGTGCACGGCGCTGGTCTCCGAATCGGGCGCGCAGGCCGCCGACTTCGCCGCCAAGGTCGCCACCGAGTACGAAGCCATCAGGGTCGAACGGGCCGGCGGCACCAAGGAAAAGGTCGCGCCGCTCGAAGCCGCACGCGCCAATGCCTTCAAGATCGACTGGTCGGCCTATACCCCGCCCAAGCCTGCCGTCAGCGGCACGCGCGTCTTCGCCGAATATCCCCTGCACGAGCTGATCGAACGCATCGACTGGACGCCGTTCTTCCGCGCCTGGGAGCTGGCCGGCAACTATCCGGCCATCCTCGAGGACAAGGTGGTGGGTGAGAGCGCCAAGAAGCTCTATGCCGACGCGCGCAAGATGCTGGACCACATCGTGCGCGAGAAGTGGCTGACCGCCAAAGGCGTCGTCGCCTTCTGGCCGTGCCGCCGCGAGGGCGACGACGTCGTGCTTTACGCCGACGACAGCCGCACCAAGGAGATCTCGCGGCTCTATTTCCTGCGCCAGCAGATCGAGAAGCGCGCGCCGCGGGCCAACATGTGCCTGGCCGACTTCATCTCGCCCGAGGCCGACTGGATCGGCGGCTTCGCCGTGACGGCCGGCCACGGCATCGAGCAGCACCTCGCCCGCTTCAAGGCCGATCACGACGACTATTCCGACATCCTGCTGAAAGCCCTGGCCGACCGCCTGGCCGAGGCCTTCGCCGAGCGCCTGCACGAGCGGGTGCGCAAGACGCTGTGGGGCTACGCGCCCGACGAGGCGCTCACCAACGACGAGCTGACGCGCGAGAAGTATCGCGGCATCCGGCCGGCGCCGGGCTATCCCGCCTGCCCCGACCACAGCCAGAAGCCCGAGCTGTTCCGGCTGCTGAACGCCGGCCAGAACGCCGGCATCAGCCTGACCGAGAGCTTCGCCATGATGCCGACCTCGGCGGTGTCGGGCTATTACTTCGCCCATCCCGACGCGCAGTATTTCGGCGTGGCGCGGATCGGCCGCGACCAGCTCGAGGACTATGCCAAGCGGCGCGGCTGCTCGATCGAGCAGGCGGAAAAATGGCTGCGGCCGAACATCGGCTACTGAGTCCGTGCTGACCTATGCGCTGATCCTCGTCATCGGCTTCGTTGCCGGCACGGTGAGCGGCATCGTCGGCACCGGCGCCACCATCATCCTGCTGCCCATCCTGGTGTTCGCCTTCGGCCCGCGCGAGGCGGTGCCGATCATGGCGATCGTCGCCCTGATGTCGAACTTCGCCAAGATCACCTCGTGGTGGAAGGAGATCGACTGGCGCGCCTGCGGCGCCTATGCGCTGGGCGGCGTGCCGGCGGCGGCGCTCGGCGCCCGCACCCTGCTGATCCTGCCCGAGAGGGCCGTCGACGTGGCGCTCGGTCTGTTCTTTCTCATCATGGTGCCGGGCCGCCGCTGGCTCGCTTCGAGGAACCTCAAATTCGGCTTCTGGCACCTCGCCATCGCCGGCGCCTTCATCGGCTTCCTGACCGGCGTCGTCGTGTCGACCGGCCCGCTCAGCGTGCCCGCCTTCGCCGCCTACGGCCTGGTCAAGGGCGCCTTCATCGCCACCGAGGCGGCGGGCTCGCTGGCGCTCTACATCAGCAAGGCGCTGACCTTCCGCCAGTTCGGCGCCCTGCCGCTCGACATCGTGGTGAAGGGCCTGATCTCGGGCTCGTCGGTGATGGCCGGCACCTACACCGCGCGCCTGATCGTCGAGCGGCTGAGCGTCACGACCTTCCAGCGCCTGCTCGACGGCGTCATGATCGTATCCGGCGCGTCACTTTTGTGGGCGGCAATCCGCTGACCGGCTGTGCCATACTCGCCCGACCAAGGGGGTACAGCATGACCAAATTTCTTCCGGCCGTCGTGGCGGCAACTCTCGCCATTGCGACCGGCGCCTGCCAGCAGCCGACGGGCCAGCAGCTCAACGCGACCAACGCCAATTCGCAAGTCTATATCGGCGCGCTCTCCTGCAATGTCAGCGGCGGCAGCAGCTACGTCTTCGGCTCGACCAAGGACCTGAGCTGCGTCTACCTGACCAAGGACGGAGTCTCGCAGGCCTATGACGGAACGATCCGCAAGTTCGGCATCGATGTCGGCTACACCAAGGCCGGCCACATGGTCTGGCACGTCTATCAGCTCGGCGGTCTCGTCGGTGCGGCCACCAGCGTGAACCCCAGGGTGCTGGCCGGCAACTACGGCGGCGAACAGGTCTCGGTCGCGGCCCGGTCGAGCGCCGGCGGCAACTGGCTGTACGGCGGCAGCAACAACCAGATCGTGCTGCAGGCGACGCAAATCCAGGACAGCCGCAACGCGGGCTACAATCTCGCCTACGGCATCGCCGAGATGTCGCTGTCGCTCGGCAACTAGATCCTGTCGGCCGTTGCCGGCTGCAGGGCGCAGCCGGCGACGGTGATGCGGTGCATCAGCCGGCGCTCGCCGCTGTAGTCGTTGGCGGCGTAGTGCCAGGTCGCGCGATTGTCCCAGAAGGCGATCGAGCCCTCGCGCCAGCGGAAGCGGCAGGTGAATTCCGGCCGCGCGGCGTGGCGATAGAGATGCTCGAGCAATGGCCGGCTGTCCTCGACCGACCAGTCTTCGAAGCGCAGCGTGAAGGCGGCATTGACGTAGAGCGCCTTGCGGCCGCTCAGCGGATGGCGGATCACCACCGGATGCACGACATCGTCGCCGACCATGTGCTGGTTGCCGTAGCGGCCGGCCGATTCGGGATTGGCCGCATTCACGCCCTTGGCGCCGAAGATATGCGCCGAACCGTGCACGGCGCGCATGCCTTCCAGGGTGCGCTGCAGGCCGGGCGATAGCGTCTCGAAGGCGCGATACATGTTGGCGAACAGCGTGTCGCCGCCCTCCTCCGGCAGCTCGCGCGCCAGCAGGATCGAGCCCATCGCCGGCTCGGCGTCGTAGCTGTGGTCGGTGTGCCAGCCGCCGCCGATGTTGGTCTTCTGCTCGGGCTCCTTGCGCACCTCGGCGATCTCGGGATAGCCCTGCACCGCCTTGAAGAAGCGGTTGACGTCGATCGGCCCCCAGCGCCGCGCAAATTCGATGTGCTGCTCGGGCGTGAGCTTCTGGTCGCGGAAGAAGACGACGCCGTGCTCGGCGAAGGCGTGCTGGACCTCGCCCCATTGCCGGTTGCTCATCGACGTCACGTCGACCCCCAGCACCTCGGCGCCGCAGCCGCCGGTGAGCTTTTTAACCTGTACCGTTTCGTAGGCCATGATGGTTTCCTCCGCGAACGAACGATCTTACCGCGCCTGCACGCCCAATAGCAGCAGGGTCGCCGACAAAGTGAGCACGCTGGCTGCAGTCGAGATGACGACGGCGTTGGTGGCGAGGCCCACGCCGGCACGATAGAGCTGCGCCACCAGGTAGACGTTGGCGCCGGCCGGCATGGCGGCGTTCAGCGTCGCCACGGTGAGCCACAGCGGGTCGAGCGTGAAGAGGTAGCGGCCGCTCGTCCAGACCATCAGCGGCAGGACGGCGAGCTTGAAGACGGTCGCGACCGCCGCCGGCTGCCAGTGCTCCTTCAGGCCGACATGGGCAAGCGAGGCGCCGGCCATGATCAGGCCGCAAGGCGGTGCGGCGGCGGCCAGCGCCTGCAGGACGCGGTCGACCACGACCGGCGTGGCGAGGCCGGGCACGAAGGCGGTCAGCTCCGACCAGGCGAGGCCGGCGAAGATCGAGGGGATGATCGGATGCTTCAGCATGCGCAGGGCGGCGCTGCCCAGCTTGCCCAGCAGGCGGCCGCGCGCGCCGCCTTGCGCGGCGACCTCGAGCAGGAACGAGGACAGCGTCAGCAGGATCAGCGAGTTGAGCGCGATGATCATCAGCAGCGGCACCAGCCCCGCCTCGCCGAAGGCGTAGGAGACGAAGGGAATGCCGATGCCGACGCCGTTGGAGAAGGTGCCGGAGAGCGCGAACACGGTGCGATCGGCCGGCCGCATGCCGAGCAGGCGACCGGCCGGCACCATGAGGAAGAAGAGCAGCAGGCCCGCGCCGAAGAAGACCAGCAGGATCTCGAGGTCGAGCGCCTCCAGCCGCACCTTGGCCATCGAGCGGAACAGCAGCGCCGGGAACAGCGCGTAGAAGGTGACGTTGGTCAGCCCGCGCAGCCCCTCGGGCGACAGCAGCCGCGTGCGACCCAGTGCCCAGCCGACCAGGACCATGCCGAACACCGGCACGATGATGTCGACGATGGCGTTCATGGGCTGGGAGCGCGCCACTCCGGCCGCGCTGGTGGTCACGGCAGACGCGCCACCCGGCGAGTACCGGAGAGGCGCTGCCGCGAGCGATCACGCCGCCATGGCGAGGTTGCTGTAGCGCGTCAGGTGGTGCTGCTGGTTGCCGAACATCAGGTCGATCATGGTCAGCCGCTTGAAGTAATGGCTGACCGAGAGCTCGTCGGTGACGCCCATGCCGCCATGCATCTGCACGGCACTCTGGCCGCAGAACTTGCCCGACTTGCCGATCTGCACCTTGGCGCCCGAGGCGGCCTTGGCGCGCACCGTCGGATCCTTGTCGTCGATCTTGAGCGAGGCCATCAGGGTCATCGAGCGGGCTTCCTGGGCGTTGGTGAAGCAGTCGACCATGCGATGCTGCAGCACCTGGAACTTGCCGATCGCCACGCCGAACTGCTTGCGGGTCTTGATGTATTCCAGGGTCGCCGCGTTGATGGCGTCCATGCAGCCGGTCGCTTCGGCGCACAGCGCCACGATCGCGCGGTCGACCGCGGTCTCGACCACCGGGAAGGCGCCGTCGACGGTGCCCAGCACGGCATCGGCGCCGACCGAGACCTTGTCGAAGGTGAGCTCCGACGCGCGCAGCGCATCCTGGGTCGGGTAGTCGCGGCGCGTGACGCCCTTGGCCTTGGCGTCGACGAGGAAGAGCGTCAGCCCCTTGTCCTCGCGCGCCGCGCCGGCGGTGCGGGCGAGCACGATCAGCGTGTCGGCGGAGGGCGCGTTGTAGACCACGCCCTTGTGGCCGCTTAGCGACCAGCCGGCGCCTTCCTTGGTGGCCTTGAGGGCGACGTCGGCGAGATTGTAGCGCGACTGGCGCTCGAGCCAGGCGAAGGCGAACTGCTTCTTGCCCTCGATCATCGGCGGCAGCAGCGCCTCTTTCTGGGCCTTCGAGCCGGCCGCCGCGATCATGCCGCCGCCCAGCACGACGGTCGGCAGGAACGGCTCCAGCACCAGGCCTTTGCCGAACTGCTCCATGACGATCATGGTCTCGATCGGCCCGCCGCCGTAGCCGCCATCCTCTTCCGAGAAGGCCATGCCGAGCCAGCCCAGCTCGGCGAACTGCGCCCAGTTCTCGGGCAGCCAGCCGCGCTCGGTGGTGACGATCTTGCGGCGGTTCTCGAACGTGTACTTGTCGCGAACGAAGCGCTCCGCGGCTTCCTGCAGCTGCTTCTGTTCGTCGGAAAGGGACAGATCCATTTATTCCTCCACGTCTCGTGCTGCGTTATAGCCCGAGCACCATCTTGGACACGATGTTCTTCTGAATCTCGTTGCTGCCGCCATAGATGCTGGTCTTGCGCATGTTGAAATAGCGCGGGGCGGCAGGCGGCGCATGGTCGGGCCCGACCGGCGTCTCGTTGGTGTCGTCGAACAGCATGCCGGGCTGGTAGGGCTGGGCGTACTCGCCCACCGCTTCCATGGCGAGCTCGGCGATGCGCTGCTGGATTTCCGAACCGCGGATTTTCAAGGTCGAGACCTCCGGTCCCGGCGCGCCGCCCTGGGCCATGGCCGAGAGCGCGCGCAGTTCGCTCATCTCCAGCGCCTGGACCTGCAGGTCGAGGTCGGCGATCTGGGCAGTGAAGGCCGGATCGTCGGCCAGGGTGGCGCCATTCGCGGGCTCGCCGTGCGCGATATCGCGCAACGCCCGCACGCCGCGCTTGGAGGACGGCACCTCGGCGATGCCCAGCCGCTCGTTGGCCAGCAGGAACTTGGCGCAGGTCCAGCCCTCGCCTTCCTTGCCGATGCGGTTCTCGACCGGCACCCGCACGTTGTCGAGGAACACGTCGTTCACGTGATGCGCGCCGTCCAGCATGATGATCGGCCGTACCGTTACGCCGGGCGTCTTCATGTCGATCAGCAGGAAGGAGATGCCTTCCTGCGGCTTGCCCTCGGGATTGGTGCGCACCAGGCAGAAGATCCAGTCGCCCCAATGGGCGAACGAGGTCCAGGTCTTCTGGCCGTTGACGATATAATGATCGCCGTCACGCACCGCCCTGGTGCGCAAGGACGCGAGATCGGAGCCGGCGCCCGGCTCGGAATAGCCCTGGCACCACGACACCGTCGATTGGCGGATGCCGGGCAGGAAGCGCTCCTTCTGCGCGTCGCTGCCGAAGGTGTAGATCACCGGCCCGACCATCTTGGGGCCGAACGGGATGATGCGCGGTGCGCCCTCCTCGGCCAGCACGTTCTCGAACAGGAAACGCTGCGTCACGTCCCAGCCCGGGCCGCCGTATTTCTTCGGCCAGGTGTAGGCGAGCCAGCCCTGGCGGCCGAGCGCCTGCTGCCACGCCATGTGGTCGCCGCGATCGTAGTGCTTGCCGGAGAAGGTTTTCGCTCTGGTCGCGGGCGAGAGGTTCTTTTGCGCGAACGCGCGGATCTCGTCGGCGAAGGCGCGATGTTCGGGTTTCAGGTTCAAGTCCATATCAAGCTCTCTTCCGGACCGCGGGCCTCCAGGCCCGCTCATGAATGCGGGCCTGGAGGCCCGCGGTCCAATGACTCACAGCCCCAGCACCATCTTGCTGATGATGCCCTTCTGGATCTCGTTGCTGCCGCCGTAGATCGTGGTCTTGCGCGTGTTGAAATAGCGCGGCGCCGCGACGTGGGCGTAGGACGGGCCGACCGGCTCCTCGTTGGAGCCCTGCCACAGCAGGCCGGGAAGATAAGGTGCCGCGTATTCGCCGACCGCCTCCATGGTGAGCTCGGTGATGCGCTGCTGGATCTCCGAGCCGCGGATCTTCAAGCCGGACACTTCGGGCCCGGGCTGGCCGCCATGCGCCATCGACGACAGCGCGCGCAACTCGGTGAATTCCAGCGCCGTCACCTGGATCTCGAGGTCGGCGATCTTCTCGGCGAAGGTCCGGTTCTCGATCAGCGGCTTGCCGTTCTCCTGCTCGGCGCGGGCGATGTCCTTCAGCGCCTCGACGCCGCGCTTGGACTGCGGGACGGCGGCGATGCCCAGCCGCTCGTTGGCCAGCAGGAACTTGGCATAGGTCCAGCCCTCGCCTTCCTTGCCGATGAGGTTCTCGACGGGGACCTTCACACTATCGAAGAAGACCTCGTTCACCTCATGGCCGCCGTCGGCCATGATGATGGGCTTCACGGTGATGCCCGGCGTCTTCATGTCGATCAGCAGGAAGGAGATGCCCTCCTGCGGCTTGGCCTTGGGATCGGTGCGCACCAGGCAGAAGATCCAGTCGGCCCAGTGGCCCATCGTGGTCCAGGTCTTCGAGCCGTCGACGATATAGTGGTCGCCTTCCCTGACCGCCTTGGTGCGCAGGCTGGCGAGGTCGGAGCCCGAGCCCGGTTCGGAATAGCCCTGGCACCACCACGTTGTGCTCTTGCGGATCGGCTCGAGATATTTCGCCTTCTGCTCCTCGTTGCCGAAGGTATAGATCACCGGCCCGACCATCTTGGTGCCGAACGGGACGATGCCGGGCGCATATTCCTCGGCGCAGATATTCTCGAAGATGTAGCGTTCGGCCGGCGTGAAGCCCGGGCCGCCGTGCTTCTTGGGCCAAGTGTAGACCAGCCAGCCGCGCTTCCCGAGCGCCTGCTGCCAGCGCATGTGGTCGTCGCGCCCGAGATGCTTGGCGTTCTTCACCTTGTCGCGCACGTCGGCCGGCAGGTTGGCGCGCACGAAGGCGCGCACTTCATCGGCGAACTGGCGTTCTTCGGGCGTGAAAGCGAGATCCATGCGCCCCTCCCGGGCTACTTTTTGATGGGCCGGAGTTTAGCCGTGAGGCCGTTCCGGACAAGCACACAAGAACCGGATGGCGGCTGGCCTCGCCGCGAAGCGGAACGACTTTACGTGATCTGCGCGTTACGTCAGGTCGGCACCTGATCCGATTTTCGACCGTAGTTTTCGGGCGACAAGGCGAAGGCAAGACCCTGCCAGTCCGGATCATGGTTCTGCATCCGGCAGCGATTTTCACGGGCGACTGTCCGGTAGAGGCGAAACGCCGCCCGGTCGTCGAGCTCGCCGGTTTCCCGATCGAGATGCTCGGCGAGGAGCGTGCGGCGGAACGCGCGCACGACCGCGGCATCCCATATCGATGCATTGATCTCCGAATGGCCGCCGAGCGAATAGGCGTGCAGGTTGCAGGAGCCGATCGTGGCCCACACGTCGTCGACCACCATCAGCTTGGCATGGACGTAGGCCGACCGGCGGCGCGCTCCGTCGCGCCCGGCAATGCCGGCCAGGGTGAAGTTCGGATGACGGCCGAGCGCCTCCAGCCCGTCGAACAGCGCCTGTCTCGTGCCATTGAGACGCGCCTCATAGACATGATCCTCGGGGATCGCGGGCACGAGCAGCACGACGTCGACGCCGCGCTCGAGCGCGCGCAGAAGCGGACTGGTGATGGCCGGTATGGGGATGGCCTGGTTCTCCAGATAGATCGTGCGGCGCGCGGCATCGATCGCCCGCCCATATTGCTCGAGGATCGAACGCTCGCCCTCAGCAACATCGAACGTCGATCCGCCGGGCGTGGGATGGCCATTGGCGTAACGACCGGGGCCCACCATGCGCTGGATCTGGACAATGCTCGACCCCGCCGGTGGGGAGGCACGCTCGGGAAAGGCCAGCACGTCGGCCGGATCGCACGCCCAGTTGCCGTCCTCTGCCGTTCTTTCGCTGGCCTCGTTCCAACGCTGGACGAAGTTGTGATGGATGTCGGTGGCGGACGGACCCGTGATCTCGACATAGGCATCGTGGCGCTGGCCGTCGCCGGCATGGCCCGGTACGCCGAGGTTGGCGGCGGTCAGGTTGATGCCGCCGACGAAGGCCGTCTCCGAGGCATGGCCGGCATCGATCATCCAGCTCTTCTGGTGATGGCAATAGACGGAAGCCGCCCGGTCCCAGCGGATGCGGAAGCGCGCATCGCGCCGGCGCAGCATCTCGCGGTTCTCCGGCGACCCGGGAAAATTGCGGCCATAGTGGCTGCTTTCCGGATTGGGACGCCAGAACAGCACGCGCACATCGACGCCGCGGGCTGTGGCGCGGTCGAGCGCGTCGAACAGCGGACCGCGCCCGTCGGGAAACAGGAAGTCATCGGCATAGAAGGTGACGGCGACCCAGACGCTGTGCCGCGCCGCATCGACCGCCGCACCGATCCGCCGAAAGGTCGGGACGCCGTCGACCAGCGGCCGCACCAGATTGCCGGGCCGCACCGGGTAGGAGCAGGACGTCGCGAAAGGAATGTAATGAGGGTTTTCGTTGTCCATCCGAGTCCATTCCCCGCTGTCGTCCGCACTCGTACGGATCCGGTCCGCGCTCGAGCGAAGCGCCCTTCCCTAAACTGGCACATTCTGGATTGTGGAAAGAAGGCCTCCCCGCTCCGGGTTTATCCCGAACGAAGTCGAGGGGCTCCGGTCGAGGCGACGGAGGGGGTTTCTGAGGTTTTTGAGGTTTCTGAGGTTCCTGAGGTTTCGGAGGTTTCGGAGGTTTGGGAGGTTTGGGAGGGACCGCGGGCGTCCCGCCCGCTCATGATCTTGAGCGGGCGGGACGCCCGCGGTCCGGAAGAATATGAAGTATCGAAGCTGGGCATGGCGCCGATCCTCTTTGAATGAGAGCCGGCAGCAATACGCCACAACATTGCTCAGTGACGTCAAGAGCCTCCTGAAAATATTTTTGCGGTCGTCCCGCGTGCTGTCATTGCTGGCAATTGCAGGTCGTGCCGCCCGTTCCAAAAGGCCGGGTTTGGATGCCGGCGGGAACTCGACCGAGCTTCAGACGTTGCAACGACGACTCATTATTGGAGACCCGAAATGGCTCGTGCTGGATTGCTGTGGTTGTTGGGCATCCCCATTCCCCTGTTGCTGCTGATGTGGGCGCTCGGCTGGTTGCACTAGTCGTCGCCGGTAAACCGGCGCGCCGAGGAGGCTACGATGCCGCTCATACTCATCCTGATTGTCTTGATCGTCCTGTTGGGCGGCGGCGGCTTCTACGCCGGCGCTCCCTATCACTACTATGGCGGTGGCTTGAGCCTGGTGCTGGTCATCGTCCTCATCGTCCTCCTGTTCAGGGGGCGCTGATCGCGCTGCCTGCGGGTCTACACCGCTGTCGTCGGTGAGCGTGTTGCCGCCTGGTCGATGACCCGCCGAACCTTGTCGGCCAGGTCGCGCAGCGTATAGGGCTTGTTCAGGAGGTTGACGCCGGCGTCGAGCCGGCCCTGATGCACGATGGCGTTGCGCGTGTAGCCGGTCGTGAACAAGACGGGCAACGAAGGCCGCAGGCCGAGGATGCGATCGGCGAGTTCCTTGCCTGTCATCGCGCCGCCCAGCACGACATCGGTAAACAGCAAATCGACACGCGTCGTGTCTCCGAGCAGGCCGAGCGCCTCGGTGCCGTCGGACGCCGCCAGGACCTGGTAGTCCAGGTCTTCGAGCGCGCCGATGGCATATTCCCGCACGCCACCGTCATCCTCGACCAGCAGAATGGTCTCGCCTGCCCGCGCGCCGCGGTTTCGAGGTGATTTCGGTCGCCACGGCCGACGAGGCGATCGCCATCCTCGAAGGCGGCACCGACGTCCGCCTGGTGTTCACCGACGTAAACATGCCGGGATCGATCGATGGGCTCCGGCTCGCACGGGTCGTGCATGAGCGCTGGCCGCCCGTCGCGCTGATCGTCACCTCTGGACGGGGCGAGGTGCGCATGGCCGATCTGCCCGAGGGCGGACGTTTCCTCGCCAAGCCGTATGACTCCGGCACCCTCAGGAAAGTCTTCAGGGAGATTGCCGACGCGGCTTAGCCGTTGGTCGCATTGCTTCCGCCCTTCCGACGCTGCGACTACAGGCCGACGCTCTGCCGGCAAAGATCGCTCGGAACCGACAAGGCCTGCCGCTGTTGAAGCCGCACGAAGGCTCGCGTGAAGCCTTCCTTCTCCAACAGGGTGACAACATGAGAAATCTGATTCTGGCCGCTGCGATGGCAGCGACCTGTGCGGCGCTGCCTGCCTATGCGGCAAGCGATGCCGACTGCCAGGCGATGTGGGCCAAGGCCGACGTCAACAAGGACGGCGTCCTCTCCGACGCCGAGGCCATGCGCTATTCCGCGGCGATGCGGGTGCGCGAGACCAAGATGCCCGCCGACGGCAAGCTCACCCAGGCGTCCTTCATGGATGCCTGCAAGGCCGACGTCTATGCGACGGCGGCACCCGATCCGGGCGCGCCGCTCAAGGGCGCCAACAGCTTCACGCAGGGCCAGGCCACCGATCGCGCGATCGCCCACGGCGCGACCGACGTCGGACCGCTCGTCAAGGACGACAACGGCGTGTGGCGCGGTCCGGGCAAGCAGGACGGCAAGCCCGCCCAGGTCGCCGTCGACTACAAGGGCAACGTCGTTTTCCAGCCCGCGCCCTGAGCGTTCATAGAAAGGTCAGTGTCATGAAAACCGTCAGTCGCGTTTACGATACCTACGCTCAGGCTCGCAATGCCGTCACCGCCATCGAGGCGGCCGGCGTGCCCGACGCCGAAGTGAGCCTCGTCGCCAACAAATACGTCAGCGAAAAGTACGCCGACGTGAAGGAAGTGTCGGCCCCGGCAACCGGCGCCGGCATCGGCGGCGCCGTCGGCGGCGGCGCCGGCCTGCTCGCTGGCCTCGGCTTGCTGGCCATACCCGGCCTCGGGCCGGTAGTGGCTGCCGGCTGGCTGGCGGCCACGGCCGTCGGTGCCGCCGCAGGCGCCGCGGCCGGCGGCCTGGTCGGCGCGCTGGTCGGCGCGGGGGTGTCCAATGAAGACGCGCACGTCTATTCCGAATCCGTCCGGCGGGGCGGCACCCTGGTGAGCGCGCGCGTTCCTGACAGCGACGCCGGTCGTATCCAGTCGATCCTCGATCGCTACAAGCCGATCGATCCGACGGTGCGGGGAGCCGAATATCGCACGCAAGGCTGGACGACCTTCGATCCCAAGGCGCCGGCCTACCGTCCGACCGAGACCGAGATCGAACGCATGCGCCGCGAAAGCGATCTGGTCTGACAGCGCCATCTCAGGGCGTGGCCCATCGTGAGGCGCGAGTCATCTGGTGGCGACCAAGGGCGGAGGGCCGTAGGGCTCTCCGCTTTTTTTCGTACCCACCGGATATACGCATCGGTCATTGCAACGTACTCGAAGCGGCCGTCGTTGGTGCGGTGCAGGACGGCGGAGGTCGGGCATGAACATGAAAACGATAGTGATTACGGCGGTCGGACCCTTGATTGTCCTGGCGCTGCTGATGATACGGCCGCTCAGGCGCAAGCAGGTGGTCGCCGAGGAAGTCTCAGCCTTGCGCAGTCTGGGAAACGCAAATCGAGGGGCGTCGCCCGATAAATCGTGACACCGTCAATGTGACGCATCCGAGCCTGTCGGTGCGCAATCGCCCGCCGCTCACCTTGCGATTGGCCGCTAGCCGACGTCGACCGTCCCGGCCAAACGGCTTCAATCCGTGTCCCAGGATGGTCACTGGACGAATGCATTCAGCGCAGCACCATGGCCTTCGCAGACAACCTCCTCGAGGGGGCGTTGGGTGTTACCCTGTCCAGGCTATGTTTTGCCGGCGCCAGATTGCAATCGCTGGCGAACGCGACCGCGACCCCCGGCTCGATTGCTGCCGACGGGTTCCAAGGCCAACGCCTCGGGACTGGAGCGGCATTTTCCGCTTTTCGCTTTTGTATTGGGGATATCCCTGGGTTGGGCAGGATGGTGCACGCCGTCGTTCGCTCAAGCCAGAGAGGTAACCAGCCCTGTCGTGTCGTCGTCGTTCCCAGGCGAGGTCCCCGACAACGTACCCGCCGACACTGAACTGGGCATTCCCCTGGGGTCGTTCCGGCTCTTCCCGACTCTGGACATTCGCGCCGGTTACGACACCAACGTCTTTGCCGCGCCGGCGGGACAGCAAACCGGCTCGGCCTATGAAGCGATCCGTCCGTCGCTGGATGTCCGGTCGGACTGGAACAATCACATGCTCAATTTCGGCGCGTCCGGCGCCTTTGGTTTCTACAATAATGCCACGCCTCAGAACTATCAGAACTTCGGCTTCAATACGGACGGCAGGTTCGACATCTACAGGGACTGGTATTTGACCGCACGGGCCGCCTTCACGCGCACAACTGAACTGCTCGGTACGCCTGATGTGGCTCAAACCGTGTCACCATCGGTCGTCTATGCGGTCCCCCTCAATGTCGGAATGTTCCAGCGCTTCAGCCGGCTATTCTACCAAGCCAACGTCGGCCTCACGGGATTGCGCTACTCGGATTACAGCCAGCTCAATACGAGCGCACTTCCTGCGGGCAGCCGGGATCGCAACGAATTCCTGGAGTCATTGCGGGTCGGTTATGAGCTTCGCGAAGGCTTCGATGTCTGGCTGCAAGGTAATCTCAATCAACGCAGCTACCTGCAGTACGTAAACGTCGCCGGCCAACAACGCGATTCCAACGGTTGGTCGGCCGTGGCCGGGTCAACGCTCGATTTGGGCGGTGTCAGCAAGCTTGAAGGGTTCGTCGGCTATACGCAGCAGAACTACTTCAATCCAGGCATCGTCACGGGAGCCACCACTTTTGGTCTGGCCGGCACCTGGAACGGCTATCAGCCCCTGGTTGTACATCCTTTCGTCGTTCGATCCATCAATGAAACGGTGTTCACCAACTACCAGGACTATGTGTCGACGACAATCGGCGCCGAGTTCACCTACACCCTTCAAAACGATTGGCAGCTGAATGCAGGCGCCGCGTTCAGCCTTCTGGACTACACGCCAGTCCCTGGGACGACTGGCACATTCCAGCATACGGACAATTTCTACCGCGCATCGCTTGGGTTGCTGTATTCCTTCCAGCCTCAGTTCCAGATTGGCCCGCTCTATGAATTCTCGGCAGGCAATGGCCCGGATCCCAACACCAGTCCAAACTTTACGCGTCATGTCATTATGTTGCGACTCATTGCCAAGCGGTAGAAACGCGCCTGCATCGACAACAATTCGGCCAGGACGTGCCGGGCTTTTGCACAGTCCATGAGCTCGCGCATCCCGGCGGCAAATGCTCCGGGTTGCAAAACTGGAACCACGACGCTGGTCACCAGATTGCCACGTCTGAGACTTGCTCCGATGTTCTAAGGAGCGCTCAGCTGTTTGCGTTTGCGGCGGAAGACCTGTTTGCGTTTGTGGTGGGAGAGCGCTCATGGGCGTACGCGATACGACCGACCTCCGTGCCTCCAAGCGCAACCACGCTTCGCCAAGAATACTTCATCTAAGCACTTTCGATTCCCAGGACGGCGCGGCACGAGGATCAACCTGGCTCATCGATGCGCTTCGACCAAGGGGTGTGGAGTCGTCGCTGGTGGTTGGCCGCAAACGGAGTGACGATCCGGCCGTCCATACACTGCCGGGAGTGCTTGCACCGATCACGACGAAGTTGCGAATGAAATTCGACCTGTTGCCACTTCGCCGATATCAGACGCCGGCCGAGGCCTTCTGGACGATCGGCTGGCTTCCCTGCAACCTTGACCGATTGCTCCGCGAGCATTCACCTGATCTCGTTCACTTGCATTGGGTGGGTGCCGGGTTTCTTCCCATCCAGGCGCTGAAGCAGTTCCGGTGTCCGATTGTCTGGACACTGCGCGATATGTGGGGCTTCACGGGCGGCTGCCATTACACGGCTGGCTGTCAACGGTACCAGGAGGCCTGTGGCGCCTGCCCGCAGTTGCGTTCGAACTCGAGACGACGATCTCAGCCGGTCAGTGTGGAAAAGGAAGCACAAGCATTGGCAAGGGCTTGATCTCTGGCTGGTGGCCATCAGCGAGTGGCTGGCCGGTTGCGTGCAATCAAGCCCGCTGCTGTCTCCCTATCCTGTTGAGGTCATCCCAAATGGCCTTGATGTCAGTCGGTTCCGGCCGACAGAGAAACAGGCTGCACGGCGAGCCTGGGACCTCCCGCCCGACCGCCAGATCATCACCTACGGTGCCATGCACGCGACGCATGATCCGCGGAAGGGCTATCGTGAGCTGCTCGCCGCCATCGAGAAACTGAGAGAAACTGGACAGGCGGCGAAGCTGCTGCTGGTAGTTTTTGGCGATCTGAATCCGCGCGATATGCCCGATCTTGGCATCGAGAGCCGCAATGTCGGCTACCTCAACGACGACCAGCGGCTTTCACTCCTATATTCTGCCGCCGATGTTGCAGCCGTTCCTTCCAAAGAGGAAGCGTTCGGCAAGACGCTGATAGAAGCGATGGCCTGCGCGACGCCCGTCGTCGCCTTCGACAGCGGTGGCCCCAGGGACATCATCACTCATCGCCACGACGGCTATCTTGCCGAGCCCTACAGGGCTGACGACCTTGCGGCCGGTATTGCCTGGTGTCTCGATCAGGCCAAGAGCGGCGCCGGTCTGGGCCAGCGCGCCCGGGCCAAAGTGGAATCCAGGTTCGACATCGATGTGGTTGCAGCCTCCTACGAGAGGCTCTACCGCCGGATCCTGGCGGAGGCGCAAAAGCCGGGGAAGCACAACGCAGAAAGGTCACTGGACTCCTTCAAGGGCGGCCGGGATGAGGAGGCCCTCAATGCGGGACTTGCATGTCGCTGAAGGCTGAGGCGATCTCCGGCGCCAGGTGGACGACTGCTTCCAGCGTGGCGGTCGCGGCGATCCAGTTTGGCCAGCTGACCGTCGTCGCGCGGATACTCTCGCCCGGCGATTTTGGTCTGATGGCCATGGTCATGGCCGTCCTCGGTTTCGCCCAGATCTTTACCGACGTGGGCATCGGCGCCGCGGTCATCCACCGACAGAACAACAGCCCGCGGGAACTTGCGTCACTGTACTGGTTGAACGTGTTCGCCGGAGCAACCGTGTTCTTGCTGACCATCGCAGCGACGCCGCTGGTCGTGACCTTCTTTGACGAACCCCGTCTCGAGATCCTGCTTCCCTGTACGGCTCTGCTCTTTCTGATTGCGCCCTTCGGTCAGCTGTTCCAGCTCCTTCTGCAAAAGGAGCTGAAGTTCAAAAGTCTTGCGCTTGTCGAATTCCTGTCGGCGATCGCTGGAGCCATCGTCGCGATCGGATGTGCCCTCGAGGGCTTCGGAGTCTACTCCCTTGTCTTCGGCCAGCTCGGCGTTGCCTGCTTCGCGACGATATCGGTCGCGGTGATTGTCTGGCCCGAATGGCGACCGATGGCCTGGTTCCGCCCCGCCGACATCCAGCCATACCTTCGATTTGGCCTCTTTCAGCTGGGCGATCGCGGCGTGAATTTTCTGGTTGCCCGAGCGGACCAGATCGTTATCGGCGCAGTTCTCGGCGCGACGACGCTCGGCATCTACAATTTTGCCTGGAACCTCGCGATCATGCCGGTCACCCGGATCAATCCGATCCTGACGCGCATCTCGTTTCCGCTCTTTGCAAAGGTTCAGCTGGACAATGAACGGCTCAAGCGCGGTTACATGCTGCTGGTATGGCTGCTGACGACGACCAATGGGCCGATTCTGCTCGGCGGAGCGGCCGTGGCAGGTACGTTGGTGCCTCTCGCGTTCGGACCGCAATGGGTGCCGATGGTGCCCATTCTCCAGATATTGGCAATCGTCGGCCTGTCGCGCTCGATCGTGAACCCCATCGGCTCCCTCGTGCTGGCGAAGGGGCGACCGGATCTGGCGTTCAAGCTGAACGTCTGCTTTCTGCTTGTGCAAGTCCCGGCCGTCTACCTGGGAGCGCGGATCGGAGGCATATCGGGCGTTGCCTGGACAGTGCTCGCCCTGCAATTGGGTGATCTGACGTCCGCCTATGTATTCCTGCTGCGCCCGCTCCTCGGACCTTGCCTGAAGGAGTACGCAAGCAGCGTTGCAATTCCACTTGCGACGTCGATATGCATGGCAATCGTCGTCCTGTTCGTTCCGCTGGTGCTCCGGGAATCGTTGCCGATCGTGCTGGCAATCCAGATCACCGTTGGCGCGATTTTCTATGTAGTGAGCAACCTCGCCCTGCAGCGGGCGAAGTTGGTTCCGAGCCTCGATGGCCTCCGGTCCTAGGGCATGCCGGATGGCAACTTGGCGAGAAAGAGACCCAGCAAGTCCCGGCGGGAGCATCCTGCGATGAGAAACGTCGAAGCCTGGTGCCCGTCCAAGTTCGTCCCGGCGAACGGCCATTGGAAGCCGTCACCCGACCCGCATGAGCTTCGCAGAGCATCACGCTTGTTCGCCTCCATTGTGTGCGAATTGTACCCGCGCCTGCTGGCGCAGCACGCCAAGGGGCGGTTGCTCGACCACGGCTGCGGCAAGGTCCCGCTTTACGGCATGTATCGTACTCTCGTCACGGAAGCGGTTTGCATCGATTGGAGCGCATCCCTCCACGGCACACAGCACGTCGATGAAATCGTCGACCTGAACGGGCCTTTGCCGTTCCCCGCTGAATCGTTCGACACCATTCTTTCGAATGACGTGATGGAGCATATCAAGGAACCGGAGATAGCGTGGTCGGAGATGGCGCGCGTTCTGCGGCCTCAGGGGAAGCTGATTCTCAGCGTGCCCTTTCTCTATGGCGTTCACGAAGCACCACACGACTATCAGCGCTGGACGGCCTTCAAGCTCCGGGCATTTTGCGAAGCCAACGGTTTGAAGGTCCTGGAGCTGCAGCCGTACGGCGGCGGCCTCGAAGTCGTGCTGGATATCGTGGGAAAGCATCTCGATCTGCATCCCGTCCTCTCGGCGGTCCACCTCTCCGCAGCGAAGCTGCTGCGCCGGATTGGACCGATCAAAGGCAGCTCGGAACGCCGCAAGGAGATCTTCCCGATGGGCTATTCCATGGTCGCCGAGAAACAGCCGGCCGAACCCTCGGCATCGTAGGCTGGGGCTCGGCCACCAAAAACCTGCAGCGTCCCTTCTGCGTGAGGCCTCAGCGTCTGATGTCGACATTTCGCTCTTCCGGCCGGCCCTTGCGGGTCTTGCACAGCCACCCGACCTGGTTGCCGCAAACGCAGCCCTGGCTGTACAACCTTGTCCGTCACCTCCCCGAATCCGCTGTCGAGTCGCACGTCGTCTGCGAGCGGACGGAGAATCTGGAACAGTTCTCCGTACCTCGGCTGCACGCCCTCAGTGATCTGCGCTATTGGCGGTTCTGGACCGAACGGGTCCCGCAACGATTCCGCGCACGATCCCCTTCGCGATTTCTCGCCGCGCTGGGCCGACGCCATGGCGCCGAGCTTGTCCATTCTCATTTTGGCAACATCGGCTGGCAGGACTTGCCCGCCGTCCGGCAACTGCAGGTGCCGCATGTCGTGTCCTTTTACGGCTTCGAGATCGGTCGATTGCCGAAGCGCGAGCCGGTGTGGCGCGACCGCTATCGGCAGATGTTTTCCACGGTCGATCTGGTCACGGTGCAAGGCCCGTACATGGCGCAATCGATCGTCGATCTGGGTTGCCCCGGGGACAAGATCCGCATCCACCGCCTGGGCATAGAGACCGATCGGATTGCCTATCGTCCCCGCCGCTGGCAGGCCGGCACGCCGCTGCGCGTTCTGATCGCCGGCAGCTTCGTTGCGAAAAAAGGAATACCGTCGGCGCTGCGCGCCCTGGCGCAGGTCAAGAACGACGTGCCATTGGAAGTCACGATCATCGGCGATGCGCGGTCGGACAACCAACAGTCCCAGATCGAAAAGCAGCGGATCCTTGAAGCGATATCGACGGGAGGTCTCGAGAGCCGTGTGCGCCTGCTCGGCTTCCAACCCCATCAAGCAATGCTGGACGAAGCCTATCGGAATCACGTCTTTCTGTCGCCCAGTCTCACCGCTCCCGACGGCGACACCGAGGGAGGCACCGTCCTTGCCATCATCGAAATGATCGCCACCGGAATGCCGGTGGTCAGCACGCGGCACTGCGATATTCCCACGACGATCGAACATGGCCGAACGGGATTTCTCGCGGAGGAAGAAGACATCGACGGCATTGCCGAGGGTTTGCGGTGGTTGATCACGCATCCCGATCGATGGGAGGGAATAGCCGGTGCGGCGCGCCGGCATGTCGATCGTCAATTCAACGCCGCTGTCCAGGGAAGTGAACTCGCCGGCCTGTATGGCGAGCTGGTCGCTCGGCGAAGCCTGGCGGCCTCCGCCTGAACGTCAGCAGTCAGCGTTCATGGCTTCGACGCCTGACAGTTCGCGGTAGCGCTCAAGCGATCCCAGTGCGTCAGGCGCAGAGCCGCTCTCATCGCTTGCCGGCCGAGGAGACTTCCGCCCAGCAATGCGCGCGGGCTGTCGAGCTGTACGACCCCGTGGAAGCCGGCAGACGTCAGCAGCGCGCGAAGTTCACTGGGTGCATACATTTGCCCCCATGCCTCGCACGCCGGACTGTTTCGGCGAACGGCCTTGTTGAAGCGGCCCGGCGAAAAAATGAAAATCGAGCCGCCACGGCGCATGACCCGCAAGGCTTCGGCCAATACGTGTCTGGCGACTTCGGGTTCGAGATGCGCGATGACCTGATGCAATAAAACGGTCTGAAATTGCGCGCCGGCGAATGGAAAGGGTGCACTGAGATACTGCCGACCGAGGCGCAAGCCGGCATAGCGCTTCTGACCCATCGCGACGGCATCTTCGGAACCCTCGATCCCCTGGCAGTCGAGCCCCCAACGGCTGGCCGCCTCGACGAACAGACCGGTGCCCGCGCCGACATCCAGAATCGGGCCCGGCAGCGAATTCGCAATCACGTGGGCAAGAAGGGGACGATAATATTCCCACGTACGGGCCGCATATATTGCTTCGAAGTATTGGCGAGATCCGACACCAGCATTCATGTTTCACCCGTAGACCCGCCTGACCGCCGGGGTTGACGCGCTATCCCACCGCTCTTCGATCGCTACTTGACGACGCGAAAATCGCCGTCCTTGAGCGTGCTGCCGTAGGTCGAGACGTGATTGCCGGTCTCGGTGACGCCCGGTCCTCCGGCGAGGAGGTACAAGGTTGGCTTGCCGACGTTGACCCAGTCCTTCTTCCCGCCGTCGAAGCGGCGCGCAACGGTGCTGCCGTTGGTCGAGGCCTCGCTATAGAGGATGTAGGAACCGTAGCCGTTGTGGGGAACAACGTAGAGCGCCTCACCCGTGTTCTCGCCGTTGTTGGCGAAGCCGACGCGCAGGCCCTCGGGAGCGACGATGCCGCCCTCGGCGTTGAGCACGAACGAGCCGAAGGCTGCATTGCAGGAATAGACCGACCTCACGCCCGCGCCGAAGTTGCGGCTCATGTTGGGGTGGATCAATTGGATGTTGGACACAATGCCCGGACTGCTTCTCCCGACGTTCGTGTGCTCCATGAGCATGCCATCCCTGGCGTGGTTCTCGCCGTGCACGTTCTCGCACATGCCCTCGAACACGGCGCCCTGCAGGACGATGCCGTAGGTGCCGTTGCTGGTGTAGATGTCGCGCAAGGTGAATTTGTAGATCGCCCCGGCGTCACCGAGCGGCGCGCGGAGCTTCAGGCATGCACCACACGGCGCCTTGTATCCGCCGCCGAACAAATTGAACTTCTCGAAATAGAGGCCGCGATTGGCAACGCCTTTCACGCCCTCGATGACGATCATGTCCTGGCCGGCGGGGCCAACCCAACGGATCTTGGCATGGTTGCCGTTGGCACCCCACGTCATGCCTTCGTTTTTCTGCTGCTGGAGGACAATGGTGGACGACTGCTCGATATCGGTGCGCGGATCGAACATCGGGACGATGCCCTGCTCCGCGCCGTCCTGCAGCGCCTGCCTGAACTCAGTCTCGTTGCGCGCCCAGATGAGCGAGCTGGTTCCGCCACCGGAGCTAGGCGATCCTGCTGGCCGGACTTGCCGTTTTGCCAGCGCGCCACGCAGGGGCACCGCCGACAGCATGGCAGCGACGACCCAAATCGCACGCCGCCCCATCTGCAGCTTGGTCATGACTTCCTCCAGAACATTGGCGACATGGTTCCAAACAGGCACTCGCTAACCGTTCTAGCGCCCCGAGCCGCGCAAGGCGGTGACCAAAGCGAAACCAACCGGCGCAGCCCTCGCCACAAACGATTGTGGCGTGCAAGCAAGATTGCAGCTGCCCGCAGATCGAGCTGTGGCCGTGCCGTGGCAACTGTGCCCTCGCATTGACCTCGCATTGACGGAGGCCACGCGCGTGGCCACCGTACGTCCTGCCCGGTTGCTGCGTCGAAGGGCGTCATGCCGGTTTGTCCAATCGCACCGGCCCTGCCCTCGGCGGCCGCTCTTGGGTTCCCCCGCTCGTGGGCTCCGATGTGCGCGCATCGAGGCGGTGCCATTTGCACGGTACTGGAATGAAGAGCCATGCCCTCGCTGGGCCGCTGGGTTACGCAGACTTCACCGCGCTCGAAGGGGCGCGGTCCCGGCCTGCCTTGCCGCGTCTTACCTGGGTCGACCTGGCGCTGATCGTCCTGTTTATGATCGGCATGTATACCAACTTCACCGTCCAGGTATCGGCCAAGGTGCCATTCCCTTCGGCGCCGGCGGGCGTCGCCGGGCTCATTCTTCTGTGGCGGCGACGCGATCAGATCACGCCTCGCGCCTTGGGGTGCCTCATCGGCGTCCTGCTGCTCTATTTGATCTCCATCCTCTGCGCGCCGAACGTGTCGTTCCTGCCGCGGCGAACCAACGGGCTGATCCAGCTCTCCTACTCGCTCACGATCGGCTACGCGTTGTTCCTGACGATCACGCAAGCCAGCCGTCGCCAGATCGCCGGATTGTTCCTGGGCTTCTCCCTGGTGGTCCTGATCGGCTGCCTGCTCGAGGGGCACGCCGGGCTGCGGCCGGTCAGCGACGCGGTCCGCAAGGTCCTCTACAGCAAGGGCGTCTACGAGAACGATCTGCGCGACATCCTTTTCTACAATCGCATCAGGCCAAAGTTCTTCGCCTCCGAGCCCGCGAGCGTGACCTTCTGCTACACGCTGTTCACTTTCCTGTGGATGGTGGTCAGTTCCTGGCGCTTCAAGCTCGTCGCCTATGTCGGCCTGGTCGGGGTCGGCCTGTTCGCCATGCCGGGGCCGACGCTGCTGTTGATGCTGCTGCTGGTCCTTCCCTACATGCTGTTCCTGGCCAGCCGCAAGTCGGGCCGGCTGGACGTCGGCCGCTTTCTGATCGTCGCCTGCATGGCGGCGGTTTTTGCCTGCGCGTTCGCCGTGCTGGGTGAAACCCTGTTTCCCGTGCGCCTCGAACAGGCCATGTCAGGCAACGATCCCAGCTTCTTCTACCGCGTGCGCGGACCCGCCCTCGCCGGCATCGCCATCATGGAACAGTACCCCTTCGCCGGGGCCGGCCTGACGGGCGAACCTTTCATCGAGACCGGGGTCACCAACATCTATCTTCGCTCGAGCGGATACTCGGCAGGCTGGGCCGTCGTCTCGCCGGCCACCGAGCTCCTGATCAACTATTTCTGGCTGCACTGGATCTATCTCGGGGCGATCTGGGGCGTCGCCATGGTTGTCGCGCTGACCTACTGGCTGCGCGTCCTGAGCGTGCCCAGTCCTGCCTTCGCCTGGATGGTCTGGGCCATCCTGGGACAGGCTTCGGGAGCCTATGTCGGCCCGACCTGCTGGGCGGTGCTCTTCCTCGCCGGCGCCGCCGCCGTGCTGCATCAGCGACCGGATACCGCCGCAGGCAGCAGAACCGTCGGGCGGTGGCCGCTGGCCCGTCTGGATGACCAAATCCGCGCGCGGCATCGCGTCAGCGAGTGGCGGCGCATGATCGCCGGGGAAACCGAGCGGCATCGGCATGGCACGTCTGATCGCCCTCAAGAATGAGCCGCCCGCGATCGGCGCGTCGACGCAAAACGGAAATGCAAGCGTAGGCAAACCGCAAGATCGGGAAATATTTCAACCGACGCCTTGAGTCGTATCGGTTTTCCGAGCACCCTCTATGCGTGTGTCGCGTCGTCAAATCGACAAACCCATGGGGAACCTCATGACAGTCATGGGCAGCGGCAAGTTCATGGTGCGGGTGCCGCACGCCGCCTTCAACGCCGTGATGGCGGGGCCGGCGATGTCGTTCCAGGCCGCCGCGACGACGACCACAACGCGGCCGCTGTTCGGCGCCAGCCATTCGGCCGGCATGACGTTCAGTGCCCATCTGGCGCCTGCCGACCAGACCAACTGGCTGCTCCACCAGCCCGCGCCCAGCGGCCTGCATCCCTGGGACGTCGCGCACCAGGTGGCGCAGGGCAAGTATCCGGGCAGCGCGCAATTCGCGGTCGGCCGATCGGTCTATGTCGAACCCGACATGCTCAGCACGCGCAAAGTCGTGGTCGCGCCGGCGGCGGCCGCCGGCCCCGCCGCTGCTGCCGCACCCTGGTCGGCGCATGAAGGCCTCAACCCGCATTACGGTCCCAGAGCGCCGGCGATCTTCTCTCCGGCGTGGCATCTCGATATCGGCTTTGGCAATTTCGCCGAGGCCTGGACCTACAACCGCGGCGCCGGCATCCGCATTGCCCATCTCGATACCGGCCATACGCCGTCCCACATGTCGACGCCACGCGGCCTGCTGATCGATCAGGGCTACAATTTCTCCGAGGACAACACCAACACCGTCGATCCCTACATGCAGGGGCTCGCCTACATGCCCGGCCACGGCACCGCGACGCTGGCGCTGCTCGCCGGCGGCGCGGTCGACATCGAGTTCATGGCCGGCCCGATCTACAACGACGATATCGGCGGCGCTCCCGACGCGTCGGTGGTGCCGGTGCGCATCGGCCCGTCGGTGATCCATCTCTATTCGGCGGCAATGGCGCAGGGGCTCGACTATGCCTTGGCGCCGCGCGGCGGCGGGCGCTGCGACGTCGTCTCCCTCAGTCATGGCGGACTGCCGTCGAAGGCCTGGGCCGAGGCGGTGAATCGGCTGTACGAGGCGGGCACCGTGGTTGTCGCGGCTTCGGGCGACAACTTCAACCTCGAGGTCATCGATGTGGCGACGCACTTCACCGTCTACCCTTCGGCCTTCTACCGCGTCGTCACCGCGACCGGCGCGACCTACGACAAGGGGCCCTATATCACCAACGATTTCGGCGCCATGCAGGGCTGTTGGGGTCCCGACAAGGTGATGCGCAAGGCGATCGCCGCCTACACGCCCAATGTGCCGTGGATGGCCTACCAGAACGACCCCAGCGGCTGGGACATGAACGGCGCCGGCACCTCGTCCAGCACGCCGCAGATCGCGGCAGCGTGCGCGCTGTGGCTGAAGCAGTACGGCGGCCAGTTTCCGGCGGGCTGGCAGCGCGTCGAGGCGTGCCGTCACGCGCTGTTCGAATCGGCGGCGGCCAGGGGCCAGAACGTGTCGCAAATCGGTGTCGGCCTGCTCGACGCCGGCGCCATGCTGCGGCCGGCGACCTTCGCGCTGGTCCAGCAGGCCGTCGCGACGGGAACGCTGCGCTATGCGCCGCCCGACGACGTGTCGTTTCCGCTCTTTCGGCTGCTGTTCGGGCTGCCGCCGCCGGGCACCGGCATCGACGAGATGTACGAGACCGAGGCGGCGCAGATCTTCTTCAGGTCGAAGAACACCGCTCTCGCCGCCGCGGTGGCCGCCAATCCCGATGGCGATCCCGCCATCGCGCCGCTATCGGCGGCCCATCGCAAAGCCCTGCGGGACGCCTTCATCAGCGAGCCGTCGATCTCCAACGCGCTCAAGGCCCATCTGCAGACGCGGGCCCTGCAGAACCCGTAGCGGCAACGATGAACGGATAGGGAACCATGGCGCCGCGCCCGGCCGCCATCGCACTGCACCCGTCACGCGTCCGCGCGCATACTGGCGAGGCCGAATCGGCGCTGAAGGCTTGGGAATAGCCCGCTTCAGGGCACGATCAGCGCCTTGTCCGCCTTGAGCTTCTCGATCTCGGCCTCGCTCACGCCGGCCTCGCGTAAAACCTCGACGCCATCCTCGCCGAGGCGCGGCGCATGGCGGCGGAACTCGACCTTGGTCTTCTCGAAATCGAGCGGGCTGGCGAAGGTCGTGATCGGGCCCTCGGTCGGATGCTCGCGCGCGGTGAAGAAGCCGGTCGCCTTCAGATGCGGATCGTCCAGCAGCTCCTCCAGGGTGCGCACCGGCATGGCGGGGATGTCGGCCTTGTCGAAGGCCTCCAGCCACTCCTCGGTGGTACGGTGCTTCAAGAGCGAATCGAGCACCTGGTAGAGTTCGCTGAAATGCTTGGGCCGCTCGGTGCGGTCGGCGAAGCGCTTGTCCTTGGCGAGGTCGGGCCGCTCGACGATGTCGAAGAAGGTGAGCCAGTGCGCGTCGGTGTAGGGCAGCGCGCAGATGTAGCCGTCCCTGGTCGGGAACGGATGGCGGAACTTGTTGATGATGCGGTCGTAGCCCATGGCGCCGCGCCCGGGCGTCCAGGTGGCGCCGAACAGATGCTCGGTCAGCCAGAACGACGCCAGAGTCTCGAACATCGGCACCTCGATCATCTGGCCCTCGCCGGTGCATTTGCGATGATAGAGCGCACCCAGCACGGCGATGCAGAGGTGAAGACCGGTCGTCTTGTCGGCGATCAGGCTCGGCATGAAGCGCGGCGGCTCGCCGTCGACCCGCGACTGCAGCGAGGCGGCGCCGCTCACGCCCTGCACCAGATCGTCGAAGGCGGGCTTGTGGCCGTAGGGGCCCTTGCGCGCATAGCCCAGCGAGTAGGCGTAGATGATCGAGGGGTTGATCTTCTTCAGATCCTCGTAGCCCAGGCCCAGACGCTCGATCGCCGCCGGGCGGCTGTTGTGGATGAAGAGGTCGGCCGTCCTGATCATGTCCTTCAGCACGGCGCAGGCAGCGGGCTTCTTGAGGTCGAGGCAGAGCGAGCGCTTGTTGCGATTGGCCGCCATGTAGATCGGCCCCATGCTCTTGTCGCGCCCCATCGAGCCGCCCGACACGCGCAGAAGATCGCCCTCCGGCGGCTCGACCTTGATCACGTCGGCGCCCATGTCGGCCAGATGCTGGGTGGCGAACGGCCCCAGCAGCACGGCCGTCAGGTCGATCACGCGTACACCCTCGAGCGGTCCCGGCATTCTTCCTTCCTTTGGATTGGTCTTGCTTGGGAGCACTATGGCACAGTCATGCTTCGTCGGGCATGTCACACGTTTCGCGTTCGGCGCGTGACGCTTTTCTGTTGTCATCCTGAGCGCAGGCGAAGGATCTCGTGCCGATTGCAAGCGGCGATGAGGTCCTTCGCTGCGCTCAGGACGACTTGAAGCCTGAAACGAGCGGAGAAGAAGGAGAGTGGCCGATATGCCCGGAGCGTTGGACGGTCTGCTGGTGGTGAGTGTGGAGCAGGCCGTGGCCGCCCCCTATTGCTCGGCTCGCCTGGCGGATGCCGGCGCGCGGGTCATCAAGATCGAGCGGCCGGAGGGCGATTTCGCGCGCGGCTATGACGGCTACGTGCACGGGCTCTCGAGCTATTTCGTCTGGCTCAACCGCGGCAAGCAGTCGGTGACGCTCGACTTCAAGCACAAGGACGATCTCGCGCTGTTGCATCGCATGATCGCCAAGGCCGACGTGCTGATCCAGAACCTGGCGCCGGGCGCAGCCGAACGCGCCGGCTTCGGCTCGGCCGCCATGCGGACGGCACACAAGCGGCTGATCACCGTCGACATCTCGGGCTACGGCGATCACGGGCCCTACAAGAACCGCCGCGCCTACGATCTCCTGGTGCAGGCCGAAAGCGGGCTGGCCTCGATCACCGGCACCGAGCATGCGCCGGGCCGGGTCGGCGTCTCGGCGACCGACATCGGCACCGGCATGTATGCGCACGCAGGCGTGCTGGAGGCGTTGCTGGCTCGGCAGAAGTCCGGCGAGGGCCGCGCGCTTTCCGTCTCGTTGTTCTCGGCGATGGCCGAGTGGATGACCGTGCCGCTGCTGGCCAAGGACTACGCGGACTATGACTGGCCGCGGCTCGGCCTCACCCATCCCTTCATCGCGCCCTACGGCGTCTACCAGACGGCCGACAAGGTGCCGGTGCTGATCTCGATCCAGAACGACCGCGAGTTCGAGCGGCTGTGCCACGACGTGCTGGACAAGCCGGGGCTGGAGAAGGATCCCGACTACGCCACCAACAAGGCGCGCAACACGCGGCGCGACGACACCAACGCCATCGTGCAGAAGAGCTTCGGCGGCCAGGACTTCGCCGAGCTCGCCGCAAGGCTCGACGCGGCGCAGATCGCCTGGGCGCGGGTGAGCTCGGTGGCCGACCTGTCGGCGCATCCACAGCTCCGCCGTGTGGGCTTCGGCTCGCCCAACGGCGAGGTGTCCATCCCCGCCCTCGCCGCCTCGTATGCCGGCGAACCGGAGCGGCTGGGCGACGTGCCGGCGGTCGGCCAGCACACGGCGGAGGTGCGGCGCGAGTTCGGCGCCTGATGGCGCGCTGGCTGATCGGCATCCGGCTTTCCGGCTACGGCGCGGCCTATTTCTTCGCCGCCGGCGCCTTCATGAGCTACTGGCCGGTGTGGCTGCGCGATCGCGGCATCAGCGATGCCCAGATCGGCACGCTGTTCATGAGCCGCCAGCTCGTAAGCATGGGCGCGACGCTCGCCGTCGGCTGGATGGCGCATCGGGTCGGCAACACGCGCGGCGTCATCCTGGTGCTGGCGGGGGCGGCCACCATCCTGCTGACGGGATACCAGTTCTCCTACAGCTTCCTCGCCATCCTGGCGGTGAGCGTGGCGTGGGGCACCGTGTGGGCGCCGACCATGGCGCTCTACGACGGCGTGCTGGTGAACGAGACCAAGGCGCGCGGCATCAACTACGGCAGCCTCCGGCTGTGGAGCTCGGTTGCGTTCATCCTGGGTACGGTGATCTGCGGCGTGGCCGTCGACCGCGGCGGCCCCGCCTGGGTGCTCTATGTCGCGTTCGTGGGCATCGCGCTGCTGGTCCCGCTCGGCCTGCTGCTGCCGGCGGCGGAACCGCGCGCGCGCGGCGATTCGACCGGGCACCCGCCCCTCGGCATCCTCGACCTGCTGCGGTCGCGGCCGTTCCTGCTGTTCATGATCGCGGCCGGCTTCTGCCAGGCAAGCCATGCCGTGCTCTACAGTTTCGGCACGCTCACCTGGCGCGCCGCCGGCATCAACGACGTCACCATCAGCCTGCTGTGGGCCGAGAGCGTTGCCGCCGAGATCCTGCTGATGCTGGGCAGCGGCTGGCTTCTGGCGCGGATCGGCGTGTGCGGCATGATCGGCCTCGCGCTCGCCTGTGGCATGGTGCGCTGGCTCGGCATGGCGTTCACGACCGAGCTGTGGGCGCTGGTCCTGCTGCAGGCGCTGCATGCCGGCACCTTCGCCGCCTGCCATCTGGGCGCCATGGCCTTCATCCAGCGCGCCCTGCCGGCCACCGGCGTGGCGCTGGGCCAGAGCGTCTATTACGCGATCGGCACGGGGGCGGCGCAGGCGGTGATCTTCCAGCTCGCCGGCGTGCTCTACGGCGCGTACGGCCAGAAGGCCTTTCTCGGCATGTTCGTCGTGAGCGCCCTCGGCATGGTGGCGCTCGTCAGCCTGGCGCGCCTGTGGAACGGCGGCCTGCTGGTCGGCAAACTGCGAGCGGCGCCGGCCTGAAGTCCTTCAGCCGCTCGCTTTCCAGGCGTCGACGATCTCCGCACCGGTCGCCGACCAGACGCCGGCGTAGTCGAGGATTCGGTCGAGCATCGTTCCCAGCGCGCGGATGCGATGCGGCTGGCCCATCAGCCAGGGAGTGATGGTCACGGTGAGGATTCGCCCGCTGCCCGTGCTGGCCGCCTCGGCATAGAGGGTCTTGAAGGCGCGCAGCACCTGCTCGACGAACTCGGCGGTATCCATGTGCTGCTGGAAGAGCAGCCGCTGGTCCGACAGGTCCCAGGCGAGCGGCATGGCGGTGAGCGGCCCGGCCGACGTGGCGACCGGATAGGGCATGTCGTCGTTGATCCAGTCGGCGACGTAGTCGAGCCCCGCCCCCGCCACGAGATCGAGCGTGCGCATCGATTCGGAATGGGCGGGGGAATGCCAGCCGCGGATCTTCGAGGCGAAGGCGCCGCGCAAGGCGGCGACGGCGTCCGTCACGAGCTTTCTCTCATCGGCTTCGGCCAGGCCGCCATGATGAAGGCGGCCCATGTCGACGCCGGCCGCCGCGACCTCCCATTGGCTGGCGCTGATCTCCGCGGCAAGCGCGGGATAGCGCGTCGCGACCGCCGCGTTCAGGAGCGCCGTGGCACGCAGGCCGCGCGCATCGAGGGCGCGCATCAGGCGATAGATGCCGACCCGGTTGCCGTAGTCGCGCTGGGTGTAGTCCCAATAGCTCGGATAGGGCCGGTCGACGCCGCCCGGCGCCACGAACGGCTGCCGCGGCATGTCCATCGGGAAATGCCCGACATGGACGGCGACCCACAGCGCCACCCGCGCCTTGCCCGGCCATACGGTCGGCTTGGCCTGCGGCAGGTTGCGATGGGCGAACCGATCGTGGTCGAGGCCGCGGCGGCGCCACGGATAGTCGAGATAGTTGGGGATTCCGGGGCCGCTCATCGCCGGCCTCCCGGCGTGCCGGCGGCCAGCCATTTGGAGAACACGTCGTAGTAATGCTCGGTGTACCAGGCGGCGATTTCGCGCCCCGTGGCCAGCCAGACGCCGTCATGCGCCACGATATGGGCGAGCGCCTCGTCGAGGGCGGCGATGCGCTGCGGCTGGCCGGTGAGGAAGGGATGCAGCGGCAGGCACATCACCGTGCCGCTCTCCACGCCCTCGGCATAGAGCTGGTCGAACTGGGCCTTGACCATTGCCGTGTAGCGTTCGACCGGCGTGTTGCGGTTCTGGAACAGCGGCACGTCGTTCACCTCGAGCGAGTAGGGCACGCTGATCAGCCGGCCGTTGCGCACCTTGACCGGCATCGGCTGGTCGTCGTGCACCATGTCGAGCGTGTACTTGATGCCTTCCTCGGCCAGCACGTGCTGGGTCGTCTCGTCGTTGGTGATGGCCGGCGTCAGCCAGCCGTCGAGCGACTGGCCGCTGTATTTCAGGATGGTCTCGCGGCTGTCGGCGATCACGGCGCGCTGCTGGTCCTCCGACAGGTCGTAGAAATAGCGCGTGTTGTAGGTGCCGTGGCTGAACAGCTCCCAGCCGAGCTCGCAGCAGCGCTCGATGATCTCGGGAAAGTGGTCGCAGACCGCGACGTTCAGCGACACGCTGCCGCGCACGCCGTGCCGGGCCATGACGTCGGCCATGCGCCAGAAGCCCGTCCGGTTGCCGTAGTCGCGATGGGAATAGTTGAGGATGTCCGGCACCGGCCGCGGCCACGGCACCTTGCGCGGATTACCCGGCGGCTCGAGCTCG
This sequence comes from uncultured Alphaproteobacteria bacterium, assembly GCA_963755585.1. GTDB lineage: Bacteria > Pseudomonadota > Alphaproteobacteria > Reyranellales > Reyranellaceae > Reyranella. Next base: position 130,245 of record CAVWKN010000036.1, read on the forward strand.
TAATGCTCGATATTGGGCGCCAGCCACACCGCGATGCGCGCCCCGCCCGGCCAGACGATGCGCGGGCGACCGCTATAGGGCGCGTAGTCGTAGTGTCCAGGTTCGGCCAGCATCCGTTCTCCCCTCCCGAGTGAGGGCGCAGCATTCCGTCATGCCTGGCGAAGTACAAGCCGTAATCTTGCGGGGCACCCATCTCGCCGGTCAGTGCGCGCGCCGTCCCCTCAGGGCCGCAGCGGCCTCGCCCAGCTTGACCCTCAGGCGATCGAGCGAGAGATAGATCACCGGCGTGGTGTAGAGGGTGAAGATCTGGCTGAGCAGCAGGCCGCCCATCACGGTGATGCCGAGTGGCTGGCGCAGCGAGGCACCCTGGCCGATGCCGATGGCCAGCGGCACGGCGCCCAACACCGCCGCGGCCGTGGTCATCATGATCGGCCGCAAGCGGATCACGGCGGCCTCGTAGATCGCCTCCTTGCCGTCCTTGGCCTCGTTCCGTTCGAGATGGATCGCGACGTCGATCATCATGATCGCGTTCTTCTTCACGATGCCGATCAGGAGGATGATGCCAATCAGCGCGATCATCGAGAACGGCACGCCAAACAGCATGAGCGCCAGGGTGGCGCCGATGCCGGCCGACGGCAGCGTCGACAGGACGGTGAGCGGATGGATCGTGCTCTCGTACAGGATTCCGAGCACGATGTAGACGGCGACGAGGGCGGCCAGGATCAGGAACGGCGTCGTCGACAGAGACTGGGTGAAGACCTGGGCGGACCCCTGGAAGCTGCCCTGGATCGATGAAGGCGCGCCGAGATCGCGCATCGCCGTCTCGATCGTCGCCTGCGCCGCGCTGAGCGATCCGCCCGCCGGCAGGTTGAAGGATATCGTCGCCGCGACGAGGCCGCTCTGATGGTTGACCTGTATTGCCGTATGGTTGTCGATCGCCCGGGCGACGGCGGCCAGCGGCACCATGGTTTCGGCCGCCGTGCTGTCGGCGCTGCCGGTCGACGTCCCGCCGCGGCCGTTGGATATCGCGTTGGTCGTCTGGTTCGCCTGGGCATTGGCATTGAGCGCATTGGCGGCCGATGCCGTCACGCGGGGAGCGACCGGCACGAACGGCTTTACGCCCGTCACCGTGCCGGGCGGCATCTGCGTCTGTTGCGTGCCGGTCGCATTGCCGGCGGATGTGCTGAGGTAGATCCGGTTGAGATCCTGCGGTCGCTGCCAGTATTTCGGCGCCACCTCCATGACCACGAAATATTGGTTGTAGGGATTGTAGATCGTGGAAATAGTGCGCTGGCCAAAGGCATCGTAGATCGCGGCATCGACCTGGTTGGGCGCGAGGCCGTAGCGCGCCGCCGTGGCGCGATCGATCGTCACGTAGGTCTGCAGGCCGTTCTGCTGCATGTCCGTATTGACGTCAGCCAGCCGGTCCGGATGCTTGGCGAGCTCGGCGATCAGCTTCGGCACCAGGGTGTAGAGCGCATTGGGATCGTCGCCGCTCAACGTATACTGATACTCCGCCGCCGTTTGCCGGCCGCCGATCCTGAGATCCTGCTGCGCCTGCAGGAAGAGCCGCGCCCCGGAAATGCCGTTGAGGCCGGGACGCAGGCGCTGAATGACCTGCTGCGCCGACGCCTGCCGCTCGGCGAGCGGCTTCAGCGCAATGAAGACGTTGGCTGTATTGCCGGCGCGGCCGACCGAGCCCGAGCCCGCAAAGCCGAAGACAGAGGCGACCGCCGGGTCCTTCTGCACGATGCCCTGGAGCTGGGCGAGCTTCTCGGACATGGCCGGAAACGAAATCGCCTGGTCGGCGATGATCTGCCCGAGGATGAGGCCGGTGTCCTGTTCCGGGAAAAGGGTCGAGGGCAACATCCTGAACAGGAAGACGTTGCCGACGATCAGGCCGATCAGCACGAGCCCGACCAGGAGCGTATGGTCGAGCACGATGCGCAGGCTGCGCGCATAGCCGCTGCTGAAGCGATCGAACAGCCCGCCGGCCCACACCGCCCAGCCCGCCCGTGAGTGCAGTGCCCGGCGATCCTTGAGCATGTAGGCGCACATGCAGGGCGTTATGGTGAGCGAGATCACCATCGAGATCAGGATGGCGATCGACAGCGTCACCGCGAACTCGTGGAACAGCAGGCCGACGGTGCCCGGCATCAGCAGGATCGGAATGAACACCGCGATCAGGGAGACGCTCATCGAGACCACCGTGAAGCCGACCTCGGCGCTGCCGCGCAAGGCCGCCTCCCGCGGGCTGAGGCCGGCGTCGAGATGGCGGACGATGTTCTCGAGCACCACCACGGCATCGTCAACGACGAAGCCCGTGCCGATCGTGAGCGCCATCAGCGACAGGTTGTCGATGCTGTAGCCCAGCAGGTACATCGGCCCGAACGTGCCGATGATCGACAACGGCAGCGCCACGGCCGGAATCCAGATCGAGCGCAGCGATCGCAGGAAGACGAAGACCACCCCGATCACCAGCACGACGGCGATCACCAGGGTGCGCTGCGTATCGCCGACCGCGGCGTTGACCGATTGCGAACGGTCCATTGCGACGTTGACGTGCACGCCGGGCGGCAACGTCGCCTCGATCGCCGGCAGGACCCTGCGGATCTGGGCATCGGTGGCGACGATGTTGGCGCCCGGTATGGGAAACACGATGACGCCCACCGCCGGCGTGCCGTTGTAGAGGCCGGTATTGCGGATGTTCTCGTTCGAATCGTCGACCTCGGCGACGTCGCGCAGGAAGACCGGCGCATTGTTGCGGTAGGCGATGACGAGATCGCGGTAGTCCGCCGCGACCGTCGCCTGGTCGTTGGAGGTGACCTCGAAGCGCTGGTCGCCCTGGTCGATATCGCCCTTGGCGCTGTCGGCGTTGGCGGCCGACACCGCCGCCCGCACGTCCTCCATGCCGATGCCGTAGCTGGTGAGCTTGTCCGGCTCGAGCTCGATGCGGACGGCGGGCAGGGCGGCGCCGCCCAGCGTGATCTGGCCGACGCCGCTGATCTGGGAGAGCTGCTGCTGGATCACGGTGCTGGCGCTGTCGTAGAGCTGCGCCTTGGTCAGCGTGTCGGAGGTCAACGCCAGCACCATGATGGGCGCGTCGGCCGGGTTGAACTGGCGCAGGGTCGGATTGCCGCGCAGCGTCGTCGGCAGGTCGGCGCGCGCCGCCTGGATGGCCGCCTGGACATCGCGCGCCGCGCCGTTGATGTCGCGGCTCACGTCGAACTGGGCGACGATCCGCGCCTGGCCGACATAGCTCGTCGAGGTGAGCTCGTTCACGCCGGCGATCGTGGCCAGGCGCTTCTCGAGGGGCTCGACGACGGAGGCGGCGATGATCTCGGGCGACGACCCCGCCAAGGTCGCCTGGACGACCACGATCGGAAACGTGATGTTGGGCAGCGGCGCCACCGGCAGGTTGAAATAGGCCAGCACACCCGACAGGAAGATCGCAATGGCGAGCAGCGTCGTCGCCACCGGCCGATCGATGAAGGCGGCCGAGAAGTTCACCGGGGGACCCCGGTCGGCAGGCGCTCGGCTGGGCGGCTGATCCGGCGCGACGGCGGCTGAAGCGCCGGGAAAGCCGATCGAAGGCCAGATAGATCACCGGCGTGGTGAACAGTGTCAGGATCTGGCTGAGGGCCAGGCCGCCGATGATGACCAGGCCCAGCGGCCGGCGCAGCTCGGAGCCCGTACCGCTGCCCAGCAGCATCGGCAGCGCGCCCAGCATCGCCGCCAGGGTCGTCATCAGGATCGGCCGGAAGCGTCGCAGCGAGGCTTCGAATATCGCCTCTTCGGGCGGCTTGCCTTGCTCCCGTTCGGCTTCGAGGGAGAAGTCGACGATCATGATGGCGTTCTTCTTGACGATGCCGATCAGCAGGACGATGCCGATGACGCCGATCACATCGAGTTCCTTGCCGTCGGCCATCAGCGCCAGCAGCGCGCCGATGCCGGCCGACGGCAGGGTCGAAAGGATCGTCACCGGATGGATGAAGCTCTCGTACAGCACGCCCAGCACGATGTAGACGGCGACGAGGGCCGCGATCAGCAGGAACACCTCGCTGGACAGCGAGTCCTCGAACGCTTGCGCCGCACCCTGGAACGTCGTGGTGATCGACGGCGGCAGGTGCACCGCCTGGATCGCCGCATCGATGTCGGCGATGGCGCCGCTGAGCGAAGCGCCGGTGGCCAGGTTGAACGACACGGTGACCGCGGGGAATTGCGCCAGGTGATTGATGACCCTGGGCGCCTTGCCGACCTTGATGTCGGCGATGGCGGAAAGCGGGATCTGGCCCGTGCTGCCCGTCTGGGTCGGCAGATAGATCGAGCCGAGCGCCTGCAGGTTCGGCACCCTGTCGCGCTTGGCCGAGAGGATCACGCGGTACTGCGTCGACTGGTTGAAGATGGTCGTCACGATGCGCTGGCCGAGCGCGTCGTAAAGCGCATTGTCGATGGTCGCCGGCGTGATGCCGTAGCGCGCGGCAAGCTGGCGATGGACCTCGACATTCACCGTCAGTCCATCATTGTCGAGGTCGCTGGCGACGTCTTCGATCGACTTCAGCTGCTTCAGCCTGTCGAGAAGCTGCGGGACGTATTTGGCGAACTCCTCCTGGTTGGGCCCGCGCAGCACGAACTGGTACTGGTTGGGCGATACCGTGGCGTTCAGCGTCAGATCCTGCTCGGGCTGCAGGAAGAGCTTGACCCCCGGAACGTCCGCCACCTCGGCCTGGATGCGCCGCGCGATCTGCAGCCGCGGTGCGCGAGCGGTCGGTCTTGAGGTTGATCAGGAAGCGGCCGTTGTTCAGGGTCGTGTTGGTGCCGTCGATACCGACATACGACGTCAGGTTGGCGACGTCGGGGTCTTTCAGGATGGCAGCCGCCAACGCCGTCTGCCGCGCCGTCATCGCCTGGTAGGAGATCGAATTGTCGGCGACGCTGATGCCCTGGATGACGCCGACATCCTGGACGGGGAACAGGCCCTTGGGGATGACGACGTAGAGGGCCCCGGTCACGCCCACCGTGACGACCGCCACGACGAGGGTCAGGCCCTGATGACGCAGCACCCAGCGCAGGCCGCGTTCGTAGGCAGCGAGCGTGGCGTTGAAAGCGCTTTCGCTCAGGCGCTCGAACCGGCTGGGCTGGCGCTCGGACTGGCGTCGCAGGATGCGCGCGCACAGCATCGGCACGAGGGTGAGCGAGACGACGGCGGAAAGCACGATCGTGACGGCAAGCGTCACCGCAAATTCGGCGAACAGGCGTCCGATGACGCCGCCCATGAACAGCAACGGGATGAGCACCGCGATCAGCGAGACCGTCAGCGAGACGATGGTGAAGCCGATCTGCCCGGCGCCGGTCAGCGCCGCCTCGAGCGGCCGCATGCCCTCCTCGAGATAGCGCACGATGTTCTCGATCATCACGATCGAATCGTCGACCACGAAGCCGGTGGCGATGATCAGCGCCATCAGCGACAGGTTGTCGATCGAGTAGCCGAGCTTGTACATCACCGCCAGGGTGCCGATCAGCGACACCGGCACCGAGATGCTCGGGATGATCGTGGCCGGCAGGTTGCGCAGGAAGACGAAGATCACCAGGACGACGAGCACGATGGCGAGCACGAGCTCGAAGAAGGCGTCGGCCACGGACGAGCGGATCATCGTGGTGCTGTCGGCCACGATCTCGACATGCATGGAGGGCGGCAGGCTTGCCAGAAGCTGCGGCAGCTGCTGCTTGATCTGGTCGACGGTCTTGATGACGTTGGCGCCCGGCTGGCGCTCGACGTTCAGCACGATGGCGGCGGTGCCGTTGAACCAGGCCCCCTGCTCGACGTTCTGGGCGGCCCGCCTCACCGTGGCCACGTCGCGCAGCAGGACCGGCGAGCCGTTCTGGTAGGAAATCACCGTGTCGAGATAGTCCTTGGGATCGGAGATCTGGTCGTTGTCGTTGATCGTGTAGTCGAGGTCGGGCCCGTCGAAATTGCCCTTCGGCTGGCTCAAGGTGATGAAGCCCAGCAGCGTGCGCAGATCGTCGATGTTGAGGCCGTAGGCGGCGAGCTTCTGCGGATCGGCCTCCACCCTGATCGCGGGGACATTGCCGCCCGACGGCGTGACCAGGCCGACGCCCGGGACCTCGGCGATCTTCGAGGCGAGGCGGTTGTTGGCGATGTCCTGCAGCTCGGTGAGCGCCATCCCCTTGGACGTCACCGCCAGGGTCAGGATCGGCCGGTCGGCCGGATTGACCTTGGCGTAGGTCGGCGGCGCCGGCAGGCCGGCCGGCAGGAAACTGGCGGCGGCGTTGATCGCCTCCTGCACGTCCTGCTCGGCGACGTCGAGATTCATCGCCAGGTCGAACTGCAGGGTGATGACGGAGGCGGTCGACGAGCTCGAGGAGGTCATCTGCTGCAGGCCGGGAATCTGGCCGAGCTGCACTTCGAGCGGCGCCGTCACCGTGGTCGACATGACCTGCGGGCTGGCGCCGGGATAGAAGGTCTGGACCTGGATGGTCGGATAGTCGACGTCGGGCAGCGACGAGATCGGCAGGAAGCTCACCGAGACAAGGCCGACCAGCACGAGGGCGATCATCAGAAGCGAGGTCGCCACCGGCCTCACGACGAACAGGCGGGAAATGTTCATCAGCTTGTCCCGTAACGCGGCGGCGGCGGGCCGCTACCGCTGGCCGCTCGTCGCCGCCGGCTTCCGCGCGACCTCGGAGCCCTGAGGCGCCGGCGCGGTGGCGGCCGGTGCGGTGGCGGCCGGGGCAGTGGCAGGCGGCGGTCCTGATCTTCGCGCCGTCGCTCAGGCGATCGGTGCCGTCGATGACGACGGTGTCGCCGGCGCTGAGGCCGCTCAGGATGACCGTGTTCTTGCCGTCGCTCGGTCCCAGGGTGACCGGATGCACCGACACCGTGTCCTTGTTGACGAGGAAGACGTAGTTGCCGGGCGCGCCGCTCAGCACCGCGGGCGTCGGCACCAGCACCGCCTGATGCAGCGTATCGACGAGCAGGCGGATATTGACGAATTCATTGGGAAACAGGACTTCGTCGTCGTTGGCGAAAGTCGCCCGCAGGGTGACGGTGCCGGTGCTCGTGGTCATCTGATTGTTGAGGGCATAGAGCGTGCCGGTCGCAAGCGCCTTGCTGCCGTCGCTGTTGTAGGCAGTCACCGGCAGCTTCACGCCCGGTGTCCTGAACCGCTCGACCACTTTCTGGAGATCGTTCTGGGCGACCGTGAACTCGACCGTCGTCGGCTTGATGGTCGTGACGACGGTTATGCCCGTGGTCGACGAGCCGGTGATGTAGTTGCCGACGTCGACCAGACGCAGGCCGACCCTTCCGGCGATCGGCGAGGTGATGCTGGCATAGCCGAGGTTGAGCCGGGCGGTGTCGACCGCCGCCTGGTCGAGCTTCACCGTCCCCTCGTTCTGCTGGACGACGTAGGCCTGGTCTTCGGCCTGCTGGCGCGCGATGGAATCCAGCGTGACGAGCTTCTGGAAGCGCACGAGGTCCATCTTCGCCTCGTTGAGCAGGCCCTGATCGCGCTGCAGCGTGCCGATGGCCTGGTCGAGCGCCGCCTGGAACGGGCGCGGATCGATCTGCGCCAGCAGCTGGCCTTTCTGCACGTCCTGGCCTTCCTGAAAGGGCACGTCGACGAGATAGCCGCTGACGGCCTGGTTGGGCATCACGGTGACCGTGGCCGTGGGCATGACGGTGCCCAGCTCGTTCAGCACCACCGGCATGTCGCCCAGCGTCGCCTGGGCGACCTTGACGATCTGCGGCGGCGCGGCTCGCGGTGGCGGCTTTTGGGCGAGTTTCTGCCAGAGGACGACGCCGGCCACAGCCAGCACGAGCGCAGCCACGATCCAGCCCAGGCGACGGAAACGCGAGTGGCCGACCACCGGTGCGTTCGCAACTTCGCTCATGCGACCGCCTCAGGGAGGGGAACCACGGCGAGGTGCGGCTTATCCATGGGAGTCTGAATGTTGGCGGACAGAAACGCCGCGCAAGGGCGAGCGGCCGGGGAGTTGGTGTAACGACGACATACTTTCGTATGAGCCGGCGGCGCCCTCGACGAGCAGATACCTTAAACAGTACGTGCCGCGCGTGCGGAATGTGCCCCTGACGCTGAATTTATTGAGTCAGGCGCCGCGCGCTGTCAGCAAAACGTCAGCTACGATTGCGGTGTTTCGGCAGGCCGGGTCGCCTGCATCGACGGCCGCTGCGCCAGGCCATCGGACCACGCCGCCAGTTTCGGGGCGATGCTCCGCCACTCGCTCCCATATCGCCAGTCCTCGTATTCGCAGGCGACGGCGATCGTGATCTGGGCGAGATCGAACGCGGCGCCGAAATCACCGACCCGTTTCTCGAGAGCACCGAAGCAGCGCATCGTGCGCTCGCCCATCTTGCCAAGGAAGTCGGCCGACCGTTCGTGCTCGCCGCGCAGCAGCTCGGCCCGGCGCAGGATCTGCGCCTCGATGATGGCACCGGCGACCGAGATGTCGGCAAGGGCGCGCCATCGTGCGCCGCCCTCGCGCGCCAGCAATCGAAAGCCGCCGAGCTCACCGTTGATGTAGTCGCAGATCGAATGGGAATCCGTCAGCGAGAAGTCCCGTGTGACCAGCGCCGGAATCCGCTGCGCCGGCGTCGCCGCAACGAAGTCGGCCGAATGCGACACGGTCCTGGTGCCCCAGCTATGCGGCCACTTGGTCTGCACGAACTCGAAGCGGTCCGCGATGCCGAGCTCGAGGATCGCGACCCGGACCCTTCTGACCCAGGGCGACGCCGGCGTTACGTAGAGGCGCGATCGTTCGTGCACTTGCATTCTCATGGGTTTGTGGCCAGCCGGTCAACGCATACAACAAATGCGACCCGCGCGAAATCTTATTTTCGTTTTCCACCTAATGCACCGGTGGCCGACCGCAGAATTCGACGGACCGCTCGAGCGGTCGGGAGTAGTCTGGCAATCAGAGAGCAGCGGTTGGCCGATCCCTGGTCCTCTCTTAAATCAAGACCAAACTCGGTGACCGGCCCAAGGCGTGATAGCGGCCCGAAAGAGCAGCTCCCGCGCCAGGATCAGAGGGGACGCGAAAGCGGCATCGATGATCTTTTCGGGCAGGTAGACCGAGCGGTTCGGATGACCGCCCGGAAATCGTCTGGAGCGGCGACGCGCCGGGCAGATTTCCGAGGTCGTTCGGGGCGCCGGGTCCGGAAGGGGGCCGTTCTTCGGAACGGTCCCTTTTTCGTTTACAGCCACCGACGAGCAGCCGAGCAGACTGTTGCGGCTATACTCAGCGCGACCGACCGCGCGCCGTCACCGGCCAGATCTCGACCAGCGTGTCGCCCTTCACCACGTGATAGCTCTCGTAGAGATTGACCGTGGGATCGCAATGCGGCGGCGTCAGGATCACCTGCTCGCCATGGCCGGGCGCGGCCTTGCCTTCGGGCGCGATCACCGCCAGGTGCTCGTCGCCCATGAAGCGCGTCGTGGCGCCCTCGACGGCGCCCTTCAGGATCTGCGGCGGACCGGCTTCGGTCGCCATCGACTTCAGGCCGGCATCGACCGTGACCATCCCCGCGGTGTTGCTGCTCACCACCCGGGCATCGATCTGCAGCGCCTGCTCGAAGGTCGGACGATCGAGCCCGCGCAGGTCGCAGATATTGTATTCGTGATCCATGAAGACGTAGGAGCCGACCTGCAGCTCGGTGAAGACGCCGAGCTTGGCGTCGATGAAATGCGTACCGGTGCCCGAGCCGGTGACGATGCCGGGCTTCAGGCCCGCCGCGTCGAGCTTGGCGAGAATGCCCTTGAGATACTCCGTGCGCTCCTCGATCGAGGCCTTGCGCTCGGCGTAGTCCTTGATGTGCTGGTGACGGCCGCAATAGAACTGCACGCCGGCATATTTCAGCGACTTCAGTTGCGTGACCTTCCTGACCAGCTCGACGACGCCGTCGGGCGTCGCCACGCCGGTGCGATGCATGCCGGGATCGATGTCGACCACGACCGTGAGCGGCTTGCCGGCCTTGGCGGCGGCCCCCGCCAGCGCCTCGGCGTTGGCGGGATGGTCGACCACGACCATCAGGTCCTTGATCTTGCCGTTCAGCTCGATCAGCCGCGTGATGGCCTGCGGCGTCACCACCGGCGAGGTGATGTGCAGGTTCTCGACGCCGCCCTCGGCCAGCGCCTCGGCCTCGCCCAGCTTGGCGCAGCACACGCCCAGCGCCCCGGCCTTGATCTGGCGAAGCGCGATGTCGGCCGACTTGTGGGTTTTGGAATGCGGCCTGAGGTTCACCTTGTGCGCCTTGGCGAAGGTCGCCATCTCCGCGATGTTGCGGTCGAGCATGTCGAGGTCGAGCACCAGGGCGGGCGTGTTCAGCGAACGGCGCGATCCCTGCTGGCCGATGAGATGGCGGTGAAGACGCTCAGCTTCGCTCATTTCCTGTGATCTCCGGATGGAAGGTTGCGCACGACCATGGCCTCGCCGGTGGTGCCGCGATTGACGCCGGCGCTTTTCATGAAAATGTTATCCCTGCCCGTGCCCCAGAGTGCAATGCCCTGCGCCAGCAGGCCGCCGTCGACCTTCACGGTCTCGCCGGTAATGAAGCGGGCGTCGTCCGAACACAGGAAGGCCGCCACGTCGGCGATGCTCTCCGGCTCGCCGCGGTCGGGCCAGGGCTGGTGGTTGAATTGCTTGTCGTATTTTTCCGGCCGGCCGCGATGAACCAGAGGCGTCGAGATCACGCCGGGCGCAATGCCGACGACGCGGATGCGCTCGGGCCCGAGCTCGGCCGCCACGTTCTCGATCAGGCTGATGACCGCGGCCTTGGCCGCCGAATATGCATGGCTGCCGCCGCCGCCCACCATGCCGGCGATCGAGGCGGTGACCAGGATGACGCCGCCGTCCCCGTGCTTCTTCATCGCCTGCGAGGCGTGCTTCATGCCCAGGAATACCGAGCGCGTGAGGACGGCGAAGGTGTAGTCCCAGTCCTCGACGGTGGTCTCGGCGATCGGACCGAAGGCGCCGCCGACGCCGGCATTGAGATAGGCGATGTCGAGCCGGCCGAAGCGTTTCCCGGCGGCCGCGACCGTCGCCGCCACGTCGGCTTCGTTGGCCACGTCGCAGCGCACGAAGGCGATGCTGTCGCCGTGGCCGCCCGCCTTGGCGACCGCCAGGGTCTCCGCGCCGTTGGCTTCGTTGAGGTCGGCCACCACGACCTTGGCGCCGTCGGCCAGGAAACGCATGACCGTGGCACGCCCCATGCCGCTCGCGCCGCCCGTGACGATCGCCACCTTGCCCGCCAACCGTGTCATTTCGATTTCGCCCTCCGATGTCATGGTGCTGTTGCGTCGGCCCGCGGGCAAGCCTAGCGTTTCGCAAAAGCGGAGGACCCGATGAAATTCGGCCTTTTCTACGAGATCTCGATCCCGCGGCCGTGGACGCCGGAAAAAGAGCGCACGGTCTACAACAATTGCCTCGAGCAGGTGAAGCTGGCCGACGAGCTGGGCTTCGACCATGTCTGGGCGGTCGAGCATCATTTCCTCGAGGAATATTCCCACTGCTCCGCGCCCGAGCTGTTCCTGACCGCCTGCGCCGTGCTGACCAAGCGCATCCAGGTCGGCCATGGCATCGTGGTCTGCGTGCCGGAGTTCAACCATCCGATCAAGATCGCCGAGAAGACGGCGACGCTCGACATCCTGTCGGGTGGCCGCCTGCATGTCGGCACCGGCCGCTCGGCGACCTGGACCGAGCTGGGCGGCTTCGGCGCCAATCCCGACACGACCAAGAAGAGCTGGGACGAGTTCGTGCGCTGCCTGCCCAAGATGTGGATGCAGGAGACCTTCTCCTACCAGGGCGAATTCTGGTCGATGCCCGAACGCACCATCCTGCCCAAGCCCTACCAGAAGCCGCACCCGCCGATGTGGGTGGCGGTGACCAGCCCGGGCACCGAGATCGATGCCGCCGAGCGCGGCCTGGGCAGCCTCGGCCTCTCCTTCGCGGGCTTCGACGAGCAGGAGAAGAAGATCAAGGAGTACCGCCGGCGCATCCAGTCGTGCGAGCCGGTCGGCGCCTTCGTGAACGAGCAGGTCGCGACGACGAACTTCCTGTTCTGCCACGAGGACGAGAAGACCGGCGTCGAGATGGGCAAGAAGCTCGGCAACACCTTCAACTACCTGGCGACGCAGCTGATCTCGACCCGCGAGGTCTACTCCTCGCCGTCCTACCAGTCGCTCGGCCTCCTGCCGGCGCTGCGCCGCGCCGCCACCGGGCCCGACGCCAACGAGCAGCAGACCGAGGGCATGGCCTACGGCGATCCGGCGCGCATCATCCGCGCGGTGAAGAAATGGGAATCGCTCGGCGTCGACTGCATCAACTTCATCCTGAACGCCAACGAGGTCGTGCCGCAGGACCAGGTGATGGCGAGCCTGCGGCTCTTCGCCAAGGAAGTGATGCCGGTGTTCGCCAAGAAGCCGACAAGTGTCGCGGCGGCGGCGGAGTAACCCATGCCCCTCTATGGAACGCTCGATCTCAATACCGTCGCCCGGAAGCTGCCGACCCTGGCCAACCTCGACACCGAAGCCTGGACCCTGCCCAAGGCGGAGATGCTGCAGCTCCTGATCGAGGTGCCGCGCAGCTCGACCGACGGGCTGCTGCCCAAGGCGATGCATCCGGCGCTGCCCTCCTACGTCATCCTGGCCGTCACGAAATATTCCGAGAGCCCGGTCGGGCCGTTCACGCTCGCCATGCTGCGGCTCGGCACCCGCGCCGGCGCGCATCCGCGCGGCTTGCTGCTGGGCGCGGTCGCCAGCAGCGACGCGGCGGCCAAGGAGCTGCGCGGCCGCTGGGGCTTCCCGATCGAGGCCGGCGAGGTGAAGTTCCTGCGCCGGCACGATCGGGTCATGGGCACGGTGAAGAAGGACGGCAAGACCATCCTCGACTGCGCGCTCGTCGATCCGCAGCCGGTGTCGGGCACCGACGTGCAGTACATCAACTGGGTGACGGCGGCGAACGCACCGCTCGACGGCCAGACCCAGCCGATGCTGATCCAGGTCGATCCGAAATACACCTTCTACAAGGCCGAGCGCGGCAAGCCGCAGGTCGCCACGTTCGACGCGGCGGCGTGGAACGCGCCCGGCCTCAAGCTCGCCGAGCCGATCGTCGGCACCTGCTGCACCGTCGACACCGACCTGCCGCGCATCCGCTTCGTGATGGATCCGCTGAAGCCGGTGTTCCAGGGAACACGGCGCATCCGCGAGTCGCGCGTCGACGAATAGGATCGTTTGCCTAGGTCGCGAGCGACATCATCAGGGCGGTGTCAGTGGTTTGATGATAGTCGACGATCTTGCCGTCCTGGAACGTGAAGAGGTCGAAGACATCGAAGCCCTCGGATTTCCCGGTGGGCACGCAGGTCACGTGGGCCGTCCAATGAAGTAGCGCTTTCTCTCCGTCGATCAGGAGGGAGATCTGCTTCCAGTCGTCAAAGCGCCAGGTATCAATGAGTTGCCTCAGGATCGGCCTGATCGCTGCCTTGCCCTGCGCGCGCTCGCTCAGGGACTCCTGGCCGGTTCCACGCGCGTTCAATCTGAACACGACATTTTCCGCGGCGTCCTTCAGCGTCCCTTCCAGGTCTCCCCGCAGACGAGCTTCGCAGAGAGATCTGACCGCAGCTTCAATGTGACTCCGGCTTGTCATTCAGCCCTCCCCGCATTGAAATGGACGATAGGCAGAGTGCACCACAAATTATATTCTATCGCAATAGTTGCGTTCTCCGTGGAAAGAGGCTGATCGGAATGAAACGTAAGCTGCGCGCGTTCGCGACCGCCGTCGTCGCTCTCTTGTCGGGCCTTTCCCTGGCGGCAACGGAGGCCCGCGCCGCCGACCCCGTGCTCACGCGCCTCCTCGGCGACGTCCTATGGGCACCCCGACTGGCCTACGGCTCCGACGACCAGCGCCATCTCGTCTACGAACTGCGGCTCTCCAACCCGACGCCGATGTCCATCGACCTCGCGAAGGTCGATGTCATCGATGCCGCGACGGGAAAGCTGCTGCTCGAGCAGGGCCCCGCCGACATCGGCAAGCGCTTCTCGATCGGCGGCCGCCGCGGTGCCGAAGCGACCTCGCTCGGCGTCGGACAGTTCGGCGTCCTGTTTGTGCATGTGCCGATGGCACCGAGCACCAACGTGCCGCGCAGCATCATCCACCGGATATCCGCGGTCGCCGTCCAGCAAGGCAGACCGGACACGCCCTTTACGCTCACCATCGCCGAGACACCGGTGATCGACGCCAACCCGGTGCTGCTCGGGCCGCCGCTGATCGGCAAGGGTTATCTGGCGGGCGACGGCTGCTGCGACACGATCCGGCACGTGCGCGCCCTGCTGCCGCTCGACGGCCGCTTCGCCCTCGCCCAGCGCTTCGCCATCGACTGGGAGCAGGTCGACGAGCAGAACCGCCTGGTCAAAGGCGATCTCAGCAAGGTCGAGAACTACACGATCTTCGGCAAGGACGTGATCGCCGTGTCCGACGGAACGGTGGTCGACACGCGCAACGACCTTCCGGAGCAGCCGCCCGGCAAGCTGCCGGAGAACCTGCCGATCGACCAGGCCGACGGGAATTTCGTCGTGCTCGACATCGGCAACGGGGCGTTCGCGCTCTATGCGCACATGCAGCCGGGCAGCGTGAAGGTCGCGGCCGGCGCCAAGGTCAAGTACGGCGACGTCCTGGGCAAGGTCGGCAACACCGGCAACACCTCGGCGCCCCACCTGCATTTCCATGTCATGGACGGCCCCTCGCCGCTCCTGTCGAATGGCCTGCCCTACATCATCAACCACTTCACGATGACCGCCATCGACAAAGCCGGCACCGCCGATTTCGACAAGGCGGAAGCCACCGGTTCGCCCCTGACCCTGACGCCGATCAATCCGCCGGCGCAGAAATGGAATGTCCTGCCGATGGACCTGACGGTGGTCGAGTTCTCGCGCTGACGGGCCGTCAATCCAGCAAGCCGTCTTCCCGCGCCTTGATCTGGAGCGCGAGGTAGCGCGAAAAGATCCGGCATTGCGCGAGGCTGCCGGCGGTGAACCAGAGCCCGTCCTGGGCCGTCGGCGTCCACATGTTGCGCAGCTCGCCGCCGTCGTCGAAGCCCCACACGGGGCCGATCCTGTCGGCGATGGCATCGCCCAGGCTGGCGCGCACGACTTCCTGCTGGCTCTCGTAGCCGGTGGCGACGACGACGAGGTCGGCCGGCATCGTCGTGCCGTCGCGCAGCCGGACGCCGTCGGGCACGAAGCGCTCGATGGCGTCGTACTGCAGCAGCCCGATGCGGCCATCGACGATCATGTCGGAGCAGCCGACGTTGAAGTAATAGCCGCCGCCGCGGCGCAGATACATCATCTGGAAACCGGTATCGTCCTCGCCGTAGGTCAGGCGGAAGCCGCGCGCCTCGAGGCCCTGCAGCAGCGCGCGGTCGGTCTCGCGCATCTCCGCCGTCGAAAGCTGGTAGGCGCGCAGCAGCACCGGATAGGGCATCGACGCGGCCAGCAGATCGCAATCGGCGAAAGGCAGGCCTTCGTTGTAGAGGGAGTAGACCTTCTGTGCCTCGCGGATGCTCACGATATAGGTCGGGCTGCGCTGGACGAGCGTGACCTGGGCGCCGCTCGAGCACAGATCCTGCGCCACGTCGTGGCCGCTGTTGCCGGTACCGAGCACGAGGGCCTTGCGACCCTGCCAGGCCTCGCCGCTGGTGTAGCTGCCGGAATGCATGACCGTTCCGGCGAATTGCTCGAGTCCGGGCAACGATGGCCAGATCGGAATGCCACTGACGCCGGTCGCCACGATCACGTGACGCGGCCGGAGGGTGCGCTCGCTGCCGTCGCTGCGGCGGAGCGTCACCGTCCAGCGCCGTTCCGCGGAATCGTAGCTGCCGCCGGCCAGTTCCGTGCCCGTCCAGTAGTTGAGATCGAGGGCCTCGACATAGGCTTCGAACCAGTTGGCCAGCTTGTCCTTGGGAATGAAGACCGGCCAGGTCGACGGGAACGGCATCAGCGGCATGTGGTTGACATGCACTTCGTTGTGCAGGGTGAGCGCGTGGTAGCGCTTGCGCCAGTTGTCGCCGATGCGCTCGTGACGATCGACGATCAGCGTGTCGACGCCCAGCGCATTGAGCCGGGCCGCGACCGCGAGTCCGGCCTGGCCGCCGCCCACGACCAGCACGGCCGGATCGTGATCGATATAGGCCGCCGCCTTGCGCCGCTGATCGAGCCAGTTCTCGCCGCCGAAGTCGCGCGAGTAGCGCTCGGCGTCGCTCATCGCGCGCGGCCGGCCGTCGGGATAGCCGTGCAGTTCCTCGAGCGTGGTGAGCAGCGTCCAGGCGCGCCAGGCGCCGTCGGCAGGATCCTCGACAAGACGCACCACGCCATTGGCATGGCCGAAGGCGGTCTCGAACTCGAAGATCGCCTCGATGCAGTCGGTTCCGGCCCGGCGCACGCGGCGCGGTGCCGAACGCTCGGCAGGAATGTGGAAGTTCGTGGGCCGCGTGCGCGCCAGCGTCGGCCCGAAAGCGGCCTCGATCGCCGCCGCGCCGGTCTCGGTCTGCAGTCGCCAGGTGAAGGCGAGGACATCGCGCCAGTGGCCGTCGACGATGAAACAGGCGGCCGCGGCGGCAGCGTCGCCCGAGCCAAGCGCCGCACCGAAGGAGTCCAGCCAGGACGACGCCGTCTGCTCGACGTCGAGGCGGGTCCTTGAAACCACGTTCATGTGTCCAACCCCTGTGATGTGCCAGACTACCAGAGGAAACGAGGAGACGAAGCATGGAACCGGGCAAAAGACTTTTGGGCAAGGTCGCGATCGTGACGGGTGGCGCATCGGGCATCGGTGCGGCAACGGCGCGGCTGTTCGCCCTGCATGGCGCGTCAGTGGTGCTGACCGACAGCAACGCATCGCTGGGCAAGACGGTCGAAAAAGAGATCGTCTCAGCAGGCGGAACCGCAACGTTCGCCGACCAGGATGTGCGGAGCGAGCCGCAATGGGCCGCGATCGTGGCGCAGGCGGAGAAGGCCTACGGGCGGCTCGACATCCTGTGCAACATCGCCGGAATTTCGGGACGCGATCCCAAGCTCAACATCCAGACCAGCCTGACGGCCGGGCCGCGCCTGGCCGACCAGACGCTCGAGCAGTGGAACTGGGTGATGGAGATCAACGCCACCGGCGTCTTCCTGGGAACCAAGGCCGCCGTGCCGGCCATGATGCGCGCGGGCGGCGGCTCGATCGTCAACATCTCCTCGATCTGCGGCATCATCGGCAGCCACGCCAACGCCGCCTATCACGCCTCCAAGGGCGCTGTGCGGATCTTCTCCAAGGCCGCTGCGATCCAGTATGCGCCCGACAAGATCCGCGTGAACTCGGTGCACCCGGGCTTCGTCGACACGCCGATGACCGTGCCGGGCCATTCCAATCCCGACGTCGCGCGCAAGCGCCTGGAGGCAACGCCGCTCGGCCGCTTCGGCACGCCGGGCGACATCGCCGCCGGCTGCCTCTACCTCGCTTCAGACGACGCCTCGTGGGTCACCGGCAGCGAGCTCGTGATCGATGGCGGCATGACGGCGAACTAGCGAGTCATCGCTGATGGGGGGCGTCCGCGAAGCGCCAGTCGCGCGCGTTCGTCTGCTCATGAACGATCGCGCCCTGGCGGGGCACCCCCCAGCGAGGTGAAGACTCAGTCCCTGTTCATCGACGTCACCGCGCCCGGCGTCGCCGTGCGGCCGCCGTCGACGACGTAGTGCGCGCCGGTGATGTTGCCGGCCAGGTCCGAACACAGGAACAGCACCGTGTTGGCCACTTCCTCGGCCGTGCCGTAGCGTCCGATCGGGATCGACGACTGATAGGTCGCCTCGACCTTGCCGGGGTTGGCCGGATTGAGCTGCTTTTCCAGGTCGTGGATCATGCGGGTGTCGATCGGGCCGGGGCAGACCGCATTCACGCGGATGCCATGGCGCGCCACTTCGCCCGACGCCGTCTTGGTGAGGCCGAGCACGGCATGCTTGGAAGCGACGTAGGCCGGCATGCCGGGCGATCCCGTCAGGCCGGCGGTCGACGCGGTATTGACGATCGCGCCGCCGCTCTTCTGGGCGAGCATCTGCTTCAGGACATATTTCATCCCGAGGAAGACGCCCTTGACGTTCACGGCCATGACCGAGTCGAACATCGCCTCGTCATAGTCGGCGATGTTCGCGACCTTGCCTTCGATGCCGGCATTGTTGTGGAAGCAGTCGATGCGGCCGAAGGCTGTGACCGCCTTGGCCACATAGGCCTGCACGGACTGGGCGTTGGTGACGTCGGCCTGGACGAACAGCGCCTCGCCGCCCTGCTGGCGCACGATGCCTGCCGCGGCTTCGCCGCCGGCCACGTCGCGATCGACGATCACGACCTTGGCGCCGCGACTGGCAAAGCCCAGGGCCGTGGCGCGCCCGATGCCGTTGCCGCCGCCGGTAACCAACGCCACCTTGTTCTGGAAATTCATGTGCGATGTTCCCTCCGTTTGGGACCATCGTATCGCCGGGCTGCTAGGTGAGCCAGCCGTGACCCGACGCGCTGGTGAAGTCGAGACCGACGACCAGGTCGTTGTAATCGTGGTCGCCGCCGCCCGGCGTATCCTCCCAGCCCCAGGTGTTCAGGCCGTAGTTCCACAGATGGCCGACATGCTGGCCATTCACCGTCTCGTTGGCCTGGGCAAAACCCGAGAAGGTGTTGCCGGTGGTGTAGTTGGTGAGCTGCATGGCGACCAGGTCGCCGGCATTCACGTGCTGCAGTGAGGTCTGCTCGTAGTTGCCGTAGCCCGGCCCGCCGATCGACGTGCCGCCGCTCGTCGCCTGATAGGCCCGGCTCTGCACCATCGCGTGATAGCCGGGATCGCCCGGATGAACGCCGTTGATCGTGCCGTTGAGGTCGTCGACCCGGTAAAAGGTGATCGAGAGCGTGTCGACGCCGTCCTGGCGCAGCCGCACGATGGCGAGCTGGTCGCTGGCGCCGTCCGCCGTCTCGGCCACCGCCACCGGGCGCGCCACCCGCACGTCGCCGGCGGCCGAGGTGAAATCGGCGAAGCCGAAGGAACTGCTCAGGCTTCCCTGGGTCGCCTGGGCCGACGCGGAATTGATCGACACCGACAGCGCGTCGCCGGCCTGGGTGTCCGACTGCATCACCGCGCCCTGCGACTGCTTGTCGAACAGGACCACCAGCCTGGGGTCGAAGTCGGCTTCGAGCGACTGCTGGGCGAGCCGGCTGGTCCAGGCGAAGGTGTCCGACGACGTGCTGAAGAAACCGAAGGCGTCGGGACCGTCGGCGACGCCGACCGTGGCGCCGCCGGCCGACATCGTCTGGAACAGCAGGCTCTGGTCGGCGCCGCTTACCCAGCCGCCGTGGCCGTCGGAGCCGATCATGTCGGGGCTCGAAGCGAACCACATCTCGGAGTGCGCGATCGTCGTCAGCGCCCGCGCCAGCAACACGCCGTTCGGCGTGCCGAGCCCCGTCGTCAGGTCGTATCCCGGCCCGGCGGCATAGCCGAAGCCGGTCGGCGTCACGTCGACGAGAGAGTCGTCGCCGGCCAACGTCTGATAGGCGCCGCCCATCGTGAACGACGAGACGTTGTTGCCCATCATCACATCGTTGAACGAGGGCGGTGCGATCGCCGAGGCGATGTACAGCAGGTCGTTCATGTATCCCAGGTTGGGCAATCCCTGGTCGTGGAAGATCGTGTCGAGCTGGGCCACGAGGGCAGCCCACAGCGGCGTGGCGGCGCTGGTGCCGCCATCCGGGCCGATGGCCATCATGTCGCTGCCGGGTGTGAGATACTCGAGATTGCCGCCGGCGTTGGCGCTGACATCGGGCACGCCGCGCCCGACCTGCGCCGACGGACCCGTACTCATCGGGTCGAGACCGTAGGCGAGCTGGTAGGCCGGCACGGCCTGAGTGATATCGACACCGCCGGCGCCCGTCGTGTTGACCAGATAGCCGCCGTCGAAAACGGCCGAGGAGGTCGTGATCAGGTTGTGCTGGACCAGGTACTGGTTCCACACCGCCTCGACGAAATACTGCACGTCCTGGGGCTGCGTCGGCATGCTCGTGAGCCCGCCGGCGACGAGATGCCAGAGCATGGCGGGATCGCCCGCCAGGGCAGGCTCGACGATCGCCGCCGCCAGGGTGGGATCAGCAAGAGCGCTGGCGAAGGTCGACAGCGAGGTGCCGCCGACCATGATGCCGAACGGGCTGGTGATGTTGGAGAAGACGTTGGGAAGACCGTTGCCGATCTCGCCACCGGATCCGCCGTCGCCCAGGGCGTCCAGGAAGGTCATGTTGCTGAGCGCGGCATCGATCAGCAATTCCCGGTAGGCCTCGTAGAACGGCGACCCCGGCGAAAGGCCGTTCCCGTCAGTGAAGGAAGTGGAGAGGACCGACGTCGGATCGATCCCGTCGAATATGGCGCTCTGGATGGCGGTGAAGACCGTGGCACCAGCGTGGCCGTTGTTGCCCGAGCCGTTGTAGAGGGTGATGTCGCCGTTGGGATTGATCGAGGACACGACACCGACGTCGAGCGAGCGCTCGCCGGCCGAGCCGCCATAGACCTGGCCATCGGCGCCCTGCACGTTCACCTGGCCGGTGAAGACCTGGCCGAGCTTGGCGAGATAGTTCTCCGTCAGGGTCTGGAAGCTGTTGGCCTGATCGGGGCGCAAGGCGGAGCCGATGCCGGGCTCGATCAGGCCGACCGGCGCGGTCTGCACGCCGAGGCCTTCCAGCGGGAAATTGTAGAGCTGCGCGATGGCCGCCGGCGACAGGAGCGCGCCGGCGCCCGAGGCGTTGCCGACGCTCTGCGGTCCCTGCGGGAGGGTGACCGAAACGCCGGGAGTCATGTCGGACGGGGTAGGCGTGCGCGTGGTGTCGAACCACAGCCCCTGGACCTGCCACTCGGACGGCAGGGAAAGGTTGCCGTTCCAGAAATGGAATTCGTCGTTCGGCGCATGGGGATTGTCGTAGACCTGCACCGGCGTGCCGAAGAGGTTCTGGAAGTCCGCCGCGCTGTTGAGCTGGACCCAGATCGTGCGCGATGCGGCCGACGACACGTAGTTGCCGTCAGTCGCTCCGTTCGAACCATTGAGGATCGTGAGACCTTGCGCGGTCAGCGCATTCTCGACCGTGTTGAAAAGCGTCGGGTCAGCGCCATAGGTCGTCCACAGCGTGCCGCTGCCGTTGAGCTGGGCGAGGGTCTGCTCGCGGGCTCCCCAATCCGACGCCAGCAGCGCCGTCGGATCCTGGGCGCGCGGCAGGATGAGCGCGACGTCGAGGTCGGGATGGTTGGATGGGGTGATGAAAGCGGGGTTGAGATTGTAGGCCGCTTCGACCGTGGTCGCGTTGGTGATCCCGTAGCCCGTGAAATCGAGATAGCTCGAATTCGCAATCGGAGTCATGGGCATGACGTACTCCCGTCGTACTCACATCCCCTGTTCGGCAGTTAGCCACATCGGCGCATTCGAATCCACCCGCTCGACACGACAGGCCGGCGTTTTCACCCGGACTGAAACGGGTCGTCAGATTATTTTGCGCACGATGTGACGCCGGTTCGAGGTGTACGGGCGCACCTCGCTCGGCCAGCGGCCCTTCTCCGCCGCCGCCGCCCATTCCTTGCTGAGCAGCACGTCGGGACTTTCGATTTCGTAGATCGCCACGTAGTTGGGCTCGCTGCCGCCGTCGAGCAGCTTGCGCTCGCCGGCGAGATTGAAGGCGGCCGGCTCGGTCTTCCAACGCGTGACCGCCTTGACGCCGGGCACCGCGAGCAGCAGGGGCACGTGCTCGGTGTCGTAGACCTCGTTGAACAGAGCCTCCTTCTCCTTCGTCACATCCATGCTGACGATGAACAGGTACTTCGTGGCGATCGGCATGTCCCTTCTCCTTTGTTCCGGTGCGCATTCAACCATCATCGGCGGCGCCGGGCACGTGCGTGGCGATTGCGTGCTTCAGCGTAACCAGCGGCCGGTCGGACTCGAGATGTCTCTCGATGGCTTCGAGCGAAAGTCCCTGTCGTTTCCGGCACCCACGCCAGGGTGAAGAATACGCCTCCCAGGCAGATGACGGCGAAGATCGTGAAGGTGAAACCAAGCCCCGGTCCGGCCAGCATCAACGGGAAGGCAAAGACCACGACGAAGTTGAAGCCCCAATTGCTGATCGACGCCATGCTCATGCCGGGTCCGCGCACCCTGAGCGGGAAGACCTCCGACATCATGACATGCGGAAGCGGTCCCAGGCTGATGGCGAAAGAGGCGATATAGAGCAACAGCACCAGGATGATGACCCATGACGGCGCCAGCGCGGGGTTGATGACGGCAAGGGCGATGACGAACATCGTGGCCGACGTCCCGACAAACCCCAGGATCAGCAAGCGGCGTCGGCCGACCCGGTCGATCAGGAACATCGCGAGCACGGTGGTCAGCAGATTGACCGTTCCAACGCCAACCGTCGCCAGTATCTGCGTGTTCGCGCCGTCGAAGCCGGCCTGGCTGAAGATTTCCGGCGCGTAGTAGATCACGGCATTGATACCGCTCAGCTGCTGCAGGAAGAAAAGCCCGACGGCAACGATCAGCGCCGGCCGCACCGCCGGATCGAGCAACGCCCCGTAGCCGGTTTTCCGGTCGGGCCGGGCGAGTGCCGCGTGCAGCATCTCGTCGACCTCCTCTTCGACATGGCAGTCCTCGCCGCGCAGCCGCCGCAGGCTGGCCCGGGCCTCGTCCGGGAAGCCCCTGAGCACGAGCCAGCGCGGCGACTCGGGAAGAAAGACAAGCCCGGCGAAGAACAGGAGGCCCGGCACGGCGCCCAGCCCGAACATCGTCCGCCACATGCCGTCGCCGGAGATCAGCAGGCCAGTCAGATAGGAGGCGAGAATGCCGATGGTGATCGCCAGCTGGTAGGTGGAGACCAGGGCGCCGCGTATCGCCTGCGGCGCCGATTCGGCGATGTAGAGCGGCGCGCCCACCGCGGCGACGCCGATCGCCAGTCCCAGCACGAGACGCGCCGCCACCAGCATCCAGATCGCGGTGATCGAAGCCGCGACCACGGCACCCAGCGCAAACAGGAGAGACGCCGCCATGAGGACCCGCCGGCGGCCGAACCGATCGATGATCCGTCCGGCAACGCTTGCCGCCACCAGGGCGCCCAGCGGCACCGCCGCCGTCATGAAGCCGCCGACCAGTGGCCCCATCGGCAGGTCCTTGTCGAGCAGGGGCCGGGCGACGGCGATCACGCCCTCGTCATAGCCGAACAGGAACCCCGCCATCGCCGCAACGGCGGCCAGGAAATAGATCATGCCGCCGCGCCGTCAGCGATCGCGCGCACCATCGATGACGATGACTCCCTCGCCGCCGGCATAGAGCTTGTCGACCAGCGCCTGGCGCCGCTCGAGCGTGGCGCGCTGGTTGATGTAGCCCTTGTCGGTGATCTCGTGGTTGTCGACCGACGGCGGCTCGGCCATCAGGAGCGCGCGGCGCACCTGCATCGACGAGCCCTTGCCCTCGGTGTTCATTCTGGCGAGTCCGTCGCGCAAGACGCCGACTACGGCGGGATGCACCAGCAGCTCGGCGGTGGTGAGCTTGGCGCCTCGATCGTCCGCAAGGTCGCGACAGGCGGCGATGTTGGGGAAGCCCAGGAGCCCGACATGCTCGCGATCGTGGCCGCAGATCACGGCGTCGTGCAGCACCGGTGTCGCCGCGGCGATCGCTGTCGTTCGCAAGGTACCGACCAGCACGAAGGTGCCGCTCATCAGCTTGAAATCCTCGACCACCCTGCCGTCGAAGATCAGGCCCCAGCTCGGATCCTCGGGATCGACGAAGCGGCCGGCGTCGCCGATCTTGTAGAAGCCTTCCTCGTCGAACATCCGGGCGGTGAGATCGGGCTGGCGATAGTAGCCTGGCGTGACGATCACGCTCTTGAGACGGAGCTCGTAGCGGCCCGCCTCGCCGGTCGGCACGAGCTTGAGCTGCACGCCGGGAAACGGCAGGCCGATCAGGCCGACCCGCTCCGATGCCCAATGGACCGTGGTCGCCGTCGGTGCGGTCTCGGTCGAGCCCCAGCCGGTGACGAAGGGCAGGCGGAAGCCGGTGTGCCTGACCGCCAGCACCTCCATGCGCTCGTAGAGATCGGACGGCAGCGTGGCGCCGCCATAGGCCAGCGAATTCAGGTTCTTGAAGAAACGCCTGGCGAGCGACTCGTCCTTCTCCAGCGCCGTCGCCAGCATGGCGTAGCCGGCCGGCACGTTGGCGAAATAGGTCGGCGAGACCTCGCGCAGGTTGCGCAAGGTCTCCTCGAACAGGCCGGGCAAGGGCTTGCCGTCGTCGATATAGGTCGTGCCGCCCTCGGCGAGATTGCCCTGGAAGGTGGCGTTGCCGCCCATCGTGTGGTTCCACGGCAGCCAGTCGAGCATGACGGCCGGCGGATCGTCGGGCCGGCGGGTGCGCGCCATCTGGCCCATCGCCAGGTTGGCGCACATCATCTCCTGGGTGTTGATCACGGCCTTGGGCATGCCGGTGCTGCCCGAGGTGAACAGGAACTTGCCCACGGTCCTGGGCTCGATCCGCTCGATCGATTTCGCCACCGCGTCCGTGGCCTTGGTGGCCAGAAGCTCGCTCCACGGCAGCGACTGCATCTTGGGCGGCGGCTTGTCGACATGGACCAGCAGCACGCCTTCCAGATCGAGGGCGGCCAGCGCGCGGGCATAGATCTCGCCGTTCTGCACGAACACCAGCCCGGGCTTGATGAGGTCGAAGACGTAGCGGAGCTTGGCGTGATCCTGACTCATCACCGAATAGGCCGGCGAGACCGGCGCCAGAGGCGCACGCGCCTGCATGGCGGCCATCGACAGCAGCGCGAATTCGATCGAGTTCGACGACAGGATCATGACCGGCCTGTCGGGACCGAAGCCGCGGTCGAGCAGCGCCTGCGTGACGGCGTCGACCTGCTTCCTGGCCTCGGCGTAGGTCACTTTCAGCCAGTCGCGGTCGGGCCCGCGGCGCTGCGCCAGCCATACCCGGTCGGGCGCCTGCGGCCGCCCATTTGGCGAGGAACGCCGGCACATGCCGCTCGTAGGGTTTCAGCCGGTGGTTCGACTGCAGCAGGATCGTGCCGTCGTCACGCTTCTCGACGCGCACGTCGCGACTGAGGAACTCGATCGGCTTGAAAGGCACCTGCATGACGCTGTCCAACGGCGTTTCTCCCGCTACTCTGTCTTGCCCCGATTTAGGGGCGGGAACCGGAGATCGGCAAGGCAGCGTTTCCGGACATGCCGCCCAGCAACCCTTTGCGCCCAATGCCTGCACCGACTGCGGTTTGGCCCCTCCGCCCAGCCGGGCCCGATCGCCGCAGCCTGCGTTCCGGACGCACGGTGGGCTGGGAATTGCAGTCCGACTGTGGCAAAAAGGGAGGAAGAAACGACCGACCGAATGAACAGTCTGGGGTAGGGAACATGACGTCGTATCAAACTGCGACTGTCCAGCCGCCGTCCGGCCGCTGGCTGCAGCTGATCATCGGCATCGTCTGCATGGTGATGATCGCCAACCTCCAGTACGGCTGGACGCTGTTCGTCGGGCCGATCGGCCAGAAGCACGGCTGGGACCGTGCTTCCATCCAGGTCGCCTTCACCATCTTCGTCCTGACGGAGACCTGGCTGGTCCCCATCGAAGGCTGGTTCGTCGACCGCTACGGCCCCAAGCTCGTCGTCGTGATCGGCGGCATATTGGTCGGCATCTCCTGGATGATGAACGCCTATGTCAGCTCGCTCGCCACGCTCTATATCTCCGCCGCGATCGGCGGCGTCGGCGCCGGCGCCGTCTACGGTACCTGCGTGGGCAATGCGCTGAAATGGTTCCCCGACAAGCGCGGCCTGGCCGCCGGCCTGACCGCGGCCGGCTTCGGCGCCGGCTCGGCGCTCACCATCATCCCGATCCAGGCGATGATCAAAAGCTCGGGCTACGAGGCGACCTTCTTCTGGTTCGGCCTCGGCCAGGGCCTGGTGGTGTTCGTCCTCGGCTGGCTGCTGCTCGCGCCGCGGCCGGGCCAGGTCCCGGCCTCGACCCAGGTCCAGCAGTCGGCGCGGAACTACACGCCGGTCGAGATGCTGAAGACGCCGATCTTCTGGGTGATGTACCTGATGTTCGTGCTGGTCGGCGCCGGCGGCCTGATGGCGACGGCGCAGCTCGCCCCGATCGCCAACGACTTCAAGGTCGCGGGCGTGCCGGTCACGCTGATGGGCATCACGCTGCCCGCCCTCACCTTCGCGCTGTCGATCGATCGCGTCCTGAACGGCATCACGCGACCGTTCTTCGGCTGGGTGTCGGACCATATCGGCCGCGAGAACACCATGTTCATCGCCTTCTCCCTCGAGGCGGTCGGCATCTGGGCGCTGAGCTCGTTCGGCCACGACCCGGTGATGTTCGTCGTGCTGAGCGGCCTGGTGTTCTTTGCCTGGGGCGAGATCTACAGCCTGTTCCCCTCGACCTGCACCGACGTCTACGGCAGCAAGTACGCCACCACCAACGCCGGCCTGCTCTACACGGCCAAGGGCACGGCCTCGCTGCTGGTGCCGCTCGGCAACGTGCTGATGGTGGCGACCGGCGACTGGCACGCCGTGTTCGTCGTCGCCGCGATCATGAACGCCATCGCGGCGGTCATGGCGCTGGGCGTCCTGCGTCCCTTGCGGGCGGCGGAACGGCGGAACCGGGCGCCCGTCGCGGCCGAATAGTCCCGCCTTCGAACTGTCCCGCACGCCGGAACGCGTCTGCGGCGTTGCGGGACAATTTGAACGGCTGAATGGCCGTTCACATCGCCCCGGTTTTCGGCCAGAGTCCGCCGCAGCACCGAAGGGAGAGCACGCATGGATTTCGAATACTCGGACCGCAGCAAGGCGCTGGTCGAGAAGCTCAACAAGTTCATGGACGAGGTCATCTATCCGGCCGAGCCCCTCTACGAAGAGCAGATGGAGAAGGCGAAGGACCGCTGGCAGCTCCCGCCCGTCCTCGAGGACTGCAAGGCCGAAGCCAAGAAGCGCGGCCTGTGGAACATGTTCCTGCCGGCCGACCGCGAGACCGGCGACACGCACGGCACGATGGGCCTCTCCAACCTTGAATATGCGCCGATCTGCGAAGTGCTGGGCCGCTCCGCGATCGCCTCCGAATCGGTCAACTGCTCGGCGCCCGACACCGGCAACATGGAAGTGTTCGCCCGCTACGGCTCCAAGGAACACAAGGAGATGTGGCTGAAGCCGCTGCTCAACGGCGAGATCCGCTCGTGCTTCGCCATGACCGAACCGGCGGTGGCCTCGTCCGATGCGCGCAACGTCGAGTGCCGCATCGAGAGCGACGGCAACGACTATGTCATCAACGGCCGCAAGTGGTGGTCGTCCGGCATGGGCGATCCGCGCTGCAAGGTCATCATCCTGATGGGCAAGAGCGATCCCAACGCGCCGGCCTATCGCCAGCAGTCGATGATCGTGGTGCCGCGCGACACCAAGGGCATCAAGATCGTGAAGATGCTGCACGTGTTCGGCTACGACGACGCGCCGCACGGCCATGCCGAAGTGGTCTACGACAACGTGCGGGTGCCCAAGTCCAACATCCTGCTGGGCGAGGGCCGCGGCTTCGAGATCGCCCAGGGCCGCCTGGGCCCGGGCCGCATCCATCACTGCATGCGCGCCATCGGCGTCGCCGAGCGGGCGCTCGAGATGGCGATCAAGCGCGCCAAGAGCCGCGTCGCCTTCGGCCAGCGCATCTCGGAAATGGGCGTCACCAAGGCCCATGTCGCCGACATGCGCATGGAGATCGACATGGCCCGCCTGCTGGTGCTGAAGGCGGCGTGGGCGATGGACAAGTTCGGCAACAAGGAAGCGCGCCAGCAGATCGCCATGATCAAGGTGGCGGTGCCCAACATCACCTCCAAGGTGGTCGACCGCTGCCTGCAGCTCCATGGCGCGGGCGGCGTCAGCCAGGTCTTCAAGCTCGCCAGCATGTACGCCCACCAGCGCACGCTCCGCCTGGCCGACGGTCCGGACGAGGTCCATCGCGACCAGGTCGGCCGGCTGGAGATCGCCAAGTACAACTAGGCAAGATCGACTGCGCCCGGAGGACGGGGAACAACGCGAGGGCCGCCGCAAGGCGGCCTTCGTCGTTCGGGCGCGATCGCCGGGGGTTTCCGCAGTTCCCGCAGTTTCCGCTAGTGATTCGCCAATCAGCACCGGCATTACGTCCCGCGCAGCGCGGAGCGGCCGCCGCCGGCAGGGTCGACCGTGGCGTTGCGAAGATGAAATCATGCGGCCCGACAGCGTGGCGATGCTCCTCGGCTTGCTGCCGGTCACATAAGTGACGCTGTAGTGAATGTCAAGTATTACTTCTAATACTTAAGCACAGGAGTTTCTGCGCACCATGCTGCGCAGAAACTCGACCCGGATGTGCCAGCAGTGCTTGCTCCTCGGGACGAGCTGCATGCCGGCCTGGGCGATGACGTGGCTCTTCCTGCCGGCGACGTCGCACGCCGTCGAACATCACCGAGCCGGTGCGCGGCTGGACCACGCCCATCAGGCTCTTCAAGGTCGTGCTCTTGCCCGCGCCGTTGCGGCCGAGCAGGGCCACCACCTCGTTGCGCTCGACGCGCAGCGACGACGTCGAAGAGGATATGCGAATCGCCGTAGTAGGCATTCAGGCCCTCGACCTCGAGCAGGCTCATTTGTCGAGCACTCCTCCCAGGTAGGCTTCGCTGCACGCTGGCGATTGCCCTTGATGTCGTCGGGCGTTCCCTCGGCCAGCACGCGGCCTTCCTGCAGCACGGTGATCCACTCGGCCAGTTCGAACAGCGCGTCCATGTCGTGATCGATCACGATCATGGTGCGGCCCTGGCGGATCGACTTCAGCAGCTTCACGGTCTCGACCCTCTCGCGCGGGCTCATGCCGGCGAGCGGCTCGTCGAGCAGGAGCAGGCTGGGCGAGTCGCGAGCGCAAGGCCGATCTCGAGGCGTCGCTTCTCGCCGTAGGCCAGCGCCGAGACCGGCGTGTCGGCGCGCGCCGCCAGGTCGACCAGCGCCAGCGTGTGCGTCGACCTGCTCGGCGAGGCCCGGGATGCGCGCCGGATCGCGGAACAGGTCGAGCCGGAACTTGCCGCGGAGATCGGCCAGGCACGGCGATCCTCAGATTCTCGCTGACCGTGAGGCGCGAGAAGAGCTGGTTGACCTGGTAGCTCTTGGTCAGGCCGAGCTGGCAGACGTCGGTGACGCTCATGCCGGTGATGTCCCGGCCCGCGAACTCGATCTTGCCCGAGGTCGGCTGCGACCTCGCAGGTCAGCATCTTGAAGAACGTCGTCTTGCCCGCGCCGTTCGGTCCGATGATGCCGCGCAGCTCGCCGGCATTGACGGTGAAGTCGATGTCGCTGTTGGCCGGCCAGCCCGCCATAGCGCTTGGTGAGGCCGGTCGCCTTGCAGGATCGGACCGGCGCCGTCGATCGCGCCGCGGCATGCGGGCCGGCAGCGGTGCGGCCGCCGCGATCGACCACGGGCACGGCGCGTCCTGGCGGCGGCTCGGCCTCGGCTCGCGCGCCGACGCAGGACAGGCTCGTAGAGGTCCTTCAAGCCGCCGATCAGGCCGCGGCGCAGGAAGCACGACCAGCAGCACGAAGACCACGCCCAGCACCAGCTTCCACGGCGCTGCCGAGGCCGAGCGACTGCTGCAGGAAGTCGCTCAGGAACAGCCAGACGGCGGCGCCGAGCAGCGGCCCGAACAGCGTGCCGACGCCGCCGATCGACCGTCTGCATGACGAGCTGGCCCGAGGTCTCGAAGGTGAAGGCGTCGGGCGGCATGAAGCCCTGCAGGACGCCCAGCAGGCCGCCGGCGATGCCGGCATAGGCGGCGGCGATGACGAAGGCGATGAGCTTGTAGCGCTCGACCGCAGTGGCCGAGCGCCGCCGCGCGCACCGGGATTGTCGCGGATGGCGCTCAGGATGGCGCCGACCGGCGAGCGCACGATGCGCAGCGCCAGCGACGATGCCGACGAAATAGAAGATCGCCAGGAACCAGTACATCGACCAGCCGGTGCCGACTTCCAGCGTCAGGCCAAACGAGCTCGAAGCGCGGCGACGGCACGCCCGGCAGGCCGTTCTCGCCGCCCGTCCAGGCCGACAGCGGCGAGTTCTCGATGAAGAAGAACATCTCGGCGATCGCCACGGTGATCATGGCGAAATAGATGCCGGTGCGCCGCAGCGCGATCAGGCCGACCAGCGACGCCGACCAGCGCCGCGCCCACCGTGCCGATGAGCAGCGCCAGCGGCACGCTCGAGATCACGTCCTGGGTCAGCAGGTAGGCGGCGATGAAGCCGCCGGTGCCGTAGAAGGCCGACTGCCCGAACGACAGCAGGCCGGTGTAGCCGAACAGGATGTCGAAGCCGATGCCGAACAGGCCCCAGACCAGGATCTGGTTGACCGTGTTGGGCGCGAAGCCGAGCGTGCGGCAGCACGAAGGGCGCCGCGATCAGGCCAAGCGCGGTGAGCGCCTCGATCAGGAAGGGGCGCGGCTGCGACCGCTGGCGCGTCGCTCAATCGCGGCTCCTGCAGCGCCGAACAGGCCGCGCGGCCGCAGCAGCAGCACCAGCGTCATGGCGGCAAACAGCATCACGTAGGAATAGCCCGGGATTGATCATCGAGGTGATGCTGATGATCTGGCCGGCGATCAGGCCGCCCAGGATGGCGCCCGGAAAGGAGCCGACGCCGCCGATCACGACGACGACGAAGGTCTGCGACGAGGATGGCCTCGCCCATGTCAGGGGTGAGCGAGACCACGGGCGCGTTGACGATGCCGGCGAAGCCGGCGGCCATCGCGCCGATCCCGAACACGATCATGAACACGCGGAACACGTTGATGCCGAGCGAATCCACCATGACGGAATCCTCGATGCCCGCGCGCACGATCATGCCCAGCCGCGTGCGGTAGAGCACGATGTAGAGGATGCACCAGGGCCACCGCCACGATGGCGACCACGGCCAGCCGGTAGGTCGGATACAGCATGAAGCCGAGATTGCGTGACGCCCGTCGCCCAGGGCGGCGGCGGCACCGAGCGGGACAGGCTGCCGAAGCCGAAGCGGACCAGCTCGACGAAGGCAGATCGCCAGGCCGAAGGTGACCAGGATCTGGTCCTCCGGCGGGCGGTCGTAGAAATGCCGGATGATCGACCCGCTCGATCAGGATGCCGACGCACCATGACGGCCAGCCCGCCGCCGGCGATCGCCAGCGACGAACGACCCCGTCGCCTCGAAGACGAGATAGCCCGCGTAGCCGCCCAGCATGAACATCGCGCCGTGCGCCAGATTGAGCACGCCCAGCGTGCCGTAGATGATCGTCAGGCCGGAGCTGATGAGCGCCAGAAGCGCCCCCAGCACCAGCCCGTTGAACATCTGCGAGACGAGGTTAGCCCACGTGAACACAGCTCAACCCCGTCACTCCCCGCTTGCGGCATCCGACCCCGGAACGAGGATCAGGTGTACTCGCCGAGCTTGCACCCGAACGCGTCGGGCTTCTGCATCAGCGGCTCGCCGGGAAGCACGTCGAGTGACTTCCCAGTAGTCGTCCTTGCCCTTCATGTCGGCAGACTTCCTTGCCGCGCACGATGATGACCGGGCGCACGAGCTGGTGGTCTTCGGCCCGGAAGTAGACCTCGCCCACCGTCGACTGCAGCTTCTGGCCGGACTCGTAGGCCTTGATGACGGCCGGCGGATAGAACGTGCCGGCGGTCTCGACCATGTTCGCCCACATGGCGAACTGCATGTAGCAGGTGTTGGCGCCCCATTCCGGCTTGTAGCCGTACTTCTTCTCGAACTCCGTCGACGAACATCTTGGCCAGCGGGTACTTGTCCTCGAGCGTCCACCAGAAATCGGTGGCGGCATAGACGCCGGCCATCAGGTCGCCGCCGACCTCGGGCGCGAGGAACGGCACCTGGTAGGGGACCACCAGCTTCTGCTTGTCGAGCACGCCGAACTGCTTGGCCTGCTGGATCGACAGGACGGCGTCGTGGCCCCAGTTGATGTTGAGGAAGATGTCGGCGCCGGAGTTGGCGATGTTGAGCAGGAAGGAGCTGAAGTCCGGCGCGCCGAGCGGCGAGATCTGGTTGGTCACCGTCGTCCAGCCGCCGTTGGTGTTCAGGAAGTCCGACATCGACTTCTGCACGGTGTGACCGTAGGTGTAGTCGGGCGTCAGGTAGGCGGCCTTCTTGCCCTTGCCGAAGGTCTTCAACAGGACTGGGGCCGATGCCGTTGGCCGCCGTCTCGCCGTAGATGCATTCGCGGAAGCTGTAGCGGGCGCAATCCTTGCCGGTGGTGTCGTTGGAGCCGGAGATGCCCACGGCGTAGAGCACCTTCTCGCGCTGGGCGAGCTTGTTGAGGGCGACCGCCACGGCGCTCGAGGTGCCGCCGGTCATCAGCACGGCCTTGTTCTCGCTGATGAAGCGGGAAATGTTCTGCACCGCTGGTTGGGCGGCGCCGTCAGCGGCGCGATCCTTTGGCCGACGGAGGTCCCAATGGAAAGTCCGCAAGCGAAGCCTCAGCACATCAGCGATCATCTCGCCAACGAACGAACCATCCTTGCCTGGATCCGGACGTCGATCTCGGTGATCGCGCTCGGCGTCGCCATCAACCGCTTCAGCCTGTTCCTCATGGAATTCTACCATGTCGTGCCGGAGGCCCGGTCGTCGAACCGGCACGCCGAAGCGGTCGGCATCGGACTCGTGGTCCTCGGCCTCGTCATCATGTGCGGCGCCATCTGGCACTACCTGCACGTGGCCAACAGCATCGACAGCCAGACCTATCGCGCGCCGCGCCTGGTGATGGCGCTGACTTCGGTCGCCGTCGTGGGCGTCGGCGGCGCGGCCTTGCTCTGGCTGTTCTAGGCGAGCCCCTGCGGCGACGCCGCCGGGCCGGCGGGCTGGCGCAGCAGCTCGGCCTCGGAAGCGCCCAATTCGTAGGCGGCGATCAGAGTCTCGGGATCGAAATTGACGCCGATCGGGTTCTTCGTGAAGGACTCGGTCTGGAAGTAGGCCGAGGCCTCGGCCTTGGTCTTGAAGCAATCGACCTGCAGCTCGACCGAGTTGCCGTCGGGATCGTGATAATACATCGACAGGGTCGGCCCGTGATGGATCGGCCGGTAGGGCTCGATGCCGGCCTTCTTCAGGCGACGGTAGGTCGACAGCAGCTCGCCGACATTGCGGAAGGTGTAGGCGACGTGCGCCAGGCCCCAGCTCCTGGGATCGGGCGCCTGCAGGCCCGCGATGTTCACGATCGCCAGCCGATGATGCTCGTCGTCGTAGGTCAGAAAGCAGATGAAGTCGTTGCGCTTCACGACGTGCATGTCGAGCACCGTCATGTACCAGTCGACCATCGGCTGCATGTTGGCCGACCGCAGCACGAAGTGGGCGAACAGCGCCGGCGCGATGGGCCTGGCGTCGAGGGTCCGGGGAGAGACAACAGTATCCATGGCGACCTCCTGAAGGCCGGCAGTCTACGCCGCCCGGCGCTGGCGCAACAGCCGGGGCGTTACTCGGTAGTGTCCTAATTTGAGGGCCTTGGCGGCATCCGCTCGCGCCGTCGCGGGCCGCCATTGTGGCGGAACGGCGAGGGCAATCATGACGACGGCCGTAAAAACTAACTCTTGGGCGTAAAAACCAACCTGCAGGCGTTAATGGAATTGGTCACATGGAATGGGCGGGCTCCGCTGCCCGGATCGAACGTCAGGTAGAACTCTCTATTCTTGTCGTCTTTGCCGACAACTTTTCCAGAACCGTCAGGCTGCAACGCCTTCAAATCGAGAGTGAATGAACGGTTCGGCGCTCGGCTCGTACTCGTATGAGTGAGCGTGTCCCCCTTTATGTCGACCTGTCCGTCAGCCTGCGCGGTCCATTCCGGCCCGGGAAACTGACCGCCGGCGCAGTACGGTGAAATGCCATTCTCCAGTGAGGAAACGGCAACCCACGTCACGTCTGCCGCGCTGGCGATGTGAGAAGCACCCGCTAGCCCGATTAATGTCGTGAGAAACAGTCCCAACCTCATTTTATCGCCTCCTCTTGTTTTCCGCCACGATAGCCGCCCGCACCTCGTCGACTGGCGAGCGTATGCCGCCCAAATGCAGCGCGGCAAAGTCAAATCAGGACACTGCCGCTACTCTACTTTGATGCCGGTATAGTCGATCATGCGCTTCCAGTAGGCGAGGTCGGCCTTCTGGCGTTCGGCGAAGGCTTCGGGCGTGCTGCCGATCGGGTCGAACCCCAAAGTCTTCCAGCGTTCCATCGAATCGGGATCCTTGAGCGCCTGGTTGATGTCGGCCGACAGCTTGTCGACGATCGGGCGCGGCGTTTTTGCCGGCGCGAAGATGCCGTACCAGCCCTCCATCGCGAAGTCTGGGAAGCCCGCCTCCTCCATGGTCGGCAGGTCGGGCGCCGAGGGCGAGCGCGTGGCGCAGGTCTGGGCCAGCGCCTTGACCTTGCCGGCGCGCGCCTGCGGCAGGGCCGAAGGCAGATTGTCGAACATGAAGGTGACGCGGCCGCTCATCAGGTCGGGCATGGCAGCCGAGCTGCCGCGATAAGGCACGTGCGTAGCCTTGATGCCGGCACGCTTGACCATCAGCTCGGCGGCAAGATGCTGGGAGCTGCCAGGTGCGGCCGAGGCGTAGTTCACCCCGCCATCCTGCTTTCGGATCCACTCGATCAGTTCCTTCGGCGTATTGGCCGGCACACTGGGCGCGATCACCAGGGCCATGCAGGCCGTGCCGATCAGGGTGAGCGGCTGGAAATCCTTGATCGGATCGTAGGGCAGGTTGGGAAAGAAGATCAGGTTGGAGCCGTGCGTGCTCTGCGTGCCCAGGATCAGCGTGTAGCCGTCAGGCGCGGACTTGGCGGCGAAGTCGCTGCCGATGGCGCCCGACGCGCCGCCCTTGTTCTCGACCACGACGCTTTGGCCCCACTGCGCGCCGAGCTTGGCAGCGAGGATGCGCGACAGCGTGTCGGTTGGACCGCCTGCCGGAAATGGCACGACCCAGCGCACGGGGCGATTCGGATAAGCGTCTTGGGCGGCCACCGGTGCTGCCGCCATCACCGTGAGACTAACGATCAATAACCAGAACGCATGACGCGGCATCGACCGGCCTTTCAATCCTTCGATTTGACAACCCTAAGGCATATTCCGTCCGGCTGTAATCAGCCGGACGGAATATGCCCTGTGAAACCACGATCTCCGGTGCGCGCGTTTCCGATGAGATGGAACCGCGAGTGGTTCCATCTCATCGGAAACCGCCCTAGTCGAAGAAACATTAGAAACAAACATGCGGAAATGAACGTATCTTCCGGAGTCCGCGCTGGGGTAGCTTCGTGGCCGGCTACCGTCGCCGCACCGCGCATCGACCGGCTTGCGGCAAGAAGAATGAACCTCCTTCCCCTCGAAAAGGCGCTTTCCCGGGAGTAGCGTTCATGAAGCTCGCCCTGTTGATCGGTTCTGTCGCCCTCGCCGGTACTCTGGCGGGAAGTTACGGTTCGAGTGAGCGGGCTCTCGCCGCGCTCGGGCTCGGCGCCACACCGCAGCAGCACTATCTCGGCTATGTCGAGGGCGAGACGACGCTCGTGTCGCCGCCCGTCGCCGGCCGGCTCGTGGCGCGGCCGATGCAACGCGGCGACAGGGTCGCCAAGGGTGATCGGCTGTACGTCATCGATACCACGCAGGCCGAGGCCGAGGTGGCGCGCGCCACGGCGAGCCTCGCCGAATACCAGGCCCGCCACGACAATCTCCTGACCGGCAAGCGGGCGGACGAGCTGGACGTGATCCGGGCGCAGCGCCGCGAGGCGCAGGCAAGCCTGGCGATGGCCAAGCGCGAGCTCGAGCGCCAGACCGACCTCCTGTCGCGCCACGTGGCCTCGCGCCGGTCGCACGACCAGGCGGTCGCTCAGGTCTCCGAACTGCGCGCCCGCATAGCCTCCCTCGATGCCGGCGAGCGGGCCGCCAATCTCGGCGCCCGCGAGTTGGAGGTCGCCGCGGCGGCGGCGATGATCGAGCAGAGCCAGGCCAGCCTGGCGCGGGCGCGCAACCGGCTCTCCGATCTGATGCCGGTGGCACCCGATGACGCGTTGGTCGAAAACACCTTCTTCAATGTCGGCGAATGGGTGCCGGCGGGCTCGCCCGTGGTGTCCCTGCTGCCCAACTTCCGCGTCAAGCTGCGCTTCTTCCTGCCCGAGACGCTCGTCGCCAAGGCGCGGCCGGGCGCGCAGGTGCGCTTCACCTGCGATGGCTGCCCGCCCGACCTCACCGCCACCATCACCTACGTCTCGCCGCGCGCCGAATACACGCCGCCGGTCATCTACTCCCAGACCGCGCGCGCCACGCTCGTCTTCATGATCGAGGCGCGGCCCGACCCGACCCAGCTGGGGCTGTCGCCAGGCCTGCCCATCGCCGTGCAAGCGATCGTGGCGGACGGCAAGTAATGAACCTGGCGATCGACGTTCATGATCTGGTCAAGCGTTACGGCCCCCGCACCGTCGTCGATCGGTTGAGCCTGTCGATCGGGCAGGGCCGCATCTGCGGATTCCTGGGCCCCAACGGCTCCGGCAAGACGACCACGCTCCGCATGATCTGTGGCCTGCTGACGCCCGACGGCGGGAGCGGCACCTGCCTGGGCCACGACCTGGTGCGCGATCGCGAGGCGATCAAGCGCCAGACCGGCTACATGACGCAGCATTTCGGCCTCTACGGCGAGCTCACCATCCGCGAGAACCTCGAGTTCATCGCACGGATCTACGGGCTCGACCGACGCCGCGAACGGGTCGATGGCGCGCTCGAGCAGCTTGGCCTGGCGGCGCGGCAAAGCCAGCTCACCGGCACCTTGTCGGGTGGCTGGAAACAGCGGCTCTCGCTGGCCGCCTCGGTGCTGCACGAGCCCAAGCTCCTGCTGCTGGACGAGCCGACCGCCGGCGTCGATCCCAAGGCGCGTCGTGTCTTCTGGGACAACATCCACGCCTATGCCGAGCGGGGCATCACCGTGCTGGTCTCGACGCATTACATGGACGAGGCCGAACGCTGCCACGAGATCGCCTACATCGCCTACGGCGAACTGATGGCGCGCGGCGTCACCGCCGACATCGTGAAGAATAGCGGCCTTCATGCCTTCGTCGCCGTGGGGGCAGGCGCCGACGGGCTGGCCCATGCGCTGCGCGACGCGCCGGGCGTGAGCGCGGCCGCTTTCGGCACGAGCCTGCATGTCTGCGGGGCCGAACGCGGCGCGCTCCTGACGGCGATCGAGCCCTTTCGAACCGATCCCGGCCTGCGCTGGCAGGAGGCAGAACCGACGCTCGAGGACATCTTCATCCATCTCATGGGGACGGCGCGGAACAATACGGCGGAGGTCTGACCGTGGGCTACTGGGCGGCCGTGCGCGGCTTTTGGGTGCGGCTTGCCGCCATCGTCATCAAGGAAG
Organism: uncultured Alphaproteobacteria bacterium; assembly: GCA_963755585.1. Lineage (GTDB taxonomy): Bacteria > Pseudomonadota > Alphaproteobacteria > Reyranellales > Reyranellaceae > Reyranella. Next base: position 167,738 of record CAVWKN010000036.1, read on the forward strand.
TGAGGCCGCTCGGCCGCGACCGGCTGAGCCTCGCCACGATGTTCGGCATGCCGATCCTGGAACTCCTGCTGTTCGGCTATGCCATCAATACCGATCCGCGCCATCTGCCGACGGCCGTGCTCGCCGCCGACCAGACCTTCATCACCCGCACCGTGCTGTCGGCGCTCACCAACACCAGCTACATGGACTTCACCCACCGGCCGTTCACCGAGAGCGAAGCCAACGCGCTCCTGCAGAGAGGCGAGGTGCAGTTCGTCGTCCGGGTACCTTCCGACTTCACGCGCCGCCTGATCCGGGGCGAGCACACGCAGGTGCTGATCGACGCCGACGCCACCGATCCGCTGACGGCGTCCAATTCGCTGGCCGCCGCAGGCCCCGCGATCGAACGGGCGCTGATGCGCGACCTGATAGGTCCGCTGGAATCGCTCGGCGGCCGCGCCGGCGCCGTCGAGCTCATCGTGCATCGCCGCTACAATCCCGAGGGCCAGTCGCGGCTCTACATCGTGCCCGGCCTGCTTGCGATAATACTCTCGTTCTCCATGGTGCTGATGACGGTGCTCGCCGTCACGCGCGAGCGCGAGCTCGGCACCATGGAGAACCTGCTCGCCACGCCGGCGCGGCCGCTCGAGGTCATGATCGGCAAGATCGTGCCCTACTTCGTCATCGGCCTGATCCAGACCGGCATGATCCTGGTGCTCTCCTGGCTGCTGTTCGGGATCGCCGTCGAGGGCAGCCTGGCGCTGCTCCTGCTCGGCACGGCGCTGTTCATCATCGTCAATCTCGCCCTCGGCTTCACCTTTTCAACCCTGGCCGAGAACCAGCTCAACGCCGTGCAGTCGGCCTTCTTCTTCCTGCTGCCCTCGATCCTGCTGTCGGGTTTCGTATTCCCCTTTCGCGGCATGCCGACCTGGGCGCAGTGGCTGGGCGAGGCGCTGCCGGCCACGCACTTCGTCCGTATCAGCCGCGGCGTGATGCTGAAGGGCGCGACCTTCAACGACATCGCCGGCGAACTGGCGGCACTCGTCATAATCCTCATCATCGTCTCGGTGCTGGCGATCAGCCGCTATCGCATCACCCTGGACGGCGCGGCGAAACCGATGGCCTGACCGCCGCCGGGTGAGCAGCCCGGCCTATCGCCTGTTGGACATTTCCGCCCTGCAGCCCTCGCCTTCCCCGACATCGACCTCTGGACCTTCGCGGAGGCAACGATCATCGTGGCGGCCACGACGTGTGTCGCCCATCGACAGGCAAGAGCGGGAGGAAGACAGCAATGACGGATCGTCTGGCCGGCAAGGTCGCCCTGATCACCGGCGGCGCCTCGGGCCTCGGCGCCAACGCCGCCGCCCTGATGGCGCAGGAAGGCGCCAAGGTCGTGGTCGCCGACATCGCCGCCGACCGTGGCAAGGCCGTCGCCGACAGACTGGGATCCGCCGGCCACTACGTGAAGCTCGACGTCACGTCAGAGGACAACTGGCGGCCGCCATCGCCGAGACCGTCGACAAGTTCGGGGCGATTCATGTGCTGCTGAACTCGGCCGGCATCGGACTCAGCAAGACGGTCGAGGACATCACGCTCGAGGAATGGCGCAAGGTGCACGCCATCGATCTCGACGGCGTGTTCCTGGGCTGCAAGCACGGCGTGGGCGAGATCAAGAAGCACACCGGCAGGCTCGGCGGCTCGGTGATCAACATCTCGTCGATCTCGGGCATCATCGCCGGCGCCAACATGGCGGCCTATAATTCCGCCAAGGCCGGCGTGCGGCTGCTCAGCAAGTCGGTGGCGCTGCACTGCGCCAAGTCGGGCTACAACATCCGCTGCAATTCGGTGCATCCGACCTTCATCGACACGCCGATCCTCGACAAGTACCGCGACCGCTTCGGCCAGGACGTGATGCAGCAGAAGCTCGGCCGCCAGGTGCCGATCGGCCGGCTGGGTCGCCCCGAGGAAGTGGGCTGGGCTCTGGTGTTCCTGGCGTCCGACGAATCGAGCTTCATGACCGGCTCGGAGGTCGTGATCGACGGCGGAATTTCGGCGATGTGAGTTAATCGTCGTCCTGAGCGCAGGGGCGCATTTGAATGCGCCTAGAAGGACCTCATCGCCGCTTGCAACGGCATGAGATCCTTCGCTCCGCTCAGGATGACTGAGGAGGAGGAAACACAAATGCTGCTCTCTCTCGACAATCGTAAAATCTACTTCGACCTCGCCGGCCCGCAGAACGCGCCGACGGTGTGCTTCACCCATTCGCTCAATGCCGACGGCGGCATGTGGGTCGAGCAGCTCGTGCCGCTGCTGGCCGCGGGCTATCGCGTGCTGCGGCTCGACATGCGCGGCCATGGCGGCAGCTCAGCCGTCGACGGCGACTACACGATGGACGTGCTGGCGGCCGACGTGAAAGGCGCGCTCGACGTGCTCGACATCAAGAAGGTGCACTATATCGGCCTGTCGATCGGCGGCATGATCGGCCAGGGCTTCGCGCTGGCGAACCCCGGCTACCTGCTGTCGCTGACGCTGTGCGACACCCAACCCTCGACGCCGCCCGGCTCGGCGGGAACCTGGGAGGAGCGCAAGGCTGTCGTGCGGAGCAAGGGCCTGGCGGCGCTGGCCGACGGCACCATGGAGCGCTGGTTCACCGACGAGTTCAAGAAGGTGAACCCGGTGCGCTGGCGCGAGGTCCGCGACACGATCAGCGGCACCACACCCCAGGGCTCCGCGGGCTGCATGTCGGCGATCCAGAACTTCAACTACGAGGACCGGCTCGCCACCATCAAGATCCCGACCCTGGTGATCTGCGGCGACGAGGACCAGGGCACGCCGCCCGACCGCAACCAGCTCATCGCCTCGAAGATCCCGGGCGGGCGCTACGAAGGCATCGCCAAGGCGCGTCACCTGCCCAACGTCGAGCGGCCGGACCAGTTCAATCGCGTCATGATGTCGTTCCTGGCGGCCAACCGGTAGGACCAAACCATGGATTTCGCCTTCTCCGACGACCAGCTCGCCATCAAGGAGAGCGTCACCAAGCTCTGTGCCCAGTTCGACGGCAAATACTGGCTGAAGAAGGACAAGGAGGGCGGCTTCCCCGAGGACTTCTACAAGGCGATGGCCGACGCCGGCTGGCTGGGCATCGCCATGCCCGAGGAATACGGCGGCTCGGGGCTCGGCATCACCGAGGCGGCGATCCTGATGCAGGCCGTGGCCGAATCGGGCGCGGCGCTGCAGGGCGCTTCGGCGGTCCATCTCAACATCTTCGGGCCCAACCCCATCGTCGTGTTCGGCACCGAGGAGCAGAAGAAGCGCATCCTGCCCGACATCATCGCCGGCAAGGTGAAAGGCTGCTTCGCCGTCACCGAGCCCGATGCCGGGCTCAACACCACCGCGCTGGAAACCAAGGCCGAGCGCGACGGCAACGGCTACGTGGTGCACGGCAAGAAGACCTGGACGACGACGGCGCAGGTCGCCGACAAGATGCTGCTGATCGCGCGCACCACGCCCAAGGACAAGTGCAAGCGCTCGACCGACGGGCTGTCGCTTTTCTATACCGACTTCGACCGCTCCAAGATCGAGGTGCGCGAGATCGAGAAGATGGGCCGCAAGGCGATCGACACCAACCAGGTGTTCATCGACGGGCTGAAAGTGCCGCTCGAGGATCGCATCGGCGAGGAGGGCAAGGGCTTCCACTACCTGCTGCACGGGCTCAACCCGGAGCGCGTGCTGATCGCGGCCGAGGCGATCGGCATCGGCAAGGCGGCGCTGGCGAAAGCCACGCAATATGCCAAGGAGCGCATCGTGTTCGGCCGGCCGATCGGCAAGAACCAGGCGATCCAGCATCCGCTGGCCGAGAGCTGGATGCAGCTCGAGGCCGCCAATCTGCTGACCTTCAAGGCCGCCTGGCTGTACGACAACGGTCGCGAATGCGGCGCCGAGGCCAACTCGGCCAAGTATCTCGGCGCGCGCATGGCCTACGAGGCCTGCGAGCGCGCCATCCTCACGCACGGCGGCTACGGCTACGCCAAGGAATTCCACGTCGAACGCTTTTTGCGCGAGGTCATGATCGCGCGCATCGCGCCGGTCAGCGAGCAGCTCATCCTGTGCTACGTGGCCGAGCGGGTGCTGGGACTGCCCAAGAGCTATTAGCTGGGAACCTCTTTGTCTTTGCTGGGAGCGCGCCACTCCAGTGGCGCGTCTTTGTATCAAGCAATACATGAGCGCCACGGAGTGGCGCGCTCCCAGCCATGATGCGGGCCTGGAGGCCCGCGGTCCGTTTGATCAATCGCCCTCCGACGCCAGCGCCGTCACCTCGACGTCGTGGCCGAGGTCGCGGAAGGTCCGCCGCATCTCCTCGAGAGCGAAGGCGAGCGCAAAGAAGCGCCCCGCCGCTTCATCGGTCAGCTCGCGGGTAAAGCCCTCGCGGCGCAGCGCCGTGGTCTCCGCCAGGGCCGCGACGAACGCTTCTTCGAGAGCAGCCTCGGACGGCGGCGAGAGACGGCCCGCCAGGGCGATGCCGCTGGCCCGGAGGTAGTTGCTGCCGGCGCGGCCGATGGCGGCGAGCCTCGGCGCCAGCCGCCCGTGCACCGGCTCGGGCAACGGATCGCCGCGCGCGATGCGGCCGACCGTGACGACGTCGTGGCGCAGCCGCAGCAGGGTACGGCGGAGCGGCTGCGTGTCGGGCTCGACCGAGAGCCGCGCCGAGCGCTCCTGCTCGCCCTCGGCGGCGCTGGCGCTGAATTCCACCAGCGACCGGCCGATCCCGTCGTAGATCTGCCGCAGGACCTCGACATCGGCGTCGGCCAGCGGGCCGGCCAGCACGCGACCGAGCGCCTGCGCCAGAAGGTCGAGCATGCGCGCCGCCTCCTGCCGCGCCAGGCGATGGCCGCCGGCGGGCAGCACCAGGAAGGCCACGGCGAGGCCCACGACCACGCCCAGCCCGACTTCGAGCACGCGATAGATCGCCGAATCGAGCGGTCCGGCATGGGCGAGCGCCGGCATCAGCACGACGATGATCGACGACACCGGCACGGCATTGAGATTGCGCTTCAGCGCCGCCACCAGGGCGACCGGCGCCACCGCGAGGACCAGCACCAGCAGCAGGGCGAGCTCGTTGTCGTGCGGGATGAGCAGCGCCAGCGCCGCGCCATAGATCGTGCCGCCGACCGTTCCGACGAAATAGTCGATCGACGTCCTGAGCGAGCGGCCGATGCTCATCTGGGTCACGATCAGGGCGGTGAGCACCGTCCAGAGCGGCAGCGGCAGGGAAAGCGCCTGCGCGAGCCCGAGCCCGGCCACGGCAGCCACTGTCATGCGCAAGGTCAGCGCCAGCTGCACCCGGTGCTTGCGCGCCCAGGCGCGCAGCCAGCGGCGGAAAATCTCGATACGGTTCACGGGCCCTGAGAAAAGATCCTGACGGCCGAAGGGAACCATGCCGGAATACGGCGGGAAAGGGCGTCCATCGGCACAAAACCGGCGGCAACCCGGACCGGCGGCGTGGCGTTCTATCCCAACAAGGGATTTTGGAAACCTGGAGGGTCCCCATGACCAGAAGCCAGACGCATGCCGGGCTCGCGATCGGCGCCACCCTCCTTGTCGGCGTCGCCATCGCCTTCCTGCCGCCTGTCCCGCCCGCTTCGGCGCAAAGCCAGGCGCAGCGCATTTGCCGCGAAGAGGGCGTGAAGCCCGCGACAGAGACCTATGAATATTGTCTTTCCCAGGCGACGCGTTCGCTGGAATGGGGCGAGCCTGCGCTGGCCCGCGGCTTTGCCCGCGTCGCCATGGAATCGCGTGACGCCTGCCTGGGGTATGGCCTGCAGCCGCAAAGCGACGGCTTCAAGGCCTGCCTCGACAAGGAGACCCAGGCGCGCAGCCTGCTGATCCTGGCCGACGAGCAGCCGACCTACGGACCGCAGATCGCAAATCAACCACTTCCTGCGGATCATCCGTAGATCGAAGCCCGCTCCGCCCGGAGCGGGCGGCTGTCGCACAATCGCCTCAATCGAAACGGCAACTCCGCCGCAAGAGGCGGCGTTTTCTCCCGACAACGAGGATTTCTCGGAAAGGAGGAATGCCATGACCATGTTTCGACAGCGCATGCTTGTCGTCGCGACGGCCGGCCTGCTGGGTGGTCTGGCAATCGCCACCGCGACGCCCAACCAACCTGCCAATGCCCAGTCAGGACCATCGCTGGTCTTTGCCGAGCACGCCTGCCTCGACTATCGCGTCACGCCCCATACCCCCGCCTTCGAGAGCTGCGTCAGTCGCGCGGCCAACGCCTTCGATCGCGGCCAACCGGATGTCGCCTACATGCAGGCCCGCTCGACGCGTGATGCGCACGAGACCTGCCTGTCCTACGGCCTGGCACCCGAAACTTTGGGCTATCGCCAATGCGTGGCGACACAGGTCGACCAGCGCATGAACAGGACAACGAAGATCCGCTACGTGCCGCCTGCCAACTAGCAGGCCAACACGGACGCGGTGAGAACTGGCCGGGTGCCCACGCGCCCGGCCAGTTCAATCTTTCGACTTACAGCCCGAACGTCACCCGGCCGTCGGGCGCAATCGGCCATGCCGGATTGTAGGCGATCTCCCAGGCATGATCGTCCGGGTCGGCGACATAGCCGCGAAATCCGCCGTGCGGCGGCGCATCGGCTGCACGCAACAGCCGCCCGCCATGGGCGGCGAGACGATCGAGCAGAGGTTGGACCTCTTGCTGCGCCGAAACGTTGTGAGCGAGCGCGAAGGCGCCGGGCCGCGCCAGCGCCCCTCGCCGCATATCGGCTTCGAGCGCCGCCGAAAGCCAGGTGCCCAGCATCAAGCCGTTCATCTGGTAGAAGACGATCTCCGGCGTCTCGAACACCGGCGTCCAGCCGAAGCCGTCGACATAGAAGCGCTTCGATCGCGCGATGTCGGCGATGCCAAGCGTGATGACCGAAATCTGCTGCTGCATGATCCACGTCCCTTCGTATCGCCGGCGCGGGAGTGCGCGGGCGCGAAGTCGTGGGGCAAGGGTGCATGCGCACCCGTCAGGACTGCCGCAGGCCGAAACCGCGGAAGCGCCGGGCTAAACCACACCGGCCTGCCTTTTTCGACGGCGGCAGCGTAGTCTCGCGCTCTGGCACGATCAAGCAACGGACCCGACGCCATGGAACCGCTTCCCTCTTCCGTCCTGCCCGCCGGCATCCGGTCGCGCATCCTGCCCGGCATCAACGGCCTCGATATCCACGTGCTCGAGGCGGGCCACGAGCAAAAAGGCCGGCCGGCCGTGCTGTTGCTGCACGGTTTTCCCGAACTCGCCTATAGCTGGCGCAAGGTGCTGCCGGCGCTGGCGGCGGCGGGCTATCACGCGATGGCGCCCGACCATCGCGGCTACGGCCGCACCACCGGCTGGGACGCCGACTATGACGGCGACGTTGCGAGCTTCCGCTTCATGAATTTGCTGCGCGACGCGATCGGCGTGCTGTTTGCGCTGGGTCATCGCACGGCGGAGGCGGTCGTCGGCCACGATTTCGGCGCCTCGGTCGCAGCCTACGCGGCACTGGTGCGGCCCGACATCTTCAAGCGCATGGTGCTGATGAGCGCGCCGTTCGGCGGACCGTCCGCCGTGCCGTTCGATACCGCCGACAAGCCGCCGGCCGCCAAGGCGCCGGACATCCATGCCGCCCTCGCCGCGTTGCCGCGGCCGCGCAAGCATTACCAGTGGTATTACTCGACGCGCCCGGCCAACGAGAACATGTGGAAGGCGCGGCAGGGCGTGCACGATTTCCTGCGCGCCTACTACCATCACAAGAGCGCCGACTGGACAGCCAACAAGCCGTTCGAGCTGAAAGGCTGGACCGCGGAAGAACTGGCCAAGATGCCGACCTATTACATCATGGACCTGGCCGACGGCATGGCCGAGACCGTGGCCAAGGAGATGCCGACGCCAGCGGAAATCGCGGCCAACACCTGGCTGCCCGATCGCGACCTCAAGGTCTACAGCGACGAGTACATGCGCACCGGCTTCCAGGGCGGGCTCAACTGGTATCGCGTGCGCACCGGCGGCAAGGTGACCGGCGAGCTCGAAGTCTTCACCGGCCGCACCATCGACGTGCCCTCGACCTTCATCTCGGGCAGGAGCGACTGGGGCATCTACCAGACGCCGGGCGCGATCGAACGGATGCAGAAGACGGCCTGCACGCGGATGAAGGAGATCCACCTCATCGACGGCGCCGGCCACTGGGTGCAGCAGGAGAAGGCCGACGAGGTCAACCGGCTGCTGGTGCAATTCCTGAAATCGACATGACCATGAACACACAATCCTCCCTGGCCGTCCTCGACTCGCTCGCCGTCGAGGTCATCACCGACAATGTCAGCGACACCTATGTCAGCAAGACCACGTTCGCGGTGTCGGAGTTCGCCAACGTGGTGCTGGCCGGCGCCACGGAGATCTCCGGCGAGACGCTGCTGGCGGCCAATCTCGGCTACGGGCTGCGCCTGCGCTCGCGCATCGGCAAGCGCCAGCACGTCATGCTGTTCGACACCGGCACCGAGGGCGCCGTCTTCATCCGCAACTGCCGGAACCTGGCGCTCGATCTCGGCGAAGTCGAGGAGATCGCCATCACGCATGGCCACTGGGACCATATGGGCGCGTTGCCGGCGGCGATCGACGCCATCGTCGGGCGGCGCGGCCGCGACTCCGTCACGGTGCACGTCAATCCCGGCATGTTCAACGAACGCGGCGTGCTCCTGAAGAGCGGCGTGATCTTTCCCGCCGCCAAGGTGCCGACGCCCGAGCAGATGCAGGCGCGCGGCGCCAAGGTCGTGAACGACGGCAATGAACGACTGCTGCTCGACGGGCATTTCTACTACAGCGGCGAGATCCCGAGGGTGAGCGCGTTCGAGACCGGCCGCCAGGACCATCTCTGCCGGCGCGACAATTCCGAGGAATGGCGGCCCGATCCCTATCTGATGGACGAGCGCATGCTGGTGGCCAACGTGCGCGATCTCGGCCTGGTCGTGTTCAGCGCCTGCAGCCACGCCGGCATCGTCAATGTCTGCACCGAAGTGCGCCGGCTGTTTCCCGACCTGCCGATCCACGCGGTGATGGGCGGCCTGCATCTGGGCGGCGTCATGGAGCATCTCATCCCGCAGACGGTCGAGGCGCTCGGGACCTTCGACATCCGCAATATCATCACCGGCCACTGCACGGGCTGGCGAGCGCTGCACGCGCTGGCCGCCGCCTATGGCGAGAGGGTCAGCCAGTCGGCGGTCGGGACCAGCTACCTGTTCGACCCCAGCGCGCCGCCACCGTCGGCATGACGCAGCCCGTCACCTTCCAGGCTCCGGCGCACCGCGCCGCCGGCCGGTTGCCGGTGACGCTGGTGACCGGCTTTCTGGGCAGCGGCAAGACCACCCTGGTCAACCACATCCTGTCGAACCGGCAGGGTGTGCGGGCCGCGGTGCTGGTGAACGAGCTGGGCGACATCGGCATCGACAACGACCTGATCGTCGCGGCCGAAGACGGCATGATCGAGCTCACCAACGGCTGCATCTGCTGCTCCACCAACAACGACCTTCTGGACAGCATCGTGCGCGTGCTGGGCCGGGCCGAGCCGGTCGACCACATCATCGTCGAGACCACCGGGGTCGCCGATCCGCTGCCCGTCGCGAACACCTTCCAGCGTCCGGAATTCCGCGACTTGCTCCGCCTCGACGCCATCGTCGCCGTCGCGGATGCCGAGCAGTTCAGCCTCGATCTGTTCGAAGGGATCGCATCGCGCAACCAGCTGAGATACGCCGACGCCATTCTTTTGAACAAATGCGACAGGGTCGACGCGGATCGGCTGGGTTCGGTCGAGGCAAAAGATCCGCTCGCTGAATGCCGACGCGCGGCTCGTGCGCACGACGCAGAGCGCCGTGGCGCTCCCGCTGATCCTCGATGTCGACCTGTTTCGGCCGCGGCACGCGGGACATGATCATGCGCATCTGGACAATGACGGCTTCGTCTCATTGTCCTTCGAAAGCGACCGGCCCTTCTCGGTCGGCCGGTTCCAGGCCTTCCTCGATGCCGGCCGTCCGGCGGGCCTGTTCCGCGGCAAGGGCTTCCTGTGGCTGGCCGAGACGGACAAACGCTACGTCTTCCATCTCGTCGGCGAGCGTTTCACGCTGGAGGAAGACAAGCGCGGTATCGGCGGCACGAACCGCCTGGTCCTGATCGGACGGAACCTCGACGTCGAGGAGTTGCGCGCGCGACTATCTCACTGTCTTGCCGGACCGCGGGCCTCCAGGCCCGCATCATGATCCTGAGCGGGCCTGGAGGCCCGCGGTCCAATGACTACTTGATCCGCCACTTCGCTGCTTCCGCCGGATCGGCGTTGCAGGCGGCGGCGACGAGCGCCGCCGTAAACAGCGTCGCGGCGCGCAGCTCGCCCTGCCCGACCTTGTCGCGCGTGTCGGCGGGCGTCAGCACGACGCGCAGATGGGCGGCAGGATCGTCGAAGCCCGCGACCAGGCGCAGCGCGGGGATGCCGCCCTGGGCGAAGTTGGCGTGGTCGGAGTTGGTCATCAGCGGCCGCACGGTGCGGACGTTGAGGCCGTTGGCCTCGGCGACACCCATCACGAACGGCTCGACGCCGCCATAGCCGCTGCTCAGCGCGGCGAGATTGGGACTGCCCGCCACCGAGTTCGAGATTGACGTTGAGCGCGATCTTGCCGCGTTCGGGCACGCTCAACGATTCGACATATTGCGCCGAACCGGTGAGCGCCCATTCCTCGACGCTGAAGAACATCACGCGCAGCCCGCGCCGATAGCCCGCGACGTGCGGCGCCAAAGCGCGCGTGACGGCGAGCACCGAGGCGAGTCCGGTGCCGTTGTCCATGGCGCTTTCGGCCAGGTCATGGCCGTCGACATGGGCGCTCAGCACCACCCATTCGTCGGTCGTGCCGGGATAGTCATACAGAAGAGTCTCGGTCTCGGCCGGCCCCTCCTCGGTCTCGATGGTGAGGGTGACGGTCGGAAAGCCCGCGGCGCGGCGGGCGAGCCGCGCCGCCGTCTCGGGCGCGATGCCCAATGCGGGGATGCCCTCGCCCTGCTGGCGGCCCGATGAGCCCGCCACGACATGACCGGCCAGCGGCCCGGCGATCAGGAAGCCCACGGCGCCATGGGCACGCGCCGCGTCATATTTGCGGCGGCGATGGATGGTGCCGGCGGCGAACATCAGCTCGTGGCGCACCAGCACGATACGGCCCCTGATGTCGGCGGCGTGCGATTCGAATTCATCCGGCGTGCCGCGGCCGAGATCGATCACCTCGGCGGTGAGGCCGCCGGGCGGCGTGGCGATGGAGCGGACCAGCGGATGACAGGGCGCAAGCTTGCCGTCGGACAGGCGCAAGGTGGCCGTCTTCGCCCGCCAGCCGCCATAGGGTACGGGAATCGAACGCCCGGAATTGGCCGGCGAGGCCGCACGCACGCGCTCGCGCAGCAGGGCGAAGGCGCGCTTCTCGCTCTGGGTGCCGGCGAGCCTGCCGCCGCAGTCGCAGATGTCGTTGAAGTCGCGCCACAGGCCGGGGTCGGCCAGAAGCTCGGCGGCAATCCCGGCGTCGAGACGCGCCGCTGGTCGATCAGCCACCGAGCTTGCCCTCGAGCACCTCGAGGAAGGCAGCGGCCAACGTCGAAGGCTCGCGGTCGCGCCGATGGAAGACGCCGACTTCGTAGAGGATGGCCGGCTCGAACGGCCGCGCGACCAGGCCGAGATGGCTGAAGCTTTCGGCCGACAGCCGGTCGACCAACGACCAGCCGGTGCCCGCCGCGACCAGGCCGCACAGGGTTGCCAGGAATTCCGCCTCGACGACGGCGTTGAGCTGGGCGCCGGCGGCGGCAAAGGCGGCCTGGAGCCTGGACGGGAGCTGCAGCGAACGCACCGGCGCCACCATCGGATGGCCCGACAGCAGCGCGGGCGTCAGGAGCTTGTGCGCGGCCAGCGGATGGCGCGGCGGCAGCACGATGACACAGCGCATCTGGTGCTTGGACACCGTCACCGACGCCTCGTCGATCGGCAGCTCGGCGATGCCGATGTCGAAGCTTTCATTGGGCAGAAGCTGGCTCACGACGTCGGAATGGCGCGAGATCAGCCGTACCGACACGCCTGTCCGCTCGCCCAGGAATTCCGCCACCAGCTTCGGCAGCAACGAAATGGCTGCCCATGGATGGCTGGCGATGGTGAGCCGCCCCGCCTGGCCATCGCGGATCTGCGTGGTGGTCGTCTGCAGCCGGTCGAACTCGCCCAGCACGCGCATGGCCTCGGCATAGAACAGCATGCCTTCGGAGGTCGGCTTCAGCCGTCCGCCCGAACGCTCGAACAGGGAAAAGCCCACCATCTCCTCGAGCTTGGCGATCTGCGTGCTGACCGCCGGTTGGGTCACGCCCATGGCCGCCGCCGCCGCCGTCACCGAGCGATGGTCGACGACGGCGCGAAAGGCTTCGAGGAGGCGGACATCCATCGAAGAGTATAAAGCGCCCTTATCGATTGGTTTACCAAGCATTACGCCTCTTCTAGCAAATAACCGGCCGCCCCTGGAAAGGAATAATCCCAGGCATAGGAATTGCTTATGCCGTGAAGACAGTTAGGCTCGACAGCGGGAGGGTTGGGATCGATGACGGCAACGCCGATCATCATGGCGGAAGACGTGACCAAGCGGTTCGGCGACAACCAGGTGCTGACGCGCGTCCGGCTGCCGGTGATGGAGCGCGACGTCGTCTGCGTCGTGGGGCCCTCCGGCTCGGGCAAGACGACGCTGCTGCGCTGCCTGGCGCTGCTCGAAATGCCGAGCGAGGGCCGCATCGTCATGCAAGGCACCGCGATCTCCACGCCCGCGCCCGACCGGCAGATCAAGGCTGCTGCACGGGCCGTGCGCTCGGACATCGGGATGGTGTTCCAGCATTTCAATCTGTGGCCGCACATGTCGGTGCTGGAGAACGTGATCGAGGCGCCCGTCAGGGTGAAGAAGATGCCGCGCGCGGAGGCCGTCGCCATGGCCGAGAAGCTCCTGGCCAAGGTCGATCTTTCGGACAAGCGCGACGCCTATCCGGCGCGGCTGTCGGGCGGCCAGCAGCAGCGGGTGGCGATCGCCCGCGCGCTCGCCATGTCGCCCAAGGTGCTGCTGTTCGACGAGGCGACCTCGGCGCTCGATCCCGAGCTGCGCCGCGAGGTGCTGCTGGTCATGCGCCAGCTCGCGCGGGAAGGCATGACCATGCTGGTGGTGACGCACGAGATGGGCTTCGCGCGCCATGTCGGCACGCGCACGGTGTTCATGGACAAGGGCGAGATCGTCGAGGAGGCGCCGGGGGCTGCCTTCTTCGACGCGCCGAAGACGGAGCGCGCCCGGCGCTTCCTGCAGCAGTTCGAGGAATGACGGGGAAGGTCAAGGAAGGAGACTGATCATGGGCGTGATGAGACTACTGGGGGCGGTGGCACTCGCCGCAGCGTTGGGGCTGACAGCATCGGCGGGCGCCGAGGCGCAGCAGACGCAGTCGCGGCTCTACGAGGTGACCAAGAGCAAGAAGCTCAGGGTCTGCCAGTTCCCGCTTTATTATTCGATCTCGTTCCGCAATCCCAAGTCGGGCGAGATCGAGGGCATCGACGCCGACCTCGCCAAGGAACTGGCCAAGGAGCTCGACGCCAAGCTCGAGATCGTCGAGACCAGCTTCGGCACCTTCATCGCCGACCTGCAGGCCGGCAAATGCGAGATCGGCATGTTCGGCGTCGGCGCGACGCTCAAGCGCGCGCAGGCGGTCGAATTCTCCAAGCCCTACCTGATCACCAACATCTACGTGGTGACGCGCAAGGACGGCAACATCAAGAAGTGGGAAGACCTCGACAAGAAGGGCGTCAAGACCGCCGCGTCGCTCGGCAGCTACATCGACGTCTACATGCGGGACTACCTCAAGAACGCCGAGGTGATCTCGATCGCCCCGCCCAACACGCGCGAGGCCGAGCTGGTGGCCGGCCGGGTCGACGCCATCCTCACCGACTTCCCGACGGCGATCAAAGTCACCGACGAGTTCGACTGGGCGACCTACATCCTGCCGGCCGAGAAGCTCGCGGTGACGCCCTACTCCTATGTCGTGCCGCCGGGCGACCAGATCTGGCTGAACTACATCAACCTGTTCGTCGATACGATCAAACTGGACGGGCGGCTGATGAAGTACGCCAAGAAGCACAAGCTCGATCCGATCGTGGCGCCGTAACGCGTTTCTTCGGAGCGCGGACCTCCAGGTCCGCGCTCCACAGAGGTGACAATGTTCAAATACCAGTTCCGCTGGGACACCGTCTGGGGCAGCTTCGACTTCCTGATGGCGGGGCTGCAGATGACATTGATCATCTCGGCCGCCACCCTCGTGCTGGCGATGATCGGCGGGCTGATCATCGCGCTGCTCGACATGTCGCGCTTCCGGGCCTTGCGCTGGACCGGCATCTCGATCGGCGAGGTCGTGCGCAACACGCCGATCCTGGTCCAGCTCCTGTGGGTCTACTACGTGCTGCCGATCGTGTTCGGCGTGCGCATCGAGGCGCTGGTGGCGCTGATCATCGGGCTCGCGCTCTACCAGGCGGCCTTCATCTCGGAAGTCTACCGCTCGGGCATCCAGGGCGTGCCCAAGGGCCATCGCGAGGCGGCGCAGGTGCTGGGACTCTCGCCGGTGCAATCGTTTCGCCGCATCGTGCTGCCGCAGGCGGTGCGCATGACCTTGCCGCCGCTCGCCTCCAACTTCGTGCAGCTCATCAAATTCTCCTCGCTGGGCGCGGTGATCTCGGTGAGCGAGATCACGCGGCGCGGCATGGAGCTGTCGGCCACCAACTTCCGGCCGCTCGAGACCTTCACCTTCATCGCCGTGGTCTATTTCTTCATCTGCTGGCCGCTCGCCATGGCGATCCGCTGGTGGGAACGCCGCCTGCAGAACCGCTGATGGCCCCCTTCTCCCTGCGCGACCAGCTTGCCCGCCGCGTCGACGCGGCCCGCGAGCGCCTGATCGCCGCCACCCAGCGGCTGGTGGCCGTGGCATCGCCCAACCCGCCGAGCGACACGCACGACGTGGCCGCCGTGGCCGAGGCGCTGCTGCGCGAGATCCCCGGCATCGAAGTCGAACGCATCGAGCCTGCACCGCGCGTCGTGAGCCTGGTCGGCCGCATCAGGGGCGCGCAGCCCGGCCGCCGGCTGATCTTCAATGGCCATCTCGACACCTTTCCGATCCGCGAGGATCTCGCCTGGACCGTGCCGCCGCTGGGCGGCGTGCTGAAGGACGGCAAGCTCTACGGCCGCGGCGTGTGCGACATGAAGGGCGGCATCGCCTGCTCGCTGCTGGCGGCGACGCTGTTGGCCGAGCACCGTGATGCCTGGGCGGGCGAGATCGTGCTCACCCTGGCGGGCGACGAGGAGAACATGGGCTCGCTCGGCACCGGCTACATGCTGGAGCACATCCCGCATGCGCGGGGCGACGCCAACATCTGCGGCGATGTCGGCTCGCCCCGGATCGTGCGCTTCGGCGAGAAGGGACTGATGTGGGTCGAGGTCGAAGCGACCGGATCGCCGGCGCACGGCGCGCATGTCCATCGCGGCGTCAACGCCATCGACCGGCTGCGGGACGCGCTCGATCATCTGAAGGAGCTCGAGGCGATTCCCTTCCAGGCGCCGCCCGCGGTCACCCAGGCCATCAGCAATGCCAAAGCGATCTCGGAGGCGCTGTCGGGCGCGGGCGAGGCCGACACGCTCTCGCGCGTCACGGTGAATATCGGCACGATCGAGGGCGGCACCTCGCCCAACCTGGTGCCGACCCACGCGCTCGCCCGCGCCGACATACGGCTGCCGGTCGGCATCACCACCGAGGTGCTGGCGCACAAGCTCGACGAGTGGCTGGCCCCGCTCCCGGGCGTGAGCTGGCGGGCGATCCGCCGCTTCGAACCTTCCTTCACCGAACCCGGCCACGAGATCATCCGGCGCACCGCCCAGGTCGCCGCCGAAGTGCTGGGCGTGGAGCCGGCGGTGAACATGCGGGTCGGCGGCTCGGACTCGCGCTGGTATCGCCAGCACGGCGTGCCGACGGTTGTGCTGGGGCTGACGCCCTTCAACATGGGCGGACCGGACGAGTATGTTCTGGTCGACGAGCTTCTGGCCGTGGCCAAGATCCACACGCTGGTGGCCTACGACTTCCTCTCCGCGGAGCAATGACCATGGACCGGCTGTCCGATTCCGAACTCTTCACCGCGCCGCTCACCTTCATGGGCGTGCCCCATGGCCGGCCCGGTCCGGCCAACAAGGCGGCGATCCTGGGCATTCCCTTCGATTGCGGCACCAACATGCGGATCGGCGCGCGCGGCGGCCCCGATTCGGTGCGCCAGCAATCGGCCCTGATGCGCCGCTTCAATCCGACCCATGCCGACTTCGATCCCGTGGCGGCGCTGGGGCTGGTCGATTGCGGCAACGTCAAGCTCACGCCCAGCAAGATCGTCGACGCCTTCGAACGCACCGAGCAGGCGGTCGACCGCATCGTGGCGGCCGGCGCCGTTCCCGTCACCATCGGCGGCGACGGCTCGGTCACGGTTCCGGTCGCCCGCGCCGTCGGCAAGAAATATCCCAGGATGGCGGCGCTCCATATCGATTCGCACACCGATTCGTACCCCTACGGCGAGGAGGAGAAGTACAACTCCGCCACCCAGTTCACCCACGTCGCCGAAGAGGGCCTGATCGATCCGGAATTCTCCTGGCATGTCGGCATCAGGAGCACGACCTACGCCCAGGACGTCGTGCCGCGCGCCATGAGCCTCGGCTACAAGATCGTATCGCTCGACGAGCTGATCCGCGGCGGTTTCGCACAGCGCATGGCCGAGTTCCGCGACAAGGTCGGCAAGCGGCCGGTCTATCTCTGCTTCGACATGGACGTGTTCGACCCGTCCTGCGCGCCCGGCGTGTGCACGCCGTCGTGGGGCGGGCTGTCGGCGCGCGAGGGCATCGACCTGCTGCGCTGCCTGACCGACCTCAACATCGTGGCGGTCGACGTCAACACGGTGAGCCCGCCGCAGGACGTGAACGGCATGGCGGCCCATCTGTGCGCCCACGTGATCTACGAGACGCTCGTGCTGCTCAGCCGCCAGATGGGATTGGCCGGCGGCCGCTAGCCGCGGGTGGCGGGGTTTGCTAGCGTGACAGGACCAAGCGCGTAACCGTTGGAGAATGCGTACGAGTAATCACTGACCAATCGCCATCCGATGCACAAGCCGGAGGCGACAACGATCTGGGAGGATCGGCCATGGATGCGGCACTCGAAGCTTCCACTATGCGTAAGGTGTACATGCGGCTGCTGCCGTTTGCGATGCTGTCGTACGTGCTGGCCTATATCGACCGCATCAATGTCAGCTTCGCCGCCCTCACCATGCGCGACGACCTCCATATGTCGGCCGGCGATTTCGGCTTCGCCGTGGGCACCTTCTACTGGGCCTATTTCCTGTTCGAAGTGCCGAGCAACGTGATCCTGGAAAAGGTCGGTGCCCGGATCTGGATCGCCCGCATCATGATCACCTGGGGCATCTTCGCCGGCGCCACCGCCTTCGTGACCAGCGCCACCAGCTTCGGCGTCGTGCGCTTCCTGCTCGGCATGGCCGAGGCGGGCTTCTTCCCCGGCCTCATCCTCTACTTCACCTACTGGTTCCCGGCCCGCCATCACGCGCGCATCGTCTCGGGCTTCCTGGTCGGCCTGCCGATCGCCGTGGCGTTCGGCGCGCCGATCTCGACCGGGCTGATGAGCCTGGACGGCCTGTTCGGCCTGCGCGGCTGGCAGATCATGTACCTCGCCGAGGCCATCCCGACGGTCCTCATCGGCATCGCCACCTACTTCGTCCTGACCGACAAGCCGCACCAGGCCAAGTTCCTGACGCCGCAGGAACGCGACTGGCTGGTCGCGAAGATCGCCAGCGAGAACAAGGCCAAGGAGGCGGTACGGATCTATTCGCTGTTCGAATCGATGGTCAATCCCAAGGTGCTGCTGCTGGCGCTCAACTATATCGGCATCGTCACGGCAAGCCTCGGCATGCTGATCTTCATCCCGCAGATCATCAAATCGCTCGGCGTGTCGAGCAACATGACGGTCGGCTGGCTCACCATGATCCCCTATATCTGCGGCGGCATCTCGCTGGTGGTGTGGGGCCGCGTCTCCGACCGGATGAACGAGCGGCGCTGGAACCTGCTGGTCGCCTGCATCCTGTCGACCGGCGGGCTGGTGATGGCCGGCCTCACCATGGGGACCTGGTGGTCGCTGGTCGGCATGTCGCTGGCGGCGATGGGCTTCTACGGATCGAAGGGACCGTTCTTCGCCATGCCGCCGATGTTCCTGAGCGGCACGGCGCTGGCCGCGGGCTTCGCCTGGATCAACTCGATCGGCAACCTGGGCGGCTTCTTCGGACCGTGGTGGGTCGGCTACATGAAGGATCTGACCGGCAGCTACGCCGGCGGCCTTTATGGGCTGGCGCTCCTCAGCCTGGTGTCGGCGGTGGTGTGCGCCCTCTTCCTGCACATCCCCGACATCATCTCGTCCGGCGACCGGCGGCCCGCCCTGGCTCCGGCGCGCTGACGTGGCCAGCCTGTAGCTTCTGATCCCATGCGGGCGGGCGAGATCGTCTTCACGGGAATGGAACGGGTGGTGTTTGGCCGCCCGGCCGCTGATGCCGTGGCCGAGGCGGCGGATCGGCTGGGCGCCAGGCGGGTGTTCATCCTGGCCGGCCGCACGCTCAACCGCGAGACCGACGCGGTCCGCCGGATCGCCGCGGCGCTTGGGCCGCGCTACGCCGGCCTGCATGACGAGATGCCGTCGCACAGCCCGCGCGACGCGGTGATCGCCTGCGCCAACAAGGCACGCGATGCCGGCTGCGACCTGCTGCTGAGCGTCGGCGGCGGGTCGGCGACCGACGGCGGCAAGGCGGTCACGATCTGCCTCGAGCACGATATTCGCGAGCCGGACGGCCTCGAACCCTTCCGCACCGTGGTCGACGAGATCACGGGCAAACGAAGTTTCCCGGCGTACCGCGCGCCGCGGGTGCGCCAGATCTGCGTGCCGACGACGCTGAGCGGCGGCGAATTCAACGCGCGGGCCGGCATCACCGAACCGCGGCTGCGGCTGAAGCAGGCCTATATCCATCCCGGCCTCATCCCTCTCGCGGTGATCTTCGATCCCGCCATCACCGTGCACACACCGGAATGGCTGTGGCTCTCGACCGGCATCCGCGCCGTCGATCATGCGGTCGAGACCTACTGCTCGATCGACGGCAACGCCTATACCGACAGCACCGCGCTGCAGGCGCTGCGCCTGCTCGGCCGCGGCCTGGCGGCGGCGAAACGCGATCCGGCCGACCTGGCGGCGCGGCTCGACTGCCAGATCGGCGCCTGGATCTCGATGACCGGCATCGTCGGCGGCACGCGCATGGGGGCGAGCCACGCCATCGGCCATGTGCTGGGCGGCAGTGCCGGCGTGCCGCACGGCTACACCTCGTGCGTCATGCTCCCGGCCGTGCTGGCGTTCAATGCCGAGGTCAACGCCGATCGCCAGGCGGAGATCAGCGCCGCGCTCGGCGCCGCCGGCCAGCCGGCCGCCGAGGTGCTCGACCGCTTCATCGCCGGCCTCGGCCTGCCGCGGCGCTTGCGCGACGTCGGCGTCAAGCACGACGACCTGCCGCGCATCGCCACGAACTGCATGCTCGACGACTGGACCTTCAGCAACCCGCGGCCGATCCAGGGGGCGCAGGAAATCGTGCCTATTCTCGAGTCCGTGTACTGAGAGCTGGTGAACCGAGGGATCGAACTCGACGGAAAGGCTTGGGGGCGGTGGGCGTGACACAGGATTCGGCCGACATATTGATCATCGGCGCCGGCGCGTCCGGCGCCGCGGTGGCCTGGCGACTATCCGACGCCGGTTTCCGCATCGTCTGCCTCGAGCAAGGCCGGTGGCACAAGCCGGCCGACTATTCGACTTCCTTCGGCGACTGGGAATTCCGCGGCGCCACCAGCTTCAATTTCAATCCCAATGTGCGGGCGCTGCCGGAAGACTATCCGGTCGACGACAGCGAGTCGGACGTCACGCCGCTGATGTTCAACGCCGTGGGCGGCAGCACCATCCACTGGACGGCGCACGCTCCGCGTTTTCATCCCTCCGACTTCCGCGTGCACAGCCAGGACGGCATCGCCGACGACTGGCCCCTCTCCTACGCCGACCTCGAGCCCTACTACGATCTCAACGATCAGTGGATGGGCTGCTCGGGCATTGCCGGCGACCCGGCCAACCCGTCCCGCGCGCCGCGGCCCATGCCGCCGCTGCCGCTCGGGCCGGATGGCGAGCGGCTGGCGCGTGGCTTCGACAGCCTCGGCTGGCACTGGTGGCCGTCGGACTCCTACATAAATTCGGCGCCCTACCGGGGGCGGGCCGCCTGCAACAACTGCGGCCCCAATGGTCTTGGCTGCACCGTGCAAGCCAAGGCATCGACCGATGTGACCTATTGGCCCGCGGCGATCGCCAATGGCGTGGAACTGCGCACCAATGCACGGGTGTTCGAGATCACGACCGATTCGACCGGCCGTGCCACCGGAGCGCACTACTTCGACGCCGCCGGCGACGTCCAGTTCCAGCCGGCGCGCCTGGTGGTCCTTGCCGCCAACGGCATCGGCACGCCGCGCCTGATGCTGCTGTCGAAAAGCGCGCGCCATCCCGCACGGCCTGGCCAATTCGAGCGGGCTGGTGGGCCGCAACCTGATGTTTCACCCGTGTGCCGCGATCACCGGATTCTTCGCCGACGGCCTCGCCCCGACATACCGGGGACCGCTCGGCAATATTCTCCTGTCGCAGGAATTCTACGAGACCGACCGGTCACGCGGCTTCGTCCGTGGCTATACCTTCCAGATGAACCGCAGCACGGGCCCGGCGCGAACGGCCATGGGATTTGCCATGTCCCCGGTCGCCTGGGGCGAGCGTCACCATGCCGACTTCGCCATGCGCTTCGGCAACGCCACGACCGTGGTCGCCCTCGGCGAGGACCTGCCCGAGGCGCACAATCGTGTCGAGCTCGATGCATCGTTGACCGACTCCAACGGCATTGCGGCGCCAAAGGTGTCGTATCGCCTGTCCGAAAACTCGGCCCGCATGATGGCGCATGCCGTCGCGCAAGCCGAGACGGTGCTGAGCCGGGCCGGCGCCCATACCGTGAAAGCGACCCCGCAGCTTCGTCCCTCGGGTTGGCACCTCATGGGCACGGCCCGCATGGGCGACGACCCGGGCCGCTCCGTCGTCGACCACAGCTGCCGGGCGCACGACGTCGACAACCTGTACGTCGTCGATGGCAGCGTGTTCGTGACGGGGGCCTCGGTCAATCCGACACCGACACTGCAGGCGATCGCGCTGCGCGCCGCCGATCATATCCGCAGGCAAAGCACATGACACCGCCGGCTCAGCCCTTGAACGATATCGGAAAGATGATCCTGAGCGGCGCGATGGACCGTCTGGTCCCGCCGATCGACGACTTGCCCGGCGCGGGAACGATGGGCCTGGCGTCGGAAGTGGAGGCCCTCGCCGGACGGCACGCGCCGTACCAGCGGTCGCTCTCGATCTTCATCGAAAAGCTCGCGATGAGATGGTCCGCAGAGCTGCCGGATTCGGAAAAGGATGCGTTGCTCAGGGACCTGGAGAACGCCGACGGCGCGACCTTCAACGCCGTCCTTGAGCTCGTCTACCTCGCATATTACGGCGACCCGCGCGTGCACGGGAGAGTGGGCTGGAGGGGAGGACCGCTGCAGCCGGAAGGCTTCCCGCTGCCGCCGTTCAACGCCGAGATCCTCCAGGCCGTTCGCGAACGCCAGCCGTTCTGGCGGCCAACTCAAACCTGATAGAGCGGTTTCCGATGGGATGGAACCGCAAGCGGTTCCATCCCATCGGAAACGCGCGCACCAGAGATCGTGGTTTCACAGGGCATATCCGTCCGGCTGATTACAGCCGGACGGATATGCTCTAGGCTGCAGCATGAGACTCCTCGTCGCGACGCTCGCCGCCGTTCTCGCCGTCCTGCTTTCGCTGGCCACGGCAGCGCAGGCCGAATACCCCGAGAAACCGATCCGTCTCGTCGTGCCCTTCCCGCCCGGTGGCGTCACCGACCTGGTGGCGCGCCTGATGGCCGAGCGGATGTCGGCCGAGCTCGGACAGCAGGTCATCGTCGACAACAAGACCGGCGCGGGCGGCGTGATCGCCGGCGACATCGTCGCCAAGGCAGCCCCCGACGGCTACACGCTCCTGCTGACCACGCCCAACCATACGATCAACGCGGCATTCCGTGCGACCATGCCGTACGACACCGCGAAGGACCTGCGGGCGGTGTCGAACATCGGCCAGGTGCCGATGCTGCTGGTGACGCATCCGTCGCTCCCCGTGGCGACCTTCCAGGACTTCATCGACTACGCCCGCAAGAATCCGGGCAAGGTCAACGTCTCCTCGGCCGGCAACGGCACGCTGCCGCACATCACGATGGAACTGCTGATGCTCCGGGAGCAGTTCCAGGTGACCAACGTGCCCTATCGCGGCGCCGCACCGGCGCTGGCCGACCTGGTGGCGGGCCAGGTGCAGGCCAAGCTCGACAACTACACGCAGTCGGCGCAGTTCATCGCCGACCGCAAGCTCAACCTGCTCGCAGTCACCAGCGCCAAACGCCTAAAACAATTTCCCGACGTGCCGGCCGTGGCCGAGCAGCTGCCCGGCTTCGAAGGCTACCTGTGGATGGGCATCGTCGCTCCGGCCGCGACACCCGACGCGGTGGTCCAGAAGCTGGCGACGGCCGCCCGGCGTTTCGTCGCCCTGCCCGAGATCCAGGCGCGCTTCGACAAGGAGGGCGTCGAGCCGGTGGGCAACGGGCCGGACGAGTTCGCCACGCAAATCACCAAGGAGATCGCGCAATGGCGCGAACTCGCGAAGGCAACAAAGATCACGGTCGAGTGAGATACCTGGCGAAGAACGCCCTGGTGCGCGCTTCGGCGTCGGGCGCGGCTGCGGGATCGTAGGCGAGATGGTGCGACTTGCCGGCGCCGGCCACGGTGCGGTCGGGCAAGCGCGAATCGAAGCTGTGATAGGCGTTGGGGTAGTAGACCGCTTCGACCAGGTCAGGTCGCGCGAGACCCGTCTGCAGAACGCGGCAGCGTTCGTCGGGCGTCCAGTCGTCCTTGTCGCCGGCCAGGATCAGCACCGGTACGTCGATGGCGACGTCGAACGCATTACAGCCAGGGTAATAGGCGACACCGGCGACGAGGCCGCGCTGGGCCAAGCCGAACACCTTCTGCGCCGAACGGATCGCGGTCGAGCCGCCGTGGCTGTGGCCGATGATACCGATCTTGCCCTTCACGACATCGGGACGCGTGGCAAGATAGTCGAGGGCGCCGGCAATATCGGCGACGCGCGTGTTGGGCATCACGGCATACGGCGTCGTGCACACCGCCTTCACGCCGCGCGGTCCGAAGGAATCCGGCGCCAGCACCAGGTAACCCCAACTGACCAGCAGCTTGCCCCACATGTCGGTGTGCGGGTTGGTACCGGCGCAGGAATGCGCCAGGATGATCGCGGGAAACGGCCCCGCTCCACTGGGCTTGGCGACCCAGCCGGAAATCTCCGGTCCGGCCGCGCTGTTGCCGACCGCGACACTGGGGAAGCGTACATTCTCGGCCGACGCATTGCCGGCAAACAACACAAGGCATGCGATCGCGAGAAAGCGGATCATGCCGCATACTAACCCGAACGGAGGAAAGCGCCCATCATGATCAAGACGATCGGCTTGCTGACGCGCAAGGACGGCTGGACGCACCAGCAATTCATGAAGCACTGGATCGAGATCCATGCGCCGCTGGCGCTGGCCGTGCCCGGCCTGCGCCGCTACGTGCAGAACCACATCGAGGGCGAGCGCACGCGGCCCGACATACCGACAACGACGGTCGAGATCGACGGCATCGCCGAGCTGTGGTTCGACGACCAGGCGGCCCTCGAGACCGCCGCGCGTACACCCGAGATGAAGGCGTTGCATGCCGACGGCGCGAAGTTCATCGGCCACATCAAGAGCTACGTCGTCGAGGAGAAATTCGTCATCGGAAGCTGAAGGCCGCGCGTCTCGGCGACGAGCTCGCCCAGCCGGTCGAGCCCGGCCGCAGCGGCACCCGACCCGAGATCGGCGAAGACGCTCGCCACGCGCGCGGCGAAGTCGGGCGGCGTCCGCGCAAAGCGATCGGCCGCCGCCACCGCGCCCTTCTCGTTCAGGAGATAGACGCCGTTTAGCGCAAACAGGGTCTGGCACAGGCAGGCGACGGCGCGGAAGGCGCAGCCCGCCAGGTACGACACGTCATTGCGGTCGAGACTCTTGCGGGCATTGGCGAGCGCGAACTCGGCCTCCCATTCGAAGCGCTCGCGCAGCGCCTTGGCGAGCGTTGCCGGATAAGGTGTCGTGCGCTGCTGCAGGGCCCGAAACGCCCCGGTTGGATCGTGCAGGAGCTGGGCACAGGCGGCTTCGCCCATATGGATCGTGGGCAGGAAGGCGTGCGGATGACCGGGTTGATAGAAGCGCTCGACCTTGCCGGCATGGGCATCGTCGATCGCCTGACGGACGCGGTCGAGGTCACGATAGAGCAGGTCGACAGGAACGCCACCGATCAGCAGCCAGCCGCCGCCGTCGATCCACGGGCCCCAGCCACCAATCGACGTGACACTGGCCTCGGCGCCGCGATCATCCAGGCCGGCCGCGACCTTGCCCAGCGTCGCCACGTCGATCGGCCGGCTGGCGCGGTAATAGAGGCCGACATCGTAGTCGGAATGGGCTGTCGCGGTGCCGCGGGCGCGCGAGCCGCCGAGCGCGATCGCCTCGACGCCCGGCACGGCCGAGAGCGCCGCGACCAGGCGGCGCAGCAGGGCTTCGTCGTTTGCATCGGTCATGGCCCAGTTTAGCCCCGATGGCGCTGGAAAACGCAGCGCGCCGCGACCACCATGGCGGCAACGGAGGAACCAAGATGTTCGACCTGGTCATCAAGGATGCGGAAATTCACGACGGCGCCGGCAATGCGCCCGTGCGTGGCGACCTCGGCGTCACCAATGGCAAGATCGAGGCGATCAGCAAGCATGAGGGCGGTGGCTCCCTGGGCGCGGCCAAGGAAACGGTGAAGGCCGACGGGCTCGCGCTGGCGCCCGGCATCATCGACGGCCACACGCATTACGACGCGCAGATCACCTGGGATCCCTTCGTCGATCCGTCGCCGGCGCTCGGCGTCACCACGGCCGTGATGGGCAATTGCGGCTTCACCATCGCGCCCTGCAAGCCGGCCGACCGCGACCTCACGATGCGCCACCTGACGCACGTCGAGGGCATGTCGCTCGACGCGCTGCGCGCCGGCATCCGCTGGGGCTTCGAGAGCTTCCCGCAATATCTCGACATGCTGCAGAGCCAGGGCGTCGGGCCCAACGTCGCCTGCTTCGCCGGACATTCCGCCATCCGCACCTTCGTCATGGGCGAGGAAGCGACGGAACGGAAGGCGACCGACGAGGAGATCGGCCAGATGACGGCGCAGGTGCGCGAGGCCATGGCGGCGGGCGCCGTCGGCTTCGCTTCCTCGACGGCCGAGGCGCATAACGGCGAGGGCGGCACGCCCATGCCCTCGCGGCTGGCCGACGATCGCGAGCTGCGCGCGCTGGTCAACGCCATGGCCGAGAGCGGGCATGGCCTCTACATGCTGACCAAGGGCAGCAAGACCTCGATCCCCTATCTCGAGGAGCTGGCCGTCGAGGCCAGGCGCCCGGTGGTGATCGCCGCCCTTTTCCATTCCAACACCAATCCGACGGCGGCCTTCACCACGCTCGACCAGGTGAACGCCGCCCGCTCACGCGGCCATCAGCTCGTGGCGCAGACCTCGTGCTGCCCCCTCAGCATGGATTTCACCTTCAAGAGCCCCTACCTGTTCGAGAGCATGCAGTCGTGGAAGCCCGCCATGGCGGCGCACGGCGACGAGGCGCTGAAGAAGGTCTATCGCGATCCGTCGTGGCGCGACGCGGTGCGCCAGGAGCTCGAGGCGGCGCGCGGCCGCATGGTGTTCAACGGCGAATGGGACAAGCTCTTCGTGGTCGAAGCGGCCAAGGCCGAGAACCAGGCCGATGGAAGGCGCGACCCTGGCCGAATTGGCCAAGAAGGCCGGCAAGGACCCGCTCGACTTCATCCTCGACTTCGCCTTGTCGGAAAACCTCGACACCTCGTTCGTGGCCCAGCTCCTGCACAACGACGAGAAGGCAGTGGGCAGGATCCTGGCCGATCCCAACACCCACATCTCGTTGAGCGATGCCGGCGCTCATCTCACCTTCTTCTGCGACGCCGGCTTCGGCCTGCACCTGATGGGCCATTGGAGCCGCGATCTCGGCGTGCTCGACCTGCCGCAGGCGGTGCATCGCCTGACCGGCCAGCCGGCCAAGCTGTTCGGCATCAGGAACCGCGGGCTGCTGCGCGAGGGCTATGCCGCCGACCTGATGCTGTTCGATCCCACGACGGTGGCGCGCGGGCCCAAGCGGCGGGCGCACGACCTGCCGGCGGGCGCGGCGCGCCTCACGACCTCGGCGGTCGGCCTGCACGGCGTGTGGATCAACGGCACTCACGTCGCCGACCACAAGGGCTTCTGCGCCGACAAGGCGGCGCGGCCGGGCGAGGTGATCAGGCAGTTTGCGAGCTGACACCCGGTGGCGGCTCGGGTTGGGCGGGCGGCAGAGCGACCTCAAGCTCGATGGTCATGATCTCGTCCTCCCGGACATCCATCAGGCCGGCGATCACCGTCTTCCACTGGCCAACGGCTGTCGTGTTCCCAAGCACCCATACCGTGCGTTTCCCGCCCAACTCCGCCAGGGCTGCCGACCCGCCGGCCGACTTGAGGGCTGCCGCGAACTCGACCGGACGAATGGCGGAAATGGCGGGCACCGCGGCCGTTGGCAGACCGCCATCGACGTCGTCGACGATCACCAGGTCGCATTCGACGAGCGGCCACAGGACACGGCCGTCGTCATAGTCCATCTCCGACGGCACGATCTTGGCGGCGTCCCGCGGACCGGTCATGAGCTGCATCAGCTTGGCCGCTGAGAAATAGCGGCCGATGCCGAGAGCAAAGGCGAATTCGGTGCCGATGCCGACCGCCAGGCTGGTCTTGCCCGAGCGCAGCGGACCGGTGATCAGGAGATGCCGCGCGGTCAACGGGTTGGTCTTTTCAACGATGTCCGGCGTGAACAGGACTTTGCGCAGCGTGACCGGTCGCTCCTGCAGATCGCACAGGCCGCTAACGGCCGCCATCGCGGCGTCGCCGATCACGCCGGAGAAATTCGTCAATCTGTAGAGATAGGGCAGCCCGGCCTGTTGGAAGGCGAGCTTTCGGCGCAGCCACCAGAAGGCGACGCGCAAGGCCGGCCAGAGCGACACGAGCAGGACGCCGACCAGCCACCACAGGCCGATCTGGGCGCCGAGTGCCAGCAGGCCGCCAATGCCGAAATAGAGCAGCGCCGTCTTGACGTTCCACTTTATGTCGGAGGAATCGAAGGGAAACCGCTTGATGGCGCGGTTGTAGGTATCGACATAGTCCTGCCGTTCCTTGGAGATCCAGTAAGCGAAGATCGCGAGCGTGATCACCACGCAACCGCCGATCGACCAGGCGTCGGCCAGTCCCCAGGACTGGCAAACCATCAGCCAGATCCAGCTGAACAGAAGGGTCGGCAACAAGCCGAGCGAAATGTGGCCGATCTGATCGGCCATCCAGACGTAGCTCGCCGTGACGGCGTCCTGCACGTCCTTGGTGCCGTAGAGATCGTGCGCCACCTGGGTGAAGACGCGCCGCAAGCCGAGCGGATCGGCGTCGGGCTGGTCGAACGCCTCGGCCGCCCGGCTGGAGCGGGTCGTCTTGGTCTCCGGCCGATATTGCGGGATGACCTTGTAGGTTGCCTCCATCTCGGCCCCCTGATGTCGAACTTCCAGTTGCAATACCATCGCATGCGGTTTCGCCGGGTTGCAACACACGAGCCACAGAATGGTGTCAGGCGGCCATGAAAGACGTTCATTCGTGCGGCAGGCGGGGCCGCGCTAGGCTCACGGCATGACCAAGCCCACTTTGCCCGCCTTCGACCCGGCCGACCTGGCCGAAAGCAACGCCACGAGCTATCCGGAGAAATTCCGCGCCGACAACAGCCGGCGCTGGAACCGTCGTCTCGGCGACCATGTCGGCCTCACCAACTTCGGCGTGAACCTGACGCGGATCGTGCCGGGCGCGCAGTCGTCGGCGCGACACGCCCATTCAAGGCAGGACGAGTTCATCTGGGTCGTGTCGGGCGAGATCGTGCTCGAGACCAACGACGGCGCCCAGATCCTGCGGCCCGGCATGTGCGCGGGCTTCCCGGCCGGCTGCGGCAACGCCCATCGCTTCGTCAACCGGTCGGCCGAGGACGCCGTGCTGCTGGTGGTCGGTGATCGCACGCCGTTCGATGAGGTCAGCTATCCCGACATCGACAATCACGCCCGCGCCGGCGCCGACGGCAAGTACGTCCACACGCGCAAGGACGGCACGCCGCACTGAGGCGCAGCTAGGGCCAGCTCTTGACCGCGCTGGCGGCATTGCCGAGAGCGCTGTCGAGCTCGTTCTGCCCCCGGCCCTCGCCGAGCGCGGGCTCGGCATGCACCACGATGTTCACGTCCATCGCCCCCCAGCGCACCGCGAAGGTCGAATAGGACGCGTTGAGCGGGCCGTCGAAGGCGCCGGGGAGATGGTAGGTCCAGGCACCCCAGTGCCAGAAATTGCCGCCGCCGGTCGGGGTCGGGCGCACGAAGGTGCCGAGACCGTAATGCGCGCCGCCGCCCACCTGCTTGCCCACGGGCGACATCATCCAGGCGCGCTCCGCCGGGCCGATCGCGCGATTGCCCAGGGCGAAGGCCTGGTAGAAGCGGCCGTAATCGGCCAACGGCATGCGCCAGCCGCCATAGCTCGACAGGATGCGCCAGGCCGGATCGAGGGCGGCATCGCGCGCGCCCAGCGGCAGCAGGACGGTTTCGCGACAATAGCTTTCGTAGTCCCGGCCGCTCACCTCCTCGACGACGGCGCCCAGGATGAGATAGCCCGCGTTCGAATAGGCGTAGCGCGCGCCCGGCTCGAAAGCGAGCTTGCTGCGCAGGATCCATTTCAGTTGCGCATCGAAGGCGGTGCGCCGCGCCGTGTTGCGGCGCAGATACTCGCCCAGCGGCGCGTTGGCCCCATCCTGCTTGGCGGCGAAACCGCCGCGATGGACCAGGAGCTCGCCGATCGTCGCCGATGCCAGCCGCGGATCGGCGGGCGGACCGACGCGGGCGAGCGTGCGGGCCAGCGCCTGCGACAGCGGCGTGTCGAAGCCGAGGCGGCCGCGCTCGATCAGGCCCGCGATGCACACGGCGGTGATCGCCTTGGAGAGGCTGGCAAGCGGCACCGGCCCGCCGACCACCGAGCGTCCCATGGCGACCTCGCGGACCGGCTGGCCGGCATGGAGGACGACCAGCCCGCCCGACCTCTCGCCGTATCTGGCCATCCAGCCGCGCCAGGCCTGCTCGATGCCGTCGACCGTTTGAGCGTGGACCGGCGCCGCCGGACCGGCCAGGCAGACGGCCGCCAGGAGCACAAGACCGGCGCGGCGCAACGACTCCATGATCTCCCCTCGGTATTACCGCCCGTGCGCGGCCTGCAGCCGCCGCTCGCGCAGGCTGCTCCACTGCGAGACGCCGAAGCAGGCGAACCAGTAGATGGCGCCGGCGAAAACATAGGCTTCCATGTTCATGCCGACCCAGGCCGGGTCGGCGAGGGCGGCCTGCGCGATGCCCAGAAGGTCGAACAGCGAGACGATCAGCACCAAGGTCGTGTTCTTGAACAGGGCGATGAACTCGTTGGTCATGGCGGGCAGCGCGATCCTGAGCGCCTGCGGCAGCACGATCATGCGCTGGATGCGCCAGTAGCCCAGGCCGAGCGCCTGCGCCGCCTCGGCCTGGCTCTCGGGCAACGCCTGCAGCCCGCCGCGCACGGCCTCCGCCATGTAGGCCGCGATCACGAAGGCGAGCCCGATGATGGCGCGCGCCAGGCGGTCGACGTCGAAGCCGGTCGGCATGATCAGCGGCAGCAGCAGCGAGGCCAGGAAGATCACGGTGATGATCGGCACGCCGCGCCAGAACTCGATGAACACCACCGAGCCGAAGCGGATCAGCGGCAGGCGCGAACGGCGGCCCAGCGCCAGCAGGATGCCGAGCGGCACGGCGATCAGGCCGGCATAGAAGGTAAGGACGAGGGTCAGCATCAGCCCGCCCCATTCGCGGGTCTCGACCAGCGCCAGGCCGGTGCCCCAGCCGCCATGCAGCAGCACGACGCCGAGCGGCGGCAGGAGGACATGCGCAGGCGATGGCGATGCCGCGGCGATGCGGCAGGCCGCGCCACGACAGCATGATGCCGGCCAGGACGAACAGCGCGCCGACGAGGTCGACCCGCCAGCGCTCGGCCAGGGGATACTGGCCGTACATGAACTGGCCGAAGCGGACGCGGACGAACACCCAGCAGGCGCCGGGACTGGTGCAATCGTCGCGCGACGAGCCGTGCCAGGTGGCGTCGAGCAGCAGCCAGTGCACCAGCGGCACCGAGATGCGCCACACGATATAGAGACAGAGGAGCGAGATCACGGCGTCGATCGGCGTGGCGAACAGGCGCCGGCGCAGGGTCTCGAGCCACGGTAGCGCGGTCATCGCGTCACCAGGCGATGGCGCGCATTGTACCAGTTCATGAAGACGGAGACCGCGAGGCTCAGGGTCAGGTAGATGCCGAGCGTGATGGCGATGATCTCGATCGACTGGCCGGTCGAGACCAGCGCCGAGCCCATGAACACCGCCACGATCTCCGGATAGGCGATGGCCGCCCCCAGCGAGGAGTTCTTGATCAGGTTGAGATACTGGCTGGTGATCGGCGGGATGATCACCGGCATGGCCTGCGGGATCACGACCAGCCGCAGGACGCGGCCTGGCGTCAGGCCGAGCGCGCGGGCGGCATCGAGCTGGCCCTGGCGCACCGACAGGACACCGCCCCGCACCACTTCGGCAATGAAGCCCGCGGTGTAGGTCGAGAGCGCCATGAACAGCGCCACGAACTCCGGCACCAGGGTGAAGCCGCCGCGATAGTTGAAGCCGCGCAGCACGGGCACGTCCCACGACGTGAGCGCGCCGGCCGCGACGAAGGCCAGCACCGGCAGTGCGCCGCACAGGCCGAAGCCCACCAGCCAGGTCGGGAAGTCGCGGCCGGTGCGCGCCTGGCGCGCCCGCGCCCAGCGCGCCAGGCTGATCTGCAGGCCGATCAGCGCCAGGGTCGCGAGCAGGGCGACACGGAAGCCCATGACGTCGTTGGGCGTCGGGATATAGAGGCCGCGGCGGTTGAGGAACGCCAGGTCGAGAAAGCTCAGGCTGTCGCGCGGCGTCGGCAGGGCGGCGAGCACGCCGAAATACCAGAACAGCACGAAGAACAGCAGCGGGATGTTGCGCACGAACTCGATGTAGAAGCGCGCCAGGGTCGAGAGCAGCCAGTTGTGCGACAGCCGGAGCAGGCCGACGGTGAAGCCGATCAGCGTCGCCAGCGCGATCGAGGCGACCGAGACCAGCAGCGTGTTGACGATGCCGGTCCACAGCAAAGCGAGGATGGTGTCGGAGGGCTTGTAGCCGGTGAGGTTGAACGGGACCTCGATGCCCGAATCGCGCCACAGGAACTGGAAGCCCGACGCGATGCCCGCCTTCACCATGTTGTCCGAGGCGTTCTTCACGAAGAACCAGACGACCGCGACCATCGCCACGGTCGCCGCCGCCTGCCACAGCACGTCCCGCACCTTGCGGTCGCGCAGGAACTTCATGATTTCAGCAAGTCCGCCGACTCCCCCTCACCTGGCCTCTCCCCCAAGAGGGAGAGAGGAACATGAGGGAGCGGTCACTGGAAGGGCGGCGTGTAGATCAGGCCGCCCTTGGTCCACAGCTCGTTGCGGCCGCGCGGCAGCTTGAGCGGCGAGCCCATGCCCACGGTGCGCTCGTAGCTCTCGCCGTAGTTCCCGACCTGCTTGACGATGTTGTAGGCCCAGTCGTTGGACAGCCCCATCATCTCGCCGAACTTGCCCTCGACGCCCAGCAGGCGGCGCACCTCGGCGCTTTGCGACTTGGCCTTCATCTCGTCGACGTTCTTGGACGTCACACCGAGCGCCTCGGCCGCGATCTGGGCGTTCAGCACCCAGCGCACGATCAGCTGCCAGCGCTCGTCGCCCCAGCGCGTCACCGGCCCCTGCGGATCGTTGGAGATGATCTCGGTCAGGATCTGGTGCTCGGCGGGATCCTTGAACTTGATGCGCTGGCCGGCCAGCGCGCCGATGCCCGCGGTATAGGCGTCGCAGCGGCCCTGGTCGTAGGCCGAGATGGCGTCGTCGTTCTTCTGGAAGTTGATGATGCTGACCTTGAGGTTGCGCTCGCGGAACCAGTCGGCCGCGGTCTTCTCCTCGGTCGAGCCGGCGGCGACGCAGATCGTGGCGTCGGCCAGGTCCTTGACCGAAGCCACCTTGGCCTTGGTGCGCACCACGAAGGTCTGGCCCTCGTAGAAATTGATGCCCTGGAAGTCGACGCCCAGGGTGGCGTTGCGCGAGAAGGTGATGGTGGTGTTGCGCGACAGCACGTCGACCTGGCCCGACTGCAGCACCGGCCAGCGCTGCTGCACCGAGGTCGGGGTGTACTTCACCTTGGTGGCGTCGCCCAGCACGGCGGCGGCCAGCGAGCGGCAGTAGTCGACGTCGAGGCCCGTCCACTCGCCCTTGTCGTTGGCGAAGGAGAAGCCCGGCAGGCCGAGATGCACGCCGCATTCGAGGCTGCCGCGCGCCTTCACGGCGTCGAGCGTCGGGCTGGGCGCGAGCTGCTGCGCCATCGCCGGCAGCGCGACGAGGCAGGCCGCGGCGGCGGCGGCGAAAGCGAAAACCTTCATCTGAAAACTCCCCTCAACAGGTGCTGCCCGATACCGTACAAGCCTCGTCGTGGCCAGTAAATTGCACCTCGAAACTGCCCTCACGCCCGACGGCTGGCGTCGTGATGTCGTGATCCGGATAGAGCGCGGCATGATCATGGGCCTCGAGGCGCCGGGCGACGGCCCGGCCGAGCGCGTCTCCGGCGTCGTCGTGCCCGGCCTGCCCAACCTGCACAGCCATGCCTTCCAGCGCGCCATGGCCGGATTGGCCGAGCGACGCGGCAACGAAGCCGATTCCTTCTGGACCTGGCGCGAGGCCATGTACCGCTTCGTCGAACGCCTGTCGCCCGACGACCTCGAGGCGATCGCAGCCTTCGCCTACATGGAAATGCTCGAGGCGGGCTTCACTGCGGTGGCCGAATTCCACTATCTCCATCACCAGCCCGACGGCCGGCCTTACGACAACGTCGCCGAGATGTCGGAGCGCATCGTGGCGGCGGCCGAAACAGCGGGCATCGGCCTCACGCTGCTGCCGGTGCTCTATCGCCAGAGCGGCTTTCTGGGCAAGCTGCCGACAGCGGCGCAGCGCCGCTTCGTGTGCGATCGCGACGCCTATGCCCGGCTGATGGAGACCCGGGTCCCCGTCGGCACCATCGGCATCGCGCCCCATTCGCTGCGCGCCGTCACCTTGGACGACCTGCACTGGGCGGCCCGCACGTGGCCTGGCCAGCCGGCGCATATCCACGTCGCCGAACAGACGCGCGAGGTCGAGGACTGCCTGGCCGCCCATGGCCGGCGGCCGGTCGACCTGCTGCTCGACACGATCGAGGGCGAGGTCGGCGAGGCCGATGCCCGTCGCTGGTGCCTGGTCCATGCCACGCATGCCGACGCCGGCGAACTGGCGCGCATGGCGAAGGCCCGGGTCACGGTCGGGCTTTGCCCCATCACCGAAGCCAATCTCGGCGACGGGCTGTTCGACGTGCCGGCCTTCCTCGCCCGGGACGGAGGCTTCGGCGTCGGCTCCGATTCGAACGTCCGCATCTCCGCCGCCGACGAGCTGCGCACGCTCGGAATATGGCCAGCGCCTCACCCGTCGCCAACGCAACGTGCTGGGCGAGACGGCGCGCTCGACCGGGCGCCGCCTGTTCGAGCTCGCGCTGGCGGGCGGCCGGCAGGCCGTCGGCCAGCCCGTCGGCCTCCTGGCGCCCGGCCAGCGCGCCGATCTGGTGGTGATCGATGGACAGGGCTTCGACGGCGACGCCGTCCTCGACCACTGGCTCTTCGCCGCCGACAATGCCGCCATCAGGTCGGTCTATTGCGGCGGCGTGCCGGTCGTGCAGAACGGCCGGCACAAGGACCGCGAGCGGATCGCCCGGCGCTATGGCAAGGCGCGGCGGCGCAGTGGCGCGCTGCCCTGAGCGAGTGGTAGAACGCCGACAAAATCGGAGGAACCCATGACCGCGGAAATCGGGCATTTCATCGGCAACAAGCGCACCGCGGGCACAGAGCGGCCGCAGCGGCGACGTCACCAACCCGGCGACCGGCGAGGTGACCGCCAAGGTGGCGTTCGCGTCGGAAGCGGAAATCGATGCCGCGGTGCAGACCGCCAAAAAGGCGCAGCTCGCCTGGGCGGCGACGCCGCCGCTCCGCCGCCAGCGCGTGATGTTCAACCTCAAGGGCCTGATCGAGAAGCGCACCGACGATCTCGCCCGGCACATGTCGCTCGAGCACGGCAAGACCTTCGACGACGCCAAGGGCGAGGTCGGGCGCGGGCTCGAGGTCGTGGAGTTCTCCTGCGCCATCGCCCACCACATGCGCGGCGACTACACCGAGCAGGTGGCGACCGACATGGATTCGTGGTCGATCCGCCAGCCGGTCGGCGTGGTGGCCGGCATCACGCCGTTCAACTTCCCGATCATGATCCCGTGCTGGATGGGCGCCATGGCGGTGGCCTGCGGCAACGCCTTCATCCTGAAGCCCTCGGAGAAGGACCCGAGCGCGCCGATGCTGCTGGCCGAGCTGTTCGCCGAGGCGGGCGCGCCGGCCGGCATCTTCCAGGTGCTGAACGGCGACAAGGTGGCGGTCGACGCACTCCTCAAGCATCCTGACGTGCCGGCGATTTCCTTCGTCGGCTCGACGGCGATCGGCGAGTACGTCTATCACCAGGGCACGCAGCGCAACAAAAGGGTCCAGGCGCTGTGCGGCGCCAAGAACCACATGGTGATCATGCCCGACGCCGACCTCGACCAGGCGACCGACGCGCTGATCGGCGCCGGCTACGGCGCGGCGGGCGAGCGCTGCATGGCGATCTCGGTCGCCGTCGCGGTGGGCGATGTCGGCGACCGGCTGATCGAGAGACTGGCGCCGCGGGTGGCCGCGCTCAAGGTCGGGCCCGGCCTCGACCCGCAGTCGGAGATGGGCCCGCTGGTGACGCGCCAGCACCGCGACAAGGTGATGGGCTATGTCGACCTGGGCGTGAAGGAAGGCGCGAAGCTCGTGGTCGACGGCCGCGGGCTCAAGCTGCAGGGCTACGAGAACGGCAACTTCATGGGCGGCTGCCTGTTCGACGACGTGAAGCCCGACATGACGATCTACAAGGACGAGATCTTCGGGCCGGTGCTCTCGGTGGTGCGCTCCAAGAGCTTCGACGAGGCGATCGGCCTGGTGAACGACCATGCCTACGGCAACGGCACGGCGATCTTCACCCGCGACGGCGACGCCGCGCGCGCCTTCGCCAACAACGTCAAGATCGGCATGGTGGGCATCAACGTGCCGATCCCGGTGCCGGTGGCCTACCACTCCTTCGGCGGCTGGAAGGCCTCGATCTTCGGCGACCACGGCGTCTACGGCATGGAGGGCGTGCGCTTCTACACCAAGCTCAAGACCGTGACCGCGCGCTGGCCGACCGGCATCCGCGCCGGCGCGGAGTTTGCGTTCAAGGCGAGGAATTAGATCCCAGATCTGGCCACACTTGGATCTGCACGACGCATGACCGCACTGTGACCATGCAACCAAGCTCCAGATTGCGTTTCCCCGTTCGCCTGCTTACGCGAGAAGAAAAAACCCACCATCAGGTGGTGCTTCACCGCAGCTTAGTTTGCGTAATGCAATACATTCTTC
The DNA here is from genome assembly GCA_963755585.1 of uncultured Alphaproteobacteria bacterium. Lineage (GTDB taxonomy): Bacteria > Pseudomonadota > Alphaproteobacteria > Reyranellales > Reyranellaceae > Reyranella. The sequence continues at coordinate 203,867 of CAVWKN010000036.1, forward strand.
AGAAAGACAGTGGGAGACTGCCACTTCCCGGTCCTATCGCGGCCAAGGCACGCCCCAAGTTGCTTCAAATATGGTTGCAGCATCGATCGAAGCTCGCCGGTCGTCACCCCCAGCCGTCGTCCCAAGTAAACTACCTGCGCGGCGCGAAGCGGGCCGCCGGCAAGCGTTACCCAGCTGCAAGGCTCGATGTTCTTGCTCAATATAGAAAAAAGGTCGGCAGGGGACAGGATGGAACGGACGATCGGAAGTAAAAGGCGCTCAACATCGCCTTTGACCTTGTCTGCAAAGGCGGTTTCAGAGAACTCCGATATCGTTAGAAGTCCACCCAATAGACCATCCAGCCCACTTTCCCAGAGGAAACAGATTGGAACAGTCATAGCGAGGGTTAAAGCGGACTTCACGGAGGGGTGGTGCGCTGAACAATTTCAAGCATTCGAGTGCGAACCGCTCAGCTTCCGGGTTTCTGATCCCAAAATCGCAGAGGAAGCGATCGCCGCCGCGCAACACAGACGCGAATAGAAAGTGTTCGACATCTGTCGAACTCCATGAAGCCTTATAGGTCAACCTCTTGAGACGGATGTAGCCAAGTTCCGACAAGCCCGGAGTTAGCGATTTCTCGTCAAACATGGCCACCCTTTGTCTAAGGTCGAATGTCTCCCGGCAGAATGCCTGGAACCACCGGCACATCCGCATCTTGCAATATCTCTAGGAGGACTTTTGATCGAACATCGAGCCTTCGCATCCGAAGCAATAGACTGAATGCCCGCCAGATAGTTCCACATTATTCAGGAGACGCACCTTAGCGCCTAGGGCGATCACAACTGCATCCTTATTCACCTGCTGCCGATCAAGCCGGATCGTGCTCATGATGGTGGTTTTGACTTCCACTCCATAGTATCGCCCCGTGACAGGATCCTGAATGATGTAGTCATAAAACCGGGGCGTCTCAAATCCCGGGACATCAGCTGCACGTTCGCGCGCCACTATTTTAAACCCCTTCGCAATGTGGTCTGCCATTGAAACATCAACACCGCGCTGATGACGCTTGTTGCGTTCTACGAGGTCTCCATCTCCGACGAGTTG
>CAVWKN010000037.1:0-71837 GCA_963755585.1 uncultured Alphaproteobacteria bacterium
CGACAACATCAACCTCGCGTCCGACGGCAACTATTGGCTCGCCATGGTCGGCATGCGCTCGCCGGCGCTCGACCTCGCCTGGCGCATGCCCGGCTTCCGCCGCCGCATGGCCAAGCGCGTGCCGATCGACGAATGGCTGTTCCCCAACATCAACACCGGCTGCGTGCTGCAAGTTCAACGAGCAAGGGCGAGGTGCTGGAGACCTATTGGGACATGGCCGGCGTCAACCATCCCATGATCACCTCGATGCGCGAGCACAAGGGCCATCTCTATCTCGGCGGCATCCAGAACAACCGCATCGGCCGCTACAAGCTCGACGGCGCCGATCCCGACTTCGTCCAATACGACACGGCGCTGGGGAAAGGGCCAATGATCGCCGCCCTGCACGCGTTCGGCGACCGCGTGCTCGGTCGCGGCGAGGCGTCGATCACCATCCCGATCTTCGACGGCGCGCTGAAGCCGAACCAGATCCTGGCACGATGCCGAAGTCGTCGGCCCTTTCGACGATGCCAGCGACATCGCCACCGACGGAGGCACGCTCCTGGTCGCCGACGGCGCGCCAGTCGTCCGCGTCGGCGTGCGGCAAGGGACGGAGGTCGCCCGCTTCGACCGCACGACGTCACCGCGCTCTGCGCGCTGCCCGGAGGCGGCCTCGCGGTCGCGCTCGGCGGACAGGAAGTCCGCATCGAGGGCGGCGCCGCCGATGGCCGGCGCTGGACGCGATGCCGGCGGCGCGCCCTTCCATGCCGTGAACGCGATCGCCGGCCGCCGACGGCACGCTCGCCGTCACCGACGGCTCGCTCCGCCACGATTGCGCCCGACTGGACGCACGATCTCATGGACCGTGGCGCGAGCGGCCGCCTGGTCTTCCTCGACCCGCGCACCGGCGACGCCCGCGAGGCCGCGCACGGGCCTGGAATATGCCTTCGGCGCCTGCGCCTCGGGCGCCGAGACGCTCGTCTCCGAGAGCTGGCGCCATCGCCTGCTCGCCATCGGGCCGGACGGCCGGCGCCGCATCGTGCTCGGATCGCCTGCCGGTCTATCCCTCGCGGCTGGTGGCGGCCGCCGGTGGCGGCTTCTGGCTGACCGCCTTCGCCGCGCGCACGCAGCTCGTGGAGTTCGTGCTGCGCGAGACCGCCTTCCGCCGCCGCATGATGAAGGAGATCGCACCCGAGCACTGGATCGCGCCGCGGCTGCGCTCCGGCGCAGAGCTATCTCGAGCCGATGCAGGGCGCGCATCTGCGCACCATGGGCGTGCTGAAGCCATGGGCGCCGCCGCGCTCCTACGGCCTGGTCATCCGCCTGTCGCCCGAGGGCATGCCGCTTTATTCGCTGCACAGCCGGGTCGACGGCGTCAACCACGGCATCGTGGCCGCGGCCGAGGTCGCGGGCTTCCTCTATCTGCTGGCCAAGGGGCCGGGCCGGCTGATGCGGCTCCCGCTCGCCGACATCGAGAAGGACATCGCGGCATGACCACGCCGATCCTCGAACTGCGCCAGGCGACGAAGCTCTATGGCGGCGTGCCGGCGATCGACGGCGTCGATTTCAGCCTGGCCGAGGGCGAGATCCATGCGCTGGTCGGCGAGAATGGCGCCGGGAAGTCCACCCTGACCAAGGTCATGGCCGGCGTCGTCGTCGCTCAGCTCCGGCGCGATGCTGATCGGCGGCCGCGAGGTCGCTGCCGCGCACGCCGCTCGAAGCCCGCCAGCTCGGCATCGCCATGGTCTTCCAGGAGAACAGCCTGGTGCCGTCGATGACGGTGGCGCAGAACCTCTTCCTCGGGCAGGAGAAATTCTACAATCGCCTGCGCGGCATCTACATCGCCGCCCAGCAGTTCCTGCAGTCGCTCAACTTCGACGTGACGCCGACAGCCACCGTGGCGCAGCTCGGCGCCGCCAAGAAGCAGATGGTCGAGATCGCGCGCGCCGTGCTGCACGACGCCAAGGTGATCATCTTCGACGAGCCGACGGCCAGCCTGACGCCCGAGGAGAAGAAATATTTCTTCGACCTGGTGCGCGAGCTCAAGCAGCGCGGCGTCTCCGTCATCTTCATCTCGCACGCGCTCGAGGAGGCGCTGCTGATCTCCGACCGCATCACCGTGCTGCGCGACGGCCGCCATGTCGTCACCGACGAGACGGCGAATTTCGACCGCGCCCGCGTCATCCAGGCGATGGTCGGGCGCGACCTGTCGAAGACGCTCTATGCCGAGCGCAAGGCCGATGTGCGGCCGCCCGGCGAGCGCGTGCTCACCATCGAGAATCTGCGCATGGCGCCGATGGTGAAGAACAACTCGCTCTCGGTCTTCGCCGGCCAGGTGACCGGCGTGTTCGGCCTGGTCGGCTCGGGCCGCACCGAGACCTTCAAGATCGCGGCGGGAATCCTGAAGCGCGACTTCTTCCACGGCGGCGAGATCTTCCTGCGCGGAAGGCCGGTGCGCTATCTCACGCCGGCGCCCGCCGTGCGCGACGGCATCGCCTACATCACCGAGGACCGCAAGGTCGAGGGCTTCTTCGAGACCATGTCGATCGCCCGCAACATCTATATGGGCCTGTTGGCCAAGCTCGGCCGGCGCCGGCCCTTCGTCCTGGCGCAGCGAGGCCGAGGCGGTCGGCAAGAAATGGGTCGAGGCGCTCAACGTCCGCGCCATCGGCCAGGACGTGAAGGTCGTCGAACTGTCGGGCGGCAACCAGCAGAAGGTCGTCATCGCCAAGTCGCTGGTTCAGGAGCCCAAGCTGATCGTCTTCGACGAGCCGACGCGCGGCGTCGACGTGGGCGCGATCGCCGAAATCCATCAGCTGATCGACCGGCTGGCCGAGCAGGGCAATGCGGTCGTCATGATCTCCTCCTACCTGCCCGAGATCATGGCGCGGTCGGACCGCATCCTGGTTTGCCGGCAGGGCAAGATCGTCGAGGAATTCTCGGCCCACGAGGCCACCGAAGAAAAGATCATGTACGCCGCGATCCACTGACGCTTGCCGCAGGGGAGCGCCGCCATTAGGTTGCGCCCGCCATGAAGACCCGTTCCAACCCCGTCTATTGCGGCGTCGACACCATCGATCTCGCCCAGGCCACCAAGCTCATCCAGTCGATCGCCGGCGGGCCGAAACCGGCTGTCGGCGGCATCAAGCTCGGGCTGGAGTTCTTCCTGGCGCACGGCGCGCCGGGCGTGCGCTACGCCTTTCCGGCGCCGGTCCGGGCCACCGGCGTGGGCTTCTTCCTCGACCTCAAGCTGCACGACATCCCCAATACCGTGGCGGGCGGCATCCGCGCCGTGGTCGAGCTCGCGCCCACGTTCATCACCATCCATGCCAGCGGCGGCCGGAGATGCTGAAGGCGGCGGTGGAAGAAGCCGGCACGCAGGCCGCCAGGCACAACGTCCCGCGGCCGAAGCTCCTGGGCGTGACCGTGCTCACCTCGCTCGACCGCTCCGACCTCGAGGCGACGGGCGTCCATGCCGACCCGTCCGACCAGGTGCTGCGCCTGGCCGACCTGGCGCATGCCAGCGGGCTCGACGGCGTGATCTGCTCGCCGCTCGAGATCGCCGCGCTCCGCAAGCAATGCGGCCCCGATTTCGTGCTGATGGTGCCCGGCATCCGGCCCGTCGGCAGCGCCGCCAACGACCAGAAGCGGGCCATGACGCCGCGCCAGGCGGTCGATCTCGGCGCCACCAACCTGGTGGTCGGCCGGCCGATCTATCAGGCGGCCGATCCGCGCGCCGCGGCCGAAGCCATCGCGCGCGAGGCCGGCGTCAACGACCTATGAGCGTCGAAGCCAAGATCTGTGGCCTGTCGACGGCGGAGACGGTCGATGCCGCGGTCAGCTGGCGGCGCGCGCTGGGTGGGCTTCGTGACCTATCCGCGCTCGCCGCGCCACGTCGCCTCCAACGATGTGCTGAAGGCGCTGGGTGCGCGGGTGCCCAAAAGCGTCGGCCGGGTCGGCTTGTTCGTCGACCCCGACGATGCGCTGCTCGACGACCGGCTGGCGACCGGCGCCATCGACATGCTGCAGCTCCACGGCGCGGAGACGCCCGAGCGGATCGCCGCCATCAAGGCGCGCACCGGCAAGCCGGTGATGAAGGTAATCAAGGTCGCCGAGGCAAAGGACGTCGAGCGCGGCATCGCGGCCTATGCGAGCGTGGCCGACCGGCTGATGTTCGACGCCGCCGAAGGCACCTTGCCCGGCGGCAATGCCCGGGTCTTCGACTGGACGATCCTCTCCGGCCGCAGCGTGCCGCTGCCGTGGCTCCTGGCCGGCGGCCTCACGCCCGACAACGTCGCCGAGGCGGTGCGAGTCACCGGCGCACGCATCGTCGACGTTTCTTCTGGCGTCGAATCGAGCCGGGGTGTGAAATCGATCGACTTGATCCGCGCCTTTCTCGATCGGGTGAAGGCGCTCTGAAGGGAACCACGCATGAAGACCGAACAGCGGCTGAAGGAACTCGGCATCGAGCTCGCCAAGCCGACCTCGCCGATGGCCAACTACGTGAACGCCGTGCGCACCGGCAACCTGCTCTATCTCGCCGGCAAGGGCCCCGGCCTGCCGGGCCATCCGCTGCCGGTCGGCAAGGTCGGCCGCGACTTCACCCGGGAGCAGGGCTACGAGTATGCGCGCCAGACCGGCCTCAGCCTGATCGCCGTCATGAAGGACGAGCTGGGCGACCTCGATCGGGTCAAGCGCATCGTCAAGCTTCTGGGCATGGTCAACGCCACGCCGGAATTCGGCGAGCAGCCCGAAGTCATCAACGGCTGCTCCGATCTCTTCGTCACGGTGTTCGGCGATCGCGGCCGGCACGCCCGCTCGGCGGTCGGCATGGGCTCGCTGCCGCGCGGCATCCCGGTCGAGATCGAGGTGATCGTCGAGGTCGAGGATGCGCCGGCCGGTCGTGCCGCCGCCGCCAAGCCTGCCGCCAAGCGCAAGGCCGCCCCGAAGGTGCAGGCCAAGGCCAAGCAGAAGTCGGCCAAGAAAAAGAAGAGGTAGGGCTTTTGACCGACCCCTGCCGGGACTGCTAAGTCCGCGCCTCCCGACAGGAACCGTGATGTCCCCGACTCCGAGCAGTTCGCCCAACAGCTTCCGTACCGGCCCCGACGAACGCGGGCATTTTGGACTATTCGGCGGCCGTTACGTCGCCGAGACCCTGATGCCGTTGGTCCTCGAGCTGGAGCAGGCCTACAACACGGCCAAGGCCGATCCGCAGTTCCAGGGCGAGCTCACCTCGCTGCTGAAGCACTATGCCGGCCGGCCCAGCCCGCTCTACTATGCCGATCGCCTGACGAAGAAGCTGGGCGGCGCCAAGATCTATCTCAAGCGCGACGAGCTCAACCACACCGGCAGCCACAAGATCAACAACGTGCTGGGCCAGGTGCTTCTGGCCAAGCGGATGGGCAAGACGCGCGTCATTGCTGAAACCGGTGCGGGTCAGCACGGCGTCGCCACGGCGACGGCTTGCGCGCTGTTCGACATTCCCTGCGTGGTATTCATGGGCTCGGTCGACGTCGAGCGCCAGGCACCCAACGTGTTCCGCATGAAGATGCTGGGCGCGGAGGTGCGGCCGGTGACGTCGGGCGCCTCGACCCTCAAGGACGCGATGAACGAGGCGATGCGCGACTGGGTGGCGACCTGCGAGACGACCTTCTACTGCATCGGCACGGTGGCGGGTCCGCATCCTTATCCGTCGATGGTGCGCGATTTCCAATGCGTGATCGGCAACGAGACGCGCACGCAGATGATGGAAGCCGAGGGCCGGATACCGGACACGCTGGTGGCCTGCATCGGCGGCGGCTCGAACGCGATGGGCCTGTTCCATCCCTTCCTCGACGACAAGGGCGTGCGTATTGTCGGCGTCGAGGCGGCCGGCCACGGCATCGAGACCGGCCAGCACGCGGCGTCGCTCACCGGCGGCCGGCCGGGCGTGCTGCACGGCAACCGCACCTATCTGCTGCAGGACAAGGAAGGCCAGATCATCGAGGCGCATTCGATCTCGGCCGGCCTCGACTATCCGGGCATCGGGCCCGAACATTCGTGGCTCAAGGACCAGGGCCGCGTTGAATATGTCTCGGCGACCGACGACGAGGCACTCGATGCCTTCCATCTGCTGTGCAAGCTCGAGGGCATCATTCCCGCGCTCGAATCCTCACATGCCTTGGCGCATGTGACGAAGCTCGCGCCGACGCTGCCCAAGGACAATCTGCTGGTCGCCAATCTCTCCGGTCGCGGCGACAAGGATGTGCCGCAGGTGGCCGCGCGCATGGGGATCAAGCTCTGATGGGCCGCATCACCAAGCGCTTCGCCGAGCTCAAGGCCGGCAAGCGCGCCGGCCTCGTGGCCTATATCAGCGCCGGCGATCCGGATGCCGCGACCGGCTACGAGATTCTGAAGGGCTTGCCTGCGGCCGGCGCCGACCTGATCGAATTGGGCATGCCCTTCACCGATCCGATGGCCGACGGTCCTTCGGTCCAGGCTGCCGGCCAGCGTGCGCTGAAGGCCGGCATTACCGTCGATGCCACCTTCGACATGGTCCGCCGCTTCCGCCAGGAGGTCGACAACGACACGCCCATCCTGCTGATGGGTTACTACAATCTCGTCTATCAGCGCGGCACCGAACAATTCTGCAAGGAAGCCGCGGCGGCGGGTGTCGATGGCTTCATCCTGGTCGACCTGCCGCCGGAAGAAGCCGATGAGCTGAAGCCGCACGCCATGGCGAGCGGCATCGACACGGTGTTGCTGACCGCGCCCACCACCGACGACAAGCGCTTGCCGGCAGTGCTGAAATACTCGTCGGGCTTCGTCTACTTCGCCTCGGTGCTCGGCATCACCGGCACCAAGTCGGCGACCGAGGATGCGGTGCGCATGCACGTCGAGCGGATCAAGCGCCATACCAAGTTGCCGGTCGCCGTCGGCTTCGGAATCAATACGCCGGACCAGGCCGCGGCGGTCGCGCGTCACGCCGACGCCGCCGTCGTCGGCTCCGCGATCGTCAATCGCGTGAAGGCGGGCCTCGACGCCAACGGCAAGGCCAAACCCGACTTGGTGCCCGGCGTCACGACCTTCATCAAGGCACTTGCAGACGGCGTGCGCAGCGTGCGCAAGACCTGACCGTCGTAATCGCTTTGTAATGCGGCGGGACATTTCGCCGCTCTCCGCACGCCTGCCTGTGACCATTCACGTGACCGTGCGTTCCGTCATTGTCGGGTCACGATCGCGCTCTCATATGCGCCTCGACGACAGCGACGAGGAGAATGAGCATGCAGCGCGACTTCACCGACCGGAAAGACCGCCTTCATGAGAGCTTCACCGCAACGCTGAATCTTCTCGATGCCGAGCATCGCGAACCCGATCGCTGGGAAGAAGAGTGCCTGTCCTACGCATTGGGTGCGATGGCTTGCGGCATGTATCTGGTCGCCGAGGTCGAGCTCGCGGCATTCAAGCGGCCGGTGGCCGAACGATCGCCGGAAGTCATCGCCGCCCTGGCGGCGAAGCCCGCGCGCTTCACCAAGGCGATGCTGCGCCATGGCCTGGATTATGTGCAGCAGCACTACGGGCAGCCTCAGACCGCGAGCGAAGTGCCGCCGGCGCTCCTTGCCGGCCAGCACGACTTCCAGTCCTCTCTCGCCGCGTCCGCGCTAAGCCTTCGCTTCCTCTTCGTCGTCGTCGAACAACAGGTCGGCGACGAAGGAATTGGTCTTGCGCTCCCAGCCGAAGGTCGAGGTCTGGCCGTGGCCGGGCACGAAGGTGATGTCGTCGCCCAGCGGCCACAGCCGCTTGCGGATCGAGTTCAGCAACTGCTCGTGATTGCCGCGCGGAAAGTCCGTGCGGCCGATCGAGCCGCGGAACAGCACGTCGCCCACGAAGGCGACCTTCGCGGGCTTGTGCACGAACACGACATGGCCCGGCGTGTGGCCGGGGCAGTGCACGACATCGAAGGTGAGATTGCCGAGGCTCACCGTTTCGCCGCCCTCGAGCCAGCGATCGGGCACGAACGGCTTGTAGATCGGGAAGTTGTACTTGGCGCCGGAGTCCGGCAGGCCCTCGATCAGGAACAGGTCGTCCCGATGCGGGCCCTCGATCTTGACCCCGTAATGCTCGGCCATGGTGCCGGCGGCCGAGGCATGGTCGACATGGCCATGGGTCAGCAGGACCTTCGTCACCTTGATGCCCTGCTCGGCAATCGCCTGCTTCAGCATGTCGAAGTCGCCGCCCGGGTCGACGGCGGTGCCTTCCATGGTTTCGTCGCACCAGACGATGGAGCAGTTCTGCTGAAACGGCGTGACGGGGGCGATCAGGACCTTGAGCATGGCACCGATCTAATGCCTCCCGCCGCCGCGTGGAAGGGCGTATGCTGGGGGCTCTCATGCATCGGCGGCAATGAACCTGCGTCTTCTGCTTTGCATCCTGGGCCTGATCGGGCTCGCGGCAGCGCCCACCCGGGCCCAGATCGCCGCCGTGGCGTCGCCCTCCGGCCCGGTCCAGGCCGGCCCCTACGTCGTGGTCGATGCCGCCACGGGCGAGACGCTGCTGGAGCGCAATGCCGGCGCCTACTGGTATCCCGCCTCGCTCACCAAGATGATGACGATCTACCTCATCTTCGAGGAACTGAAGTCGGGCCGCCTCACGCTGGCCACGCCGCTGCCCTTCTCCGAGCAGGCCCGGGCGATGCCGCCGTCCAAGCTCGGCCTGGGTCCCGGCCAGACGATCACGGTGGAGCAGGGACTGCTGTCGCTGGTCGCGCGCTCGGCCAATGACGTGGCGGCGGCATTCGGCGAGTTGATCTCGGGCTCCGTTCCCGCCTTCGCCCAACGCATGACCGAGACGGCGGCCCGGCTCGGCATGAGCGCCACCCAGTTTCGCAACGCCAATGGCCTGCCCGACCAGGGCCAGATCACCACGGCGCGCGACATGGCCGTCCTGGCGATGGCCCTGGTCAAGCAATTCCCGGAATATTACGGCTACTTCCACACCCAGGAGTTCATGCTCGGCAAGACCCGGGTCGGGCCAGGCATTAAATTCCTCGAGCTCTACGCGCCCTACGCCGATGGCCTGAAGACCGGCTTCATCTGCGCCTCGGGCTTCAATATCGTGGGCAGCGCGGTGCGCGACGGCCGGCGGCTGATCGCCGTGGCGTTCGGCTTCCGGCGCGCCGACCTGCGCGACGAATTCATCGTCCGCCTGTTCGACGAGGCCTATGCGCTGAAGACCGGCGGCAACCGGCAGAAGGTCTGGCAGTTGCGCAATGGCGACGGCGGCCCGGGCACGGTGTTCCCGCAGAACGACTGCGGTGGCATCCATTACGACATGCCGGGTGACGCGGCGTGGCTCGGCACCTATGGCGACTGGAAGACGGCGCGTTACGCCTACGACACCGGCCAGGCCGATCTTGTGCGGCTCGGAGCTGCGCGAATCGGCAAGGAGTGGATCCTGCCCGTCACCGTCAACAAGGTTACCCGGCAGGCCGCGATCATCGCCGACCTGGAACCTGCCGCGGCGCAGAAGCTCTGTGCCGACTACCAGGCGCGGAAATTGTTCTGCCAGGTGAAGAAACCCGAGGAGGTCGTGCCGCCCTTCGGCGTCTTCTGGCGCTGAAAGTGTCGATCTTGGCCGGCTCTCCCATTCGTGCGATACCGCCGCCATGAACTGGCTGACCAATTTCGTCCGGCCCAAGCTCCGAGCGCTGGTTTCGCGCAAGGAGACGCCGGAGAATCTCTGGCTGAAATGTCCCAAGTGCGAACAGATGCTGTTCATGCGCGATTGGGAGGCCAACCAGGAAGTCTGCAATCATTGCGGCCATCACATGCGGATCCGTCCGCTGAAGCGCCTGCCGTTCCTTTTCGACGAGGGCAAATACGAGCTGCATCCGCTGCCCCGCGTCACCGCCGATCCGCTGAAGTTCCGCGACACCAAGCGCTACGACGCACGGCTCAAGGAGGCGCAGGCCAAGGCCGAGGGCACGACCGATGCGCTGCTCGTGGCGAGCGGCCCGATGGGCGGCCGCATGGCGATCGTGGCGCTGCTGGATTTCGGCTTCATGGGCGGCTCGATGGGCACCGCGGTCGGCGAGGGGCTGGTGATGGCGGCCGATCTCGCCGTGGCCCGCAAGGCGCCGCTGATCGTCTTCTCCGCCTCGGGCGGGGCGCGCATGCAGGAGGGCATCCTCTCGCTGATGCAGCTCACCCGCACCACCATCGCCGTGCGCAAGGTGAAGGAAGCGGGCCTGCCCTACATCGTCGTGCTGACCGATCCGACGACCGGCGGCGTGTCGGCGTCGTTTGCCATGCTGGGCGATGTCCATATCGCCGAACCCGACGCCATCATCGGCTTTGCCGGCCCGCGCGTGATCCAGGACACGATCCGCCAGGAGCTGCCGCCCGGCTTCCAGCGCTCGGAATACCTGCTGGAGCACGGCATGGTCGACGCCGTTGTGCACCGCCACAAGCTGCGCGAGACGTTGATCCGGCTGGTCTCGCTGTTCATGGATCCCGTCACGTCGGAGGGCCGCGGCCTGGCTGTCGCGGTCCGCTGAGGCCGCGGTGTCGGCCATCATCGATCCGCTGCTCGAGCGCGTCATGCGGCTTCATCCGAAGCTGATCGATCTCGGCCTGGAACGCATCGAACGCTTGCTGGAAGCTGTCGGCTCGCCGCATCTGAAGCTGCCGCCGGTGGTCCATGTCGCCGGCACCAATGGCAAGGGCTCGCTGGTCGCCTATCTGCGCACCATGGCCGAGGCGGCGGGCTATCGCGTGCACGTCTACACTTCGCCGCATCTGGTGCGCTTCAACGAGCGCATTCGCGTCGCCGGCCGCCTGATCGAGGACGACATGCTCGACGCCATCGTGACGGAATGCGAGGAGGCCAACCAGGAAAAGCCCATCACCTTCTTCGAGATCACCACGGTCGCGGCCTTCCTCGCCTTCTCGCGCGTTCCGGCCGATCTTGCGGTGCTCGAGGTCGGCCTGGGCGGCCGCCGGGACACGACAAACGTGGTCTCGCCCATCCTCTCGGCCATCACGCCGATCGGCTATGACCACACCGGCTTCCTGGGTGACAAGCTCGAAGGCATCGCCGCCGAGAAGGCCGGGATCCTGAAGCGCGCGGTGCCGGCCGTGATCGGCCGGCAGCGCGAGGTGAGCGCCAAGGTGATCGTCGACGAGGCGGCCAAGCTCGCCGTGCCGCTTTTCCGCATGGGGCGCGAATGGCAGGTGACGCCGACAGCCGACGGCTTCCGCTACGAAAGCGACCTCCTGGGGCTCGACCTGCCGGCGCCGGCGCTGGTCGGCGGCCATCAGATCGACAATGCCGCGACCGCGGTCGCCTGCATCGAAAGGCTGCGCGCCGCGCAGTTCCGCATCGACGACAAGGCGATCGCCAAGGGCCTCACCTCGGTCGATTGGCCGGCCCGGCTGCAGAAGCTCTCGCGCGGACCGCTGGTCGAGGCCATGCCGCCGGGCGGCGAGCTGTGGCTCGACGGCGGCCACAACGAGGATTGCGGCATCGTGCTCGCCCGGCAGGCCGCCGAGTGGGCCAAGGAGCCGGCGCCGCTGCCGCTCTACCTGATCTTCGGCATGCTCACGACCAAGGACGCCGCGGGCTTTCTGCGGCCGCTGGCGCGGCATGCCCGCAGCGCGCGTGCCGTGCCGATCGAGGGCCACGCGGCCTACACGCCACAGGAAGCCTGCGCGCGAGCGGCCGATGTGGGTCTGGATTGCGTGCCCGCAAACGACATCGGCGCGGCGCTGGAAGACCTTCTGGCCACCCAGCCCGCGCCGATGCGTATCCTGATCTGCGGGTCGCTCTATGTTGCGGGCTACGTACTGGCCCGCAACGGCTGAGCGACGATCAGCTAACTGACGATCAGCTAACTGACGACGGTGTTGATCCAGCTCACCAGCTTCTGCTTGGGCTCGGCGCCGATCTTGGTCGCGGCGACCTGGCCGTTCTTGAACAGCAGCAGCGTGGGAATGGAGCGAACGCCATAGCGCGTCGGCGTCGCCGGATTCTCGTCGATGTTTACCTTCACCACCTTCAGCTTGCCGCCCATCTCCTTGGAGATGTCTTCCAGCGAGGGGCCGATCATGCGGCACGGACCGCACCACTCCGCCCAGAAGTCGACGAGGACGGGTGTGTCGGACTTCAGGACTTCCTGCTCGAAGGAAGTATCGGTTGCTTTGACGGTCATATGGGTTCTCCCAAAAACACTACAGGCCGGTCGATGGACCGGCGCCGCCCTTGGCCATGAAGCTAGGAACAGCGACCGCGCGAGTCAAGATGCGGCAGCGTAAGGCATTGATTTATCGAGTGTTTCCGCGTCGATTTCCATCAACAAAGGCACCGCTGTCCACAGCAGGAAAGCCCTTACGGTACGACCGGGATAGATCGCGGCAAGCAGCGTGCGATAGAGCGCGAGCTGTCTCCGGTAGGCGAGCGCCACGCCCGCCGCGGACGCAGGCGGCGGGCGGTTTGTCTTGTAGTCGACGATCAGCACTTCGCGTTCGGAGACGGCCAGCCGGTCGATCTGGCCGCTGACGGTGAAGGTGCCGCGCGGCGTCTTCACCGTGCCGATCAGCGGCACCTCGGCGCGCGAGCCTTCGGCGAACAAGGCGGCGTGGCCGGGCGCGTCGGTAACGGCCAGCACTTCCTCGGTCCAGCGCGAGATCTCCTCGGCGGTCAATCCAGGCGCCTGACGCGTGAGGAAGCGCTCGGCCGCCGGGGCGCGTGCCGCCGCCGGCAGCGCCGGCAGGTGGCGCAGCAACTCGTGCAGCAACCGGCCGCGCTGCCAGCGTTGGGAGTCTTCGGATGACAGCGGGCTGAAAGCGCGTGGGCTCGCGACCGCCTCGTCCGGCAGCGGCTGCGAGGGTGCCAGCGGCGCCGGCGGATCGGGCTCCTCCGGCGCCGGCTGGCTTACCCACGGTTCCAGTTTTGCCGCGACCTCGAGCGGCAATTCGGCCTGGTCGGGCAATTCGATGCGACCGGCGTTGGTGAGTTCGTAGCCGTCGCCTGCCCAACCCTCGTCGCCCGGCAGCGTCGTGAAATCGAACGCGCGTGGCACGGCGTGGCCGCGCGGCTGCGAAGTCCCGGCCTCGCTGCTCGCGCGCAAACCGGCCTCGATGCGCTCGTACCAGCAGCCGCGATCGGGCTTCCTCGCACCGATCCAGCCGCCGACATAGAGCCGGTCCTCGGCGCGGGTCATGGCGACATAGAGCAGGCGGTTCTGTTCCTCGAGCGCGCGCTCGCGGGCCTGGGCGCGCCAGGCGCGTGCGGCCTCGTTGGCGTCGTCGCTGCGCGGCAGCCACAGCCTGGCCTCGCCGTCGGCGCCGGACAGCAGACGCTCGGCGTCGCGCGGCACGCGGGTCGTGTCGGGCAGGTAGACGATCGGCGCCTGCAGGCCCTTCGAGGCGTGCACCGTCAGGATGCGCACCTCGCGGCGGCGATTCTGGTCGAGGTCGCGCTTGATCTCGCCGCCGCCCGCCTCGAACCAGCGCAGGAAGCCTTGCAGCGAGCTGCCCTCGGCGCGCTGGTATTGCAGCGCTCGCGCCAGCAACTCGTCGATCGGATCGGCGGCCTCGCGCCCCAGCCGTTCCAGCAGGGCCACGCGGCCGCCTTCGGGACCGAGCGCCTCGGCGAAGAAATCGAACGGCGTGACGTAGTCGGCGCGTTTCAGCCAGGCCGACAGCCGCGCATGGGCGGCGGCGAAGGGTGCCTCGCCGGCGCGCTGGCGCAGGGCCCGCCAGAGATGGCCGGTGCGTTTCCACGCCAGGGTGAAGAGCTGCTCTTCGCTGAGGCCGATCAGCGGCGATTTCAACAGGCAGGCAAGGTTGAGATCGTCCTGCGGCAGCAGCACGAAGCGCGCCGAGGCCAGAAGATCCTGGATCGCGAGCTCTTCGCCGAGATTCAGGCGATCGACGCCCGCCACTTCGATTGCCTCGCGCTTCAGCGCGCGCACCAGCGCATTCACGAACTCATTGCGCCGTCGCACCAGCACCATGAAGTGGCCGGCATGCAGCAGCTCGCCCTTGCGTGCGCGCTGCTCGCGGCCGATCAGGCCTTTGGCGTGGACGGCGATCAGGTGGGCGAGGCGCTCATGGGGCAGCGCCAGCGCGCCCTGCTGGCCTTCGAGGTTGGTCGGGTCGATCTCGGCCTCGGGTGCACCGATCAGCGGCCACAGCTCGACGCGGCCGGGCTCGTCCTTGCGGCTCGGCAGATGCTCGACCGAATGGCCGGGCTCGATAACGCCACGCGCCGCCTCGACCTCTCCGAACACCCAGTCGACCGCATCGAGCACGGCCGGCGTCGAGCGGAACGAGACGTTGAGGTCGACCGGCACGAATTCCTTCAAGGCGATGCGGCTCTGTTCGGCGAACCATTCGCGCATCTCTTTGAGCTTGCGCGGGTCGGCGCGCTGGAAGCCGAAGATCGACTGCTTGGTGTCGCCGACAGCGAACACCGTGCGTCCGCGCTCGACCGCGCCTTCGCCGACGAAGAATTCCTCGGTCAGCCGGCGGATCACCTCCCACTGGTCGGGGTTGGTGTCCTGCGCCTCGTCGACCAGGATGTGGTCGATGCCGCCGTCGAGCTTGTAGAGCACCCAGGCAGCACTCGCCGCGCTCTCCAGCAGGCGCCGCGTGGCCACGATCAAATCGTCGTAGTCGAGCGCCGCGCGCCGTCGCTTGGCGCGGCTGTAGCGCCCGGCGATGTCGAGGCCGAGCCGCAGCAGCGCCAGGGTGCGCTCGACCAGGGCCGCGCCGTTCACGCGATCGAGCACCTGGGCCAGCCGCTCGGCCTCGCGGCGCAGCACGTCTTCGATCCCGGGCATTGCCTTGACCGCGGCCTTGGTGGCGAGCCGCGCCAGGACCTCGCCCTTGGCGGTGAAGAAAGCCTTGGCATAGGTGGGCAGGAGGGCCGGCCGCTTCCCGGTCTCCGCCAACCATTCGGCGAGCACCGCAGCGCGCTGGACGTCCTGCTTGCCGCCCTTGGCAAGCGCCTGCGCGGCGGCGCGCAAGCCTACACTGTCGAACGCGGCCTCGAGGCAGGCATTGTTCATCAGGCCGTCCGCCGTGTCGTCGGCCGAGCAGCCCATCTCCTTGGCGAGGCGTACTCGCACGCGGCGCAGTCCGACCTCGTCGCCGATACGCGCCAACAGCCAGGCGCGCTCGCCCAGAAGTTTCATCATGAGGTCGGCGTATTCGGCGATCGAGATCTTGCCGGCGACGGAGGCCAGCGCCTCGACCAGGGCGGGCGGCGCGTCGCGGCGGGCCAGCGCCTCCATCTGCTCGTCCTGGGCGTGACGCAGCAGGGTCTGCGCCTCGGCCTCGTCCAGCACCTCGAAGCCCGGCGCCACGCCCGCCTCGAGCGGAAAGCGTTTCAACAAGCGCCTGGCAGAAGGCGTGGATGGTGAGGATGTTGATGCCGCCCGGCGCGTCGAGCACGCGCGCGAACAGGCGGCGTGCCGCGATGCGCTCCGCCGGATTGGGCGTGCGGTCGATCAGCTGCTCGACTTCCTGGTCGAGCTTGACCTGCGGGGCGAGCGCCCAGCGTCCGAGCTGGGTCGCCAGACGGTTGCGCATTTCGGCGGCCGCCGCCTTGGTGAAGGTAAGGCAAAGGATGCGCTCGGGCTTGACGCCGTCGAGCAGCAGCCGCGTCACGCGATCGGTCAGCACCTTGGTCTTGCCGGTGCCGGCATTGGCTTCGACCCAGGCCGAATGGCCCGGCGTCGTCGCGCGGCGCTGCGCGACGGTTGCCAAGTCCAGCGGGTCGACCGGGCTCATTCCTCGCCGCCGCCCGCGGTCGACCATTCGGCGACGCGCTCGAGATGGGCGTAGTCGTTGAAGTGCGGGATGAATTCCGGCCACGGCAGCGCGGCATAGGGTGTCGCGGGATTGGCGAAATGCTCGGCCATCCTGGCGACCAGCGCCAGCATCGCCGGCACCAGTTCCTCGCTGCCCTTGATCTCCTTGACGTCGCCGCCGTTGCCCAGGCCGTTGGCCTGCCAATAGGAGAGGTGCACCGCGCGCGCCTTGCCCTTGATCCCCTCGAAGCCGCCCTGTTCGGCCATCGCCGCCTCGAGCAGGAGCTGCGGTGCGAACAGGCCCTCCAGCTCCTTGGGCGAGGGCACGCGGCCGGTCTTGTAGTCGATGATCTCCCAGCCGCCGGGCTCGATCTCGTCGATGCGATCGGCCCGCGCCTCGATGCGCAACGGTCGGCCGGGAGGGCCGACGGTGATGGCGCCGTTCGTTTCGCTCGCCAGCAATTTCGTGCCCGCCGCGCGCCGGGCGTTCTCGGTGCCGACGAACCAGCGCGCCAGGCGCTGGAAGCGCGGCCACCAGAAAGCCCGTTCGGCGGGTGCTGCGAGCAGGGGTTCGAGATGCTTCTCGCCCAGGGCCTCGAACTGGCCGATCGCATCGGGTGGCAGCAGGCCCGAGGGATGGGCTTTCAGGAATTCGTCGAGCGTATCGTGCAGGGCCGAGCCGCGATCGGCGGCGCCAAGCTCCGCCTCCAGCGGATCGAGCGCCTTCAACCCCAGGATGCGCCGTGCATAGAGGCCGTAGGGATCGCGCCGCCACTGCTCGATGCTGGAGACCGAGAGCCGCGTCGGCCGCGCCGCGAGCGGCGGCCTGGGCTCGGGACGCGGCCACGGCTTGTAGGTTTCCGGCCGATCGAGTGCGTCGGCCCAGGCAAGGTAGCTCCGGCGGCCGCGCTGGATGTATTCCGGCGGGGCGGCGGCGCTGCCGGGCTCGTAACCGAACAGGGCGTCGAGTCGCGCCAGCCAGCGCGACGGCACGGTCGGCGCGCCGCCCTCGCGCTCGGCACGGGTCAGCAGCACCCGTTCGGCGCCGAGTGCGGCGGCAAAGTCGTGGGCCGACAGGCCGATGCGTCGCTCCGGCTGGGGCAACCCGAGCGCGGTGCGCATCGGCCGGTTGATCCACGGACCGGTCTCGACCGCGGGCGGCCAGGTGCCCTCGTTCAGCCCGCCCAGCACCAGCAGGTCGGCGCGCTGCAGGCGGGCTTCCAGCGGCCCCCAGATGGCCAGGCGCGGATGGCGGCCGAAGCGGGGGCGGATGGTCTCGGGCTCGAGCATGGCGGAAAGCAGCGCAGGCCATTCGCCGCCGGCGATCCTGTCCTGCCCGGTCCAGGCCGCGCGCAGGCGGGCGAGGGCGTCGGCCAGCGCTTCGCCCGCCTCGCCCGACCACAGCGTCTCGGCCGACGCGATCCGCTCGGACGCGGCGATGGTGGCGTCGAGCAGGGCGTCGGGTGCCGCGCCTTCTGCCATCAGCGCCGCAAGATCCGACGTCGCGGCATCGAGCCGATCGATCAGTGTCTCGACGGCGTGCCGGTCGGTGGGATCGCCGAACTTGGCCTTCTCGACGTGCGCACGGATGGCCGGCATGCCGGGTGTGGGCCTGAGGCCGCGCAGGCACTTGCGGTCGAGTCGCCGTGTCGCATCGAGCAATGCCGCGCGATCGCCGCCCAAGGTGCAGAGCGGATGCTTCAGCAAGGCGAGCAGGGCGACCGGCGCGAAGCCCTCGTCGACGGCCGTGACCAGGACGCGCAGCAAGGCCGCCGGCGGCGTGTCGACCAGGGGCGCGCCTGCCGAATTGTCGATATCGATGGCCCAGCGCCGCAGTTCGGCGGCGACACGGCGCGCCAGCTCGCGGTCGGGCGTAACCAGGGCGGCGGTACGGCCTTCGTCCTTCAGGGTCTCGCGCAGCGCCAGGGCCACGACCAGCGCTTCCTGGTGGGGGGTCGCGCAGTCGGCGCGCGTCACATGCTCGAGCGACGATGCCGGCGGGCGCGACCACGCCTCGGTGGTTTCCGCCGGCCGCATCAATTCGGTGATCAGCAGATGTCGCGCCGAGCCGCTGCTGCCCGGCCAGTCGGCGACATCGTTGCGCGCGCAATCCAGAGCCGCCAAAAGCTCGCGCAGGCCGAATTGCGGATGCGATTGATCGAGCTCCTTCCAGCTCGCCTCGTCCATATCGCGGTCCAGGCCGGGCAACACGACCGCACCCTGCGGCAGCCGGGCGATGGCGGCCAGCAGGTCGCGCGTGGCCGGCTGCGAGCCGGTCGAGCCGGCGGCGATCACCGGCGTGGCGGGTGGATGTTCACGCCAGCGCGCCGCCTGGGCGCGGATCGCCAGGGTGCGTCGTTCGATGGCGTCGATCTGGCCGCGTTCGGCCAGCACCTTCGGCCAGGCTTCGCCGACGATGGCGAGGAATTTTAGCGTGCGCTGCCAATGGCTGGCGAAATTGCCCTCGACCAGGCCTTCGAGCTGGCTGAACGACACGCCCTCGATGGCGAGCTCGTCGAGCAGCCGGCCGAGCTCGCGCGCGAGCTTCAGCGCCTGCGCCGCCGACTGGGCGATGGGATGGCCCTGGTCGTCGGTGAAGGCGGCCACGAGTTGCGCCAGCAGCGCCTCGCGCTCGGCGGGCTCGAGGACGGGCGGCAGGGCAAGCGCGCTGCCGTCGCCGGCCGCCACCTCCCACTCGCTGTCGTCGAGGTCGCCCAGCGGCGCCAGCCGCGGCAGGATGGTGGGCCTGCCGCCCGACGCGCGCAGGAAGGCCTCGCGCAACGCCCGCACCGAGCGTCGTGTCGGCAGCAGGATCAGCATGTCGGCCAGCGCCAGCGGATCGCCGCCGTGCTCGGCCAGCACGCCCGCCGCCAACTCGTCGGCAAAGCGGCGGTCGATGCCGATGGTGAACACGCCTTTCATGACAGCACGCGTTCGGCGGCAGCGAGCGCCTGGGGCGTGCCGATATGGAACCAGTCGCCGTCATTGAACACGCCGTACAGCCGGCCCGCGTCTTCCGCCCGGTTCCAGAGCCTGAGCAACGAAAAGGGGCCGTCCGGCGAGTTGCGGAACAGGCGCGCATCGCAGACCGACACGCTGGCGAAGACATACGGCGCCAGGGACGCCACGCCGCGATAGCGCAGCCGGCCGCCGGGCTCGACGAAGAAGTCGCCGCGATCCGTCGGTTCGCGGCCGATCACCTTGTGGATGGGATGGAGCAGCAGCAGGGCATCCATGCGCGAGGGAACCCACTTCATTTCGAGCCGCTGCAGCATCGTGCCTGAGCTCTCGCGCCACAAGCCGTCACCGTTCAGCACGAAGAACGGACCGTCGCCCAGGAGAGGCAGTGCGTTCTTCACGCTGCCGCCGGTTTCCAGCAATCGCTCCTCGTGCACGATCTGCGCACGACCGGCCAAACGCTCGACGATCTGCTCGCCGAGATAGTGGACGTTCACGACAATATTGGTGACGCCGTGCGCGATCAGCCGGTCCATGCTGCGTTCCAGCAGGGAGCGGCCGGCGACGGGGATCAGCGGCTTGGGAATGGTGTCGGTGAGCGGTCGCATGCGCTCGCCGCGGCCGGCCGCCAGGATCATCGCGGTATCGATCATGCGGCGCCGATCCGCCGCAGCGGCGGCGGCAGCAGGCGGTCGACCCAGGCGCGCAGGGGCGCCAACGCCTCGTGCTGCAGGGAGCGTTCGAACATCCGCCAGACGCGCGGCAGGTGCGGCAGGTAGTCGGGTTTGCCGTCGCGCCGCAGCAGCCGGATGAACAGTCCGATGATGCGCGCATGGCGCTGCGCCGCCATCAGGGCGAAGCCGGTGCAAAAGTCCTTTTTGTCGAGGCCTGTTTCGCCAAGGTAGCGCGCCAGGCAGGCGGCGTGGATGGCGGACGAGACGTCGCGGCGCGCATCCTCGATCAGCGAGACGAGATCGTAGGAGCAGTGGCCGCGCTGCGCATCCTGGAAATCGAGCACCCCGCAGGCCCTGACGCCGGGCCGTTCCGGCAGCCACAGCAGGTTGTCCTTGTGGTAGTCGCGCAGCAGCAGGGTGTCGGCTCCTGCTGGCAGGTTGGCGAGGCAGGCGCGCCAGGCAGCGCGATAGCCGGCCGTTTCCTCGGCGGGCGTCGGCCTGCCGGAGGCTTCGGGCAGGTACCAATCCGGCAGCAACATCGCCGCGTCGATCAGCGCTTCGCCGGCGTAGGCGCCGAGACCCGGCAGCAGCGCACGCTCACCGGCCCGGTGCAGGGTCACCAGCACGTCGGTCGCCCGGGCGTAAAGCTCGGCCTCGTCGCCGCCGGCGGCGAGCACGCGGGCAAAGGTGTCGTCGCCCAGATCCTCGAGCAGAAGGAAGCCGTTGGCCTCGTCGACCGCATGGATCGCCGGCGCGCTCAGGCCAAGGTCGATCAGGTGGCGGCCGATCTGCACGAAGGGACGGACGTCCTCCTGCGGCGGCGGCGCGTCCATGACCACGGCGGATTCGCGCGGCCGGCTCAGCCGGAAATACTTCCGGAACGAGGCGTCGCCCGCCAGCAGCCGCTCGCCGGCGTCGCCCCAGCCGGCGCGGCGGACGAAATCGGCGCGGAGCCGGTCGCGTTCAGAGGTCGCCAAAGCGGGCATCTCCCTGCAGGTCGGCACGCCGTCCGTCTCCTTCAATGGAAAGTGTCACCGAAAGCCGCTCGTGCGGCAGCAACGCGCCCAGCCGCTCCGCCCATTCGACGAGCGCGACGCCGTCGGCGCGCGCTTCTTCCCAACCCAGCTCGAACACCTGCTCCGGCTCCTCCAGACGATAGAGATCGAAATGCCAGAATACGCCCCGCGGCGTGTCGTAGACCTCGGCCAGGGTGAAGGTCGGGCTGGGCACGATCAGCGCCGGATCGCCCGACGCGGCGCGCAGGATAGCGCGCGCCAGCGTGGTTTTACCGACGCCCAGGCCGCCCTGCAGGGCCACGATGTCGCGCAGCCGGAGGCGTCCGGCGAGCGCGGCCCCCAGCCGTTCCGTGGCGGCTTCATCAGGCAGGAAAAAAGAAAAAGTCGGCACCGGTACTCCCGATGCCGACTCTTAACACGTTGCCCCCAGCGTGCGTCCTGTGGGTCGATCGGAAGCCGCTCTAGTAGCGGTAGAGGTCGCCCTTGAACGGGCCGGCCTCGGGCACGCCGATATACTTCGCCTGGTCGGGACGGAGCTTGGTCAGCTTGGCGCCGACCTTCTCGAGATGGAGCGCCGCCACCTTCTCGTCGAGGAACTTCGGCAGGGTGTAGACCTTCTTTTCGTACTTGCCCGGGTTGGTCCAGATTTCGATCTGGGCCAGCGTCTGGTTCGAGAACGAGGCCGACATCACGAAGCTCGGGTGGCCGGTCGCATTGCCCAGGTTCACCAGGCGGCCTTCCGACAGGACGATGATGCGCTTGCCGTCGGCGAACTCGACCTCGTCGACCTGTGGCTTGACGTTGTGCCACTTGAAGTTACGCAGGCTCGAGATCTGGATCTCGCTGTCGAAGTGGCCGATGTTGCACACGATGGCGCGGTGCTTCATCGCCTTCATGTGGTCGAGCGTGAGAACGTCGACGTTGCCGGTCGCCGTGACGAAGATGTCGGCCCGGGGCGCCGCTTCTTCCATCGTGACGACCTCATAGCCTTCCATCGCCGCCTGCAGCGCGCAGATCGGGTCGACTTCCGAGACCATGACACGGCAGCCGGCCTGGCGCAGCGAGGCGGCCGAGCCCTTGCCGACGTCGCCGAAGCCCGCGACCATCGCGACCTTGCCCGACATCATGACGTCGGTGCCGCGGCGGATGCCGTCGACCAGCGACTCGCGGCAGCCGTAGAGATTGTCGAACTTCGACTTGGTGACCGAGTTGTTGACGTTGATGGCAGGCCACAGGAGCTTGCCTTCCTTCGCCATGGTGTAGAGCCGGTGCACGCCCGTGGTCGTCTCCTCGGTCACGCCCTTGATCGAGGCGCCGAGCTTGGCGTACCAGCCGGGCTTTTCCTTGTTGGTCTTGGCGATCACCTTGTAGAGGACTTCTTCCTCTTCGTTGGTCGGCTTGGCGATCAGCGACGGATCCTTCTCCGCGCGCGCGCCGAGATGGACCAGCAACGTGGCGTCGCCGCCGTCGTCGAGGATCATGTTGGGTTCGCCGCCGTCGCCCCATTCGAAGATCTTGTGGGTGTAGTCCCAGTATTCCTCGAGGCTCTCGCCCTTGATCGCGAAGACCGGCGTGCCGGCCTTGGCGATGGCGGCGGCGGCATGGTCCTGCGTCGAGTAGATGTTGCACGAGGCCCAGCGGACGTCGGCGCCCAGCGCCTTCAGCGTCTCGATCAGCACGCCGGTCTGGATGGTCATGTGCAGCGAGCCCGCGATGCGCGCGCCCTTGAGCGGCTTCTTCGGGCCATATTCCTTGCGGATCGCCATGAGGCCGGGCATCTCGGTCTCGGCCATGTCGAGTTCCTTGCGGCCCCAATCGGCGAGCCCGATATCCTTGACGATATAGTCCTGGGCCATTTTGGCGCTCCTGGCGTTTCGGCGAATGAAAAGGCGCGCGTGTCATATCAGCGGCCCCGCACCGCCTCAACGCGTCCCATGCGCATATAAGCAAGAATTTATGGCGATATACCCGGGCCTTTATGCGGCGTTAAAGGTCCCTCGCTGCGCTCGGGACGACAGCGGGCTTGTCATCAACGCACCTGTCATCCCGAGGGCGAAGCCCGAGGGACCTGCTATTCCTCGCCGAACTTGCCCTCGACCAGGGTCGACAGGGCGGCCATGGCCTCGGCGGCCTGGCGGCCCGAGCAGGAGAGCTCGATCTCGCTGCCGATGCCGGCAGCCAGCATCATCAGACCCATGATGGAAAGGCCGGAGACCTCCTGGCCCTTGAAGCTGACGCGGACGTTCGCATCGAACTGGCCGGCGGTGCGCACGAACTTGGCGGCGGCGCGGGCGTGCAGGCCGCGCTTGTTGGCAATGGAGAGTGTCCGGCGGAGCGCGCCGATGCCGGCATCCGCGCCTTCCGACGCGGCGTCGCTCACGAAGCTTCCTTGGCCAGGATGCGCGAGGCGACGGTGATGTACTTGCGGCCGGCTTCCTGGGCCATGCGCACGGCCTCGGCGATCGGCCGGCTGCGCACCGACGCGAGCTTCACCAGCATCGGCAGGTTGACGCCGGCCAGCACCTCGATGCGCGCCTGCTCCATGATCGAGATCGCGAGATTGGAAGGGGTGCCGCCGAACATGTCGGTGAGGACGATGACACCGTCGCCCTTGTCGCAGGCCCGCGCGCTTTCCAGGATCTCGGCCCGGCGCTTCTCCATGTCGTCGTCGGCGCCGATGCAGACCGTCGATACGCATTGCTGCGGACCGACAACATGTTCAAGCGCGGCCAGGAATTCACGCGCCAGATTGCCGTGCGTCACCAGTACGATACCAATCATGTCGTTCGCTCTACCCCCGCGCCGACAGCCTCCCCGGCTGCCTCAGCGTCCCGGTGTGAGAGAGTGACCGAGCGGCCGGCGCCGCGCAACCAGTCCGCCAGCTCCTCGGCCACCGCCACGGAGCGGTGGCGGCCGCCCGTGCAGCCAATGGCAATGGTCAAATAGCTTTTCCCCTCTGCGTCAAAACGCGGCAGCAGCGGCCCCACCAGGCCCTTCAGCCCGTCGAGGAAAGGCCGGTAGCCGGGGTCGCTGGCGACGTAGGCGGCGACCGCCGGGGTGCGGCCGGTGAGGGGTTTCAGCGCCGGCTCGTAGTGCGGGTTCTTGAGGAAGCGCACGTCGAACACCAGGTCGGCCTCGCGCGGCAGGCCACGCCGGTAGGAGAAGGACATCACCGAAAGGCGGGTGCCCGTGTTGCGGCCCAGCGCGAAGTGGCCGGTCATCAGGAGCTTGAACTGGTGCGGCGAGAGCGCCGACGTATCGATCACCACGTCGGCCGAATCGCGCATCCAGCCGATCTGCCGGCGCTCCTCGATGATGCCGTCCTTGACCGGCCGGTCGGGCGCCAAGGGATGTGGCCGGCGCGATTCGGTGTAGCGGCGCTGCAGCGTTTCGCTGTCGCATTCAAGGAACAACAGGCGCAGATGAATGTCGGAACGGGCGCGCAGCTCGCGCACGCGTCGCACCAGGTCGTGGGGATTGAAGCCATAGGTGCGGGTGTCGACGCCGAAGGCGAGCGGCGCCGCCATCTCGCCGGGATTGCCCGCGGTCGAGCGCATCAGATCGCCGAGCAGCGGCAGCGGAACGTTGTCGACCGCGACGTAGCCCATGTCGTCCAGGGCATGCAGCGCCGTGATGCGGCCGGCGCCGGACAGTCCCGTGACCACGACGAACGGGCGGCGCGTGTCTTGTGCGGCGGTCGGGGCGCGGATCGGGGCAGAGGAGGCTGGGCTATCGGGCATGGCGGAAGCCAGCCCGATCATGCGGCCGCGATTTGCGTCAAGGCAAGGCGCAACTTCGCAGAGGCGGACGCCTCGAAGGGCGCCAGCATCAGCACCGGCAGATCGACGCCGAGCAGGCGCTCGCGCGCCGGTTCGGGCAGGCGTTCGATGCGTTCCGGCGGCGCCAGGTCGACCAGCAGCACCACCGGCGCGCGGGTCACGCGTTGGTCACGGGCGAGCTTCACGATGCCCACGCCCCGCGCTTCGATCAGGCCGGCGAGCGTGGCGGGGGAGGTGGCGATGATGGACTTTCCCCGGCGCACGAGCTCGGTCTGGTCGTCGGCGACCAGGCGGGCGCCGCCTTCGATCAGGCGCAACGCCAGATCGGACTTGCCCGCGCCGGAAGGCCCGCGCAGCAATACCGCGCGCCAGCTTCGGCCGCGCGGCCGCAACGCCACGCAGGTCGCATGCACCAGCATGGTCATTCGGCCCTCACTTGCCGTGGGCAGCCGGCACGCGAATGGTGAAGCGCGCACCCAGCACGCGACCGTCGGCAGCGTGGCGGTTGGCCGCCGAAATCGAGCCGCCGTAGGTCTCCATGATCTGGCGGCAGATCGACAGGCCCAGCCCCGAATGCTGGCCGAAATGCTCGGTCGGCCGCTCGGAGTAGAAGCGCTGGAAGATCGATTCGAGGTTGTCCTCGGGAATGCCGTGGCCCTCGTCGTCGATGGTGACGATGAAAGCGCCGTTGCGCTGCTCACGGCTGAGCTCGATCACGATGCGTGAGCCGGGCGGGCTGAAGGACAGCGCGTTGTCGATGACGTTGCGGAACACCTGGCCGTAGCGGCCGTCGTGGCCGTGCGCGGCGAAGGGCGGGTTGGCGGCCAGCCGGTAGTCGACCTCGACCCCCGACTTCTGCACGGCGGTGATGGCGTAGTGGCGCACCATGTCGCTCAGCAACGCGTTGAGGTCGACCGGCTTGACCTCGCCGCGCATCAGCTCGGCATCGAGCCGCGAGGCATCGGAGATGTCGGAGATCAGACGGTTCAGCCGGTTGATGTCGTCCATCACGATGGCCATCAGCCGCTCCCGACGGTTGGCGTCGAGGTCGGGCCGCGCCGCCATCTCGATCGCCGAGCGCAGCGAGGTCAGCGGGTTCTTGAGCTCGTGCGCCACGTCGGCGGCGAAGCTTTCGATGGTGTTGATGCGCTGCCACAGCGCGTCGGTCATCGAGCGCAGCGCGTCGTTGAGGTCGCCGATCTCGTCGCCGCGCTTGCCGAGATCGGGGATCTCCGGCCGGCTCTCGCGCGCCAGCCGGACCTCGTCGGCGGCGCGCGCCAGGCGCACGATCGGCTGGGTGATGGTGCCGGCGAGGTAGAGCGACAGCAGCACCGTGATGCCGAGCGCCGCGGCGGCGATCACCATCATGTCGTAACGGACCTCGCGCAGCGAGGCGGCGATGGCGCGGTTGTCGCGCGTCAGCATCAGCGCGCCCAGCACCTGCTTGTAGCGTTGCACCGGCACGGCAGCGCTCAGCATCAGCCGGCCGTCGGGCGCCACGCGCACGGCCGAGGCGTTGAAGCCGCGCAGCGCGCTCGCCGCCTCGGGGAAGTCGCGCACCGTGGGCACGGCGCGCTCGACATAGGCGGGAAAGCGGTCGGCGCGCGACAGCTGGCGGGCGAGCCAGTCGCCCAGCCGTTCGCCGAACTCGGGCTCGACATCGGTGGCCGCCTCGGGCGGCGGCAGCGGCATCACGTGGATGCGGCCGGCCTCGCTCAGCACCGCCGAATCGCCCAGAAGTTCGCCGGTTTCGCTGAACAGCCGGGCGCGCACGCCGGTCGGGCGGACCAGCCGGGTCAGCAGCTGGCGCGCGGCGTCGGCATCGAGGCGGTTGACCGTGGTCTCGCCGCCCGCCACGGCGACCTCGCCGATGCCGGCCGCCACCATCTCGCCCTGCACCGCGAGCGAGGCGAGCTCGGCGTCGATCAGTTCTTCCTCGTAGTCGCTGAGATAGACCGCGCCCAGGGTCAGCAGCGCCACCGGCACGAGGTTGAGCAGCAGGATGCGGCGGGTGAGCGGCGAATGGCGCCGCGAGGCGCTGCGGCGGCGGCGCAGCAGCGAGGGCGATTCAGCGGTTCGCGCGCGGCGCAGGCGCGGCGGCGCGGCGGCCGAACGCCGCGGCGATCCGCGAACCCAGGCCCTGCAGTCCGAACCAGCGTCGGCCGGGCTCAGGAGTCGCGGTATCGGTATCCGATGCCATAAAGCGTTTCGATCTGCTCGAACTCGCCATCGACCTCGCGGAACTTGCGGCGCACCCGCTTGATGTGGCTGTCGATGGTGCGGTCGTCGACGTAGATCGTCTCGCCGTAGGCCGCATCCATGAGCTGGTCACGATTCTTCACATGCCCCGGCCGCTCGGCCAGCGACTTCAGGAGCAGGAATTCGGTGACCGTGAGGTGCACCTCCTTGGTTTTCCAGGTGCACTGGTGGCGGCTCGGGTCGAGCACCAGCTCGCCACGCACGATGCGCTCGGCCTGGCCTTCGCCCTTGGGGCCGCTGGTGTCGGCGCGGCGCAGCACGGCGCGGATGCGCTCGAGCAGCAGGCGTTGCGAGAACGGCTTCCGGATGAAGTCGTCGGCGCCCATGCGCAGTCCCAGCACCTCGTCGATCTCCTCGTCCTTGGAGGTGAGGAAGATCACCGGGAACTGGTGCGTCTTGCGGATGCGGTTCAGGAGCTCCATGCCGTCCATGCGCGGCATCTTGATGTCGAAGATGCCGAGATCGGGCGGTGACTGGGCAAGCCCTTCGAGGGCCGAGGCGCCATCGTTGTAGGTCTTGATCTGGAAGCCCTCGGCCTCGAGCAGCATCGACACCGAGGTGAGGATGTTGCGGTCGTCGTCGACAAGGGCGATGTTTTTGCGCACGGCTTGGCTTCTCCTCACGGGGCGGGCAGCGGGCAATGGTAACACAGACCGGGCCGTTGCCGCCGCTGCCCCGATCTGCCATCGCTAGGGATGAATTAAGGCCTTTTTTGAACTCGAAAATGACTGACGACATGCCTCGTGCAGTGCGCGACCTGGTCCGTGGCCTGGATCGCGCCGCCCTGGCCACCGCTTTGCCCACGGAAAGCGGGGCCTGGCCCTACGCTTCGCTGGTGCTGGTGGCGGTCGACCATGACCTGTCGCCGATCCTGCTGTTGAGCGATCTTGCGGAACATACCAAGGCCATCGCCGCCGACGGCCGGGTCTCGCTGCTGTTCGACGGCACCCAGGGCCTCGAGCAGCCCCTGACCGGTCCGCGAGTCACCCTGGTCGGGCGCGCGGCCCGGACCGACGATGAGCGCCTGGGCCGCCGCTTCCTCGCCCGCCATCCGGATGCCGGGATGTATGCGGGCTTCAGGGATTTCAATTTCTACCGGGTCGCGGTGGAGCGCGCCCATCTGGTGGCCGGTTTCGGCAAGATACATTGGTTGAGTGCCGCCGAACTGGCGGCGCCCTCTCCCGCCGGGCTGACCGAGAGCGAGGAGGGGATCGTGCGCCATATGAACGAAGACCATGCTGACGCGGTCCAGCTCTATGCCGGCAAGCTGCTCGGCCTCGCCGGCGGCGACTGGCGAATGACCGGCATCGATGCCGAGGGCATCGATCTCAGGCAGGCCGGCCGGGTTGCCAGACTGGCCTTCGATGCGCCGCTCGGCGCCGCCAGCGAAGCGCGAAAGATGCTGGTCACTTTGGTCGGCAAGGCGCGCGCGGTTTGATTCCGCGGCGCGGCATCTTGTTCGCAGTTGCGAGATCGGATTCACATGAACCTCGACACTAACTGTCGCAGGGCCTTGCCACTCCAGAGCGACCCCAGTAGCGCTTGGGGTTGAAACGAGGGCGGTGGTCTATACGTCTCTCGAACAGAAGACAAAGCAGGAGAAACGCTGTGCAACAGGCGGGCGTCGTCCCCAAATTCGGAATTGAATCGCTCGGGTTGAAGAACCTAAGCAACGTTCATTGGAACCTCTCGGTTCCCGCGCTTTACGAGGAGGCGGTGCGCCGGCGCGAAGGCAGCGTTGCCGACGGCGGGGCATTCGTGGTGCGCACCGGCGTGCATACCGGCCGCTCGCCCAACGACAAGTTCTTCGTCGAGGATTCCGCGAGCAAGGGCCGCATCGACTGGGGCAAGACCAACAAGCCGATCAGCCCTGAACGCTACCGCGCGCTCTACAACCGCATGCTGGCGTACGCCCAGCGCCGCGAGCTGTTCGTCCGCGACTGCTGGGCCGGCGCCGATCCCGCGCACCGCATCGGCGTGCGCGTCGTCACCGAGACCGCCTGGCACAACCTGTTCGCCCGCAACATGTTCCTGCGCCCCCGCCGCGAGGAGCTCGAAGGCTTCAAGCCGGAGTTCACGATCCTGAACCTGCCGGGCTTCCAGGCCGAGCCGAAGCTCGACGGGACCGCGTCGGATTGCGCCGTGCTGGTCAATTTCACCGACCGCGTCGTGGCGATCTGCGGCACCTGGTACGCCGGCGAGATCAAGAAGTCGGTGTTCACCATCCTGAACTACCTGCTGCCCGACAAGAACGTGCTGCCCATGCATGCCTCGGCCAATGTCGGGCCGAAGGGCGACGTGGCGATCTTCTTTGGCTTGAGCGGCACCGGCAAGACGACGCTGTCGGCTGATCCGTCGCGCACCCTGCTGGGCGACGACGAGCACGGCTGGGGCGAGAGCAGCCTCTTCAACTTCGAGGGCGGCTGCTACGCCAAGGTGATCAAGCTGAGCCGCCAGGCCGAGCCCGAGATCTACGCCACCACCGAGCGTTTCGGCACGGTGCTGGAGAATGTCGTGATCGACCCGGCGACCGGCGGGCTCGACCTCGACGACGGCCGCTATACCGAGAACACGCGCGCCTGCTACCCGCTGGAATTCATTCCCAACGCCTCGGCCTCGGGAATCGCCGACACGCCGCAGAACATCGTCATGCTGACGGCCGATGCCTTCGGCGTGCTGCCGCCGATCTCGCAGCTCAGCCCCGAGCAGGCGATGTATCACTTCCTGTCCGGCTATACCGCGCGCGTCGCCGGCACGGAGAAGGGCGTGACCGAGCCGCAGGCCACTTTCTCGACCTGCTTCGGGGCGCCGTTCATGCCGCGCCATCCGACGGTCTACGCCAAGATGCTGGGCGAGAAGATGGCGCGCCAGCACGTGAAATGCTGGCTGGTCAACACCGGCTGGTCGGGCGGTGGATTTGGCGTGGGCGAGCGCATGTCGATCCGCCACACCCGCGCCATGGTGCGCGCGGCGCTCGACGGCAGATTGGCCTCGATCGCCAGTTCGACCGATCCGCACTTCGGCATGCAGGTCCCCAGCGCCTGCCCGGACGTGCCGGGCGAGGTGCTCAATCCGAAGAACACCTGGAAGGACAAGAAGGCCTACGACAGCGCCGCGCGCGATGTCGTCCGGCGCTTCGAGGCCAACTTCCAGCAGTTCGAGGGTCATGTCGACGGCAAGGTCTGGCAGGCGGGGATCCGCGCCGCCGCCTGATCCGATCCGTTCCCGACAACGGAATGTGACGACCGGCTGCGACGAGGGACCTTTCGCATCGGGTTGGCGCGGGGCATATGATGTCCCGGCTTGAGCACAATTCCTGACGTACCAACCGTCGTTGCGGCGTTGCCGCGGCGACCCTTTCGCCTGCCGCTGATCGCGGCGCTGGCGCTGGCGTTCGTCTCGCTCGCGCTGATCTCCGGCGTCGCCTACATCGTCGTGCTGGCCGGCGCCACCTCCACCGCCGAACGGCTGCTGGTCGACCAGGCCGCGCGTGTCGTCGATGCACAGGTCGCCCTGATCCGGAGCCGGCTCGACCCGGTCTCCGAACATCTCGAGCTGATCGCAGCGCTCGCCGCACACGGCCGGCTCGATATCAACTCGCCCGTCGATATGCGCGAAGCGCTGTGGGTGATGATGACCAAGGTACCGGCGATTTCCAGCGCCGGCTTTGCCACCTTCGACCTCAAGGAGTCGCGCGTCATCCGCTACCCCGACGGGCAGGTCAGCCGCGATACCATCGACCTGGTCGACGTGCCGCGCGGCCTCGAGCAGTTCCGCGAGCTGCAGACCGCGCATAATACCTTCTGGGGAACGCCGTTCTGGAGCCACCCCCAGCAGCAGCTCGTGCTCAACGTGCGCACGCCGGTGCGACGCCTCGACGACGCCTTCATCGGCGGCCTGCTCGCCACCGTCGCGGTCGGCGACCTTTCGTATTTGATTGCCGACCGCGACAGTGGCGGCAACGGCCGTTATTTCATTCTTGTGGGACACGACAAGGTGCTGGCCCACCGCAGGCTGGTCGATCCGCGTGGGCTCAGCCTTTCCGAAGACCGGCCGCTGCCCACCATCAAGGAAGTCGACGATCCCGTGCTGGCCAAGTTCTGGGATCCGCCGGTGCGCAATGCGCGGATCGATCGCGCCCTGGGCAAGCTCGGCCACGTCGTCGAGGCCGAGGGACGGAGCTGGGTATTCGTCTATAGCGAGCTGCGGCGCTACGGTCCGGAGCCCTGGATCGTCGGCCAGTACTTCCCGATCGAGGACGCGACCGGTGATCTCGACCGGCTGACCAACGGCGCCATCGTCGGCGCCGCGACGCTCGCGGTCGCCGTGCTGCTGGCGCTGCTGATCGGCCTCAGCATGGCGCGGTCCATCCGCACCATCACCTCGGCCGCCGAATTGATCGAGCGACTGGAATTCGACCGGCCGTTTCATCGCAGCTCGCGGCTTCGCGAGATCGACGATGCCGGACACAGTCTCGACAAGGCGCGCGGCGCGCTGAAGTGGTTCGGGGCCTACGTGCCCCATCGCCTGGTCTTCCGGTTGATGGAGCTCGGCGAGGATGCCGTGCGCTCGCGCCGGCGCGACGTGACGGTGATGTTCAGCGACATCGTCGAATTCACGCCCCACGCCGAGGATCTGCCCGTGCAGGAGACGGCGGACCTGCTCAACCACCATTTTGCCTTGCTCGGCGCCTGCATCGACCACGAGCAGGGCGTGATCGACAAATATATCGGCGACTCGGTCATGGCGGTGTGGGGCGGCTTGTCCAGGATGGACGATCACGCCGACCATGCGGTTCGCGCGGCCCTCGCCATCGCGCGGGTGCTCGGCGAGGATAATGCGATCCGCCGCGCCGCCGGCCAGCCGGCGATCCGCGTGCGCATCGGGCTGCATTCCGGCCCGGTGGTGGTCGGCAATATCGGCGCGCCCGGCAGGGTCAACTTCACGGTGGTCGGCGACACGGTGAACATCGCCCAGCGCTTCGAGCAGCTCGGCAAGGAGTTCATGAAGGACGGCGAGGATATGGTCGTGCTGGTGAGCGGCGACACGCTGGCCGCGGTCAGGGATCGCGCTGCGCTCGGCGTCACCCCGCCCGAGCCGGTGCTGCGCCAGGTCAAGGGGCACGACAATCCCGTCGAAGTCTATCGCCTGGTGTGATCGGCGTCGCGCGCTGGACGGGCCGGCGTATCCGCCGCTAGTGTGGCAGCCATCGGTCTGGGGAGACTTGATGGAAGCAGGCGAAGGATGAAGCGACGCGATTTGGTAGTAGTTTCGACGGCAGCGTTGGTTTTGGGTTCGATCCGCTCGTTGCAGGCCCAGACCCCCACGCCGGGCGCTCCCCCCAGTACGACGCCGACAACGACACCCACCACGACGCCGAGCGCCCCGCCCGGCGCGACAGCCGGCGCGGCGCCGGCCTCGACCGCGTCGACAAGTGCCGGGACGGGCGCCCAGCCCTTCACGGCCGCGCAGCTCGACCAGTTGCTGGCGCCGATCGCCCTCTATCCCGACGACCTGCTGGCGCAGACCCTGATGGCCGCGAGCTATCCGCTGGAAGTCGTCGAGGCGGCGCGCTGGTCGAAGGACAATCCCAGCCTCAAGGGCGCCGCCGCCCTGGCCGCGGTCAAGGACAAGGGCTGGGACGTCAGCGTGACGTCGCTCGTGGCCTTCCCGCAGGTCCTGGCGATGATGAACAGCAAGCTCGATTGGACCCAGAAGATCGGCGACGCAATGATCGCCCAGCAATCCGACGTCGCGGCCTCGATCCAGCGCCTGCGCGCCCAGGCGCAATCGGCCGGCAATCTCAAGACCACGCCGCAGCAGACGGTCACGCAGCAGCCGGCAAGCGCCGGCGCACCGGCCGGCACGCCGCCGGCGATCGTGATCCAGCCGACCAATCCGGACACGGTTTACGTGCCGGCCTACAATCCGAACTGGGCCTATGGATCGTGGCCCTATCCCGACTATCCGCCGTCCTACTTCCCGCCGACCGACTACGGCTGGGGCGGATATTATGGCGGGGGCGGCTGGAGCGGCGGCTTCAGCTTCGGCCTGGGCTTCGCCGTGGGCGGCGCGTTTTTCGGTGGCTGGTCCTGGGGTGGCGGCTGGGGCGGTGGCTGGGGTTGGGGCGGTTGGGGTGGCTGGGGTCACAACAGCTACACCACGATCAACGTCAACCGGGCGACCTACATCACCAACAATTTCAATCGAAACTACTACCACGACGATCACTGGAACCACGATCCGGCGCATCGCGACGGCGTGCCCTACCGCGACCGGGCAAGCCGGGAGCGTTACAATCAGCATCATCTCGATGCCGCCCAGCGCCAGGCCTTCCGCGGCAAGATCGACGGCGGCGCCGGCGAGCACCGCGATCAGGGCGGCCGGCCGAACGACGGACGCGGCGATGCGGGGCGCGGCAACGACAACCACGGCAACGACAACCGACGGCAACGACAACCGAGGTAACGAGAACCGAGGTAACGCGAATCGGGGCGACGAAGGACGACGTGACGGGCTGCGCGGCAACGACTGGCGCGGCGCCGAGAATCACGGCGGCGTGCACCGCAGCGCCTTCCACGGCGTCAACCATGGCCACGAGGTGCAGCGCGAAGCCGCCCGCGGACATTCCTACGCCCACCATGCCAGTTATCATCCGCGAGGCGGGGGCGGGCATGGCGGCGGCGGTCATGGCGGCGGACATGGAGGCCGGCGATGAGCGGGACAATGTTTCGACGCGGCCTCGTGGCACGCGGCCTGCTGTCTCCTGTTGTCCTGGCAGGCCTCGCCGCGCGTGCGGCGGCGCAGCAGGCGGACAAGATCCAGGGTTTCCCGACACCTGACGCCGCCGCGACGGCGCTCACCGAGGCGGTGCGCAAGGACGACGACAAGGCGATCGCGGCGATGCTGGGCGAGTGGTGGCGCGTCTTCGTGCCCAATCGCGAGCGCGATTTCGGCCGCGAGCGCTCGCTCTATCTCGCGGCCTGGGACGACAGCCACAAGGTCACGATCGATGGCGACAAGGCCGTCGTCGAGGTCGGCAAGACCGGCTGGACCCTGCCGATACCTCTCGTCAAGGATGGTGCGGAATGGCGCTTCGATGCCGAGGCCGGCATCGACGAGCTGGGCGCGCGCGAGATCGGCCGCGACGAGCTGGGTGCCATCCAGACCCTGCTGGCCATCGTCGACGCCCAGCGCGAGTACGCCGCGATGGATCCGATGAAGACCGGCTCGCCGGTCTATGCCCGCCGGCTGAAGAGCCTGCCAGGCCGCAAGGATGGACTATACTGGCGGACCGCGCCGGGCGAGCCGGAGAGCCCGCTGGGCGAACTGGTCGCCAATGCACAGGACGATGACGTAGCTCCGGGCGGCCACTACGGCTACAATTTCCGCCTGCTCTACGCCCAGGGACCGGCGGCGCCCGGTGGCGCCCGCCAGTACCTCGTCAACGGTCGCATGCTGAGCTTCGCCGCCATCGCCTGGCCCGGACATTACGGCGAGACCGGCATCATGACCTTCATGGTGGACTACAATGGTGTCGTCTATCAGCGTGACCTTGGGCCTGAGACGCGTCTGCTGGCGCCGGCGATCGCCAGTTTCAACCCGGAGACGGGTTGGGAAAAAGCGGACGTGACGCTTTAGAAGTCGATGTAGCGGGAGAAAGAGATGATGAGAACCAGGATCCTTATGTTGCTCGTTGCAACGGGCTTGCTCGGCGGTTGCGAGAACATGTCACCCGGCCAGAAAGGCGCGCTTACCGGGGCGGCGCTGGGCAGCGGCATCGGCATGGTGGCCGGCGGCAGCTTCGGCGCGGTGGTCGGCGCCGGCCTGATCGGCGGCGCGGCGGGCTACATTGTCGGCAACGCGGTCCAGTGACACACAAACAGAGAGTTCCGACATGATCTCCAAATCCTTCGTTGCCGCCGGCGCGTTGTTGTTCGCCACGGCCACCGCCCAGGCGCAGATGCCGCCGACCAACTTCGACCAGGCGGCCTACATCACCTGCAAGGAAGCGCATGCAATGCAGCCCGAGGCGCGCAAGACGCTGGCGATCTTCCTCGCCGAGCACGCCTCGCGCTATCACGGTGTGACGATCCCCGACGGCCCCGAGGGTGCGCAGATCGCCTATCTGGTGCGCGGCGGCTGCACCCTGGCGCCCGACGCCTACCTGTTCACGGTGATCGACCGGGCGATCGTTGCCGAGTTGAGCAAGCTGCCCAAGCGGCAGTAGGCCCGTCGTCGCGGTCGAAGTCGGGCCGCGCTTGGTGCTATCCTTCGGGCAAGAAACGGCCCGGAGGAAACCATGTGGGTCCGCAATGCCTGGTACGTCGCCGGCTGGTTGCCCGAGTTCCAGCCGGGCGCCATCCATGCCCGTACCATCATCGATCAGCCCATCGCGCTTTACCGCACCGCCGACGGCGGCCTGGCGGCGCTCGAGGATCGCTGCTGTCACCGTTTCGCGCCGCTCTCGATGGGCCGGTTGGAGGGCGATGACCTGCGCTGCATGTATCACGGGCTGAAGTTCGCCGCCGACGGCCGCTGCATCGAGATCCCCGGCCAGAAGCTCATCCCGCAGAGTGCCTGCGTGCGCCGCTACCCCGTCACCGTACGCGGCGACTGGGTCTGGCTGTGGATGGGCGACGCCGAAGCGGCCGATCCGGCGGCGATCCCGCCGTCGCTGGCGCTCGACGATCCCGGCTACCGGCTGAAAGCCGGCCATCTCGACTACGCTGCAAATTACCTGCTGATCGACGACAATCTCCTCGATCTCTCGCACCTGTCCTTCGTCCACGAGAACACCCTGGGGCTGGACATGCCGCAATGGGCCGACGAGCGGCCGAGCATGCTGGCGCTGGAGCGCGGCATGAGGGTGCAGCGCTGGATCACCGATCACGCGCCCCGAGGCTTCCTCAAGAAGACGGTCGGCGCGCGCGCGGACGTGTGGAATTCCTACGACTTCTTCTTTCCCGGAGTCTTCCTGCAACGCACCAGCTTCTACCCGGCGGGAACCGCCCGGCAGAGCGGCGCGCGCGAACCCGACCGGCCGCCGCTCTTCCATCGCATCGACGAGCAGGCCGTGACGCCGGTTTCGGCGCGCGCTTCGCGCTATTTCTACGCCGCCGGCGCGCGCAGGAGCGACATCGAGGCCGACAAGCTCGACCGCCTGTTCGCCGTCACCGAGACGGCCTTCGGGGAGGACAAGGCGCTGATCGAGGCCCAGCAGAAGCTGATCGACCTCGAGCCGGAGCGGCGCATGCTGCCGACCAGCCTCGATGCCGGACCGACCCGGTTCCGGCGCCTGGTCGAGGACCTGCTGCTCTCCGACGGCGCGCCGCCGGCCGGCGTCAGGTCAGCTTGACCATGACGTGCTTGGCATAGGCGGGACGCGTCGCCAGCCGGTCGTACCAGGCGCGCAGGCCCTTGAGCTCGGGGCGCTCGATGTCGAGCGCGTACCAGCGATGGATGAAGCAGCCGGCCGGGATGTCGCCCATGGTGAAGTGCGCACCCGCGACATAGCGGCGGTCGGCGAGGCACGCATCGAGCCGGCCGAACAGCTTGCCGGCATCCTCGGCCGCCTTCTTGATGGCCGCCATGTCGCGCTTCTCGGGCGGGGTGCGCACCAGTCCCCAGAAGACGATCCGCATGCTCTCGGAGATCGTGCTGAGCTGCCAGTCCATCCAGCGGTCGGCTTCGCTGCGCTGTCCCGGGTCGTTGGGCCACAACGTGCCCGCGGCATACTTGGCCGAGAGGTAGCGCACCGCCGAGTTGCTCTCCCAGATCACCTTGCCGCCATCGTCGATGGTCGGCACGACGCCGTTGGGATTCATGTCGAGGTACCATTTCTGGTCGTTGCCGCCGAAGGCGCCGCCGACGTCGGTGCGCTCGTATTTCAGCCCGCACTCCTCGGCGGCCCACAGCACCTTCATGACGTTGATCGAATTGGCTCGTCCCCAGATCTTCATCGCTCTTTCTCTCCCCGCTGTCAGCATTCCCATTCCGTCGTGCCGGCGCCGATCCGCAGAAGCTGCTTTGTCTTGGGATTGTCGCCGGGCTGCGGCGATACCCCTCGAACCGCACATGCGAATCGTCGACCCAGACCGGCTTGGGCCGAAGGAACGAATTCGGTCCGGCGCCGGCGCAGGCCGGCATCGCGGTCACTTCGAGCACCTTCGGCGGATCGGCGGTCATGTCGATGACGTTGAGCTCGACACCGTTCATCAGGTTGGATTGCAGGGCCACGGCATGGTGGGTCGACGGCGACAGCACCGGCGGGGCCGCCACCTGGGTCGTGCGGCCGTCTTTCTCCGAGACCAGGTAGGCCATGCCGTCTTCGTAGAGACCGACCCGCACGACGTAGTAGCCCGGCGTCGGCCACCATGCCGCCAGTCGGTGCACGCGAAAGCGATCGGCCTCGCAGGCATCCAGATCGTTGCAGTCGGTGATCTTGAGCGTCCGGTTGCCCTGCAGCTTGAGCTTGAGGATGGGACCGTCACGGAAGGCACGGTCGGGGAGAGCGGCCAATACGGCCACTTCAGCCTTGTCGGCCGGCTTCGCGCCTTTGGGCGCCGTACAACAAGGCTCGGCCTCGACCGTCATTTTCGAGCCCCACAGGAGGCCTTTCGAGGGCGTTGCCGTGCGTTCGCCTGTCTGCGCCTGGGAAGGCGCTGCAAGGAGAAGGGCAACAACAGCAAGGACGGGCCGCACCATCGACATACTCATTCTACGCGCCACCGATGATTCCTAGTGAGCCGCCGCCCAGTTGTCGCCGACGCCGGTGTCGACGACCAGCGGCACGGAGAGCGTGGCGGCGGCTTCCATCACCTTGCGCGCCACGTCCTTGGTCTTGTCGATCTCCTTGTCGGGCACCTCGAACAGCAGTTCGTCGTGCACCTGCAGCAGCATGCGGCTCTTGAGCCGGGCGGCCTTGAGCGCCGGCGGCAGGCGGATCATCGCCCGCTTGATGATGTCGGCAGCACCACCCTGCAGCGGCGCGTTGATCGCCGCGCGCTCGGCAAGGCGCGCATGCCCTGGCTCTCTCGTCGATGTAGCGCAGGTGGATCTTGCGGCCGAACGGCGTCTTCACGTAGCCGTGCTTGCGCGCGTACTCCTTGGTCGTCTCGATGTAGTCGCGGATGCCGGGATAGCGCAGGAAGTACTTGGCGATGTATTCACGCGCCTCGGCCTGGCCAATGCCGAGCTGGTTGGCGAGTCCGAAGGCCAGAGATGCCGTAGATGATGCCGAAGTTGATGGCCTTGGCGCGTCGCCGCACCTGCGGGTCCATGCCCTTGACCGGCACGCCGAACATTTCGCTGGCGGTGATGGCGTGGATGTCGTCGCCGCGCGCGAAGGCTTCCTTGAGCGAGGCGAGATCGGCGACATGCGCCAGCAGCCTGAGCTCGATCTGCGAATAGTCGGCGGACAAGAGCTTGTGGCCCGCCTCGGCGATGAAGGCCTGGCGGATCTTGCGGCCCTCCTCGGTGCGCACCGGGATGTTCTGCAGGTTGGGATCCGTCGAGGCGAGCCGCCCGGTCGCCGCGCCGGTCATCTGGTAGGAGGTGTGCACCCGGCCGGTCTTGGCGTCGAGCTCGCGCACCAGCGCATCGGTGTAGGTGCCCTTGAGCTTGGAAATCTGCCGGTGCTCCATGATCTTGACCGGCAGCGCATGACCTTGGGCGGCGAGATCCTCCAGGATGCGGACGTCGGTTGCCCACGAGCCGTTCTTGTTGCGCTGGCCGCCCGGCAGCTTCTGCTCGTCGAACAGGATCTCGCCCAGCTGCTTGGGCGACCCGACATTGAAGGGCCGGCCGGCGATCTTATGGATCTCCTGCTCGAGCTCGAGCATCCGCTTCTCGAACTCCGCCGACAGCGTCCTGAGGCGCGGCGCGTCGATCTTGATGCCCGCTGTCTCCATGCCGAGCAGCACGGGAATCAGCGGCCGCTCGATCGTCTCGTACAGCCCGACCATGTGCTCGGTGGCCAGCCGCGGCTTGAAACGCGCCCACAGCTGCATGGTGACGTCGGCGTCCTCGGCGGCGTAGTCGCGCGCCTTGTCGATCGGCACCTTGTCGAAGCTCACCTGCTTGGCGCCACTGCCGGCGACGTCGGAGAACTTGATGGTGTCCTGGCCGAGATAGAGCTTGGCCAGATCGTCCATGCCGTGATTGTGCTTGCCGGCGTCGAGCACGAAGGACAGCAGCATCGTGTCGTCGACCGGCCCGATCTCGATGCCGTGGCGTCGGAACACGCACATGTCGTACTTGATGTTCTGGCCGACCTTCAGCACCGCGGGGTCTTCCAGCAGGGGCTTCAGTCTGTCGATCACGGTCTTGAGCGGCAGCTGGCCCGGCAGCAGCTTGCCGTCGCCGGCCTTGGCGCCGTCCCCACCGAGGTCGAGCGCGCCCTGGGCCTCGCCGCCCGGCGTGCGATGGCTGATCGGAAGATAGGCTGCGCGCCGGCGCGTGGAATTGACGTTGCCCCACGGCCCTTCGAGCAACGCCAGCGACAGGCCGACCAGGCCCGCATTGTTGGAATCGAGCGCGTCGGTCTCGCAGTCGAAGGCGACGACACCGGCCCTGGTCGCTTCGGCCACCCACTCATCGAGCGCCTTCTCGTCGGTGATCAGCTCGTAGTCGGCGGCGGTGAAGGGCTGGTTGGACCGCGGCGCGGTCGATGGCGCCGGCTTGGAATCGACCGGCTCGGTCTTCCTGGCCGGTGCGGCCGTCGCGGCCGGCGCCACGGGGCTGGTCGCTTCGCCCAGTTCGCCCGTGAAGCGCTGCAGCAGGCTCTTGAAGCCCTGCAGCTCCAGCCATGGCAGCAGCACGTTGGGATCGGGCTTGCGCTTGTCGAAGGCCTCGGGTTCGGCCGGCGTTGGGACGTCGTCCCTGAGCGTGACCAGTTTCTTCGAGATGCGCGCCAGCTCGGCGTTCTGCTGCAGCGCCTCGCGCCGCTTGGGCTGCTTGATCTCGCCGGCGCGCGCCAGCAGGGTCTCGAGGTCGCCATACTCATTGATCAGCTGGGCGGCGGTCTTGACGCCGATGCCGGGCACGCCTGGCACGTTGTCGGTCGAATCACCGGCCAGCGCCTGCACGTCGATCACTTTGTCCGGCGCGACGCCGAACTTCTCCATCACCGCCTCGACCCCGAGCTTGGTCTTCTTGATCGGGTCCATCAGCTCGACGCCCGGCCGCACGAGCTGCATCAGGTCCTTGTCTGACGACACGATGGTGCAGGTGGCGCCGGCCTCGACGGCCATGCGGGCGTAGGTTGCGATCAGGTCGTCGGCTTCGAAACCCTTGAGCTCGCACACCGTCACGTTGAAGGCGCGCGCCGCCTCGCGGATCAGTGGGAATTGCGGGATCAGGTCCTCGGGCGGCGGCGGGCGGTTGGCCTTGTACTTGTCGTAGATCTCGTTGCGGAACGTGACTTCACCGGCGTCGAGGATCATGGCGATATGGTCGACCTCGGGCTTGTCGAGCAGGTCAGCCACCAGCATGCGGCAGAAGCCGTAGACGGCGTTGATCGGCGTGCCGTCGGGCCGGTTCATCGGCGGCAGCGCGTGATAGGCGCGGAACAGGTAGCCCGAGCCGTCGACCAGGTAGAGGTTGCGGATCGGCTTGTCCTCGCCGTCCGCGCCTACCTTGCTCTCTTTGCCGTTCGTCGCCGCCGCCGTGGCAGCCGGTGCTTTCGATTTCGCCATGCCCAAGCCCTAGCACGCGGGAAGCGCGCCCCTCCAGTGGCCGATAATTATGTCCCCGTCTTGACCGAATCGAGCGTCGGCAGCCGGTAGCGGTCCTGTGGATCGTTCCAGCCCTTGAAGTTGGGCTTGCGCTTCTCGGCGAAGGCCGCGCGCGATTCCATCAGGTCGCTCTTGGCACCGTGCTCATGCAGCGCGGCGGCCAGTTTCTGCATGTCAGGTGCCGGCGCGGGCCGCATCTGGCGCATCATGTGCACGGTGTTGACCCTGGAGGCGGGCGGCAGGGTGAGCAGGTGCTCGGCCATCTTGAGCGCCTCCGGCATCAGCTCGGCGGCGTCGACCAGGCGATTGAGGAAGCCCACCTCGTAGAAGCGCTGGGCGGTGAAGCGGAAGCCCAATGCCATTTCCATGGCGATGGGATAGGGCAGGTTGGCGATGTGGCCGTGATTGTAGCCGCCGACCAGCCAGCGCTTGGCCTCGGAGACCTCGAACACCGCCTCGCGCACCGCCAGCCGGAGGTCGCAGCGCTCGACCAGCATGAAGCCGCCGCCCATGGCGAAGCCGTTGACCGCGGCGATGACGGGTTTCTCGAGCGCGCCGGTCATGAACGGGTCCTGGAGGTCGGGGCGCTGGCTGCCGGGGGCGCCGCGCTGCAGCAATTCCTTCATGTCCTCGCCGGCGCAGAAGCCGCGGCCGGTACCGGTGAAAATCCCCACCTCCAGTTCCTTGCTGTGGCGGAACTCGGTCCAGGCCTTGGCAAGCTCGCTCCTCATCTCGCTGCTGAGGGCGTTCAGCCGCTCCGGTCGGTTCATGCGGACCACGAGCACTTGCCCGTGACGTTCGGTCTCGACGACGGCCATGTCTTTTCTCATCGTGTGGGTGGGACTGGGCTAAGTTTGCGACCGATTGAACGGGTCGGGCAAGGGCTCCTCTGGAGGATAGCGATGACAATGACCGGCGGATGCCAGTGCGGCGCGTTGCGTTACCAGGCGGAAGGCGAGCCCCTGATCCAGGGTTTCTGCCATTGTCGCAACTGCCAGCGCATCAGCGGCGCGGGTCATGTCGGCTTCATCTGCTTTCCGGAAGGCGCTGTCACCCTGGCGGGTGCGACCGGGAGCTATGGCCTGACCGGCAGCAGCGGCCGCACCGCCACGCGCTATTCCTGCCCGACCTGCCACAGCGTGGTTTTCGGCCGGGCCGAAGTCATGCCCGGCCAGATCAACTTCTATGCCGGCTCGCTCGACGACACGTCGCAATTCAAGCCGCAGATCGCGATCTTCACCCGGAGCCGGCCGGCCTGGGACACGTCTTCCAGTGGGCTGACGTGCTTCGAGACGTTGCCGACAAGATAGTTCGTCAGACGAACCCCAACTGCTTCCGCGCGTCGCGTCCCGCATCGCCGGTCAACTGGGCGATGAGTTCGGCCGCCTCGGCCGGCGCCTGGCTCTTCGTGGCGATGGCGCAGCTGTAGACCGTCGCCAGGTCGCATCCCGCCGGCAGGGAGGCCACGAGGACGATGCCCGGCGTGGCGATGATTTCGGTGGCCTGGGTGCAGCCGATGGGCTGGCGGCTCTTCGAATCAGCCAGCGCGCGCATGGCCGTGGTGCCGTTGGGCGCGGGCTGCCGCCGGTCGGCCGTCTCGTCCCAGATGCCGAGATCCTTCAGCACCTTGGCGAAATGGATGCCGGCGGTCGATTGCTCGGGATCGGGAAAATGGATGGCGTCGGCGGCGAGGAGCGCCGCACGCAGCTCGGCTGCGCTGCCGACCGCGGGCAGCGGATCGCCGCTGCGTACGGCGACGGCGGTCTGCACGGCGCCGATATCCTTCGCCGACAGGGCCATGACCTCGCCGTCGCGCGCCAGCCCATCGATCAGCGCGCGGCTCAGGATCATGACGTCGGCCGGCTCGCCCGCCAGCAGGCGCGATTTCATGGTGCCCACCGCGCCGAAGATGCCGTCAATCGTGGCGCCGGTGCTGGCCTCGAACGCTGGCCGCAGCGCTTCGACCAATCCCTGGGCGGCGCCGCCGCTCAAGATCCTGACGATCTTCATTGAACTTTTATGCCGGCCTGCTGGATCACCTTGGCCCACTTGTCGGTGTCGCGTCGCAGGAAGGCGTCGAACTGGGCCGGCGACATGGTCATGGGCACGGCACCCTGCTTGGCCCAGGCCTCGCGGATCGCGGGCTTGGCGATGATCCTGGCGATCTCGGCGTTCAGCCGGTCGACGATCTCTTGCGGTGTTCCCTTAGGCGCCATGATGCCCAACCAGATCGTGGCCTCGTAGCCCGGGACGCCCGCCTCGCTCACCGTCGGCACGTCGGGCAGCACGGCCGAGCGCTTCTCGCCCGTCGTCGCCAGCGCCCGGACCTGGCCCGCGTCGATGCTGCCCTTCATCGCGGTGACGGCGTCGAACATCATCTGGACGTGGCCGCCCATCACGTCGTTGCGCGCTTCCGCGCTGCCCTTGTGCGGCACGTGCAGGATGTCGGTGCCGGTCATGGCTTTGAACAGCTCGCCGGCCATGTGATAGGGCGTGCCGGGACCGGACGAGGCGTAGGCGAGTTTGCCCGGGTTCGCCTTGGCCAGCGCGATGAACTCCTGCAGGGTCTTGGCCTGCACCGAGGGATGCACCACCATCACCAGGTCGGAAGAATTCACCGGCGCCACCGCGACCAGGTCGCGCATCAGCACATAGGGCTTGTTGTCGAGCAGCGTCTCGTTGGTGGTGTGCGTGTTCGACATCATCAGCAGCGTGTAGCCGTCGGGCGCCGCCTTGGCGACGATGTCGGTGCCGATGATCGCACCGGCGCCCGGCCGGTTGTCGATGACGAATTGCTGCTTCAGGGCTTCGGTCAGTTCCTGGCCGATGATCCGGGCATAGACGTCGGCCGGGCCGCCGGGCCCGAACGGCACCACGATCTTCACCGGCTTGCTCGGCCAGGATTGCGCCCAGGACGACACCGAGGCCGGCGCGGCCCATAAGGCTGCGGCGCCGATCAACAAACCGCGTCTTGGCAGGCAGCGCATGACGATCCTCCCTGACTTCAGGTCCCTGATCTCCACGTCGTTATGCGCGTGGTTCGGCCGAAGTCATGCCACGGCCTTGCCTGCCGCGCCATCGCCGGCAGCGGGCAGCGTCGTCAGGTCGCTCCCATGCTCTGCGCCGGCCGCCAGCGCAGCAGATAGGCCTGCACCCGCCGCACGATCGAGGCCAGGATGACGCCCACGATCATCAGCACGAACACCGCGACCATCATGCCGGCGGCCTCGCCGCGCGCCTCGGACTCGATGATCATGCGGCCGATGCCGTGCTCGGCGCCGATGAACTCGCCCACGATCACGCCGATCAGCGAGAAGGAGACGGCGGGCGTCAGCGAGGCGAACAGCCACGCCATGGTCGAGGGCACGATCACCGTGCGCGTCACCTGCCATTCGCCGGCGCCCAGCAGGCGGGCGGCGTTGATGTGGTCGCGATCGACCGAGCGCGCGCCCTCGAAGGTGTTGAAGAACACCAGGAACACCACGACCAGCCAGGCCGTCACGATCTTGGAGGCATCGCCGATGCCGAAGGCCAGGATGATGATCGGCGCCAGCGCGATGCGCGGTACCGAATTGAAGGCGGTGATGTAGGGGTAGAAGATCTCGCTCAACCGGTCCGACCGACCGAGCAGCAGGCCGAGCGCAAAGCCCGAGCTCACGCCGGTGGCGAAACCCCACAGCGTGTT
Source organism: uncultured Alphaproteobacteria bacterium (assembly GCA_963755585.1). Lineage (GTDB taxonomy): Bacteria > Pseudomonadota > Alphaproteobacteria > Reyranellales > Reyranellaceae > Reyranella. The sequence continues at coordinate 43,880 of CAVWKN010000037.1, forward strand.
CTTCAGGGTGAAGTAGGTGGCGATCCAGAGATTGTTCTCCGACTTCCCGATGCAGCGTGTGAAGGCGCCCGGGTCGCCGAACGTCCATTGACCGTCGGACGAGACCAGGCAGCCCATGCGCAGGAACTGGCTGAAGATGTCGGAGGGTTTCGAGACGAAGTAGGGATCGAGGATGTCCGGCACCAGCCACGGCAGCGTGTCGTGCAGCGCCCAGCCCCATTGCCAGATCGCGAGCGCGCCAAGGCCGATGGCGATCTGCCAGAGAAGTGTCGAGAGACGCCTCACTCGCTGCGGCCCCTCATTCGCTATGCCCTTTTGCGAATTCCTCGCCCAGCGAGTGCCAGATGCGTGAGAACAGCTGGGCGTATTGCGGTGTCTCGCGCAACGCCACGGCGTCGCGCGGACGGGCGAAATCGACCTTGAAATCCTGCTTCACCCGGCCCGGCCGGGCGGAGAGCAGGATGATGCGGTCGGCCAGCGTCAGCGCTTCGCCGAGATCGTGGGTCACGAACAGCACGGTCTGGCGGCCGCGCTCCCAGAGATCGAGCAGCACGGAATGCATGTCGAGCTTGGTGTGGGTGTCGAGCGCGCCGAACGGTTCGTCCATCAGCAGGATTTCCGGCTGGGCGATCAAGGTGCGCATCAGCGACACCCGCTGGCGCATGCCGCCGGAGAGCGACGATGGATAGAAGCGGGCGAAGCCGTCGAGCCCGGCCTGGTGGATCGCGTCGTCGACCCGCGTGCGGCGCTCGTCGGCCGGCACGCCGGCAAGCTCCAGCGCATAGCCGATGTTGCCCTCGACGGTGCGCCAGGGAAACAGCGTGTCCTTCTGGAACACATAGCCGACATGGCGCACCGGCCGGCCGGGGATCACGGGCTCGCCGTCGACCTTGATGCCGCCGCCGTTGGGCGTGATCAGCGTCGCCACCATGTTGAGGATGGTGCTCTTGCCGCAGCCCGACGGGCCCAGCAGGGCGACGAACTCGCCGTCCTGGATCTGGAAGGAGGCGTCGTCGACCGCCACCACCTCGCGGCCGTCGGCGAGGAAGCTTTTGCGGAGACCGGCGATTTCGATGCGGCAGCGGCCAGCCACGTCGATGGGCACGTCAGCTGGCCCCGTCAGACGGGTGGGTATTTGGCATGCGCCGCCTTGAGGAACTGGTCGGCGACGGCATCCTCGAGCTTGAGCGGCTGCTTGATGCCGGTGAGCTCGCCCAGCCAGACCTTCTCGCCGCGGGCGTAGGATTCCGCGGTGATCAGGCCGTTCCAGTCGGCGACGTCCTTGAGCTCGCCGATCTCCAGCAGGTTGGCAGCGCGCGAGGTCGAGCCGACGAAGCGCTCGATCGTGTCCTGGATCTTGTCGGGGCTGTTGGCCTTGATCCATTGCATGGCGCGCCAGACCGCGTTGGTGAAGGCCTGCACCTTCTCCGGCTCCTTCTCGATGGTGGCGGTGAGGCAGAAGTTGACGTTCACCGGCACCGGGCCGCCGATCACGGCGTTCCAGGTCTTCTCGTCGCTCGGCGCATAGATCACCTTGCCCCAGCCGTTCTTCTCGGCTTCGGTCACCACCGAGATCGCGCTCGACAGCACGTCGACCTGCTTGGTCTTGAGCGCGCCCAGCATGGTGTCGACATTGCCGGTTTGCACCCAGGTCACCTTGTCGGCGAGGCCCATCTTTTCCATGAAGTAGTGCGACCACAGGTGCGAGGTGCCGCCCAGCGAGGACACGCCGAAGATCGCGCGCTTGTCGTCGGGCCGCTTGAAGGCGGCGGCCTTCTGCACCGTGTCGATGCCCTGGTCGTAGAGGTCCTTGCGGATGGCGAAGCGCACGCCGGGCGCGCGCTGGTCGACGGTGTTGAGCGCCCGCGTCGGCCGCCCGTTCTTGTTGAGCTGCAGCACGTGCAATATGTCGGCGATGGCGAAATCGCCCTGGCGCGACGCCAGGATCTCGCGCGTCTTCACGCCGTTGCCGCCCTGGATCAGCTTGAAGTCGTAGCCCTCATCCTTGAAGAAGCCGCGCTCCTGGGCGACGAACTGCACCTCGTAGGTGGGCACCGCGACGGGATAGACCGCCGAGCCGGTCTTGCCCTGGGCACGGGCGCCGGCCAGCGACCATGCGGGCGCCGAAGCGGCGACGGCAATGATGCTGCGGCGCCTGATCACAGAAACCATTTCTCGTTTCCTCCCTTTCTTCATCGGACCGCGGGCCTCCAGGCCCGCTCATGATTCATGATGCGGGCCTGGAGGCCCGCGGTCCGGCATGATTCTTAGTTTGTTGGAACTCGGATAGAGCCACGGCGTCCGGGCGCGCGCCTTGGCCTGATGGGCGGCGATCTCGTCCTCGCGGGTAAGCGTCAGCGCCACTTCGTTCAGGCCCTTGAGCAGGGCGTCGCGACGGATGCCGTCGACCTGGAACTCGATGCGCCGGCCGCTTGGCGTCACGACAGTGCGGTTGTGCAGGTCGATGCTGAGGCGCGGCTCGCTGTTGCTGCCCGGTCGGGTCGCCGCCTCGAGCTCCTCGGCGATGGCCAGGACGTCGGCGCGCGGCAGCTGGATCGGCAGCACGCCGTTCTGGAAGCAGTTGTTGAAGAAGATCGGCCCGAAGGAGGGCGCGATCACGCAGCGCACGCCCATGCCCATCATCGCCCACACGGCGCCTTCGCGGCTGCTGCCACAGGCGAAGTTGTTGTCGGCGACGACGATCTCCGCCCCGCGATAGGCCGGCTGGTGCATGAAGAATTCCGGATTCTCGCTGCCGTCGGGCAGGTAGCGCCACGGCTCGAAGGCGTAGGGGCCGAGATCGGCCTGGGCCACGTCGCGCAGGCGGTGGATCGGGATGATGATGTCGGTGTTGACGTTCTGCCGCATCAGCGGCGCCGCCTTGGCATCGAGAACGGTGAAGGCTTCCATGGTTTTCTCCGTCCTCAGATCGAGCGAACGTCGGCGATGCGGCCGGCGATGGCGGCGGCCGCGGCCATCGCCGGGCTGGCGAGATGGGTGCGCCCGCCCGGGCCCTGGCGTCCGACGAAATTGCGGTTGGAGGTCGACACGCTCCTCTCGCCGGGCGCGATCGTGTCGCCGTTCACCGCCAGGCACATCGAACAGCCGGGCTCGCGCCATTCGAAGCCGGCGTCGAGGAAGACGCGGTCGAGCCCTTCAGCTTCGGCCATGCGCTTGATGTTCTCGGAGCCCGGCACGACCCAGGCCCGCACGTGGCCCGCCACCTTGCGACCCTTGGCGATCTGGGCGGCGTCGCGCAGGTCCGACATCCGGCTGTTGGTGCACGAGCCGATGAACACCCAGTCGACGCGCGTCTCCTGGATCGGCGCGCCGGCCGTGAGGCCCATGTAGTCGAGCGCCGCCTGCCACGCCTTCTGCTTGTCCGGGTCGTCCGTCGAAGCCGGATCGGGAATCCGGTCGGTGACGGGGATGACGTGCTCGGGGCTGGTGCCCCAGGTGATCTGCGGCACGATCTTGTTCACATCGACCTTCACCTCGACATCGAACACCGCGTCGGGATCGCTCTTGAGCGTGCGCCAGTCGGCCACGGCCTGGTCCCACAGCGCGCCCTTGGGCGCATAGGGGCGATCCTTCAGGAAGTCGAAGGTGACGTCGTCGGGCGCCACCATGCCGATCTTGGCGCCCAATTCGATCGAGAGGTTGCACACCGTGAGCCGGCCCTCGACCTCCATGTCGCGGATGGCGCTGCCGGCATATTCGACGGCGTAGCCGGTGCCGCCGGCGGCGCCGATCTGGCCGATGAGATGGAGGATCATGTCCTTCGGCGTGACGCCGGGCGCGCGCTTGCCGTCGAAGGTGACCCGCATGCGCTTGGGCTTGGGCTGCACCAGCGACTGCGTGGCCAGCACATGGATCACCTCGGTGGCGCCGACGCCGAAGGCGATGGCGCCCATGCCGCCATGGGTGCAGGTGTGGCTGTCGCCGCAGACCAAAAGGGTGCCCGGCAGGGTGACGCCCTGCTCGGGTCCCATGACATGGACGATGCCCTGGCCCGGCTGGCCGAGATCGAACAGCTTGATGCCCCAGCGCTTGGCCTCATCGCGCATGAAATAGAGCCGCTGGGCGTAGGGCTTCAGCGTCTCGTGGGTACGCCCGGGTTCAGTCGAGATGACGTGATCGAAGGTGGCGAAGGTGAGGTCCGGATTGCGCACGCGGTAGCCCGCGTCCTTGATCGCCTGCAGACCGCGGCCGCCGCCATCGTGCATGAGATGGCGGCTGATGTGCAGGAGCGCGTAGCCATCGCCCAGATCGGCGATGACATGGCGATCCCAGATCTTGTCGAAAAGGGTCTGTCCGGGCATGCGTCATTTCCTCCCGCTCGCTCATTGTCGCGCGGACCCGCACACCACCATCTTTCGGTGTTCTCGACAACGGGCATTGAGCGGAAAGAAGAACCGCACCGCGGCTCATGCTCAAGAGCGAGCGGGACGCTCGCGGTCCGGAAGAGACTATTGCGGCGGCTTCTGCTCGTCCTGGCTCCAGCCCTTCTTCTCCGCGTCGAAGAAGGAGTTGAAGACCTTGCGGATGGTGCTCTCGGCGATGTCACGCGTGATGAACACGACGCGACTCTTCCTGTCGTCGCCCTCGGGCCAGGCGTCGAGCGTGGCCGGCGGATGGAAGACGTGCTGCACGCCGTGGATCACCACAGGCTTGTCGGTGTCCTTGACGTTCAGGATGCCCTTCATGCGCAGGAGATCGGGGCCACGATAGGTAACGAGCGCATCGAACGCCGCGGCCACCGTCGACCAGCTCATCGGCTCGTCGAAGGTCATGCAGAAGGATTTGATGCGGGCGTCATGGCGGTTGACGTCGTGCGGGTCCTGCTCGCTGTGCTCATGCTCATGGCCATGATCATGGCCGTGCCCATGTTTGTCGTCGTGGCCATGATGATGATCATGCCCGCCGCCATGCGTGTGCTCGTAGGCCTCCTCGTGCAGCCAGCGTTTGACGTCGGCGTTCTTGGTGTCGGGATTGTAGAGGCCGGCGTTCAGGATTTCGTTGGGGTCGATCTCGCCCGCCGAGACCTCATGGAACGGCGCGCCGGGATTGAGCTGGTGCAGGCGGCTCTTGAGCGCGTCGAGCGGGCCTGCGTCGGCGATGTCGCTCTTGGTGAGCAGCAGGCGGTCGGCGACGGCGGCCTGCTTCACCGCCTCCTCGTGGTTGTCGAGGGTGCTGGCGCCGTTCACGCCGTCGACCGTGGTCACCACGCCGTCGAGCCGGTAGCGCGAGGCGAGCAGCGGATCGGTCATCAGCGTGTGCAGGATGGGGGCGGGGTCGGCCAGGCCCGTGGTCTCGACCACCATGCGCTTGAAGTTGCTCACTTCGCCCTTGGAGCGCTTGAGGAACAGCTCGCTCATGGTGCGCACCAGGTCGCCGCGCACCGTGCAGCACAGGCAGCCCGAATTGAGCGTCACCATGCCCTCGTCGTCGGACTTCTCGACCAGCAGATGGTCGAGCCCGATCTCGCCGAACTCGTTGATGATCACCGCCGTGTCGGCCAGTTCGGGCCGGCGCAGCAGCTTGTTCAGCAGCGTGGTCTTGCCGCTGCCCAGGAAGCCGGTCAGCACCGTGACCGGAATGCGCTGCTCGGCGGCGTTCTGTGTGTCGCTCATGAATTCATCCTGCCTTCGCGTGTTCGGGGGTCAGTCCCGCCAGAAGCACCCGGCCTTCCTGAAGTCCTTCCAGGCCTGCTCGAGCTTGTGGCGTCGGCGCTTGCTGCCGGACGCCGCCTGCTTGGCGAGGGCCTTGAGCGGCTGGGCCACATCCTCGGTCGGACGGGCTGCCGTCGCGATGTCGGCCAGCACATGGGCCGCCACCGCGCGATCGTTCAGGGCGCCGAGCGCGCCCTGCAGGCGCACCGTCGCCTCGATATAGGGCCTGGCCATTGGCGACGCAAAGGCCGGTCGCAGGAAGGACGCGGCATAGCGCAGCTTCTTGATGGCGATGCGCAGCCGGTGCAGGCGTCTTTCGTCGAGCGAGCCCAGCTTGCGGCCACGCCGCACGACCTTGTCGTGGCGGGTGCCGAGCACGTTCCTGGCGAATTCGTCGAGGCGCTCGTGGGTGCCGGCCGGCGACAGGGCGGCGAAGGCGTCGAGCTGGCGATGAAACCCGTCGAAGCGGGCGCCGGACAGGGCCGTGCGGGCGCGTTCCAGATGGGTTTTGGCCAGGCGGTTGCCGATCCGCCGGACGATCGGCGGCACTTCGTCCACGGTCTCGTGGAGGAAGACATAAAGGTCGCGCGCCGGCGCGCATTCGCCGGCCAGCCATTTGGCCTCGGCCGAGAGCGCCCGCACGACCGGCCCGTCGACGGCGCTCCTGAACAGGCCGAAGGCCGCGCGCAGCCGGCGCAGCGCCACCCGCGTCTGGTGAATACCGATCGGCCGGCGGCTCGCCAGCACGATGGCGCGGTATTTGAGCAAGTCGGCATGGCACGACGCCACAATGTGCCGCAGCGCAACATCGGGGGTGGTATCGGGGGCGAGTCCGGTGTCGGGCTGAGCCATGCAGGTCCGACGGTAGCGGCCGGCGGGGACCGGGCAACCGCAAAGAACGACACTCTGATGAAGGTTTTGTTTCAGTCGCCAGAGCGCGATTTGCCGGCCTTTTCCGCCCTTTTCGCTGGCCGGCCATGCGGTTAGCCGGCCCGGTTCACGGCCGTTTCCGGTAGCGGCCGAGTGCCCGGGCTGCCCTAGAGTCGCTCCCATGAGCATCGATGCGGCTGCCTTTAAGAAGGGCATGCGTCACCTGGCGGCGAGCGTGACCCTGATCACGACCCGCCATCGCGACCTGCGCGGTGGCCTGACCGCCACCGCGGTCTGCTCGGTTTCGGCCGAGCCGCCGCAGATCCTGGTGTGCGTCAACAAGACGGCGAGCGCCCACGACCCGATCGGCGAGGCGGGTTTCTTCTGCGTCAACATCCTCTCGCCGCAGCACCGCAAGATCGCCGAGCGCTTTGCCGGCATGGACGGTGTCGAGGGCGACGAGCGTTTCCACGACATGGGCGAATGGTCGATGCTGTCGACCGGCGCGCCGGTGCTGAAGGGCTGCCCGGTCTCGTTCGACTGCCGGCTGGTGACGCGGGTCGCCGCCGGCACGCACACGATCTATATCGGCGAGATCGTCGACCTCACGCTCGATCCCGAGGCCAAGGCGCTGCTCTATGCCGACGGCGCTTTCGTCCATGTCGATGCGCTGCAGAAGGCGGCGCACGCGGCGTGAGACAACGCCACCCGAGGCGACGATTGGTATCTTTCGCCGCCTGCCCATAGTCTTTATGGTCCGGCCGCCTGCTGGGGCGTCGCCAAGCGGTAAGGCAGTGGATTTTGATTCCACCATTCCCAGGTTCGAATCCTGGCGCCCCAGCCAGGCCTATCTGCACGACTCGCCAGAAACCCGGACGCGCCAAGGCGCAGGCGGACGAAGCTGATCGCCGCCTGCGCCGGAGCTTTGCCGAGATCGAGGGTTACTTCGTATGGGCGTGAACGCAGGTCACGTCCGGATTCATGTCCGCGAACGTGCCCCGCGGGTTTTTCTTCCAGGCCCACACGTGCAATTCGTAGAACGGATCGAGGCCGTAGCGGTTGGGCGCGCCGTTGAAGTTGAACAACTGGCCGCCCAGCGCGGCCGGTCCCTTGAAGGTGATGTATTCCACGGCAACCAGCGCCATCTTGCCGTCGGGCGTCGGCTCGTACATGACCGCCTGCGGGCGCTTGATGTCGACGGCCGTGTCCTTCAGGTAGGTGGGATTGACGTAGTGCACGCCCATCGCGCCGCCATCGATGCCGCTCGCGCAGGGGATCGGTCCGTAACCTTCGGCGACCGCGACCGACACGTCCTGGAAGCGGGCATTGGCGGCGCGCACCTCGTCGGCGAGAGGCTCGCGCGGGCTCTCCGCGGCCGCTTTGCCGGCCAGCGCGCCGATCACGAACAATGACGTGAGAGCCAGACCCCTGGCCTGCGAAACGATATTCATTCCTTGCCTCCATGAGGCGGCTCGATGCCGCCGGGGCGCGGAAACTACGCGGCGGCGGTCTTCGGCCGCATCGGAGGAACTCCCTAATTTGCCGAGGCAGCCTCCCTATCTCGGGCGGCTACTTCGCCAGGACGTCGCCTACCTGAGATCTGCAGCCGCCGCAAGGCCTTGGCAGGCGCTACCTCGCGGAAATGAGCGACCGGGATCTCACGAGAGTCGATTCCGTGGGCGGATCCATGCTGCTCGTGCGTGCCGATCATCACCGAGACGGCCTGATCTTCCCGGCCTACAGTCATCGCCTGCACATCGAGACCGAGGGCCTGGCGATGATGGCCGCGGACATGGGGCTGCACTGCTGGGCGGTGCCGCGGCTGGTGATCGAGCACGCATGATCGGGAAGCTAGTTCGACAGGCTCTCGCTCACCTGCTGCAGCGCCTTTTCCAGGCGCGCTATGTCCGTCTTGGGCAGGATATGGGTGACGGTGCCGCCCTTGGCCGAGGAGATGACGAAGCGCAGGCCGGGTCCGCTGCTGACGGTGAGCGTCGCGACGTCCTTGGACACGTCCTTTATCGATCCGGCTTCCGTCCAGGCGGCCGGTGCGGTCGCTGCCGCAGCCTTGTGCACCAGGTCGATCAGGGATTTCCAGTTGTCGGCGCCGAGCGCGATCGTGTTGCTGTGGGAGATGCTCAACACCCCGACCGTCGACGGCTTCTGGTTCGGGTCGGCAAAGGTCGCGACGTCGAGCTGAGAGGTCTTCGCGGTGAACGAGGCCACGACGTTGAGGCTGCCCGCCGCGGCTGGCCCGGCGATCGACAGGGCGATGCCCAGCGCGACGAAGGCGCCGAGCAGCGCCCGGCGGATGATGTGGATGAGCATGGACCTCCTCGAGGCCCGCCATAGTGCGGGCGCCGGAGGAGCCTTCACAAGCCTAGGATGCGGCCGACGTCTCGGCGATCATTTCGAGCGGCACGACCTCGACCGAACCGCCGGAGACGACCCGCGTGGCCTCGGTGTAGTGCTTGAAGAAGGCGCGCTCCTGCAGGGCGATCCGTGCCCCCTCGTCGAACACGGTGGCGAGGTGATAGTAGTCGGCGCCGTCGCGGCCCTTCATGCAGCGATAGCCGATCTTGCCCTTGAGCGCCGGATCGCCGTCGAGCGAGGCGATGAACGACGCGATCTCGCGGTGCCAGTCCTCCGTGGTGCCGGTGGTGTGGCGGTACTTGATGAGAAATTGCTTCATGTCGTTCCTCCTCGATGGCAAAAGAGTAGGACTTGGGAGCGGGGGCGCAAGTATGGACAAAAATGATAGTGTCCGGCGCGGCGCGCGCGATGCGGCGGGCTGCGGCTGTCCGGTGATGGCCTTCCAGAAGATGGTGAGCGGCAAGTACAAGGTCCGCATCCTGTGGGACCTCAAGGACGGCGCGCGGCGCTATGGCGAGATCAGGAGCGGCCTGTTGCGCGGCGGCGACGGCTCGGCCGAGATCGCGCCCCGCGTGCTGAGCCGCGAGCTGAAGGCGCTGGCGACGGCCGGGCTGATCGACCGCCGCGACTATGGCACGGTGCCGCCCAAGGTCGACTATCGCCTGACGCCGATGGGCAAGAGCTTCGTGCCGATCATCGATTCGATCCGCAAATGGGGCGCACGGCACCTCGCCGGCGTCTGAGAGAGTGAGTAGGAGCCGTAAATGCCGTCTGCGTACGATGTCGTTGTCCTGGGCCTGGGCGCCATGGGTGCCGCCGCCACCTATCAGCTGGCGAAGCGCGGCGCCAAGGTCCTGGGGATCGATCGATATTCGCCGCCCCATGAATTCGGCTCGACCCATGGCGACACCCGCATCACGCGTGTCGCCTGCGGCGAGGGACCGGAATATTCCGCCTTCGCCGCGCGGTCCCACCAGGTCTGGCGCGAGCTCGAGGGCGAGCTGGGCGTGGATCTCTTCACGCAGAACGGCCTGCTGGTGATCTTCGGGCCGGGCCAACGCGCCGCCAACCACAGCGTGCCGCAATTCCTCGCGGCGACCGTCGAGGCCGCGCGACAGGCGAAGATCGACTACGAGATCCTCGACACCGCCACGATCAGGGCGCGCTATCCGGCATTGAACGTCACGGACGGCGATGAGGCCTACCACGACGATGTCGGCGGCTTCGTGCGGCCCGAGCGCTGCATCAGCGCCCAGTTGCAGAAGGCCAAGGCCCTGGGCGCCGCACTCCACCTGAACGAGACGGTTATCTCCTTCGATCAGGCAGCCGGCTCGGTCACGGTGAAGACGGACAAGGACACCTACCATGCCAAGGAGCTGATCGTGGCGGCGGGACCGTGGGTGCCGGGTTTGCTCCAGCCGTCGCTGGCCGGCCATTTCAAGGTGACCCGCCAGGTGCTTTATTGGTTCCGCGCCAAAAGCGCCGCGGAGCACGCGCAATTCTCGCCCGAGCGGTTTCCCGTCTATATCTGGCAGGTCCCGGCGCCGCAGCCGATCTATGGCTTTCCCGCCACCGGCAGCCTGGAAGAGGGCGTGAAGATCGCCAGCGAACAGGATGTCCTCACGACGACGCCGGATTCGGTGGTGCGCACGGCCGGTCCGGAAGAGATCCGCAAGATGTACGACACCTATGTCGGCCCATTTTTCCCCGGCCTGTCGGCCGACTGCGTCAAGCACAAGGTCTGTCTCTACACCCAGGTCGACCGCTCCCGCTTCATCATCGACCGCCATCCCGACGCCGATCGCGTGATCGTGGCTTCCCCGTGCTCAGGTCACGGCTTCAAGCATTCGGCCGGCATCGGCGAGGTGCTGGCGCAGATGGCGCTGGGCGAGAAGCATCAGGACATCGCGCGGTTCGGTTTCGGCTACGTGCCGTCCTAGAGCCGGCTCCTGACGCGCGGCGGACGGGTCGCCAGCACGGCGATCAGCGCCGCCAGGGCGGGTACGGCCTGCACATAGAGGATCGACATCTTGGCGGTGAGCCCGCCATAGACGCCCGCTGCGATGACGCAGCACAGGAAGAAGATTTTCAGATCGCGTCGGCCGCTGATGAGGCCCCACAACAGGCCGGCGGCGAGGAAGCCGTTATAGAGGCCCTGGTTGGCGGCCAGCACCGCGGTCGTCGTCGAAAAGTCCGGCGTCATGTCGAAGATCTCGCGGCCGACCGGATCGTTCCAGAAGAACATCTCGAGGATCAGGAAGATCACGTGACTCAACGCGACGAAAGTCACGAGCAGCAGCGCGATGATCCGCATCGTTTGGGTCCCCCCTCGTCGGGGAGACCCTAGCACGGCGGGGGCGCGCCATGCACGCGGAGAAACTCCGCGCTAAGTGGCGCGTCCCCGGCAAAGACGAAGAGTGGCTAGGCCGTCACCTTCTTCCAGTCGTGGCTCTTTTCGTAGGCGTCGGCGGCCTTGTAGATCGTCGATTCGTTCCAGTGCTTGCCGATCAGCATCAGCCCCGCCGGCAGGCCCTCGCTCATGCCGCAGGGCAGCGTGATCGCCGGATGCCCGGTGACGTCGAACGGCGCGGTGTTGGGCAGCATCTCGAAGGCGCGGCTGATGATGTCCATGCGCGGACCGGCCGGATCGGGCAGCTTGGTCGAGCGCAAGGGCAGGGTCGGCATCAGCAGCAGGTCGTATTTGGCCAGTGCCGTGTCGTAGGCGTCACCGAGCTTGCGCGCCAGGTTCTGGGCCTTGGCGTAATAGTGGCCGCGATACTTGTTGAGCGCATACTTGCCGAACAGGATCGTGGTCTTGAGCGTGTCCGAGAGCTCGTCGGCGCGCTCGCGCCACGCCGAGTGCGCGTCGACCAGGCTGGTGACGTAGAGACCCTTCCAGTTGAAGCCGTAGCCGTTGCCCAGCATCATCTGCCAGGTGGCGCCCTCGACGGCGATCGCCGACCACACCGCCATGCCGGTGACATGCCAGGGGATCGAGATCTCCTCGACCGTGGCGCCCAGCTCCTTGAACTTGGCGGCGCCCTTCCTGACCAGCTCGTCGACCACCTTCTCCGACTGGGGATGGCCGAAGCCTTCCTTGACCACGCCGATCTTGAGGCCGGACGCACTGCCGCCCAGCGCCTTGGTGTAGGCGTCGACCGTGCAGCCCATCTGGCGCGGATCGAGCCCGTCGGGACCGGCGATGGCTTCCAGCATCAGCGCGTTGTCGGCAACGCTGGCGGTCATCGGCCCGGTGTGATCGAGCGTGAGCTCGATCGGCATGATGCCGGTGTAGGGCACGAGGCCCCAGGTCGGCTTCAGCCCGACGATGCCGCAATAGGCCGACGGCATGCGGATCGAGCCACCCTGGTCGCCGCCGATCGCCATGTCGGCCTCGCCGGTGACGATGACGGCGGCGCTGCCCGACGACGAGCCGCCGGCCGAGTAGCCGTACTTGCGCGGATTGTGGACCGGGCCGGGCGCGGAGGTATGGCTGCCGCCGGAGAAGCAGAAATATTCGCACCGCACCTTGCCGACCACGGTGGCGCCGGCATCGAGGACGCGCGCCACCACCGTGGCGTCGACGTCGGGCGTGTAGCCTTCGAGCGTCGAGGCGCCGTTCATCATCGGCACGCCGGCGACGCAGACATTGTCCTTGAGCGCGACGCTCTTGCCCTTGAGCTTGCCGTCCGCGGCGCCCTTGATCTCGCTCTTACGGTACCAGAGATTGTACTTGTTCTCCTCGCCCTCGGGCTCATAACCCGGCGTGCGCGGGTATTTCACCGCCGGCAGATTGTCGGGCAGCGATTCCAGAATATTGTAGGCGGCGACGTTGCCGGCAAACGTCTCCTGGAAGAAGGCGATGTCGGAATCCGACAGGTTCATGCCCAGTTCGGTCCCGACCTTCGCCAGTTCGGCCGCTGTCGGCATCTTCACGCTTGCCATGGTTTCTCTCCCTCTGTGGTCTGAAATCAGTGCGCGCTCATGCCGACGAACTCCGCCACCAGCGCGTCGTCGTGCAGATGGTCGGGCGGAACCTCGCCGGTGATGCGGCCCTTCTGGATGATCAGGACGCGGTCAGACAGGCGGCGGATGCATTCGAGGTTCTGCTCGACCAGCACGATGGTGAGGCCGCTGCGCTTCTTCAAGCCGAGCAGGATCTCGATGATCTCCTCGATGATCGAGGGCTGGATGCCTTCGGTCGGCTCGTCGAGCAGGATGAGCTTGGGATGCCCGCACAGGCAGCGCGCCAAAGCGAGGATCTGCTGCTCGCCGCCCGACAGCACGCCGCCGGCGCGACCCAGGATCGGCTTCAGCCGCGGCAGGGCCTCGATGACCTCGTCCAGCACCTCGTCGCCCAGGCCGGCGCTGGCTGCGCCCATGCGCATGTTGTCGAGCACCGAGAGGCCGGGAAAGATCTGCCGGCCCTGCGGCACGTAGCCGAGGCCGAGGCGGGCGCGGCGATGCGACGGCGCGCGCGCGATCTCGGCACCGCCGAAGCGGATGCTGCCGGCCGTCGCCGGCAACTGGCCGACCACGGTCTTGAGCAACGTCGTCTTGCCCATGCCGTTGTGGCCCAGGATGCCCACGAACTCGCCGTCGGCGACCTCGAAATTGACCCCGAGGATGATCGGGATCTTCTGGTAGCCGGAGGCGAGGTTGCGGACTTCGAGCATGGGATCACGCCGCCTGCTTGCCGAGATAGACGTCGCGCACCTGGTCGTTGGTCAGGATGTCGGCGACGTCGCCCTCGATCAGCACCGCGCCCTGGTGGAACACGGTGACGGTGCGGGCGATGCGGCGGATGAACTGCATGTCGTGCTCGACCACGACCAGGGCGTGACGCTGGTTGAGCTCGGCGATCAGGTCGACCAGCCGGTCGACCTCCTCGTCGGTCATGCCGGCCGCCGGCTCGTCGAGCAGGATCAGGTCGGGTTCGGGCGCGATCACCATGGCGAGCTCGACGAGCTGGCGCTGGCCGTGCGCCAGCTGGCCGACGATGCGGTCGGCGATGCCCGAGATGCCGACCCGCTCCATCGCCTCGTCGGTGCGCCGCTCGGCGATGCGGCCCGGCGCCACTTTCGTGGCCGCCGTCCACACATTGTCGCGTGCGGTGAGGCCGTCGAACACGTTGGGCACCTGGGTCTTGATGCCGACGCCCAGGCGGGCGATGGCGTGCGTGCCGATGCCGGCGACCGGCGCGCCGCGGAACCGGACCTCGCCGCTGGTCGGCTTCAATTGGCCGGTCAGGCACTTGAAGAAGGTGCTTTTGCCCGCGCCGTTCGGACCGATGACGCAGCGCAGCTCGACCTCCTGCAGGCTGAAGTCGACGTGATCGACGGCGACGACGCCGCCGAAACGCATCGTCAGCCCGCGTGTCTCGAGAAGCGGCGTCCCGGTCATGGGTTGGACGTCCGTTCGCGCACCGCCGGCTCGACGGCGGCGGGCGGCCGCCGGGCCAGGCTCACCAGCCAGCGCCATCCGTCGGCCACCAGGGCGGTCAGGCCGCGGGGCACCAGCAGGACGAAGATCACCAGCAGGACGCCCAGCACCAGGTTGGGATCGACCCAGCCGAAGCCTTTGACCTGGCTCAGGGTGCCGAGATAGTTGGTCAGGATCTGCATCAGGATGCAGCCGATCACCGGCCCGATCAGCGTGCCGAGGCCGCCGATGATGATCCAGATGATGATCTGGCCGCTCACCGGCAGGCTGAACATGGTCGGGCTGACGAACACCGAGTTGGCGAACAGCAGGCCGGAGAGGCCGGCCATCGCGCCGCCGATCATGAAGATGGCGAGCTTATAGAGGCGGACGTCGTAGCCTAAAAGCTCGGCGCGGGTTTCGTTCTCGCGGATCGCGATGATGATGCGGCCGAAGCGGGTGGCGAGCAGGATCTTGCAGGAGAAATAGACGATGATCAGCAGGCCGACCGCCAGGCTGAAGATGTTCTCGGGCGCGAGCTGCTCGCCCGGCCGTCCCGGCCAGTTGAGGATCGGCGTGGCGGGAATGCCGTTGAAGCCGCCCAGCGGGGCGTCGCCGATGTTCCACTGCTCGCCCGCGGTCTGGTTGATGAAGCGGAAGAAGATCAGCGAGACGGTGAGCGTGATCACGCCGAGATAGACGTCGCTGATGCGGCCCCAGAACATGAAGTAGCCCAGCATGCCGGCGAACAAAGCGGGCAGCAGCACGGCCAGCACGGCGGGCACCGTGGTGTCGCCCATGTTGATGGCGCTCACGGCATAGACGTAGCCGCCCAGGCCGAAGAACGCCGCCTGGCCGAAGCAGAGGATGCCGGCATAGCCCCAGATCAGCGCCAGCGAGAGGGCGAGGATGGCGAAGCTGGCGAAGATCGTCGAATTGATGATCATGTAGGTCTCGGCATAGGCCGGCAGGCCGAACAGCACGGCGAGGCCCGCGGCCAGCACCGCGAGATTGCCGAGGACGGGCAGCACGCGGGCCTTTTTCACAGCGCTCTCCGGAAGAAACGCCCGGTGATGCCCTGCGGCAGCAGGCGCAGCAGCACGACCGCCGCCACCAGCAACGCCACCTCGCCCAGCACCGAGGTGAAGGCGAAGGTGGCCAGGGTGTTGATGGTGCCCAGCAAGGCCGAGGCGATGGCGGTGCCGGAGAGGATCGCCGCGCCGCCGCTGATCACGGTGATGAAGGCCTTGGCGATGTAGGCCGCGCCGATGGTCGGCACGACGCCGGTGAGCGGCGCCAAAAGCCCGCCGGCCAGGCCCGACAGCGCCGAGCCGACGGCGAAGGTGACGGCATAGACGGCGCGACGGGTTGGTGCCGAGTGCCGCGGCCATCGAGGCATTCTGCATGGTGCCGCGGGCGATCAGGCCGAACCGGGTGAAGCGCAGCACCAGCCAGCCCGAGATCAGGAGGATCGCCGCGACCAGGATCAGGAAGATCTCGTAGACGCCCGTGCGGTAGGCACCGATCGAGACGCTGCCCAGCGGCGCGGAGATGCCCGACACGGTGTTGCCGAACACCACGGTGACGAAGCCGATCATGGCGAGGCTCAGCCCCCAGGTCGCCAGCATGGTGTCGATCAGCCGGCCGTAGAGATGGCGGATCACCAGCCGCTCGACCAGCGCGCCGAACAGCCCGACGGTGAGGGGCGCCACCACCACCATCGCCACCCAGAGGTTGACGCCCAGGTTGAAGGCGGTGATGGCCGCGTAGCCGCCCAGCATCAGGAACTCGCCATGCGCCAGGTTGATGACCCGCATCATGCCGAAGATCACGGCGAGGCCGATGCTCATCAACACCAGGCTGGCGACGGCGCTGCCGATCTGCAGCAGGAGGATGACGAGATAGTCCATGAAGCTAAGGCACGCTCCTCATCGGACCGCTCTTCGCTGGGGGCGCGCCACTCCAGTGGCGCGATCTTGCAGGGGATGGACAAAGACGCGCGACTGGAGTTGCGCGCCCCCGGCACTCAGGTCTTGACGTCGATGATGTACTGCTTGTTCTCGTTGGGATTCTTCTTGAGGTCGCAGACCGCCTGCGTGTCGGCCGGCTTCTGCTGCGAGAACTTCTCGAGCACGTTGAACTTCTTGTCCTTGGCCTCGCCGATATAGACGTCGAGGATCGTATGGTGCGTCTGCGGATCGATCGTCGTCTTGCCGGCCGGTCCGTCGAACGACGCGTTCTGCTCGAGCGCCTCGATCACCTTCATGCGGTCGATGCTATTGGCCTTCTTGGCGGCGTTCGCCCACAGATAGACGCCGTGATAGGTCATGGTCGCGAGCTCGGTCATGTGCGGGATCTTGTACTTGTCGTGCACGATCTCGACGAACTTCTTGTTGGCCGGCGTGTCGATGCCTTCGAGGTAGGCGAAGGCCACGATGTAGCCGTTGTGCTCCTCGGGCGAGGTGATGACGATCTCGTTGCCGAAGGTCGTCGAGGCGAGCGGGATCTGCTTGTTCATGCCGGCCGCCGCCCACTGGCGATAGAACGAGATGTGCGCCGCGCCGACCAGGGCCGACATGATGAGGTCGGGCTTGGCCGCCTGGATCTTCTTGATGGTCGGGCCGAAGTCGGTGACGTCGAGCGGGAAGAAGTCGGTCTGCACCACCTCGCCGCCATTGTCCTGGGCGTATTTCTTGACCCACTTGGCGGTGATCTGGCCGTAATTGTAGTCGGCGGCGATGGTGTAGATCTTCTTGCCCCACTTCTTCTGCACGTAGGGCACCAGCTTCTCGACGGTCTGCGCCGGCGTCGAGCCGGTGCAGAAGATGTTGCGGTCGCAGACGCCGCCTTCGTAGAGCGTGTTGTAGAAATAGAGCGTGTTGTAGCGCTTCAAAAGTGGGCGGATGGCCTCGCGCGAGGCAGAAGTGATGCCGCCATGCACCACGGCGACCTTCTCCTTGGTCGCCGCTTCGGTCGCGTACTGGGTGTAGAGCTGGATGTTGGACTGCGGATCGTAGTTGATCAGCTGGAGCTTCTTGCCCAGCACGCCGCCCGCGGCGTTGATCTCGTTGACCGCCAGATCCATCGTGGCGACCATCTGCTTGCCGTAGATGTCGAGGCCGCCCGACGTGTCGTGGATGCCGGCAACCTTGATCATGTCCTCGGCGTGGAGATCGCGGACCACGAACGGACTGGCCACTGCGGCGGCGGCGCCGATCGCTGTAGAGCGGAGAAGGCTGCGACGATTGATATTCATGGTGTGCCCCTCGTTCTTATTCAAAAAGCATGCAGCAAGAAAAATGCCAGAGCAAACAGAGATGTCTTCGCCGCGCCGCTGAGATTACTTCAGCTTCGCCTCATCGCCCGCTCGCGTGCCTGCCAGGCGCGCGCCAGCCGCGTCGCGCGGTCGTCGAACAAATCGGGTCCGGCGTTCCCGGCGAGCAGCGCCTCCTCGACCTCGTGGTGCGGGCGCGTGCCGCCGTCGGCCAGCAGATGGTCGATCGCCACGCCCTGCTCCGCCAGGCGGCGCGACACCAATACCGTGCGATGACAGTCGAGCGGCTCCTTCTCGGCGCACATCAGGCAGAGCGTGGTGTCGCGGGCGCGCTCGATCAGGCGTCCCAGCGCCTCCTTGAAGGCGGGCCGCTCGGCCAAGGTCTCGTAGCTGCCGCCGCTTTCCGGCTTGCCGCCCAGCGCCGCGCCTTCATGGATGTAGGCGATGCCGGCCTCGGCCAGCGACTTGGCCAGCCGTTCCTTGCCGAACTGCGGAAACCGGCGCGAGTAGGGCATCGACCGCACATCGACCAGCAGCACCACGCCGCCCGCCGTCAGGAGATCGGTGAAGCGCTCGATCGCATGATTGGAATGGCCGATGGTCTTGAGGACGTGCATGGCAATCTCGACATCTTCCTTTCTGTCCGAAGGAGACGACCCGCGTGATCGCTGCCCGCGCCAGACCCTGCGAAGCCGAGGCCATCCGGTCGGCGCGGGGCTCTGCCTGCACGGCGCGCCAGCAGCGCTGGGTCCTGGCGGCGACGATCTTGGCCTCGACCATCGCCTATGTCGATGAATCGGTCGTGAACGTGGCGCTGCCGGCCATCGGGCGCGACCTTGCCGCCTCGCCGGCCGACCTGCAGTGGGTGATCAACGCCTACACGCTCTGCCTGGCGGCGTTCCTGCTGGTGGGCGGCGCCGCCGGCGACCGGCTGGGCCGCCGCCGCGTCTTCATCGCCGGCGTCGCCTTGTTCGGTGCGGCCTCGCTGGGCTGCGGCTTCTCGCGCGCGATCGGCCAGCTGATCGCGGCGCGGGCGGCGCAGGGTGCGGGCGGCGGCCCTGCTCATTCCCTGTTCGCTGGCCCTGATCGGTGCGGCCTTCCCCGAGAACGAACGCGGCCGCGCCATCGGCACCTGGGCGGGCTTTTCCGCCATCGCCGCCGCCATCGGGCCGCTGCTGGGCGGCTGGATCGTCGATCACCTGGCCTGGCAGGCGATCTTTTTCATCAATCCCGTTCTCTGCCTGGCGGCGCTGTGGATCGCCTGGCGCCATCTGTCGGAAAGCATCGATCCCGAGGCGCCGGCCGGCATCGACTGGCTGGGCGCGCTGCTGGCCTTCGCCGGCCTGGCCGGCATGGCCTTCGGCCTGATCGCGCTGCCCGACACGGGCCTGCTCGACCCGACGACGGCAGTGACCCTGGCGGGCGGCGTCGTCCTGCTGGCGATCTTCGTGTGGCACGAGGCGCGCACGCCGGCGCCCATGATGCCGCTCGGCCTGTTCCGCTCGGCCACCTTCAGCGGCGTCAACGCGCTCACCCTCCTGCTCTACGGCGCGCTGGGCGGCGCCATGTTCCTGCTGCCGTTCGCGCTCATTTCCGTTCACGGCTATTCCGCCACCATGGCCGGCGCCGTGTTCCTGCCCTTCACCGCCATCATGGCGGGGCTGTCGCGCTGGTCGGGCGGCCTGCTCGATCGGGTCGGCGCCCGCCTGCCGCTGGTCGCCGGCCCGACGATCGTCGCCGTGGGCTTCGGGCTGTTCGCCCTGGCCGGGCCGCAGACGTCCTATGTCGTGGCCTTCCTGCTGCC
Source organism: uncultured Alphaproteobacteria bacterium (assembly GCA_963755585.1). Lineage (GTDB taxonomy): Bacteria > Pseudomonadota > Alphaproteobacteria > Reyranellales > Reyranellaceae > Reyranella. The sequence continues at coordinate 63,294 of CAVWKN010000037.1, forward strand.
GGTCTCGGTCGTCGGTCTCGGCATGGCGGTGACCGTGGCGCCGCTCACCACCACGGTCATCGCCGCCGTTCCCGGCCATCAGACCGGCGTGGCGTCGGGCATCAACAATGCCGTGTCCTCGGTGGCCAGCCTCTTCGCCATTGCCGCCTTCGGCGCGCTGGCGCTGCACGGCGCGCTGGCCGAGGGCATTCGTCTCGCCATGCTGGTCGCGGCCGGCCTCTCCCTCGCCGGCGCCGCCTGCGCGGCGCTCACTATTCGCGGAGCCGCCGCACCAGGTCGATGAAGCCGAGCGTCGCGGCCGAGCGCTCGTCGGCGCGGCAGGCGAGGTTGAGCGGCACTTTCAGGGCGGGCCGGCCCTTGAGCGGGCGGTAGGTCACGCCTTCCAGCGGCAGGCGGCTGAGCGACGCCGGCACGATGGTGACGCCGAGGCCGGCCGCCACCAGGTTGAGCGTCGAGACGATGCGCGGCGCCTCCTGGCCGACATGCGGGCTGAAGCCCGCCGCCGCGCAGGCCGCGATGATGACGTCGTAGAGGCCGCGCCCGTCGGGCCGGCGGTAGAGGATGAAGGTCTCGGCCGCGAGGTCCTTCAGGGTGAGATGCGGCCGGCGCGCCAGGCGATGGCGCGAGGGCAGGGCCGCCGCCATGTCCTCCTGCAGGAGGGCATGGACCGTGAGCCCCTCGGTATCGGCGAGGCCCGAGCGGATGAAGGCGATGTCCAGGCGCTCCTCGCGCAGGCCCGACGAGAAGGTCGGTGGAGCTGCTTTCCTCCAGCACGAAGGACACGTCGGGCCGTGTCGTCCTGAACTCGCGGATGGCGCGCGCCACCAAAGGATGGAACGGCGCCGAGGTGGTGAAGCCCACGGCGATGCGGCCGGTCTCGCCGCGCGCCGTGCGCCGCGCGCGGGCGGCGGCGCGGTCGACCGCGGCCAGCACGGCCTCGGCGTCGGCCAGGAAGGAGCGCCCGGCATCGGTCAGCGCCACGCCGCGCGGATGACGCACGAACAGGGCGGCGTCGATCTCCTCCTCGAGCGCCTTGATCTGCTGCGAGAGCGGCGGCTGCTGCATGTGCAGCTTCTCCGCCGCGCGCGTGATGTGGCCCTCATGGGCGACGGCGACGAAGTAGCGGAGATGGCGCAGTTCCATTCTTGTCATCCTGAGCGCAGCGAAGGATCTCGTTTCGGCGGCAAGCGGCGATGAGATCCTTCGCTGCGCTCAGGATGACAGACGTCATTAATATGGAGAAGCAATTTATCATATATTTGAAGTGTGGAAGGCGAACGCCCATCGTGCCGGCACCTGATCGGAGCCGCCGCCATGACCGCCCTGCTTGCCGCCAGCCTTTCCCTGCTGATGATCTTCACCGCCTTGCTGTCGGGGGTCTTCGGCATGGCCGGCGGCCTGATCCTGGTCGGCGTGCTGCTGGTCCTGATGCCGCTGCCGCAGGCCATGGTGCTGCATGCCGTGACCCAGATGGCGTCCAACGGCTGGCGTGCGCTCCTGTGGCGCCAGCACATCGTGTGGAAGACGGCGGCGGCCAGCATCGTCGGCAGCCTGGTCTCGGTCGGCCTGTGGTCGCTCTGGCTCTACGTGCCCGACAAGGCGGTGGCGCTGCTGCTGCTGGGCTGCTCGCCCTTCCTCGTGCGGGCGATCCCCGACCGCGTGCTGCCGCGCACCCTCGGCCCCGGCCAGATGCTGGCCGGCAGCATGGTCTGCATGATGCTGATGCTGGTCGCGGGCGTCACCGGCCCGCTGCTCGACACGCTGTTCCTGCGCTCCCACCTGGAGCGGCGGCAGATCGTCGCCACCAAGGCCGCCTGCCAGCTCTTCAGCCATGGCCTCAAGCTCGTCTATTTCGGCGCGCTGATCGAGCAGTCGGGCTCGGTCGAACCGTGGATGCTGGCCATCGCCGTCGCCTCGTCGATGATCGGCACATCGCTGGGCAAGCTCCTGCTCGAGAAACTCACCGACAAGCAATTCCGCGCCTGGTCGAACCGGATCATCACGGTGATCGCCGCCTACTATATCGGCTACGGCGTGGTCCTGCTGACGGGCATCGCCTAAGATGGCGCGTGTCCATTCCTCCCGGCTTTCGTGAACTGACAGAGGCGGCCGGCTTCGCCGCGGCCAACGGCCCGTGGTTCGAGAAGATCGAGGACGGCCGCATCATCCGCGGCTTCCGGCCCGGTCCCGAGCATGCCAACGGGCTCGGCATCGTGCATGGCGGCATGCTGGCGGCCTTCCTCGATTCGGCGATGGGCACCGCGGTGTTCCACACCCTGCAGCGTCGCGCCGTCACCTTGCGGCTCTCGCTCGATTATCTCGGCCCGGGCCGGCTCGGCGACTGGCTGCAGGCCGAGGGCGAGGTTTTGGGTCACGACGAGCATGTGGCGCAGGTGCGGGGCCGTCTCTATGGTCCGCGCCACGAAGTGCTGGCGGGGCTGGGCTCCTTCGCGCTGCTGAGCCGCCATCGCACGCTCAAGACCCGGAGTTAGTTCTTGGCTGACGACAATCTGCCCGCCGATCGGCCGCCCGAAGGCTTCCTGCGCATCGATTTCGACCGCGGCCGGCCCGATCCCACCTTCAACAGCCATGTCGGCACCCTCTACGCCAGGCGCGGCGAGAAGGGCACGCGCGACGAATTCGTCCTGGGCTTTCGCGTGCACCGGCATATGTGCAATCCGGCGGGCGGGCTGCATGGCGGCATGATGATGACGGTGGCCGACCTCGTCGGCACGATGGGCGGCGGCACCCTGGTCGGCCTGCGCAAATTCATGCCGACCGTCAGCATGACCTTCGATTTCGTGGCGCCGGCCAAGGTCGGCGACTGGGTCGAGGGCCGCGCCGAGGTCGTCCGCCAGACGCGCTCGCTGCTGTTCACCAACATCTACCTGACGGTGGGCGAGGAGAAGTTCCTGCGCGCCTCGCAGATCGCCAAGATCCCGTCGGGCGAGGGGCTCGCCTTCGGCAAGGCACGCCTCGACCGTGGCGCCGGCAAGGCCGATCCCGCGCCGTCCTGAGCGCCGGGCGTCGTGCAAGTCGGAAAGAGCGGCCGGCGCAAACCGATCATTCTCCCGGGGCTTCGGAACAATTGCCCCTTTCAGTTCAGGGAGAATGAGATGAACGCTTCGACGAACGCGGCGCCTCCGGTCACCCATCACCGCACGGCCGAGATCGACGGCGTGACCGTCTTCTATCGCGAGGCCGGCCCCAAGGATGCGCCGGTCGTGCTGCTCCTGCACGGCTTCCCGACCTCCTCGCACATGTTCCGCAACCTGATCCCCTTCCTCGCCGATCGCTATCATGTGATCGCGCCCGACTATCCGGGCTTCGGCCAGAGCGGCAGCCCCGATCGCTCGTCCTTCGCCTACACGTTCGATCGCTTCGGCGAGCTGGTCGACGGCCTGCTCGACCGCTTGGGCGTCGAGCGCTACGCGATGTACGTCATGGATTACGGCGCCCCGGTCGGCTGGCGACTCGCCCTGAAGCATCCCGAACGGATCTCGGCGCTCATCGTCCAGAACGGCAATGCCTACGAGGAAGGGCTGAAGGAGTTCTGGGATCCGATCAGGACGTGCTGGCGCGAGAACAACAGCGCGGCCAGCCGGAAGGCGCTGCTTTCGCTCTTCACCCTGAAGACGACGATCTTCCAGTATACCGACGGCGTTTCCGATCCCAGCCGGGTCTCGCCCGACAACTGGACCCATGACCAGCCGCTGCTCGACCGGCCGGGCAACAACGACATCCAGCTCGACCTCTTCTACGACTACCGCACCAACCTGCCGCTCTATCCCAAGGTGCAGCAGTATCTGCGCCAGCATCAGCCGCCGACGCTGCTCGTCTGGGGCAAGAACGACGTCATCTTCCCCGCCGACGGCGCCCATCCCTACAAGCGCGACCTCAAGGATCTCGAGTTTCACCTGCTCGACACCGGCCACTTCGTGCTCGAGGACAAGGCCGACGAGGTCTTTCCCCTGATCGGCAGCTTCCTCGATCGCAAGCTCGCCGCGATCGAGCGCACCGCCCACGCGGCGTGACGCCGGTCGCCACGGCGGGCTCTAACGTCTGTCCCGTCGATTGCGGAGACGCGTGAGCTGCTGGTCGGCCACGACGCCGATCAGGATCACCGTGCCCATCACGGCGAAGTTGAGCGAGCTCGGGATGCCCAGCAGGTTCACCAGGTTCTGCAGGATCTGCAGCAGGATGGCGCCCAGCACGATGCCCAGGATCGAGCCCTCGCCGCCGCGCAGCGAGCAGCCGCCCAGCACGGCGGCGGCGATGGCGTAGAGCTCGTAGAAATTGCCGTGGCTGGCCGGCGAGATCGAGCGCGTGTACATCGCCAGGTAGATCGAGGAGAGGCCGGCCAGGCCGCCGCTGATGATGTAGGCCGCCGCCACGATGCGCCCGGTGCGGATGCCCGAGTAGCGCGCCGCCTCCTCGTTCTTGCCGACCGCGAACAGGTAGCGGCCGAACACCGAGCGATGCAGCACCACCGCCATGATCGCCGCCACGGCCAGGAACATGATGAAGGAATGCGGCACGCCCAGGGTGCGCCCGGTCGTCAGCCATTCGAGCGTCGGGAAGCTCTGGCCGAACTCGAAGCCCGCGGTGCCGTCGTTGGTGTAGTAGCGCGCGACGCCGCGATAGATCAGCAGGCCGCACAGGGTGACGATGAAGGGCTGCAGGCGGAGCCGCGTGACCAGGAAGCCGTGGATCGCGCCCAGCACGATGCCGCCCAGCACGACCACGATCACGGCGATCCACCACGGCAGCTGCCAGTTCACCAGCAGGTCGATGTAGATGACGCCCAGCAGGGCGAACATCGAGCCGATCGCGAGGTCGATGCCCCCGGTGATGATGACGAAGCCCTCGCCGATCGAGAACAGCCCGAACAGGCCGATCAGGTTCGCCGTGTTGCCGAGATTGATGGGCGAGATGAAGCGCGGGTTCAGGATGGCCACGATCACGCCGACCACGACGATCAGCAGGAACAGCCCGAGATCCTTCTTCAACATCACGACACGGCCTCCGCTGCCTGCAGGTCGCGCCGGCCGACGGCGAGCCGCATCACGTTCTCCTCGCTGAATTCGGGCCGCGCCAGGAAGCCCGCGATCCGGCCCTCGCGCATCACCACGATGCGGTCGCTGACGCCGATCGCCTCCTCCATGTCGCTCGAGATCATGAGGACGGCGACGCCCGAGTCGGCCAGCCCGCGCATCAATTTGTAGATTTCCGACTTCGAGCCGACGTCGATGCCGCGCGTCGGCTCGTCGAAGATCACCACGCGGGGCGTCATCGACAGCCACTTCGCCAGCACGACCTTCTGCTGGTTGCCGCCCGACAGGGTGCCGACCATCGTATCGATCGAGGCCGTCCTTATGTCGAGCGCGGCGCTGCGTTCGGTGGCGTTGCGGCGTTCGGCGCCGGTGCGGATCAGCAGGCCGCGGGCGAAGGCCATGAGGTTGGCCAGCGAGATGTTCTCGTTGACCGAGAAGTCGAGCACCAGCCCGGAGCGCTTGCGGTCCTCGGGGATGAGGAAGATGCCGTGATCGATGGCATCGCGCGGCGTGGCGATGGCGAGCGTGCGGCCATCGAGGCGCACGTCGCCGCCGACCAGGCGATCGACGCCGAACAGGGCGCAGGCGAGCTCGGTGCGGCCGGCGCCGACCAGGCCCGCCATGCCCAGGATCTCGCCGGCATACAGGGAAAGGTCGAGCGCGTGGTCGGCATGCGCCTGGGTCCTGACGCCGGCGACCTCGAGCACCGCGGCGCCGGGCGGCCGCTCGGCCGGTATATGGAGCGATTTCAGGTCGCGGCCGATCATCATGCGGATCATGGCGTCGTGCCCGATCTCGCCCCGCGCCAGCTCGCCCACCACGGCGCCGTCGCGCAGCACCACGACCCGGTCGGCGCAGTGTTCGACCTCGTTCAGGCGGTGCGAGATGAAGATCACCGCGACGCCGCCGGCCTTGAGTTCGGCGATCACCTTCAGGAGGCGCGCCGTCTCCGAGGCGGTCAGGCTCGAGGTCGGCTCGTCCATGATGACGATGCGCGCCTCGAGCGACAAAGCCTTGGCGATCTCGACCAGCTGGCGCTGGGCGAGCGACAGGTCGGCAACCGGCGTGGCGGCCTCGAAGTCGACGCCGAGCCGGCGCAGGAGCGGCGTCACCCTGGCCTCGAGCGCCGTCCGGTCGATCAGCTTCAGCGCTCCGCCAAACACCGGTTCGCGGCCGATCATCACGTTGGCCGCGACGTCGAGATTGTCGAAGAGGTTGAGCTCCTGGTGCACGAAGGCGATGCCCGCCGCCATGGCGCCGGCGACCGTGAGCGAGCCCTGCGCCGCGCCATCGATGCGGATCACCCCTTCGCTCGGCTCGACGACGCCGCCCAGGATTTTCATCAGGGTCGACTTGCCGGCGCCGTTCTCGCCGATCAGCGCCAGCACCTCGCCGCGCTCGACCTCGAGGGTGACGCGATCGAGCGCCTTCACGCCGGGATAGGTCTTGCTGACGGAGACGAGTTCGAGAAGCGGGGAAGTCACGGAGGCGCAGTGCTAGTCACACGCACTCTGTCGATGTCGTCCGGACCGTAGGCGACCAGGCCGCTCATGCCCTTCCGACCGGCATGAGCTTCTAGTCGCTCGCGATCAGGATGAGCGGCTGAGGCCCGCGGTCCGGCGAAAAAGCGCCCTACTTCTTGCCCTGCCGCGCCTTCAGCTCGTCCCAGAAGGCATCGACGTTGGATTTGTCGATGATCTTGGTCGGCACGATGATCAGCTTGTTCGCCGGGATGAAGGACTTGTCGCCCTCGAGGTACTTGGCCATGTCCTTCATGCCCTGGTAGCCCCATTCGTAGGGCTGCTGCACGACGGTGCCGACGATGGTGCCTTCCTTGACGCCGCCCAGCGTGATCGCGTCCTCGTCGAAGCCGATGATCGTCACCTTGCCGATCTTGCCGGCCTCCTTCAGCGCCTCGTAGATGCGCGGCGTGTTGTAGGAATAGAAGCCGACCATGCAGTTGATGTCGGGATGCGCGGTGATCGTGTCCTCGACGTTGCGCTTGGCGCGGGTCTGGTCGATGTCGTCGGCGCGCACGTCGACCAGCTCGATCTTCGAGCCCTTGATGGTCTCCTTCACGCCGTCGATGCGCTCGCGCGCATTGTCGGCGCCCGGCAGGCCGACGAAGCCCATGCACTTGCCGCCGTTGGGCATCGCCTTGAGCATCAGCTGACCGGCCTGCTTGCCGGCGTCGACGTTCGACGAGCCGATATAGGCGATGCGCTTGCTGTTGGGCGCGTCGCTGTCGGTCGTGAACAGCGCGACCTGGCCGCCGACGCGGTTCAGCGCATCGCCCATGGTCTTGGGATCGACCGCGCTCACCATGATGCCGGCCACGCCCGCGGCGACGAGGTCGTCCATCATGCGCGTCTGGATCGCGGCCGCCGACTGCTCGGGATACTTGAAGGTGAGGTGTAGTTGGGCAGCTCGCCTGCGCCTTCTTGACGCCGGCCTCGGCCGCCTTCCAGAAATCGGAGGCGCCGTTGACGACGAAGGCCAGTGTCTTCTTGTCCGCCGATTGCGGGGCTCCGGCAAAACCGACCAGGGCAACGGTGGCGGCGGTGGCAATCAACAGTTTTTTCACGATCGTTCCTCCCACTTGATGAGTGCAACGACGCGATCGTCGACCGATTGTTATCGATTGGACGATCAAATCGTCGCCGAACAGCTATTCAGAGGTCGGACGGATCGTCAACCCTCCCGGGAAAGGCGGCGAGGTATGCAGACAAGATGAATTCGTCGACGCTCTCTCAGTGGCTCGCGGTCACATGGCGAACCGCATCGAGGATGATGCCCGACGACGACGGCGGGTGCGCTCACGATCGGCGCATGATCGACCGCGTGCGAGCGCACCTGCGCCTTCATCCTGTCCGCCAGGACGCGCTGAGTTCGGCAGCGATCATCCGGTCCTCCTCGGCCACCAGGGACCAGCTCGGCCGGTCCTTCCAGAGTGGCCGTCCGTAGGGGACGCTGATGCAGGGCAGCGCGATCGGCCGCTGGACGGCCGCCAGCAGCGCCAGTTCCGGGGCAGTGGCATGCTGGGCAAAGGCCGCCGCGAAGGCGTCCTCGGGAAGCCAGATCAGGCCATGGCGATCGGGGGCCAGTTTCGGGGCCTGCGGATGCGGCGGGGCGCGGTAGAACAGGTCGCCGACCGTCTCGCCCGCATCGGGGGCGAGAGCGGCCACGTAGACGAGTGCCCTGACCTTCTCGCTCCGGGTCGCGGCGATGACGGCGGCGGCATAGGCGTGGCCGGCCAGCACGACGGGGCCTTCGATCCGCTCCAGCGTGCGGTCGAGCGCCGCCACGTCGTCGGCCAGCGAGCTGAGCGGCAAGGAGGCACAGCGACGACCTTCGTGCCTTCCTCTTTCGGCCGGCCGATCACCTTGCGCCAGCTCGAACCGTCGGCCCAGGCGCCGTGCACGAGCACCACGCTCGAATTCTCGCGGGACATCTTGCGGCTCCTCGTCAAGCTCACTTGACCAAGCGACAG
>CAVWKN010000038.1:0-41995 GCA_963755585.1 uncultured Alphaproteobacteria bacterium
GCGAATCAAGGAACTGGAAGAGGAAGTGGCCCGGCTGAAGGGCGAGTCCTAGGCACGGTCCTTGCTTCCGTGGTTCCAACGAGGGGAGCCCAACATGACAAAGACCACTTCTATCGCCTTGAACCGCCGCGCGATTCTCGCCGCCGCCGGTGCCGCGACGGCGGCCCTTGCCGCTCCCCGCATCCTGCGCGCCCAGACCAAGGAAATCGTGGTCGGCGGTGCGGCGGACTTCGCGCCCTGGATGAACGGCACCGTCGCCCAGGCATTCGAGGCCAAGTACAAGACCAAGATCGTCTACGAGGGCACGCGATCCCTGGTCAACCTCGAGAAGATGCAGAAGAACAAGGACAAGCAGTATCTCTCGGTCGTCATGATGGACGACCCGGTGATGATCCTCGCCGTCCAGGAAGGCCTCCTGGAAAAGCTGACGCCTTCCTCCGTCCCCAACCTCGCCAAGCTGCGGCCGGGCACGGTCCACATGGACGGCATGTGGGCCAATTATCTTCAGCCCTGGCAGGGCGTCGCCTACAACACCAAGGCGCTGCCCGGCGGCTTCCCGAGCTGGGCGGATTGCTACGACCCGAAGTTCAAGGGCCGGCTGGTGATCCCGTCGCTGCAGAACACCGAGGGCCTCGCCAATCTCGTGATGGCGGCGGCGCTCGAGACCGGCAAGCCGATCGACAAGGCGCAGTACGACATCGATGCCGGCTTCAAGAAGATCAAGACGCTGAAGCCCAACCTGCTGACGATCTACACCCAGATCCCGCAGGCCTTGAATCTTCTCCAGCAGGGCGAAGGCTGGGCCATCCCCAGCATGTTCTCCTCCAACGTCATCCCGAAGGAGAAGGAAACGCCCGATGAAGATGAGCGCGCCGAAGGAGGGCATCTTCGTCGGCCCCGCCGGCGTCTGCCTGGTCAAGGGCGCGCCCAACAAGGAGATGGCGCTGGCGCTGATCGACATGCTGCTGAGCGCCGACCTGCAGGACACGCTGCAACCGGAGACCTTCGCCTTCCCGTCGAACAGCGCCGCCAAGCCGCCGCTGGGACTCGCCGCCGACGTCAAGGTGCACAATCTCGACTGGGAGTTCGTCGCCAAGGAGCGCGGCGAATGGGTCAAGCGCTGGGACCGCGAAATGGCGATGTGACCCTCTTGAGCTTCCTCGACGTCGCCGGCGCGGAGAAGTCCTTCGGCGCCGCTACCGTGCTGGGCGGCGTCAATCTCGGCGTCGGCCAGGGCGAGTTCGTCTCCCTGCTCGGACCCTCGGGCTGCGGCAAGACCACCTTGCTGCGCATCGTGGCCGGCCTGCTGGCCGTCGATCGCGGCACCGTGAAGCTCGACGGCCACGACATCACCGCGCTGCCGCCGCACAAGCGCGACGTCGGCGTCGTGTTCCAGAACTATGCGCTGTTCCCCCATCTCACCGTCGCCGAGAACGTCGCCTTCGGCCTCAAGGCACGCGGCCGCGGCGCCGGCGAGACGCGCGAGGCGGTGGCGCGCTTCCTCGACCTGGTGCATCTCGCCGACTTCGCCGACCGCTCGGTGCGCGCGCTCTCGGGCGGCCAGCAGCAGCGCGTCGCCGTGGCGCGCGCGCTGGCGGTGCGGCCCAAGCTGCTGCTGCTCGACGAGCCGTTCTCCGCCCTCGACCGCAAGCTGCGCGAGACCATGCAGATCGACCTGCGCCGCCTGCTGCGCGAGCTCGGCACGACCTCGGTGTTCGTCACCCACGACCAGGACGAGGCGCTCACCATGTCCGACCGCATCGCGGTGATGAATCGCGGCGCGATCGAGCAGTTCGACACGCCCGAAGCGATCTATCGCCGGCCCGCGACCTCGTTCGCGCTGGAGTTCGTGGGCCTCTCCTCGCGGCTCGCCGGCACGGTGGTCGGCAGCCAAGGCGACCTGGTGACCGTCGATACCGCCTTCGGCCGCCTGGTCGCGCCCGGCAGCTTCATTCCCGACTCGCGCGTCATGCTGGCGGTGCGGCCGGAACGCATCACGGTCGATGCGCCGGGCGACTACGCGCTGAAGGCCACGCTGCGCGACGCGGTTTTCCAGGGCTCCAAGGTCCAGCTCCATTTCGAGACCCGCGCGGCCGACCAGCTTCTGGTCGAGACGGCCGACCTGCCGCAGGGCGTGCCGGCGCCCGGCACCGAGATGAAGCTCGGCTGGGCCGTCGCCGACACCCTGATCTATCCCGCGCCATGAAGGCCTGGCGCGATCCCGTCGCCCTCCTGGCGGTGCCGGCCGTCCTCTACCTCTGCTGCTCTATGCGCTGCCGCTCGCCTGGCTGCTGGCCAAGAGCTTCATCGGACCGGGCGGCCTGACGCTTGCCCCTTATGTCGAGTTCTTCTCCGATTCCTTCAACTGGCGGGTGATCTCGAACACCCTCCTCATCGCGCTCTGGGTCACGCTGGTCTGCCTGCTGATCGGTTATCCGGCGGCCTTCGCGCTGGCGCGCGCGGGTGCTGCGCTGCAGATCGCCATGCTGGTCGCCATCATCCTGCCGCTGTCGGTCGGCGTCGTGGTCAAGGCCTTCGCCTGGCAGATCGTGCTGCGCCGCGACGGCGTGGTCTCGCAGTTCATGATGGCGATCGGCCTGTGGGACGAGCCGCAGCGCCTGCTGTTCACCGAAACCGGACTGGTCCTGGGGGCGGCCAACATCTTCCTGCCTTTCATGATCCTGCCCATCTACTCCGTCGTGAAGCTGATCGACCCGCGGCTGCTCGAGGCCGGCGCCACCCTCGGCGCCGCGCCGGTCTACCGCTTCGTCAGGATCATGCTGCCGCTCACGCTGCCCGGCATCGTCTCGGGCGTGGCCTTCGTCTTCTCCATGAGCGTGTCGATGTACGTCATCCCCTCGCTGCTGATCGGCGATCGCTTCCAGACGCTCTCGACCCTCACCGGCCGCTCGTTCCTGTTCATGCGCAACGAGCAGCTCGGCTCGACCACGGCGGTCGTCCTGCTGGTGCTGGCGGTCAGCGTCGTCGTGGGATCGAGCTGGCTGGCCCGCCGGCTGGGCAGCAGCACGTGACGACGACGCCATGACCCCAATCGAGCATCTCGGGCGCGCCGTCATGTGGATCGCCGCACTCTTCGCGGTGATCTTCCTGATGACGCCGCTCCTCGTCACCGTCGCCGTCTCGTTCGGTTCGTCGAGCGTCTTCTCCCTGCCGCCGCCCGACTGGTCGATGCGCTGGTACGAAAGCCTCGCCGGCACGCGCGGGCTCTGGCCCTCGCTGCTGACATCGATCGAGGTCGCGGCCTTCTCGACGGTGGTCGCCCTGGCGCTCGGCACGCTGTGCGCCATCGCCCTGGTGCGCGGCCGCTTTCCCGGCCGCGAGGCCATCGCCACCTTCCTGGTTTCGCCGCTGATGCTGCCCGGCCTCGTGATCGGCATCGCCATGCTGCAGGGCTTCAAGGCGGCCGGCCTGCGCGAGGCCTATTCGAGCCTGCTGCTCGCGCACGTGATCATCACCCTGCCCTACGTCGTGCGGACCGTGCTGGGCGCGCTCAGCCTGTTCGACTTCTCGTTGATCGACGCCGCCCGCACCCTGGGGTGCTCCTACCCGAAGGCGATCCTGCGCGTGCTGGTGCCGGGACTGGGTCCGGCCTTCCTGACCTCGGGCATGTTCGCGTTCCTGGCCTCGATGGACAACTACCCGATCTCGATCTTCTTCACCGATGCCTGGACCAAGACGCTGCCGATCCAGATGCTGCAGTATGTCGAGGAGAATCCCGATCCGACCATCGCCGCCATCTCGTCCGGCCTGGTCCTGCTGGTCGTCGTGGCCCTCCTTTTGGGCGGCCGGCTGGTCGGCCTGCGCAAGCTCGCGGATTTCTAAGGCATGAGTGACGAACCGAAACCCTGCGACCTTCTGGTCACCGGCGATCTCCTCCTGACGCTCGATGCCACGGATCGGACTTTTAACCGCGGCGCGATCGCGATTTCCGACCGTACGATCGTCGACATCGGCTCCGCCGACGAACTCGGCCGCCGCTGGACGCCCGCCGCGATGATCGACGGCAAGGGCCGTATCGTCATGCCGGGCCTGGTCAACGTGCACAATCACACGCCGCTCATGATCACCCGCGGCATGATCGAGGATATCGGCTTCGCGCCGATGTACACGCCGGGCATCCCGCAGGGCCATTGGCTCACCGAGGACGATGCCTACGCGCTCTCGAGTCTCGGCATGTACGAGCTTCTGCGCGCCGGATGCACCACGGTGGTCGACTTCTATCGCTATCCCTCGTCCTGTGCCCGCGCCGCCGCCGAGCTCGGCCTGCGCGCCGTCATCGCCGGCCGGGTGCACGACGCCGAGCCCGGCGCGCTCGCCACCGGCCGTTACGACTACAGCCGCGCCATCGGCGAAGCGAGCCTGGTGGAAAACGCCGAGCTGATCGCGCGCTGGAACGGCCACGACGAAGGTCGAATCCGCTGCGATTGGGCGCCGCATGCGCCCGACACCTGCTCCGACGACCTTTTGCGCGAGGTCAAGAAGCTCGCCGACGCGCATGGCGGCAACGTCCATACCCATCTCTCGCAGCTTCCGCTCGAGGTCGAAGCGGTGAAGGCGCGCACCGGCCTCACACCGCCGCAGCTCATGGACAAGCTCGGCCTGCTGAACGAGCGGCTGATCGCGGCGCATTGCATCCATATGGACCGCGCCGACATCGAGCTCTGCGGCAAATCGAAGATGACCGTGGCGCATGCGCCGATCGGCAACGCCAAGGGTGGCCGCATCGCGCCGATCATGGAACTGCGCGAGGCCGGCGCCCGCATCGCGCTCTGCACCGACACCTTCTCGGGCGACCTGATCGAGGCCATGCGCTGGGCGATCTCCATGCAGCGCATCAACCGCCAGGGCAACGTCCTGGACGCCCGCACCGTGCTCGACTGGGGCACGCGCGAGGGCGCTGCCGCGATCGGCATGGCCGACAAAGTAGGCTCGCTCGAGGTCGGCAAGCGTGCCGACATCGTGCTGCTCGACAATCGCTCGCCGTCGCTGGCGCCGCTGGTCGACGGCTACGGCGTGCTGGTGCACAGTGCCTCCGGGCACGACGTCGATACCGTGATCGTCGACGGCCGCGTGGTGTTGTCGGGCGGCCGGCTCACCCTGGCCGACGGCGACGCCATCGTGGCGCGCGCCCAGCAGGTGGCCAGCGCGCTGTGGACGCGGGCGGGTCGCAACCCGCTCCAGTAGGAAGCCGATGAAGATCCTCGTTGCCAATCCCAACACCTCGACCGGCGTCACCGACCGGCTGGTCGCCGCGGGCCAGCTCGTCGCCAGCCCGGGCACCGAGCTCCTGCCGATGACCGCGCCGCATGGCGTGCCCTACATCGCCACCCGCGCCGAAGCCGCCGTCGGCGCCGTTGCGGCGCTCGAGATGCTGGCCGGAGCGCCGCTCCGAGATCGACGCCGCCATCGTCGCCGCTTTCGGCGATCCCGGCCTGGGCGGCGCGCGCGAGCTGTTCGACTTTCCCGTCGTCGGCATGGCCGAGGCGGCGATGCTCAGCGCCTGCATGCTGGGCCGTTCCTTCGCCATCGTGAGCTTCGCCAAGGCGCTCGAACCGTGGTTCGCCGAGATCGTGGCCTGGCATGGCCTGTCCGGCCGCTGCGCCGCCATCCGCATGCTCGACGAGGGCTTCCGCTCGATCGACGACGTACAGGACGAGAAGGAGGCGGTGCTGATCGAGCTGGCGCTGCGCACGCGTGACGGACGACGGCGCCGACGTCGTCATCCTGGCCGGCGCGCCGCTCGCCGGCCTCGCCACCAGGATCAGGGACCGCGTGCCCGTGCCGCTGGTCGACGGCATCCAGGCCGCGGTCGTGATGGCCGAGGGGCTGGTGCGCATGAAGCCGCGCAAGGCCACCGCCGGCACCTACCGCCGGCCGGCGGCCAAGGACTCCAAGGGTCTTGCCACCGCGCTCGCCGACGTGATCGGTCATCGTGACTCGTGACCTTTCAGGCTATGGGCGCACACCGCCCGATCCGAAGTGGCCGGGCGGCGCGCGGGTCGCCGTATCGTTCGTCATCAATTTCGAGGAAGGCGCGGAGATGTCGCTGTCCTCGGGCGATCCACTCAACGAGAAGGTCTACGAAGTCACCGACGAGGTGACGGGCGTTCCCGACCGCTGCATGGAATCGCACTTCGAGTACGGCACCAAGGCCGCCTGGTGGCGGATCGCCGATGCACTGGAGCGGCTCGGCGTGCCGGCCACGGTGAGCAGCTGCGGCAAGGCGGCCGAGCTCTCGCCCTGGCTGATCCAGGATGCGATGAAGCGCGGCCATGAGATCTCCTGCCACGGCTGGCGGTGGGAGAAGCACGCCCACATGGAGGAAGCGGCGGAGCGCCAGGCGATCGCCCGGACGGTGAAAGTGCTGACCGAGATCGCAGGCGCGCGGCCCGTCGGCTGGCACACCCGCTCCACGCCTTCGCCCAACACGCGCCGCCTGCTGGTGGAGGAAGGCGGCTTCCTCTACGACAGCGACGACTATTCCGACGACCTGCCGTTCTTCGTCGAGGTTTCAGGCAAGCGGCACCTCGTGCTGCCCTACAGCTTCGACACCAACGACATGCACTATCACCAGGGCTTCCATCGCTTCGTGACGGCGCGCGACTTCGCCGACTACACGAACGATGCCTTCGACACGCTGTGGGCGGAGGGCGAGCGCTCTCCGAAGATGATGTCGATCGGCCTGCATCTGCGCATGATCGGCCGGCCGGGCCGCATCGCCGCCCTCGACCGCATCGTGGCGCACATGAACAACAAGGGCGGCGCCTGGTTCGCCACGCGCCGGCAGATCGCCGAGCACTGGCTCAGCCGCTTTTGACCTTCGGCCGCACGATCTTGACGGTCGAGGTCGCGTGCGCGATCAGCCGCCCCTTCTCGTCCTTGAGATCGCCGTCGAGAAAGCCGACCGAGCCGCCCCAGCGCATCACCCGGCCCTCGGCATAGACGATGCCGGGGCCCATCGCCTCGAAGAAGCTGATTTTCAGCTCGAGCGTCGGCACGGCGACAGCGAGCTTGCCCTTGACGATGGCGGCGTTGGCCATCGCCGTGTCGACCATGCCGGTGAGGAAACCGCCCTGGCAGATCGTGCCCTGCGAATGACAGAAGGCCGGCACCACCTCGAAGCGAAAGCGCGCGTAGCCGCGGGCGGAATCGATGTCGAGCAGCTCGCCGTTCAGGGTCCGCACCGCCTCGACAGGTTGTCCGCGCAACGCAGCCAGAATCTCGAAGTCGTGCGAGAGGTCCTTGGAAAAATGCTGGAAGTCGGGATGGACTGAGTTCATCTGATCCTGTTCGGGCGGCGCGGACTATAGCGAACGCGCGCTGTGGTGCACCTTCTCCAGCAGTTCGATCAGGGTCCGCGTTTCGGCCGACGAAAGACCCGCCGCGATGCGCTTCTCATGGCTCTTCACCAGGCGCGCGAAGCGGCCCAGAGCCTTCTCGCCAAGCGATGTCAGGGCAAGCGCATGGGTACGGCCGTCGGTCGGCGAGCGATGGCGCAGCAACAGCCCGCGCGCCTGCAGCCGGTCGAGGATCGGCACCAGGGTCGAGCGGTCGATGCCGAGCGCGCGGGCCAGCGCCATCTGGCTGAGACCCGCGTTGCGGTCGACCAGCACCAGCAGGCCGAACTCGCCGGGCGTCAACGTCTCGCCCGCTTTCGCGAAAGTGGCGGCGAAATCGCCGAACACCGCCGACTGGGTGCGGCGGAGCATGTAGCCCAGCAACGACGGCAACAGTCCCCGATCCAAGGCGGGAGCCGGCGGTTTGGCGGGTGGACGGCTCATGGCTTGAGTGGTAAACGGAGATTGTTTGGGGATCAAACAAATTCTCTCGGCGACCAAATGAGCTTCAAAGTCCGCATCGCCCAGGCCGACCGCACCATCGACGTCCCGACCGGCGCCACCATCCTGGCAGCGGCGCTCGACGCCGGCCTCTCCTACCCGTTCGGCTGCCAGTCGGGAAATTGCGGCGCCTGCAAGTCGCACCTCGTGAAGGGCGAGGTGGCGATGGAAGGCTACTCCGAATTCGCCCTGTCCGAAGAGGAAAAGGCACGTGGCCTCATCCTCGCCTGCCGCGCCATGCCGTTGGCAGACAGCGAAGTCGCCTGGCTGGAAGAGGACGACCTGATCGTCCATCCGCGCCGCCTGCTCGACTGCCGCGTGGTCGGGCTCGACAACGCCACGCACGATATCAAGCGCATTCGCCTGGAGATCGCCTCGGGCGGGCCGTTCGATTTCTCGGCCGGTCAGTTCGCCTCTGTCACCTTCGAGAACTGCCCGCCGCGCGACTACTCCATGGCCAACGTGCCGGGCGATCCCGTGCTCGAATTCCACGTGCGGCAGACCTCGGGCGGCGCCACCAGCATGCATGTGGCGACGAAACTCAAGGTCGGCGACCCCGTCCGCGTCGAGGGACCGTTCGGTCCCTCCTATCTGCGTGAGGGCCATCGCGGGCCGATCATCGCCGTGGCCGGCGGCTCGGGCATGGCGCCGATAAAGTCGGTCGTCGAGCGGGCGCTGCAGAAGGCGCTGCCGCAGCACATCTATTTCTATTTCGGCGTCCGCAGCGAGCGCGACCTCTATCTGCACGATCATTTCGCGGCACTGGCGAAGACCCACCAGAATCTGCATTTCATTCCGGTGCTGAGCGAGGGCGGCGACGCGAACCTGCGCCAGGGTCTCGTGCACGAGGCGGTGGCCGCCGACTTCGACGAGTTCGACGGCTGCAAGGCCTACCTCGCCGGACCGCCGGTCATGGTCGAGGCGGCCACCAGGCTCTTCGAGCAGCGCGGCATGCGGCGCATCGATATCCATGCCGACGCCTTCTACACGGCGGCCGAGATGGCCAGTGCCGGAAAGAAAACGGGAGCGGAACTATGACGGGTCTTCTTGAAGGACGCGCGGCGATCGTCACCGGCGCCGGCCGCGGTATCGGCCGCGCCATCGCCGAGGCGCTGGTGGCCGAGGGCGCCAGCGTCATCGTGGCCGACAACGGCACCTCGATCGGAGGCGACGGCGGCGATCCCGACGTGGCGCGCGAGACCGCCAAGGCGCTGGGCAAGAAGGCCGTCGCTTTCACCGACAGCGTGGCCTCGCCGGGCGTCGCCAAGCACCTCGTCGAGCTGGCGATCAAGCAGTTCGGCGGCATCGACATCGTGGTCAACAATGCCGCCATCCTGCGCGATGCCTTCGTGTTCCGTGCCGATCCGGGCGACTGGGACGCCGTGATCCGCAACAATCTCTCGGCCGCCTTCTACCTGATCAACGCGGCATCCGCCGTGATGCGCGATCAGGGCAAGTCGGGGCGCGGCGGTCCAGGCGGCTACGACTGGGGCCGCATCGTCAACATCGTCTCGTCGGCCGGCCTCTACGGAAACCTGGGCCAGGCGGCCTATGCCAGCGCCAAGGCGGGCCTGTTCGGCCTCACGCGCGTGACGGCGATGGATCTTGCGCGCGCGCAGATCACCGCCAACGCCGTGGCGCCGTTCGCCCGCACGCGGGTCACCGACATCATCCAGCCCGCCAACGAGGCGCAGAAAGCCTACAAGGAGCGCGCGCTCAAGATCGGCGCGCACCACGTCGCCAACCTGGTGACGGCGCTGTGCTCGCCGGGCGGCAAGGGCATCACCGGGCAGCTGCTGGGCGTGCGCGGCCGCGAAGTCTTCCTGTTCGGCCAGCCGCGGCCCGTCGCCAAGCTCGAGACAGGCGCGCCGGCGACGCTGGCGCAGGATCTCAGCGCCAGGCTTTCCGACAAATTCACCGACCTCACCACCGATCTCGAGGCCTTCAACACCGAACCCCTGGTTTGAGGAGCCATCCTCATGAGCGAGTCCATCGTCGTCAAAACCGTCGAAGAGCTGAAGAACGCGCCGGAGGAGTATCGCGAGGCGATCGCCAAGCTGGTGATCAGCCACGCCGTCAACGAACTCTACGGCGCGCAGGTGTTCGACGAGCCGGCGATCGCCTATGCACCGACGCCCTATGCCAAATGGCTGACCTGCCGCGTGGCGATGGAGGAATATGGCCATCACGTGCGCTTCAAGCAGCTCGGCACGCAGATGGGCATTGCCGAGGAGCGCATGATGCCGGGTGTCGGCAAGCGGCCGCTGTCGATCTTCGAATTCCCCCTGAAGACATGGGAAGAGTTCGTCGCCATCAAGCTTTTGGCCGACCTCGCCGAGATCCTGCAGGTCGAGGACCTGCTGCACTGCACCTTCCATCCGCTGCGCAACCTCGCGCGCGCCACCATGCCGGAGGAGCGCTTCCACGCGCAGTTCGGCGAGGATTTCACCGCCGAGCTGATCAAGACGCCGGACGGCAAGGCCACCTTGCAGGCGGCGATCGACGAATACTTCCCCTACCTGCCGTCGTTCTTCGGCGGCTCGAAGTCGAGGAACAACGAGATCTTCCGCAAGTGGAACATCAAGCAGCGCACCAATGACGAGATGCGCCAGGACTTCCTGAAGCGCGCGACCGAGGTCACCACCAAGTACGGCCTCACCCTGCCGGAGGTCCGGCAGGCGGCGTGAGCCGGGTCGTCGCCCTGCCGAGGGTCGTGCTCGAGCAGGTGAAGGCCGAGCTGCGCACGGCGGCCTGGTTCGCCGCCTTGGGCGAGCCGCTGACCGACGGCGACCGCGCCGATGCCGATAGCTATGCCAAGGCGCTGGGTCTGGGCACGCTCGTCCTCGGACAGGCACGCGACTGGCCGGAAGCCGAGCGGGTCCTCAAGGCACCCGACTGGTCGCCGACATGGTGGGACCGCGAAGAGGCCGAGCGGCATCGGCTGGTGGCCGAAGCCGGGACGCGCTACCCGGAGCGCGCGCTGTGGGCGTCGCTCACCGAACTCACGACCGAAGCGGGCGACGTCGTGCACGGCAGGGCGGGCGTGGCGGCGGCGCGCATGGGCAATGCCGCGAAAGCCTCGATCCATGTCGCCGCGGGCGCCGCCGCGCAGACGGCCTATCAACTGGCGCTGGCGCGACTGGCCGGGGACGCCGCCTCGCCCTTCGAAAGCAAGTTTCGTCTGTTCGCCGCGGGACGCTGGCCGCTGGGCGTCGTGGGCTCTACGCTGGTCCTGTTCTGAGAGGACCTTTATCCCCATGAGTTCGTACCGGGCGCCGGCGCGCACGGCCGGCCGGCTGAAGCGGCCGTTCGGCAATCTCTACTATGAAGTGTCGGGCAGCGGCCCTGCCCTGCTGTTCGCCCACGGGCTGGGCGGCAATCACCTGAGCTGGTGGCAGCAGGTCGCGCATTTCGCACCGCACTACACCTGCGTGAGCTTTGCCCATCGCGGCTTCGCGCCGTCGGATGCGGTTCCGGGCGGACCCGATGCCGCCGACTATGCCGGCGATCTCGCGGCGCTGATCGATCATCTGAAGTTTTCCGACGTGCGCCTGGTCGGCCAATCGATGGGCGGTTGGACGATGCTGGAATACGCGATCGCCCATCCGGCGAAAGTGAAGGCGCTGGTGCTGAGCTCGACGTCCGGCACGCTCGACCGTCGCGGCTGCGATCCGTCGGGCGGCGGCACATACGACGCCTGGCTGAAGGACGCGGAAGCCAGGATCAAGGACGGCGCCGCCAAGGGCATCCATCCCGCGATGGGCGCGCCGGCGGCGGAGCGCTCGCCGGCCCTGCATCTTCTCTATCGCAGCATCGACGAGATGGCGGGCATTCCCGACAAGGAGAAAGTGCGCGCGGGCCTGCGCCGCGCCGCCCAGCGTACGCTGGCGGATCTCAAGGATTTCCGCGTCCCTACGCTCCTGATCGCCGGCGGCGAAGACGTCGTATTCCCGCCCTTCCTGGCAAGCGCGATAGCCGCAACCCTGCCTTGTGGAGAAGCCCAACTGATTCCCGAGGCCGGCCACTCGCCATATTTCGAGCAGGCCGCTACGTTCAACGGACTGGTCGAGACGTTTCTGGCGCGTCAGCGCTGAGGAGCTACGTTGCTTCAGTTGGATCGCTTTCCGCGCGTGCGTCTCGGACACCTGCCGACGCCGCTCGAACCGATGGCCCGTCTGTCGGCTCATCTCGGCGGCCCGACGCTCTGGATCAAGCGCGACGACTGCACGGGCCTCGCCACCGGTGGCAACAAGACACGCAAGCTCGAATTTCTCGTGGGCGATGCCCTCGCCCACGGCGCCGACACGTTGATCACCTTGGGCGCCCTCCAATCCAACCACGCGCGCCAGACCGCGGCGGCAGCGGCGAAGCTCGGCCTGAAATGCGTGCTCGTGCTGGAGGAGCGCGTCTCGCAGGCAACCGACGCCTATCGCCACAACGGCAACGTCCTGCTCGACCGCCTGCTCGGCGCCGAATTGAAGTATGTGCCGCGCGACAGCTCGATGACGGCTGCGACCAGGACGGCGGCCGAAGAGGTGCGGCACGCGGGCGGCAAGCCCTACGTCATTCCCGGCGGCGGCTCGAATGCCATCGGCGCGCTGGGTTATGTCGGCTGCGCGCTCGAGATCCTGCAGCAGGCGGCGGGGCTCGGCGTCAGGATCGACCGCGCGGTGCATGCGACCGGCAGCAGCGGCACGCAGGCGGGACTCATCGCCGGCTTCGACGGCATGCGAAGCGGCGTGCGCGTGCTCGGGATCACGGTCGGCCGGCCGCGTGACAACCAGGAAAAGAACATCGCGCGCCTGCTCGACGAGACGTGGGCGCATCTCGGCATGACGGGGACTGCGCCGCACGACAACATCGAGGCCAACGACAACTATTTTGGCGAAGCCTATGGCATCCCCACGCCGGCCATGAAGGAGGCCGTCGGCCTGCTGGCCGAGACCGAGGGCGTGCTGCTCGACCCGGTTTACTCCGGCAAGGCGATGGCCGGACTGATCGACCTCGTGCGCCGGGGAACTTTCAACAAGGACGAGAACGTCGTGTTCATTCATACAGGCGGCCAGGCCGGGCTCTTCGCCTACGAGCCTGCGTTCGCCGCCTGAAGGAGGAGACCTTGTCCAAGGACAATCCGCGGATCGCCGTGCTGGGCTTCGCCATCGAGTGCAACCGGTTCTCGCCGGTCACCACCGCGGCGGACTTCGAGCAGGACGTCGATATCCGCGGCAACCAGATCGTGAGCGAGGCGCGATCGGGCGCATCGATCACCATGCCCGACCTGCCGGGCTTCTTCACCGAGATGGACCGCACGGGGCAGTGGACGCCGGTGCCGCTGCGCGTGGCGCTGGCCCAGCCCGGCGGCCCGGTCGAGGAGAGCTTCTTCCGGACCTTCCTGAGCGACATCGAGGCGGGACTCACGGCGGCCGGACCGCTCGATGCGGTGTTCATCTCGGCCCATGGCGCCGCCCTGGCCGAGGGCACGGACGATCCCGACGGCGATCTGTTCGAGGTCGTGCGCAGGATCGTCGGGCCCGATATTCCCGTGGTTGCGGTGTTCGACCTGCACGCCAACGTCTCGCACAAGATGATCGACAATCTTTCGGTGTTCGTGGGCTACCTCGAGAATCCCCACACCGACATCTACGAACGCGGCGTGGAAGCCGCCCGGCACATGCGCGAGTGCCTGGCCGGCGCGCGTACCGCCATCACCATGGTCAAAGTGCCGTTGGTGCCGCCGCAGATCTCGCTGCTGACCGCCAAAGGACCCTATGCCGATCTGATCAAGTACGGCCAGACCAAGGTCGGCGGCGATATTCTCAACGTTTCGGTGATGGCCGGCTTCGCCTACAGCGACAGCCCCAAGAACGGCCTCACCGCCGTGGTCACGGCGCGCAACGCCAACCGGCAGGCGGCAGCGCGCCTCTCGCTCGACATCGCCAAGCGCGCCTGGGGCATGAAGGAGCGTTTCAAGCGCGCGATGATGTCGCTCGGCGACGCGGTCCAGTTCGCCGTGTCGGTCGGCCGCGACCGGCGGCGCAAGCCGATCATCCTGGCCGACGTCGCCGACAATCCCGGCGGCGGCGGACGCGGCAACACCACCTATCTGTTGCGCGCGCTGAAGAGCGCCGGCGCGCAGCACGTCTTCTTCGGCGTGTTCAACGATGCGGCGGTGGCCGCGAAGGCACACGAGCTGGGCGAAGGCGCCATCTTCACCGCTTCGTTCAACTCCCAGGAACACCAGGAATTCTCCCTGCCCTTCGACAGCGAGGCCAAGGTGGTCAAGCTGTCGGACGGCCGCTATGTCGGCCGCCGCGGTGTGCTGAAAAACGTCTCATCCGACATGGGCCCGTCCGCTCTGCTCGACCTCGGCGGCATCCAGCTCGTGGTGATCAGCAACCGCTGCCAATGCATGGACCCGCGGCAGTTCGAGATGTTCGGGCTCGACATCGCCCAGGCGCGGGTCGTCGTGGTCAAGAGCCGCGGCCATTTCCGCGGCGGCTTCGACGAATTCTTCAAGCCCGACCAGATCTACGAAGTCGACTGTCCGGGCCTGACGTCGCCCATCCTGGCGAACTTCACCTGGAGCAAGCTGCCGCGGCCGGTCTATCCGCTCGACGAAGAGACCACCTGGACGCCCCCTGCGACTGCCTGAGAGTCGTCCAGAACCCCGGTCACAAGAAGCGGATGAGGGCAGGTCCGCAAGCCGGCATCGCTGGCAAAGCCACGCTCCGTCTCGTTCTCGCCGACGAACAAGCAGGCTTGCGGCGTGGCCGCCAGGCCGGCTCTTTCGGCGGCAACGCGAAATATTTCGGGAGAATTCTTTTCCAGCCCGACGTCCTTGCTATAGAGCCGCAGCGCGGGCTCGAAGAAGTCGCGGACGCCGGCAGCGTTGAGCATCTCGTCCAGGCGCGCGCCATCGATATCGCCGGTGTTCGATATGATGCCGAGCCGCAAGCCCCGATCGGACAGGGAGCGGAGCAACTCCGCCACGAAGAAAAACAGGTCCACGCGAACGAGCCGGACGGGCGGCGGCGAAAACGCCGGTATTCCGAGTGTGTCGCCGATATCAAAGAAGATCGACTTGATGGTCGTCATCGCACTACAGCCCGGTTTTGCCGGCGCAATCGTATGACTCTGCCGGTCGACGCGCCACTTTTCCGCAAGCCATGTCGCCTGGTAATTCTTCGGCCGTACCAGACCCATAAAGTCGGTTGCCCGGGCTTGACGTCAGCGGTGCCGGCGACCTCCACTTGGCGCAAGCCGCCTGCCACCGCCCGAAGGAGAACGCCATGCTGCGTCGCTCGCTCTTCGTCCCCCTGCTGGCCCTGCTGCTCGCCGGACCGGCGGCGGCGCAATCGAACAAGCCGCTGCGGGTGGTCATGCACTCGGATCTGAAGATCCTCGATCCGATCTGGACCACCGCCTACATCGTGCGCAACCACGGCTACCTGATCTACGACACGCTGTTCGCGGTCGACGACAAGCTCGAGGTCAAGCCGCAGATGGTCGAGAGCTGGACGGTGAGCGACGACAAGCTCACCTGGACCTTCAAGCTGCGCGACGGCCTCAAATGGCATGACGGCCAGCCGGTCACCACCGCCGACGTGCTGCCCTCGATCAAGCGCTTCACCGACAAGGACGCGCTGGGCGGCCTGTTGGGCAAGTCGACCAAGGAAATGACGGCGGTCGACGAGCGCACGTTCCGCATCGTGCTCAGTGAGCCGTTCGCCATGATGCTGAAGGCGCTCGCCAAGTCGGCCTCGGTGCCCCTGTTCGTCATGCCCAGGCGCGTCGCCGAGACGCCGGTGTCGCAGCAGATCTCGGACACCACCGGCTCGGGCCCGTTCATCTTCAAGAAGGATGAATGGAAGCCGGGCGAAAAGGTCGTCTATGTCCGCAATCCCGACTACAAGCCGCGCGCCGAGCCGCCGTCGGGCCTGGCCGGCGGCAAGGTCGCCAAGGTCGACCGCGTCGAATGGGTGTCGATCCCGGACAACCAGACCGCGATCAACGCCCTGATCTCCGGCGAGGTCGACATGATCGAGGCGCCGGCGCACGACCTGCTGCCGGTCCTCGAGAAGGACAAGAACGTCGAGATCACCGTGCCCGATACGCTCGGGCTCACCTACGTGCTGCGCTTCAACTGGAAGCAGCCGCCGTTCAACGACGTGCGCTATCGCCGCGCCGCCGCACTTGCCCTCAACCAGAAGGACTTCCTGCAGGCCGCCATCGGCGATCCGCGCTACTACAAGGTCTGCAAGGCGATGTTCGGCTGCGGCGCGCCGCTCGAGAACTCGGCCGGCATGGAGGGCATGCTGGAATCGCGGTTCGACGAGTCGAAGCAGCTCCTGAAGGAGCTGGGCTACGACGGCACGCCCATCGTCGTGCTGCAATCGACCGATGTCGCGAACCTCGTGAACATGGCGCCGGTCGCCAAGACCCTGCTCGAGCGCGGCGGCTTCAAGGTCGACATGCAGTCGATGGACTGGCAGACGCTGGTTGCCCGGCGCACCAAGAAGGACCCGGTCGCCCAGGGCGGCTGGAACGTCGCCATGACCGCGGCATCGGTGGTGCTGCTGCTCGATCCCGTAAACAACCACTATGCCGAGGCGAGCGGCGATCGCGCCCAGTTCGGCTGGCCGCTCGACGAAGAGATCGAGAGACTGCGCGCCGCCTTCGTCCGCGAAAGCGACCCCAAGAAGCAATTGGAGATCGCCGAAAAAGTCCAGGCACGCATCATCGGCGAGGGTGTCACCGTGCCGCTCGGCCAGTACGTCCAGCCGATGGCGCGGCGCAAGACCGTGAGCGGCAACGTGCCCTCTCCGGTCACCGTGTTCTGGAACGTCGAGAAGAAATAGCCGGCCGCCCTCGAAAAGGTTGTCGTTCGCCTTTCGAAATGCGAACCTCGCGGTAACGAGACGCGGCCGTTCAAGGCTGCTCCGGCATCCTCGAGGGGGAAACACCATGACCAAAGCGTCTCTGCGCGGCGTCGCGTCCGCCCTGTTCCTGACCGCCGGCCTGTCGCTTGCCGCGACCGGCGCGCAGGCCCAGGCCAAGCACTACAAGTTCGCCTACGACCAACCCAACACCACCGGCTACGGCATCGTCGGCAACGTGTTCTCCGACAAGCTGAAGGAGCTCAGCAAGGGCACGATGCTGATCGACCAGTATCCCGGCGCCCAGCTCGGCCAGGAGCCGCAGGTCCTGCAGCTCGTGAAGTCCGGCGATATCGAGTTCTGCATCTCCGCATCGGCCAATGCCGCCACCCTGTCGCCGCAGGCCGGCGTCATGTCGCTGCACTACCTGTTCCGCTCGGAGGACCATCTGGTGAAGGCGGTGGCCGATCCGGCGGTGGTCAAGGCGGTGCGCGAGATGATCGACGAGACGGTCCAGGGCTCCCATGTCCTGGCGGTGACCACGCTCGGCCTGCGCAACATCTACAGCAAGCGCGAGGTCAAGAAGATCGAGGACATCAAGGGCATGAAGGTCCGCGTCCAGGCGACGCCGACGGAGGACACGATGTTCCCCGCCTATGGCGCGCAAACCGTGCACATGCCGTTCGGCAACGTCTACACCTCGCTGCAGACCGGCGTGGTCGACGCCGCCGAAAACGGCGTCAACGTCTACCTGGTGAACAAGCACTACGAAGTGGCGCCGGTCCTGTCGATGACCGAGCACGAGGCCAACAACAGCCTGATCTGGGTCAGCGACAAGCTGTGGTCGAGCCTGACGGCCGAGCAGAAGGGCTGGGTCCAGGCGGCGGCCGACGAGGTCGCCAAGGTCCAGCCGGCGAAAGCCCTCGATCTCGAGCATCAGTCGGCGACCAAGCTCAAGGGCATGGGCGTCAAGGTCGTGACCGATGTCGACAAGTCGGGCTTCATCACGGTGGCGACGCCCTATCTCGAAAAGATGTCCAAGGAACTCGGGCCGCATGCGGCGAAGGTCCAGCAGCTGATCAGCGCGGTGAAGTAACGCCGTAGGCGTCCCGGGCGGGAAAAGCGTATGGCCGACGATCGCTCGCTGGTGCTGCAGCGGCAGCGCAAGCTGAAATGGCGGTCGCTCGATTGGCTGGAATCCCTGCTGATGATGCTGTGCGGCGCGACCCTGATCGCCTTCTGCACCTCGGTCGTCTGCGACATCGTCACCCGCACCATCGGCGCGCCGTGGCTGTGGCTGCAGGAGGTCACCTCGACCTTCTTCATCTACGGCATCTTCATCGGCGCGGCAGTCGCCACCCGGCGCAACGATCATCTCTTCCTCGCGGCGGTCGGCGATTCGTTCACCGGCCGGCCGCGGCTTGCAATCGAGACCCTGATCCGCCTCGTGGTGATCGCGGTCGGGATTTTCCTGACCTACTACGGCTACATCAATTTCCTGCGCGGCTTTTCCAGCTTCCGCATGCCGTCGATGACGCCGATCGCCTCGCTCTACGCCGCGATCCCGCTGAGCGGCGCGCTGATCGCGCTGTTTGCCGTCGAGCAGCTCGTCAACGGCTGGAGGAACGGCTTCGAAGGCACCGCCGAGGACGACGAGCCTCCGCCCGAAGGAGTGCCGCCGCCATGAACTCGGCCACGGTGCTGCTCATCATGACGTCGCTGTTCCTGTGCTTCGGCTATCTCGGCGTGCCGGTGGCGTTTTCGTTGACCGCCGGCGTCATGGTGGGCGCCGCCTTCACCGACGTCACCTTCGCCGCGATCGTCCAGAAGATGTTCGACGGCGTGGACTCCGAGGCGCTGCTCGCCATTCCGTTCTTCCTGCTGGTCGGCGAGCTGATGAGCTCGGCCAACGTGGTGCAGCGGGTGATCAACCTGTCGCTCACCATGGTCGGCCATCTCAAGGGCGGGCTGAGCCAGGTCGTCGCCGTGTTCAGCATGTTCTTTTCCGAGATGTCGGGATCGACCACCGCCGATGCCGCCGTCATGAGCCGCACCTTGGGCGTCTCGATGCGCAAGGAAGGCTACGATCCGCCCTTCATCGCCGCCATCATCGCCGCCGCCTCGACCATCGCCGCCCTCGTGCCGCCGTCGATCACCGCCGTGGTCTATGGCGCCGTCGGCAACGTGTCGATCGCCGGCCTGTTCATGGCGGGCTTCCTGCCCGGCTTCATGATCGGCTTCGGCCTGATGATCTATTGCTACTTCTTCGGGCCGGAAGGCATCCGCCGCCCGCGCGCGACGTTCGGGCAGTTCACCGACGCCGCCAAGTCGTCGGCCCTGCCGCTGATGATCCCGGTGATCCTGCTGGGCGGCATCCTCACCGGCTGGTTCACCCCGACCGAGGCCGGCGTGGTCGCGGTGTGCTGGATCATCTTCGTCGTGATCCCGATGCTCAATCCCCGGCACATCGGCAAGCTGCCGCGCGATTTCTGCTATGCCGGGCTGATCTACTCGCTGCCCCTGATCACCATCGCCGCCGCGACCGCGTTCGGCTGGATGCTGGCCTATCTGCGCGGCGCCATCGTGATCTCCGACTGGATCACCTCGCTCGCCGGCAGCGATCCGCACCTGATCATGCTGCTGCTGGTGCTGCTGTTCACCATCGTCGGGGATTTCATCGAGCCGGTGCCGACCATCATCATCTTCATGCCGCTGGTGAACTCGCTCACCGAGGCCGGCAGCATCAATCCGGTGCACATGGGCGTCGTCCTGATCGTCACCCTCGCCTTCGGGCTGATCACGCCGCCCTATGGGCTGGTGCTGCTGATGTCCTCGAAATTCGTCGGCGTGCCGTTCTCGAAAGCCCTGAAAGCCGCCCTGCCGATCTATGTCGTGTTCCTCGCCACCATCGTGTTCACGATCTTCGTGCCGAGCGCCATCCTGTGGCTGCCCAAGCACGTGATGCCGCAATCGGTCGGCTGTTTCCCCAATCCGAGCGGCAGCGGCTATATCTGCCCGTCGTAGCTCAGCGATCCGGCAGCGGAATGAATTCCGGATCGCCCGGCACCCTGGCGAAACGGTTCTCCTTCCAATCGGCCTTCGCCTTCTCGATGCGCTCCTTGCTGGAGGACACGAAGTTCCACCAGATGTGGCGCGGCCCATCCATCGGCGCACCGCCCAGCAGCATCACTTTGGCGCCGCCGGCGCCGGCCACGATCTCCGCCGGCTGCGCCGGGCTGAGGACCGCCAGATCGCCGACGCGCAGCAGGCGATCCCCGACCGCAGCCTCGCCCTCGGCGACATAGACGGCGCGCTCGGCATGTTCGGGCGAGACGGCGATCTTGGCGCCGGCCGGCAGCTCGGCGCTGAGGTAGAAGATCGGCGAGAAATGCGTGGTGGGCGCCGTGCGGCCGCCATAGGTGCCGACGATCAGCCGGAGCGACGCGCCGCCTTCCTGCCAGGCCGGCAGCTTCGCCGCCTCGACATGCTCGAACGACGGCGCCGTCTCCTCGTGGCTCTTGGGCAGCGCCACCCAGGTCTGGATGCCGTGCATGCGAAAGCCGGTGCGGCGCATCTCCGGCTCGGTGCGTTCGCTGTGGGCGATGCCGGCGCCGGCGGTCATCCAGTTGACGTCGCCCGGCCGGATCGCCTGCGCATAGCCCAGGCTGTCGCGATGGAAGATGCCGCCGTCGAACAGGTAGGTCACCGTGGCCAAGCCGATATGGGGATGCGGCCGCACCGCCATGCCGTCGCCGCCGGGCGGCACCACCATCGGCCCGAAATGATCGAAGAAGATGAACGGTCCGATCATGCGCCGCTTGGCGCTGGGCAGCACGCGGCGCACCGCGAAGCCCGGTCCGAGCTCGTGGGCGTGGCCCTGGATGAGAAGCTCGATTGGATCAGCCACCCTGTTCTCCCTCTCCGCCTGTGCCGCGACGACGCGGCATGAACGAGTCCGTCCGCGACCTCGCCGTTCTTCGCGCCCCGCGGCATCGCCGTGGTCGGCACCGGCGAGCGGGCGACGTCGTTGGGCGGCGCGATCATGCAGCTCCTGCGCCAGGCCGGTTATGGCGGACGGGTCGTGCCGGTCAATCCCAAGGGCGGCGCAATATTCGGTTACGAATCGGTGACCTCGATCGCCGTCAAAGGCCAACGCCCGCGCCCTGCCGCGCAGCTCGGTTGTCTCGGTCGGCAACGCGATGCATCTCGGCGTCGAGGATTGTCTTGCCTGGCCGGGCAAGCGGCGCCGGTCATCCCCCGGCTGGCAGAAATGGCTCGCGGCGCCCGGCTCCCGGTGCCGCACAGCATGATGGGAACGTTGCCAGCCAAGACCGACTGGTTCGCTACCATGGAGCGAGCCGGTGTTCCGATGTTCAACGACGTCGAGGAAATGGCCGAGGTGGCCGGGTTGCTGGCGCGCTATCCGGCACTTTGCGATGCAGCGCACAAAGACCTGCCGTTCTCTGCGACAATTCGTAATCGAGCACGACGCTGATTCGAAAAATCGTTCGTATGCAACCTATTAGCCCTTTTTCACGGGTGTTGCATTTTTGCAACTTTTTATAGACTTGTGGATATTCCGTGGCCAGTATTGATCGCAAGCGAGGCAAACGGCGTGGGGCGCCGGCCGGGTAGGGCTGGTGAGTTCGCTGATTGACCTCTTCGTCAATGTGTTGAGTCAATGGATCGGGAGAGGCTGATGGCGCCCAAGACGACGCGAGATCAACGCGCGCAGCGTTGGCGAATCCTACGGACTCTTGTTGCAGCGACCATCACAATTACCACCTTCCAGCTTATCAGCGCCGCCGGGTCGATGGCCCAGATCAAGGCGCCCAGCAAGAACCACCTTAAAGCCGCCCCCTCCAAAGCAACTCCCGACCCCTCCGAAGATCCCAACGTCCAGGCCTTCGCCATCGGCACCGACGGATCGGTCGCACAACAGCTCACCAACCTCCAGATCGATCCCGCCGACGCCCAGGCCGCCGCCGATGCGGTCGGCAAGGCGATCGGCCAGCTCGACGCCAAGGCCGCCAGTTCCGGCCGGGCGATCCTGCAGCCGCAGGGCGCCAACCAGCCCAAGCGCCTGGTGTCGCTGCAGCTCTTTTCGGCCAAGTCGCTCGCCGTCGAGCTGCACCGTGGCACCGATGGCAGCTACGGCTTCAAGCTCGCCCCCGGGGCGACCGAAGGCGAGGACGAGCGCACGTCCAGCCTGCCGAGCGTCACTTCCGCCGCCGGCCCTGGCGCGCGGTCGGTGATCGCCGGTTCGGTCAGTCTCATAAAGGCCAGCAGCACGACCCTGGCGACCAGCCTGGCGCCGACCGGCGCCAGCGCGGCGACCCTCAAGGAACTCACCCAGGCGCTGTCGGGCTTTTCGATGGCCCCGGCCAAGGTCGAGATCCTGAAGGGCCGCACCGTCGACGGCTCACCGCGCATTCTCTCCGCCAGCCTGGGCGAGGGTCAGGCCAAGCAGTCCTTCTGGTGGTTCGCCCCGCCGACCCAGCCGGAAGGCTGGTTCGACGATCAGGGACGCCGCCTCGGCGGCACGGCCCTGGCCGAGCCGCGGCCCGACGCCCGCATCTCCTCGCCCTTCGGCAACCGCCGCTACTACGGCCGCTCGTCCGGCGGCGGCTTCCACAACGGCATCGATTTCGAGAGCAAGATCGGCGAAGCGATCTATGCCGCCGGCGACGGCGTGATCAATCACCAGGGTTGGTACTTCAACTACGGCCGGACCGTGAAGATCAGCCACGCCGACAATTTCGAAACCCTCTACGCCCACATGTCGCGTTTCGCCGACGGCATGGGCCCGGGTTCCCGCGTCCACAAGGGCGACCTGATCGGCTATGTCGGCTCGAGCGGCCGTTCGACCGGGCCGCACCTGCATTTCTCCGTGATCGTGAACGGACAGTTCGTCGATCCGGCGGCCTACATCTCGGAAAAGGGCGGCAACAGCGTGCTCGTGGGCGAATCGCTGGTCGCCTACCGGCAATGGCAACAGGACGTGCGCAAGGCCGCGGCCGCCAACGAGGGCGGCGGCTTCTTCAAGTGGCTTCGTGGCCCGCAACAGCCGGCCGATCCGTGGAGCAGCAACCCCTTCACGCAGCGCAGTCTCGACCGCCTCTGATCGGTAGAAACCGGGCGATCGGCGCCGTTGCGCGCGCCGGTTCGATCGCCTAGGAAGGCGCCATCTCGCCTGCGAATGGCCACTCCAGGTGGCCGACCGGGCGTCGAGGCAACCACAAAGGGAAAAACTGAATGGTCAAGAAGTACATGGCCGCCGGCATGGCCGCGGCCATCCTGGTCGGCGCCGCCGGAACGGCGCAGGCAGGCAAGGATCTCGACGCCATCAAGGCGCGCGGGCAGCTGATCTGCGGCGTCAACACCGGCGTTGCGGGCTTCGCCCAGGCCGACAGCCAGGGCAAGTGGGTCGGCATCGACGTCGACGTCTGCCGTGCCGTCGCGGCCGCCCTGTTCGGCGATTCGGAGAAGGTCAAATACGTGCCGACGACCGCCCAGCAGCGCTTCACCGCGTTGCAGTCGGGCGAGGTCGACATCCTGGCGCGCAACACGACCGTCACCCTGACCCGCGACACCGCGCTCGGCCTCGATTTCACCGCCGTCAACTACTATGACGGCCAGGGTTTCATGGTGAACAAGAAGCTCGGCGTGAAAAGCGCCAAGGAGCTGAACGGCGCCACGGTCTGCGTTCAGCCGGGCACCACCACCGAGCTCAACCTCGCCGACTACTTCCGCACCAACAAGATGACCTTCAAGCCGGTGGTCATCGAGAAGGTCGAGGAAGTGCGCGCCGCGTTCTTCGCCGGTCGCTGCGACGTCTACACGACCGACGCCTCGGGCCTCTATTCTACCCGCGCCGCCAACGCGCCCAACCCGGACGACTACGTGGTCCTGCCGGAGATCATCTCCAAGGAGCCGCTGGCCCCCGCGGTGCGCCACGGCGACAACCAGTTCGCCGACATCGTGCGCTGGTCGCAGTACGCCATGCTCGAGGCCGAGGAATACGGCATCTCGTCCAAGACCGTCGACGAGATGCTGAAGAGCGAGAATCCCTCGATCAAGCGCATCCTCGGCGTGACCCCGGGCATGGGCAAGGCGCTGGGCGTCGACGAGGCCTGGGTCGTCAATATCGTAAAACAGGTCGGTAACTACGGCGAAAGCTTCGATCGCAATGTCGGCATGGGCTCGCCGCTCAAGATCGACCGCGGCCTCAACAGGCTGTGGACCCAGGGCGGCATCCAGTACGCCCCGCCCATTCGCTGAGGGGTGATTCACCTGGGCCGGCCCATAATACCGAATTGAACGGCCGCCGCCCACCGGGGCGGCGGTTTTCATTTGGCCTGTTGCTTGCTAGCCCGGGTAGAGTGAGACTTGCCCAGGGGCAACAAAAGGGAGGCAATGATGCATAAGGCTTCGGTAGCAATGGCGGCTGGTCTGGCCGCGCTCTTCATCTCGACCGGCGCGATGGCCGGCAAGGACCTCGACACCATCAAGGCGCGCGGCTCGCTGATTTGCGGCATCGGCCAGGGAACGGCCGGGTTCATGCTGCAGGACAGCCAGGGCAAGTGGATCGGCCTCGACGTCGACGTCTGCCGGGCCGTCTCAGCGGCCATCTTCGGCGATGCCGAGAAGGTCAAGTACGTGCCGCTGTCCTCGCAACAGCGCTTCACGGCGCTGCAGTCGGGCGAGGTCGACATCCTGTCCAACAACACCACCATCACCTTGACGCGCGACACCGCGCTCGGCCTCGATTTCACGGCCGTGACCTACTATGACGGCCAGGGCTTCCTGGTGAACAAGAAGCTCGGCGTGAAGAGCGCCAAGGAGCTGAACGGCGCCACCGTGTGCGTGGCGCCCGGCACGACCACCGAGCTCAACCTCGCCGACTACTTCCGCGCCAACAAGATGACCTTCAAGCCGGTGGTCATCGAGAAGGTCGAGGAAGTGCGTGCCGCCTTCTTCTCCGGTCGCTGCGACGTCTATACCAACGACTCCTCGAGCCTCTACGCAACCCGCGCGGCGAACGTACCGGCGCCCGCGACGGCGGACGACTTCATCGTCCTGCCGGAGATCATCTCCAAGGAGCCGCTGGCCCCCGCGGTGCGCCATGGCGACAACCAGTTCGCCGACATCGTGCGCTGGTCGCAGTACGCCATGCTCGAGGCCGAGGAATACGGCATCTCGTCCAAGACCGTCGACGAGATGCTGAAGAGCGAGAATCCCTCGATCAAGCGCATCCTCGGCGTGACCCCGGGCATGGGCAAGGCGCTGGGCGTCGACGAAGCCTGGGTCGTCAACATCATCAAGCAGGTCGGCAACTACGGCGAAAGCTTCGAGCGCAACGTCGGCTCCGGCTCGATCCTCAAGATCGACCGCGGTCTCAACAAGCTGTGGACCCAGGGCGGTCTGCAGTATGCCCCGCCGATCCGCTAGGGGCGATCTGCTGAAACATGTTTCGAGGGGGCGGCATGGTTGCAAGTGCGCTTTTCCCTCTTAAACTGACGGTAATATCGATCGAGAGGGGCGCGCGGACGAACCGCGGCCGACAGGGGGAATAGCGTATGGCAGTCGAGACACTGGGCTCCGTGTCGCGCGCGCGAGTGCCGCCGTGGAACGATCCGGTCATTCGCGGCTGGGTCTTCCAGATCGTCGTGGTCGGCGCTGTCGGCTTCCTCGCCTGGTATCTCGTCTCCAATACCGTCGAAAATCTCGCCCGCCAGAAGATCGCCAGCGGCTACCACTACCTCGACCGCGAGGCGGGCTTCGAGATCGGCGACACGATGATCGCCTACTCGCCGGCCAGTACCTATGCCCGCGCCATCTTCGTCGGCCTGCTGAACACGCTGAAAGTGTCCGTGCTCGGTGTTTTCCTGGCGACCATCCTGGGCACGCTGCTGGGCGTCGGCCGGCTGTCGAACAACTGGCTGCTCTCCCGGATCTGCGAATGGTACGTCGAGGCCTTCCGCAACGTGCCGCTGCTGCTCTGGCTGTTCCTTTTCTACAAGCTGATCAGTGAGGCCTTTCCGGGGCCGCGCCAGGCGCTCGGTGCGTTCTGGAATTCGGTGTACCTGTCGAACCGCGGCCTCTATTTCCCCGTGCCGATGGCCGACCCGATC
The DNA here is from genome assembly GCA_963755585.1 of uncultured Alphaproteobacteria bacterium. Taxonomy (GTDB): domain Bacteria; phylum Pseudomonadota; class Alphaproteobacteria; order Reyranellales; family Reyranellaceae; genus Reyranella. The sequence goes on from CAVWKN010000038.1 coordinate 25,870, forward strand.
CACAAATGGATGGGCGTCGCCCTGCTGGTCGGCATCGCCGGCGCGTGGGCTGTTGCACCGCTGGGCCAAGAAACGCCAGGAAGACACCGGCCAGCCCTTCCCCTCGATGTCCGCAGGCCTGGGCGTGGCGCTCGGCCTGCCCTTCCTGGTCTGGCTGGCGGGCGGCGCGCCACATCATCTGAGCTGGCCTGAGCTCAAGGGCTTCAACTTCGAGGGCGGTACGGTCATCCAGCCGGAATTCACCGCGCTGCTGGCCGGCCTCGTGCTCTATACCTCCGCCTTCATCGCCGAAATCGTGCGCTCGGGCATCCTGGCGCTGCACAAGGGCCAGAGCGAAGCCGCCATGGCGCTCGGCCTGTCGCGCGGCCAGGTGATGCGGCTGGTGCTGCTGCCGCAGGCGTTGCGCGTGATCGTGCCGCCGATGACCAGCCAGTATCTCAACATCGTCAAGAACAGCTCGCTCGCCATCGCCATCGGCTATCCCGACCTCGTGGCCTCGATCAATGTCACGATCAACCAGACCGGCCAGGCGATCGAGAACGTTCTCATCATCATGGCGGCTTACCTGTCTGTCAGCCTGTCGATCTCCGCGTTCATGAATTGGTACAACAAACGCATCGCCCTGAGGGAGCGCTGAGCCATGACCGACGCCCTGCCCGTCGGCGAGCGCCCGCAGCTCGCCCCTCCCGTCGACGAAACCGGACCGTTCGGATGGGCGCGCAAGCACCTGTTCTCGAGCTGGCTGAACGGCATCATCACGGTCGTGCTGATCGTGGCCGTCGGCTGGCTCCTGTCGTGGTTCCTCGAATGGGCGGTCTTCACCGCCAATTTCACCGCGGCGACCGGCGCTGAATGCCGCGGCGGCGGCGCCTGCTGGGCGCTGATCCGCGAGAAATACCGGCTCATCTTCTTCGGCACCTACCCCTACGAACAGCAATGGCGGCCGCTGTTCGCCATCGTCGCCATGCTGGCGATGCTGATCACGTCCGCCGACCGGCGCATGTGGAACTGGCGGCTGCTGGTGATCTGGGGCGTGGGCTCGTTCGTCACCTTCCTGCTGATGTTCGGCCAGATCCACATCCCGCTGTCCCTGATCCTGTTCGTGGCCCTGGCCGTGGGCGGCGTCGGCATGGCCATGCGCAACGGCATCGCCGAGGCCGGCGAGATGAACGCCTATCGGGCACTGGCCCTCATCGGCCTGGTCGGGCTGGCGCTGCGCATGCTGGGCGTCCTGCCGGCCTGGAGCCTCGCCATCGCGCCCTTGAGCTACGTCGAGACCAGCCTGTGGGGCGGCATTCCGGTGACGATGATCCTCGCCACCTACGGCCTGGTGTTCGCCTTCCCCTACGGCATCCTGCTGGCGCTCGGCCGGCGCTCGAACCTGCCGCTGATCAAGGGCCTGTGCGTGGGCTTCATCGAGCTGATCCGCGGCGTGCCGCTGATCAGCCTGCTGATCATGGCCTCGGTCATGCTGCCGCTGTTCCTGCCGAGCGGTGTGACCATCGACAAGTTCCTGCGCGCCCAGGTCGCCGTCATCCTGTTCGCCGGCGCCTACATCGCCGAGATCATCAGGGGCGGCCTGCAGTCGCTGCCCAAGGGCCAGTTCGAGGCGGCCGACGCGATGGGCCTCAACTACGTGCAGAAGACCTTGCTGATCATCCTGCCGCAGGCGCTGCGCGTGGTGATCCCGCCGCTGATCAACACCTTCATCGGCTTCTTCAAGGACACCTCGCTGGTGCTGATCATCGGCATCTTCGACTTCCTCAACAGCGCCAACCAGGCACTGGTCGACCCCAACTGGGCGGGCTTCCCCGGCGAGGTCTACCTGTTCGCCGCCTTCATCTATTTCTGCTTCTGCTTCTCGATGTCGCGCTACAGCAAGTATCTCGAGGTCGAGCTCAACAGGGGAACGCGCCGCTAGGCGGCGAGGAGAACGAACCAATGGCCGCCAGTGTCGCGCACGACCTCAGCAACGCCCCGTCCGTGATCACGCTGACGGGCGTCAACAAGTGGTTCGGGCAGTTCCACGTGCTGAGCGACATCAACCTCGACGTCAAGGAGGGCGAGAAGATCGTCATCTGCGGGCCCTCCGGCTCGGGCAAGTCGACCTTGATCCGTTGCATCAATCGGCTCGAGGAGCACCAGGCCGGCGACATCGTCGTCGACGGCGTGACGCTCACCAACGACGTCAAGAACATCGAGGCGATCCGCCGCGAAGTCGGCATGGTGTTCCAGTCGTTCAACCTCTTCCCGCATCTCACCATCCTCGAGAACCTGACCCTGGCGCCGATCTGGGTGAAGAAGATGCCCAAGCGGGAGGCCGAAGAGGTCGCCATGAGCCTCCTGAAGCGCGTGCGCATTCCCGAGCAGGCGCTGAAATATCCCGGCCAGCTCTCGGGCGGCCAGCAGCAGCGCGTGGCGATCGCCCGGGCGCTCTGCATGCGGCCCAAGATCATGCTGTTCGACGAGCCGACCTCGGCGCTCGATCCCGAAATGGTCAAGGAGGTGCTCGACGTCATGATCGAGCTGGCGGGCGAGGGCATGACCATGCTGTGCGTCACCCATGAAATGGGCTTCGCCCGCGCCGTGGCCGACCGCGTGATCTTCATGGACCGCGGCGAGATCGTCGAGCAGAACGAGCCCGAATCGTTCTTCGCCAATCCGCGGAACGAGCGCACCAAGCTGTTCCTCGGCCAGATCCTGCATCACTGAGCTTCTCATGCTCGGACGCGCCACTGGAGTGGCGCGCTCCCAGCGACTAAAACGACACCATGAAAATCCTGGTCACCGGCGGTGCGGGCTTCATCGGCTCGGCCGTCGTCCGCCACATCATCCGCGACACCGACTGGACGGTGGCCAACGTCGACAAGCTGACCTATGCCGGCAACCTCGAATCGCTGGCCGAGGCGCGCGACAGCAACCGTCACACGCATTTCAAGGTCGACATCCAGGACCGTGTGGCGCTCGACGACATCCTGCGCGGTTTCCGGCCCGATGCCGTGCTGCATCTGGCGGCCGAGAGCCATGTCGACCGCTCGATCGACGGCGCCGCGCCCTTCATCGAGACCAATGTCGGCGGCACCTATGCGCTGCTCGAGGCCGCCCTCGCCTACTGGCGGACGCTGGACGCCGACGCCCGCGCACGCTTTCGCTTCCAGCACATCTCGACCGACGAGGTGTTCGGCTCGCTGGGGCCGACCGGCAAGTTCAGCGAGGCCACGCCCTACCAGCCCAACTCGCCCTATGCCGCCAGCAAGGCCGCATCCGACCATCTGGTGCGGGCCTGGCACCACACCCACGGCCTGCCGACCCTGGCCACCAACTGCTCCAACAATTACGGGCCCTACCATTTCCCGGAGAAGCTGATCCCGCTGGTCATCATCCGCGCGCTGCGCGGCGAGAGCCTGCCGGTCTACGGCAAGGGCGAGAACGTGCGCGACTGGCTGCATGTCGAGGACCATGCCGAGGCGCTGACCCTGGTCCTGCGCAAGGGCCGGCCCGGCGAGACCTACAATGTCGGCGGCGACAGCGAGCGGCGGAACATCGATGTCGTGCGTACGATCTGCACCGCACTCGACGAGATGCTGCCCAACAACATGAACCGCCCGCATGCCAGGCTGATCCAGTTCGTCACCGATCGGCCGGGCCACGATGCGCGCTACGCCATCGACGCCGGCAAGATCCGAAACGAGCTCGGCTGGCAACCGCGGCACAATTTCGAGGACGGCCTGCGCCAGACCGTGCGCTGGTACCTCGACAACAGGGGCTGGTGGGAGCGCGTCATGAGCGGCGCCTACCGCGGCGAGCGGCTCGGGCTGACGAGCTGACACGAATTTCACGACCCACGACCCGGCGGGTCTTGGGATTGGCGCCGGGCCGGGTTATCAATGCCCTGGCAGCCCACCAAAAGATCGTGTCCGCGGAGGGTTCCATGGCACGAGATGTCTTTACGGTCGTGCTTCTCGAGCAGCGGTGGATGGTCCGCCATCACGGACGACACTCGCCGCCCTACGCCACCCAGGACGACGCCATCACCGCGGCCATTGATGCGGCCCACAAGGCCGGCATGACCAACCCGGATGGCGCACAGGTGCGCGTTCAGGACTCCAACAACGTATTCCGAACGGCATGGACTTACGGCGACGATCCACCGCCGCAAAGCTAGCGGGCGAAACCGTCACCACTTGGCGATTTGGTTGATGCAGTACCAGACGGCGGCAATCAGCAGGGCGACGACGAGGGAGCCGCCGAGCACTACGAAGCCGAGAAGGCCCCAAGTCATGGGCTCGTTCCGACAATGCGAGGTTCGCAGGTCGATCCGCCGTCCGCCATGGGCTGAATGTTGGCGCGGCCCCCGGCGTGTCAACCGGCAGTTGGCCAATCGGCCAGGACTGTCCGAATTAGGACAATCGACCGACATCGTTCCAATTGGAAAAATGATCAGCCGGCCCCGCCGCCCAGTTGATGCTTCAACTCGGCCCAGCGGTCCATGATCGGCAGGAGCTTGTCTTCCTTCTCCGCCGGCAGGGAGAAGACGACGCGGTCGATGCCGAGTTCCTCGCACAGGCGCAGCCGTTCGATGTTGTCGGGCACGCGAAAGGCGCTGACGGGCAAGCTCGCCGGATCGCGGCCGGCTTGCCTCGCCATGTCGCGGAACTGCTCGAGCACGCCCATCCCGTCCCGCTCCAGCCAGTCGTCGCGCGGGATCCAGCCGTCGCCGTAGCGGATCGCGCGCCGCGCGGCATAGGGGAAGGCGCCGCCGACGATGATTGGCGGATGCGGCTTCTGTTTGGGCTTCGGCCACTGCTTCATCTTGTCGAAGCGGACGAATTCTCCGTGATATTCGGGCTCCTCCTCGGTCCAGATGGTCTTCATCGCCTCGATCCGTTCGCGCGCCAGTTTATGGCGGGACTTGAAGTCGGTGCCGTGGTTCTCGACCTCCTCCTGGTTCCAGCCGTTGCCCACGCCGAACAGGAAGCGCCCGCCGGAGAGCTGGTCGATCGAGGAAACCATCTTCGCGGTGATGATCGGATCACGCTGGATCACCAGGGCAATGCCGGTGCCGATCCTGAGCTTCGTCGTGACGGCGGCCGCGGTATTGAGCGCGAGGAACGGATCCATCAGCTCGTAGTAGGCCCGGACTAATCCGCCGCTCGCCGGATAGGCCGACTTTTGCGAGGACGGAATGTGGGTATGTTCCGGCACCCATAGCGATTCGAAGCCGCGTTCCTCCAACGCGCGCGCCAGCGCAGCGGGCTGCATGGAGTCCGTGGTGAAGAACATGACGGCGCCGATTTTCATGATTGCGATCCGATGTCGGTGGCCAGGCTGGGCTCGCGGGCATGCCAAACCGTCGCCTGCTGGTAGCGATCTGCCGCCCGCAACAGGGCGGCTTCCTGAAGGGGCCGCCCAAAGAGCTGGAAAGCGGTCGGCAGCCCGTTCGCGGTAAATCCGCACGGAACGCTGATCGCCGGCAGGCCGAGGAAATTGATCACCTTCGTATTGCGGGTGAGCGACACGACCATGTCGAGATAGGCCTTGCCGGTCCGGCCGCTCGTCTCGGCGATGGTCGGCACCGGCATCGGCAGGACCGGGGTCAGGATCAAGTCCGCCTTGGGGAAGATGGCTTCCGCGAAGGTCCGCAGATAGGCGCCGCGCAGCTTCAGCGCGCGAATATAGCTTGCCGCCGGGATGAAGAAGCCGGCGTGCAGCCGATGGCCGACTTCGAACGTGTAGTCGGCCTCGCGCTCGCGCATCGTGGACAGATGGTTGGCAGCGCCCTCCGCCTTCATGATGAGGGGATGCAGCTCGGCTATTTCATCGAGCAGTCCGACCGGCATGGCGACATCCTCGACGACGAAGCCGATCCGCCGCAGGTCGTCGACGGCGCGATCGAGCGCGTTTGCGACCTCGGCCTCCACGCCCGTATCGAAATAGCCGCGCGCAATGCCGATTTTCGGCAACGGCGTCGCGCTGCCCAGTTCGGCTTCATAGTCCGGCACCGGCAGGTCAAGCGAGCTGGCGTCCGCAGGATCGTGGCCGGCAATGACGCCGAGCATGCGCGCGCAGTCGCGCGCCGTTCGGGCCAAGGGACCGACGACGTCGAACGAATGCGACATCGGCATCGCACCTCGGCGACTTACCCGGCCATTCGTCGGCATGAGGCCGACGACGCCCGATACCGCCGCAGGACAGCGGATCGAGCCGCCCGTATCCGAGCCCAGCGCCGCATGAACCATGCGCCCGCCGACGGCGACGCCGGAACCGCTCGACGAGCCGCACGGGATGTGTTCGGGGTTCCACGGATTGCGACATTGCGGGTAGTTCTGATTGTAGCCGTGCGGGCCCATGGCGAACTCGACCATCGCGAGGCGGCCGAGCTCGAGGGCGCCCGCCTGGTCGAGCCTGTCCAGCGCCGTCGCGGTGTAGGGCGCGCGCCAGTCGGCGCGCAGCTTCGATCCGCAGGCTGACACCCGGCCCGCCCGGTAATACATGTCCTTGTGCGCCAGCGGCACTCCGTGCAGCGGCCCCAGCACGGCGCCGCCGCGTTGGCGCCGGTCGGCCACATCGGCTGCCTTGCGCGCGCCGTCCCGGTCGACTTCGACGAAGCAGTTCAGCGTATCGCCGAGGCGCGCGATCCGGTCGAGGCAGGCCTCCGTGACCTCCCGCGACGTCGTCTTGCCGGCTGCGATCGCATCGGCGGTTTCGGCGAGCGGTGCTCTCGACCAGTCAGCCATCCTTCGGCCCGGCGGCGACATCCAGCAGGACGGCACGGAAATCGAAAGGGTCAACATCGAAGTCGACCTTGAGATTCACGGCTTCGATCGCACGGTGCAACTGCTCGAGCTCGATCGGCAATTCTTCGATTCTCGCGGCTTCGAGCCGAAGCTTCCCATAACTTTCGTTCATCACGCGAACAAGCTCGCCCTTGATCATTGTCGTCCTTCCTGCGCATTCGTCCGCAGTCTGCCGAATACGGCGGCTTGATGGCAAGCAACCCTTCACCGCGACCGGGGTTAACTCCCAGCATCGAATGGAGACTGCCATGAGAACGACCTGCTGCATTGTCGCCGCGGTGACGCTTGCCGGGATGCTCGCCGGATGTGCCGATCCGTACGCGCCCCGCTACGGCTACTCGCAAGGCGCTGCCTATCCGGCGACCTACTATCAGCCGACCTACTATCAGCCGACGCCTTACAGCTACTATCCTTCGGGCCCGACCTATCGGTCGGCTTCCGAGTACCGCAACTACAACGGCATTCACCCGGGGCCGGAATATTATCCCTAGGCCGAGCTGCGAACGTCGAGACTGCGAACCCAGCACCTCCTGACCCGCCCATGTCTGCTGCTTGCGGCCGTCGCGCCGCACGCGCACCATATGGCCGGGAAAGCCGGGAGGACGACATGTCGGACGAGTTGACCAAGGTGGCGCGGCGCTTCGAGGAGCGGCTGAAGCAGCTTGAAGCCGCGGCCCACGAAGGGCCTGCGCACTGGAAGGTCTTCCACCTGCACAACGCTCTCAACGCGTTGGAAACGGATCATTCCCTGGCCAGCCTGCACCTCGACGAATTCGACCGGGCGGAACTCGCCAAGGAATATCCCGAGCTCGAAGCCGACAAGGTGCCGACCGTCGAGGAGCTCCGATCCCGCTTCGACATGATTGCCGGCGGGATGCTCTAGGGACGCTTCGCTATCGCGGCAGCGGCTTGCTCATATGGACGGCCACGCCGATCGCGAGCTCCTCCTCGCGATCCACTCGATAGCCGAGCCTTTGGTAGAGCTGCACGTTCTCGGTGAAGAGCTTGTTGGTGTAGAGCCGGATTTCACTGAATCCCGATGACTGCCGCCAGCTGTTCGGCATGTGCCATCAGCCTGCGGCCGAAGCCACGTCCCTGGAAGGACGGCGACACGGCAACGTTCTCGACCAGCAGATGATCGGCTTCCCGGATCGTCTCGATCAGGGCGGCCAGCCTGCTCTCGACGTACAGGAGGTCGAAGCGGTGCTTGCGGATGGCCTCCGCATAATCCGCCGTCATCGGCTTGGGCTCACGGCCGATGAGCGGCACCCATTTGGCGTAAGCTTCCCGCGTCAACTCCCGGATCGCCGGCGCATCCGAAGGCACTGCCTGCCGCAGTTCCAATGCACCGCTCATCTTTTCCCCCTTCTGGCTTACGAGGACAGAGCGGCGCGGATCACGGCTGCCACCTCGTCGACCGCTTCCAACTTGATATGCGCCCCCATGGGCAGGCTCAGCACCGTCTCGGCGAGCGTCTCGGCGAGCGGAAACGTTCCCTTGGGCAGGCCGAGGTCGGCATAGGCCTGCTGCAGGTGCGGCGGAATTGGATAGTGGATCAGCGAACCGATGCCGGCCTTGTCGAGCGCGGCCATCAGCTCGGCGCGACGCCCTTCTCCATCGAGGACGCGCACGACGTAGAGATGCCACACCGGCTCCGCCCATTGCGGCGCGCGCGGCAGGCCGAGGCCCGGGATGCCCGCCAGCTTGTCGTCATAGCGGGCGGCGACCCCGCGCCGGTGCTCGTTCCAGGCATCGAGCCTCGGCAGCTTGGCGCGCAGGAAGGCCGCCTGCATCTCGTCGAGCCGGGAGTTGAAGCCGCGCTCCAGGTTGACGTACTTCACGCGGCTGCCGTAGTTGCGCAGCACGCGCAGCCGGTCGGCCAGCCGGCGTCGTCGGTGGTGACCGCGCCGCCATCGCCGAAGGCGCCGAAATTCTTGGTCGGGAAGAAGCTGTGTGCGCCGGCGTGACCCAGCGCGCCGGCCCGCCGTCCGCGCACCTTGGCGCCCTGCGCCTGCGCCACGTCCTCGACCACCTTGAGCCCGCGCTTGTGGGCGAGCGCCATGATGGCGTCCATGTCGGCCGGCTCGCCGTAGAGATGGACCGGCATGATCGCTTTGGTACGCGACGTGATCGCGGCGGCGATGCGCTCGGGATCGATGTTGGGGCCGGCGGGCGTCGGCTCGACCGGCACGACCGTGGCGCCAACCGCCGTCACCGCCAGCCAGGTCGCGATGTAGGTGTTGGACGGCACGATCACCTCGTCGCCGGCGCCGAGATCCCAGGCGCGCAGCACCAGCTCCAGCGCTTCCAGCCCGTTGGCCAGCCCGACGCAATGTGCGGTGCCGCAGAAGGCGGCGTATTCGGCCTCGAAGGCCTCGACTTCCTTGCCGAGCACGAACCAGCCCGATTCCATGACGCGGGCATAGGCGGCGTCGAGCTCGGGCTTCAGCTCGGCATAGACCGCCTTCATGTCGAGAAAGGGGATCATGCCGCCCTCGCCGCCGCTTCGCGCTTGAAGACCTCGTAGTCGCGCAAATATTCGGCTTCGTCGTAGAGGGTCGACGCGATCACCAGGATCGCCGCGTGCGGCGTGAAATCCGTGAGCTCATGCCACACCCACGTCCCGACAAGAAGACCTTTGGCCGGATCGTCGAGCGCCACCTGCTCCGTCGTGCGGCCATCGTCGAGATGGATCCGGCAGGCGCCGTGCAACGCCACCATCACCAGCTCCGACTCGCGATGGCCATGCCGGCCGCGCCATTGCCCGGGCGCGATATGGTGCAGCCAGAACAGGCGCTGCGGGCGGAACGGCAGCCCCTTGCCGACCTCGAGGAAGTTGATGCGGCCGCGCGCATCGCTGGCGCCGGGCACGGCGATCCAGCGGCAGTTGGACGTCTTCAGGACGGGTTCGGTCATGGTCGGGAAACCCTGGCTCAGCGTTGCGCGGTCTGCAGTTTTCGCCATTGCATGTAGACCACGCCGCTCAAGGCTACGAGGCCGCCTGCGATCTGGTAGGCATTGGGAATGAAGCCGTAGGCCATGGACCATAATACGGCGAAAAACGGCACAAGATTGACCCACAGCGAGGCGACGGCGACACCCAGCCGGCTGGCGCCCACGTTCCAGCAATAGCTGCCGAGCCCGCTGGCCAGGATCGCGACCGTGACGAGCTGCGTCCAGATCCAGGGATCGGAGACGCCGAACGGCGATCTCGCCCAGCCGACGGCGACCAGGCCGAGGCTGCACAGCGTCAGCCAGCCCATGGCCGACAGCGAGGCGACATAGGCGCGGTGGAGCTGGCTCTCGCGGCTGAACCAGGCCTGCGTCTTGATGCTGTAGAGCGTCCAAAGCACGTTGCTCAGCAGCACGATGATCTCGCCACCGCCAAACGTCACCGCACCGGTGCCGAACAGGCTGCCGGCGGAGAGGATGAAGCCGCCCAGCACGGTCAGCGCCAGCGCCACGCCGAAGCCGGGATCGAAGCGCTGGCCGGTCGTCAGCCGCACGGTCACCGACGCCACCAGCGGACCCGCCACCTGCACCGCCGCCGCGGTGATCGGGTTGCTGTATTGCAGGCCGAGCGCATAGAAGGCGAAAAAGCTCGCCATCATGAGGCCGAGCAGCAGGAAGCGGCCGAGGCCGACATCGACCCGAAGCGCGCGCCGACCCTCGATCAGCCAGAGCAGCAGGATCAGCGAAACGGTCGCCGAGATCGTACGGATTGCCGCCATCGGGATCAGGTCGAAATGGCGCAGCATCACCTTGGTGACGGGCAGGTTGCCGCCCCAGCTCGCGCCGACGAAGATCATCGCGGCGAAGGCGCCCACCAGATGACGGCGATCGCGTGTCAACGGCGACGAACCGCCTCGTAGCCGACGCGGCAGTCGCCGTAGACGTCGGGTTTCTCGGTCGAGACACGGGCTTCGATCACGCCGGGTTGCGCCAGGCAGAGGTCGAGGATGGCCTCGACCAGCGTCTCCTGCAGGTTGAAATGGCGGCTCCCGGCCAGGGCGATGATGCCGTCATGCACGGTGTCGTAGTTGAGCACGTTGGCGATCCTGTCGCCGTGCGCCTTGTCCGACGGCCCGAGCATGAGGTCGGCGTTCACCACGACATTCTGCGGCCCCTTGTGCTCGAAATCGTGGATGCCGATCGAGACCTTCAGCTTGAAGTCGCGGATGAAAATGCGGCGATTGAAATCGGCGGCCATGTCATTTCTTCTTTTTCGTGTCGAAGGCGATGTCACGCGGTCGACCGCTGAGATGCTCGCCGCTGTCGACGATCAGGACGTCGCCGGTGAAGGTCGGCGTCGCCACGATGAAGCGCAGCGCACGCACCAGGTCTTCGGTCGTCACGCCGACGCCCAGGGGATTTTCCCTGTGCTGCTGGGCGAAGCGCGCGTCGGTCTGGCTGCCGCTGCGCAAGGTGAGGCCCGGCGCGATCCCGGCCACGCGCAGGCGCGGCGCGAAGGCCTGCGCCAGCACGGTCGTCAGTCCCTGCAGGCCGACCTTGGACAGCGTGTAGGTCAGGAAGTCGGGATTGAGGTTGAAAAGCTTCTGGTCGAGCATGTTCACGATCACGCCGGTCTCGCCGGCCGGCAGTTGCCGCGCCACGGCCTGCGAGAGCAGCAGCGGCGCCCGGAGATTGACCGCCATGTGCAGGTCGAAATCCGCCGCGGTGGCCGTCGGCGCACGATCGAGCTTGAACAGCGAGGCACTGTTCACAAGACAGGTGAGCCGCACGCCACGGGCGCGGCACTTGCCGACCAGCGCCTCGGCCTGCCGCGCCGAGGAGAGGTCGGCACGCAAGGCCTTGGCCTTGCCGCCGGCGGCGGCGATCGCGGCCACCGTCTCATGTGCCGGCCGGCCGAGCGGTTATAGTGCACGAATATGAAAAATCCGTCGGCCGCCAGCGCCATCGCCAGCGCGCGGCCGATCCGCATCCCCGCTCCCGTGACCAGCGCGCCCTTCATGCTGCGAATCCGCCTGCCGTGACTAAAAGAACGGCGGGTTCTAGCATGCGCCCATGAGTTCGTCCCCGTTCGAAACCCCGCCCGAAATCGTCGACTGCGTCGTGATCGGCGCCGGCGTGGTGGGCCTGGCCGTGGCCCGTGCCCTCGCCCTTGCCGGCCGTGAGGTCATCGTCGTCGAGGCCGCCGAAGGCATCGGCACCGAGACCAGCTCGCGCAATTCCGAGGTCATCCACGCCGGCATCTACTATCCCAAGGGCAGCCTGATGGCGCGCACCTGCGTCGCCGGCCGCCGCCTGCTCTATGCCTATTGCGCCGAGCACGGCGTGCCGCATCGCAATTGCGGCAAGCTGATCGCGGCGACCAACGACGCCGAAGACGACGAAGCTTGCCGCGATCAAGGGCCGCGCCGAAGCCAATGGCGTGGAGGGCATGCGGCTGTTGAGCGCCGGCGAGGCAAGGGCGCTGGAGCCCAATCTGCACTGCACCGCGGCCCTGCTGTCGCCGCGACCGGGCATCATCGACAGCCATCCTACATGCTGGCGCTGCAGGGCGACGCCGAAGCAGGCGGCGCCATGTCCGCCTTCCACAGTCCGGTGAAGCACGGCCGCGTCGTCGAGGGCGGCATCGAGCTCGAGGTCGGCGGAACCGAGCCGATGATGCTGCGTTGTCGGCTGCTGATCAATTCCGCCGGCCTGCATGCGCCCGCGCTCGCGAAAAAAATCGCCGGCATGCCATCCGACCGCATGCCGACCGCGTATTACGCCAAAGGAAACTATTTCACCTTGGCCGGACGCTCGCCCTTCTCGCGCCTGATCTATCCCGTGCCCGTGCCGGGCGGCCTTGGCGTGCACATCACCGTCGACATGGGCGGCCAGGCCAAGTTCGGCCCCGATGTCGAATGGATCGGCGGCATCGACTACACGGTCGACCCGCACCGCGCCGACAAGTTCTACGCCGCCGTGCGCCGCTACTGGCCGGAGCTCAAGGACGGCGCGCTGCAGCCGGGCTATGCCGGCATCCGGCCCAAGATCGTGCCGCCGGGCGCGCCGGCCCAGGACTTCACCGTGCAGGGTCCCGCCGAGCACGGCGTGCCGGGGCTGATAAATCTGTTCGGCATCGAATCGCCCGGCCTTACCGCCTCGCTGGCGCTGGCCGAGCAAGTGCGCGACATCGCCTCAGCATGAGCATGGCCCGTCGAGGCCTTTTAGCCAGCCTCGCGGGCGTCTTAGGCGGCTGTTCTCCGGCGGCACTGCTGAACGCGACCGTCCCCCGCACCGGCTACACACTCCAGCCCGACATCGCCTACGGCCTTGGCCCGCGCCAGAAGCTCGACCTCTACCGCCCCGACAAGCCGCGCGCCGACGGCAAGGCCGTGATCTTCTTCTACGGCGGCTCGTGGGATTCGGGCAGCAAGAGCGATTACCTGTTCGTCGCCCAGGCGCTCACCGCCAGCGGCTACACCGTCATCATTCCCGACTACCGGATCTATCCCGAGGTGCGCTTTCCCGCCTTCGTCCAGGATGGCGCCCAGGCTGTCCGCTGGACATCGGATCGCGTCGGCAGCAGCAAGCTCTTCGTCATGGGCCACTCTGCCGGCGCCCATATCGCGCTGCTGCTGATGACCAACACGCCCTATCTGCAGCAGGCGGGCGTCGACCGCATGAAGCTGCCGGGCGTGATCGGTCTTTCCGGCCCCTACGATTTCCTGCCACTCACCTCGGCCAAGCTGATCGACATCTTCGGCGGCGCCAACAATCCCGACATCGAGGCCATCACCTTCGCCAAGGCGCCCTTGCCGCCGGCGCTGCTCATCCACGGCACGGCCGACGATACCGTCTATCCGCGCAACAGCGAGCACCTCGCGGCGGCGTGGCGCACGGCAGGCGCGCCGGTCGAGCTCAAGCTTTACCCGGGCGTGGGCCATGTCGATGTCGTCGCGTCCTTCGCCGGCCTCCTCGAGGCGCGCACGCCTGCTCGCGCAGACGTACTGGCCTGGCTGGATGCTCATTGACGAGATCCCTCGACTGCGGTCGCTTCGCTCCCTCCGCTCGGGACGACGAGCTTGCGCTCGTCGGTCCGCGCTGCGGAAGGCCGTTCCGGGGCTAGTGCGCACGGGCGAGGTTCGCTAATGCTGGCCGCAACAGAGACCGGCGGGGAAACAGCAGATGATCAAGACGCGCTTCACCGAAATGTTCGGCGTGAAACACCCGATCGTGCAGGGCGGCATGCAGTGGGTCGGCCGGGCCGAGCTGCAGCGCCGCGGTTGCCAATGCGGGTGCGCTGGGCTCTTTGACCGGGCTCACCCAGCCCACGCCCGAAGACCTGCGCAAGGAGGTCAAGCGCTGCCGCGAGATGACCGACCAGCCGTTCGGCGTGAACCTCACCATCCTGCCGACCCTCGTGCCGCGGCCCTATGGCGAATACATCGACGCCATCATCGATTTCGGCATCAAGATCGTCGAGACCGCCGGCAACAACCCGAAGCCCTTCCTGCCCAAGCTCAAGGCAAGCCGGCATCAAGGTGATCCACAAATGCACCTCTGTGCGCCACGGCATCTCGGCCGAGAAGGTCGGCGTCGACGCGATCTCGATGGACGGCTTCGAGTGCGCCGGCCATCCCGGCGAGGACGACATCCCCGACCTCGTGCTGCTGCCGGCGGCGGCCAATGTCATAAAAATCCCGATGGTCGCCTCGGGCGGCTTCGGCGACGCGCGCGGCCTGGTGGCGGCGCTGGCACTGGGCTGCGAAGGCATCAACATGGGCACGCGCTTCATGGCGACCAAGGAAGCGCCGATCCACGAGAACGTGAAGCAGGCGCTGGTGTCGAGCGACGAGCGTTCGACGTCGCTGATCTTCCGCACGCTGCGCAACACCAGCCGAGTCTACGGCAACTCGGTCGCCAAAAAGGCGATCGAGATGGAGCAGGAGGGCAAGACCATCCAGGAGATCGGCCCCATCGTCGCCGGCGCCAAAGGCCGCGTGGTCTACGAGACCGGCGACATGGAGCACGGCATCTGGTCGGCCGGGACGGTGATGGGCCTGATCCACGACATGCCGACCTGCAAGGAGTTGGTCGAGCGCATCGTGCCGAGGCCGAGGAGATGATCCGCGGACGGCTCAGCAAGGCGATCGCGGCCTAACGGTCGCGTATTCTGGGCTGGTTGGCGGAACGCCGCTTCCACCAGCGGACGGCGAGGCCGATCAGGGGCGACGGCAGGCACGCCGCCGCCACGCCCGGCCCCGCGTCGGTGAACAGGCAGCTCCAGCCGGTCTTCGCGCCGACCAGGCAATCGTAGAAATCGATCGTGTAGGCGATCGCCGACACCATCAGCGGATTGGCGAACGTCGCCACGAGCCAAAGCTTCCAGCCGGCGGCCTCGAAGCCGGGTCGCCACCGCACACCAGCGAGCCGATCACGGCATTGACGGCCAATATGCCGGAAAAGGCCAGCACGGCCGTGGCGTCAAGGGGCGCGCCCGCCACGAGGCCCGTGACCAGCGCGCCGATGACGTGCCCGTAGACGAAAGGATGGATGCGCCGCATGGCCTAGATCGGCATCACGCCGCGGCGCGGCATCGGCCCGGCGTAGGTGTCGGCGCTGACGGGAGCGCCTAGTTTCCTGAGCGCATCGCGCTGCTCGGCGATCGGCGTGCGCAATATGGCGTCCTCGATCCCGGCCAGCTTGACGAACGCGGGCGTCGAGGCCGGCGATGCGGCGCCAGGCGCAGGCGGCGGCGCGCGGCCAGCGTGCTGCATCGATCTGGAAGCGCACCCAGCCGGCATTGCGGAAGTAGGCGGCGATGGCGATGTCGGCGAGCGACAGGGCCCCGAAGCGAAAACCGTCGATGGGAGCTTCTGCCTCGAGATAATCGAGCACCGCCGGCACATCCTCCTTCAAGGTGCGATCGACCAGTTCGCGATCGCCCTTCTCGCCCCACACCGACCGGGCGGATCGCTATCTGGTTGAACAGACGCCAGATGAAGACGTCGCCCATGCGCGTGTCGGCGAACTCCTCCAGCCAGCGCGCCCGGGCGCGGTCGCGGATGTCGGCCGGCAGCAGCGCCGGCGCGGGCTGTTTGTCCTCGATGTATTGGCAGATCACCGAGGAATCGCTCAGCACGAGGTCGCCGTCGACCAGCACCGGAATGCGCCGCAGCGGGCTCAGCTTCGAGAACCGATCGTCGCCGAAGAACGGCACGATGTGATCGACCTCGTAGGCGATGCCTTTCGAGCTCAAGGCACACCAGCACCTTGCGCACATAGGGCGACAGGTAGTTGCCGACGACCAGCAGCGGCTTCATACCAGGTTGATGCGGCAGCCGCAGACCTCGACCTGCGCCGGTCCGAGCTTGCGG
>CAVWKN010000039.1:0-40727 GCA_963755585.1 uncultured Alphaproteobacteria bacterium
AGCGTCAGTGGATCGCGGCGTACATGATCTTCTTCGGTGGCCTCGTGCGCGAATTCCTCGACGATCTTGCCCTGGCGGCAACCAGGATGCGGTCGGAGCGCGCCATGATCTCGGGCAGGTAGGAGGAGATCATGACGACCGCGTTGCCCTGGTCGGCCAGTCTGTCGATCAGCTGGTGGATCTCGGCGATGGCGCCGACATCGACGCCGCGCGTCGGCTCGTCGAAGACGATCAGGCCGGGCTCCTGGACCAGCGATTTGGCGATGACGATCTTCTGCTGGTTGCCGCCGGACAGTTCGACGACCTTCACGTCCTGGCCGATGGCCTTGACGTTGAGTGCCTCGACCCATTTCCGGCCGACCAGCTCGGCCTCGCGGGCCGAGTGACAGGGCCGGCGTCGGCCGAGCTTGGCCAACAGGCCCATATAGATGTTGCGGGCGATCGACATGGTCTCGAAGAAACCCTCGACCTTGCGGTCCTCGGTGATGTAGGCGATGCCGTCGCGCACGGCGGGCGCCGGCGTGAGATAGCGCACGGGCTTGTCCGTGCAGGAAGATCTCGCCGCCGTGGAAGAAGTCGCGCTTCAGGATTCCCGCACGCGATCTTGAAGGTCTCGGTGCGACCCGAGCCCGACCAGGCCGAACACGCCGGTCACCTGGCCGGCGAAGACCGAGAGCGAGTTGTTCTTCACCATCGGCGCCATGCGGAGAATTCTCGATGGTGAGCACGCGCTCGCCGGGCGGCCGCACCTCGGCCTTGCGCTCGGCATAGAGCGTCTTGGACAGGTCGCGCCCGACCATCGCCTGGATGACGCGGGCGCGGTCGAAATTCACCGTGTCGTCGGTGACGACATGGCGGCCGTCGCGCAGCACGGTGATGCGGTCGGCGATCAGCAGCGCCTCCTCGAGCGCGTGCGAGATGAAGATGACGGAGACGCCGCGCTGCTTGAGATCGCGCACCAGGTCGAAGAAGTATTTCTTCTCCTCGGGCGTCAGGCTGGCCGTCGGCTCGTCGAAGATGATCACCTTGGCGTCGTGCAGCACGGCGCGCGCGATCTCGACCATCTGCTTCTTGGCGGCGCCGAGCTGCGCCACCGTGGCTGTCGGCGTCACGTCGAAATTGAGCGACTGCAGGAACTGCTGGGCGGCGATGTAGATGCCGCGCAGGCGATTGTAGAATTTCTCCTGCCCCAGGAAGAGGTTCTGCGCCACCGTCATCGACGGCACCAGGCTGTTCTCCTGGAAGACCATGGCGATGCCGAGCTGGCGGGCTTCGAGCGGCGTGCGCGGCATGACCTCGCGGCCGCGCGATCAGCATCGCTCCCGAGCGTGAGCGACACGACGCCGGCCATGACCTTGGTCAGGGTCGACTTGCCGGCGCCGTTCTCGCCGACCAGCGCATGGATCTCGCCCTCGGCCAGGCTGAAATCGACGCCGTCGATCGCCGGCACGCCGCCATACGAGCTTCGTCGCCTGGCGCAGTTCGAGGATCGGCGTGGTCATGCCGCGATGTCCTTGTCGATGTCGGCCAGCGGCGAGCCGGATGCAGCCGGCCCGGTCCCTTGGCCAGCAGATAGAGGAAGCCCGCGACCTCGGCCGCGGCGACGATGCCGTGGTTGACGCCGTCGACCCGGCTGTGCAGCGAGTATAGCGGCGCGCCCTCGGGCGAGAGGCGGATCACGAGACCATAGGAGCGCGGCGGCGCCCATGGCTTCAGCACGCCCATGGTGCGCAGATGCGCGCCCTGCATCGGCTCGAGGATAGCTCTGGCCGGAGCGCAGCCGCGGCGCGATCCAGTGCTCGGGCGCGATCTCCTTCATCATGCGGCGGCGGAAGGCGGGCTCGCGCAGCACGAATTCCACGAGCTGCGTGCGCGCGGCAAAGGCGGTCAGCCAGAAGCCGCCGCCGGCTGCCGCAACGAGGCGCGAGGGATAGACCGGCAGGCGATCCGAGCACGATGCGGCGCTGGCCGTCCGGCCCGATGGCGAGCGAGGCGGTGGCGCCAGCTCTCGGAGACGAGCGTTTCGGCGCCCGACGCGCAGGCGCCGAAGGCGTATTCCAGGCCCGTGCGCGGCCTCGCGGGCGTCGCCGCTGCGCGGGTCGAGGAAGACCAGGCGGCCGCTTGCGCCACGGTCCATGAGATCGTGCGTCCAGTGCGCGCAATCGTGCCGGCGCGAACCGTCGGTGACGGCGAGCGTGCCGTCGGGCCGTGCGGCGATCGCGTTCACCGCATGAAAGGGGGTGCCGCCGGCATGCGTCCAGCGCCGGCCGTGAGCGGCCCGCCCTCGATGACGATCTCCTCGTCCGCCGAGCGCCACCGCGAGGCCGCCATCGGGCAGCGCGCAGAGCGCGGTGACGGTGCGGTCGAAGCGGGCGATCCCCCGCCCTCTCCGCACCGGCAACGCGCAGGACCTGCGCGCCGTCGGCGACGAAGAGCGTTTTTCCATCGGTCGCGATGTCGCTTCGCATCGTCGAAGGACGCGACGACTTCGGCCGTCGTCCAGGATCTGGTTGGGCTTCAGTGCGCCGTCGAAGATCGGGATGGTGATCGACGCCTCGCCACGACCGAGCAACCGGTCGCCGAGGGAGCGCAGCGCGGCGATCACGAGAGCTTTCCCCAGCGCTTGTCGTACTGGATGAAGTCGGGATCGGCGCCGTCGAGCTTGTAGTCGGCCGATGCGGTTGTTCTGGATGCCGCCGAGATAGAGATAGCCTTTGTGCTCGCGCATCGAGGTGATCATCGGATGGTTGACGCCGGCCATGTCCCAATAGGTCTCCAGCACCTCGCCCTTGTCGTTGAACTTGAGCACGCAGCCGGTGTTGATGTTGGGGAACAGCCATTCGTCGATCGGCACGCGCTTGGCCATGCGGCGGCGGAAGCCGGGCATGCGCCAGGCGAGATCGAGCGCCGGCGAGCGCATGCCGACCATGGCGAGCCAGTAGTTGCCGTCGGACGCCAGGTTGATGTTGTCGGGGAAGCCCGGCAGGTTCTCCATCACCATCTCGACCTGGCCGGTCTTCGGCCCGTCGAACCAGTAGCGCTTGACGCAGCAGCCCCAGGTCTCGGCGAACAGGATCGACTGGCCGCCGTGCTCGACGCAGATGCCGTTGGGGAATTTCAGGCCGCGCAGCACGGTGCGCGTCGTGCCGTTGCGCGGGTCGTAGCAGACGATGCGGCCGTTGCCGCGCGCCTCCAGCCCGTCGACCGGCCATTCGTGCATCTCGTAGCGCACCGTCGCTTCGGAGAAGAAGATGCGGCCATCGTCGGCGATGTCGAGATCGTCGGCCAGGCGCAGGCGGCTGTCGTCGTTGACCGAGCGCAGGCTGCGGTTGGTCTCGTCGGTCGCCTTCTCGACCTTGCGGTCGGGCGTGATGCGATAGAGGCCCATGCCGCCGATGCAGACATAGAGATTGTCGGCGCGGTCGAACGCCATGCCGAGCGGCTGGCCGCCGATATGGGCGTAGACCTCCATGCGCTCGTAGTCGGGCGGGAAGAAGCGGATGATGTCGCCGTGGCGCGAGCCGGCATAGAGATTGTCGTGCCGGTCGAGGATGACGTCCTCCGGCGCTTCGATACGGCCGAGCCCGATCAGGCTGACGCCGGCCAGCCGGTCGTTCTGCTCGAAGGGCGTGCCGCTGCCGACCGCCGACCGGCAAGCGGCGGCATGTCGTGGAAGGTCGGGCTGACATAGACCTTGGCGATGATGCGGTTGCGGTTCTTGAGCCAGCGTATGTCGATCGTCGCCGCCACCAGCAGGATGCCGGCCAGCACCATGCGGTTGACGCCGCCGCGCACCGACAGAGTGGTGAGGCCGTTGGTGATCAGCAGAACGATCAAGGTGCCGACCAGCGCCCGGGCCACCGAGCCGCGGCCGCCGCCGAGGCTGATGCCGCCCAGCACGGCCGCCGTCAGCACCGTGACTTCGAGACCGACGCCGACATCGCCGCCCACGGTGCCCAGGCGGGCCGCGAAGAACAGCGCACCGACCGCCGTCAGCGCGCCGCTGGCGGCATAGCAGCGGGCGATGGTGGCGCGCACGGCGATGCCGGAATTGTAGGCCGAGCGCCGCGAGCCGCCGATCGCCGTGATGTGCCAGCCCGGCCGCAGCCGGGTCATGAACACATGGCCGACGATCGCCACCACGCCATAGAGCAAGGCGACGCTCGGGATGCCGAAGACGTCGCCGCCGCCCATGAAGTTCCACAGCGGCGTGTCGGGGAAGGCCGCCGCGATGGTGTTGGAATAGTCGAACAGCAGCAGGTCGTAGGCCGAGCGGTAGATGATCAGCGTGATCAGGGTGGTGATGAAGGCGCGCAGACGCAGATAACCGATGAGGAAGCCGTTGACCGCGCCGAGCAGCGCGCCGAAGGCGATCGTGATGACGACCACGGCCGGTACCGGCAGGTCGAGCACGTCGAGGCAGAAGAGCGCGCAGAAATCAGTCAGTGCGAAGATCGAGCCGACCGACAGGTCGATGCCGCCGACGACGATGACCAGCGCCATGCCGAGCACCACGAAGCCGATCTCGGCCGCCTGGCGCGCGGTGTCGGCGAGGCTCGCCGGCGACAGGAAGCCGGGAATGGCGCGGGTGAAAGCGACCGCCACGATCAGCAGGACGATGACCGGAATGGCCGTCTCGGTCCATCGCTTGGACAGGATCTCTCCCAGCAGATGATCCGGCCAAAGGCGATAACGCAGACGCAGAACGGCTTCTCTCATTGAAGGACCCGCCGAGGCACCGGTTAAGGAGGCGCGGCCGGCGATCCCCGCCGCGCTCCGGACCAGCAATCTTCCATTACTGCTTCAGCCGTTCGAGCTTCCAGCAGGTGCCGTCGATGCCGGCATTGTCCTTGGTGACCGGAATGAGCGTCGTGTAGATCGAGCCCTTCGACGAACCCGGCTTCATCCCGGAGGAGACCAGCCACTTGATCATCGCCACCATGTCGGTCGCCTGGGTCGGCACGTCATAGGAGAGGTCGAGGTCGAAGGCGCCGGACTTCACGAGATCGCAGGCGCCCTTCTGCTCGCCGCCGCCCGAGGTCGCGACGAAGACCTTGCCGGTCAGGCCCGCTTCCTTGATCGCCGCGGCCGTGCCGATGTCCATGCCGTCCCAGAAGCCGACGATGCCGCAGACGTCCGGGATTCTGCTTGAGGACCGTCTGGGTGATGGCCTTGGCCTTGGCCGCGTCCCAATCGGCGGCCTGGCTCGAGACCACCTTGATCTCGGGGTGCTTGGCCAGGACGTTCTCGACGCCTTTCAGCGTGTAGGCGCTGGCTGCGGCCGAGAGCGCGCCCTGGACGATGGCGATCTTGTTCGACTTGCCCTGGCAGGCCTTGACGACGGCTTCGGTGTCGCGCTCGCCGATCTCGATCCAGTTGGCGCCGACGAAGGCCGAGGTGCGGTAGCTCGAGCCCATGTTGATCTGGATGATGTAGATGCCCTCGTTCTCCGCCCGCTGCAGCAGCTTGGCATAGGTCTGCACGTCGGGGTTATGGACGACGATGACCGCGGGCTTCTCCGAGATCAGGGTCGTCACCGCCTGGGCGCCGGCATTGGTGCTCCAATTGGCATCGCGCACCACGACCTTCATGCCGAAGGGTTCCAGCCCCTTCTTGAGGCCGGCGAACCAGCCCTCGGTGAGGTCGAAGTTCATCGCCACCGGGACGTAGGCCACGGTCTTGCCCTGGAGCGCCTGCTTGAACGCGCCCTGGAACGGCTCGTCGAGGCCCTTTTGCGCAAAAGCCGGCGCGCCCATCGCGCAGACGAGACCCGACACGCAGGCAAGACGCGCCAACCAGGAAGCAGTGTTCGATTTGGTCATGATCTTGTTTCCTCCGTTTGTGTTTTTCGTTACGACTTCGGCCGCGCTCAGATGTCTCCCTGCTGCGCGGTCTCCTCGTTGCGCGGATTGAGAAAGGAATCGGCGATCACGGCGATCAGCAGCACGACGCCCTTGACCAGGTTCTGGCCGGAATAGGAGACGTCCATGATCGTCATGGCGTTCAGCATCGTGCCGATCAGCAAGGTGCCGATGACGACATTCAGCACGCCGCCGCGACCGCCGGCGAGGCCGATGCCGCCCAGCACGACGACGAGGATGACGTCGTAGATCAGCGTCGAATTGTAGATGCGCGTCGGCATGCTGTTGACCGAGGCGGCGAGCACGAGGCCGGCCAGCAGGCCGATCAGGGCGGCCAGGACATATTGCAGGACGATCATCGGCCGCGTCGGGATGCCGGAGCTGCGGGCAGCGAAAGGATTGTCACCGATGGCGTAGATGAAGGCGCCGAATCGGGTTTGCCGCAGGAAGACGGCGATCACCAGGCACATGCCGGCGAACATGAGGATCGGCGTCGGGATGCCCAGCACCGTGCCTTGACCGAGCTTTTCGAAGCCCTCCAGGCCCGGGCTCCACTGCACGACGTCGAGCTCGAACAGCGCCGTCTGCCCGAGCCCGGCAAGGAACAGGCCGGACGCCAGGGTGGCGAAGATCGACGGCACCTCGGCATAGGCGATCAGCCAGCCGTTGATCAGGCCGAAGGCCAACGTCAGCAGCGCCGCCGACACCCAGCGCGTAAGGCAGCGAATGCCCGTTCTGCACGAGTTGCAGCACCAGGCCGGGCGGCACCGCCAGCGTGGCCATGAGCGACAGATCGATGCCGCGGCCGATGACGACAATCGCCATGCCAAGACCGAGGATGCCGAGAACCGCGACGTTCTGCAGAAGCGTCAGCATGTTCGATGTCGACAGGAACCCGTGCAGGAAGATCGCAAAGACCGCGAACAGGACGACGAATATCGAAAAGACGATACCTTGCTGGGTGATGCGAAGCGGCTTCATTGCGGCAGAGCGCCTCTCTCCTGTTGCGATGCAACGCATCGCACTTCTTATTGGGAGTAATGCTCGCAGAACCGTCCCGGCGAAGTCAATCCGCTCGCCAGCCTCACACGCACTGCGGTCGCTACGCTGCGCGCTCCCAGCTATGACTGGTTGCTGCGTACGCGCCGTACGGCGTCCTGCCAGCCGGCATAGCGACGGTCGCGGGCCGTTGCTTCTTCCTGCGGCCGGAAGGCGCGGTCGAGCGCCCAGGTCGAAGCAGCGCGTCGAGCGACGGCCAGAGGCCGGCCTGCAGGCCGGCCAGGAAGGCCGCGCCCAGCGCCGTGGTCTCGGTCACCTTGGGCCGCTCGACCGGCGTGCCGACCGTGTCGGCCAGGCGCTGCATCAGCCAGTCGTTCACCACCATGCCGCCATCGACGCGCAGCTCGTCGAATCTCGGCGCCGTCGCCGCGCATCGCCTCGATCAGGTCGCGGGTCTGGTAGCAGACCGAATCGAGCGTGGCGGCGGCGATCTCGGCCGGGCCGGTATCGCGGGTCAGACCGAGCGATCGCGCCGCGCGCGCCGGCATCCCAGTAGGGCGCGCCGAGACCGACGAAGGCCGGCACCATGTAGACGCCGTGGCCCGCCTTGGCGTCGCGGGCGACGGCCTCGACGTCGGACGACGTCTCGATCAGGTGCAGCCCGTCGCGCAGCCACTGCACGGCGGCGCCGGCGACGAAGATGCTGCCCTCGAGCGCATAGGTGCGCCGGCCGGCGAGCTGATAGGCGATGGTGGTGAGCAGCCGATTGTGCGAGCGCACGGCGATGCTGCCGGTGTTCAGCAGCGCAAAGCAGCCGGTGCCGTAGGTCGCCTTCACCATGCCGGGCTTGACGCAGGCCTGGCCCACGGTCGCGGCCTGCTGGTCGCCCGCCATGCCGAGCACCGGCACCGGCGCGCCGAGGATGTCGGCCGTGGTGACGCCGAGCTCGCCCGAGCAATCGACGACCTTCGGCAGCAGCGCCCGCGGCACGCCGATCAGCTTCAGCAGGTCCGCATCCCAGGCGCCGGTGTGGATGTCGAGCAGCAGGCTGCGGCTGGCATTGGTGGCGTCGCTCGCATGGACCTTGCCGCCGGTCAGGCGCCACAGCAGGAAGCATTCGATGGTGCCGCAGGCGAGCGTTCCCTTCTCCGCCGCGGCCCGGCTGCCGGCCACGTGATCGAGGATCCAGGCGATCTTGGTGCCGGAGAAATACGGATCGAGGATCAGGCCGGTCTTGGCCGCGACCTCTTCTTCGTGCCCGGCACGCCGCAGTTCATCGCAGCGCGAGGCGGTGCGGCGGTCCTGCCAGACGATGGCGTTGTGGATCGGCTTGCCGGTGCTGCGATCCCACACGACCGTGGTCTCGCGCTGGTTGGTGATGCCGATGCCGGCCAGCGCCGCGGCGTCGAGCTTCGCTTTGGCCAGCGCCTCGCGGCAGACCTCGACCGTGGCCGACCAGATCTCCTCGGGGTCGTGCTCGACCCAGCCCGGCTTGGGAAAGATCTGCGGCAGCTCCTTCTGCGCCGACGCAACCGGCCGGCCCGACGCGTCGAACACGATGGCGCGCGTGCTGGTCGTGCCCTGGTCGATGGCAAGGATGTGCCTGGCAGCCATCCCGCTTTCCTAGCAGATTTTCAGGCAGGCGCTCAGTGCGCGCGGTCGATCGCGAAGTCGACGGCCTCGAGCAGGGCGGCCTTGAGCGACGTGTCGGGGAAGAGGCCCAGCGCATCGCGCGCCATGGCGCCGTAGTGGCGGGCCCGCTCCAGCGTGTCGGAGAGCGCGCCATGGCGGTCGATCAGGGTCTTGGCCTGCTCGAGGTCGCCCTCGCGCTGGTCGAGCTTCTCGATGGTGCGCTTCCAGAATTCGCGTTCGACGGTGCGGCCGCGCAGGAAGGCCAGGATCACCGGCAGGGTGATCTTGCCCTCGCGGAAATCGTCGCCGACCGTCTTGCCGAGCTGGGCCTCGCGGCCTGAATAGTCGAGCGCGTCGTCGACCAGCTGGAAGGCGATGCCGAGATTCATGCCGAAGCTTTGCAGCGCCACCCGCTCCGCCCCGTTGCGGCCGGCGACCATGGCGCCCACTTCGGCGGCGGCCGCGAACAACTTCGCGGTCTTGGCCTTGATCACCTCGAGGTAGGTCGCCTCGGGCGTGCTGGTGTCGCGCTGGCTCACGAGCTGCAGCACTTCGCCCTCGGCGATGGTCGAGGAAGCGCGCGACAGCACCGCCAGGATATCGAGCGAGCCGACATCGACCATCAGCTCGAAGGCACGGGTGAACAGGAAGTCGCCCACCAGCACCGAGGCCTTGTCGCCCCACACGGAATTGGCCGACGGCTTGCCGCGCCGCAGCGCGCTCACGTCGACCACGTCGTCGTGCAGCAGCGTGGCGGAATGGATGAACTCGACGCAGGTCGCGAGCTTGATGTGGCGGTCGTCGCTGGCGACGTAGCCGCACAACCGCGCCGCGGCGACCGTCAGCAGCGGCCGCATGCGCTTGCCGCCGGCGCCGACCAGATGGTGGGCGAGCTCGGGAATCAGCGCAACCGGAGACCGCATCCGCGCCACGATCTCGCGGTCGACCTGTGTCATGTCGTCGGCGCAGAGCGAGAGGAGCGGCTCCAGGCTCGGCGTCTTGCGCTTGCCTTCGAGGGAGACGACGGTAGCCATGCTGTGAGGATAATCCCCCGGGGAAGGCCGATTGTTGCGACACGATGTCGTGACATGATCCGTAGCATGGAAACGGAGCTGACCGAAGACACTCTGCTGGGCGGCCGCGTGCGGTTGTTGCAACCGAGTCGCGGTTACCGCGTCGCCGTCGACGCCGTGCTGCTGGCCGCCGCCATCGATGCAGCAGCCGGCGAGCGCGTGCTCGATCTCGGCGCGGGCGTGGGCGCAGTCGGTCTCTGTGTCGCCGCACGCATAGCTGAATGCTCCATAATGGGTGTCGAGGTGCAACCCGCGTTGGCGCGCTTGGCAGAACGCAATGCCGGCCTCAACGGCATGAGCGAGCGTGTGCGAACGATCGTTCACGATCTCGCCGATCCGCTGCCGCCCGATCTCGGTCCATTCGATCATGTCGCGACCAATCCGCCGTATCTGGCCGCCGCCGTCGCCGATCCTTCGCCCAATCCGAGCAAGGCCCTGGCCACCGTCGAATCGAGCGCGAACCTCGCGCGCTGGCTCGCCGTGGCGGCGGGCGCGGCGAAATCTGCAGGCACCCTGCTCATCATCCAGCGCAGCGATCGGCTGGAGGAGATCGTCGGCCACCTGAACAGGCTGGGATGGGGTGACGTCACCATCAAGCGCCTGCCGCCCGCCGCGCGCGTGCTGGTGCGGGCCCGCCGGGCGGCTGCTCCACAGCGCGTCGAGGCGCCGCCGCTGGTGCTGCATCGGCCGGAGGGCGGCTACACCGATGCCGCCGAGGCCGTCCTGCGTCACGCTGCGCCGCTTGCCTTCTGAGGCAGGCGCCGCGACAGTGCCGGCCATGCTGGGTTGGTTCAAAGATCGTTTTCGTCGCGGGCCTGTCGTTCCCGTGGTCCGCCTGTCGGGGGTTATCGCCTCGGGCGGTCTTTTGGGCGGCCGCAGCCTGTCCGTCGAATCGGTGGCGCCGCTGCTCAAGCGCGCCTTCGACACGCGCGGCGCCAAGGCGGTGGCATTGGCGATCAACTCACCCGGCGGCTCGCCGGCGCAGTCGGCGCTGATCGCCCAGCGCATTCGCCTGCTGGCCGGCGAGAAGGGTCTCAAGGTGATCGCCTTCGTCGAGGACGTTGCCGCCTCGGGAGGGTACTGGCTCGCCTGCGCGGCCGACGAGATCATCGTCGATGCCAGCTCGATCGTGGGCTCGATCGGCGTCATCAGCGCGGGCTTCGGCTTCCAGGACCTGATCGCGCGCATCGGCGTGGAGCGGCGCGTGCACACCTCGGGCGAGCGCAAGTCGATGCTCGACCCCTTTCGGCCGCAACAGGCCGAAGACGTCGAGCGGCTGAAGCGCCTGCAGGCCGAGATCCATGACGGCTTCAAGGACTGGGTGCGCGAGCGCCGCGCCGGTCGCCTCAAGGGCGACGAGGCGACGCTGTTCACCGGCGAATTCTGGACCGGCCGGCGCGGCCTCGAGCTCGGGCTGGCGGATGGGCTGGGCGAGCTGCGCGCCACCCTGCAGGCGCGCTACGGCGCCAAGGTGCACCTGCCGGTGATCGCGCAACGCCGCCGCCTGCTGTCGCGCTTCGGCCTGGGGACCGCCATCGACGGCATCGGGCCAAGCACGCTGGCGGCGATCGAAGAGCGCCTGCACTGGCAACGTTTCGGACTTTAGGAGCCGGACTGCGATGAAGCTTCTCAATCCCGTGGCGCCCGAGGATCTCGCCGCCGTACGCGCCTGGTTCGATGCCCTCTCCAGGCACTGCCGCGCCATCGACTACGAAGGCGCCCGTCCGATCTTCGCCGAGGACATGATCGCCTTCGGCACCTTCACCGACTTCATGATCGGCCGCGACCTCGCCGAACAGAAGCAGTGGCGCAACGTCTGGGGCACGATCCGCAACTTCCGCTACGACCTCGACAAGATCGAGGCCATCGTCTCGGCCGACCGGCTGACGGCCGTCGGCATGGGGGTATGGCAGTCCGACGGCTACCATCCCAACGGCGACCATTTCGAGCGGCCCGGCCGCACCACGGTGACGCTCGGCCGCAAGGCGGTGGGCGATCCCTTCGTCGCCACCCACACGCACATGTCGCTGTTTCGCGGCACGCCCGAACAGAGCTTCGGCAAGTTCGCCTGACCGGCTTACCTTAGCACCTGGGTTGCCCGCGCATTTTTCGGGTTCCAGCGCCAGTCCGGCGCACCAAGCCCCGCCGGAATGCCGCCGACCCAGCGCGCCAGCGGCCGCTGCGCCTGCCAGTCGAGCTTGCCGTCGAGCAGCGCGCGGCCGGTCGGCGTCAGTCGCAGCATCCGGCGATGCCAGGCGACGCGCTTGGTGGCCGCACTGACCGCAACCGGCGGCCGCGGCGCCTCGACGAGGTCGCGCAGCACCGACCAGAAGAAGAGATCGCCCATGAAGGGCTGCGGATCGCTCTTGAGCTGGGCGTCGGCGAAAAGCTGGCCCGCCGTGCGCGGCCCCTTGGCCAGCGCGGCAAGTGCCTGGCGCTCGGTCAGCGACAGGCCGTCCGTCGTCCACGGCAATTCCTGCAGATGCCGCTGCAGGGCGGCCTTGAGAAAAGGCAGGTCACCCAGGCCGGACTTGAAGAGCGCATCGATCGGCTCGGGCGTGAGGGCACGCAAGGCAGCCCAGGCGCGGGCGCCCAGCGCGAGCTGCCGCCGGCTGACGCGCTTGCGTTTGCCCCACAGCGAGGCGAGCTGCGCCGGCGTGAGCTGGCCGAGGCCCGTGAAGCGCTTGATGCCGCGGAAGCGATCGATGCAGATGAGCTCGATCCTGGGCAGCGTCTTGCGCAGCGCAAAGCTCGCCAGCACGCGCACGAGGGCCGCCTGGTCGTAGAGATCGTGCTCGAACCACAGCACGATGTGGCGATAGTCGGTGGGCGCCCGCGCCAGCCGCCAGTAGGCCTCGCCCAGCTCGGCGCGCACCTTCTGGCGCGGCAGGCCGGTGCGTTCGGCGATCAGCGCGGCACGGCCGGCCAGCCAGGCGTTGAAGGCAGGCGGCGGCCCGAGCCATGCCGGATCGGCGAACGACAGATAGTCGCCCTCGACGCCTGCTTCGACGAGCTTGCCGCGGATGTCATCGCCACAACGGATGTGAAGAACCTGCTGCGCACCCTTCATGACGGATCCAGCGCGCCCTTGCGCTCGACGATCATGCGATACTGGTCGGGCTGGCGATGGATCGCGAAGTTGAAGGTCGTGCGTTTGTAGCTCTGGCCGGCATCGAGGTCGCAGCGATGCACGACCAGTTCGTCGCCGTCGCCGCCCGCCCGCGCCACCACCTTGCCCGAGGGCGCCACGACCATGCTGTCGGCAAGCGAGGGCACGCCCTCCTCGGCTCCGCCCTTGGCCACGCCCACCACCCAGGTTCCGTTCTGATAGGCGCCGGCCTGCATGGAGAGCTGGTTGTGGAACCACGAATGCTCGTCATGGTCGGGCGACGGCGCGTTGTGCAGCGGCGTGTTGTAGCCCAGCAGCACCATCTCGACATTCTGCAGACCCATCACCCGGTAGGTCTCGGGCCACCGCCGGTCGTTGCAGATGCACATGCCCATGTTGCCGCCGAAGGCGCGATAGACCGGGAAGCCGAGATTGCCGACCTCGAAGTAGCGCTTCTCGAGATGCTGGAACGGCCGCTCGGGCTCGTGCTCGACATGACCGGGCAGGTGGACCTTGCGGTACTTGCCGACGATCGTGCCGTCGCGCTCGACCAGGATCGAGGTGTTGAAGTGCCGGACGCTGCCGTTCTCGTGGGCGAGCTCGGCGTAGCCCAGGCAAAATCCCATGGCGAGCCGCTTGGCCTCGTTGAACAGGGGCGCCGTCTCGTTCGACGGCATCTCGCGCTCGAAGAACGAATCGATCTCCGCCTGATCGGTCATCCACCAGCGCGGGAAGAACGTCGTGAGCGTGAGCTCGGGGAACACCACCAGCTCGCAGCCCATGCGCTTGGCCTCGCGCAGATGGGCAATCAGCCGCTCGACCACATCGCGGCGCGTATCGCTGCGCTGGATGGGACCCATTTGCGCGGCGCCGACCGTCAGAAAACGCGTCATCATCACCTTCCGCCGCGATTATTGCCGCTGGCGACACATGCTCCAAGCATTAAGGCCCCGCGCGCTTTACATCGTTGGTGAACTCGGTCGAGCAGAAAGTACCGCCCTGGAAGAGGTCGCCGACGGGATCGGGGCCGATTTTTGCTTGCTCGGCCTCGGCATGCGCACGATGGTCCTCGCCTTTGCCGGTCGGGCGATAGCCGAGCTGGCGGGCGCGCGAATTGTCCCACCACGAGGCGGCATTGTCCGACGCGCCGTAGACGATGTCGAAACGGATGTCGGGATGCTCCAGCCCGATGCGGATCAGCTGCACGATGTCCTCGGGCGAGATCCAGATCGACAGCCGCCGCACGTCGAGCGGACGCGGACCGACATTGCCGATCCTGAGGCAGGTCACGATCATGCCGTGCTTGTCGGAATAGAGCGCGCCCAGCGCCTCGCCGAACGCCTTGCTGACACCGTAGCGGCTGTCGGGCCGCACCGTGAGGTCGGTGCCGATCTTGCGCCGACGCGGATAGAAGCCGACGGCATGGTTGGACGAGGCGAAGACCACGCGCTTGACGCCGGCCTGCCGCGCCGCCTCGAAGAGATTGTAGCAGCCGATGATATTGGCCTGCAGGATCGAGTCCCACGGCCCTTCGACCGAGTAGCCGCCGAGATGGATGACGCTGTCCGCGCCCTTCACCGCCGCGGCGACCTCTTCCGGCTTGGTGAGATCGGCGGCGACGAAGGTCTCGCCCGGCAGCAGGTTCTTGGGCGGAACCTTGTCGCTCAGCACCAGTCCGGGATAGAGCGGCGCCAGCAGCGGACGGATCATGGTGCCGATGCCGCCCGATGCTCCGGTGAAGACGATGCGGCGTGAGGGGTCCTTGGCGTCGGCCATTCCTGTTTTCTCCTGTCGGTTACGGTAGCGCTCGAATGTCGGCTATTCCTCGGCAAGTTCCAGCATCAGGTTGAGCAGCACCTGCGCGCCGGCTGCGAGATCGGCCGCCTCGGTGTGCTCCTTGACGTTATGGCTCAGTCCGGCGACCGAAGGCACGAAGATCATCGCCGTCGGGCAGAGCCGCTGCATCATCTGCGCGTCATGGCCCGCGCCTGACGGCATGCGCCGCGTGCTGAGCGACAGCGCCTTGGCGTGGTGCTCCACGCGATCGACCAGGCCGGCATCGAAGATCACCGGCTCGAAACGCGCCAGCACCTTGGCCGCGACGTCGACCCGTTCCTGCTTCGCGACCTCGGCGATGTGCGCGGCGACGCGCGCCTCGGCGTGCTTGAGCTTCTCCTCGTCGGTGTTGCGCAGGTCGACGGTGAAGATCGCCTGGTTGGGCACGACGTTGATCAGATTGGGCCTGAGCGACAGCGCGCCCACCGTTGCCACCTGATGGCCGCCCATCTCCCAGGCGAGCTTGCGCGCGAAGAGGTTGACCGAGGCCGCGAGGTAGCCTGCGTCGCGCCGGAGCCGCATCGGCGTCGTGCCGGCGTGATTGGAAACGCCGGTCACCGTGTACTCGGTCCACGAGATGCCCTGCACGCTTTCGACCACGCCGATCCTCGTCTTCTCCTCGTCGAGGATCGGACCCTGCTCGATGTGCAGCTCGACGAAAGCGTGCGGCCGGAGCGCACCGGGCTTGGCAGGCCCGAGGTAGCCGATGCGGCGCAGCTCGTCGCCGACCGAGCGGCCGTCCTTGTCGACGGCGGCATAGGCCTCGTTCAACCCCAGCCCGCCGGCATAGACCAGGCTGCCCAGCATGTCGGGCTGGAAGCGGGCGCCCTCCTCGTTGGTGAAGAACGCCACCGCGATCGGCCGGCGCGTCGTGACCTTGGCCTCGTTGAGGGCGCGCACGACTTCCAGCCCGGCCAGCACGCCGTAGTTGCCGTCGTAGCGGCCGCCGGTCCGCACCGTGTCGATGTGGCTGCCGGTCATGACCGGCGCCAGCTTCTCCGCTCCGGCGCGGAGCCCGATCACGTTGCCGATGGCGTCGATGCGGATGTCGAGCCCAAGCGCCTTCATCCAGCCCACGACGAGGTCGCGGCCGATCCTGTCGTCGTCGGTAAGGGCCAGACGCGCGCAGCCGCCGCCCTCGATGGCGCCGATTCCAGCCAGTTCATCCAAGGCGCCCAGCAGGCGCTGTTCATCGAGCCGCAGCATGATTTCCCTAATGACGCCAAGACCTTAGACCGCGGCCCGCAGCAGGGCAAAATATCACGGCGCGGTGATCGGGATTGCCTTGCCAGCGCCCAGGCACAGGGTCACTTACTAGGCTCGCATGAAGCATTTGCTTGCCCTTCTGCTGGCGTTGCTCGCTGCCGGTCCGGCCTTCGGCCAGGCGCCCGCGCAAGCGCAGATCTGTCGTGCAAACCGACAACGTTCGCGCCGAACTGCTGGCCGATGTGGCGGCGGTGAAACCGGGCGAGCCGTTCTGGGTCGGGCTGCGCCAGACCATCCGGCCGAAGTGGCATACCTACTGGAAGAACCCGGGCGAATCGGGCCTGCCGACCGAGATCAGATGGACCCTGCCGGCCGGCGTGAAGGCCGATCCGATCGTCTGGCCCGCGCCGCATCTCTACGACATCGGCGGCGTCATCAATTACGGCTTCCAGAACGAGGCCATGCTGCTGGTCCGCATCACGCCGCCGGCCGACCTGGGCGGCGCCTCGCTCAAGCTTGCGGCCGAAGCCAATTGGCTGGTGTGCGAGGATGTCTGCATTCCCGAGGACGGCAAGTTCGAGCTCGCCTTGCCGGTGACGGCAACCGGCGCGCCGGCTCCCGCCGCCACGCGCGCGATCTTCGACAAGGCGCGCCAGAGCGTGCCGATGGAAAGTCCGTGGCCGGCGCGCTACGGCGTCGCCAGGTCGGGTGATCCGACCCTGATCATCGAGGCCAAGGGCCTCAAGCCCGACACCATCCGCGATGTTTACTTCTTCCCGGCCGCATGGGGGCCGATCGCCAGCATGGCCAGGCAAAGTGCCAGCATTGGCGCCGACGGCATCCGCATTCCGCTGAAGCGCGGCGACGCCAAGACGGCCCTGCCCGCCGAGCTCGCCGGCACGCTGGTGCTGACGGAAAAGACCGGCGATGGCGAGATCAGGCAGGCCTTCGATGTCTCGGCCAGGCTCGATCCAGCCTTCGTGCCGTCCGCGTCGCTCGCCGCTGCGGAAGGCAGCGAACAGCTCTCGCTCGTGCAGGCGCTGCTGTTCGCCCTGCTGGGCGGCCTGATCCTGAACCTGATGCCCTGCGTGTTCCCGGTGCTCGCCATGAAGGCCGCCGCCTTCGCGCGCCTGGCCGGCCATGAGCGGAGCGCGATGCGGCGGGACGGCATCGCCTATACCGCAGGCGTGCTCGTCTCCTTCGCCGCGATGGCCGCCATCGTCGTTGCGATCCGCGCCAGCGTCGGCGAGGTGAGCTGGGGCTTTCAGTTCCAGTCGCCGGTCTTCTCGCTCCTGATCGCCTATCTCTTCTTCGTGGTCGGCCTCAATCTCTCCGGCGTGTTCGAGATCGGCGGCCGCTTCGCCGGCGTCGGCCAGGGACTGGCCGCGCGCCGCGGCACGACCGGCGCCTTCTTCACCGGCGTGCTGGCGGTCATCGTCGCCACGCCCTGCACCGCGCCCTTCATGGCGGCAGCGCTGGGCTTTGCCCTGAGCCAACCCGCGCCGCAGACGATTGCCGTCCTGCTGGCGCTCGGGCTGGGGCTGGCGCTGCCCTATCTCGTGCTCACGACGACGCCGGCGTTGCAGCGTCTGATGCCGCGGCCCGGTCCGTGGATGGACCGGCTGCGCCAGTTGCTCGCCTTCCCGATGTATGCCTCGGCCGTGTGGATGATCTGGGTGCTGACCCAGCAGACCGGCGCCGACGGCGTGATCTATGCGTTGGGCGGCATGGTCCTGATCGCCTTCGCGATCTGGCTGTTGCGCCTCGGTCGCCAAGGGGGCAGCGGTGCCTCGCTCGCCACCTGGGTGCGCCGCGGCCTGGCCGCTGCGGCGGTGCTGCTGGCCTTTGCCGCCGCACTCAAGCTCGAGGACAGCCCGGCCACCGCCGCTTCCGCCTCCGGGCCGGCCGCCGGCGTCAATTTCGACGGCTGGGAGCGGTTCTCGCACGATCGCCTCAACCAGGCGGTGGCTGCCGGCAAGCCGGTGTTCGTCGATTTCACCGCAGCCTGGTGCATCACCTGCCTGGTGAATGAGCGGGTGGCGCTGGAGACTCCGGCCGTCCGCCATGCCTTTGAACAAGCGGGAGTCGTAAAACTCAAGGGCGACTGGACCAATCGCGATCCCGAGATCACATCTTCGTTGAAGGAACTGGGCCGCGCCGGCGTTCCGCTCTATCTTTTCTGGGCGCCGGGTGCCGAGCGGCCGAAGATCCTGCCGCAAGTGCTCACCGAGTCGTTGATCCTGTCCGAGCTCTCCGCGATCCCGCAGACCAAGCGTTAGGAGGCGAACATGTCGAACCTCATCGTTGCCCGCCGTTCGTTGATGCTGGGCGGCGCCGCCGTCGCGCTGATGCCGGCGATCGCCTTCGCCAACGGTCCCGAGGTCGGCAAGCCCGCGCCGCTGTTCACCGCCGTCGACAGCAACGGCAAGACCTGGTCGCTGGCCGACCTCAAGGGCAAGGTCGTGGTGATCGAGACGACGAACCAGGACTGCCCCTATGTGCGCAAGCACTACACGTCGAAGAACATGCAGACCCAGCAGCGCGAAGCCGCCGCCAAGGGCGTGGTGTGGCTGACCTCGGCCTCGTCGGCCGCCGGCGAGCAAGGCTACGTCACCGCGCCGCAGGCCAACGACATGACCAAGCGCCGCGACGCGGCACCCGCCGCCGTGCTGCTCGATCCGCAAAGCAAGATCGCGCGCGCCTACGGCGCCACGGTGACGCCGCACATGTACATCATCGATGCCAACGGCACGCTGGTCTACAAGGGCGGCATCGATTCGATCCCGTCGGCCGACATCGCCGACATTGCCAAGGCCAAGCAATATGTGCGGGTCGGTCTCGACGAAGTGCTGGCCGGCAAGCCGGTCAGCGACTCGTCGACCCAGCCTTACGGCTGCACGCTGAAGTACCCGCGCACCTCGACCTGATCGCGCGCCATGCCGCACGACGGCTGGCATCCGCAGGATCATGATCAGCATGACGGGCATGATCGTCATGATGGACGTCATCACGAGCATCGTCATGGGCACCGTCACGGGCCGCCGACACGGCGGCTCGTCCTGGCTGCCGCGACGTTGCTGCCCTTCGGCGGCGCCAGTGCGCAGACCGTCGATGCCGCCCAGCGCATCGCCGATGCGGCCAGCCGTTTCCTCGCCCTGCTCGACGATGGCCAGCGCCGCAAGGCGCTGATCGCCTTCGAGTCCGACAATCGCCTGGACTGGCACTACATCCCGCGCAGCCGATCGGGCCTCACCTTGGGCGAGATGAACCCGGCCCAGGCCGAGGCGGCGCGGGCGCTGTTCGCCACGGTGCTGAACGAGCAAGGCCTGAAGCTGCTCGACGGCGTGCGTCTCGTCGAAGGCGTGCTGCGCGAGCAGCAGGGCAGCTTCCGCGATCCCGGCCGCTACTTCGTCTCGGTGTTCGGCACGCCCGGCCGCTTCCCGTGGGGCTGGCGCTTCGAGGGCCATCACCTGTCGCTGAACGTGGCCCTGCCCGCCGCCGGCCCTGTCTCGGTGACTCCGTTCTTCGCCGGCGCCCATCCCGCCAGCGTGCGCGAAGGCCCCAACAAGGGCTTCAGGCTCCTGGGCGTCTCCGAAGACCTCGCGCGCCAGATCATGAACGGCCTCCCCGAGCCGCAACGGCGCACCGCCCTCATCGCCGACCGCTCGTTCGGCGAGATCGTCGCCAGCCCGCAGCGCGAGAAGGATCTCGGCCAGCCGCGCGGCCTCGAGCTCGCCGCGATGGACGGGCCGTCGCGGCAGCGCGTCGAGGCGCTGATGGATCGCTTCCTCGGCAGCCTCGCGCCCGACCTCCTGGCCGCCCAGAAGCAGCGGGTAAGGGAACAGGGCCTCGACCGCTTCCGCTTCGCCTGGGCGGGCTCGCTCGCGCCGGGCGAGGCGTATTACTTCCGCGTGCACGGGCCGGTCACCCTGATCGAGCACGACAACACCCAGAACAACGCCAACCACGTCCACTCGGTATGGCGCGACCTTGCCGCCGATTTCGGCAACGACGCGCTGGCGGAGCATTACCGCCAGCAGCCGCATCGTTAGGGCCTCACAGGTCGAGCTCAACGAACACCGGCCAGTGATCGGACGCGTCGATGCCGTGGCCGATCCACATCTTCCTGACCTTTGGCGCAAGATCGGGCGTGACGAACACATGATCGATGCGGCCTTCGCGAGGGAAGGAGTCGACGCCTTCCTCGCTGTTGCCGGCGGCGATCCAGGCGTCGGCGAGATCGCACGTCACGTCGGCATACTCCGGATGCGTCGGCGTGAAATTGAAATCGCCGGCCACGATGGCCGAAGCCGGCACCGCAGGTGCCGCCTCCTGCCACATGAAACTGTCGGACGCCGTGCCATCCCATGTGCCGCCCGCCAAGGCCGCGCGCTTCACGCCCTCGACCAGCGCCGCCACCTGGGGCAGGCGCTGGCGCGGTCCGACGTGACTCAAATGCGTGCAATAGACCCTGAGCGGCCCCGAGGGGACGGCGATGGCGGCCTCGATATAGCCGCGCTGCAGGTCGAAGCCCTCCATCAGCCGCATCTTGGGCAGCATCACCCCACGCGACCACAGGATCGGCCAACGCGAGACGATGGCGTTACCGAAGCTGCGCCGCCGGTTCGTGATCCTGCCGTCGGCGTCGACCGTGCTGGCGTCGGCCTCCATCGGCCCGTGAAAGCGGAAATAGCGGTTCAACCGCCGGCCGATCTCAGCTGTCTGGTCGGCGTAGCCGTTCTCCGGCCAGCCACGCACCGTCTCCTGGATGCAGATGATGTCGGCCTGGGCGACCGCGTCGGCAATGCGTGTGACGTCGTACTTGCCATCGGCGCCGACGCCGTAATGGATGTTGTAGGTGCTGAGGAGCATGGAGGTCCCTAGAGGAGGTTTCTGAGGTTTGTGAGGTTTCTGAGGTTTCTGAGGTTTGGGAGGTTTGGGAGGTTTGCTTGTCTCGCTTTCCGGAACGCAATCTGGCTGACAGCACTGCTGTCAGGGCAGGCCTTCGCTCAGGACAAAGGGGGAATAATGCCGGTCCTCTTTCGTGAAGCTCGGCGAACATACGCCACAACATTGCTCAGTAACGTCAAGCGAATTCCGCGGAGACGCACATACGCTGCTGCTTTAAGGTCAGCGCGTGAAGCGTCATGTGCCAAGGGGACTTCCGTCCCCCCGGGATCTTCTGTGCGTTTGCTGGATCGTCGCCTGTTGGGCGTTCTGCGGTTCGGGCGCCGTGCACGCGGAAGAGGCCGAACAATGGAAAGCCCCGTTCGGCGGCTCCTTTTCAGCCTATTTCACCATCGCGTCGGACTATTCCTTCGCCGGCATTTCGCAGACAAAGAACGGTTTCGCGTTCCAGCCCGGCCTCGACTACAAGACGGCCGAGGTGAGCGACAGCGTGCCTTTGTGGCTTTATCTCACGGCCTGGGGAAGCAACATCGACTTCCCGACGACCGGGCCGGGCATCGAGATCGATCTGTCGGGCGGCGTGAAGTTCCTGGCGTTCAAGCGGAAGCTCAGCTTCGACTTCGGCTATATCCGCTATCTCTATCCCGGCGTTCCGCTCGACCTCGCCTACGACTACGGCGAGCTCAACCTCAACATCGGCTACGATTTCGGCGTGGCCACGCTCGCCGGCCGCATCCGCTACAGTCCCCACTCGTTCGGTGACTCGGGCAACTCCTGGAACCGGCGCGCGCTCCTGTCGGTACCACTGCCCTTCCTCGCTTTCAGCGAGAACATCTCGTTCAAGGCCTACGGTTCGCTCGGAAACTTCGCGGTCGAGCGTTTCCTCGCCTACGGCATCCCGAGTGGCGACTACTGGTACTGGCAGGTCGGCCTGATCACGAAAATCTACGGACTCGACGTCAACGTCGCCTACACCGACACCAGCATCGAGCCGGCCGGCTGCGGCAACACCAACTATTGCTCCGGTCGCGTATTCGTAGGTGTCACCAAGGCCTTCTAGATGCGGTGGCGCAATCGGGCGGAACCGACCCGGCCTCGTCAGGGCAGGCCGGCGCTGCGCAGGGCAACCCTCACCGTGGACTCCATGATGTCGTCCTCGTTTTCGAGGGCCTGTCGGAGCGGGTTGCGAAAGCCGGCGCGCGGCAGGAAGGTCCGATCGATGAACAACGGCTCGCCGAATTGCGGGCGGGCGAGCCGGGCGATGACGTCGTCGACGTTCTCGAATTTGGCGAGATCCTCCAGCGCGGCACGCAGCGTCGGGGCGATCTGCTCGGCTCTCGCCACGCCGCTGGTCGCGCTGCGCGGGAACACGATGAAGCTCAGCGGCTCGTCTGTCGGGTGGCCGCCACCGAACAACGTGCGGGCCAGCTTGACCGAGTATTCACCGACGGAGCTCGAGGTCCGGCCGCCGGCGTCACCGAACAGGAACCCGCAGGCGGCGCCGGTGCTCATCCGGATCGCCAGGCCGACATCGCCCAGGCCGACCCGGCCGTGGACGCGCAAGGCGGCGCTGAGGGCTCCATAGGGCACTTCCTGCGCGTTCACGGCCTCGCCGTCCGGACCATTCATCGCCGTTTGCGCGGCGTAGAAATGATTAGACCCGGTGCGAAAAATCGGGAATCGCCCAAGTCCGTCCTTGAGAAAATCACGCTGGTCGATCGTGCCTGCGGGATCGTCGGGCTGACGCGGCTCATGACGCGAGCGGACACCTTTCCATTCGAACGTGTTCGTCGTTGGCGGATCGTTGAAAACCTTGGCGGGGTCTCTTTGGTTGGTCGCGTTCTTGAGGCTCTTCTCCTTCATGTTGACGCCGCTGGACGGCGTTACATGGTTCGAATCCGGGGGGCGGCCATACGCCTCGGGATCGCCGTCGTCATCCTCGTGGATCGGCGTCTTGTAGATCACCGCCCGCAAGCCGAGATGGCCGGTGACGCCGGTGACGGTGACCGGGGTGTTGGAAACATGGTCGGTGACGTAACCGCCCGACAGGGGAGCGAAGGTAAGCTTGGGCCGATCTTTCGCCGCGTCCTGCAGGGCCGCGGCAAGCTGCGGCGCGAGAGGCGGTTTCGCTGTTGGCGCATAATAGACCATCGACTGACTACCTCCGCGTGGCCGAAGACTCCCGGGACCTGCCCGGCCATCGGGCAAGCTAGCGTGGCGCCAATCTCCTCCACATCGGAAGAACCCCCCAATTTGTCAGCGGCGCCTCCCTATCTTGCAGCGACGCGCGGCACGCCCTGACCGCCGGCGTGCGCATGACGTGGTAGCCGTCAGGCGTCGGCGATGCGCCGACCGGTCTGCGAATCGAACAGATGGAGATGGCCGGGCTCGGCCTTGAAATGGCGCTTCTCGCCGGGCTTGGCGATGACATGGCCGCCCTGGCGCACCGTCACCAGTTCGCGGGCCTCGCCGAAGCGGCCATGCAGCAAGGTATCGGCGCCCAGCGGCTCGGCCAGCTCGACGTCGAACTGCAGCGGGCCGTCGCTTGACGGCAGCAGGTGCTCGGGCCGGATGCCGAGTGCGATCGCGGTGCCGGCCGGTGCCGAGGTCGCGCGCGCCAACGGCAGGCTGATGCCGGGCGTGCCGGTGCCCGCGAGGTCGACCGACGTGCCGCCCTGCCCGACCTTGGCCGCCAGGAAGTTCATCGCCGGCGAGCCGATGAAGCCCGCCACGAACACCGAGGCCGGCCGGTCGTAGACATCCATCGGCGTGCCGATCTGGTCGGCGACGCCGGCGTTCATCACGATCAGCCGGTCGGCCATGGTCATCGCCTCGATCTGGTCGTGGGTGACGTAGATCGAGGTGACGGCCAGCTCGCGCTGCAGCCGCTTGATCTCGAGCCGCATCTGCACCCGGAGCTTGGCGTCGAGATTGGAAAGCGGCTCGTCGAACAGGAACACCGCAGGCTCGCGCACGATGGCGCGGCCCATGGCGACCCGCTGGCGCTGGCCGCCCGAGAGCTGGCGCGGCTTGCGTTCCAGGAAGGTGCCGAGCTCGAGCGTCTTGGCGGCCTTGCGCACCCGGCGGTCGATCTCGTCCTTGGCCATGCCGCGGATCTTCAAGCCATAGGCCATGTTGTCGTACACGGTCATGTGCGGATAGAGCGCGTAGTTCTGGAACACCATGGCGATGTCGCGGTCCTTGGGCTCGAGCTCGTTGACCACGCGATCGCCGATCGCCACCTCGCCACCGGTGATGCGCTCCAGCCCCGCCACCATGCGCAGGAGCGTGGACTTGCCGCAGCCCGAGGGACCGACGATGACGATGAACTCGCCGTCGACGATCTCCATGTCGATGCCGTGGATGATCTCGAGCTTGTTGTCGTAGCTCTTCTTGACGCCGCGCAGGTGGACTTGCGCCATGGCCTACTTCTCCGTTTCAACCAGGCCGCGCACGAACTGGCGCTGCATGAATACGACGACCAGCACCGGCGGCAGCATGGCGAGCATCGCCATGGCCATCAGCAGGTTCCAGCTCGGCACGCTGTCGACCACGTTGGCCTGGCGGGAGACCGTCATGACCACGGTGTAGAAATTCTGCTTGGTCGTGATCAGCAGCGGCCAGAGATACTGGTTCCAGCCGTAGATGAACTGGATCACGAACAGGGCGGCGATCGACGTCCGGCTCATCGGCAGCAGGATGTCCCAGAAGAAGCGCATCGGTGAGGCGCCGTCGACGCGGGCCGCCTCGGTGAGCTCGTCGGGCACGCTCAGGAAGAACTGGCGGAACAGGAAGGTCGCGGTCGCCGAGGCGATCAGCGGGATGATCAGGCCCGAGTAGGAGTTGAGCATGCCGAGGCTGGCGACGACGCCGTAGGTCGGCACGATGCGCACCTCGACCGGCAGCATCAGGGTGACGAAGATCGCCCAGAAGAAGGTCATGCGCAGCGGGAAGCGGAAATAGACGATGGCGAAGGCGGCGATGATCGAGATGGCGATCTTGCCGATCGCCACGCCCAGCGCCATGACCATGCTGTTGGTCAGCGTGATGTAAAGCGGAACCGTGCCGCCCTTGCTGTTGTAGCCCTGGACCAGGACCTCCCGGTAGTTGTCGATCAGGTGCGTGCCCGGCCACAGCGGCACCGGCGACTGCAGCATCGTCATCTGATCGTGGGTCGAGGCGACGAAGGTCATCCACACCGGAAAGGCCACGATGATGACGCCCAG
The DNA here is from genome assembly GCA_963755585.1 of uncultured Alphaproteobacteria bacterium. Lineage (GTDB taxonomy): Bacteria > Pseudomonadota > Alphaproteobacteria > Reyranellales > Reyranellaceae > Reyranella. Next base: position 24,851 of record CAVWKN010000039.1, read on the forward strand.
AATGAGGACGAGGTGGCTGAGGAAAGTCACGAAGGGCCGGTTCTCGACCATCAGTAATGGACCCGGCGTTCGATGAAGCGGAACTGCACGAAGGTGAGCACGATCACCACGACCATCAGGATCACCGACTGCGCCGAGGAGCCGCCCAGGTCCTGGCCGCGGAAGCCGTCGTTGTAGACCTTCCACACCAGGATGTTGGTGGCCTGGCCCGGCCCGCCCTGGGTGAGGGAGCCGACGATGCCGAAGGTGCCGAAGAAGGCGTAGATGATGTTGATCACCAGCAGGAAGAAGCCGGTGGGCGAGAGCAGGGGAAAGGCGATGTCCCAGAAACGCCGGCCGGGCCCGGCCCCGTCGATGGCCGCCGCCTCGATCAGCGACTTGGGGATCGACTGCAGGCCGGCCAGGAAGAACAGGAAATTGTAGCTGATCTGGCTCCAGACGGCGGCGATCACCACCAGCACGAGCGCCTGGTTGCCGTTCATCACATAGTTGAATTCGAGGTTGATCCGTCCGAGCAGCCAGGAGACGACGCCGACCGAGGGATTGAACAGGAAACCGAACAGCACGCCGGCCACGGCCGGCGCCACGGCATAGGGCCAGACCAGGATCATCTTGTAGGCCGAGGCGCCGCGCAGCACGCGGTCGGCCATCACCGCCAGCAGCAGCGACACGGCGAGCCCGATCGAGGCGACCAGGGCGCTGAACACCACGGTGAGGCGGACGGCGGCGAAGTAGTTCGGGTCGCTGAGCAGGCTGGCGAAATTCTCGAACCAGACGAACTTGGTGTTGCCGCCGAACGCATCCTCGGTCAGCAGCGACTGCCAGATCGCCTGTCCGGACGGCCAGAAGAAGAAGACCAGCGTGATGACGATCTGCGGCGCCACCAGGAGATAGGGCAACCAGCGCTCGTTGAAGGTGACGCGCTTTTCCATGACGTAGGCCACGCTCCGCGCGTCATGCGCCCGCTCCCTCAAGCTCCTCTCCCCCGCCAGGGGGAGAGGTTGGGTGAGGGGGCTACGCACGTCGACTCCCCCTCACCTAGCCTCTCCCCCTGGCGGGGGAGAGGAATATGAAGTGAAAGGTGTCGAGGTCACGGAACGAGCCGACAAGCCTCCGGCCTACTTGTTGGCGGCTTCGAACTTGCGCAGCAGCTCGTTGCCGCGCTTGACCGCCTCGTCGAGCGCGGTCTTGGCGTCCTTCTTGCCGGACCACACCGACTCGAGCTCCTCGTCGACGACGTCGCGGATCTGCACGAAGTTGCCGATGCGCAAGCCCTTGGAGTTTTCCGTCGGCGGGTTGAGCGTCAGCTCCTTCACGGCAATGTCACGGCCCGGGAACTTCTTGTAGAAGCCCTCCTTCTCCGTCAGGTCGGCGGCGGCGATCGTGATCGGCACGTAACCGGTCTCCTGGTGCCACTTGGCCTGCACGGGGGCGCTCGACAGGAAGGTCATGAACTTGGCGACGCCCTTGTATTCTTCCTTCGGGCGGCCCTGCAGCACCCACAGGGTGGCGCCGCCGATGATCGAGTTCTGCGGCTTGGCGATGACGTCGGGCGAGTACGGCATCATGCCGATGCCGACCTTGTCCTGGCCAAGCGCCTTTTCGGCACCGGCTGCCGAGCCCGACGAGCCGATGCGGAAGGCGCACTCACCGCCGTTGAACAGCGTGTCCGATTTGCCCTCGCGGCCGCCATAGACGAACGTCTTGTCCTTGCTCCAGTCGGCCATCATCTGGATGAGCTTCACGCGCGGCGCATCGTTGAACTTGAGCTCGATGTCGGTGCCGCCGAAGCCGTTTTCCTTGGTCGCGTAGGGCAGGTTGTGCCAGGCGCCGTAATTCTCGATCAGGGTCCAGGTCTGCCATTGCGGCGTGAACCCGCATTTGGCGCCGGCGGCGACCGCCTTCTTGGCCATCTCGCCCAGCTCCGGCCAGGTCGTCGGCCCCTTGTTGGGATCGAGACCGGCCTTGGAAAGCAGCTCCTTGTTCCAGTAGAGCACCGGAGTCGAGGAGTTGAACGGCATCGACAGGAGCTTGCCGTCAGTCGTCGAATAGTAGGCGTAGACCGGACCGATGAAGGCCTTGGGATCGAACGGCTCCTTGGCGTCGGCCATGAGCTGATGGATCGGATAGATGGCGCCCTTGGCGGCCATCATGTTGGCGGTGCCGACCTCGAAGACCTGCACGATGTGCGGCCCCTGCTTGGCGCGGAAGGCGGCGATCGCGGCGGTCAGGGTCTCGGGATACGAGCCCTTGTAGACCGGCACGACCTTGTATTCGGTTTGCGTCTTGTTGAAGCCTGCGGCGATTTCGTTGACCGTTTCGCCCAGGTTGCCGCCCATGGCGTGCCACCACTGGATTTCGGTCTGCGCCTGGGCGCCGGACGCGCTGGCGAGCATCGCCGCCGCCGCGACGGACGATAGAAGTATCCGAGTCATTAGCCAAACCTCCCTGAAAACCCCCGGCGATGTATCGTCGGGCCGCAAGACTGCGATATGTCTATTTTATTGCGGTCTGATGACAGTCCACCAAGCCTGTGTAGAGAACGCAACCCCTCAATTTGGCGGCAAATCAGCCGAGCGCCGCCAGGATCACGTCGGGCGCATCGGTGATGACGCAATCGACGCCCATGCCGACCAGCGCCCTGGCCACATCGCCGTCGTTGATGGTGTAGACGCCGAGCGCATAGCCTGCCTTGCGGATCTCCACGGCGCGAACGGCGGTCAGCAGCTTGCCGTCGGTATTGATGCCCGCCGCCGCCACCGCCTCCGCCCGCGCCCGCCAGTCGTCGGCCAGCTGCTTGATCAGCAGGGCGCGCGCGAACTCCGGCGCGGCCGCGTGGGCGGCGGCGAGCGAGGCGTCCTTGAAGCTCGACAGAAATGGCCGCGGCAGATGGGCAGGCCAGCAGCGCCGCAGGGTCTCGACCACCGCGCGCGCGGTCTCGGCCTCGCGGCCCTCGGTGGGCTTGATCTCGACGTTGCAGCCCAGCCCCAGCTCGCCCCAGCAGGCGATCGCTTCCTCGAAGGTCGGCACTTCGGCCGGCAGGTCGGCGCGCCGGGTCTCGGCCACCAGCCGGTCGATGCCCGTGGTGCGCTTCAGCGAATCGTCGTGCATCAGGATCGGCACGCCGTCGGCGGTCAGCACGATGTCGGTCTCGACCCAGGCTGGCGCCGCGCCGGCGGGCCTCGCGGAACGATTCCAGCGTGTTTTCCGGGGCATAGGCGGCGGCCCCGCGATGACCAATGACTTTCGGCAGTTGCAGCATTCGCCAATACAAAGCTAACTCGGGCAGCCGCAATAGACGAATGCCCCACCCCATGTCGACCTTTCCCGACCGATTCAGGCTAGATGGCCGCACCGCCCTGATCACCGGCTCGGGCCGCGGTCTGGGCTGGGAGATGGCCAAGGGACTGGCCGAAGCCGGCGCCAAGGTGCTGCTGCATGGCCGCTCGCATGCGCGGCTCGCGCCCCGCCTGGACGAGCTCGCCGCCGCCGGCCATGCCGCCCAGGCGCTCTGCTTCGACATGGCCGACCGCGCCGCGATGCAGGTGGAGGTCAGGCGCGCCGGGCCGATCGACATCCTGGTGCACAATGTCGGCGAGCGCGACCGCCGGCCGTTCGACGAGATCGAGCCCGACGCCTTCGCCCGCCTGATCGACGTCGACCTCACCGCCGCCCACGCCCTGGTCCGGCTGGTGGTGCCCGGCATGATCGAACGCGGCTGGGGACGGCTGATCCTGGTGACCTCGATCGTGGCCCAGCTCGCCGTGCCGGGTGCCGCGTCCTACGCCACGGCCAAGGCCGGCCTCGCCGCGCTGTCGCGCGCGCTCGCCGCCGAGCTCGGCAGCAAGGGCATCACGTCGAACGCCCTTTCGCCGGGCTTCTTCGGCACCGAGACCAATCAGCCGATGATGGCCTCGCCGGCGGGCGAGCGGCTGCGCGAGCGCTGCCCGGCCAAGCGCTGGGCCGAGCCGTGGGAGATCGCGGGCGCCGCGGTCTTCCTGGCGTCACCGGCGGCGTCCTTCGTCAACGGACATACGCTGACCGTCGATGGCGGGGTGTCGGCGACGTATCTCGCCTGATGCACGGCTTCGACTCGACGCAGGACTTCGTCTCCCAGGGCATCGTCGCGGCGATCCTGGTCGGCGTGTTCGCGCTGCTGGCCGCCGACCGCATACACCGCGTGCTGATCCCGATCGGCGCCGTGGCGCTGATCTGGCTGATTTCCTACTTCTCGCCGTTCAGGCTGATTTCGTTCGAGGCCGCGCAGCGCGCGGTCGACCTCAACGTCATCCTGCTGCTGGCCGCCATGATGGCGCTGGTCGGCGTGCTCAAGACCACCAACGTCTTCCCGTGGGCGGTCGATCGGCTGCTCGAGCGCTCGCGCGGCAACCCGAGCCGCGCCGCACGGCTGATCATCTGGTTCACCGGCATCCTGTCGGCCATCCTCGACAACGTCACGACCGTGATCTTCACCTATCCGATGGCGTCGGAGATGGCGCGGCGGCTCAAGATCAACGGCTCGGCCTTCTTCCTGCCGATGGTGATGGCGGCCAATATCGGCGGCACCGCCACCCTGATCGGCGATCCGCCCAACGTGCTGATCGGCAGCGACCCGCGCAGCGGCCTCTCCTTCATGTCCTTCATCTACAATCTCACGGTGCCCTGCACGTTCATGATGATCGTGCTGGTCTGGTACAGCCGGCGCTTCTATCCCGCCGATATCGGCCGGGCCGCCGACGCCGACCATGCGGGCGCCGCGCAGCCGACCGGGGCGGTGCTGCAGAACGTCCCGCTGCTGCGCGTCACATGCTGGATCACGGCGCTGATCTTCCTGGGCTTCATGACGCACACGCTGACCCACATGCCGGTGGCGGTGCCGGCGGTGATCGGCGTCGCCGCCATCCTGCTGGCGCAGGACTACTACTATCTCCAGGAGCACAGACCGACACACGCGGAGCGCCGGTACGGCGTGCTCGCCATCCTGGAGAAGGACATCGAGTGGCCGACGCTCGCCTTCTTCATCTTCCTGTTCATGCTGGTGGGCGCCGCGGTCGCGACCGGCCTGATCGAAAGCCTGGCGCTCGGACTTGCCTGGATCGTCGACACGGATCTCCAGCGGCTTCGGCCTGCCGGCCAAGGCGACACTGCTGGTCGCCGCGCTGATCATCCTCTGGGTCTCGGGCTTCCTCTCGGCGGTGATCGACAACATCCCCTATACCGCCGTCACCATCCCGCTGGTGGCGAGCCTGCTCGGCCAGCTCAAGGCAGGACCGGACGGCGAGGTCCTGTGGTGGGCGCTGGCGCTCGGCGCCTGCCTCGGCGGCAACGGCACCCTGATCGGCGCCTCGGCCAACGTCACGGTCGTCGGGCTTGCCGAAAAGGACGGCAAGCGCATCCCGTTCAACGAGTTCACCGCCTTCGGATCGCGGATCGCCGGCCTCACCTTGCTGATGTCGTCGGCCTATCTCGCGCTCTGGCTCTATGTCGGCTCGGTCGTCGTCAACGTCGCCGGCGCCGGGCTGCTGGTCGTGCTGTTCGCCGCGGCGCGGCTCAGGCGCGCTGCCTAAAGCATCACCAGCCCAGTTCCTTCAGCGCCCAGCCGGAATTCCAGATCTTGGTCATGTGCCGGATCTTGTCGCCGTCGAACTCCATCGAATAGACGTAGTCCGACCGCGTGCTCTTTCCGGTCGGCGGCGGACCGCCCGCGCCGGTATGCGTGCCGGAAAACACGGCGTAGGCCGTCACGTTGTTTCGCTCGGCGTCGGTGGCGAACGACCTGAGGTCGTAGCGGCCGTCGGGCATCATTTTCATCAGGCCCTGCATCCAGTCGGCGTACTGCTGCAGCGTGCGGACCTCGGCCAACGGCTCGGCCTGGGACGCAAAAGTCGCGTCGGGCTTGCAGTAGGACTTGCAGGCTTCCCACCCCTTGCCCTTTTCGCACGCGTCGAAGAATTGCATGGCAACGGCTGCGATGGATGACATTCGCATTCTCCTCTCGTCATGATGCGGGCGTGCTACCCCGCCAGCGCGCCGGCGTAAACAGCTCGGCCAGAGCCTTCACCGCCTGTTCCGACTCGGCGCGGTCCGGTGTCTCGTTCGTGTCACCATACCCCTCCATCTCGCCGGCCACGAAGGACTGCACGACGATCCCGTCGCGGCGCGGCACGGTCAGGACGTGGCGGTAGTCCAGCCCGTAGCGCACGTCGGGCTGCGGGATCAGGCGCGCGATCTGGCCGCGTACGGGGGTGAGCGTCTCGTCCTTCCACAGCGCCCGTGCGCCGTAGCCCGTGCAGTTGATGACAACCTTCTTGCCCAGGGCAGCGATCTGCGACGGCGCCTGGAAGTCGGCATGGCGGTACTGGCCGCCGGCGATGAAGAAGTCGTTCAGCAGGGTGTGGCCGTAGTCGGAGATGTTGAAGATCATCATCTCGGTGCGCGCGACGACGGCCCCCTTGAAAGGACTTACGTCTGCCGGCACCCGCCGCCACTTGGGCGTGAGATCGCCGATGCGCTTGCTGTAGGACGCAAAGTCGACGGCAGGCGTCGCGGACGGAACGGCATTCGGGGCGCTGTCCGGGCCGGTTTGCGGAGGATCGTCGGTCACCGAGTACTGGTCGATCCATTCGACCGGCGTGCCGGGCAGGCCGAGATAGTTGCGGTGCGTCTTGAAGGCCGTGCGCGCCATCTCCTCCCACACCGCCGCGAAGCCCGGCCCTGCCGCATCGGCGAGGGCCACGCGCGAATCGGGCGTCCATTCGCCGGTCGCCCGGGCCGAGGTCGTGAGCGGCAACTGCTCGCGGGCGTAGATGGTCACGCGCGCGCCGGCGCGTTGCGCCAGGATCGCCGAGGTGAGCCCGAGAATCCCGCAGCCGATCACCGCAACCTCGCCGGGACTGGCCTGCATGGCCAGGCGCACCGCCCGGGTGCTCGAGCCCCAGGACAGCGACCAGCCGCTGCCGCCATGGCCGTAATTGTGCACGACCAGCGTGTCGCCCAGGCGCTCGGTGTCCACGCGGGGTCCGGCAGGACGAAACGGGCGCAGGCAGACGGCGATGTCGAAGATCCGGTCGGTCCGCGCGCGCAGCGGCACCAGCGGCGGGCCGGCATCGACGGACGATCCGCGCGGCGCCGTCGAGCAGCCGGCCAACGCGCCGGCTCCCAGCAGCGATGCCTGCAGCAGCCCGCGTCGGCCCATCCGCGCCGGTTGGTTCACCTCTGCTCCCCGGGTTCAACGGCCAGGATCTCGCGGATGCGCGGCAGATGCTCACGACCCCAGTACAGATCGCCATCCGGCAACAGGAAGCTCGGGACGCCGAAAACGCCCCTGGCCTCGGCAGCTTCCTGTACGGTTTTCAGCTCGCGCCGGCCTTCGCCCTCCCGGAATGCGTCGAAGCCGGAAACATCCGCACCGGCACGCTTCAGCACGTCCTCGAGGGCCGCGGGGTTCTCGATGTCGAGCTCGCGCTTCCAGAACCGCTCGAAGACCTCGTCGTTGTAGGCGCGTTGGACGCCCTGCCGCTTGGCATGGAGCAGCCCGATGCCGGCAAGCGAGGAGTCCCAGATCTTCTGCGTGCCGCGGATGGTGAGCCCGACCCGGTTCGCCTCCCGCCGCACGTCCATGTAACTGTATTTGACGCGGCGCCATTGGTGGGCGTTGCGGTTCTGCTCCAGAACGCGGCCCTCGGCATCGACCCTGGCGCTCCCCAGATAGGCCGGGATGTCCAAGACATAGGGCAGCCAGTCGATCTCGACGCCGGTGTCGCGTTCCAGCCGATAGGCCGGATCCTTGGCCAGATAGGCGTAGGGGCTCTTGTAGTCGATGTAGAGCGTGAGCGTCCGTGCCGGCATGCGGCTCAGTATCTCCAACGCATCGAGCAATAGCCAAGGCCAACACCCTGGAGCATGATCCGCCGGTTCGAAATCCAGCACTCGTGGAAGCACGCTATCCGAATGAGAAGAGCAGGCTTCCTGCTGCTGACGGCAGTCCTCGCGGGACCGGCGCATGGCCAGGCCGTGAGCGCCCAGACCAAAACTCCACCCGCGGCCCCGACTGCATTGACCTGCGGCAACCTGAAGGCGGAATCCTCGCGCGCGGCCTCGACCTCGCAATGGACGATCTCCGGGCCGTCGGGAAAAAACACGGAAACCGGCGTCCTGCGCAGCGGCCCGCGCTTCGAATGCATCGACGGCGCCATTCTGGTCGTGGAGTTCACCTCGTCGGCGGGACACTCCGTCTTCAACGCCTATTTCGTCGACGGCACCGATATCAGCTATGGCCGCCAGCAGATCGACCGTCGCGGCACGCGCTTCGTTCTTCCCATCCAGGCCAAGGCGCGCATTGCCCAGCCGTTCCGCGCCGCGTTCGACTATCACTGCAAGCTCAACATGCCGGCAGATCCCATTCAGCCGGCCACCCGGCCAGACTGCATTTTCTGACCACTGCTTTCTGATCCAGGGGAATTCACACGATGCGTCGTCCTGACAAGGGTCGCGTGCCGGCTTCAACGTCCAGACTGTTGCAAGGCTGGGCTATCGGGAACCAACGCAAGCTGCAGATGTCACCGAATCGCAGGCTGCAGGTTGCCGACCTCCAAGGCGATGAAGCGGTCAAAGCCATTTGCGCCGTCATTCGCCGCATCCCCGTGGGCTGGGTTGCGACCTACGGTCAGGTCGCCGCGATGGCCGGCCTGCCGAGGCGTGCCCGCCTCGTTGGCCGTGTACTTCAGCGCCTTGACCCAGCCGTCAAAATCCCATGGCACCGCGTCGTCAATGCCAAGGGCGAGGTGTCCTATAGCCTGTCCCGCAATGGGGGCGACGTCCTCCAGCGGCGCTTGCTGGAGAAGGAAGGCCTCAGATTTGACGACAACAACCGCCTGGACCTGGATAGATGCCGCTGGCTCGACTGATCAGGCGCAGCAGCACTGCAGATCAGGAGAGATGACAGGTCACGCGGAAGTTCTTGAACTTTCGTGGGTGGCAGAAAAGACCCGCATTCTCAATGCTTTACAAGCGTCGGTTCCTCAAAATCGACCCAGGCAAAACCTGTGCACCAACAAAACGACGCTGAGACCTCGGCAAGACCTCGGCACGTCGTCCAACGCAAATCGACTGCTCGCGTATCCGGCGGCGCCTGGTAGCGGCCAGTCTCCAAATACGAGGCTCTAATGGGGGCTGCCACCGCCGGGTCAGCGGGTCAGGTTGTATGGGTAGTCCTCACGCGAACTGCCTTCGGCCCGCAGCCCTGGCGGCATCGGCGCGCGGGTGAGGTTGACCTTGGCGTGGACGTCGAGCGCGGCCTGGTCGGACCACAATTCCAGCAGCGCGAGTTTGTCGGGGTTCAGCACACTCTGAAATACCTCGAACTGTTCGCAGCCGGGTTCCTTCGCGACGTCGGCGCAACGCTGCCGGAAGGCCTGCGCGAGTTCCGCCCCTTTGCCTGGGGCCGCATTGATTGAGACGACCAGCCGAATTTTCATGGCGTATCCCTATGGGAATGACGTGCAAGAGTAATTACCCCGGCTTGCCGCGCGTCAAGCGGAGTGCCGCTGCGCAGACGGCTTGCTTACGAGTTGGTCGGGTAGTCCAACGCAAATCGGCTGCTCACGCATTCCTTGGCAAAGGAAAGAACCTCTGCGCACGACATAAGGCGCCGTGTGCGCCATGCGCTCCGGCTGACCGGGACGTTCACCGATCAGTCAAGATGATCAAGCTCCTCTTGGGCACTTGTCGCTGCACTTTGAGAACCGCTTGAAGGCGCTCGCTTAGGCGTCGCCAAAAGCATCGTGTCAGAATTCCTTTAGATTGTCGGCGAGGTGCTTGTGAGCGTAGGCCTTGCGGGTCAAGCCACGGCGCTGCAATTCGGGCACCAGCCCGTCGCAGACCTCCATCACATATCGACGGTCGATCACGGTATTGGAGATCAGGAAGCCGTCGCCGCCCACCTCCTCCATGACGTCCTGCATCACCCCCGCCACGTGATCGGCGGTGCCGGTATAGTCGAGACTGCCCTTGCTGGCGTAGGTGCGCACGATGTCGCGCAGGGGCTTGCCGAGCCACCGGGCCAGCGAGGACTGGTGGCCATTGGTCGTGAGCGTGAGCGGCAGCGGCTCGTCGAGATCGAACTTGGAGAAGTCGATGCCGGTCAACCGCGACATGCCGGAGAGCTGCATGTCGACGTACTTCAGCGAATCTTCCTGCTGCAGCCGGCGCCGCTCGAGCGCCGCCTCCATCGTCGTGTCGACGATCGGGGAGCACAGGAACAGGAGCTTGATGTCGTCCGGATTGCGGCCGATCGCGGCAGCGTTGCGGCGCACCTCCTGGCGATACTCCTTCATCTTCTGGATGTCGCTGCCTTCCGTGATGATGGTGTCGGCCCATTTCGACGCGAACTTCTTGCCCGCCGCCGAGCCGCCGGCCTGCACGATCGGAACTCTTCCCTGCGGCGAGCGGGGCGCATTGATCGGCCCGCGCACCTTGAAGTACTTGCCCTCGTGGTGGATGGGATGGACCTTGCTGCCGTCGGCGAACATCGGCTTGTCGCGATCCAGCACCACGGCATCGGGTTCCCACGCCTCCCACAGCCTGGTGACGACGTCGGCGAACTCGTCGGCCACCTCGTAGCGCTCGTCGTGCGGCCGGTGCTTGTCGTGGCCATAGTTCTGCGCGGTGCCATCGTTGCTGCCGGTGACGCAGTTCCAGCCGATGCGGCCCTCGGTGACATGGTCCAGCGAATTGATGAGCCGCGCCAGCAGGTATGGCGGGTATTCCGACACGGAGAGCGTCGGCACGAGGCCAAGGTTCTGCGTGGCCTGCGCCAGCCAGGGCACGAGCACCGCAGGATCGAGCTTGGGACAGCCTTGAGCATATTGCAGATAGGTGTCGTGGTTGCCCTTGTAGGTATAGGGCACGTTCGAGGAGTCCTCGATGATCATGTAATCCATGCACGCACGCTCCATCCCCTTGGCAAGGTCGATGAAGATGTCGGGCATCATCCAGCGCGCGACGTCGGAGACACTGCCGGGCCACGTCGAGCGCCAGGTCTTGGAAGTGAAACTCTGGCCGAGAAACCAGGCGAGATGAAATGGTTTGGTCATGCCTGGCTCCTGCAATACTCCTGCCAAGAAACCAGGTGAGGTGAGACGCATTGGTCATGCCGGTATGCTGAATGATCGCGAGCCTGCCACATGAGCAGTTATCAGCACCCCGCACTCAAATGCCGGTTCATCCAAACGGCTGTGTGCCAGCTGGCCGATGAGGAAACGCCGACAGCCACGAGTGCCGCAACTTCCTCACGCGCTCACTGAGCGGCGACCGGCTTTACCTCTGGATCACGCAAACTGCAGCCAAAATCTCAGGTCCGACGGTCGGCAAGCGGCCTTGGCTGGTCAAGGTTTTGTTCGAGTGGGCTTCTTTGCCTTTCGCACGTTGGCCGTCTTCGATGCGAGGGCAGTCTTCATCGCCCTCTCCGCCGCCTTGATCTTGGCTTCCCGGGTGATGTCCTCGGCGGGCAAGTTCAAGGCGAAGTTCAGCCTAGTCTCGGCTCGCTCCAAAAAGACCGCCTTCTTGTTTTCGGAAATCGGCTGTCCCATGGCTCCCCATACCGGAAAACGACGCCTGTCTTTGTAGCCAAGTGACTTTATATGACGCGGAAGTTCTTGAACTGCCAGGGATCGGACTTGTCGAGATCCTCGGGGAACAGCTGGCCGCGCTCGGCGAGCGGCGTCCAGTTGCTGTACTTGCCGACCACCGGCCCGAGATAGGGCATGCAGATCTCGAGGTTGCGCGCGAAGTCCATCTCGTCGGCCTCGACGACGCCGCGATCGGGATTCTCCAGCGCCCAGACGATGCCCGACAGGACCGGCGCGCAGACCTGGATCGAGGTCGCGTTGTTGTAGGGCGTGAGCTTGCGCGTCTCGTCGATGTCGAGCTGCGAGCCGTACCAGTAGGCGCCCTTCTTGTGGCCCATCAGCAGCACGCCGAGCTCGTCGCGGCCCGAGGTGATCTCGTCGACGATCAGGCGCTGGCGCTTCTGCTGGTGCAGGCTCTTCCCGGCGATCTCGTGCATCGACATGATCGCCTGGTCGCACGGATGGTAGGCGTAGTGCACGGTCGGCCGGTAGACGACCTTCTTGCCGTCGCGCAGCGTGAAATAATCGGCGATCGAGATCGATTCGTTGTGGGTGATGATGAAGCCGTGGAACGGCCCCTCGAGCGGCGTCCAGGTGCGCACGCGCGTGAGCAGGCCGGGCCGGTTCAGGTAGATCGCCGCGTCGCAGCCGAAGGTGTGACGCTTGCCGTCGGCCGGCAGCGCCTTCTCGTGCGTGCCCCAGCCCATCTCGGCGGGCTGGCCGCCCTCGGAGACGAAGCCGTCGATCGACCAGGTGTTGACGAACTCGCCGACCTCCTTGGGGACGGGCGAGACCTGGGTGTCGCGCTCGGCGATGTGGATCACCTTGACGCCCAGCCGGCGGGCGAGCCGGCCCCAGCCCTCGCGATCGGTCGGCGGCTTGGCCTTCACGCCGGTGTCGCGCGCCAGGTTCATCAGCGCCTGCTTCACGAAGTGCGAGACCAGGCCCGGGTTGGCGCCGTGGGCGATCACCGCCGTCGGCCCGCCCTGGTACCTGGGCTTGAGCTTCAGCATGGTGTCGCGCAGCGCGTAGTTCGAGCGCCGCGATACCGAGAGGTTGGGATCGGTGTAGCCGCCCGGCCACGGCTCGATGCAGGTGTCGATATAGAGCGCGCCCTTCTCCTGGCAGAGCTCGACCAGCGCCGTCGAGGCGACCTCGACCGAGAGGTTGACCAGGAAGTCGCCCTTGGCGAGCCGGCCGGCCAGCATCTGGCGATAGTTGGCCCGGGTCAGCCGCTTCTCGATGAAGTCCACGCCATAGCGCTCGGTCTCGGGCAGGCCGCCGCGATCGTCCTCGGCGATGATGGTGATCTGGCTTGGCTTGATGCCGATATGGCGCAGGATCAGCGGCAGCACGCCCTGACCGATCGAGCCGAAGCCGATCATCACCATGCGACCCTTGAAATGCTCGACGTACTTCCTGCGCGTGACTTTCTTCGCCATTTCAGCATCCCCGCTCTTTGTCTGTGGTGGTCGATAAACGGCGACGGGGCCTTTCTCAAGGCCCCGTCGGTTCGTCCCGGTATGGAAACGCGGGCTTAGATGCAGATCGCCTTGAGCGGCGCGAAGCCGTTGAAGGCGACCGACGAGTAGGTCGTCGTATAGGCGCCGGTCGACAGGATCTCGACCTTGTCGCCGGGCTTCAGCGACAGCGGCATCTTGTACTCGGTCTTTTCGTAGAGAATGTCGGCCGAGTCGCAGGTCGGGCCGGCCAGCACCACCGGGCCGACGCGCGTGCCGTCGCGGCCGGTGCGCAGCCGGTACTTGATGCTCTCGCCCATGGTCTCGGCCAGGCCCGAGAACTTGCCGATGTCGAGGTAGACCCAGCGCTTGCGGTCGTTGGCCGACTTGCGCGAGACCAGCACGACCTCGCTCTGGATCACGCCGGCGTCGCCCACCATGGAGCGGCCGGGCTCGATGATGACCTCCGGCATGCGGTTGCCGAAATGGCGCACCAAGGCGCGGCCGACCGCCTCGCAGTAGGCCTCGATGCTGTTGACCTCGGCGCGATAGCGCGCCGGGAAGCCGCCGCCCAGGTTGACCATGCGGAGGTCGACGCCCTCTTCGGCGAGGGCGAAGAACATCTGCGAGACCTGGCCCAGCGCCTTGTCCCACTGCTCGAGGTCGGTCTGCTGGCTGCCGACATGGAAGGAGATGCCGTAGGCATCGAGCCCCCATTCCTTGGCCTTGCGCAGCAGGTCCTTGGCCATCTCCGGCGCGCAGCCGAACTTCTTGCTGAGCGGCCACTCGGCGCCGCCGCAATCGACCAGCACGCGGCAGAACACGCGCGCGCCCGGCGCCACGCGGGCGAGCTTCTGCAGCTCGGCCTCGCTGTCGAAGGCGAACAGGCGCACGCCCTGCTGGTAGGCCCAGGCGATGTCCTTCTCCTTCTTGATGGTGTTGCCGAAGGAGATGCGGTCCATCGCGACGCCGGTCGCCTGCACGAGCTCGATCTCGCCGCGGCTCGCGGTGTCGAACTTCGAGCCGGCGGCCGACAGGCGCGACAGGATCTGCGCCGCCGGGTTGGCCTTCACGGCGTAGAAGATGTGGGCCGCCGGCAGCAGCTCGCGCATGCGCCGGAAGTTGTTCTCGACGACGTCGAGATCGACCACCAGGCACGGCGTCTCGGGCTGCTGCTCTCGGAGATAACGAAAAATACGCTCGGTCATCGCTGGGGGGTTCCCCGTCAATTAGTCAAAAGCTGGTTCGGTGGAAAACGTCGAACGGGACGTACGGTGCCTAAAAGGCAGCGTGCGTCAGCCGATACTCGACGGGGTCTCGGTCCGCTGAAGCGGAAGATCGAACGAGGCGGCCCGGTCGAAATGCACCGGGCTAATGACATAATAGCGGGGAGAACGCCCCGCGCGGTAAGCAATCATCAGAAGCTCCTTCCCGGACCCGGCTTTCGCCGGCACTGCCAAAAAGAACACTTTCCGTCGTTGCGTAACCACTATGGGCCAGCGGCACGTGCGTGGGCGTCTTGAAATCGTAAATACAACTAATCGACGCGGTTACAAGCGGATTCTTCCCCGCTTGGAAAATTCTTTGGGGTCTTGTGTTCGAAACAGCACACAAGCGTGTCAGCCGCGAGGCAGCGGCGAGCCCGGCAAGCGGATCGAGGCGGCGAGCACCGTGGCCGGCACGAGCGACACGGCTGATACGATCAGCGAGGCCTGCGTGCCGAACAGCGTGGCGATCTTCCCCCAGAACAGCGAGCCCACGACCATGGCGCCGAAAAACACCATCTGGTGTACCGCCATGCCTCTTGCCCGCATGAAGTTGGGGAGGATCATCTGGACGGCCGTGCCGTTGTTGGCGATCACGGTGATCCAGCAGGCGCCGACGACGGCGATGCAGGCGCCGACCACGATGGGCGTCATGGCGAGTGCTGCGATCAGCGTCGCCGCCGCGTGCAGGCCCATCGCCCAGATGTTGGCGCGGTCGGGGCCCAGCAGGCGGTTGACGGTCGACATCAGGATGGCGCCGGCCACCGCGCCGACGCCGAACACGGCGTAGAGGACGCCGAAGGAGAACTCGTCGAGGCCGAGCTCGAAGCGGCCGATCACCGGCAGCAGGGTGCTGATGGCGATGCCCGGCACGAAGAAGCAGAGGCCGCGGGCGAACACCGCCTTGAGCTCGCCCGAGCCCTGCACGAAGGCGATGCCGGTGCGCGCCGCCTCGACGAAGCCCTCGCGGCGCTGGGCCAGCCGCGCCTCGGCCGGACGCCGCCAGCTCGCCATGGCGAAGATGACGCCGATATAGGTGCAGGCGTTGATGGCGAAGAGCAGGAACACGCCGACCAGCCCGAGCAGGATCTGGCCGATCACCGGCCCCACGGTGCGGGCGAGGTTGAAGCCCGCGCTGTTGAGCGCAATGGCCGGCCGCAGCAGCGGACCGGAGACGATCTCGGGCACCACGGCGTGCCAGGCCGGCGCATTCATGGCGTTGCCCAGCCCCATGCAGAAGGCCAGCGCCAGGAGGTTCCAGTGCGTCAGCTGGCCGAAATAGGCGAGCACGGCCATGGTCGCGGCCACGCCCATCATCCAGACCTGGCAGCCGATGATGTAGCGGCGGCGGTCGAAGCGGTCGGCCAGGATGCCGGCAAAGAAGCAGAACAGGAACATCGGCAGGGTGCCGGCCGCCGCCAGCAGGGCGACGAAGATCGGCTCGGGCGTCAGGCTGGTCATCTCCCACGCAGCCCCCGTGCTCTGCATCCAGCCGCCGACGTTGGACAGGACGTTGGCGATCCAC
>CAVWKN010000040.1:0-135000 GCA_963755585.1 uncultured Alphaproteobacteria bacterium
AGCACCGGCAGCGCGCCCGTCACCAGGGGCACGAAGCGCACCGGCATCAGCGTGTCGCGCTTCAGCCCGTTCTCGCTCTTGACGATGCGCTCGACGACCTGCGCGGTGGGATCGCGGCCGACCGGCACGATCAGGATGCCGCCGACGGCGAGCTGGTCGATCAGCGCCTGCGGGCGCTCGTCGGCGGCGGCGGTGACGATGATGCGGTCGAACGGCGCCTGGCCCGGCCAGCCCTTGCTGCCGTCGCCGACATCGAACACGACGTTGTAGATGCCGAGCGCGATCAGCAGCCGCTCGGCTTCCTTGGACAAGGGCTTGTAGCGCTCGATCGTGTAGACGCGGCGCGCCAGCTTGGCGAGCACGGCCGCCTGGTAGCCCGAGCCGGTGCCGATCTCGAGCACCTTCATGCGCGGGCCGACGCGCAGCGCCTCGGTCATGGCGGCCACGACCAGCGGCTGGCTGATGGTCTGGCCGAAGGCGATGGGCAGCGCGGTGTTGTCCCAGGCGCGCTCGGCGAAGGTCGGCGACACGAAGCGCTCGCGGTCGACCGCGGCGATGGCGCCCAGCACGTTCTCGTCGGCAATGCCCGAATTGCGCAGCTCGGCGAGCAGGCGTTGCAGGGCCGGGACGTTCACGGCCGCCCTGCCTCACTCGCTCTCGACGTGGAGCCGTCTCGAACTGGGCGCCGAGCTTGCGGCGCATGCCCTCATGCGTGAGGTCCAGATGCAGCGGCGTCACCGAGATGTGGCCGGAGCGGACGGCGGCGATGTCGCTCGCCTCGTCGATCTCGCTCTCCTGCGGCTGGTAGCCGATCCAGTAGTAGGTGCCGCCGCGCGGGTCGCGCCGTTCGATGATGTAGCCGCCGAAGCCGCGCGTGCCCTGGTGCGTGACCCGAACGCCCTTGACCGAACCCGCCACCACGTCGGGGAAGTTGATGTTGACCAGCACGTTGCGCGGCCAGTCGGTGTCGAACACGCGGCGCACCACGGCGGCGCCGTGATGGTGGCCGTGCCCCACTTCACCGGATGGTCGTGCTTATAGGCCTGGCTGAAGGCGATCGAGGGCAGGCCGAGCAGGCAGCCTTCCATGGCGGCGGCGACGGTGCCCGAATAGGTGACGTCGTCGGCGATGTTGGTGCCGCGATTGACGCCCGACAGCACGATGTCGGGCTTGCGGTCCTTCAGCAGGTGCTTGACGGCGAACAGCACGCAGTCGGTCGGCGTGCCTTCGAGCGCGAACTTGGCCTCGCTCACCTCGCGGCAGCGGATCGGCCGCGACAGCGACAGCGAATGGCCGGCGCCGCTCTGGTTGACCTCGGGCGCCACCACCCAGACGTCGCTCGAGAGCTGGGTGGCGATCTCGATCAGGGCTTCCAGGCCCGGCGCATGGATGCCGTCGTCGTTGGTGACGAGGATGCGCGCCCGGGCGAGCTCGGCCGGTTTCACTTGCGGGCCGCGGGACCGGGGATCGTCGCGAGCCCGCCCATGTAGGGCCGCAGCGCGTCGGGGATCGTCACCGAGCCGTCCTCGTTCTGGTAGTTCTCGAGCACCGCGATCAGCGTGCGGCCGACGGCGAGGCCCGAGCCGTTCAGCGTGTTGACGAAGCGCGTGCCCTTTGCCTTCCTTGGGCCGATAGCGCGCGCCCATGCGGCGGGCCTGGTAGTCGCCGCAGTTGGAGCAGCTGGAAATCTCGCGATAGGCGTTCTGGCCGGGCAGCCAGACTTCGATGTCGAAGGTCTTGCGCGACGCCGGGCCCATGTCGCCGCCGCACAGCACGATGGTGCGGAAGGCGATGCCCAGTCGCTTCAGCACCTCCTCGGCGCGGCCGGTCATGCGCTCATGCTCGGCGGCCGACTGCTCGGGCGTGGTGATGCTGACCAGCTCGACCTTGGGGAACTGATGCTGGCGGATCATGCCGCGCGTGTCCTTGCCGGCGGCGCCCGCCTCGGAGCGAAAGCACGGCGTCCAGGCGGTGAAGCGCAGCGGCAGGTCCTTCTCGTCCAGCACCGTGTCGTTCACCAGGTTGGTGAGCGGCACCTCGGCGGTCGGGATGAGCCAGAAGCCGTTGTCGGTATGGAACATGTCCTCGGCGAAGCGCGGCAGCTGGCCCACGCCGTAGGCGGCGTTGTCGCGCACCAGGAACGGCGGGTTGACCTCGGTGTAGCCGCCCTCTTCGCTGGTATGCAGGTCGAGCATGAACTGCGCGATCGCCCGCTCGAGCTTGGCCAGCCGGTTCTTCAGGAAGACGAAGCGGGCGCCGGAGATCTTGGCAGCGGCGGCGAAGTCCATCTCGCCCGTGGCCTCGCCCAGCGCCACGTGATCCTTGGGCTGCAAAGGCGAAGTTGCGCTGGTTGCCGACCCGGCGGATCTCGACATTGCCGGTCTCGTCGGTGCCGTCGGGCACGTCGTCGAACGGCAGGTTGGGCAGCACTTCGAGACGATGCGTCAGCTCCTCGTCGAGGCGCTGCGCCTCGGCCTCGCCCTTCTTCAGGCTCTCCTCGAGGGTGGCGACCTCGGCCATCAGCGCGTCGGCCGGCTCGCCCTTGCCCTTGGCGATGCCGATCTGGCGGCTCAGCGCCTTGCGCCTGGCCTGCGCCGCCTCGCTCTCGGAGATGGCGGCGCGGCGGCGCTTGTCGATCGCCAGCAGCTCGGCCGCGAGCGGCGGCAGGTTGCGCTTCTTCAGACCGGCGTCGAAGGCCTCGGGATGGTCGCGGATGAAACGGATGTCATGCATGGCTAACTGCTGCCGGGCGGTGTTTCCGCGGCCTTGGCTTCTCGCCTCCTCGGCCTTCTTGTCTTCCGCCGCCTGCTTCTTCTCGATCCAGCTGCCGATCAGGATGCTGATCTCGTAGAAGGCGAGCAGCGGCACGGCGAGCGCGAGCTGGCTCACGACGTCGGGCGGCGTCAGCACCGCGGCGATGATGAAGGCGAAGACGATGGCGAAGCGACGCTTGGAGCGCAGGCCTTCGGTCGTCACGATGCCGACCCGCACCAGCAGGGTCAGCAGCACCGGCACCTCGAAGGCGAAGCCGAAGGCGAAGACGAGCTGCAATATGCGCGACAGGTAATCCGAGGCGCGCAGCGTCTTTTCGATGTCGGGCGGCACGTAGTGCGCCAGCATCAGGTTGATCACGTAGGGCAGCACGACATAGTACATGACCGCGCAGCCGGCATAGAACATGAACGGCGTGGCGACCAGGAACGGCAGGAAGGCGCGCTTCTCCTTGCGGTAGAGGCCGGGCGCCACGAACAGCCAGATCTGCACGGCGATCAACGGGAAGCCGATGATCAGCGCGACGAAGGCCGAGAGCTTCACGGTGACGAAGAAGAACTCGAAGATGTCGAAGACGCTGACCGTGTAGCCGTCGCGGACGGCCGGCTGGATCAGGAACGAGAAGATCGGCTTGGCGAAATAGAAGGTGACGAAGAAGACCGCGAAGAAACCCAGCAGGGCATAGATCAGGCGTTTGCGCAGCTCGATCAGGTGATCGAGCAGCGGCATCGGCTTGTCGTCTTCGGGTCCGTCGTGCGCTTGGGTCAAGGGTGGGTTCGCGGCATTGAGTGGCGCGTTATGCCGCCCTTTGCGCCTCAATTCAAAGCGCTATTTGGCGCCTATCCGGCGGCGGCCTTGGCGGGCTTTTCCTGCACCGGCTCTTCCGGCGGCACGGGCGGCGGTTCCGGCGGCAGTTCGGGCGCCGCCTCGGCCGTCACGACAGGCGGCGTCTCCGACATCGCCGGTGCGGGCTCGGCAGCCGTTTCGACGGGCGTCTCGGCGGCCGTTTCGGCGGCGATCTGCGGCGCCGATTCAGGCTCGGCCAGCGGATTGTCGAACATGCCCTTGCCCTCGGCGATGGCTTTCTCGCCTTCGGCCATGCCTTCCTGGATGTGGCTGCGGATCTCCTTCGTCGGATCGAGCGACTGCAGGTCGATGCCGGACGCGACGGTGAGCTGCTTCTTCACCTCGTCGAGCTCGGACTGGCGCACCATCTCGTCGACATGGCCGCGGAATTCCGAGGCCATGCCGCGCATCTGGGCCATCCATTTGCCCCAGGTGCGCAACAGGCCAGGCAGTTCCTTCGGACCGATGACGACCAGCGCCACGATCGCAATCAGCAGCAGCTCGGAACTGTCGATACCGAACATCGGCGATCAGCCTCGCCCGCGTCGAACCGGCGCCCGGTCCGTCAGACCTTGGCCGCGCTGTCCTGGTGGACCTGGCTGCCAGGCGGCGTGGTCGTGGCCTGGGCCGAGATCGGCTTGGCGGTGTCGCCCGGCTGTCCGGCCTGCGCCGGCGGGGGCTCCTCTTGTGCGCCCACGCCCTTCTTGAAGGCCGACAGGCCCTTGCCGAAGTCGCCCATGAGCGACGAGATCTTGCCGCGACCGCCGAACAGCAGCAGCACGACGGCCAGCACGATGAGCCAGTGCCATACGCTGAAGCTACCCATGTGAAAATGCTCCCAAAAACGTTTGCGATCGGCGCGAGCCTGATTATGGCACCGCGTGCGAAGGCCCGGCAACCAGTCGAATAAGGCGGTATTTGGGCTCAGCGCCCCGTTTCGTCGACAACTTCTTCGGCGGCGAGCGGTTCGTCGGCCTCGTCGTCGCCCGCTTCGAGCGGCAGATCGGGCTCTTCTGGACGGAATATGGGGGGCTGCGAGCGCGGGTCCAAGAGGCCTGCGGCCTTCAGTTCCTCATGACCCGGCAGGTCGTCGAGGCTGGGCAGGCCGAAATGCTCGAGGAAGAACTCGGTCGTGCCCCAGGTCACCGGCTTGCCGGGCGCACGGCGGCGGCCCATCGGCTTGATCCAGTTCTGCTCGAACAGGAGGTCGAGCGTGCCCTTGCTGAGGCCGACGCCGCGCACTTCCTCGATCTCGGCGCGCGTCACCGGCTGGTGATAGGCGATGATGGCCAGGGTCTCGATCGCCGCCCGCGACAGTTTGCGCGTCACCGGCCGCTCGATCTTGAGCTTCTCGGAAAGGTCGGACGCGGTGCGGAAGGCGTAGCCGCCCGCGACCTGCACGAGATTGACGCCGCGGCCGGCATACATCTCGGCGAGATCGGCCAGCAGACGCTTGACGTCGGCGTCGTTGGGCAGCCGGTCGGCCAGCTCCTTCTCGTCGAGCGCCTGGGTGCCGGCGAAGACCAGCGCCTCGAGCAGCCTGAGATGCTGGGCGTGGTCGGGAGAGACGACGTCCGTCACGTTATCTGGGGTCACGTTTTCTGAATCGGTCTCGGACATATCCTGGGACATTTTCTGGAGCACCGTCACCGCTGCTCGCTCCGTTTACGCAAATAGATCGGGCCGAAGCGCTCGGCCTGGCGCAGCTCGACCGAACCGTCCTTGGCAAGCTGCAGGCCGGCCACGAAGGTCGCGGCCAGCGCCGAGCGGCGGCGCGTCGGATCGGTGAGGCCGGCCGGCAGGAAGGCCTCGAGCGACTGCCAGTCGATGGCGATGCCCAGCATGCGGCCCAGCCGGTCGGCCGCTTCCTCGACCGAGAAGAACTGCATGGGCTCGATCTGATAGGTGTCGGCGTCCTTCGGCTTCAGCGGATGGCCGTAGGCGGAAAGCAGATCGTAGAGCTTCACGTCCCACACGGCGCGGCGCACGACGACCACGCCCTCGGGCTGACCGCGCGAGAAGATATCCTTGCCGAGCTGCGGCCGCGCCATCAGGCGCACGCCCGCCTCCTGCATCGCCTCGAGGCGGCGCAGCTGCCACTGCAGGGCGTCGGCCATCTCCTGGCCCGACGGCTCCTCGCCGGCCGGCGGCTCGGGCAGCAGCAGGCGTGACTTCAGGTAGGCGAGCCAGGCCGCCATGACGAGATAGTCGGCGGCGAGCTCGAGCCGCAGGCGCCGGGCCTGCGCCACGTGCGCCAGATACTGGTCGACCAGCGCCACCATGGAGATGCGGCGCAGATCGACCTTCTGGTCGCGCGCCAGACTCAGCAGCAGGTCGAGCGGGCCTTCGAAGCCTTCGAGATTGACGATCAGCTCGCCCTCGCCCGGCGCGATCACGTCGGGGCCGGCAACGGCGAAGCCGTCTGTCTCGGTTGGGGGAGCGGGCTCGTTCATGCAACTCCGGTGTAATCCAGCGGCGGCGCATACCGCCACATGAATTGGCCGCGCCTTATCCCCATTCGGGCAGGAGCGCGGCGAGACGCTTGGCCGCATCGGCCAGGCCGGCCTTGCCGGCCGGCGCCCGATGACGCGCCAGGAAGCTCCGGCCGGCCTCGAAACGCCGCCCGGCCGCCTCGGTCAGCGGGCCGGTGCGGCCGGCAATCTCGACCATCTCGGTCCTCTTGCCGTTGCAATGAAGCGCCACGTCGCAGCCCGCCGCCAGCGACCGGGCCGCGCGGTCGCCCAGGGAGCCGCCCAGCGCCTGCATGGAGAGGTCGTCGGACAGAAGCAGCCCGTCGAAGCCGATATGGTTGCGGATGATCTCCTTCACGCCGCGTGCCGATACCGTGATGGCGGCCTCGGGATCGACCGCGTCGAACAGGAGGTGCCCGGTCATCGCCCACGGCAGGTCGGAGAGAAGCTTGAAGGGCAGGAAGTCGGTGCGTTCCAGGAGGTCGCGCGCGGCGGCAACCCGGGGCAGCGACTCGTGGCTGTCGACGGTGGAGCGGCCGTGGCCGGGAATATGCTTGATCACCGGCATGACGCCTTCGGCCAGGAGCCCCTCGGCCGCGGCGCGGCCCAGCGCCGCCACGGGTTCGGGCCGGTCGGCATAGGCGCGATCGCCGATCACGGCGTGGGTCTCGGGAAAGGCGATGTCGAGGACGGGCAGGCAATCGACATCGCAACCGACCGAGGCCACGTCGGCCGCCAGCAGGCGCGAATTGAGCCGCGTCGCCTCCAGCCCGCGCTCGGGATCGCGGGCATAGAGCTCGCCCAGCAGGCGTGCCGGCGGCGCCTTGCGCCAGTGCGGCGGCCGCAGGCGGGCGACCCGGCCGCCTTCCTGATCGATCAGCACCGGCGCGTCGGCGCGCGCCACCGACGAACGCAGCTCCTCGGCCAGCCGATAGGTGCGCTCGGGCGTATCGACGTTGCGGGCAAACAGGATGAAGCCCAGCGGATCGGCGTCGCGGAAGAAGGCGCGCTCGTCGGCCCCCAGGTCGGGGCCTGTGCAGCCGAAGATGACGGCTCTGGGCGCGGTCATGGCAATCGGGTCAGGACGACAGAAATCTAACGAGCCGGGGCCACCACGACGCAGTCGGTCTTGCGGCCCTTCAAGGTGCCGCAGACGCTGTGGGCCTGCTTCTCGTCGAGCGGGCCCGCCTGGACGCGATACCACACGCCCTTGTCGCCGAGATCGACCCTCACCGCCTGCATGCTGAGGTTGGCCATCACGTCGCCATGCGCGCTCTGCAGGCGCGCCCAGGTCGACTTGGCCACGTCCTCGTTCTTCACCGACGCGACCTGCACCCGCCAGCCGCCGGTCGGGCCGGAGATGTTGTCGATCAGGCTGGCGATGCTGGGTCCTGCTTCGGTCGTCGCCGGCTTGACGTCGGTCGACTGCACGGTGGCCGGCTTGTCGGTCGCGCTGGGAGGCGGTGTCGGACCGCTGCCGGTCGCGGGCGCCGCCGGCTGCAGCGGCGTCGGCGTCTTGCTGGCCTCGGGCTCGGGCGGCTTGGGCGCGGCCGGGGCCGGCAGGCCGTTGGGCGGCAGCTTGGGATTGGTCGAGGCCGGCAGCAGCTTCTCGGGCTGGATCGGCACGGCGCCCGGCGCGATGCGGTTGATAGACTTCCTTGTCCTGGTTGGGCGGCACCATGCCGCCGGCATTCTCCGGCTTCATCCGGGACGGCGTCGTCGGCGCCTGCACGACCAGCGGCTCGAGGCCTTTGCCGCCCGCCTTGACGTCCTGGCTGTGGGCCCACCACACGACCGAGCCGAAGCTCGCGATGGCGGCGACCGAGACCATGAAGGTCAGGATCTGGCTGCGCCGTCGGTTGACGCGCATGAGCAGCGAATCCCGGGGCGGCGGGGGAATCGAATCAGGTTCGTACGCGACGGGCCGAGGCGGCGGATCGAGCCGCATGGCAGCCGACTCATTCGGCCGGTAGATCGTTGGTCCGTCGCCGGAGGGGGACCGGCGGATGTGCATTTTCTATCTCATCTCTTCGACGGGTGTTACGCCGAAGACCTTTAATCCCGATCCTATCACAAAACCGATTCCCTGTACCAATGCCAGACGGGCCCGGCTCACCTCGTCATCGCCCTCGACGATGAAGCGCAGCCCCGGCTCCTCGCGGCCGCGGTTCCAGTGGGCGTGGAAGGCGGCGGCAAGGTCGTAGAGATAAAAGGCGATGCGGTGCGGCTCGTGTGCCTGCGCCGCCGCCTCGACCTGGCGCGGCCATTGGGCGAGCAGGCGGACCAGCGCCAGCTCGCCGGGATCGGCCAGGCGATCGAGCGGCGCCGCGGCCAGCCCGTCGGTGGCGATGCCGGCCGCCGCGGCCTGGCGCATCACCGAGCGCGTGCGCGCATGGGCGTACTGCACGTACCACACCGGATTGTCGCGTGACTGTTCGGTGGCCTTTACGAGGTCGAAGTCGAAGGACGCGTCGTTCTTGCGCGTCAGCATGGTGAAGCGCACGACGTCGGGCCCGACCTCTTCCAGGAGATCGCGCAGGGTGACGAAGCTGCCGGCGCGCTTTGACATGCGCACCAGCTCGCCGTTCTTCAGCACGCGCACCATCTGGCAGAGCTTGACGTCGAGTTCGCCCTTGCCCTCGGTGATGGCCTTCACGGCTGCCTTCTGGCGTTTCACATAGCCGCCATGGTCGGCGCCCCAGATGTCGATCATGTCGGCGAAGCCGCGACGGTACTTGTCGTGGTGATAGGCGATGTCGTTGGCGAAGTAGGTCCAGCTGCCGTCCGACTTCTTGAGCGGCCGGTCGACCTCGTCGCCGAATTTGGTGGCGCGGAACAGCGTCTGCTCGCGATCCTCCCAGTCCTCCGGAGTCTTGCCCTTGGGCGGCTCGAGACGGCCCTGGTAGATCAGGTCCTGGCGGGCAAGTTCCTGGAAGGCGCGATCGACGGCACCCGAATCGACCAGCGCGCGCTCCGATGAATAGACGTCGATATGGACGCCCAGCGTCTCGAGGTCGGTCTTGATCTCGGCCATCAGGGCTGCGATGGCGAAGGCCCGCATCTCGGGCAGCCAGTCGGCCTCGGGCTTGTCGATCCAGCGCGCGCCGTCGCGCTTGGCGATCGCGGCACCGACTTCCTTGAGGTACTCGCCGGGATAGAGGCCCTCGGGGATCCGCTCGATGTGATCGCCCAGCGCCTCGCGATAGCGCAGGTAAGTCGACTGGCCGAGCTTGTCGACCTGCGCGCCGGCGTCGTTGATGTAATATTCCTTGGTGACGGCGTAGCCCGCCTTGGCCAGCAGGTTGGCCAGCGCATCGCCCACCACCGCGCCGCGCGCGTGCGCGACATGCAGCGGACCGGTCGGGTTGGCCGAGACGTATTCGACGTTGACCTTCGCCCCCTCGCCCATCCGCGAATCGCCGTAGGCGACGCCCGCCTTCAGGCAGTCGCGCAGCCGCTCGCGCCAGAAGCCATCGGCGATCTTGAGGTTGATGAAGCCCGGTCCCGCGACCGCGCCATCGACCACGTCGGCATTGGCTTTCAGGCGCGCCAGCAGCGGCTCGGCGATGTCGCGCGGCTTCTTGCCCGCGGCCTTGGCCAGCACCATGGCGGCGTTGGTCGCGATATCGCCGTGCGCCGGATCGCGCGGCGGCTCGGCCGTAATGGCGGAAAAGTCGAGCTTTTCCGGCAATTCGCCGGCCGCCTGCATCGATTGCAGCGCGCCTTTGATCTCGCCGATGAAATGGCGGTAGGGATTCATGGGCGGGGGTATTGCCTATTCAGGCAATTTTGTCATCCGCGGTGGGTTTGGCAGGTTTCTGCGGCCATCCTGTCATCGTGAGCGGAAGCTCGCTCGGCGGAGCCGGCGAGGAGGCATCTCCAAGCTCGCTTTGTCTTGTTTTCAGAGGGAAGTCGTCATCGAACAGGATGCGCTCGGCGGCGCCGTCGAGATCGTCGTATTGCCCGTTGCGCAGCGTCCACAGGAAGACAGCCAGGCCGGTGGCACCCAGAGCAAGCGCGATAGGGATGAGGTAGAAGAAGTCCGTCATCGCGCCGTCCCGACGGCCGGCTGCAGCGAGGCCCGCCTGTCGTCCGTCGCAGGCGTCGATTTTCCGGGGGCTTTGACAAGACGCAAGGCGTTGGCGACCACCGCGATCGAGGAGACCGACATGGCGATGGCGGCAACCAGCGGCGTGACCTGGCCCAGAATGGCGATCGGCACGGCCAGCACGTTGTAGCCGACCGCGAGAACAAGATTCTGCCGCACGAGGTTTCTTGCCCGACGGGCAGTGTCGATCGCCTCGGGTATGGCGAGCAGGCTGTCGCGCAGGAAGACGAGGTCGGCTGCGTTGCGTCCGATGTCTGCCGCCGAAGCGGGCGCCATGGAAACATGCGCTGCCGCCAGCGCCGGGCTGTCGTTGAGACCGTCGCCCACCATCAGGACCCGTCGTCCGGCCTGCGCCAACGATGCGATGTGTGCGACCTTGCCGGCCGGCGATACGGCCGCCCGATAAGGAACGTTCAGCAGCAACGCCAGCCGCCCCACGGATGACTCGTGATCGCCGGACAGAATCTCGACCGGGATGCCCTTCGATGCCAGTGCCGCCACACTCTCACGCGCGTGCGGCCGCAGTTCCTCCTCGAAGCAAAAGCCCGCGAGCAGCCGCCCCTCCTCGGCCAGCACCAAACCGCCTCGTGATTCTGAGCCGGACAGAGCCCAGTCGGCGCGGCCGAGGCGGTAGAGCCTGCCGCCAAGATCGGCTTCAAGTCCGCAGCCGGGATGTTCGCGAAGATCGCCGGGCGCGACGGCCGGAACCTCGCGAGCCCGACCGGCGGCGGCGATGGCCTGCGCGTAGGGGTGCCGCGAGCCCGACGCCATCGCCGCGGCAATAGCGAGCGCATCCGGCGGGACAGCGTCGCCGTCGGCCAGCGCGGGCACGCCCCTGGTGAGAGTGCCGGTCTTGTCGATCACCGCATGGTCGACCTCGGCCAGGCGCTCGAGGCCACCGCCGTCCTTGACCATAATTCCCCGTTGGAACAGGCGTTGCGCCGCAACCACCTGCACCATGGGCACGGCGAGGCCGAGCGCGCAGGGACAGGTGATGATGAGGACGGCGATGGCCACGGTTACGGCGCGATGGACGTCGTCCGTCGCCATCAGCCAGCCGAAGAAGGTCAGCAAGGCCGTGAGATGAACCACCGGCGCATAAAGCCGCGCGGCACGATCGGCGATGCGGCGATAGGCCGAGCGCCCGGCCTCGGCCGCTTCCATCATGCGCGTCATCTCGGCCAGGAATGACTCCTGGGCGGCCGCGGTGGCCTCGATCGTGAGCGCCCCCGTCAGATTGAGCGTCCCGGCCTGCAGCCGGTCGCCCGCGGCAACGGGCTGCGGCAGGCTCTCGCCGGTCGTCAGGGACACATCCAGCTCCGAGCGTCCGCGCAGGATTTGCGCATCCACCGGCACCCGATCGCCGGGGGCGAGCAGGATCGTCATGCCCGGTCGGATGGCGGCCAGCGGCAGATAGTGCTGCGATCCGTCGGGCCGCAGCACCGTGGCGCCGCGCGCGGCAAGACGGGCCAATCCCTTGACCGCGGTGCGCGCCCGCTCGCGCATCAGGTGATCGAGCGTCCGGCCGATCAGCAGAAAGAACAGCAGCGAGATCGAAGCATCGAAGTAGACGTGGGTGCCACGATGGACCGTGTCGTAGAAACTGAGGCCGAAGGCGAGCAGGACGCCCACTGAAATGGGCACGTCCATGTTGGTCCGGCCGCGGCGAAGCGCCCGCCAGGCCGACTGGAAGAAGATGCGTCCGCAGTAGGCCAGGCTCGGCAGGGCGATCGCCGCCGAGATCCAATGGAAGGTATCGCGCGACGCAGGATCCGCACCCGACCACACGGCGACCGACAGCATCATGATGTTGGCGGAGGCGAATCCGGCGACAGCCAGCGCGCGTACGAGCCTGCCGAGTTCGCCGTCTTTCTCCTCGGCGGCGAAATCGTCGATATGGGCGTCGAAGCCCGCGTCGCCGAGAAGTCTCGATCAGCGGCGGCGGGGTCTCGCCGCGCCAGGCGACCGCGACTCGCTTGGTCGACAGGTTGACGCGCGCGCGCTCGACCTCGGGCAGACCGCCCAGGACACGCTCGATCCGCTGCACGCAGCCGCCGCAATGAATTGCAGGCACGCTGAGCTCGTTCTGCCGCAGCCCCGGCCCGAGCAGCCGGCTCGCCAGCAGCAATTCATTGCTTCGAGCGGATGGCGCGATAGGCATGCCAGGTCCCGTGTCCCAGCAGGGGAAAGACGACGATCAGGCCCAGCAGGCCCGTGGCCAGACTGGCCAGGAAAAGAACGAGGACGATTGCACCCCAGGTCAGCATGACCGGCAGATTGTTCCAGACCAGCGCCATGCTGGTTCCCATCGCCGTCAAGGCGTCGAGGTCCTCCTCCAGCAGCATGGGGATCGAGAAGGCGCTGACCGCGAAGGAGAAGGCGGCGAACAGGGCGCCGACCACGGTGCCGACGACGAGCAGCGCCACGCCCGTCGGCGTGGTGAACAGGATCGACGCCACGTGCTGCAGGCCGGGAAACGGCAGCAGCCCGAAGAACAGGGCATAGAGGATCACCGCGGCGCGCATCCACAGCAGCATCAGCAGGCAAAGCAGGACGCCGGTGAACAGGATCTGGCCCATCGACGCGGCACGCACCACGATCATGCCGGCAAGACTGACCGGCATGCCCGCCGCCAGGCGCCGACTCTTTTCGTAAAGACCGATCGCCAGGACCGGGCCGACGACCATGAATCCGGCAAAGGCCGGGAAGAGGATGTAGTCCCACTCGAAGGCAACAAGCCCGGCAACGATGATCGCGGACACCACGAACACCGCAAGGCCGTAGATCAGGCTGGGTGCCGGTTGCGTGAGCAGGTCGCGCCATCCGTCGGCCAGCCATTGGAACGCCATGGCCGGCGCATAGTCCCGCTTGTAGGGATTGTCGTGCGGCAGCGGCGGCACGACGGCCGGAATGATCGGCGTCATGATCTGGCTCCTGGCGAGCAGGCGGACATTGCCGCGCGGAACGATCCACTTTGGGCAGCATCGCCCTGTTTGAGGTGCGCGACGCAATCGGGCTGCGAGGTCACGGCCACGTAGACGAGATGGGCGTTCGCCGCCAGCAGGAGCACCGCCAGGGCGGCCGCGATCAGGATGATCGCCCGCTTGCTGCGCCGGCGATGCCGGGCTGCCGGGAGCGCGATGCTCATGGCCGGGGTTTCCTCAGGTCGACGAGGTAGAGGGCCAGGATCTTGCGCTCCACCGGCGAGAGGCGACCGTCCCAGGTCGGCATGTGGCCCTGCTGGCCGCCCCAGACCGTCTCGTAGACCGCGTTCTCGCCGCCGCCATGTATCCAGGTGCGGTCGGTCAGGTTGGGCGCGCCGACGTCGGTCTTGCCCTTGCCGTCCGGCCCGTGGCAGACGGCGCAGTTCGCGGTGAATATCGCCTTTCCCGCCTCGACATTGCCGGCCGACGGCTTCGCCTCGGGATTGCCCAGGCTCAGCACGTAGGCCACGACGTTCTCGATATCGCCGCGCGGCAGGATCTGGTCGCGCCCGAAGGCCGGCATCAGGGAGTTGCGGCTGTTGGGATGGGCCGAGTTGATGCCGACGCGGATGGTTTCGGCGATCTCCTCGGGCGAGCCGCCCCACAGCCACGCCGCGGTGGTGAGACTGGGGAAGCCCTGGCCTCCCTTGGCGTCGCGGCCATGGCAAACCGCGCAATTGTCGCCGAACAGCGTGCGCCCGGTCTGGCGCACGGCCGTCATGAGGCGTGGATCGGCCTCGATCTCGGCGAAGCTCTTGTTGGCGATCTGGTCGGTCCATGCCGAACGATCGACCGCCGCCTGCTTCACCTCATCGGTCACGATGGTGCGATCGCTGATCCCCAGCAGGCCTTTTGTATAGGTCGTGCCGAGCGGCCACGCCGGCATCAGCACCCAGTAGCCGATCGAGAACAGGAAGGCCGCGATCAGGAACAGGAACACCAGGCGCGGAACCGGGGTGTTCAGCTCCGTGAGGCCGTTCCATTCGTGCCCGGTGGTGAGGTAGCCGGTCTCGGGATCGCGCTCTAGCGGCATGGCCTGTCCTCGCCCTCGAGGATTGTCTGCGCGGCACGGTCGAACCTCTTCTTGTTCGACGGCCAATAGACATAGGCCACCACGAGCAAGGACAGGCCGATCAGGTAGAACAGGCCGAAGCTCTGCGCCAACCAGACGAAGTCTTCGTGCGACACGCCCATGGTCATTCTCCCGCCTTCGCGAGCGACTTGTGGGCCGCGTCGGTCAGGCGGCCAAGAACCTGCAGATAGGCGACCAGCGCGTCCATTTCGGTAAGCCGATCCGGCCGGCCGTCGAATGCGCGCACCGTCGTGGCCTCGCCATAGCGCTTGCTCACCCCTTCGGCGAGCGGGCTCTCCGGCGACGCCTGCCCGTAGGCATCGGCCCGGGCGTTGGCGATCATCTCGTCGGTATAGGGCACGCCGACCACGCGCTGCGCCCGCAGGTGGTTCGCAAGATCGTCGGTGCGCAGATCGTTGCGCAGCAGGCGGGCGTAGGGCGGCATGACCAATTCGGGCACGACATCGCGCGGATTGATGAGATGGATGACCTGCCACTCGTCGGAGTACTTGCCGCCGACCCGGGCGAGATCAGGGCCGGTGCGCTTGGAACCCCAGAGCATCGGATGGTCGTACTTGGACTCGACGGCCAGCGAATAAGGGCCGTAGCGCTCGACCTCGTCGCGCAACGTGCGGATCATCTGGGAATGGCAGGCGTAGCAGCCCTCCCGGATATAGATGTTGCGGCCGGCCAGCTCGAGCGGCGTGTAGACCCGCATGTCCGGCGCGTCCTCGACGGTCTGGTGAATGGTGAAGAGCGGCGCGATCTCGACCAGGCCGCCGATGCTGGCGACAAGGATGATGCAAAGCGCGAAGCCGATCGCCTTGCGTTCCAGCCAGTAGTGGAATCCGAACATGTGCGCTCACTCCGCCGGCTGAACGCCGGGCTGGCCCGCCGCCGTCGGCTCGGGAACGTCGGCAGGCTCCGCCTCCCCTTCGGGCGTGCGCACCGTCATCCAGATGTTGTAGCAACCGACCAGCGCGCCGATCAGGAACAGCAATCCGCCAATGGCGCGGGCGATGTAGTAGGGATGCATCGCCACCAGGGAATCGACGAAGGAGTAGGCAAGCGTGCCGCTGGCATTATAGGTCCGCCACATCAGCCCCTGGATGATGCCGGAGTTCCACATCGCCAGCACGTAGACGATGGTGCCGGCCAGCGCGAACCAGAAGTGCACCTCGACCAGCCGCGGCGAGTACATGCGCTCGCGCTTCCACAGCCAGGGAACGCAGGCGTAGATCGAGCCGAAGGTGATCATGGCGACCCAGCCCAGGGCGCCGGCATGGACATGGCCGATCGTCCAGTCGGTATAGTGCGACAGCGCGTTCACCGAGCGGATGGCCATGAACGAGCCCTCGAAGGTGGTGAGCCCGTAGAACACGGCGGCGACCATCATGAAGCGCAGCGTCGCGTCGTCGCGCACCTTGTGCCAGGCGCCGTTCAGGGTCAGCAGCGCGTTGGCCGCCGCCGTCCATGACGGGATCAGCAGCATCAGGGAGAAGGTCATGCCCAGCGACTGGACCCACTGCGGCAGCGCCGTCCAGTGCAGGTGATGCGAGCCCGCCCACATGTAGAGGAAGGTAATTCCCCAGAAGCTGATGATCGACATGCGGTAGGAATAGAGCGGCCGCCCGGCGCGCTTGGGCATGAAATAGTACATCATGCCGAGGAAGCCCGCGGTCAGGAAGAAGGCGACGGCGTTGTGGCCGTACCACCATTGCGTCATCGCATCCTGCACGCCCGAGAACAGCGAGTAGCTCTTGGCGCTGCCGAGGCTCACCGGAACCGCCAGGTTGTTGACGATGTGCAGCATCGCCACGACCAGGATGAACGCCATGTAGTACCAGTTGGCGACGTAGATGTGCGGTTCCTTGCGGCGCGCCAAAGTACGCAGGTAGACGATGAAGTAGGTCACCCAGACGATCGTCAGCCAGATGTCGGCGTACCATTCCGGCTCGGCGTATTCCTTCGATTGGGTGACGCCCATCATGTAGCCGGTGACGGCGAGCAGGCAGAAAAGGTTGTAGCCGAACAGCACGAACAGCGGGCTGAGCTGGTCGGGCAGCCGCGCCCGCGAGGTGCGTTGCATGACGTAGAAGGACGTCGCGATCAGCCCATTGCCGCCGAAGCCGAAGATGACGCTGGTGGTATGGACCGGACGCAGCCGGCCGAAGCTGGTCCAGGCGGCATCGAAGTTGAGGCTCGGATAGGCGAGTTGCCAGGCCACCCAGTCGCCAATGAAGAGCCCGAAGGCGGCCCATCCCATGGCGATCAGCAGGCCAAGCTTGCTCGGGTCGTCGTAGTAGCTGTCAAAGCGGTCGTCCGTCGGCTCGGGCGCAAAGTAGCCCGAGATCACGCCGAATATGCCGAGGATGGCGAGCGCCATGATCAGGAAGCCATGCACGCCCAGCGGATCGTCTTTGCCGGCGCCAGCCATGGCCAATCCAACACAGGTAATGACCAGCAGGAGCGCGAGCGCGAGCTGACGTTCGCTCTTCGTAAGTTTTGCGATCATCGCCATTCGGTATCCCCCGATCCGATGGCGGCGATAGACGCCGTCGGGTTACTAAGTCGGAGCGTATGCCGCCAAGCCGCGCAAGAAAAGAGCGCGAATGTTAAATCTGGAGCACGAACGCCAGAAGGGTCTGTTCCTGCAAGAGGAGCCGTGCGTCCCTCGCTTCTGTCGCGAAGAGACCTCAGGCATACAAATCGAACAGCCTCTTGTGTTCGTCGAGGGCAAACCGGTCGGTCATGCCTGCGATATAGTCAGCCACCAGGCGCGCGCGGGCCTGGGGCTCGGCCGCCTCGGCGCGCTCGCGCCATGGCGAGGGCAGGCAATTGGGCTCGGCGAACAGCAGGCCAAACAGGTCGGTCACGACCCGCCGGGCCTTGGAGTGCGAGCGGTTGAGCTTCCAGTGTTCGTACATGCGCTTGTAGAGGAAGGCCTTCACCGTGCGGTCGGTCGCGGCCATGTGCTCGGAGAAGGCGGCCACCGGCCGGCCGAGCGCGCGGATGTCGGCCACCGATTTGGGCGCCGCCGCGGCCAGCCGACGGCGGGTCTCGGCCAGCACGTCCTCGACCATGGCGTTGATGACCCGGCGCACCGCCTCGTGGATCAGCCGCGTAGGACCGATGCCGGGATATTTCTGCGTCACGATCGAGAACATCTCGCCGACCAGCGGCAGCTCCATCAGGTCGGCGATCTCGAACAGGCCGGCGCGCAGGCCGTCGTCGATATCGTGGTTGTTGTAGGCGATGTCGTCGCTCAGCGCCGCGATCTGGGCCTCCGGCCCGGCATGGCCGGCGAGCTCGAGGTCATGATCCTGGCAGTATTCGACGATGGCGGCCGGCAGGTCCTTGAGCGTGCGGCCGTCCTTCAGGAGCGGCCCGTTGTGCTTCACCGCGCCCTCGAGCGTCTCCCAGGTGAGGTTCAACCCGTTGAACTCGGCATAGCGCTCCTCGAGCTTGGTGAGGATGCGCAAGGTCTGGGCGTTATGGTCGAAGCCGCCATAGGGCTTCATGGCGGCGTGCAGCGCCTCCTCGCCGGCATGGCCGAACGGCGTGTGGCCGAGATCGTGGGCGAGCGCCACGGCCTCGCCGAGATCCTCGTCGAGGCGGAGCGTACGGCAGATCGTGCGGGCGATCTGCGCCACTTCGAGCGAATGCGTGAGCCGCGTCCGGTAGTGGTCGCCCTCGTGATAGACGAAGACCTGCGTCTTGTGCTTCAGCCGTCGGAACGCCGTCGAATGGATGATGCGGTCGCGATCGCGCTGGAACGGGCTGCGGCTCGGCCCCTCCAGCTCGGCGTTCAGGCGGCCGCGGCTCTGCCACGGCAGAGTGGCATAGGGCGCCAGCGCCTCGCGTCGCCACAGCTGCTCGGCCACGATCCGCGTACCTCCTTCAGGTGCGGCGCGGTTTTACGCTTTCTGCGGTGCGGCAACAACCGGACGGGCGGCGTTGCCGCGGCGAGGCTATGACGATTCGCCGGTCCGGGCGGCCTTGATACGCGCCAGGATGAGGCCGAGCCCGACGACGAACACCGCGCCCGCGACCGCGGCGACGTACTCGGCGTGCGGCACGTGGACGTCGAGCCAGGCGGCGATCGAGCCGGGACGGATGACCTCGACGAGCTTGCCGTCGGCGCCGACCACGTCGTGCCTGCCGTCGCCGGCCATCACTTCGCCCGCGATCCAGCCGATCAGCGCGGCGCCAATGAGGCCAAGCCAGGGAAAGCGGTCGAGCATCTTCGAGATCAGGGTGGCGCCGACGATGATGATGGGGATGGAGATGACGAGACCGATCACGATCAGGGTGAAGTCGCCCTGGGCGGCGGCGGCGATGGCGATGGCATTGTCGAGGCTCATGACGGCGTCGGCCACGATGATGGTCCAGACCGCGGCCCAGATATTGTCGTGCGCCTTGATGTTGGCGTCCTCTTCCTCCTCGACCACCAGCTTGACGCCGATCCACAGCAGCAGCGCGCCGCCGACCAGCTTCAGGTAGGGCACGCCCAGCAGCATGCCGATCACGGCGCAGAACACGATGCGCAGCACGATGGCGCCGGCGCTGCCGAAGAAGATCGCCGGCCTGCGGTACTTGTCCGACAGATTCTGGCAGGCCATGGCGATGACCACGGCGTTGTCGCCCGAGAGGATGACGTTGGCGATGATGATCTTCCAGAGCGCCGCCCAGAACGCTGCCGTCGACAGGTCCGGCATCACGAATACCATTCACATCCTCCCGTTGGCCGGGCCCTCCCGCCCGGCGCCGGGCAACATAGCTGCCCGCCCTGCCCTGTAAACCCTGAACGCTTTGCGAAGGGCGCCGCGAATGCTATCCCCCAGCGGCCGAGGGAGACAGACCGCATGGCGAGCAGCGCCGGCTACAACAAGATGTTTCCCGTCTCGTGGACGGAGCTGCACCGCGACGCCCGCGCGCTGGCGTGGCGCCTGGCCGATCTCGGGCCGTTCAAGGGGCTGGTGGCGATCACGCGCGGCGGGCTGGTCCCCGCCGCCATCATCGCCCGCGAGCTGAACCTGCGGCTGATCGACACCGTGTGCTCCTCGACCTACGACCGCATGGCGCGCGGCGCCAAGGTCGAGCTCCTGAAGGGCAGCATGGCCGAGCAGGACAAGGGCAAGGGCTGGCTGATTGTCGACGACCTGGTCGATACCGGCGTCACCGCCCGGGCCGTACGGGCCCTCCTGCCCGAGGCACATTTCGCCACGGTCTATGCGAAACCGGCCGGCCGGCCGACGGTCGACAGCTACATCACCGAAGTGAGCCAGGACACCTGGATCCTCTTCCCCTGGGACCAGGAGGCTGTCATGGCCAAGACCATCGTCGAGATGAAGGGCGGCGCGAAATGAAGTGCTACGTCATCCCTGCGCCCAAGGGCATCAACTCGCTGTCGCTGGTCGAGCGGCCCGATCCGGTGCCGGGGCCGCGCCAGGTGCTGGTGCGGGTGCGCGCCACCTCGCTCAATTACCGCGACCTGCTCACGGTCGAGGCGCAGTCCGCCCGCGCCGCGCCCAAGCCCGACCTGATCCCGCTGTCGGACGGCGCGGGCGAAGTCGCCGCGATCGGCCCCGGCGTCAGCCGCGTGAAGGTGGGCGACCGGGTCGCCGGCTGCTTCATGCAAAAGTGGGTCGGCGGCGCCATCGACGAAGCGGCGCAGGCCTCGGCCATGGGCGGCGCCATCGATGGCATGCTGACCGAGCTGGCCGTCCTGGAAGAAGACGGCGTCGTCAGGTTGCCGGCCGGCCTCAGCTTCGAGGAAGGCGCCACCTTGCCGTGCGCCGGCGTCACGGCCTGGCATGCACTGGTCGAGATCGGCAATATCAAGGCCGGCGACTGCGTGCTGGTGCAGGGCTCCGGCGGCGTGTCCATCTTCGCCCTGCAGTTCGCCCGCATGTTCGGCGCGCGCGTGATCGCGACATCCAGCTCCGCGGCCAAGGCCGAGCGCCTGAAGAAGATGGGCGCAGAAGCCGTGATCGACTATCGCGCGACACCCGACTGGGATCGCGAGGCGATGAGGCTGACCGCCGGCCGCGGCGTCGACATCACGGTCGAGGTGGGCGGGGCCGGCACCCTGCCCCGCTCCTTCCTGGCGACGCGCCTGGGCGGCCGCATCGCCGTCATCGGCCTGCTGACCGGTGCCGGCGCGCAGGTCGATCCGATGCCCATCCTGCGGCGAAACCTGCGCGTCCAGGGCCTCTATGTCGGCAACAGGCAGATGTTCGAGGCGATGAACCGCGCCATCGACGCGGGCGGCCCGAAGCCGGTGATCGACAAGGTTTTCCCGTTCGCCCAGGCGAAGGAGGCCTATCGGCACCTGAAGAGTCAGCAGCACTTCGGTAAGATCGTCATCGCGCACGCGTAGAGGAAAATCGATGCAGAACCTTTGGTCCGACCCAGACGCCAAGGCCGCGATCGCCCATCATGCCGCCAAGGGCATCGGCGAGGATCTGGCGTTGCGCGTCTACACGACGCGCCTGCTGGGCGGCGAGCCGCGCCTGGTCCTGCATGGCGGCGGCAACACCTCGGTAAAGACCACGGTGGCCGACATCACCGGCACCCCTGTCGAGGTGTTGTGCGTAAAAGGCAGCGGCTGGGACATGGGCACGATCGAGGCTCCCGGCCTGCCGGCGGTGCGCCTCGCGCCCCTGAAGGAGCTGGTCGGCCTGCAGGCGCTGTCGGACGAGGACATGGTCAACGTCCAGCGCTGCAACCTTCTCGACAGCAAGTCGCCCAATCCCTCGGTCGAGACGCTGCTGCACGCCTTCCTGCCGCACAAGTTCATCGACCATACGCATTCCAACGCCGTCCTGTCGCTCACCGACCAGCCCGACGGCGAGGAACTGGCGCGCGACGTGTTCGGCAAGCGCGCCGCGCTGGTGCCCTACATCATGCCGGGCTTCGCGCTCGCCAAGAAAGCCAGCGAAGTCTCGCGCGCCCATCCCGACGTCGAAGGGCTGATCCTGCTGAAGCACGGCATCTTCTCGATGGGCGCCACGGCGGAAGAAGCCTATGGGCGCATGATCGATCTCGTGACCCTGGCCGAGAAGCGCCTCGCCAAGGCGACGCGCAAGATCTTCCCCGGCGTCACCTTGCCCAGGGAGATCGCGGCGGCGGCCGATGTGGCGCCAATTTTGCGCGGACTCATGTCGCTGCCGGCAAAGGCGGGCGGCCGCGAGGCGGCACAGCGCTTCGTGTTCGAGTTCCGCACCGGGCCGGAGATCCTGGCCTATGTCGCCGGCAAGGAGATCGATCGCTACAGCCAGCAGGGACCGGTGACGCCCGACCACGCCATCCGCACCAAGCCCGCGCCGCTCGTCGTGCCGGCGCCGGAGGCCGGCAAGCTCGACGTCTTCAAGGTCGCGGCGAAGAAGGCGCTCGACTGCCTATGTCGCCGACTATCATGCCTACTTCGCGCGCCACAATGTGCGGCAGATGCCCTCCAAGACCGAGCTCGATCCCATGCCGCGGGTCGTGTTGGTGCCGGGGCTCGGTCTGTTCGGCGTCGGCAACACTTCCAAGGACGCCAAGATCGCCGCCGACCTCGCCGAGACCACGGTCGCGGTCGTGGCCGACGCCGAACGGCTCGGCACCTACGAATGCATCCCCGAGCCCGACATCTTCGAAATCGAGTACTGGTCGCTCGAGCAGGCCAAGCTCAGCGCCGCGGCCGAGAAGCCGCTGGCGCGCCGCATCGTCGTCGTCACCGGCGGCGGCTCGGGCATCGGCGCGGCGACCGCGCAGGCCTTCGCCCGCGAGGGCGCCGAGGTCGTGGTGCTCGATCGCGAGGTCGCCAAGGTCAAGGGCTTCGCGATCGCCTGCGACGTCACCGATCCTGCGCAGGTGCGCGCTGCTTTCGACAGGATCGCCGCGACCTACGGCGGCGTCGATATCGTGGTCTCCAATGCCGGCGCGGCCTGGCAGGGCAAGATCGGCGACGTCGACGAGGCCACCCTGCGCAAGAGCTTCGAGCTGAACTTCTGGGCGCATCAGAGCGTGGCGCAGAACGCCGTGCGCGTGATGCGGGCGCAGGGGCTGGGCGGCTGCCTGCTGTTCAACACGTCGAAGCAGGCGGTCAATCCCGGACCCGACTTCGGCCCGTACGGACTGCCGAAGGCCGCGACCCTGTTCCTGATGCGCCAGTACACGCTCGATCACGGCGGCGACGGCATCCGCGCCAACGCGGTCAACGCCGACCGCATCCGCACGGGCCTTCTGACCGACGAGATGATCGCCCAGCGCTCCAAGGCGCGCGGCTCGAGCGAAAACGACTACATGGGCGGCAACCTGCTCGGCCTCGAAGTCACGGCCGACGACGTGGCGCAGGCCTTCGTGTCGCTGGCCAAGGCATCCAAGACGACCGGCGCGGTGGTCACCGTCGACGGCGGCAACATCGCGGCCGCGCTGCGCTGATCGCGTCGCCGGCGGATAGCCGCCCCGTGAAACGGGGCATCTCCCGCGCAAGGCGGCGGAGGGCTATGATCGTGCGCATGACGATCGAAACCCATCCGCTCACGCCCCATATCGGCGCGCGCATGACCGGCATCGATGCGCGCAAGCCGCTCACGGCTGCCGAGATCGACGCAATCAATGCCGGCATGGACAAGCATGCCGTTCTCGTCCTGCCCGGTCAGGATATCAGCGACGAGCAGCAGCTCGCCTTCACGCGGAATTTCGGTTCGTTCCAGGACGGCGCCAACTCGACCGAACGACGGGCCGAGCTGCGCCTCGATCCCGCCTTCGCCGACGTCTCCAACCTCGACAAGGAAGGCCACAAGCTCGCGCGCGACGATCGCCGCCGCATGGCCTCGCTGGGCAACCGTCTGTGGCACTCCGACGCCTCGTTCCGGGTCGTGCCGGCCAAGTATTCGATCCTGAGCGGCCGCGTCGTCGTCAGCGACGGCGGCAACACCGAGTTCGCCGACATGCGCGCGGCTTACGACGCGCTCGATGCCGCGACCAAGGCGGAGGTCGAGGACCTGATCTGCGAGCACTCGCTGATCTACTCGCGCGGCCAGCTGGGCTTCGAGGCCTACAAGGACGAGGAGCTCGCCGCCATGAAGCCGGTGCGCCACCGCCTGGTGCGCACGCATCCGACCTCGGGCCGCAAGTCGCTGTTCCTGTCGGCCCACATCGGCACCATCGTCGGCTGGCCGCAGCCCGAGGCCCTGGCCTTCATCCGCGATCTCACCGAGCACGCGACGCAGAGCCGGTTCGTCTATTCGCACCGCTGGACGCAGCACGACCTCGTGATCTGGGACAATCGCGCCACCATGCACCGCGTACGGCGTTACGACGATCTCAACAGCGTACGCGACCTGCGGCGCACCACCACCAAAGGCGACGGCCCCACCGCCGCACAGGAGGCCGCATGACCATCCTTCCCAAGCGCAAGGTCGGCAAGACCAAGCTCGAAGTCACGACACTCGGCCTCGGCGGCGCGCCGATGGGCGGCTTTCGCGCCGCCATTACCGATGCCGAGGCGATGGCGCTGACCGACGCCGCCTATGACGACGGCGTTCGCTATTTCGACACCTCGCCGTACTACGGCTATGGCCGGAGCGAGCTGCGCATGGGCGCGGCGCTGCGCGAGAAACCGCGCGACGAGTATGTGCTGTCGACCAAGATCGGCCGCATCCTGCATCCGATGAAACCCGGCGAGAAGAAGCCCGCCGACTTCCGCGAGAACGGCCTGCCGGGCTTCGCGCCGGTCTACGACTACACCTACGACGGCGTGATGCGCTCGCTGGAGCACTCGCATATGCGACTGGGGCTGGCGAAGATCGACATCGCGCTGATCCACGACGTCGATTTCTGGACCACCAAGGACCGCGCCGTTCTCGACGAGCGCTTCAAGACGGTGATGGACTCAGGGTTCAAGGCGCTCGACGAGCTGCGCAAGGCCGGCATCATCGGCGCCATCGGCGTCGGCATCAACGAGGCGGACACCAGCCTGCGCTTCATCAAGGCCGGCGACTTCGACTGCATGCTGCTGGCCGGCCGTTACACGCTGCTCGAGCAGGGCGGGCTGGCCGAGTTCCTGCCGGAATGCGTGAAGCGCAGCGTCTCGGTGATCCTGGGCGGGCCGTACAATTCCGGCATCCTGACCGGCGGCGTGAAGCCCGGCGCCACGCACGACTATGTCGCGGCGCCGCCCGAGCTGATCGCCAAGGCGCAGAAGATCGAGGCGGTGTGCCAGCGCCACGGCGTCGAGCTGGGCGCGGCGGCGATGCAGTTCCCGTTGTTCCATCCCGCGCTCTGCGCGGTGATTCCGGGCGCGCTCAGCACGGCCGAGGT
This sequence comes from uncultured Alphaproteobacteria bacterium, assembly GCA_963755585.1. Classification (GTDB taxonomy): domain Bacteria; phylum Pseudomonadota; class Alphaproteobacteria; order Reyranellales; family Reyranellaceae; genus Reyranella. The sequence goes on from CAVWKN010000040.1 coordinate 24,568, forward strand.
GAAGCAGAACGTGGCGCGCCTGTCGGTCAAGATCCCGGCCGAGCTGTGGAGCGAGCTCAAGCGCGAGAAGCTGCTCGATGCCAACGCGCCGACGCCGAACTAGGACGTCTGCAGGCCACCGAAGTCCCGGGAACGAAGGGGCGCTTGTCTGTCGGGTTGACAGCACCGCCGGACCATCGCCCGATGTGGGCGTGAGGAAATGACAGGAAGGAAGAAGGCTGATGTCTGAAACCCCGACCTTCGGCCGCTACGCCGAAATCCCCTTCGAAAAAATGACTCCCGAGCAACAGGAAGGCTACAAGGCGATGATCGCGGCCCGCGGCCGCTTGCCGGGCCCGACCAAGATCTGGGTGCACAATCCGAAACTCGCGAAAGTCGCCGGCCCATTCGGCGCGCATTTCCAGCCGGGCCAGTATTCGCTGACCGAGCGCGAGCGCGAGATCGCGGTCTGCGTCATCACCAGCCACTGGCGTTCGGCCTATCCGACGGCCGCGCATGAACGACACGCGAAAGAAGTCGGGCTGCCGGCCGCCAAGGTCGAGGCGATCCTGGGCGGGATGCCGACCGCGTTCGACGACGAACGGGAACAGGTCGTCTACGAGATGGCGACGGTGCTCTCCAACGGGCGGTGGGTACCGCGCGGACTCCACGACCGCGCGGTCAAAGTGCTTGGCCACGTTGGCATCACCGATGTCGTCACCTTGATGGGGCACTACACCAGCGTCGCGATGACACTCGCCTTCTATGACGTTCCGGACGGGGCGACGGGCATGGCGCGCTGATTTGTTTTGTCCGCTCCGGCACGGAACCGGTCGATGGTGTTTACGGAAACACACTGGGAAGAACTCACCCGGCAGGGCTACACGATCGTGTCCGACGCGATCGAGGACCATTGTCTCCGCTCGGCCCAGGACGCCGCAAACCGTCTGAATGCCGTCCATCCGGACTGTGGCTGGGAGAGATCCAAGAACGAACTCTGGCGCGAGATCAGGCACTGCGACGATGCTGCGTTCCAGGCGCTCGTCACTTCCGTGCTGGATCCGCTGGCGCTCGAGATCCTGGAGACCGTGCACTCTCCCGAGCGCATCCAGCTGGCGTCCACGCTCCCCGGCTTCGCGACCAAGGGCGGGGTGGGCCGGAATTTTCATATCGATGGCGGCAAGGAGCCGTCGCTCGCCGCGTTCAACATGCTGTTCGGGGTCGCGTTGACGACCGTCGCGTCCGACACGGCGGGCGGGTTTCATGTCCTCCCGGGGTCGCACGAGAAATTCGCGGCGGCGTTCCGGCGTCAGCCGCTGGGCGCGCCGGTGCACTGGGGACAGGTCAAGCTGGACGGACAGCGAGAGTTCCTGGCGGACGCCCGGATGGTGGTGCCACGGCTGAATGCCGGCGACATCATCGTGGCCCACAGCTTCCTGGCGCACGGCACGTCGGCCAATACATCCGATGTGCGACGGGACATGATCTTTCAGCGGCGCGCGGCTGTCCCCCTGTGCGACCCGGCGACCCGGGCACAAGCCAGGGAGGCCTTCATGCGCGACCCTTGGACATTCTTCAGGCTTCCGGCGGCGATGCGGGCTGCCCGTAGCGAAAGCCTTGTCCGTACTGATTAGGGTGCATCACTCGAACAGCGTCGCCAGACGCTGCTTCATCTGGTCGGCGATATAGAGCGCCAGCGCCTGGATCGTGGAGGTCGGGTTCACCCCGCCTCCAGTCACCCAGATGCTGCCGTCGACGATGAACAGATTCTTGACGTCATGGCTGCGGCCCCATTCGTTCACCACCGAGCGTTCAGGGTCGGTGCCCATGCGCGCCGTGCCCAGCAGGTGACCCGGGTAGTTCAGCACGGTGCGCGACGCATGGAGCCGCGTCGCGCCGGCTTCGGTCAGGATCTCCTCTGCCCGGGCGATGCCATGTTCCATCATGCGTCGCGTGTTCTCGCTGATCGTGTAGTCGATGCGCGGCGCCGGAATGCCGTTGCTGTCCTTCAGCACGGGGTCGAGCGTGACGCGATTATGCTCCTCGGGAAGATCCTCGCAGGCGACGCCGATTCCCACCCGATGATCGAGCATCTCGCGGAAGACGCGATGATGCTCGCGGCCCCACGGCAGACGGCCGGTCGTGACGTTGGTGATGGCCTCGTTGGCCGGTCCCATGCCGCGGTTGAACTGCAGCGTGTAACCGCGCACGAAGTCGCGCGCGGGGTCGGTCTCGTAGAACTGCTTGCTCCACAGCGAGGTGATGGGCCCGCGCCCGCCATCCATCTCCTCCTCGACGTAGCCCGACACGATCGGCCAGGGATGCAGCATCAGGTTCTTGCCGACCAAGCCCGACGAGTTGGCGAGCCCGTTGGGAAACCGCGCCGAGGCCGAAGCCAGCAGCAGGCGCGGCGTGCCGACGCCGTTGCAGGCCACGATCACGACCTCGGCCGGCTGAAAATGCTCCTTGCCGTCGGCGTCGTAGTAGATCGCTCCGGCTGCCATGCCATGCTCGTCGGTGGTGATCTCGCGCACCCGGCAGCGCGTGCGCAGCTCGACGCCGGCGCGGATGGCGAGCGGCCAATAGGTGATGTCGGTGCTGGCCTTGGCGCCCTGCGCGCAGCCCGGCGTGCAGTGCCCGAGGTTGATGCAGGCCGCCCGTCCCTCGTACTCGGTGGTGGCGATGGTGGTGTCGGACGGCCACCAGTGCCAGCCCAGCCGGTTCATCGCCCGGGCGTAGTGCGTGCCGGTCTTGCCCAGCGGGATCGGCGGCATCGGCGGGTGGCGCGGCGGCACGCCGGGATCGCCGGCCAGGCCCGACACGCCCATCATGCGGTCGTTCTCGTCGTAGAACCGCTCGAGCGCCCAGTAGTCGACCGGCCAGTCGTCGGCCACGCCGTCGAGCGACTTCACCTTGAAATCCGAGGGATGCATGCGCGGCCAGTGCGCCGTGTAGATCACCGTGCCGCCGCCGACGCCGTTGAAGTTGGCGATCTTCATGATCGAGTTGTCGTCGTTGATCGGATAGTCGGTGTCGCGTCCGCGCCGATTGGGGCTGATGTCGAAATCGGTGTAGCGCCGGGACTCCCAGTCGCGGCCGTTGCTGGGGAAGTCGGTGGGTTTCACCCAGTCGCCCTGTTCCAGGCAGAGGATGCGCATCTTGGTATCGGCCAGGCTCCACGCCACCGCCGCGCCCGAGGCGCCGGACCCGATGATCAGGACGTCGACGCGATCGTTGCCGGCCATCTCAGCGCTCCCCGGGCGTCGTGGTGCGGTCGTCGCGCCAGAAGGGCGCGCGCTTGCGCACGGCATCGAGCAAGGACCACTCGCCCTGTTCCAGCACGTAGCCCTTCGGGAAGGGAGCGCGAGCCTCCAGCCCGAGCGCCAGCAGCACCCGGTCGTCGCGGTAGTAGGCGCCCACGATCACCCGCCCGAGAGCCGCGGACGCGGCGGAGCCGCCGGCATAATAGTCGTTGATCAGCGCTTCCCTCCTGTCGCGGTCCAGTCCGGCGAACGCGCCGGCCGACTTTGCGGCAATCGCCGCCATGGCCTCGCGGACCAGCGGCAGGTCGCGACCCACCGACCTCACGATGTCGTCCAGGATGGCGGGATCGTCGGCCCCGGGCACGCCGAGTTCGGGGCTTTCGGGGATCATCGTCCCGGCGATATCGCCGAGGTCGCGGATTTCAGCGGCGGAGAGTCCGGTTTGGGCGTCGTTCAGCATGCAGCAGGTCTACACATCGTCGGGCGGCCTGATCAACCACGAGGCGCGCCGCCGCCTTCTAGCGCCTGATCTGTGTCGCCAGGAACCTGGCGATCGCCGCGCCGTAGGGTGGACGCAGCATCCGCAAGGGGGCGATGTCCCTCTTCATCTGGTGAAAGATCGACTTCCGGTGGCTGAACTCGCGGAAGCCGTCATGGCCATGGTACGCGCCCATGCCGGCCGGCCCGATGCCGCCGAACGGCAATTCTTCCTGCGCGACATGCATCACGACGTCATTGACGGTAACGCCGCCCGAAATGGTCCGATCCAGCACCCGGTCCCGCTCGTCCTTGTCGGCGCCGAAATAGTAAAGGCCCAGCGGGCGGTCGTGCGCGTTGATGTAGTCGATGGCCTCGTCCAGCTTTTGATAGGCCTTGATCGGCAGCAGCGGGCCAAAAATCTCCTCCTGCATGACCTTCATGTCGTCGGTCGGATTCAGGATCAGGGTCGGCGCGATGCGCCGATGCGGCTGCTGGCGCAGGTCTTCGCCGGCCGGGCTGATCTCGACGATTTCGGCGCCCTTGGCGCGCGCGTCGTCCACGTACCCGCTGAGCCGCGCATAGTGCCGGTCGGCGACGACCGCCGTGTAGTCCGGATTGTCGCGGATCGTCGGGAACATGCGGCCGACCGCAGCCTTTGCTTCCTCGACGAAGACGCCAAGCCTGTCCGCCGGCGCCAGCACATAATCAGGCGCAAGACAGATCTGGCCGGCATTGAGAGTCTTGCCATTCATGATCCGCGCCGCCGCGACAGCCAGATCGGCGGAGCGGCCGATGACAACCGGGCTCTTGCCGCCCAGTTCGAGCGTGACCGGCACGAGGTTCTCGGCGGCAGCCCGCATCACCTGTCGCCCGATCGACGTGGCACCGGTGAAGATCAGGTGATCGAAAGCCAAACCGGAGAAGGCCTGTCCAACTTCCGGACCGCCGGTGACGACGGCGATTTCCTCTTCGTCGAAGGCGCTTGCGAACATTTTCTTCAGAAGGTCGGAGGTCGCCGGCGTCACTTCCGACGGCTTGATCATCGCGCGGTTGCCGGCAGCCAGCACGCCGGCCAGCGGGGCGAAGGTCAGGTTCACCGGAAAGTTCCAGGGGCTGATCAGCCCGACGACGCCTTTGGGCTGGCAGCGGATCTCCGCCCTGGCGCCGAGCAATCCCAGAATACGCGGCGTGGTGCGTCGCCGTTCCGGTCGCATCCAGCGTGCCACGTGATCGCGGGCATGCTTGAGCGGACCGATCGAACTCGCAACATCGGTGAAGGCCGTGACATGGCGGGAGCGCGCCCCGAAGTCCGTATTCAACGCCGCTTCGATCTGGCCGCGATTGTCGACAAGGAGAGCGATGCAACGGTTCAGCCGATCGATCCGAAGAGCAGCCGACGGTGCGCCGTCTCGCAATTGCGCCGCTTTTTGCCGGATCAGAAGATCATTCAGCGCACCGCGAACAGCGGCGTCCGAAACCGTCGAGGGACCCGTCATGAGCAATCTCCCGAGCAGCTTGGTAGCAGAAGGGGGTGTTCAGCGCGACGCGGTGATGACGAAGGCCCGGATGCGGCCTTCGATGGCGCCCGTGCCGAAGCGCTGCGTCAAGGCGGCGGCGGCCCGGTTCGTGGCCTCTTCCAGCCCGGCCGCGTCGCGCGCTTCGATTTCACTGCGCAGCGGGGTGCCCTGGCAAAAGCCTGTCGCGACATGGCGAGGCGACGGAGCCTTGCTCGTGGCGTCCACGGCCTCGATCGAAATGTCGCCGAAGCCGGCAGCCTGCAAGTCCTCGCGGATCCGGCCGGCATCATGGTGGCCGTGCGGCGTGCGCGCCAGGAAACGCGGCGGATCGTTCGGAAAGACGCCCGCCAGCGCCTGCGTCACCACGTCGGCAAACTCGTTGTCCGCGATATCGCCCCAGACGTTGAAGAGAAAGCGACCGCCCGGCCGCAGGACCCGGCGCGCCTCCTTGTAGCCCCTGACCTTGTCGGGAAAGAACATCACGCCGAACTGGCAGGCCACGACGTCGAAGCTTCCCTCGTCGAACGGCAAAGCCAGCGCATCCGCCTGTTTCCGTTCAACACCGCCCTGCTGGCGACGCGCGGCCTGATCGAGCATCGGCTGATTGAGATCGGTCGCCACGATGCGCGCGGACGGCGCCAGCCGCGATGCGAGCGCGCGCGTGAGCACGCCGGTTCCCGCGGCGGTCTCCAGCACATCGCGCGGTGCGAACGCGGCAATGCGTCCGGCGAGGTCGAGCGCATAGGGCTCGAAAATGAGCGGGACCAGGAAGCGATCGTAGATTTCGGGGATCGAACCGGCGAACAATTTATCGCTCGCCACCATCGGCTTCTCCATCAGCGGCGCGGAATGCCTGATAGTATCACCCCTGGAGGAACGCCATGAAGATCATCGACGCGCAGATCCACATCTGGTCACAGACTGTCACGCCGCCGAGCGGCCTGCACCGCAAGGTCGAGAAATTCACCGCCGAGGAGGCGCTGAAGGAGATGGGCGAGGCCGGCGTCGACGCCGCGCTGATCCATCCGCCCTACAGCTGGGACCCGACGTCCAACCAGCTCGCGCTGGACGCGGCGAAGAAATATCCCGACCGCTTCGCCGTGATGGGCCAGTTCGAGCTCGACGACCCGGAGAGCCGCAAGCGCATCCATGGCTGGCGCAACCAGCCCGGCATGATGGGTCTGCGTTGGGCGCTCCTCTACCCCGAGCAACAGAAGGCGCTGCATGAGGGCAAGCTCGACTGGGTGTGGCCCGCGGCGGAGAAGGAAGGCATTCCCGTCGCCACCATGGCCGGGCTCTTCCTGCCGACCTTCAAGAAGATCGCCGAGGGGCATCCGCGGCTGAAGCTGATCATCGACCATTGCGGCCTGCTGCGCCTGGAGAAGGACGCGGCGGCCTTCGGCAATCTCGACGAACTCTGCGCGCTCGCCAAGCTGCCCAACGTCGCCGTCAAGGCGACCGGTGCGCCGGGCTACTCGACGCAGCCCTATCCGTTCAAGAACCTGCATGACGGGCTGCACCGCATCTTCGACGCCTACGGGCCCGATCGCTTCTTCTGGGGCACCGACATCACCCGCATGCCCTGCACCTACCGGCAGTGCGTGACGATGTTCACCGAGGAGCTGCCGTGGCTGAAGGGCCAGGACCTCGAGAAGGTCATGGGCCGCGGCTTGGCCAAGTGGATCGGCTGGAACTACAAGTTCGACTGAGAACTCTATCTCTTCGGCAGGATCTGCCCGCGGATCTCGCCGTCGGGATATTGAATCGTCCTGACCTCGACGTACCACTGGCCGGCCATGACCTGGGCCGCCTGCTCCTCGGTGAGCGTCACGCCGTCCCAGATCGTGTTGTCGTAGATCGGGATGTTGATGGCCGAGACCTTCTCGACGTTCTGGTCCGGCGCGGCCGGGCCGTGCAGGTAACCCATCGTGATCGGACCGGTCAGGCCCACGAGGTTCAGGCGATATTCCAGCACCTTGGTCGAGGGCCGGTAGACCGCCTCGAAATACCCGCTGCCGCGGCTCTGCGTCGGCGGCACTTCATTGGAGCCATTGAGGGAGGCCCGCAGGTCGGTCTTCGGCACCCGGGGCTCGCCCACGTAGAACGAGCAGCCCGTCGCGAGCAGGACGGCCAGGACCGAGGCGGTGCGGACGATGGCGGCGATCATGTGTCGGCGGCTCTCCCCTTTTCCGTCATACGCAGCCGAGGACGCCCGATCTCCCTCGGATCAGGCCCGGTGATGCACCGGGCCCCTTCCATACACCGGCGTGGCGATGCCTTCGAGCCGCGCCTTGAGCTGCAACGCCACGTAGCGCGAATAGTGCCGCGACTGGGCGAGGTTGCCGCCGTGGAACCACAGCCCGTCCTGCGCCGTGGGCTTCCACATGTTGCGCAGCTCGCCTTCCCACGGGCCGGGGTCCTTGGCGGTCTGCGAGCCCAGGCCCCAGCATTTGCCGACCTTGTCGGCGACCTCGGGCGAGATCAGCGCGGCGGCCCACTGGTTCATCGAGCCGTAGCCCGTGGCATAGACCACGAGATCGGCCGGTAGCACGCTTCCGTCTTCGAGCACGACGGCATCCTCGATGAGCCGCGCCACGCCGCCGGTGCGGAGTTTTATGCGCCCGTCGGCGATCAGCTCGGAGGCGCCGACATCGATGTAGTAGCCCGAGCCGCGGCGGGCATACATCGGGCCGATGCCCGATTCGTCGTCGCCGTGCGTCAGCTTGAAGCCCGCGGCTGCGAGCCGTGCGTAGAAGTCGGCATCGTCGCTCTTGAGCTGCTCGACCGTCGGCCGGCTGGCCGCGGGCTGCAGCGCATAGGGCAGCGAGGCCACGGTGAGGTCGGCATGATCCGTGGTGATGCCGGCCTTCGCCGCCGCTTCCGAATAGAGCGTGCGGGCGCGCGCCAGGGTGTCGGAGCGCACGACCAGGGTGGGCGAGCGCTGGATCATGGTGACCTGCGGCGCCGTGCTCCCAGAGGTCGGCCGCGATGTCATGGGCGGAATTGTTCGAGCCCACGACGACACAACGCTTGCCGGCCCAGCCTTCGCCGCCGGTGTGCTGGCTGGAGTGACGCTGCGTGCCCTTGAAGTTCTCGGCGCCGGGAAAGCGCGGCACTTCGGGGAAGCCCGACATGCCGGTCGCCAGCACGAGATGCTTGGGCCGTAGCGTCAGGCGCTTGCCCTCACGCTCGACCTCGACGGTCCATTCCTGCCGGGCCTCGTCCCACGACGCGCTCTTGCAGGGCGTCGAGGACCAGTAATCGAGCTCCATGATCCTGGTGTACGATTCGAGCCAGTCGCCCATCTTGTCCTTGGGCGTGTAGATCGGCCAGTGGTCGGGAAACGGCAGGTACGGCAGATGGTCGTACCAGACCGGATCGTGCAGGCAGAGCGACTTGTAGCGGCTCCGCCAGGCATCGCCCGGGCGCGGCAGCCGATCGACGATCAGCGCCGGCACGCCGATGCGCTTCAGCCGTGCACCCAACCCGATGCCGCCCTGACCGCCGCCGACCACCAGCACGAAGGGCTGGCGCGTGACGCCGAGTTCGGCCGCGTCCTCGCGGCGCCGGTCGGTCCAGGTGCGCCGATCCTGGATGGCGCCGTGCTGCACGCCGGTCTCGCGGGTCTCTCCGCTTTTCTCCTCGAAGCCCTTCAGCTCCATCAGGGCGGTGAACAGCGTGTGACACTTGCCGTCCTTCAGCCGGACATGCCCGCGCGCCCGTCCCACTGAAGTCTCGAAGGTGAACCAGCCGTCCGCGCCGCCGGGCGCGCCCATCGGCTCGAAAGCCTCCGGCCGCACGTCGGCCAGACGCGCCGCCAGCATGTCAGCAATCGCAGAGCGGCTTTCGAGCGTGACGATGTTCCAGGTGAAGGCGACCAGATCGCGCCAGTAGCTCGTCTCGTGAAACAGAGCGGCGGCGGCATTGCTGCCCTGCTTCAATGCCGACGCAAACTCGGCCAGCCAATCGGACTCTTTCATCGTCTTTCCATTGCAGCAATGCGGCGAGCGGCGCACTCTAGGCGATCATTGGCCCCAGAGGAACGCGCCCATGAAGTACGATGTCGTCTCCGCCGATGGACATGTCGACCTGATCTGGCTGCCGCCCGACCTGTTCACCAGCAATGCCTCCGCCGCCCTCAAGGACCGCATGCCCCATGTGGTCGAAGGGCCGAAGGGCCCCGAATGGGTGAGCGCCAAGGGCGCCAAGTTCGGCCTGGTGAACGGCATGGGCTCGGCCGGCCGCGAATACGTGCCGGGCGTCATCCACCGCTCCGACCGCATGGCGTCGACCGGCCTCTACGACGACGGCAAGAAGGGCATTCGCCGCCTGACCGACGTGCCGATGCGCCTGAAGGACCAGGACCGCGACGGCGTGCAGGCCGAGGTGCTGTACGGCGTGCTGGGGTCGAGCGGCCGGCTGAACGATCCCGAGGCCGCGATCGAGATGCTGCGCATCTACAACGACTGGCTGCACGATTTCTGCCGCGGCGCGCCCGATCGGCTGGTCGGGCTGTCCAACATCCCCAACTACAACATGGAAGAGTCGGTGACCGAGATGATGCGCAACGCCAAGCGCGGCGTGCGCGGCTTCGACGTCGCCAACCGGCCCGACATGACGCCGCTGTGGGATCCGTTCTGGGAACCGCTGTGGCAGTGCGCCCACGAGACCGGCATCCCCGTGCACTTCCACACGATCGGCGGCCGCTCGCCCGACTATTCGAAGATGCCGGAGTATGTCGTGCGCCGCGTGCAGGCCACGCACATCACCAGCTTCCAGATGCACATGGGCTACATGCTGATGTCGCTTATCTTCAGCGGTGCGCTCGAGCGTTTTCCCAACCTCAAGATCGTGATCGGCGAAGCGGGCCTGGGCTGGATCCCCTACGTGCTGCAGCACATGGATCTCGAGTGGGAGGATCAGTTCAAGGACCTCGATCTCAAGATGAAGCCCAGCGAGTACTGGCACCGCCAGTGCTACGCCACCTACCAGACCGATCCGGTCGGCATCCGCCTGCTCGACATACTGGGCGAGGACAATGTGATGTGGGGCTCGGACTATCCGCATCCCGACGGCATCTGGCCCGATTCGCAGGAGTTCCTCGACCGCGAGCTTTCGGGCGTGAGCGCCGAGGCGCGCCGCAAGGTGACGCGCGACAACGCGATGAAGCTCTATCGGCTGGGGAACTAGTCTTCTTGCCGGACCGCGGGCCTCCAGGCCCGCTCATGAATCATGTCCGACATCAGCCCCGGCCTGCGTACCGGCCTTCTCACTCTGTTTGCCATGCTGGCCTTCGCCAGCAATTCGCTGCTCTGCCGGGTCGCGCTGAAGGACACGGCGATCGATGCCGCGAGCTTCACCGCGATCCGCCTGGTCTCGGGCGCACTCATCCTGGCGCTGCTGCTGCGCACGCGCGGCATTCGACCGACGGCGGGCGGCAGCTGGCCGATGGCGATCATGCTGTTCGGCTACGCGGTGTTCTTCTCCTACGCCTATCGCGACCTCACCGCGGCGACCGGCGCGCTGCTGCTGTTCGGCGCCGTGCAGCTCACCATGATGGGCTACGGGCTGTGGACGGGCGAAAGGATCCGCGGGCTGAGCCTGGTGGGCCTCGTCGTCGCCCTGGCCGGCCTTGTCGGCCTGCTGCTGCCGGGCCTCGCCGCGCCGCCGCCTCTGGCCGCCGCCCTGATGCTGGGGGCGGGCGCGGCGTGGGGCGTCTATTCATTGCTGGGCCGCGGCGCCGGCGATCCCACGGCGGCGACCGGCGGCAATTTCATGCGCACCGTGCCCTTCGCCGCCGCGCTGCTGCTGGCGGCGCTCGCGGCAAAAGGCGGGCCCGAGACGGTCGACCGCATGGGCGCGTTCTATGCCGTCCTGTCGGGCGCCGTGACCTCCGGCCTGGGCTACGTCCTGTGGTACGCCGCCCTGCCCGCTCTGCGAGCCACGTCGGCCGCAACCATCCAGCTCAGCGTCCCGGCCATTGCGGCGATAGGCGGTGCAGTGCTACTCGCCGAGCCGATCACCGCGCGGCTGCTGCTGTCGTCGGTGGCCATCCTGGGCGGCATCGCGCTCACGATACACAGGAAGAAGTGAAGGAAGATCATGTTCGAAGTGGCCGACCGTCTCAGGAACGTCAAGGTATCCGCCTCCGCCGCCATGACCCGCAAGGTGCGCGAGCTGCGCGCCCAGGGCGTGAAGATCGTCGGCCTGTCGTCCGGCGAGCCCGACTTCCCGACGCCGCTGCATGCCATCGACGCGGCCAACAAGGCGGCACTGGCCGGCGACACCAAGTATCCGCCGCAGGACGGCGTGAAGCCTCTGAAGGAAGCGATCCAGCGCAAGTTCAAGCGCGACAACAACCTCGACTACGCGCTCGAGGAGATCATGGTCAGCAACGGCAGCAAGCAGATCATGTACGACGCGCTGATGGCGAGCGTGAACGACGGCGACGAGGTGATCATCCCGGCGCCGGGCTGGATCTCCTACGCCGACCAGGCGACCATCGCCGGAGCGAAGCCGGTGCCGGTGTCGTGCCCGGAGAACAATCACTTCAAGCTGCGCGCCGCCGATCTCGACGCCGCCATCACGGCCAAGACCAAGTGGGTCGTGCTCAACTTCCCCAACAATCCCACGGGCGCGGTGTGCTCGCGCGCCGAGATGCGCGAGATCGCCGACGTGGTGCTGGCGCATCCGCATGTCTTCGTCATGGCCGACGACGTCTACGAGCACCTGACCTATGACGGCTTCGGCTTCTGCACCATCGCCGAGGTCGAGCCCAGGCTGAAGGAGCGCACGCTGACGGTAAACGGCGCGTCGAAGGCCTATGCCATGACCGGCTGGCGGGTGGGCTTCGCCGGCGGGCCGCGGCCGATGATCGCCGCCATGACCAACATGCAGGGCCAGATCGGCTCGGGCATCTCGACCATCAGCCAGGCCGCCGCGACCGCCGCGCTCAACGGGCCGCAGGACCTGCTGAAGGAGCGCGCGGCCGATTACCAGAAGCGGCGCGACGAGGTCGTGGGCATGCTGCGCGAGGCCAAGGGCATCACCTGCCACAAGCCCGAAGGCGCGTTCTATGTCTTCCCCAACATCGCGGGCTGCATCGGCAAGACCACCAAGGGCGGCCGCAAGATCGCCACCGACACCGATTTCGTCACGGCGTTGCTCGAGGAAAAACACGTCGCCACCGTGCAGGGCGCGGCCTACGGCATGAGCCCCTACTTCCGCATTTCCTACGCCACCGACATGGCGAGCCTGCGCGAGGGCTGCCGGCTGATCCAGGAATTCTGCGGCGAGTTGACGTAGGGCCCGAGCCCGGGAGAAAGGTCAGCGCGCCAGCGCTGCCTGGTTCGTCATTTCCTTGATGTGCGCCATCTCGTTGCGCAGCGCGATCTTGCGCGAGCACAGCGGCCAATGGAACGGCTCCTCGAGCTCGAAGATCATGTACTTGGCGAGCGCCGCGGCGCGGTCGTAGTCGTGCGCAAGGTCGAGGGCTTCCTGGCGAGAGAGCAGCGTGCCGTCGCGCTTGCGCTGATAGCTGATCACGGTCTGCAGCGAGAATTGCAGCCGGCCGACAAAAGCGCCGCGGCCGCCATAGATCGGCCGGTCCGACGGACCCGAGCCGCCGCTTTCGCAATGGGCGAGCTGACGAATCATCTCGTCCTTGCGCTCTTCGATTTCCTGCTGACGCAGATCGACCGCCGGCGCGAGCGCTGCCGTCTGCGGCGGTTGCGTACCAAGCTGGCATCCGCTCACGAGAAAAGCGGTGGCCATGAGGCTGGGGCTGAGGGCGAATCGGAAAACGGTCACGACCAACCATTGTTCACACCATTTTTGCTGCGAGGTAAACCCCACAAATGCGCGCGCGTAGACGACGTGCATCGGGCCTGAATCGGGAACACGTCATGAACTTCCGAATGGCGGACTCTGCGCGGAGTGCATGCACGAACGCGATACGCGTGCGTTAGCGAGAAGGAATCACGCGAAGGCTGTATCGAACGCGCTGATGAAAAGTATCCACCGCTTTCATCCCACCTGCCGCGCCTGGCCCGTCCAATACTTCGCGCGCAACACCTTCTTGTCGACCTTGCCGACGGCGGTGAGCGGCAGGCTGTCGACGAATTCGACCTGCTTGGGCGCATGCGGGCCGCCCTTGCGGTCCTTCACGAGCTGCATCAGCGCCTCGGGAGACGGACGCGTGCCGGCCTTGCAGACGATCAGCGCGGTGACGGCCTCGCCCCACTTCTCGTGCGGCACACCGATCACGGCGGCCATGGCGACGTCGGGATGCGACGACAAAACATCCTCGACCTCGCGCGGAAAGATGTTGAAGCCGCCGGACACGATCATGTCCTTCTTGCGATCGACGATGTAGAGGTAGCCGCGCTCGTCGGCGCGCGCGACGTCGCCGGTATGCAGCCAGCCGCCCTTGAAGGTCTCGGCGGTCTGCTCGGGACGCTTCCAGTATTGCTCCATGGCATGCGGCGCGCGCACGCAGATCTCGCCCGCCTCGCCCGGTTCCACTTCGTTGTTGTCGTCGTCGCGCAGGCTCACGCTGCAGGAAGCGATGGGAAAGCCGCAGGAGCCGAACAGTTCGGGGCGCCGCGCATCGTGGTCTTCCTTGCGCAGCACGCTCACCGGATAGCATTCGGTCTGGCCGTAGAGCTGGCTGAAGATCGGCCCGATGCGCTCCAGCCCCTCGACGAGGCGCGTCGGCGACATCGGCGAGGCGCCGTAAAGAATCAGCTCGAGCGAGGAGAGATCGGTCCTGTCGAGCCGCGGATGATCCAGCAGCACATAGATCATGGTCGGCACGACGAGGGTAAAGTTGATCTTCTCGCGTTCGATCGTGGCTAAAAATTTCTCCGGATCGAAGCCCTTCAGGAGATGCACCGTGCCGCCGCGCAGCAAGGTGGGCACGACCTTGGTGCCGGCGACATGGGTGATCGGCGCCGCCGCCAGGTAGCGCGGCACGGCGGGAAACTCGAAGTCGGCGGAGACCGCCACCGTCATGGCCGCCGTCGAGCGGTGACGGCGGATCGCGCCCTTGGACTTGCCGGTCGTGCCGCCGGTGTAGTTGATGGTGGCGTAGTCGTCGGGCTGGGTGAGATCGATCGGCGGCGCCGTGCCGATTTTCTCGGCCGCCGCCAGAACATCGCGACCGAAATCCGCGCGGCCCATGGTGAGCACGACCTCGAGCCGGTCGGCCGCCCTGGCCGCGAGCTCGCCGCCTCTTTCGGCGTGCGTCCGGGGATCGACGATGAGCGCGCTCGCGCCGGCATCTTCGATGACGTCGAGCTGATCGGCCAGCGCGCCCAGCGGATGCAGCCAGGTCGTGACCAGGCCGAGGCCCGACGCCGCCACGCCGGCGCACCAGGTCTCGGCGCTGTTGGCGCTCAGGAACGCCACCGTCTGGCCCTTGGCGAGGCCCGCTGCCGCCATCGCCGCCTGCAGGCGGCCCATCAGGTCGAGCGCCGCACGATAGGTGAGGCTGCCGCCGTCCCACGCAAAGGCCGTGCGATCGGGAAAACGCGCGAGGGCGCGCAGGATCATCGTGGTGCCGGTAGGCGCTTGGGCGATTGCGGCGTTCATCTTGTCTCCTCCCTCACCACCTTACCTTTGTCATGCCGATCGGCCCATGGAATGATCCAGCGGATGGCGCAAGCAGCCCTGAACGAAGCCGGTGCGGGCCGACGATGGGCGATCCTGGCCCTGTTGTTCGCGACCCGCATCGGACTCGGCTTCCAATTCCAGACGCTGGGCTCGGTGGCCGATCCGCTGGCCCGAAGCCTCGGTCTCAGCTTCGCCGAAATCGGCACGTTGATCGGCCTCTTCCTGGTGCCGGGACTGGTGCTGGCCATCCCGCTGGGATTTGCCGGCCGATATGCCTCCGACCGCGCGTTGGTCGCCGCAGGCCTGGTCGCGCTGGCGCTGGGCGGCGGCGTGGCGGCCGCGGCCGACGGCTTCGGCATGCTGGCGCTGGGCCGCCTGCTGTGCGGCGTGGGCTTCGTGGTCACCACCATCTTCTTCACCAAGATGGTCGTCGACTGGTTCGCCGGCCGCGAGCTCGCCACGGCGATGGCCGTGCTGGTCATGAGCTGGCCGTTCGGCATCGCCCTGGGACAGGTCGGCCATGGCTGGCTCGCCGCCACCTATGGCTGGAGGACGCCGTTCATCGCCGCCTCGCTCTACTGCCTGGCGGGCGCGGTGCTGCTGGCCGTCGCCTATCGTCCGCCGCCGTCGACGACATCGACCGCCGCGACGGCATCGGTCGGTCTCACGGCGCGCGAATGGACGCTCACCCTGATCGCCTCGCTCGTGTGGGCCGCCTTCAACGCGGCCTACATCGTCTATCTCAGCTTCGCGCCGCGCGTGCTGGTCGCAGGCGGCCTGGGCGCGCTCGAGGCGGCCTCGATCGTGAGCCTGGCGAGCTGGGTGATGATCTTCTCGGGCGCCGCCTGCGGCCAGCTCGCCGATCGCACCGGTCGTTCCGATCTCATCCTGTCGGTGTGCCTCAGCGTCGCGATGGCCGTGCTCGCTCTGTGGACGCATGTCGGTTGGGCGGTGCCGCTCAGCCTGGTCTTCGGCCTGGTCGGCATGGCGCCGGCCGGCCTCATCATGGCGCTGACCGGCGCCGCCATGGCGCCGCACAAGCGGGCCTTCGGCATGGGTATCTTCTTCAGCGCCTATTTCGTGGTGACGGCGCCGGCGCCCGGCATTGCCGGCTGGCTCTATGACAGGAGCGGCGATGCCTTCGTGCCCATCCTGTTCGCCATCGCGTTGTTTGCGCTGACGCTTGGCGCCGCCTTCGCCTTCCGCCTCGTCCAGCGCCGCGCCGTCGAGGCAACGTAATCGCCGCCGCGGCATTCCTTCAGACCACCCCAGAGGTTCGCCATGACCGAAAGCCTGATCGTCGCCTGCCCCGCCTGCAACACGCTGAACCGCGCCCCGCGCGACAAGCTGGCGAATGGCGGCGGCAAATGCGGGAACTGCGGCAAGCCGCTGTTCGAGGGCCATCCGGTGGCGCTCGACGCCAGGAACTTCGAATCGCATGCCGCGAAGAGCGACATTCCGCTGCTGGTCGACTTCTGGGCGCCGTGGTGCGGGCCGTGCAAGGCGATGGCGCCGCAGTTCGAGAAGGCGGCCGGCGAGCTCGAACCGACGGTGCGGCTGGCCAAGGTCAACACCGAGGACGAGCAGGCGCTGGCCGGCCGGTTCGGCATCCAGGCGATCCCGACGATGATCCTGTTCAAGCACGGCAAGGAAATCGCCCGCCAGTCCGGCGCGATGAACGCGGCCGGCATCCAGAGCTGGGTCGAGCAGGCGCTGCGGTAGACTCAAGCGCGCGCGCAGGCCCTTCACGCGGCCTGGAGGCCCGCGGTCCAAATGACGCTACGCCGCCGGATGCACCTTCATCCAGTGCCGCGCGATCTCCTCGCGGGTGGCGACCCAGACCTTGGGCTTCGACGCGACATAGTCGAGGAAGCGCGCCAGGGTCGCGGCGCGGCTCGGCCGGCCGACCAGCCGGCAGTGCAGGCCGATCGACATCATCTTCGGGCTGCGCGCGCCCTCGGCGTAGAGCACGTCGAAACTGTCCTTCATCGCCTGCAGCCAGCCGTCGCCCGCGGTATAGCCCGGCGCCACGCCGAACTTCATGTCGTTCACTTCCAGGGTGTAGGGGACGATGAGGTGCGGCGCGCCGTCGACCCGCACCCAGTAGGGCAGGTCGTCGTTGTAGGAATCGCTCGAATAGAGGAAGCCGCCGTGCTTGAGGACGGCCGACAGCGTGTGCATGCCGAAGCGGCCGGTGTACCAGCCGACCGGCGGCTTGCCGGCGGTCTGCTTTGATGATCGCCACCGTCTTGGCGATATGGTCGAGCTCCTGCTCGAGGGTGAAATCCTTGTAGTTGATCCAGCGCCAGCCGTGGCTCGCCACCTCGTGGCCGCCGTCGGCCATCGCCTTGCCGGCGGCCGGGTTCAGCTCCAGCGCACGGCCGACCGCCCAGGAGGTGAAGCGCATGTTGCGCTCGGCGAAGATGCGCATGATGCGCCAGAAGCCGGCGCGGCTGCCGTACTCGAACTGCAATTCGATCGAGAGGTCGCGGCCGCCCTGGATCGGGATGCCGCCCGGCGTCTCGCATAAAAACACCTCGGACGCGGCATCGCCGTTCAGGATGTTGTTCTCGCCGCCCTCCTCGTAGTTCAGCACGAAGCTCACGGCGATGCGCGCCTCGCCCGGCCATTGCGGGTCGGGCGTGTCGGCGCCGTAGCCGATCAGGTTGCGGTCGAGATGATTGTGCATGAAAGCCTCCCGATTGAAGCGCGACTATGGGGCCGCTATAGCTCGGCCAACAAGTCTGGAGACCAAGCATGAGCAGTGCCAACGCCGTCCGCGAGGACCGCCTGTGGCAACGGCACGCCGACATGGCCAAGCTGGGCGGCACGCCGAAGGGCGGCGTCAACCGCCAGGCGCTGTCGCCCGAGGATGCCGCGGCGCGGAACCTGCTCGCCTCGTGGGCAAAGGCCCGCGGCTTTTCGATCTTCACCGATGCCATCGGCAATCTCTTCGTGCGGCGCGAGGGCAGCGACGCCACGGCGCTACCGGTCATGAGCGGCTCGCACATGGACAGCCAGCCGACCGGCGGACGTTTCGACGGCATGTACGGCGTGCTGGCGGCGTTCGAGGCGCTCGAAGCCCTGGAGGATGCCGGCCTCGAGACGAAGCGGCCGGTCGTGGCGGTCGCCTGGACGAACGAAGAGGGCTCGCGCTTCCAGCCCGGCGCCATGGGTTCGGCGGTGTTCGCCGGCCGCAACAAGCTCGACGACATGCTGGCGGTCAAGGACTGGAAGGGCGTCGTGCTGAAGGATGCGCTGGCCGAGACCTTGAAGGCAGCACCGGCGCCGATGCACGCGGGCAAGCCCGGCTTTGCGCTCGACGGCTATGTCGAGGTCCATATCGAGCAGGGCCCGCGGCTCGAGAACGAGCACAAGACCATCGGCGTCGTCACCGGCATCCAGGGCAGCCGGCGCTACATCGTCGAGGTCGCGGGCGAGGAAGCGCATGCCGGCACGACGCCGCGCGCCGCCCGCAAGGACGCCTTCGCCGCCGCGACGCGCATGGCGGCCGCGATGTACGAGGCCACGACCGACGCCCAGGACACGCTGCGCTTCACCATCGGGCGGGTCGATGTCCATCCCGGCTCGCCCAACACCGTGCCGGGCCAGGCCAGCTTCACGATCGACATGCGCCATCCCTCGAACGAGGTGCTGGACGCGCACGAGAAGACGCTGCTGGCCATCGTGGCGGCCCGCGCCGCGCCCTGCACCGCGCGGGTCGAGCGGGTGACGGCGGTGGCGCCGACCGACTTCGATCGCGGCGTGATCGACCTCGTGCGCGCCAAGGCCCAGGCGCTGAAACTCTCCAACATGGACATGCCGTCGGGCGCCGGGCATGACGCCATGCACATCGCCAGGCTGTGCCCCGCCGGCATGATCTTCGTGCCCTGCGAGCGCGGCATCAGCCACAACGAGATCGAGAACGCCACGCCCGCCGACCTCGCCGCCGGCGCGCGCGTGCTGGTCGAGGTGCTGGTCGACCTGGCCAATCGCTGAGGAATTGAAATGTCGAAGTCGTTGTCGTCCGAGCTTGTCGCCATCCTGTCCGACCTGATCGCGCTGCCCAGTCCCTACCCGCCCGGCACGTCGGTCGAGATCTGCGCCTATGCGGCGAAACGGTTGAAGAAGGCGGGCTACAAGGTCGAGATCGCGGCCAGGAGCAAGGGCGTCGACAACGTCGTTGCCCGGATGAAGGGCAAGGGAAGCGGCCCCACCATCGCCTTCAACGCCCATGTCGACACGGTGGGCGTGGGCGAGCGCGCCAACTGGAAGAGCGATCCCTTCAAGGCGCTGGTCAAGGGCGGGCTGGTCCATGGGCTGGGCGCCGGCAACTGCAAGGGCAGCATGGCGGTCCAGCTCTGGCTCGCCGAGGAGATCGCGCGCCGCGGCGGGCCGGCCAGGGGCGAACTGATCTTCACCTTCGTGGCCGACGAGGAGAATCTCGGGCCCGACGGCATGGCGTTCCTGCGCAAGAGCGGCAAGGTGCGGCCCGATGCGCTGATCCTGGGCGCGCAGACCGAGAACAACCTGATCGTGGCCGAACGCGGCGTGATGTGGGCGAAGACTCACCACGAAGGGAAAGGCCGCGCATGCCGGCAATCCGTCGGCCGGCGACAACGCCATCCTGCGCATGATGCGCCTGGTGGGCGCGCTGCAGGCGCATTACGACAAGGTGCTGCCCAAGCGGGTCGCGGGCGCCATGAAGTCGACGGTCAACATCGGCATGTTCCATGGCGGCCACAACACCAACGTCGTGCCGTCGGCCTGCACGGTCGAGATCGACCGCCGCCTGCTGCCGAACGAGAAGGTGAAGGACGCCTTCAAGGAGCTGAAGCGCGTGGTCGACGGCGCCGGCGAACCGAAGGCCCTGTACACGGTCGAGTTCCTGACCGGCACCAACGGCTTCTTCGCGCCCGAGAACGGCGCCGCCGTCGGCGCCTTCGAGGCCGTGGTGAAGGCCGAGACCGGCCGCAAAGTGAAATTCCTCAACGCCACCGGCGTGAGCGACGGCCGCTACTACGCCGACGACGGCATCGAGATCATCAATTTCGGGCCCGGCTCGGGCGCGCAGGGCCATGCCGCCAACGAATCGGTGCCGATCGACCAGATGGTCGAGGCGGCGGCCATCCAGCTCGACGTGGTGCGACGGCTGACGGGCACGGCCCGATAGAAACGGGCACCCGCGAAGGTTAAGTGGCACTTTCGGCATTTTCCGCAATTCCCGCAATTTCCGCTAGTGATTCGCCAATCAGCGACGGGACTGCACCCCTTGGCTGAGACGGCAAAAATGCGCACGGGTTCTCGCGCCGCGTATTTGCCGGCGTTGCCGCCGCGCCCGGCGGCCAGACTGGCTGCTGCTCCAGGGGTTTCCGACCTTTCCGCCCTTTCCGCACCCTCGTGATTTTGTCTCCCCCGGAGGGTGCGTTCCCTTCAGGGCAGAGCCAGCCATGCATGATCATCTCCGCAGGTTTCCACGGTCTTTCCTCAGGTCCTATATAGTATCACTACGGACATATTACAAGTATTACTTTGAGCCGATCTTCGAGTTTCTGCGCACCATGCTGCGCAGAAACTCCTGCCGGACCGGGGAGCGCCAGATCGCGGGTTGAGCCGCCCGCGACGGCGTGGCACCGTGCCGCAAAAGGAGGAAGCGCCATGCCGATCTATGAACGAGGCCCCGTCCGCATCCATTATGAAGAAATGGGCACGGGCTTTCCGCTGCTGGTCATCCCGGGCGGCGGGCTCAACTCGACGATTGCCGGGCTCGACACCAGCCATCCCTTCAACGCCATGAAGGAATTCGCCAAGGACGGCTTCCGCTGCATCGGCGCCGACCTGCGCAATGCCAATGCCGGCCAGTCGTCGGGCCCGCTCGAGGCGGACCGGCCGTGGGACTCCTACACCGACGACCATATCGGCCTGATGGATCATCTCGGCATCGATAAGTTCATGGTGCTGGGCTACTGCATCGGCCAGCCGTTCATCTGGAACCTGATCAAGCGCGCGCCCAAGCGCGTGGTCGCGGCTGTCCTCACGCAGCCCAGCGGCCATCGCCCCGAGCTGCCCGACCAGTTCTACCAGAACAACATCGCCAACTGGGGCCCGGCCCTGGTCGCGCGCCGGCCCGACATCACGATCGAGCAGGTGAGCCAGTTCCTGGCCAAGATGTACCGCGCCAACGCCGACTTCGTGTTCACCGTGACGCGCGACTTCGTGCGCGCCTGCCAGATACCGATCCTCGTGCTGCCCGACGACGTCCCGCCGCACCCCTATGCGGTGGCGATGGAGGTGGCGATGCTGGCGCCCAATTCGCAGGTCAGCATGTATCCGTGGAAGGACGTGCCGGAGAAGATCCCGCTCGCCGTTCGGCACATCAGGACGTTCCTGAAAGCCAACCGGCCGGCCACGGCGGCGATGGAGCAGCGCGCTGCGGCCGACTGACGGGAGTTCCGCGCGCCCGCTCTCCCTGGTCGAGCGCGCCGGCGACCGCACGGCGTACTTGTGCACCATCCATGCGATTCTGGCGCTGACATTCGTCGTCCTGGCTGCCTGCTCGCCAACGCCGGTCCCGGATGACGATGAGGCTCCCGGGCAGGCGCCCGGCGGCGGGATGATTGAAAAGGTGAACAGCGACGCCGCCGATTGCCGCAAACAGACGCGCGCGATGGCCGGCGGCAACCCGTCTGCGTGGTATGATCGGGCCTACGGTGATTGCATGGCCGGTCGCGGCTACAAGCCCGACTCTGGACAGATGAAATAAGTTCCGCTTATGCGCATGAGAGTAGTTGCCGTCCTCGCTTTCGCGTTCATCCTGCAGGCCGCCTTGCCATCTGCCGCACAGGCGCAAACCGCAGCGGCGCAAAAGGCGCGTTGCTCACAGCTCATCGCCTACTACGACCGCTTCGGCGTTGGCCGCAGCAACAACTCCGACGGCCGCCGCAATCACACCCGGATAGATGCCGAGATCGACTGCGCCAAGGGTCTGTATGCCGAGGGCATAGCGACCATGGAGGCCCTTCTGCTTCGCAAGAAGTTCACGCCACCGGCACCGGGACCGAATGAACCGGAAGACGATGATTGATCGGCCGTCGTGACGGCGCAGCCGCCCGCTATTTCCAGTTGTCCCTGATCATGTCCGCAATCGCTTTCTTCAGGAATATCGGAGGCGAGAGGACCTGGGGCTGCGGTCTTGGCGGATTGTGAAGCACCAGCGTGTCGTCGTCGGGCTTGTTGAAATCGCCTGAAAAAGGTTGCGGCTGTTCGATGAACAGGTCGGCGTCCGGCCCGTATCTCGTATGGTCGGAATCGTGCAGCCCGCAGACATGGATGAGTTCGTGGGCGGCGATGAAGTGCTTGATCCCGTGGCCGACCTCGCGTTGCACGTCTTTGAATTTACCGCGACCCGCCGCCATCTGCGCCACGACCATGGGGGTTTGGGGCACGAACACGAAGGCTTTCTGGATCCGCTGCGCCTGACTGCCGACCGGTCCGCGCAGGAGTTCCGTCTTGCCGTGCATCGCCGTGCCCGAGAAATTCCTGATCTGAAAGTCCTGACCGAGCGCCGAGAACGTGATGTCGCCCTTTCCCATGTCGAACTGCACGTCGGCTCCGCCTGCGCCATTCGGGTCGGGTCTTGTGGCATTGTCAGGCGCCACCATCGTGACGCCGAGGCGGTTGTCCTGCGACAGCTGGTTGAAGGTATTCAGCGCGTCGTCAAAGGCCCTGCGCCATGGCTTGTTCAGCGTGGGCGCGACAAAGATGGTCAGCTGTTTGGGGTTACGATTTTTGACCTTGTCCTCCCACGGTGTCGCCATCGGCTTCCCTCCTGAATTTCGCCAACAACGGTTGGCGGCATGCCATGATAGGTAGATCTACAAGGAATACAGGGGAGAAGAACCATGCGCATCGGTCTTGCCGCCATCGGCGCGGTGGTCGGTATCGTTGGCGCTGCCGCATCGGTCCGGGCGGCGCCGTCGTGCAGCGTGGAGGCGCTGAACGCGCTGCACGTGCCGGATGTCGAGGTGACCGAGGCGAAGCCGGTGGCGGCGGCGGGAACGGCTCCTGCCTACTGCGACGTGCAAGGCACGGTCGTCACCAAAGGCGCGGGCGCAGCCGACGGACTCGCGCGCTTCGCGATGCAACTGCCCGAGGCCTGGCAACGGCGCTTCCTGTTCCTGGGCGTCGGCGGCAACGCCGGCAGCCTGGTGCCCTCGGCGAACGTCACTGACCGCAATTCGGCGCTGGGCAAGGGCTATGCGACGATCCTGACCGACACCGGCCACCTCGGCGACGGCACCAGCGCCAAGTGGACGCGCCTGCCGGACGGCCGGCCGGACACTGCGAAGAGGATCGATTTCTTCCATCGCGCGGCGCACGGCGTCACCGTCGCCGGCAAGGCCTTCGCCGAGGCCTACTACGCCGCGAAGGTGGAGCACGCCTATTTCGACGGCTGCTCGACCGGCGGACGCATGGCGATGATGGAGGCCCAGCGCTATCCCGAGGACTATGAAGGGGTGATCGCCGGCGACCCGATGATGAGTTTCAATACCTATGCGGCGCGCGCCGTCGTGCAGAAGGCGGCGCTCTCCTCCCCCGCCGCCTACATCCCCGAAGCCACGATCGCGGCGATCGACGCGCGGGTGACCGGGCGCTGCGATGCGATCGATGGCGCCACGGACGGCCTCGTTCAGGCGCCCTCGTCCTGCCCGGTCCGTGCCGAGGACCTGCTGTGCCGCGCCGGCGAGACGGAGGCCTGCCTCAATGCCGACCAGGTGCGGGTGCTGAAGAGCTACACCTCGCCGTTCCGCGACACGCGGGGACGGGTCGTGTTCGGCCCGTGGGCGATCACCGACCTGTCGGGGCCCCAGGGTCTTGCCTACAACGTGACCGGACGGGCGGCGCCGGACCTCGCCGATCTCGCCACGCCGTGGAAGGCGGACCCCAAGGCGGCGCCGCGCTCGTGGGCGCTGGTGCAGGAGGCGTTGGCCTACTGGCTCGGCCTCGGGCCCAACGCGACGGTCGCCGACCTCGACGTCGATCCGGGCACCAACACGGTGGGCGACAAGATGATGGCGATGATGGAGGCGACCTACGCCGAGGGGGAAACGCGCGATCCGGCGAAGCTCGGGCCATTCATCGCGCAGGGGCGCAAGATGATCCTCTATCACGGCGCCAGCGACCCCTCGATCCCGGCGTCGCAATCCATCGCTTTCTACCGCGAGCTTGCCGGGCAGCAGCAGGGCATCGACCGTACGCAACAGAACGTGCGGCTGTTCCTCGTGCCGGGAATGCACCATTGCAGCGGTGGCCCCGGCCCCGACCGGTTCGACACGCTGTCGGCCCTCGAGGCCTGGGTCGAGCACGGCAAGGCGCCGGAGGTGATCCAGGCGAGCACCAAGCCGGAAAGCCCGGTGCAGCACCGGCTGCCGCTCTGCCCTTACCCGCAGCAGGCGCGCTATCGCGGCACGGGAGAGCTCACCGATCCCTCGAACTGGAGCTGCGCGGCGGGGACGGCCGAGTAAGCGAGGCGATCCGGCCGCGATACGTCGGCGCCCCTTCGCAGCCGGCAGAGTAGAGCGACATCCGGCTGTCTGCGGTTGACGACGTCAAGGCGAAGTCGCCGGCGCGGCTTCTCCTGGTGCGGGCAGAGTGAACTGAAACGTGGCACCCAGCGGGTCGTTCGCGGCCACCTGCAGCCGCCCCGCGTGCGCTTCGATGATTGATCGGCAGATCGACAGCCCCATGCCCAGACCACCGGGCTTTGTCGTGTAGAACGCCTCGAAAATGCGTTCGCGAAACTCCGGTGACAGGCCGGGACCCGAGTCCCGAACAACCACGAGCACATCGCCCGCATCGGTCTTCCCGGTGCTGATCCGCAATTCCCGGACGCCGTCGGCGAGGCTGCTCATGGCCTCGATGGCATTGACGATCAGATTGAGCATCACCTGTTGGAGCTGCACGCGATCACCACGGACGAGCGGCAGGCCTTCGGCGAGTTCGGCCCTGACGGTGACGGAGTTCTTGATCGCCTCGCTCCGGGTGAACTCGACCACCTCGCGGATCGGGCCATTGATCTCCAGCAGATCTCGCCGCGACGGCGACTTCGTGATGAGATCGCGGCTTCGGCTGACGACCTCTCCCGCCCGCTGGCCATCCATGGCGATTTGAACAAGGGCCCGCCGCACCTCTTCCAGGTTGGGCGGTTGACGGTCAAGCCAGCGCAGTGCTGCCTGCGCGTTGGTGACCGTCGCGGTGATCGGTTGGCTGACCTCATGGGCAATCGAGCCTGTCAGTTGGCCGATGGTGGCGACGCGGTTCGCATGGGCCATCTCCGCCTGCAGCTCGCGA
Source organism: uncultured Alphaproteobacteria bacterium (assembly GCA_963755585.1). GTDB lineage: Bacteria > Pseudomonadota > Alphaproteobacteria > Reyranellales > Reyranellaceae > Reyranella. The sequence goes on from CAVWKN010000040.1 coordinate 49,769, forward strand.
TAACGGCGCTCGCTGTCGCGCGCCTCCGCTTCGGCCCGTTTGCGTTCGCTGAGGTCGAGCACAAAGGACACTCCCGTGCGCCTGCTTCCATATCCTTCAAACAAGGCCGAACCGACCAATACCGCGATCCGGGTGCCGTCCTTGCGGAAGTATTCCTTCTCGAACGGCTCACTCTTGCCGGTCTGTGCGAGCTCCTCCTCGGCGTGGCCCTGGCGGTCATGCCATTCCGACGGCGTCTGGTCCTTCCAGCGAATTCCGCCGGCCGCGAGATCGGTGCGCTCGAATCCAAGCATGCGGAGAAACGTGTCGTTCGCCTCGATGACGACCCCGGCGCTCCAGATGAAGATGCCGATGATGTTGGCATCGACCAGCCGCTGAATCTTGGCTTCGCGCTGCTGGAGATCGCGATAGAGGCGGGCGTTCTCCAACGCAATCGCCGCCTGCGAGGCGATCAGACCAAGTACGGCCGATCGCCGGGGCGCGAAGGCGCCGGCAGCGCCATTCTCGAAATAGAGGACGCCACTCGGCTTTCCCTGGTTGGTCAGGGGCAGGCAGAGAACCGATCGAACCTTGCGCTTCTGGAAGTAGGCATCGCCGGCAAACGAAGCGCGAAGGGCTGCGTCATCGAGTATGAGATTTTCCCCGGAGTGCAGCACATGATGGAGTATCGACTCCGGCACGAGATCGGCGGTCACGGGCCGGTGGCCGAGCTGCACGACGATCTCGCCGCCGCGCGTCGCCGCCTCGGCTTCGATCCGGGACTCCTTTCCCTGCACAAGGATCAGGAGCCCCCGCTCCGCGCTCGCCTGCCCGATGGCCGTGCGCATGAGCGTATCGATCAGCGTCTCAAGGACGATCTCGCCCGAGACGGCCTGCGACACCTTGATGACGGTCGCGAGGTCGAGGTTGTCGAGGGGCGCCGCACTTGGCGTGTCGAGGTCACCAACGCGCTCGCCGCGCATGCGAAAGGTTTCGTCCAATAGGGGCTCTGCGGTCGGTTGCGCGACAGGGGGTGCCGCAAGCTTAAGCGGGCCATCCTGCCCTTGCCAAGGGCAATGGGGGTCGCCGCACCGGATACTGCCGCGCCACGGTCAGGCGTTCACACGCTCCATCGTGCGATTCGACAATGTTCGCACCTTCCCCGCGGTCGTCGTCCGAAGATGCGCTTTCGAAAGAGAGCGCGGCGCAGGGACACTATCGTCATCGATCCCGCCGACGATCCGACGGCGAAACACCAGATGTCAGAGGGAATGGTCATGGCCGATTTTGCAGGCAAGAATGTTCTCGTCCTGGGCGGCAGCCGGGGTATCGGCGCCGCCATCGTCCGTCGCTTCGCCGGAGACGGCGCCAACGTCGCCTTCTCGTATTTCGGCTCGGCGGAGGCCGCCAGGGCTTTGGCCGAACAGACCGGCGCAACGGCTATCCTGGCCGACAGCGCCGACCGTCGCGCCGTGATCCGCACCGTGGCCGATCGTGGTCCGCTCGACGTCATCGTGATCAGCGCCGGCGCCCTCGTCATGGGCGACCCTCTGACACTCGATGCCGATGCCGTCGACCGCATGTTCGACATCAATGCCCGCACGCCCTATCACGCCGCCGTCGAGGCAGCCCGACGCATGAATGACGGCGGCCGCATCATCGTCGTCGGCTCGACCAACGGCGATCGCGTGCCTTTTCCCGGCGCCGCCGCCTATGCGCTCACCAAGTCCGCCCTCCAGGGCATGGTGCGGGGCCTGGCGCGCGACTTCGGCGCGCGCCGCATCACCGTCAATGCCATCCAGCCAGGCCCCACCGACACCGACATGAATCCGGCAAGCGGGCCACTGGCCGACACCGTCCGTGGTTTCATGGCGATCCAGCGGCACATCCAGCCCAGCGAGATTGCCGAGCTCGTGGCCTTCCTGGCCGGTCCGCACGCGGCCATGATCACCGGCTCGCTGCAGACCATCGACGGCGGTTTCGCGGCCTGATCCCGAGGCGCCGACTGTGCCGGCGAGAGCGACGTCGAGCGCGCGTGCGGCTACGGTCCAGGCTTGATGCGGCCGCCCTTGTCGACGATGACGTCGAGGGTTTCGCTCCCCTTCTTCGCCCTGGCGTGCCAGACGCCCGTGCTGTCGCGCGACAGATCGACCACATCGGTATAGCCCATCCGTTCGATCTTCGATCGGATCATGTCGGTGTCCGTCGTCTGCGCCTGCGAGGAGATGGGCTTCACGGAAAGCGGGGCGTCGACCGGCCTCTGTTCCGTCTGCGCCAGGGCCGCGCCCGCCATCGCGGTGAATGCAATGCCTGTGAGAATAGCCTTCATCGAGGGCCCTCCTGACATATTCGTCTACAACGCTCGGAGGCGAAGACGCGTTGCGTCAGGAGGATAGTGGCGTCGGGTCGCTGCTTGGGCCCGGCAGGAGCGCCATGGTCAGCCTGAACACCAGCGCGAACAGGCTGGCGGCAAGTAATGGAAACATGAACCTGAAGCCGGGCGACGCATCGGGGGTCGTCCACGCCCACAGGGTGCCCATGGCACTCGCCATCATGAAGACCGATCCTATGGCGGCGAGAAGGACCAACGTGATTTTCTGAGCCGGGGTATTCATCTCAACCTGCCTGCTGCCATCGATCGCCGGGACGAGCCGGCGATGCGGCGGCGATCGGAGCCCCGCCGGGCGCAGATCCGCCCGGCGAGGCCTTGCATCGAGGAAATATCAGCGCAGCGGGAGGGAGAAGTTGAGGTTGAGGCTCGACGGGACCGACGGGATAAAGACCGGCGCCGGTGCGACCACGATCGGGGCCGGCGCCACGATGACCGGCGGCCGTTCGTAGACGACAGGCCGCGGCGGCTCATGGCGCCAGTGTTCGTGCTCTTCGACGTACTGGCGGTGTTCGCGGCGCCATTGCTCGTCGCGCCCACGATCGTCGTCGTGTGCTTGGGCACCGACCGCAAGGAAGATACCGGAACCCGCAATCGCGGCAGCCAGGATGGTCTTCCGCACAAGTCCACGCATTACAGCCTCCTGTGGCAACACGGGATGACACCTGCCTGTCGTCCCAACAGAGAGGGATACGTGTCGGATTGTGACGGCACGGTGGAGAGGCTTACGCAGACCTGTCGGTTGATTGGGCGGCGCCGACGAACCGGGGGACGCTGTCCGCCATCCCTGGAATCGACGCGAACAGGCCACGCTCTCGGGCGCCCATGAGCAGGCGGCTCTAGGTCGTAGGCTGCTCGCTGTGACGCGCCGCCAGAACCTGCACCAGCGCTGCCAGGCTTCGGCGCAGGTTCGGGATACCCTGAGAAATCAGGTGGGCCACGCCGTCGGGGTTGTCCGCACTCGCCCGGATGCGCTTCGACAGGTCGATTGAATGATCGTGCACTTGCCTGAACAGGTTGCGAATCAAGGGGCGCGCGTGCTCGGGATGCAGTGAACCGTCCAGCTCCAGGGCGCTCAACAGCTCCTGGCGGACCGCGTGGTCGTGCGGATGGCCCCAGGCGCGCAGGCATGCTTCGTCCAGCGCCTCGGCCCTTCTGTGAAGTCTGCTAAGCAATGGTCCCCAATCCACAACGATGCGTTGCGTGAATTTACTACACCATCGGATCCAGCCGCTGTCAAAGCGGTCACGAGTTGGAGTGAGGCTGCCTGGACATGACGGGTTCGGTTGGAATCAACCGCATCATGCCCTGTGGAACCGCGATCGCCGGTGCGCGCGAATCTGCCTTGGTTGCCCGGAGGAAGAACGGATTTGCCTTTCAGCGCGGCAGCGGCCCGGAAGCCTTGGCGACATGCGTGGCGATCGCGTCCATCAGGGGCGGCGACAGGCAGTCATATGGCTCCAGCCCGAGTTCCTTCAGCCGGCCGCGAATGCCCGCCATTCTTTGCGGATCGACGCCGCTTTCGATCAGGGACGACACGAAGGCGGCGAATTCCGGGGGCGCCCAGCCGGATTCCCGGAACAGCTCGGGATGCACGAAATCGAGGCCATGGAACGGATGGCCCGCATTCTCGATGCGCCCATACATGTGAACCCCGCACCCCTTGCAAGCGTGGCGCTGGATCGCCGCGGCCGCGTCCACCACGGCGAGTTTGTCGCCGTTCTCCGCGACGGCGATACCAGGACGGCACCTACCAGTGCCTTTTGAGCGGTCGAGCTCGCGGCCTTCAGAGAAGCGAAGATCAAGGGTCGGCTGGCCCTGATCCCTTACTTCACGTTCACGATGATATCGCCCACACCGCCAAGTCGTCCTGCCTGTGGCGCCAGGCAGGACCTCGGTGAAGATCTGGCAATCGCCATGTCCCGGCGTGCGGCCGACCGGCGGATCGGTACGCCGCTCGATGCGTGCGCAGCGTCGAGCAGGACGGTCAATCTGCGGCTAGATCACTTCGTAAATGCAGTGCCCATTGACGAGTGCGTGATAATGCCATCCGGTGGGACCGGTCTGGACGAGGACATGCAACTCCAGGGATTCCACTCCCGACACTTCAAGAGGTGTGTGCAGTGGCGCGGACAAATATCTGAATCCGCCCTTCGAGAAGTTGATCTTCAGGTAAACCTCCGCGTCTCCGTAGACCGGCAGCACCCCGTCGAACCACGTCACTGAACCACTGCGATCGGACTCGTAGAGTCGAACCGCCTTGCCGTCTATCTGTGCGGTGTCTCTCGCGTCGAGGTGTTGAGTCGATGGAGACTGTTGCGCGTGATCGACAAACACATTCAACCATTCTTTGGCCATGTGACGACTCCTTTCTGAGTGCTCGCCTGGGTTCTCCAAGCGAAGCATCGCTTGCAGCGGATCGCGGCTTGCTCGATTGCGTGCCACGACGTGCCGATGCCGCCGATCCCGCCCGGGTGCGTTGTTAAGTGTTCGCGGATCTGAAGGGGCAACGCGCCCGGAGAGGAGTGAGCAGGGCCGCGAAGACCGAATGTCGAAGCATCGGCGTTCCTCGTTTCCCACGAAATCGCTCGCTAGTATCCGCTTCTAGTCCCGGGTGGCTTTGGCCGCTGTGGCTTTTCACACACAGATGCCCGCCAGAGTGAAAATCCGACTCGCGGCACGTTGCGCTTGCCTGCTGTCAACCATCGCGTGAGCGACGGCCGCGGCCACTCTCCAGCAGGATGCAGTTCTAAGCCGTCTTCTCCGCCTTCAGCCCGAGCTTCTCGATCGTCTGCTCGCGCATCACGAACTTCTGGATCTTGCCCGTGATGGTCATCGGGAACTCGGGCACGAACTCGATGTAGCGCGGGATCTTGTAGTGGGCGATCTGGCCCTTGCAGAACTCGCGGATCTCCTCGGGCGTGGCGGTCTCGGTGCCCTTGAGCTTGATCCAGGCGCAGATCTCCTCGCCGTAGCGCGGATCGGGCACGCCGATCACCTGGACGTCCTGGATCTTGGGATGGCTGTAGAGGAACTCCTCGATCTCGCGCGGATAGACGTTCTCGCCGCCCCGGATCACCATGTCCTTCAGGCGACCGACGATGTTGACGTAGCCCTGCGTCGTCCATGGTCGCGAGGTCGCCGGTGCGCATCCAGCCCGCCTCGTCGATCGCGTCCTTCGTCTTTTCCGCGTCGTTCCAGTAGCCCTTCATCACCGAGTAGCCGCGGGTGCAGAACTCGCCGGTCTCGCCGCGCGGCACCGCCTTGCCTTCGGGATCGACGATCTTGATCTCGATGTGCGGCAGCACCTGGCCGACCGTCGAGACGCGGCGCTCGACCGGATCGTCGGTGGCGCATTGCGTCGAGACCGGCGAGGTCTCGGTCATGCCGTAGGCGATGGTGACCTCGCTCATGTTCATCTGGCTCTGCACCTTCTTCATCACCTCGATCGGGCACGGCGAGCCCGCCATGATGCCGGTGCGCAGGCTCTTGAGGTCGAACTTGGCGAACTCGGGATGGTCGAGCTGGGCGATGAACATGGTGGGCACGCCGTAGAGCGCCGTGCAGCGTTCCTCGGCGATGGCCTGCAGCGTCGCCAGCGGATCGAAGGCCTCGGCGGGATAGACCATGGTCGCGCCGTGCGTCAGGCAGCCCAGGTTGCCCATCACCATGCCGAAGCAGTGATAGAGCGGCACGGGAATGCACAGGCGATCGTCGGGCGTGAGCTTCAGCCCTTCGGCGACGAAGTAGCCGTTGTTCAGGATGTTGTGGTGGCTGAGCGTGGCGCCCTTGGGATGCCCGGTCGTGCCCGAGGTGAACTGGATGTTGATGGCGTCGTCGAACTGCAGCTTCGGCCCGAGGTCGGCGAGCTTCATCCGCTCGGCATTGCCGCCGGCGGTGGCGACGTCGTCGAAATTCAGCATGCCCGGCGTCTTCTCGGCGCCCAGCCGGACGATGTGTTTCAGATGGGGCAGCTTCTTCGCCTTCACGAGATCGTCCGTGATCTCGAGGTAGTTCGAGGTCTTGAGCGCCGGCGCCAGGATCAGCGCCTTGCACTCGACCTTGTTCATCGCGTACTCGAGCTCGGAGCGGCGGTAGGCCGGGTTGACGTTGACCAGCACCAGCCCCGCCTTGGCGGTGGCGAACTGGGCCAGGGTCCATTCCGAGCGGTTGGGCGCCCAGATGCCGACCCGGTCGCCGCGCTCCAGGCCCAGCGCCATCAGGCCGGCCGCGAGATCGTCGACCCGGCGGCCGAGCTCGCCCCAGCTCCAGCGCACGTTCTGCTGGCGCACCACCAGGGCCTCGCGGTCGCGCCAGGTTTCGACCGCACGGTCGAAGAAGGCGCCGATGGTCTCGCCGATCAGCTTCTTGGTCGACACGCCGTGGTCGTACGAAATCGGGGTGGAGATCTGGGTCATGGGGCGGGACCTTAGCGACACCCTCTGCCACCCTCAATTGTTCCGAGGCGGGCTTGCTGGCGGGAATCGGATAGGCAAGCGTCTCACAGGCCAAGGGAATTTCCGCCCACCCACGAGTTAATCTCGCTCGGTCCGCCGGGGGCAGGCCGGCTAGGGTCCGCGCCATGAAACTCGAATTCACCACCGTCGACGTGTTCACCGACCGGCCGTTCGGCGGCAATCCGCTGGCCGTCGTCACCAACGCCCAGGGCCTGTCGACGGAGCAGATGCAGTCGATCGCGGCCGAGTTCAACCTCGCCGAGACGACCTTCGTGCTGCCGCCGCAGGATGCCGCGCATACCGCCCAGGTCCGCATCTTCACGCCCAAGGCCGAGCTGCCGTTCGCCGGCCATCCCAATGTCGGTACGGCCTTCGTGCTGGCGCGTGCCGGGCAGAGTTACGGCCGGGCTCTCACGGGCGATCGGCTGGTGTTCGAGGAGAAGGCCGGACTGGTGCCGCTCGACATCACGCGAGAATGCGGAACGGTCGTGGCGACCCGGCTGGCGGCGCCGCTGCCGCTGACGCTCGGCGATGAAATCCCGGCCGGGGTCGTGGCGGAGATTTGCGGCCTCCCGGCCGAGCTGATCGAGACGCGCAACCATCGTCCCGTCATCGCCTCGTGCGGCGCGGGCTTCGTGTTCGCCGAGCTCACATCGCGCGCCGCCCTCGCCCGGGCAACCTTGCGGACCGATGCGCTGGGCAGGCACCTGCCGATGGAACGGGCGATCGGCATCCACCTCTATGTCGCGGTCCAGGAAGACGGCGTCGAGGTCCAGACGCGCATGTTCGCGCCGCTGTTCGGCGTTCCGGAAGATCCGGCGACCGGCGCGGCCAACGTCGCGCTGATCGGCCTGCTGGCGCATGTCCGGCCGGAGCCGGATCTGTCGCTTTCCCGGACGATCGGCCAGGGCTTCGACATGGGACGGCCCAGCCTCCTGAAGGCGTCGGCCGAGAAGAAGGCCGGCACGGTCGATCGCGACTTATATCGGCGGGCGCTGCGTGCCGATGATGAAGGGCACGATCGACCTCAGTTGAAGGGCAAGTCCGCAGCTCAAGGCATTTCGCGCATATTGCGATTGACCTGCCAACGGGCGGGAGTTCACCCTTCACACATTGCTGAACGGTCGCGGAGGATGAACGCTTGCCCATCGACTATGAAAAGCGCGACGGCGTCGCCTACATCACCCTGAACAACCCCGCCAAGGCGAACATCCTCGACAAGCCGACGTCCGACGCGATTTCCGAGGCGTGGATCGACCTGTGGGAAGATCGCTCGATCCGCTGCGCCATCCTGACCGGCAAGGGCGATACGCACTTCTGCGGCGGCCATAACCTCGCGCCGCGCGAGAACATAACCGAGGAGGAGCGCGAGTATCTCCGGACCCAGCGCATCTTCTGGCCGCTGGCGGGAACGGCGCACGGCCAGAAGACCGGGGTCGACGGGCGCATGGGCGATCACTATCCACGGGTGTGGAAGCCGGTGATCGCCGCCGTCAACGGCTGGGCGGCGGGGGCAGGCCTCTACATCCTGCTGTCGTCGACCGACATCCGGATCGCGAGCGCCGAGCACGCGCGCTTCAAGTTTGCGCTCCTGACCCAGGGCTGGCTGGGTCATGGCCCCGGCGCCAGCCTGCTCGCCAAGCAGCTGCGCTACATCGATGCCATGAAGATATTGCTGACGGACGAACCGTTCGATGCGCAGGAGGCGCTGCGGATCGGCCTCATCAACGAAGTCGTCCCGCACGCGCAATTGCTGGAACGGGCGGAGACGCTCGCCCGCCATATCTGCACGCTGCCGCCGATTGCGGTGCGCATGATGAAGGAGTTCCTGGTGCGCTTCGGCGATCTGCCGACCGACCAGGCGTGGCACGTGCAGAACCTGATCAATTCACTGCTGATCCAGACCACGACCGACGGCGAGGAAGGCCGGCAGGCGTTCAACGAGAAACGCAAGCCGAGCTTCGACGGCAAGCTGCGCAAGCGCGGCGATGCCTGGCCGGATCTTTCGGAAGAGGATGCAAAGCGGCTCGACGAGGCGTATCGCAGCGGAGAGTTCTGACTCTTGCCGGACCGCGGGCCTCCAGGCCCGCATCTTCACGTCGACAAGAATGACATGAGCGAACTCGGTCGGAACCCGACCTGGGAGGTCCGCGGTCCGGCAAGACTAACCAAGCGCTCCGCTCGTCCGCAGTTCGACGATACGTTCCGGCGCCAGCCCAAGGACGCCGGCGAGCACATGGTCGGAATCCGCGCCCAGTTCCGGCGCGGGGCCGACGGTGCGGCCGAAGCTTGCGCGCCAGGGCAATCCCGGCAGCACACCGGCACCGTGCCTGTCCCAGAATTTGCGGTTGGCAAGATGCGGGCTTTTCAGCAGATCCCCGGTGCGCGCGAGGGCGGAAGCGGGAATGCCGGCCTTCAGCAGCGATTCGGCGGCAGCAGAGGCCGGCCGGGAGGCGGCCCAGGCGGCCAGCGCTGCATCGATCGCGCGCTCGTGCGTCGATGCGCCGACCGAGATCAAGGGCTGCCATGCCCGACAATCCCGGCACGAGCGTGCACAGCGCACGCCATTCCGGGTCGGTGCGCGCAACGATGCTGATCCAGTCATCGTCGCCCGCGCAGCGCCATACGCCGTGCGGTGCATAACGCGTCGATTCATTGCCCATCGGTTTCGCCGGCGTGCCGAGCTGGGTCGCGACCAGCGGCTCGGCCATGGTCCACAGCATCGCCTCGATCATCGAGAAATCGATGCGCGCCACGCCTCCTTTGTGCTGGCGATGCCAGAGCGCGGCGGCAGCGGCAAAGGCAAGCATCAGGCCGCACATGGGATCGAGCCAGGCCAGACCGATGCGGGGCGCGACCCCGGGATGACGATTGAGGCCGGCAAATCCGGCGTAGCACTGCAGCAGCGTGCCATACGCCACCGACTGTGACTCCGGCCCGGTCCTGCCCATCCCCGATGCGGAGATATAGATGAGATCCGGGTTCACGGCCTTCAGCGCCTCGGCGCCCAGACCGAGCCTGTCCATGACGCCGGTGGCGTAGTTTTCGATCAGGATGTCGGACGTTGCGGCAAGTGCGCGCGCAACCTCGACAGCTTGCGGCTTCTTGAGGTCAAGCACGATGCTCTTCTTCGCTTGCCCAAGCACCGTATGCAGTTCCGACCCCCGCCCGGGGTCACCTTTGCCGGGTGCTTCGACCTTGATGACCTCCGCCCCCATCGCGGCAAGGTAGCGCGTCGTCGTTGGACCGGCGATCACCCAGCTGAAATCGAGCACGCGTATGCCGGACAACGGCATCGGACCAGCCGGCGCGCGCTGTTTGCGGCCCGACGCGGCAACACTCAGTCCAAACGGCGGGCCCGGCGCCTGAATTGCCTTTCCGGCAAGATGGTGCGGCACGTAGTAACCGCGATATCGCATCTGCGGCGTGTCCAGATGCTCCGCGACGTCGCGCAACGGAAAGCTCGGGACATGCGCCCGCTGCGCGGTATCGGCGATCGATTGCTTGTCGCGTTGCCGGCTCCATTGCGACATCAGCGCATGCAGCGCATCCCAGTTCTTCACCCGATCGGCCTTGGAGACGAAGCGCGGGTCGGTGCCCCAGGCGGGCGAGTCCCATCGCCTTCAGCCACGATATCCACTGCTTCTCTTCGCGCGGGGAAATCGCGGCATAGCCGTCGCTCGCCGGCAGGATCGTTACCGTTGCGCCATTGCCGTCGCCCAGGCGCTTGCGGTCCCAGCTCTTGTGGCCCAGGCCCGCGCGGGCGAGTTCGGTCATGGCGAGCGTCGCCAAGGCTTCGTGGATCGATACATCGATCGACGCACCGGACTGATTGCCCTGCGACGCCTGCATGCCGGCACAAGCGGCAGCCAATCCGCCGATGAACGCCGATTGCTCACCCACGGGACGTATTGGCGCCTCCGACAGATCGTCCACCTGCCCCGTCAGCAGGCGAGAAATGCCGCTGGCAAAGAACAGGGTCAGGTCGGTGGCTGGAGCGTTTGCCTGCGGACCTGTCTCGCCATAGGGAGAGATCGTGACGACAGGCGCCGACGCATTGATCCGCCGCAGCTCGGCCAGGTCGTAGGGACCAGCCAACCAATCCTTCGGCGCTCCCTCGCGCACAATCAAATGAGCGGCTGCCAGGCCTTCGCGTCGTTCTGTGGCATCCGCGGCAACGGCTTTGCCCTGATTCAGGTAGGCCGACAGCATCGTGTCGGCGCCAGGATCAATGCAGATCACCTGCGCACCGACGTCGGCCAGCAACCGGCCGCAAACCGCGGCAGCCGAGCCGCCGCCGATCTGAACCACCTTGAATCCGCTCAGCAGCGTCATGCCTGTCTTCCTCATTCACCCGCCCGCTCCGTCACTCCGGCAGGAGGCCGATCTCCCTGGCGATCTCGCTCCATCGCCGGTGCTCCTGGCGCAGGAAATCGGCCACCTGCCCGGGCGACTTTCCGGGGTCGACGATCGGACCGATGGCGGAAATCCTCTCGGCCAGTTCCGGTTCGGCAAGGGCTGCATTGATGTCCCTGTTGACCCGGGCAATGACCGCCTCGGGCGTACCGGCCGGGGCGACCATGGCAAACCATCCCGGCATGTCGAAGCCCGGCACCTTCTCCGACAGGGCGGGCGTGGTGTCCCACCCCCTGAGTCGCGCGGCTGAAGTCGTCGCCAGCAGACGCAGGTCGCCGTGTTTGATGTGTTGCGTGGTCGCGGCGAGGTCGACGATGAGCGCATCCACCCGTCCGGCGAGCGCATCCTGGATGCCGACACTGGCCGAGGCATAGGGAACGAGATTGTTGCGGATACCGGCCCGCGCGTTGAACAGGCGCGCCGCCATGCCGCCCAACGTGCGCGGACCTTCGTTGGCGAGCGTCAGCCGGTCCGGAGCGGTCCTGGACGCGGCGATGAATTCGTCGATCGACCGGATCGGCGATGCGCCGGATACCATGAGGCCGAACGGGCTGGTGGCCACGAAGGCGACGGGATCGAAATCCTTCACCGGATCGTAGGGCAACTGCTTGAACAGATAGACGTTCGAGACCAGAGCGGCCGTGGTGGCGAAGTAGAAGGTGTAGCCATCGGGCACGGACCGGGCAGCCGCCTGCGCGCCGATGATGTTCTGGCCGCCGGGCTTGTTGAGGATCACCACCACCCTGCCCCACATGTGACCGAGACGGTCGGCCAGCAGACGGGCGATGTTGTCGGGACCGGAGCCAGGCGGCTGCGACAGGATGATGTTCACCGGCCTGTCGGGCCATGTCTGCGCCCGGGCGGACGCCAGCGGCAGGGTCGCCGCGACAATCCCGGCGCAAAATTGCCGCCTGTCCATGGATGTCCCTTTCATCGGTCGAAAAGAACCAGCCGCTGCGCCTCCTTGAGACGCGCGCTGGGCGGCGCCGAAATGCCCCAATGGTCGAAGCGGCCGGCGGGCCATCCCCAGCTATCGGGCGTTCCGACGCGATAGCTGTCGTCGACCTGCTCGACTTCGGCGGTGTATTCGACAACGACGCCGCCGGGACCGATGAAGTAGTTGAAGGCATTGTTTCCCGGCCCGTGGCGTCCTGGCCCCCACTCGATCGCATGACCGGAATCCTTCAGGCGGCCGCCGCCGCGCATCACCAATTCGAGGTCGGGCATCAGGAAAGCGATGTGATTGAGGGCGTCGTTGTCGGCATCCGCCAGGGCGATGGTGTGATGGTCGCGATTGCAGTTCATGAACGCCAGCGCGCGCGTCCGGTCGATCAGCCTGAAGCCCAGGACCGTCTCGAGAAAGCCCTGGGCCACAGGCACGTCGCGGCAATTGACGACAACATGGGCAAGACGAAGGGGGCGATCATGGCTGTCGCCCGCCTCGCCGGCCAGGCGATCGTCCTGCACGATCCGCAGAAGCCGCCCGTGCGGGTCCTTGATCGTCAAACCGATGCCGCCGCCGGGCTCGGCTACCGGCGCCACCGGCGACACGATCGTGCCGCCGGCCGCCGTCGTGGCGGCCGCGATCCTCTCCAGATCTGCCGCGCTGTTCGCCCGGAACGTGATGTTGCGAAGCGTCGTCCTGTCAGCCTTGTGCAGCGACAGGACATGGTGGTCGGTTCCCGCTGCCCGGAGGTAAACCGCATCGCCCGACCGGTCCGCCACCGACAGGTGCCAAACGCGCACGAAGAAGTCCTCGGCCGCATCGATATCCGCAATGTTCAGGGCAACGCTGCGCAATCCGGAAACGTGGGAAGATGCCATCAATGGTCCTCGCTCTTTCCTGCCCGCCTGAACTCGTTGGCGAGCCTCGCTTCGCGGCCATCCCAGACTACGAAAACCGACGCTTCGCGGAAAGGACGATCGCTTCGCGAGCGTGCAGAGGAGCGCGGTTCCCGGCCATCGTTTGATCCTGAAATACACAACCCAGGATCGAAGCGATTGTCCCAGTCAGCGTAAGTCCATGGAGCACACGCTCACCTCGCGTGCCGAGTGCGTTTGGAGGAGGCGATGTCGCGATTGACGATACGAGGCAAGACCATCACGCCGTCATGGCCGGAGGCAGCGACAGGGTCGCGCTTGTTGGCGCTGCTCGGGCTGATTGCGTTGATCGTGCTGTTGGCCGCTGTGAAAGCCGCACAGGCGCAATCGACGGGCCAGCCGGACATTTGGAAGGCAAGAGTGATCCTGGTCGACGGTCGCGGGCTTGGTCTCGTCGTCAATTTCGACAGGCCCGTCGACCATGGCCGCTCCGTCCTTGCCATTGTCAGCGGCGGCAAAGTGATCCGGGCGCTTCAACCTCGCCTCGAATCACAACCCAACACCTTGTTCGCCAGAACGGAGCTGGTCACGCCGGGCAGCTACGCGCTGCAATGGCGCGTGCGATCGCCAGACGGCGAAGACATCGAGCAAGGCGACATGCCGTTCACGATCGTGCCCGCGCCGCCCCAGCCGGGGTTTGTCGTGGTGGCGGAGTGCGAATGACGACGACGGCGCAGCAAGGAGCAACGATGACGGGTCACAGGATCTTTCTTGCCGGCGCGTCCGGAGCGATCGGCAGGCGCCTGACGCCGCTGCTGCACAACGCCGGCCATTACGTCTGCGGCAGCACCCGGTCGAAAGCGAACGCCGACGCGCTGCGTCCGCTCGGGGCCGACCCGGTGGTGGTCGACGTCTTCGACGCGGCGGCGCTCAGCTGCGCCGTCGCGGCGGCCCGCCCGGACATCGTGATCCATCAGCTCACCGATCTGCCGAAGGATCTCGATCCCCGGCAGATGAGCGCGGCGATGATTCGCACCGCCCGCCTGCGCAGCGAAGGAACGCGCAACCTCGTGAGCGCCGCCCTTGCGGCGGGGGCACGCCGGCTGGTGGCGCAAAGCATCGCCTGGGCCTATGCGCCGGGCTCCGAGCCGCACGCCGAGACCGACCCGCTCGATGCGGGAGCCGAGGGCGACGGCGCCGTCAACGTGCAGGGGCTGATCGCGCTGGAAGACCTCACCCTGAAGTCGCCGCCGCTCGAGGGCGTCGTCCTGCGCTACGGCCAGCTCTATGGTCCCGGAACCGCGTCGGACCGGCCGTCGGATCATGCGCCCCTCCACGTCGATGCAGCGGCCTATGCCGCCCTGCTGGCGATCGACCATGGCGGCCCGGGCATCTACAACATCGCGCAGCCCAACAGCCACGTTGCGACGGCAAAGGCGCGCCTGGCGCTGGGCTGGACTCCCGATTTTCGTCTTCCGGCCTGACGACCGTCCCCGCAAGATGGCCCGAAGCGGCAATCATGCGCTTCGGGGAGGGACGACCATGAGACAAATCACGCTGATCGGCCTCAGTCTTTCGGTCTCGATCGCCGTCCTGGCGGCCGGCGCCGAGATTTCCGCCCAGGACAAGCAGGACAAGTACGCCGTCAAGGTGCCGAACGGGCTCTCGTTCGCCGAGTTCAGGGGATACGAAGGCTGGTCGCTCATCGCGATCAGCGGGAACGGCGGCAAGATCGCGGCGATCGTGGGGAACCCGGCAATGATCGACGCCTACAAGGCAGGCGTGCCCGACAACGGCAAGCCTTTCCCGGACGGCGCCAGCATGGCGAAAATTCATTGGATCCCGAAAAGACAGGAGGCGTACCCCGGTCAGCCGACGGTGCCCGGCACGCTGCATGACGTCGGGTTCATGGTGAAGGACAGCAAGCGGTTCGCCGACAGCGGCGGCTGGGGATATGGCGTGTTCGAGTATGACGCGGCATCCGATACGTTCAGGCCGGGCACGACGGCCGACAGCCCGCCGCAGGAAAACGACGCGAAGTGCGGGTTGGCGTGCCACACGGCGGTGAAGAACCGCGACTACGTCTTCACCGAGTACGGAAAGAGGTGACAGGGACGCGCTACCGCGCCCGGCGCAGCGCCGCCAGCCTGTCGGCGAATTTGGTCATGCGATCGGAATCCTCGACGGCGCGCACGTTGGTCTCGAGCAGGCCGAGCGGCTGGCCGAGGTCGCAGCCGTTGGCGAGCAGCCACTTCATGTTGGGGAGCTGCAATTCGAGGTCGGTGGCGGTCATGAGATAATCCGTCCGCGCCTTGGTGACCTTGCCGGCGGCGGCGGCGAGCGCCGCACCATAGGCCTGGCAGAGCTCGGGCGTGGGCGCGACGTCGAACCGCCAGAGTTCGCGCAGAGGATCGAGCGGGCCCTTCTGCAGCAGCGCCATCGCGTCGGCCTGACGATTTTTCACCTGACGGATGCCGGCCAGGGCGCGCTCCTCGTAGGTCATGCTCGAGAGATAGATGAGATAATCCTCGAGCGGCGAGTCGGGGCCGAGTCTCGCGAACTCGGCCTCGTCGCGATCGAGCTGGGCCTGCCGCTCCCGCGCCCGCTGCTCCTCCTGCGCCTTGCCGGCCGCTTCGAGCCGGGCATCGCGCTCCGGATCGGGCAGCGCGGCGCGAGTCGCCGCGACCAGCGGCGCCAGGGTGAAGAAGGCGATGGCGGCGCCGAACACCGCGCTGGTCACGCCGGCGCGCAAGGTGGTGTGCAGCGCGGGCAGGCGGGCCCACAGCGCGTACAGGGCGAAGAGCGGCGGCAATGCCACCGCCACCCAGATCGCCGAGGCATCGCCCCGGGCGTAGGCATCGTTGGCCATCCACACGGCAATGGCCGACAGCGGCCACAGGACGGCCATCGCGAGCGTGGCCCACAGCGGCATGCGGCCGCGCGCGACGGCCAGGATCAGCAGCGCGGCCAGGATGAGCCACAGCACGCCGCCCAGAAGCGCGCCATAGGCCGAGGCCAGGGCGCGTCCGAAGGCGTCGCCGTTCGCCGCATCGGCGATGCAGGCCAGCATGGCGGCATAGAGGAAGGCCGCCGGCACCAGCAGCAGGATGGTGCCGACGGGCGCGCGCATCTACTCCGCCGCTTCTTCGTGCATGACCGCCTCGGCGCGCGTCGGATAGATGATGCGCTCGGCGAAGCGGTACATCTCCTCGATCTCGGCGCGCGAGCGGTAGGCCGGCTTCGTTCCCTTCACGGCGGCGATCTGCTCGGCCACGATGCAGCGGCGCACCTCGGCGGTGAGCGTGTTCAGCCGGTGATAGGCCTCGGAAATGCTGCGGCCCATCGTGGTGACGCCGTGGCCGACCAGCACGATCGCGTTGGTGTCCTGGACGAAATCAGCGACGCCGCTCACGTCGGCCTCGACATCGACATGGGCCGGCACGAAATGCACGGGCTTGCCCAGCACGAAGGGCGGGTCGAGCGACAGCACGTTGAACTCGGGCGGCGCAGCGGAATTTCCGAGGGCGCCCAGCAGCGCGATGATGGCGTCGTCGTGCACGTGGATGGTGGCGTTGATGTCGGGCCGCAGACGCAGGATCTCGCGGCTGAGATTGTGGCCGACGCTGGTCATGTGATCGCCGCAGAGGATGCGGCTGGTCGGCACGTCGGTGATGACGATGTTCTCGAGCTCCATCTCCTCGAGCGAGATCTCGGCATGCTTGGTGTAGGCGAGGCCGTGCGGGAAATCGGGATGGAGGCTGCGCATCACCATGTTGCCCAGCGTGTTGTGGACATAGCCGCGGCCGGCGACCAGGCGGGCGTACTTGATGAACTGGCGGCCGATGATGGGGTCGAAGGTGACGGGTGTCGGCATGGCGGTGCTCCTCCACTGTCCGAATCTACCAGACATCGGCCGCTGCGGTGAGCCTCGCCGCGGCCTCGAACGGTGGACGATTCGTCAGCCGAGCGGCAGCGCCGTGCCCTGCTTCACCGGGCGCAGGGCGAAGGAGCTTCGGATCTGGGCGAGGCCCGGGATCTTGGTGAAGTCCATGACGAAGCGCTCGTAGGCTGCGAGGTCGGGCACGACGACCCTCAGCAGGTAGTCGCTGTCGCCGGTCATCAGGTAGCACTCCATGACCTCGGGCCGCGCCGCCGCGGCGCGCTCGAAGGCCTGCAGCGCCTTCTCGACCTGGGTCGAGAGCGAGACGCTCATGAAGACGTTGACCGAAAGGCCGACCGACTTGGCGTCGAGCTGGGCGGCATAGCCCTTGATCACGCCGGCTTCCTCGAGCGCCTTGACCCGCCGCCAGCACGGCGAGGAGGACAGGCCGACCTGCTCGGCGAGGTCGGCATTGCTCAGGCGGCCATCCTGCTGCAGCCGCTCCAGAATGCGCCGATCGATGGCATCCAGGGAGATCATTGCGTCAAACCGCCAATTGGAGGACGAATCTACCCTATACAGCCCGTTTGGGCGCCCAAACGCAAGGACCTTCCAACGGCCCAGGCGTATGCCATGGCGATGACCACGATCGCCCCCGTCCGGGAATTAAAAGGGCAACGTCTGCGGCTGCTCCGCGAGCTGGAGCGCAAGGTGCTGTGGCTGAGCGCCTGGACCGTCCACCACGCCAATCATCTCAGGCCCAATCGCGACGGGCTCAAGGTCGGCGGTCACCAGGCCTCGTGCGCGTCGCTCGCCACGGTGATGACGGCGCTCTATTTCTCGGTGCTGAGACCTGAGGATCGGGTGGCGGTGAAGCCGCACGCCTCGCCGGTGTTCCACGCCATCCAGTACCTGTTCGGCAACCAGACGAAGGACAAGCTCGAGCGTTTCCGCGCGCTGGGCGGCGCGCAGTCCTATCCGTCGCGCACCAAGGACATCGACGACGTCGATTTCTCGACCGGCTCGGTCGGGCTGGGCGTCGCCATGACGCTCTTTTCCTCTTTGGTGCAGGACTATGTGCGGCTGAAGAACCTGGGCGACGCCGAGAGGCCGACCGGCCGCATGGTGGCGCTGGTCGGCGACGCCGAGCTCGACGAAGGCAACATCTTCGAGGCGCTGCTCGAAGGCTGGAAGCACGACGTGCGGAACCTGTGGTGGGTGATCGACTATAATCGCCAGAGCCTCGACGGCGTGGTCAACGACCGGCTGTTCGGCCGGATCGGCGAGATGTTCGAGCTGGTCGGCTGGCGGGTGGTGACGCTGAAGTACGGCAAGCTCCTGGAGACGGCCTTCGCCCAGCCCGACGGCGATCACCTGCGGCAATGGATCGACGACTGCCCCAACTCGCTCTACTCGGCGCTGGTCTACAAGGGCGGCGCGGGCTGGCGCGAGGCGCTGACGCGCGACCTCAACCAGTATCCCGGCATCCGCCGCATCCTCGAGCAGCACGACGATGCGGCGCTGCATCGGCTGATGACCAACCTCGCCGGCAACGACATGCAGGCCGTGCTCGACGCCTTCGAAGGCGTTTTGGACGACCAGCCGACCTGCTTCATCGCCTACACCATCAAGGGCCAGGGCCTGCCCTTCGCCGGCCACAAGGACAACCATTCCGGCCTGATGACCCTCGACCAGATGGCGAGCTTCAAGAAGGGCATGACGATCGAGGACGGACAGGAGTGGGACAAGTTCGCCGGCCTTTCGGCGACGCCGGCCGAGCTGCAGGGCTTCGTCGACGCCGCGCCCTTCAACGCCGAAGGCCGGCGCCGCACCGAGGCGCCCGTGGTCGCCATCCCGGCCGCGCTGCCGCGCCCGACGGACAAGAAGTCGAGCACGCAGGAAGGCTTCGGCAAGATCCTGAACGCCATCGCCGCCGAGGACAGCGAGATGGCGCGCCGCATCGTCACCACCTCGCCCGACGTCACGGTCTCGACCAATCTCGGCGCCTGGGTCAATCGCCGCGGACTGTGGGCGCACACCGAGGCCGAGGACGTGTTCCGCGAGCTCAAGGTCGTGTCGGCCCAGCTGTGGCGCAAGACGCCGCGCGGCCAGCATCTCGAGCTCGGCATCGCCGAGAACAACCTGTTCATCCAGCTCGCCGCGATGGGGCTCAGCCACCAGCTGTTCGGCGCGCGGCTGCTGCCGATCGGCACGCTCTACGATCCGTTCATCAACCGCGGCCTCGATGCGCTGAACTACGCCTGCTACCAGGATGCACGCTTCATGATCGTGGCCACGCCGTCGGGCGTGACCCTGGCGCCCGAAGGCGGCGCGCACCAGAGCATCCACACGCCGCTGATCGGCATCGGCCAGCCCGGCCTGCTGTCCTACGAGCCGGCCCATGTCGACGAGCTGGCCGTGCTGATGCGCCACGGTCTCGATTACATGCAGCAGGACAAAGGCGGCTCGGTCTATCTCCGCCTCTCGACGCGCAGCCTGCCGCAGCCCGAGCGCACACTCTCGCCCGAGCAGGAGGCCGACATCGTGTCGGGCGGCTACTGGTATGCAGCCCCCGATTCAGGCGCCGACATCGCCATCGTCGCGATGGGCGCGGTCACGCCCGAAGCCATCGCCGCGCACGAGAGCGTGGCGCGCGACTTCGCCGGCGCCGGCCTTCTCGTGCTGACCTCGCCCGACCGCCTGCACGCCGAGTGGCTGGCCGCCCAGCGCACGCGCGGCCGCACCGTGGGCAGGATCGACAACACGGCGAGCCCGGTCGAACGGCTGCTGGAGCCCTTGTCGCGCGACGCGCGGCTGGTCACCGTCCTCGACGGCCATCCGCTGGCGCTCAGCTGGCTGGGCTCGGTGCGCGGCCAGCGGGTCGTGCCGCTCGGCATCGAGAGCTTCGGCCAGTCGGGCGACATCCCCGACCTTTATCGCACCTACAGGCTCGATGCGGCGGCGATCATCGACGCGGTGGCGCGGTCGCTCGCCTAGTCACTCACTTGCGAAAATGCGCCTCGTATCGCTCGACGCCGTCGGGAATGTCCGACCAGTCCCGGGCCGAGCGGACGTAGACATGGCGGAACGCGTATCTTTGTGAGGTGATCCAGGACGGATCGTCGAACGTCCCGGCGGCGATCGTGCGGACGTCCGGCACGGCTTCGAGGGTGAACCCGATGTTCGTCCCGCAGATCGCACAGAACTCCTGATCCAGCCAGCGGCCGGACTCATCGGAAACGTGCCTGTAGGTCCGCGGCGCATCGCCGACAAACGTCACCTGTTCCCGCCTGAACACGGCTTCGACGCCAAATGCCGACCCGGTGCGCCGCTGGCACCAGTTGCAATGGCAGATCGTGACGCGTTCAGGATCGCCCTGCGCGACGTAGCGCACGGCGCCGCACACGCAGCCTCCTTGGTGTCGTTCCGCCATCGTACCGCTCCTCGATCCGCCCAGTGTCTCACGATTTGATCGGCGGCGCGTCACCCGGCGACCGCCCTTGACCTCAACTCGCCCGAAGGCTCGACTTTCCGGCTCATGGCGCTCGATATTCCACCCGGCTACCGGGCCCTCAAGGAAGCCGACGTTGCCGCCTATCTGGCGGGCGTGCCGGCGGTTGCCGCCAGCCTTGGCGGCAAATCGACGGACTGGAAGGTCCGCGAAGTGGGCGACGGCAATCTCAACCTGGTCTTCATCGTCGAAGGGCCGAAAAGCGGCGTCGTGCTGAAGCAGGCGCTGCCCTATGTCCGGCTGGTCGGCGAGAGCTGGCCGCTGCCGGTGCGGCGCGCCTTCTTCGAGCACCAGGCGCTCAGCGCCCAGCGCGCGGTGGTGCCGGCGCACGTGCCGGAGGTCTTTCACTTCGACGAGGCCCTGGCGCTCACGGTGATGGCCTATCTCAGCCCGCACATCATCCTGCGCAAGGGCCTGATCCGCGGCACGGTCTATCCCCGGCTCGCCGACCACATGGCGACCTTCATGGCCGAGACGCTGTTCTCGACCTCGGACCTCGGCCAGCCGGCCGCCGCGAAGAAGAAGCACATGGCGCTGTTCTGCGACAATGCCGAGCTCTGCCGCATCACCGAGGACCTGGTCTTCACCGACCCGTGGCGGGTGGCGGAGGCCAATCGCTGGACCAGCCCGCAGCTCGACCTCGCCGCGGCGTCGGTGCGCGCCGACGGGCCGTGGAAGCGGGCGGCGCAGGAATACAAGCTGAAATTCCTCGGCGAGGCGCAGGCGCTGATCCACGGCGACCTGCATTCCGGCTCGATCATGGTCACCGAAGCCGAGACCTGTGTCATCGATCCGGAGTTCGCCTTCTACGGCCCGATGGGCTTCGACGTGGGCGCTTTGCTGGGCAATTTCTACCTCGCCTTCTTCTCGCAGAGCGGCCACGAGGCCAGGGCCGGCGCGCGCGACGACTACCGCGACTGGATCCTGTCGACCGCCGAGCAGGTTTTTACCCTGTTCGACCGGCGCTTCCGCGCGCTGTGGAACAGCCGGCATGGCAGCGAGACCTTCGCGCCCGGCCTGTTCGCGGACGGCGCCGGGCCGGCCGCCCTCAAAGAGGCGCAGGACGCCTATATGCGCCGCCTGTTCGGAGAGGCGCTGGGCTTCGCCGGCTGCAAGATGACGCGCCGTATCCTCGGGCTGGCGCATGTCGAGGATCTCGAGAGCATCGTCAACCCCGACCTGCGCGCCGAATGCGAGAAGCGGGCGCTAAAACTTGCCCGCACGCTCATGGTAGAAGGACAGGGTTTCACCGACATCCAGGCGGTGAGCGACGCGGCACGCGCCTTGCAGCGCGAGACAGTGAAGTGAGACGCTGAAGTGAAAGTCGACGGCAAACCCTACCGCACCATCTGGCTCGGCGCCGACGGCACGACCGTGCAGGCGATCGACCAGACCCTGCTGCCGCACGCCTTCGTGGTGCGCGATTTCACGACCATGGAAGACGCCGAGCGCGCCATCCGCACCATGATCGTGCGCGGTGCGCCGCTGATCGGCGCCGCCGCCGCCTACGGCATGGCGCTCGCCATGGCGGCCGATCCGTCGGACGCCATGCTGGCGCGCGCCCACCAGGTGCTGCTGGCTGCACGGCCGACCGCTGTGAACCTGCGCTGGGCGCTCGACGATCTGCGCGGCCTGCTCGGGCCGCTGCCGCCGGCGAAGCGGCGCGCGGCGGCCTATCGGCGCGCCGCCGAGATCTGCGACGAGGATGCCGAGATCTGCCGGCGCATCGGCGAGAACGGGCTGGGCCTGATCCGGCGGCTGAAGCCCAGCGGCGATCGCATCAACGCGCTCACCCATTGCAACGCCGGCTGGCTCGCCACCGTCGACTGGGGCACGGCGCTGGCGCCGATCTACCAGGCGCACGATGCCGGCCTGCCGATCCATGTCTGGGTCGACGAGACGCGGCCGCGCAACCAGGGCGCCAGCCTGACGGCGTGGGAACTGGGCAAGCACGGCGTGCCGCACACCGTGATCGCCGACAATGCCGGCGGCCACCTGATGCAGCATGGCCAGGTCGATTTCTGCATCGTCGGCACCGACCGCACGACGCGGCGCGGCGACGTCTGCAACAAGATCGGCACCTACCTCAAGGCGCTGGCGGCGCACGACAACGGCGTGCCGTTCTATGTCGGCCTGCCCTATCCCACGATCGACTGGACGATCGAGGACGGCCATCGCGAGATCCCCATCGAGGAACGTTCCGCAGCCGAGGTCTCGCGCATCGCCGGCCGCACCGCAGCGGGCGAGGTCGTCACGGTCGATGTGCTGCCCGAGGGCAGCCCGGCCGCCAATCCCGCCTTCGACGTCACACCGGCGCGGCTGGTCACGGCGCTGATCACCGAGCGCGGCGTCTGTGCCGCGAGCGAGGCGGGCCTCCTGTCGCTCTATCCTGAACAGTCGCGGGCGGCGTGACCATAACGCCTGCGGCCCGGGCTACCGCAGGTCTCGGCTTCACCCAGATCGTGGGCTGGGGCACCACGTTCCTGATGCCCTCCGTGCTGGGCCGCCGCATGGAGGACGCGCTCGGCATCCCGAGCGAGGTCGTCTTCAGCGGCATCACCGTGATGTTCGCCGTGGGCGCGATCTGCGCGCCGCGCATCGGCCGGCTGATCGACCGCACCGGCGCGCGCACCCTCATGGCCGTGGGCTCGGTGGTCTACGCGCTCTCGCTCGCGGCGCTGGCCTGCTCGCAGGGCCTCGTCTCCTACCTGCTGTGCTGGGCGGGCCTCGGCGTCGCCTCGACCCTGGCGCTCAGCACGCCGTCCAGCATCGCCGTCGCCCAGGTCGCCGGACCGGGTGCGCGGCGGGCGATCGGCATGCTGGCCATCATCGGCGGCTTCGCCTCGACGGTGTTCTGGCCGCTGTCGGGCGCGCTCGACGTCGCCGTGGGCTGGCGCGGCACGCTCCTGGTCTATGCCGCGATCCATCTGTTCGCCTGCGCGCCGATCCATCTCCTGGTGCTGCCGCGCCGGCCGCCGACGCATCATCTCTCGGCCACTTCCGTGCCGGCGCCGACCGGCGTGCCGCCCGAGGTCCGTTCGCGCGCCTTCCTGCTGCTGTCGCTGACGCTCTCGACCGGCGCCTTCGTGTTCACCGGCGCCATGGTGCACATGATCGAGATCTTCCGCGGGCTCGGCCATCCCGCCGCCTCGGCGGTGCTGCTGGCCTCGCTGATCGGGCCGGCGCAGGTCACCATCCGGCTGTTCGAGCTGCTGTTCGGCCACCGCTACTCGATCATGAACTCCGCCGTGGTCGGCTCGGCCATGCTGCCGTTCGCCCTCGGGCTGGCGCTGCTGGCCGGCGGCAACTTCGCCGTGGCGGTGGTCTGCATCGCGGCCTACGGCACGTCCAACGGCCTGAAGGCCGTGCAGCGCGCCACCCTGCCGCTCGCTTTGTTCGGGCGCGGCCAGTTCGGCGCCTACATGGGCCGGCTCGCCTTGCCGCAGGGCATCGTCTCGGCGGCGGCGCCGCCGGTGGTGGCGGCGGTGCTGAGCTACTTCGGCGCCACCGGTGCGCTCTGGCTCACCTTCGTCGCCGGCACCGCGTCGCTCGTCGCCATGATCCTGCTGGCGCGCCTGGCGCGAACGGTCGCTAGTCTAACGCTTCGCCAAAAGGTCGATCTCGACCATGGCGCCGCGGGCCAGACCAGTGACGCCGATGCAGGTCCGCGCCGGCCGCCGGTCGGGCGGGAAATAGCCGGCATAGACTTCGTTCATGCGCGGGTAGTTGGCCTCGAAATCGGTGATGTAGATGCGCGCGCAGACCACGTGCTCGAGGCCGAGCTTGAGGCCGGCCAGCACGATCTTGAGATTCTCCATCACCCGCACCGTCTGGCCCTCGATGTCGGCCGGCAAGGGCTTGCTGTCGTCGTCGGGCCAGGTCGGCATCTGGCCGGTGACGAAGCACCAGCCGTCGACCTCGACGGCATGGCTGAACGGCGCGACCGGAGTTGGCGCGCCGGGGATCATGAAAAAAAGCGGTGCGCTCATGGGTCTCTTCATTCCATCGTTGAAGCAGGCACCATAGACATCCGCCGGATCGCGGCAAACCGCCGCCGGCGGCATGACCTTCAAGGACCGCAGGAGACTGGAGCTCGAGACGGCGGCCGCGCTCGCCGACACGCCGGATTTCGCCGAGGGTGTGGAGGCCTTTCTCGCCAAGCGTCCTCCGGTGTGGCGGCGGGACTGAACGCAACGGCGTCGTCGCCCGCTCCGAATTGGCATGGTTGATGCGAGGGCGGTCGGCATGACCACGCCGCTCCATCCCGACGTCGCCGCCGTCCTGGACGGTCTCGACGCGTCCGACCAGGCCCGTCGAAAGCGCGCGCGTGTTGCCGCCCGAGGCCTATCGGTCGGCCGCCTTCTACGAGTTCGAGATGGAGGCGGTCTACATGCGCTCGTGGCTCTGCGTCGGCCGCGTCCAGCAGATCGCCCGAGGCCGGCGACTACCTGGCCGTCACGCTGGCCGACGAGCCGATCCTGGTCGTGCGCGGCAGCGACGGCGAGATCCGCGCCCTGTCGGCGCTGTGCCGTCACCGCGGCCACGTGCTGAAGGAGGCGTGCGCCGGCAATACGCGCGCCTTCACCTGCCCCTATCACCGCTGGACCTACGGCCTCGATGGCGCGTTCATCGGCGCGCCCCACATGGCCGATACGGCGAGCCTCGACGAGCTCAAGCGCGACTCGGCGCTGCCGCAGCTTCAGGGTCGAGCTGTGGTACGGCTTCATCTTCGTCAACTTCGATCCGGCGGCGCGTCCGCTCGCGCCGACCATGACCAAGCTCGAGCCTTACATGGCGGGCTACGACCTCGACAACATGGCCACGATCGCCCCCGAGGTGACGCCAGAGCCGGTGCCGTGGAACTGGAAGATGCTGCTCGAGAACTACATCGAGCCCTACCACACCCAGTTCGTCCATCCGATCATCCACGATTTCGCGCCCAGCACCGGCGTCGAGTTCGACGGATGGCGCGGCCCCGACGACAACGTGATCGTCCGCTACGTACCCTTCCTCGAACGCGACGGCAGCCTGACGGAGAAGGGCTGGGCGGCGCCCGCCTTGTTTCCGATCATCGAATCGCTGAGCGAAAAGCAGCGCAACCGGGTCGGCTTCGGCATGGTGCCGCCCAACATGAACATCATCTTCATGCCCGACATGCTGTGCTATGGCCTGGTCTTCCCGCAGGGACCGACCAGCCTCAAGGTCGGCGGCGGCCTGTTCACGTCAGGCGGCTGGTGCATGCCGAAGAGCACGGTCGCCCTGCCCGATTTCCAGGCGCGGACGGCGCGCATGATGGAAGGCTCGCGGCAGCTCGGCGAGCAGGACACCACGGTGAACCTCGCCATGCAGCGCGCCAAGTATTCGCGCTTCGCGCCGCGCGGCCGCTTCAGCCATCTCGAGGAGACGCTGAGCCAGTTCAACCGCTGGCTGGCGGTGCGCTATCGCGCCGAGGCGGCGCGGCGCCGCTACCCCGCGCGGCCTTAGGCGGCCTCGGCCTTCGCCTTGTTTCCCGGATAGTCGGCGTCGAGCACGGGCGGGAACGGTGCGCCGAACTTGCCGACCGGCACGGTGTGGGTCACCAGCCCGGCCTCTTTCGACCACAGATGCAGGTGGAAACCGGGCGGCTCCATCACGAAGGTCGTGCTGTTGTCCGGTACCAGGTCGAGCGTCACCTGGTGTGCGGTGCTGGGCGCCACCGAGCCGACCGTGCCGCCCCAGCGCACGGTGATGGGCCGGTGATGATGGCCGCACACCACGCGCTCGATATTGCCGACGCGGCGCAGCACGCCCGACATCGCCGGGCCGTTGCGGCAGTTGATGCGGTCCATGTCGGCGAGCCCGGTGCTGAACGGCGGATGGTGCATGAAGACCAGCGTCGGCTGCTCGCGCCGCTCCGCCAGCCGGCCCTCGAGCCAGGCGAGCCGCTTGGGCGCACATCTCGCCGTAGCCCTGCCCCGGCACGACGGTGTCGAGCCCGATCAGCCGCATCTCGTGGCCTTCGATCGTGTAGTGCAGGAAGCCGTCGTCGTTCTTCATGTAGCCGTCCTTGCCGAACTCGGCGAAGAGCTCGGCGCGGCGGTCGTGGTTGCCCGGCACCAGGTAGACCGGCATGGAGAGCGGCGCGAGGATGTCGCGCAGCACCTTGTATTCCTCGGCGAGCCCGCAGTCGGTGAGGTCGCCGCTGGCGATCACCAGGTCGGGCTTGCGCGGCAGGCCCTCGAGCGTCGCCACCGCCGCTTCGAGCATGGCGTTGGTGTCGACCCGGCCGTAGGCGATCTTGCCGCGCGGCCGGACGTGCATGTCGGTGATCTGGGCGATCATCATGGTGTGGCTCTCCTTGCAATTATTGACTGGCGGCGCACTCCATTCTGTCGTCCTGAGCGTAAGCGAAGGACCTCATCGCCGCTTGCAACCGGCATGAGATCCTTCGCTACGCTCAGGATGACATGAAGCCTACAACCGCTCGTCCTAGGGCAACTTCAGCGACGTCTGCTCGACATAAGGCCGCATGATCTCGTCGGCCTTCTTCTGGGCGTCCTTGACCGCCTGGTCGGCCTTCTTCTTGCCGTTCATCATGGCCTGGATCTCGTCCTCCAGCGCCTTGCGCACCGCCACGGTCTGGTAGGTCGCGAACCACGGCTTGGCGTAGGGCAGCTGGTCGAGCGCCACCTTGGCGTCGGGGTTCTTGGCGATGAACTCCTTCATCTCCGGCTTGTCGTAGGACGACTTGCGCGGCGCGAAGTAGCCGGTGAAGCGGCTCCAGCCGCCCAGGGTCTCGGGCGTGGTCAGCCACTTGATGAACTTCCAGCCGGCCTTCTTGCTGTCCTCGCTCTGGCCCGCGAACATCACCAGGGAGGCGCCGCCGATCGGCACGGCGTTGCGCACGTTCTTCGGCACGAAGGCCACGTCATAGGCCTGCTTCATGTTCTCGCGGATGAAGGACAGCGAGCCGGTCGACAGCAGCACCATCGAGGCCTTGCCGGCAAAGAACTGCGTCGACACGCCGCCCGCCTCGGTGACGCCCTGCGGCATCACCTTGTGCTTGAAGATCATGTCCTCGACGAAGCGCGCCGCGCCCAGCATCGAAGGCTGGTCGTAATAGACCTCGCCGCCATACTCCTCGTTGAAGTAGCGGCCGCCGTTGGACATCGAGAAAGCTTCCATCAGCCAGCCGAGATAGTCGTAACCGGCCGGCATCAGGAACCCGTAGCGGTCGCCCTTGGTGAGCTTCTTGGCGGCATCGACCAGCTCGGCCCAGGTGCGCGGCGGCTTGGCCGGATCGAGGCCCGCTTCCTTGAAGTGCTCGACGTTGTAGTAGAGCAGCGGCGTCGAATTGTGGAACGGCACGCCGTAGAGCTCGCCGTCGACCACGGCGTTGGCGTGCAGCGCCGGCCAGAAATCCTTGAGATAGTCGTCGCGCGTCGTCTCGTCGGCCTTGAGCATGGGGTCGAGCGGAACGATGTCGCCGGAGAGTTTGAGATCGACGAGGAAGTTGGCGCTCATCAGCACCACCGACGGCGGCTTGCCGGCCTTGGCGGCGGCCTGCGCCTTGAGCTTGGTGTCGTCGTAGCCGCCGGTATAGACGGCGGTGACCTCGACCTCCTTCTGGCTCTCGTTGTAGAGCTTGGTGAGCCGGGTCATCTCGCGCGCGAGCTTGCCCTCGACAGGCACCGGGAAAAAGAACTCGATCTTGGTTTGCGCCCAGGCCGGCAGCGCGGCCGTGGCGAAGGTGAGCGCCAACGCCCCCATTCCCAAACGTGTGACGATCGTCATAGAAGACCTCCTAGCCTTTCACTCCACTGAAAACGAAGCTGTCGACGAAGCGGCGCTGGAAGGCGACGAACGCCACTGCCAGCGGCGCCATGACGAGAAGCGTGCCGGCCGCCAGCACGCCCCATTCCTTGCCGCCCTCGGCGCCCATCGCGAACGACGCAAGACCGATGGTCAGCGTCTGGTTGCTCGGGCTGTTGATCACCATCAGCGGCCACAAAAACTCGTTCCAGTGCGCGGTGATCGAGACGATGGCGAAGGCCACCAGGCCGGGCTTGGCCATCGGCAGCAGCACGTACCAGATGATCGCCCACCATGGCGCGCCGTCGATGGCCGCGGCCTCCTCGAAGTCGCGCGGCAAGGCGAGAAAGGTCTGGCGCATCAGGAAGGTGCCGAAGGCCGAGGCGAAGTACGGCGCCATCACGCCGGGCAGGGTGTCGTAGAGGCCAAGATCGACCACGGTGCGCAGGTTGGGCACGATCAGCGCCGGCGGCACCAGCATGAGCTGCAGCAGGAAGGCGTAGAACAGGAAATCGCGGCCGGGGAAGCGCAGGCGGGCGAAGGCGTAGCCGGCCAGGCTCACCGTCGCGCACTGCACGATGAGCAGGCCCGCGACCACGATGATCGTGTTGATGTAGTAGATCCCGAAGGTGCCGCTCTCGAGCGCGTTGCGGAAATTCTCCAGGGTGGGATGCCGGTCGGGCAGCAGCGACGCCATGTCGGCGCTGCCCGCGCTCTCGGGCCGGAACGAGGCGACCAGGGTCCACAGGAACGGCGTCGCCCACAGGAAGGCGACCGCCGACAGGAGCGCCGCCAGCAGGGCAGCCGGGAGATGCTTTCTAAGTCGCACCGCGCGCTCCGCGTTCCATGATCCGAAGCGAGCCGAACGAGATGGCGAGCAGGACCGCGACGCTGATCAGGGTCGCGGCGGCGGCCTTGCCGTATTCGAAATTCTCGTGCGCCGACTGGAAGATGTAATAGAGCAGCAGGTTGGTGGCATTGGACGGCCCGCCGCGTGTCAGCACGATCACGTGGTCGACGCTGGTCAGGAGCTGGATCAGGGCGATCACGGTGACGAAGGCGGTGGTGGGCGCCAGCGCCGGCAGGATGACGAAGCGCAGGCGCTGCCAGGCGTTGGCGCCGTCGATCATCGCCGCCTCGATCGTGTCGCGCGGCACGTTCTGCAGGCCGGCGATGTAGAAGAGCATGTAGTAGCCCGCGTTCTTCCACACGGTGAGGCCGATGATCGACCACAGCGCCACGTCGGAATCGCCCAGCCAGTTGGGGCCGTGCAGGCCGATCTTGGCGAGGTAGTAGTCGAGCAGGCCGACCCCGGGCAGGAAGATGAAGAAGAACAGCGAGGCCGCGGCGACCAGCGGCACCAGCGAGGGAAAGAAGAACACGGTGCGCAGGACGGCGGAAAAGCGGGTCGAGCGCTGGACGGCGAGCGCGAAGGCCAGCGCCAGTATCAGGGTCGGCACCAGCACGCCCACGGCGTAGACGAGATTGTTGAGCGCGGCCTTGTGGAAGGCGGGATCGGTCAGGACGCGCGCATAGTTGCCGAGGCCGACAAAGGAGGTGGCGGCACCGGTGCCGTGCGGCTTGTCGTAGAGCGATTCGACCACGACCCGCACGACGGGCAGGTAGGTGAACAGGCCAAGGAACAGAAGCGAGGGGGCGAGCAGGACATAGGGCAGCAAACGCATCCGCCGCCGCCGGGCCGATGCCGCCATCGCACTGCTACGCTGGACGCTATCGTAAATCCCGGTCGCGCCGGCAACACTCATGCTCACCTCGCGCGCTGTCTAGGTAGCACGGAACAAAGCCAGGTTACAGAATGGTTACGCTTGCGTGACGGCGCGCGAAACAGCGGGGATAATGCCGATCGATGCCCTCGGGCTCGGGGCATGCGCATGCCTTCGGCGCCGCCGGCCGCGATTTTGCGCTCCGTGTGATTCGCGGCCCGATCCCGGTCGTGGCCGCGACGTGGGCCGGCGCGTTCATCGCCGGCCCGGTTCGCTGGTGAGTCGCCTCAGGACGGCTGGATCTCGATTTCCTTGGCCCGGCCGTGGCCATTGGCCGACTTCGGGATGTGCAGAGTCAGCACGCCCTTGGAGAAGTTTGCCGAGATGCCGTTGCGGTCGGCGTCGGACGGCAGGGTGAAGGCCCGCGTGAAGCCGCCGTAGCTGCGCTCCGAGTAGTGAGTTTTCTCATCGCTCCGTTCGACGTGCTTCTCGCCGGAGATCGTCAGCACATCGTCCTCGACAAGAACCTTCACATCCTTCTGGTCGAGTCCGGGAAGCTCGGCGCTGATCGTGTAGCTCTTGCCGTTCTCCTGCACTTCGACCTTCGGCGCGTGGTCGAAGGCGCGCAAGGCGCGGGGCTGCGCATTGGCCATCGGCTCGAGCCAGCCGAACGGCCAGCCCCGCAGCATGCGATTGAACATTTGATCGAAGTCGCCGCCAAACGGCGTCAGGGCAGCAGGCGTCACAGCTTTGGGCACGTTCTCGGCCATCACAATCCTCCTGGGTTTGAATTCGTCTTCGATGTAGGCCCCGCCCATGACAATGCAATCACAGGGGATTTGGATGCCGCGACATTCATGCAATGTTCACGGCGGTCGACCGCGCTCGATTCCGGTCGATTGCAAATTGCGACTGTCACCGGTTCGGCGCGGCGTGGAACTTGCTTTCTACGTGAGTCACCCGACAAGACCTTGAGGGGGATCGATGGTCAGTAAACTTCAACCGCTAGGCACGCCGCGCGCCGGCTACGCCTGGAGCGCTAACGCCCGCGAAGTCGACATGTCGATGCCGTTGGCCAAGCCGGTACCGCTCAGGATCGCGGCCGCGCCGCAGAACATCACCATCGACCTCAAGCGCAGCGCCATGGTCGTGATCGACATGCAGAACGATTTCTGCACCGAGGGCGGCTGGGTCGATTCGCTCGGCGTCGACTACAGGCCCGACCGCAAACCGATCAAGCCGCTGCAGAAGCTGCTGCCGGCGCTGCGCAAGGCAGGCGTGCCGGTGATCTGGGTCAACTGGGGCTGCCGGCCCGACCTCGCCAACATGCCGCCCAACCAGATCCACCTCTACAAGCCCACCGGCACGGGCGTCGGGCTGGGCGATCCGGTGCCCGGCAAGGGCGAGCCGGTGCTGCAGAAGGATTGCTGGACGGCGGCGGTGGTCGACGAGCTCGTGCAGGAGCCCGAGGACATCAAGGTCGACAAGTACCGCATCAGCGGCTTCTGGGACACGCCGCTCGATTCCATCCTGCGCAATCTCGGCACGCGCACCGTGCTGTTCTCCGGCGTCAACACCGACCAGTGCGTGATGCATTCGCTGACCGACGCCAACTTCCTGGGCTATGGCTGCGTCATGGTCGAGGATTGCTGCGGCACCACGTCGCCCGACTTCTGCACCGAGGCTTCGGTGTGGAACGTCAAGAAGTGCTTCGGCTTCGTCACCGATTCGGGGAAGATCCTGAAGGCCTTGAAGAAGTAACCCGTCGATTGCGCGATCTCGTCCTGCTGCCCGGCTTCATGTGCGACCAGGATCTGTGGACCGACATGGTCCCGGATCTGCAGAGACTGGGTCATCTGCACTACGGCAATGTCTACGAGGATTCGACGCTCGAGGGCATGGCGCGGCGCGTCCTCGACTCCTCGCCCGAGCGCTTCGTGCTGGTCGGCTTCTCCATGGGCGGGTTCGTGGCGCGCGTGCTCTGCCTGATGGCGCCCGAGCGCGTGGCCGGCGTGGCCTTCGTCGCTTCCTCGGCGCGTGGCTATTCCGAGGAAGAAACCGAGCAACGCAAGAAGGGCTACGGGCCGCTGGGCCGGCCGCCGCGCGCCGCGTCGGGTGCGCCCGGCCTGCATCCCGACCGCGACAACGATCCCGTGCTGATCGCGCGCCTGCGCGGCATGCAGCGACGCCTGGGCCGCGAGGTGCGGGCGCGCCAGGCGGCCCTGGTGCGGCGCGACGGCTATGCCGATCTCGAGCGCATCGTCTGCCCGTCCCTCGTCGTGGCCTGCCGCCAGGACCGGCTGCGCAGTCTCGCCGAGACCGAGCGCATGGCGCGGCATCTGCCGCACGCTCACCTGGAAGTGATCGAGGATTGCGGTCACATGGCGCCGCTGGAACGGCCGCACGAGCTGGCCGCCGTGCTCGGGCGCTGGATCGCATCACAGGGATTCCAGTACTGACACAAATTGGTCAAGTTTTTCGCCAGACTGTACGACCGTATCCTCGATCCATCTTTGGGCGTAACGTTTGGCCATGAGCGAAGCACAAGCCCTGTTCACGGTCCTGCAGCAGTCGGCCGACGCCGCCTGCGTGGCGGCACTCGAGCGGCTGGTCCGGGAGGCGCCGGATCGAAAGCTGAGCCGCGTCAACGTGCTCGACTTCGCCCGACGCGAAGGCCTCGACGAGGAGCGGACGATCGCGGCGTTCCTGCATGCGGCGCAGATCGGCCTGTTCGACATGTCGTGGAACGTGCTCTGCCCGAGCTGCAGCGGCGTGCTGGACGCCAACGCGTCGCTGAAGAGCGTGCGCGCCGGCCAGTATTATTGCGCGTTCTGCAACCTCAACAACGAGCCCGCGCTCGACGACATGGTCGAGGTGAGCTTCACGGTGAGCCCGCGCGTGCGCCGGATCGCGGCGCACAATCCCGACGAACTGCCGATCTGGGAATATCACCGCCAGATCTTCTGGGGCACCGGTGTCGACTTGCCCGAGGATGGTCTCGACGCGGCGATGCAGCAGATCACGCTCGACGCCGTCGAGCTGCCGGCCGGCGACAAGGCGATCCTGTCGCTGCAGATCCCGGCCGAGTTCATCATCGTGCTCGAGCCGGTGACGCATGCCGCGCAGTTCATCGAGGTCAAGGGCGAGCCGACCCAGGAGCGGCAGAACCTGTCGCTCGCCTATCACAATGTGCAAACGACGACGAGCACCGTGGAATTGCGGCCGGGGC
Source organism: uncultured Alphaproteobacteria bacterium (assembly GCA_963755585.1). GTDB lineage: Bacteria > Pseudomonadota > Alphaproteobacteria > Reyranellales > Reyranellaceae > Reyranella. Next base: position 82,966 of record CAVWKN010000040.1, read on the forward strand.
CGCTCAGGCTGTCGCTCGACAATCGGACCGGCGGACGCGTGCTGCCCGGCGTGTGGGTCGTCAACGACGCCATGAACGCGGTCGCCGGCAAGCGCAAGCCGTTCCTGACCGCCAAGCGCCTGCTGTCCAACCAGACCTTCCGCGACATCTATCGCACCGACACGCTCGACGTCGACCAGCGGCTCAAGATCACCAGCCTCACCTTCCTGTTCACCGACCTCAAGGGATCGACCGAGCTCTACGAGCGGGTCGGCGACCTGGTCGCCTTCGACCTGGTGCGCGAGCATTTCCGCGCCCTGCACGAGATCGTCGCGGCCGAGGGCGGCGCCGTCGTCAAGACCATCGGCGATGCGGTGATGGCGACCTTCCTCACGCCCGACCATGCGCTCGCCGCGGCGCTGCGCATGCGCGAGGCGATGCGCCCGCTGAACGAGGCGCATGGCCACGAGGATCTGCTGCTCAAGATCGGCATCCACGAAGGGCCCTGCCTCGCGGTGAACCTGAACGAGCGGCAGGACTATTTCGGGCAGACCGTGAACATCGCCTCGCGCGTGCAGGGCCTGGCGACGTCGCGGTCGATCCTGGCGACGGCGCCGGTGGTCGACAATCCGCGCAGCGCCAGCCTGCTGGGCAGCAACGGCCACAAGCCGGTGGCGCAAAGCCACGCGCTCCGTGGAATCACCTCGGAAGTGGCGGTCTACGAGATTCCCTGAGGCGCGCCCCAGCGGCGCCGAATCCAGCGTGGCGAACCTCGACCACCTCGCACTCGGCTCAACCCGGACGCCGGCGCAGGGCGTCGACGATGGTGACCAGCCGGTTGCCTTGCGGCGTCGCCGGATCGAGCAGCTTGTCGCGCGGCGTCGTCTCGGCCAGCCGGCTGAGCTCCATCAGCGCGCGCACATGCTGGCGGCGCGTCAGGCGGTGCTGGTTGGAGCGATGGCGGAAGAACAGGCGGAACAGCTGGCCCTCGCCCAGCAAGGCGCTGAGCTCGGTCGCCGTGACGTAGATCAGGAAGCAGGTGAAGAGCCAGATCTGGATGGCGGCGAAGCGCCGCCACGAGAAGTCATCGAGCGCCTCGCCGAAGGCCAGCGTGAAGCCCCGGTCGTCGATCGCAAGATGGACGAAGCGCTCCAGGATGCGCACGACAAGCACGATCAGGGTGTAGAACACCGTCCTGTAGAGGATCGGCTGGATCAGCGGCGCGCCGCGAAAGCGGTCGATCAGCCTGATCTGGTTGGCCACCAGGACGGCCTTGCCCACGACCAGCGCCGTCGTGGTCGCGACCAGGAAGCCGGACAGCCGGAACCAGTAGTCGTGGACCATCAGGTTGGTGGTGAAGACGATCAGGTTGAAGGCGACGAAGAAATAGAGCGTCGGCGGCAGTATGTGCCGGAACGCGTCCAAGACCATACGACCCGCGCGCGCCGGCAGGGACGCCGCCAGGCTCACATGCTGCCTCCATCGACGACGAAGTTCTGCCCCGTCACCAGCCGGCTGTCGTCGGCAGCAAGCCACAGCGCCATGCGTGCGATGTCGGGTGGATAGAGCTTCTCCTTGAGGCATTGCGTCTTCATCAGATCGGCCTCCGCCTCCGGCGTCAGCCAAAGATCGATCTGCCGCTGAGTCATGATCCATCCCGGCGTGATCGAGTTCAGGCGGATCTTGTCGGGCCCGAGGTCGCGGGCCAGCCCGCGCGTCATGCCGATCACCGCCGCCTTGGCTGCCTGATAGACCGAGAGCCTCGCCGTCATTTTGTGGTAGCTCACCGAGCTGAAATTGACGATCGAACCGCCGCCGGCCTTCTTCATGCCGGGCGCGACGGCCTGGATGGCGAAGTACGCATGCCGCAGGTTGACCGCGATGCGCTCGTCCCAGAATTCGGTCGTCACCTCCTCGAGGGCATGGCGGTCGTCGCGCGCGGCGTTGTTGATCAGCACGGTGAACGGGCCCAGCCGGCCCGCGAGGTCGGCAAGTACTGCCTGGTAGGCGGCGATATCGCGCACGTCGCACTTGGCGAACAGCGGCGCCGGATGGCCTGCCGCCGCGATCTTGGCGCCAAGCGCCTTGGACGCCGCCTCATCGATATCGACGAAGCCGACCCTGGCGCCCTGCGCGGCCAGGTGTTCGACGATCGAGGCGCCGATGCCCGAGCCGCCGCCCGAGACGAACACGGCACGATCTTTCAGGCTGGGATAGGAGGCGAAGGACGGCATGGCTCCTCACAAGTCAGAGATGCGGAAGACGATCTCGCCCGCCAGCGTAGCACCCGGCGCCAGCAGGGCCTCGCCCACTTTGCCGTTGGCGTGCGTGACCGGCTCGACGCAGAAATACGGGCGTCCGGGCGGGATATAGATCACGGCATGGCGAAACGGTTCGCTCGCCGTCAGCTCGAGCTGCAGTTGCTGGCGCGGCCAGACGACGGTTGCCCGCCCATCCCAGCCGTCGAAGCAATTGTCGAGCACGACGGCGTCGACTTTGCGTGGGCTGGAAAAATTCCAGTCGGGCGGCACGGCGACGCGCTGCGTGGAGAGCACCTCGGCGTCGGTGAGCCAGACCGCTTCCGTGTGGCAGGTGAGCTCGGTTTCGGCATCGCGCCGGAAGTAGGGATGCAGGCCCAGGCCGGCCGGCACGGCCTTCTGCTCGAGATTGTCGATCGCCATGGAAAGGTGAAGCTGCTCGCCGTCGAGCCGGTAGGTCTGGCGGGCGCGGTAGCGGAACGGCCAGCCGCTTCGCCCGTCGTGGGCATAGACGATCTCGGCCGAATGCGCATCGTGGCGAACCACCTCCCAGGCATGGGACCAGCCGTCGCCATGCATGGGATGGCGCAGGCCGGGCCAGTTGGGGGCAAGGGTGATCTCCTCGCCGGCGAAGACCAGATGGCCGTTGGCGATCCGGTTGGAGTAGGGCACGAGGGGAAAGGCCGTCGCGTTGTTGCCCTTGCCGGAGGCGACCGCCTCCGGCGTCATGGGCCGCATCACGTCGGAACCATCCACCGTGAAGCGCGCGATGGAGCCACCGGCCGAGGGCGCAAGATCGACAGCCAGTCGGCCTGTCCGTAGCGACAAAAGCGTCATAGTCTCGCCTCTACCCGCATCTCGACGCGAAATCCAGATCGGCGCGTTTTTTGCAGCGGCAAAGAAGCAGGGAGGATGGCGACATGACTGACGATCTCTTGGGCAAATGGGAATTGAGCCGACGTCGCGTTCTCGGTGCCGCTGCGGGCCTTGGCCTGGCCGGACTGTCGGGTGGCGCGTTCGGCCAGCAGAGCGGCCCGTGGAGCGTGGCGCCCAAGAGCAAGGTCGACCGCCTCAACTTCGTCGTCTGGACCTACGGCGACATCTATACGCGCATCGCCAAGCAGTTCGAAGCCGACTGGGGGGTCAAGGTCGATTCGACGATCTCCTCCTTCAACGATCATCCGACCAAGCTCGCGACCATGTTCGCGGCCGGCGAGAAGATCGACGTCTCGCAGTCCTCGCCCTTCTCCTTCCCCAACTTCGTCAACCAGGGGCTGGCCGAACCACTCGACGACCTGCCGGGCGCCGCCGACTACATCAAGGATTTCACGCCCTTCACCAAGCAGGTGGCGACGGTCGGCGGCAAGACCATGGGCCTGCCCTACTTCTCCGCGGTGTGGATCTGGAACTACTACTCGGACATGCTGGAGAAGCTCAAGATCGACAAGCCGTTCGCCAGCTACGACGAATTCATCGAGCATTGCGTCAAGGCCAAGAAGGACGGCGTGTCGCGCTATCCCGTGCTGTGGATCGCCGGCGTCGGCCTCGAGCAGCTGCCCGGCACCTGGTACCAGATGACCTTCAACCGCGGCGGCACCTTCTTCGACAAGCAGGGCAACCACATGCTGGGCGACGGCTCGGTCGCCCGCGAGACGCTGAAATGGTGGGCCAACACCTTCGAGAAGGGGCTCGACATCGCCGATCCCGAATCGCTCAAGGTGCAGTTCACCAGCGGCGCCAAGGCGTTCGGCGCCGGCAAGAACCTCTATCGCGGGCCGAACCACCATTACGGCCTCAACATCTGCAACGATCCGGCACAGTCGCCGATCGCCGGCAAGGTCAAGGCGCTGGGCTCGCCGGGCGAAGGCAAGACGATCGGCGTCACCCACGTCTATTTCCTGTCGTCGGCCAACCGCGACAAGGAATGGGCGTGGAAGCTGCTGCAGTATCTCGGCGGCAAGACCAAGGACGGCAACTACACGCAGGCCGTCAGCCTGGCCAAGGACGCCATGCTGGGCTCGGGCTACACCTCGGTGATGAACAGCGACGCGATCAAGCTCGGCTGGGCGCCGTGGGGCGACGTGCCGACCCTGCTGAAGATCTGGGATCAGGCGTCCTATATCGGCGAGGCCTGCTCGTCGGTCTACCAGCCGTGGCATTTCCCGTGGACCGACCAGCTCAACATCGAGGTCCAGAAATGCCTGACCGGCCAGATCACGGCCGACCAGTGCTGCGACAACCTGATCAAGGGCATCGCCGACGCCAAGCGCAAGGTCTGACGCCCTGACCACAACAGTCCAGGAGATCGCCGTCGCGCGCAGGGTCCGTGTGCCCTGGTTCCAGCGCGAGATGCGGGCATCGCACTTCGCCTTCTTCATGAACCTGCCGACGCTGCTCTGCCTCGGCCTGGTGCTCGCCTACCCGGTAGCCTACGCAGCCTACCTGTCGTTCCACCGGGTCGGGCTCGCCCAGTTGCGGCGCGGCGAGTTCCCCTTCAGCGGCTGGGAGAACTACAGCCGGGTGATGGAAGACCCGCTGTTCTGGGTCGCCCTCAAGAACACGCTGATCTTCACCGCCATCACCGTCAGCAGCGAGATCGTGCTGGCGGTGCTGATCGCGCTGCTCATCAACCAGACCAGCGTCTGGACGTCGCGGGTCACGCGCTTCCTGATCCTGCTGCCCTACGCCATTCCGCCGATCGCCAACGGCCTGATCTGGTCGTTCCTCTACAGCTTCCAGTTCGGCTTTTTAAACAGGATCCTGTTCACGGCGGGGCTCATAAACGATCCCGTCAACTGGGCCGGCAATCCCAACACCGCGCTCTACGCCGTCGCCGTGCCCTATATCTGGCGCACCCTGCCGTTCGCCATCATCCTGGTGCACGCAGCCCTGCAGGGCATCCCGCGCGAGCTCTACGAACAGGCCTCGATCGACGGCGCCAACGCCTGGCATCGCTTCCGCCACATCACCCTGCCGATGCTGCGCCAGATCATCGCCATCATCCTGATCCTGCGCACCGCGTTCGCCTTCGCCGTGTTCGAGGAGATTCTCGCGATCACCCAGGGCGGGCCGGGCGACGCCACCTGGGTCGCCGCCTGGTACAGCTACAAGATCACTTTCGCGCCGCCCAACAATTTCGGCATGGGCTCGGCCTCGGCCTTCATCCTGGCCTTGATGATCGGCGCGATCGCCCTGGTCTACATGCGCTTCATCTACCGCCGGGTGACGCTCTGATGTTCACCACGTCGCCGCACCGACAAGCTGCTGCTGCACCTCGCCAACCTGATGGTGATCTTCTTCATCCTGCTGCCGGTGGCGGCGGTCTTCATCGGCAGCATTCAATCGGAGAAGTCGCTGCAGGCCGACACGCGCCGCCTGCTGCCGCCGGAACCCACGCTCGACAATTTCACCGTCATCCTCAGCAAGGGCGAGCAGAAGGGCCGCATCTTCGAGCAGGTCACTTATCTGCCCGACAACATCAAGAGCTTCTACACCGCCTTCGCCAACTCGACGATCGTCGCGGTCTCGGTCACGGTGCTCACCCTGCTGTTCGGCTCGCTGTCGGCCTACACCATTGCCCGCCAGCGCTTCCGATGGACCCTGTTCCTGCTGCAGGCCAACATCGTCGCGCGCTTCGTGCCGGTGATCGTGCTGATGATCCCGCTCTATGTCGTCATGCGCTCGCTCGGCCAGCTCAATTCGCTTAGCGGCGTCATCATCGCCGAGACGGGCTTCCTGCTGCCCTACGCCATCCTGATCCTGGCGCCTTATTTCGACACGATTCCGGCCGATCTCGAGGAAGCCGCCCGCATCGACGGCTGCACGCGCTTCGGCGCCTTCGTGAAGATCGTCCTGCCGCTTGCGACCCCGGCGCTGGCGGCGTGCGGCGTCATCATCTTCATCATTTCCTGGCACGAGCTTCTGATCCCGCTGATCCTGAATGCCCGTCCGGATTTCATGACCCTGCCGGTGGTGATCGCGAGCCTGGTGGGCGACGTCCATGTCTTCTTCAATCTGATGATGGCGATCTGCCTGCTCGCGCTGGCGCCCACCGTGATCCTGGTGGCGCTGCTGCAGAAGTACATCGTCGAGGGGCTGGCGGCGGGCGCCGTGAAGGGCTGAATACCGGCCCTGCCCGCACAGCGGCAAAGCGCCATGGCCTCACGGCGGCCGCCTGCCTATGATCCGCCGTCCTGGCTCACCATCAATAAGGGAAACGCCGTCATGAACTCGTCGAACATGCTGAAAAAGCGCCTGCAAGTCGGGCAAGGCCTGCGTCAACGCATGGCTCGCGATCCCCAGCGGCTTCTCGGCCGAGACCATGGCGCAGTGCGGCTGGGACAGCGTCACCGTCGACATGCAGCACGGCGTGCAGGACTACCATTCGATGGTCGCCTGCTTCCAGGCGATGGACAAGCATCCGGTGACGCCGCTGGTGCGCGTGCCGTGGAACGAGCCCGGCATCATCGGCAAGGTTCTGGACGGCGGCGCCTGGGGCGTGATCTGCCCGATGGTGAACAATGTCGCCGAGGCCAAGGCGCTGGTCTCCTACGCGCTCTATCCGCCCAAGGGCAAGCGCAGCAACGGCCCGATCCGCGCCGGCGCCTATGGCTCGGCCACGCCCTACCAGGCGACGGCCAACGACGAGGTGCTGATCATCCCGATGATCGAGACCCAGGAAGCGATCGACAATATCGACGCCATCCTCGACGTGCCGGGCATCAGCGGCATCTATGTCGGCCCCAGCGACCTCGGCCTGTCGCTCGGCCTGGTGCCCAAGCTCGATCGCGAGGAGCCGCAGGTCCTCAAGATCTACGACAAGCTCACCGCCGCCACCAAGAAGCGCGGCCAGTTCGCCGGCATCCACAACGGCACCGCGAGCTATGCCGCGCGCGCCATCGGCATGGGCTTCCACTTCGTCACCATCGCCAACGACTCGGGCCTGATGGCGATGGCGGCACGCACGGCTGTCGCGCAGACCCGCAAGGAAGCGGGCGAGGTCGCTGCGAAGTAACGGCGTGCTCTTCGCCAACGCCAAGCTGCCTGACGGCAGGCAGCATCACATCGAGGTCCAGGGAGGGCGGATCACTGCCCTCCTCCCGGCCTCCGGCGCCCCGCCGACCGGCGCCGACATGCTCGATCTCAAGGGCGGATTCGTCCTGCCGCCGCTGATCGACGGCCATATCCATCTCGACAAGACCCTGCTCGGCCTGCCCTGGGTGCCCAACCAGGCGGCCGGCAATCGCGTCGCCGACCGCATCGAGGCCGAGCGCAAGGTGCGCGCGGCACGGACCGTTCCCGAAGCGGAGACCGGCGCCAATCTGGTGCGCCAGGTGGTGGCCAGCGGCACCTTGCACATGCGCAGCCACGTCGACATCGACAACCAGCTCGGGCTGAAAAATCTCCATGAGATCCTGAAGGTGCGCGAGCGGTTCCGCGACCTGGTCACCATCCAGATCGTCGCCTTCCCGCAAAGCGGCATTCTGCGCTCGCCGGGTACGGCCGAGCTGCTGGACGCCGCCATCGCCGAGGGCGCCGACCTTCTGGGCGGCCTCGATCCCGTCGGCATCGACGGCGATCTCGACGGCCATCTCGACGCGATCTTCGGCATCGCCGAGCGCCGCGGCGTCGGCGTCGATATCCATCTGCACGACAGCGGCGAGAGCGGCATCCACCAGCTGGTGGCGATCGCGCAGCGCACCGAAGCGACCGGCCTGAACGGCCGGGTCGCAGTGAGCCACGCCTTCGCGCTGGGCTCGGTGCCGACCGACCTGGCCGAACGCACCGCCGATCTCCTGGCCGAGGCGGGCGTCGCCATCATGAGCCACGGCCCGGGCGGCGCCACGATGCCGCCGCTCAAGCTGCTGCATGACCATGGCGTCGAAGTGTTCGGCGGCTCCGACAATATCCGCGATGCCTGGTCGCCGTTCGGCAATGGCGACATGCTGGAACGCGCCATGATGATCGGCTACCGCGCCAATTTCCGCCACGACGAGGAGCTGGCGCTCGCCTTCGACATGGTGACGGCGGCCGCGGCGCGGGTGCTGGGCATCATGCCCTATGGCCTCGAGCCGGGCGCCCCGGCCGATTTCGTGGTCGTCGAAGCGGAGTCGCTCGCCGAAGCGGTGGCGGCGCGGCCCCGGCGCAAATTGGTGATCAAAGCCGGTCGCATTATCGCCAGGGATGGCGTACTGGTCCCCTGACTCTGGGGATCGACAATGGCATCGCGTCAGGCCGTGCTCGGGATGGAGCGGGCCAGCTTCTTCTACGGCTCGGCCCGCGTCTTCGGCGGCGTGTCCTTCCTGCTCGACGGCGCGCGGACGGCGCTGGTCGGCGAGAACGGCACCGGCAAGTCGACCCTGCTGAAATGCCTCGCGGGCGAGCTCGAGCTGAACGGCGGCCAGGTGATCCGCTCGCGCGGCCTGCGGGTCGGCAGCGTGCCGCAGGACGTGCCGCCGGGTCTCGCCGAGCGGCCGGTGCGTGACGTCCTGCACGCCTCCCTCGTGAAGGTCGGCCTGGGCGACGACGACTGGCGCATCGACGTCCTGCTGGACGAAATCGGCGTCGAGCAGGAGATGCTCGATCGTCCGTTCGGCACCTTGTCGGGCGGCTGGCAGCGGCTGCTGCTGATCGCGGCCGCGGCGCGGCTGGAGGAGCCGGACATCCTGATCCTCGACGAGCCGACCAATCACCTCGACCTCGCCAACATCGACACCCTGGAGCGCTGGCTCACCGTCGAGTTCACGGTGCCGATGCTGATCGTGAGCCACGACCGCGAGTTCCTGGATCGCGTGACCGAGCGCACCCTGTTCCTGCGCAGCGACGGCATGCATGCCTTCAAGACCCGCTTCAGCCAGGCGCGCGAGGAGCTGCTGCGCCGCGACGCCGCCGCGGCCCAGCGGGCACGGCTGGAGGACAAGGAGATCCGCCGCCTCGAGCAGGCCGCGGCGCGCTACAAGGTGTGGGCGGTCAAGAACCCCGACCTCAACAAGCGCAAGAACGCCGTCGAGACGCGGATCGCCCGCATCGAGAAGGACCGCACGCAGACCTACGTGGCGCGCGAGCGCCGGCTGGAGCTCGCCGACGGCGACATCGACGCCAAGGTGGCGCTGCGCCTCGCCGGACTCGACGTCACGGCACCGGGCAGCGACCGCAAGCTGATCGCCATCGACCGGCTGGCCATCGCCGCCGGCGACCGCATCGCCCTTTTGGGTGTCAACGGCGCCGGCAAGTCGACGCTGCTGTCCGTGCTCGCCGGCGCCTTCGATCCCGAGCTCGAGCATTATGACAGCCGGGCGCCGGTGCGGTTCAACCCGGCCTGCCGCCTGGTCTATTTCGACCAGTCGATGCGCGACCTGCCGCTCGATCAGTCGATCCTCGACTATGTCGTCGACGCGCCGGGCGTCGGCGAGAAGGAGGCGATCCGCCATCTGGCACCAGCCGGCTTCCCGTTCAAGCGGATCGGCGAGCCGATCGGCGTGCTGAGCCATGGCGAGCGCGCGCGGCTGGTCTTCCTGAAGATGAAGCTGCTGCGGCCCAACATGTACCTGCTCGACGAGCCGACCAACCATCTCGATATCGAGGGCCAGGAGGATCTCGAGGAGCAGCTCGAGCAAAGCGACGTGTCGTGCCTTTTCGTCAGCCACGATCGCTACTTCACGCGCACCGTGGCGACGCGCTTCCTGGAGATCCGCAAGGGACGCCTGGTCGAGATCGACGATCCCCAGAGCTTCTTCGAAGCCTCGCAACACTAACGGAGGGATGGAAGGATGGACCTGCCCCTGGACGATCGCCTGCGCATCGGCGTGCAGACGATCCACCGGCGCACCGAACCGGCCGACGGTCCGTGGCTGCCGACGATCGACGAGATGCGCACCCTGGTCGAGCTGGTCGACCGCGGCGGCTACGATTCGCTGTGGGTGGGCGACCACATCTCCTTCCCGCTCTCGATCTTCGATCCCCTGCTCCAGCTCGCCCAGGCCGCGGTCGTGAGCCGCCGCCTGCAGCTCGGCACCGCCGTCTATCTCCTGCCGCTGCGCCATCCCACGCCGGTGGCCAAGCAGGTCTCGACCCTCGATCACCTCACGGAAGGCCGGTTCATCTTCGGTGTCGGCGTCGGCGGCGAGTTTCCCAAGGAATACGAAGCCTGCGGCGTTCCGATCGGCGAGCGCGGGGCGCGCCTGTCGGAGAGCCTCACGGTGCTGCGCCGGCTGTGGAGCGGCGAGCCCGCCTCGAACGACGGCCGCTTCTTCCCGTTCAAGGATGTGCCGATGCAGCCGCCGCCCCGCCAGGCCGGCGGGCCGCCGATCTGGTGCGGCGGCCGGTCCGATCCCGCGCTGCGGCGCATCGCCCGCATGACCGACGGCTGGATGTCCTATGTCGTGACCCCCGAGATGTTCCGACAAGGGCTGGAGAAGATCGCGGCAGAGGCCGCGGCCGTGGGCCGCGTCTTCGACCGCGGCTTCGGCACCGCCCATCTGCTGTTCACGCGGGTCGACGACACCTACGAGAAGGCTCTCGATGCCGCGACCGTCTCGCTCAGCCGGCGCTACGCCATGGACTTCCGCAAGGCCGCCCAGCGCTACTGCGCGCTTGGCCCGGCAGCCGAGGTCGTCGAGAGCATTCGCCGCTTCCACGCGGCGGGCGCACGCCATGTCATTCTCGACTTCGTCGGCCCCTACGAGGAGCGTTTCGTGGAGATCGAGCGCTTCGCCGCGCGAGGCGCTGCCGCTGCTGGCAGACCTGCGCGGACACTGAACGACACACCCTCATAGGAGACCTGCCATGCGGCTCGGTATGCTTCTGCGCTACTCCGGCGCCCCCAACAGCCTGCAGATGGAGCAGGTGCTCGAGGCCGAGCGCCTGGGCTACGATTCGGTGTGGAGCGGCGAAGCCTACGGGACCGACGCGGTGACTCCGACGGCCTGGGTTCTCGCCCGCACGACGCGGATCCGCGCCGGTGTCGGCATCATGCAGATGTCGGCGCGCACGCCCGCCTGCACCGCGATGACGGCCATGACCCTGCAGGCGCTGTCGAACAACCGCTTCCTGCTGGGCATCGGCGCGTCCGGGCCGCAGGTCGTCGAAGGCTGGCATGGCGTGCCGTTCGGCAAGCCGATGGCACGCACCCGCGAATACATCGAGATCCTGCGCAAGATCCTGAAGCGCGAAGCGCCGCTTGGAGCATGACGGCGAGCTCTACCAGATCCCCTACAAGGGCCCCGGAGCGACCGGTCTCGGCAAGCCGCTCAAAAGCATCCTGCACGGCGATCCGAGCATGCCGATCTATGCCGCCTCGATCACGCCGATCGGGCTCAGGACGGCCGGCGAGGTGGCCGACGGCGTGTTGCCGATCTTCATGTCGCCCGAGAAGACGAGGATGGTGACCGAGCCGCTCCTCCAAGGCATCGCCCGGGGTCGCGCCGGCAGGAGCCTCGCCGACTTCGACGTCGCGCCCTATGTCCGCATCGCCATGGGCGCCGACCTGCAGGCCTGCCGCGATGCGCTGAAGCCCGAGCTCGCGCTCTACATCGGCGGCATGGGCGCGCGCGCGAAGAACTTCTACAACGACTTCACCAAACAGCTCGGCTACGAAGAGGCCGCCGTGAAGATCCAGGACGCCTTTCTCTCCGGGCGGCGCGCCGAGGCGGTTGCGGCGGTTCCCGATGCCCTGGTGGACGAAGTTTCCCTGGTCGGCAGCGCCGAACGCATCAAGGATCGCCTGAAAGCCTGGAAAGAGGCCGGCAAGAAGAACGAGGTCGGCTCCATGCTGCTGAGCGGCGTGACCGTCGATTCGCTGCGCGTCGCCGCCGAAGCCTACTTTGGAGTGTCTCTGGGAGCGCGCACTCCGCGGTCCGCAAGAGCTAACCCACGATCTCGCCGCGGAACGCCCAGCGCGTCATGCGCTTCTCGACCATGGCGCAGACGGCGTACATCAGCACGCCCATGATGGCGATGGCGAACAGGCCGGCGAAGGTGGTGGGCGCGTCGTTGCGCGCGCTGGCCGACAGCATGAGGAACCCGATGCCGTTGTTGCCGCCCACGGTCTCGGCGATGACCGAACCGATGAAGGCGAGCGTGATGGCGACCTTGAGGCTGGCGAAGAGATAGGGCATCGCGCGCGGAATGCCGACCTTGGTCAGGATCTCGGTGCGCGTGGCGCCAAGGCTGCGCAGCACGTCGCGCATCTCGGGTTCGATGGTGGCGAGCCCGGTCGCGACATTGACGACGATGGGAAAGAAGCTGATCACGAAGGCGGTGATGACCGCCGGCAGCGAGCCGACGCCGACCCAGATCATCAGGATCGGCACCAGCGCCACCTTGGGAATGGCGTTGAAGGCGATCAGCAGGGGATAGAGGCCGGAATAGACGAACGGCGAGGCGCCGATCGCCAGCCCGAGCAGCAGGCCGCCGGCGATCGCCAGCAGGAAGCCGATCATCGTCGTCCACAGCGTATCCCAGCAGTACGCCATCAGGATGTCGAAGCGGGCCACGAAGACGGTGAAGATCTTGGTCGGCCTGGGCAGGATGATCTCCGGCACATCGAAGACGATGCAGGCGATCTCCCAGATGATCAGCAGCACCGCGGTGGCCAGCCACGGCATGGCGTGCTTCAGGGCCTCGCGCCTGAGGTCGCTCACGGCGCTTTCCTCATGGACCGGGCCTCATGGGGCGTGCTCCTGCGAGATGCGGTCGCGCAGTTCGTGGACGATCTCGACGAAGTGCGGCTCGAAGGTCGTGGCGAGCGAGCGCGGCCGCGGGATATCGATCTTCCTGGTGAGCACGATGCGGCCGGGCCGGCGGCTCATGACGTAGACCGTGTCGGCGAGATAGACGGCCTCGCGCAGATCGTGCGTCACCAGGACGCCGGTGAAGCGCCTCTCCAGCCACAGCGCCTGCATGACGCCCCACAGCTCCTCGCGCGTGAAGGCATCGAGCGCGCCGAACGGCTCGTCGAGCATCAGCAGCTCGGGCTCGTGGATCAGGGCGCGGCAGAGGTTGGAGCGCTGCTGCATGCCGCCCGAAAGCTGCCACGGAAACCTCTTGGCAAAATCGGCCAGTCCCACCGTGTGCAGAAGCTTCATGGCGCGCGCCTCGTATTCGGCGCGATGGCGGCGGAAGCGACGCTTGTGCGGCTCGACCACCTCCATGGGCAGCAGGATGTTGTCCATGGTGGTGCGCCACGGCATCAGGGTCGGGTTCTGGAACGCCATGCCGACGCCCTTGATCGGCCCCGTCACCTTCTCGCCCGCCACCCGCACCTCGCCGCCCGAGGCGGGCAGCAGGCCGGTGACGAGCTTCATGATGGTCGACTTGCCGCACCCCGAGGGGCCGACCACGGCGATGAACTCGCCCTTGTCGATGCCGAAGGTGGCGTCGGCCAGGGCGAGCGTCGTGTCCTTGCCGAGTCTGTAGGTAAGGCTGACGCCCTTCAGATCGACGAAGGGCATCCCTACTTGACGACCATCCTGTCGGCCTTGGGCGGCAGGTACTTGTTGGTGAAGACCTTGTCCGGGGCCGGCGCCGCCGGCAGGCCGAACGCTTCGGCCACCAGCTTGACCGAGCGCGCGAAACGCTCCGGCTCGACGTCGCCCATGCCGTTGGCCTTGACGAACGGCGTGAGCACGTTGGTCTGCAGCGAGATCTGCAGTCGCTCGGTCTCCAGCGCCTCGTCGATCAGCGGGTCACGCTTCTTGGCGGCGGCGATGCCGAGCTTGGGGTCGGCAATCACGTCCCTCCAGCCCTTGAGGGTGGCGGCAATGAAGCCCTTCACCGCCTTCTCGTCCTTGGCCATCTCGGGCGAGATCACGATGCCGTTGCCGTAGACATCCATGCCGAAATCGACGTAGCGCATGGCCACGATGTCGTCGAACTTGACGCCGCGCGCCTTGAGATCGAGCATCGACGAGAAGTAGTGCCCCGAGATGAAGTCGACCGTGCCCTGCACCAGGCTCTGCTCGCGCAGTTGCGGCGTCAGGTTGACGTGCTCCCACTTGGTGATGCCGTTCATCTTGGCGAAGGCCGGGAACAGGCGGAACGAGGCGTCGAACACCGGGGCGCCGAGCTTCTTGCCCTCGAGATCCTTCGGGACCTTGATGCCGCTCTTCTTCAGGGCATAGACGCCGAACGGCGCAAAGTCGTAGGCCATGAAGACGCAGAGGACTTCCTTGCCGGGATTCTTGGCGTTGTACTCGATGGTCGAATTCACGTCGGCGAAGCCGATCTGGTAGGCGCCGGTGGCGACCCGCTGGACCGCGCCGGCCGAGCCCTGACCGGGATCCATCGTGACGTCGAGGCCCTCGGCCTTGTAGTAGCCCTTGTCCAGCGCCACCAGGAACGGCGCGGTCGGGCCCTGGAACACCCAATCGAGGGTGAATTTGATCGGTGTCTGCGCCTGCGCAGGCAGGCTGCCCAGGGCCAGCGCGACGACGGCCGCGCCGCCCAGCCATTTGGCGAATTTGCTCATGTCTTCTTGTCCCTCGTGAGGATCCCCGTCCGGCAACTCTTAGGCGGACGACACCCATCCGCCAAGGGGATATCAGGCAGTTTCTATGCCAGCCTGCTGCGTGGCGACGAGGCGGGTGAAGGCCCCGCCGTGGGCCACCAGCTCCTGGTAGCCGCCCTGCTCGGCGATCCGGCCATGCTCGAAGACCACCACCTTGTCGGCGTCGCGGATGGTCGACAGCCGATGGGCGATGACGAAGGTCGTGCGGCCCTGCATCAGCGTCTTGAGCGCCTTCTGGATGCGCGCCTCGGTCACCGAATCGAGCGCGCTGGTCGCCTCGTCGAGGATCAGGATCGGCGGGTTCTTCAGGAGCGCGCGGGCGATCGCCAGGCGCTGGCGCTCGCCGCCCGACAGCGTCATGCCGCGCTCGCCGACCAGCGTCTCGTAGCCCTGCGGCTGGCGCAGGATGAAGTCGTGCGCCTCGGCGAGCTTGGCCGCCTCCTCGAGCTCGGCCTGCGTCGCGTCGGGCTTGCCGATGCGCAGGTTGTCGGCGATCGAGCGGTAGAACATCGTGCTGTCCTGGAACACCACGCCGATGTTGCGGCGCAGCAACTCGAGCTTGATCTCGCGATGATCGAGGCCGTCGATGCGGATGACGCCGGACTGCGCGTCCCACATGCGGTGCAGCAGCGACAGCGCCGTGCTCTTGCCGGCGCCGGTCGGGCCGACGAAGGCCACCTTGGTCCCGGCCGGAACCTTCAGTGAGAAATGCACCAGCGCCGGACGCCTGCCGTCGTAGGAGAAGTTGATGTCGTCGAACTCGACGTCGCCCCGGGCGCGGCCGATATCCTTGCCGTGCGGATTGTCCGGCACGGTCGACTGGGAATCGAGGACGCGGAAGAAATCCGCCAGGACCGGCATCTGGAAGAAGATGCGGCTGACGAAGCCCGAGGCCTGGTCCATGCGGCTGATCAGCATGGTGGCGAAGCCCATGAAGCTCACGATCTCGCCCACCGTCGCCTCGCCCTTGGTGTAGAGCCAGGTGCCGAGCACGAAGATCAGGATGATGGTGATGGTCGAGGCGGCACGCGTCATGACCGACAACAGCGCCCACCAGTTCAGCACCGGGAACTGCGCCGCCAGCGTCTCCCGCATGATGCTGTGCATCTCGCGGGTTTCGGCGCTGAGGCGGACGAAGCTCTGGATAAGGTTGATGTTGCCCAGCGCGTCGCCGGCGCGGCTGGCCAGCTCGCTGCGCAGGTTCTCGACGTCGTGCTGAAGCCGGTCGGTGCGGCTCACCACCCAGATGTTGGCGGCGGCGAAGAACAGGATCAGGACGACCAGCAGCACGCCCAGCCGCCAGTTCATGAACAGGCTGAGCGGCAGCATCAGGAACAGGGCGACGAAGGTGGCGAGGTTCTCGCGGAAGAACGACAGCCAGATGCCGAACAGATCGTCGACGCCGGTCAGCATGACCTTGATCAGGCGGCCGGAATGCTGCGCGCTGTGGAACGAGAACGGCAGCACCAGCACGTGCTCGAAGAAGTTCGCCATGGCGCCCAGCCGCCGGCGATGGGCCATGCGATCGGCCTGCAGCGAGACCACGATGTTGGCTGCGATGCCGCCCAGGCCGACGACGGCCCACAGCGCCAGCAACTGTCGGGCGTCGCTCCACAACATCTCGGTCGTCTTGTCCTTGGCGGTGGCCAGGAGATCGACCACCTTGCCGAACAGCACGGGCTCGTAGAACTGCAGCGCGGCCACAGCGATGTTGGCGAGCGCGAGCATGATCGTGAGCCCGCGCTCGGCGCGCAGCAGCCCGATGACTCGACCGTAGACGCGGAGGAACTCCATCCCGGTCGACCGTTCTCCCCGATCAGGCCTGCTGGTCGCCCAGGAAGCGTTCGACGGTACGCACGAAGAAGCTGACGCCGAACGGGATGGCCATGTCGTTGAAGTCGTAGCGCGAGTTGTGCAGGCTGACCGCATCGGCGCCGCCGCCGTTGCCCAGCCACACCATGGCGCCCGGCACGCGCTCCAGCATGTAGGAGAAATCCTCCGCCCCCATGCTGGGCCTCGTGTTGTCGGACACCGCGTGCTCGCCGCAGACGCCGGCCGCGACATCGATCGCGAAGCGCGCGCGGTCGACGTTGTTGACCGTCGGCGGATAGCCCGGCTTGTGCTCGATCTCGATCTTGACGCCGTGCATCTGCTCGGCGCCGCGGCAGATCTCCTCGATGCGGCGCTTCACCAGCGCGCGGTTCTCCGGCGAGGTCGTGCGGGTCGTGCCGCCGATATGCACGTCGGTCGGGATGACGTTGTAGGCCGAGCCCGCCTTGAAGAAGCCGACCGTCACGACCGTCGAATCGATCGGATCGATGTTGCGGCTGACGATGGTCTGCAGGCCCATGACGATGTTGGCGCCCGCCACCATGGGATCGATGGTGAGGTGCGGATGCGCGGCATGGCCGCCCTTGCCGGTGATGCGGATGTCCCAGCGGTCGGCCGCGGCGAGGAGCGGGCCGCCTTTGGTGACGATGTGGCCGAGCGGAACGCCCGGCTTGTTGTGGATGGCGAACACCGCGTCGCACGGGAACTTGTCGAACAGGCCGTCCTCGATCATCGCCAGCGCCCCGCCGCCACCTTCTTCCGCAGGCTGGAAGATGAAGTGCACGGCGCCTTCGAAGTCGCGCTTTTCGCTCATCACCTTTGCCGCGCCCAGCAGCATGGCGGTATGACCGTCATGGCCACAGGCGTGCATGCGGCCGGGATTCTGCGAGCGATGCTCGAAATCGTTGGTTTCATCCATCGGCAGGCAGTCCATGTCGGCGCGCAATCCAATCGACTTCAACGAATTGCCCTTGCGCAAGGTTCCCACCAGCCCGGTCTTGCCCAGGCCGCGTGTCACCTCGAGGCCCCACTCCTGGAGCTTGGCGGCGACGATGTCGGAGGTCCGGTTTTCCTCGTAGGCCAGCTCGGGATGGGCGTGGATGTCACGACGGATGGCGGCAATCTCGCCCTGGATTTCAAGCGCACGAGGAAGGACAGGCATTGGGTACTCCGGTTGGAACGCCAGCCATCTTAGCCCAAAGTGGTGGGATGTTGTCTCTGCAGGATGTCGAAGACGCGGCGGCCATCGTGTACGCCGCCATGCCGCCCACGCCGCAATATGCATGGCCGCTGCTCGCCCGGCGGACCGGCTGCGAGGTCTGGGTGAAGCACGAGAACCACACGCCGATCGGCGCCTTCAAGGTGCGCGGCGGGCTGGTCTATATGGAACAGCTGAGTCGGGAACCCACCCGTGTGAAGGGTGTGGTCAGCGCCACACGGGGCAATCACGGCCAGAGCATCGCGCTCGCCGCGGCCAAGGCCGGCATTGCCGCCACCATCGTCGTGCCGCAGGGCAATTCCGTGGAGAAGAACGCGGCCATGCGGGCGTTCGGCGCCGAACTCGTCGAGGCGGGGCACGATTTCGATGCCGCGCGCGAGACGGCCGCCCGGCTCGCCGAGGAGCGCGGGCTGGTCATGGTGCCGTCCTTCCATCGCGACCTGGTGCGCGGCGTGGCGACCTATGCGCTGGAATTGTTTCGCTCAGCACCGCCGCTCGACACGGTCTATGTGCCGATCGGGCTCGGCTCCGGCATTTGCGGCGTGATCACCATGCGCGATGCGCTCAGCCCTTCGACCAAGGTGGTGGGCGTGGTGTCCACCGAAGCGCCGGCCTATGCGCTGTCCTTCGCCGCCGGCAAGGTCGTCGCCACCAACAGCGCCGACACCATGGCCGACGGCATGGCGGTGCGCGGGCCCGACGCCGAAGCGCTCGCCGTCATCCTGAAAGGCGCCGACCGTATCGTGCAGGTGAGCGACGCCGAGGTCGCGGCCGCCATGCGCGCCTACTACGAAGACACGCACCAGCTCACGGAAGGCGCGGGGGCTGCTTCCCTCGCCGCCCTGTTGCAGGAGCGCGAACGCTTGGCGGGCAAGCGGGTCGGGCTGGTCCTGAGCGGCGGCAATATCGACCGTCCGCTCTATTTGCGGACTCTAGCCGGCGCCTGAGGGTTCGGCGCCCAGGCAAGGTCGCTCTTCACCGCCTGCATGATGAAGGACGAGCGCGTGTCGCGGACGCCCGGCATGCGCAGCAGCGCCTTCAGCGCGAAGTCGCTGAAGCTCGGAAGATCCGGCGCCAGCACATGCAGCAGAAAATCCATGTCGCCGGTCACCGCATAGCAGGCCACGACCTCGGGCCGGCCGCGGATTGCGGTTTCGAACGCCTCGACGGTCTTCTCGGAATGATCGTCGAGCGTCACCTGCACCAGCGCCTGCAGGCCGAGCCCCAGCGCAGACGGCGCGACCAGCGCGGCGTAGCGCGTGATGACGCCTTCCTCCTCCAGCCGCTTGACCCGGCGTTGGCAGGGCGTGGGCGACAGACCGACCTTTTCGGCGAGATCGACGATCGGCAGGCGTCCCTCGGCCTGGAGGGCGGTCACGATGCGTCTGTCTATGTCATCGAGTGCGATCATGGCTTTTATCACCAAAGCAGATAGTCTTTATAGAGAATATAGCCAAAACGAGCCTTCCGACAGCCCAACTTCGCCGGGATTCGCTAGGGCCCTCGTCTCCATATTGAGGGCATGAACAAAGCCCCTCTCGAGAACCTGCGTGGCGACTATGCCGGCATGGCGCCGGACTGGACCGTGCCGCAACACACCGACTTCTATTCGGACGAGGACCATGCGGTTTGGCGGCTGCTGCTCGAGCGCCAGACGTCGCTCGCTCACGAGCATGCCTGCGAGGAGTTTCTGCAAGGGCTGCTGACGCTCGGCATCGGCAACAGCATTCCCGACTTCGATTCCGTCAATGCGCGGCTAAAGCCGCTGACCGGCTGGCGCATCGTCGGCGTGCCGGGGCTGATCCCCGATGCCGTCTTCTACGATCATCTGGCGCATCGTCGCTTCCCGGTGACGGTGTGGATCCGCACCCGTGCCGAGCTCGACTATCTGGTCGAGCCCGACCTGTTCCATGATTTCTTCGGCCACGTGCCGCTGCTGAGCGACCCGGTGTTCGCCGATTACATGCAGGCCTACGGCCAGCGCGGAGTCGAGGCGGGCTCGAAGGTCGACCTGCTGGCGCGGCTCTACTGGTACACGGTCGAGTTCGGCCTGATCCGCACGCCCAAGGGCCTGAAGGCCTACGGTGCCGGCATCCTCTCTTCGGCGGCCGAGGTGAAGCACGCGCTCCTGGACAAGGACGTCGAGCGCCTGCCGTTCGAAGCGGCGACGGTCATGCATCGGCCCTACGAGATCGACAGGCTGCAGAACACCTATTTCGTGCTCGACGATTTCCGCCAGCTCTTCGAGGCGGCGCAGACGCGCATCGCCTAGACTAGGCACCCTTCAGCAGCACCAGCCCGTCGACGGCCACGACGCCCTCGCCGTCGCGCTTGACCAGAAGCGGGTTGATCTCCGCTTCCGATACGGCGGCAAAAGCCTTGTGCGCCAGGGTCGAGAAGGCAGCGATGGCTCTGGCCAACGCACCGACATCGCCGCGCGGCAGGTTGCGATAGCCGCGGATCGTCGCAAGCCCCTTCACCTCCTCGATCATCTGCCGGGCTTCGGCCTCGTCGACCGGCGCCAGACGGGTCGCGGCATCCTTGTAGATCTCGGCCAAAACGCCGCCCAGGCCGACGGTGATCGTCGGGCCGACCAGCGGATCGCGGCGGAAGCCCAGGATCACCTCGGCCAGGCCGCGCTCCATCTTCTGCACCAGGAAGCCTTCGAGCTTGGCCGTCGGCATATGCGCCTTCACGCGCTTTTCGATCTCGCGCGCGGCAACCGCCGCCGTCTGGCCGTCGGGCAGGCCGAGCGCCACGCCGCCGGCCTCGGTCTTGTGGGCGATGTCGGCCGACAGGATCTTCAGCGCCACCGGCCCGCCGATCTCGCTGACGGCGGCCGCGACGCGCTTGGCGTCGGGCACGGCCATCGCCTTGGCCATCGTCACGCCGAGCGCCGCGAAGAGATCGGCGGCGCGGCGCTCGTCGAAGCCCGCGGCGCGGCCCGCTTCCAGCGCATCGAGGGCGGCGCGCGCAGGCTCAGCGAGAGCCGGCACGGGCTGCGGCACGGGCCGCAGCAGGCAGACCGCCATGGCCTCGGCGCAGGATTCGGGATGCCGGAACGCCGGCACGCCGGCCGCCGTCAGCAACGCCAGCGACTTCTCGGCCGAGGGCGTCAGCGACACGGCAAAGGGCTTGGCCGACTTGGCGAACTTCAGGAGAGGCTCGACCGCGAGCTCGGGGTTGAACTGCGCCGAGGAGCCGACGACGAAGATCGCGGCATCGTTGCCGTCGTCGGCCAGCAGGCGCTCGATCGTTCCCGCCACGATCTCGGGCTTGGCGCCGGCCAAAGTGAGATCGACCAGCTTGCCCTCACCCGCGGCGATGCCGAGCGGCTTCAGCCAGTCGACCAGTGCCTGCGGCGGATCGGCGATGTCGAGCCCGGCCATCGCCATGTTGTCGACGACCATGGCCGCACCGCCGCCGGTCGTGGTGGCGACCGCGACTCGCTTGCCGCGCCCCTTTGATTGAATGGCGACTGGCCGATCGACCAGCAGTGCCGGCACATCGACCAGCGATTCGAACATCGACACGCGCGCGATGCCGTGGCGGCGGCAGAAGGCGTCGAAGGTGGCGTCGGAGCCGGCGATGGCGCCGGTGTGCGATTTCGCCAGCTCCTGGCCGATCTCGGAACGGCCGAGCTTGTAGGCGATCACCGGCTTGCCGGCGGCATGGGCGCGCCGCGCGGCGTGCGCCAGGCGCTCGCCGTCGCGCAGGGTCTCCATGAACAGCAGGATCGCCTTGGTCTTGGGATCGTCGACCATGAGGTCGGCGATCTCGCCCACGGCCAGGTCGACCTCGTTGCCGACCGAGATCAGGCGCGAGAAGCCGATGCCGCGGGCATCGGCGCGCGACAGCAGGGCGCCTATAAGGCTGCCGCTCTGGCTCACCAGCCCCCACGTGCCGGTGCGCAGCCTGTCGACGGCAAAGGCGGCATTGGCGGTGAGCGCCATCGGCGGATCGGTGCTGACCGTGCCGATGCTGTTGGGCCCGACCAGCCGGATGCCGGTCTCGCGCACGATGCGCACCAGCTCGTCCTGCAGCGAGGCGCCCGCGGCGCCGGCATCGGCGAAGCCGCCGGCCAGGATGGAGGCGACCTTCACGCCGCGCTTGCCGCAGGCCGCGAGTGCTGCGACCGCGTCCTTGCCGTTCAGCAGGATATAGGCGTGGTCGATCTCGCCCGCGATGGCATCGAGGGTCTTGTAGGCTTTGTCGCCCATGATCTCGGCGCGGCCCGGATTGACCGGCAGGATCTCGCCGGCAAAGCCGTGCTGGCGCAGGAAGCGCTGCGGCCGCGCCGTGGTCTTCTTCTCATCGGCCGAGGCGCCGATCAGGGCGATGCGTTTAGGCTCAAACAGAGCGTGAAAAAGGTCGGTCATCCGGCGAGTATACTTCGGCCAACAGAAACGAGGAGACGCCAATGACCATCCGCCGTGTCACATCGCCCGCCGTGCCCGAGCCGCCGCCCGAGCGCTGGTCGAACTGCCTGGTGTCCGACGGCATCGCCTACGTCTCCGGCATGACCGCCCGCGGCACCGATCCGAAGGTGCTGGCCGGCATGGACGAGTACGAGCAGGCCAAGCAGATCTTCGGCAAGATCAAAGGGATGGTCGAAGCGGCGGGCGGGACCATGGCCGACGTGGTCAAGGTCACGATCTACGTCACCAACATCAAGAACAACACCAAGGTGTGGGCGGCGCGCCGCGAGTTCTTCACCGGCGACTTCCCGGCCTCGACCCTGGTCGAGGTGAGCGCGCTGGCCGCGCCCGAGATCCTGGTCGAGATCGAGGCCATCGCGCACATCGGCAAGGGCAAGCGATAGAGTTTGCCCTCGCCTTTCCACCGCTCGCTTTGCGATCCACTGGCCGACGGTACTGCGGGCCACGCCGAAGCCGCCGGCGACATCATGGCTGGTGGCGTCGCGCCCACACAATTCGCGGGCGCGACTGGCGTGCTCGGGTTTACAGAGGGCCGGGCGTCGGGGGCCGGACATGCCGATAACTCCTGCGAGGGCATGGCATCTATTTAAGTGATAATTCAGATAAAGTCAAGTATCACTTTGATCCGCTTCTTGGCCACGGGTCGAATTTTCGGGTGCCATAGCGCCCGAAAATACCCTTTTGCCGGTAACCCCTTACCTCGGGCTAAAGGCCTGCTAACCCTGGAAGCGCTTCTCCAGCGCCTGCCAGCGCTCGTTCTCGAACAATGACCAGAGCTGGCCATGGTCGAGCATCTGGTTGGCCATGGCGGCGGTATTGCCGGTGCTCTTGAGCGAGCCCAGAAGATCCTGGCCGACCCTCGCGAACAGGCGCGTCAGCGAATTGGGATAGATCGCGAGCTTGAAGCCGAGCTGCTCGAGCTTCGGGAACGGCAGCACCGGCGTGCGGCCGCCTTCGACCATGTTGGCGAGGCACGGCGCGCCCAGCCGCTTGGGCACCTGCGCCAGGTCGGCTTCGCTGGGCGGCGCCTCGACGAACAGGATGTCGGCGCCCGCTTCGCGGTAGCGCGCGGCGCGTTCGAGGGCGGCCTCGAAACCTTCCGAGGCGATCGCATCGGTGCGGGCCACGATCATGATGTCGGCATCGACCCTGGCATCGGCCGCGGCCTTGATGCGCTGCTCCATCTCGAGCGACGAGGCGACCTTGCGGCCGGGCTCGTGGCCGCATTTCTTGGGCCATTCCTGGTCCTCGAGCTGGACCGCGCTCACGCCGGCGCGCTCGAACTCGCGCATGGTGCGGATGACATTGAGCGGCCCGCCATAGCCCGTGTCGGCATCGGCGATCACCGGGATGGCGACCGAATCGCAGATGCGGCGCACGCGGTCGAGGATTTCACCGAAGCTCAGGGCGCCCATGTCGGGCGCGCCGAGCGCGCTCATCGAGACGCCGGAGCCGGTGATGTAGCAGGCATCGAAGCCCGAGACCTCGACCAGGCGCGCGGTGATGCAGTCGTAGGCGCCCGGCGCCACGACGATGCCCGGGGCGGCCATGCGCTGGCGGAGCGCGCGATGGCGAGAGGGGCTGTCCTTCAGGCCTGTCGGATAGAGAGCGTGACGATCATTCATGGCGGGGCACTCATGTGATTCGGCAGCCACAGCGCGATCTCGGGCCAGAATACCAGAGCGATCAGCAGGACGAACATCAGGAGATGGAACGGGATCGTGCCCCAGACGATGTCGGAGAGCTTGCCGTCCCAGATGCTCTGGATCACGAACAGGTTGATGCCGATCGGCGGCGAGATCTGCCCAAGCTCGATGAACAGCACCAGGATGATGCCGAACCACACCGGATCGATGCCGTATTTCAGCAGCACCGGATAGAGCAGCGGCACGGTGATCACGATCATGCCCAGGCTTTCGACCAGGCAGCCCAGGAGCGTGTAGAGGATGAACAGGGCGAAGAAGAACTCGAGCCGCGAGAGGTTCAGCCCGACCATCCAGGTGGTGAGCTGCTCGCCCACGCCGGCCACGCTGATGGCGTAGGAGAAGACGAAGGCGGTGTAGACGATCAGCAGGATGTTGCCGCTGATCATCACCGAGGAGATCATCGCGGTGCGCAGTTCCTGCCAGCCGAGCTTGCCCCAGATCGCCGAGACGACGAAGCCCGCGAGGCAGCCGATGGCCGCGGCCTCGGTGGGCGTCGCCCAGCCGAAATAGAGGCTGCCCATGGTGCCGCCGATGACGACGACGAAGGGCAGCAGGTCGGCCAGCGCCGTGCCGAACTCGGCGAGGTTCTGCGGCCCCTTCTCGCGCGGCGCGATCTCGGGCCGGAGCAGCGCATGCACCAGCACGTAGGACATGAACAGCGCCGTCAGCAGCAGCCCGGGCACGATGCCGGCCATGAAGAGCTTGGAGACCGACGTCTCGGTGAAGGTGCCGTAGACGATCATGGCGATCGAGGGCGGGATCAGGATGCCGAGCGTGCCGCCTGCCGCCAATGAGCCGGCCGCCAACGGGCGGTGATAGCCGCGCTGGATGAGCTGCGGCAGGGCAACCGTGCCGATGGCGGCCGCCGTCGCCACGGAGGAGCCCGAGATGGCCGCGAACAGCGCGCAGCCCGCGATGTTGGTCTGCAGCAGGCCACCCGGGATGGTGCAGACGAGCTTGCTGAGCCCGCGGTAGATCCGGAAGCTCAGGCCCGAATGCTGCATGATCTCGGCCATCAGGATGAACAGCGGGATCGCCGTCAGGGCAAAACTGTTCATCGAGCCCCAGCTCATCAGCCCGATGCCGCGGAGCGCCGGGATACCGCCATGCACCAGCAGATAGACGATGGCGGGCACGCCGATGGCGAAGGGAATGGCCATTCCCGCGGCCAGCAGGCCGAGGAAGATCACCAGGACAAGGAGGACTTCGAACCCGGCGCTCACGAGACGACCTTGCGGACGTCATAGACGACCGCCTTGCCGAGCACGATCAGCAGCAGGACGGCGCCCACGACCATGGCGGTCTCGGGAATCCACAGCGGCGTGCCGAGGGCGGTACTGGCCAGCGCCTCGCGGCGATAGGAGCTCATGACGAACTGCAGGAAATACCAGGCGGTCAACGCGATGTAGCCGAAGGACAGCAGGTCGAAGATCAGCGCCGAGATCGCCTGGCCACGTGGCCCGAGCCGCATCTGCACCATCTCGACGCGATGGAAGGCGCCGCGGCTCTGGCAGAGCGCCAGGCTCAGGAACGACAGGCCGACCAGCAGGTAGCCCACCAGCTCGTCGCTGTGCTCGGTGGTGCTGTTGAAGGCGCCGCGCAGCACGACCTCGGCCAGGATGAGCAGCACCATGCCCACCATGCAAAAGGCGGACGACCACAGGCTTATCCGCTCGATCAGGCCGAACGGACGGCCATCCGTTGCAGACGACATCAGCGGCCCAGCGCCTCGCGCACCTTCTTCAGC
Source organism: uncultured Alphaproteobacteria bacterium (assembly GCA_963755585.1). GTDB lineage: Bacteria > Pseudomonadota > Alphaproteobacteria > Reyranellales > Reyranellaceae > Reyranella. Next base: position 108,649 of record CAVWKN010000040.1, read on the forward strand.
GCTTCCTGGGTCTCGGCGCCCTTGGTCTTGGCCCAGTCGTCCCAGTAGCTCGCCATGCGCTCGGCGCCGCGCTTGTATTCGTCGGGCGTCGCCGTGGTCTGGATCATGCCCTCGGCCTTGCGCTTGGCTTTCTCCTCGCTTTCTTCCGCCGCCATCATCTGCGTCATCTTGGGCGACAGATCGACGACCGCCTTGGTGAGCGACTCGCGATAGTTGGCCGGCAGCTTGGCGTAGGCCTCCTTGTTCACGATGATGTTGGCTTCGAAGAAATTGAGGCCGATCTCGTAGCAATATTTCAGCAGGTCCTTCCAGACCTTGCCGCCGCCGGCATTGGCCGTCAGCACGCCGTCGACCACGCCGCGCTCCAGCGCCGACGGCACCTCGGGCGCGCCGACCGTGAGGCCATTGGCGCCGAAGCGCTTCAGGAACTCGATCTGCTCGGGCGAGGTGGCGCGGATCTTCTGGCCCTTGAGATCCTCCAGCGAGGTGAGCTTCTTGCTCGACCAGGCGATCTGCACCGGAAAGTAATAGGTCGAGAGCACGGTCGCGCCCTTCTTGTCGTAGGCCTTGGCGACATAGGGCTTCATGATGGCCAGCGCCTTCTCGAACTCCTGGGCGTTGGTGATCAGCATGGGCAGGCGCAGGATGCCGGTGATGGGCACGTTGCCCTGCTGGAAACCGTCGTCACCGAGCTGGATGACGTCGTCGCCGACCGCCGTCGTTATGTCGGTGACCTTGATCGAGAGCGAGCCACCCAGGTGATACTTGATCTGGAAGCCGTTGTTGGTTTCCTTGGCGACACGCTCGACGATCTCCTGGAACACTTTCGCCGGCGCCAGCGTGGCGGCCGGCACGTAGCTGTAGGCGATCCAGTTCGTCGGCGCCTGCGCTTGCAGCAGGCCGGGCATCGAGACGGAGCCGGCCGCAAGGCCGGCAAGCGTGTGGCGACGCGTGATCATGGATCCCCTCCCCGTTTGTCGTTGAGGGAAGCTTAAACCCCGTGGGCGTTCGCACGGAAGGCCGTCAGACGCGCGAACGCCCCGCCTTTCCGCCTACCGGCATCACAGCTTCAGCACGACAACGCTGCCCGTCTTGGACGGCCCTCTCCGCCCGCGAAGCGGGGAGAGGGAGTCTCGAGTGCGGTTTGTGATTCGCTTAGGCCGCCTTCACTTCGCGTTCGGCCTTCAGCGCACGCACGGTCTGGCGAAGCGCGTGCGCGGTCTTCTCGATCTCGGCGCCGCCATGCGTGGCCGACACGAAGCCGCCGGGCGCGCCCATGACGTCGACGCCGTGGCTCATCAGGCCCATGCGGATCTTGCCGGTGAGCGGACCGGAGCGCGCGCCCTTCAGCTTGGCGAAGCCCAGCTTCAGGGGATCGAAGGTCGCGGGATCGACGCTCTCGCCCGTCGGGTTGGGATAGATCAGGAAGGTCGAGGACTGGCCGTAGATGCCCCACGGCACGCTCTCCTCGATCAGCACCTGGCGCAGCGCCGAGCGCAGCTCGGCCGCGGTGCGGTTGGCCTTCTCGGCGAGATCCTCGTCGCGCACCAGCGACAGCGCGGTGACCGCTGCGGCGGCCGACAGCGGGTTGGCATTGTAGGTGCCGGGATGGGCGATCTTGTCCCGCTTCTTCGCCGCCGAAGCCGCATGGTCGATCTGGTCGAGAATCTCGCGCTTGCCGGCGACGGCGCCGCCCGGCAGGCCGCCGGCCACGATCTTGGCCAGGATGCAGAGGTCGGGCGTGATGCCCAGCGCCTTCTGCGCGCCGCCCGACGACCAGCGGAAGCCGGTGATGACCTCGTCCATCAGCATCACCACGCCGCGCTTGGCGGTGACGTCGCGGACCGCCTGCACGAAGCCCGGCGGCAGCGGCACCTGGCCCCACGATGCGCCCGACGGCTCGAACATCACCACCGCGATGTCGTCGCGGCTTTCGATCAGCTTCACGACCGCGCCGACATCGTCGGTCGGCATCAGGATCGACAGATCGGTGATGCCCTGCGCCACGCCCGGCGGCGAGGAGCCGTCGTAGTGCGAGGTGGCGCCGGCGGCGACGGCATCGTGCCAGCCGTGGAAGTGGCCGACGAAGCGCACGATCTTGTCCTTGCCGGTATGGGCACGCGCCAGGCGGATCGCCATGTGCGAGGCCTCGGTGCCCGATGCGGTGAAGCGCACCTTCTCGGCCGACGGGATCAGCTCGCAGACCAGCTCCGCCCAGCGCACTTCGAGCTCGTGGCTCGAACCGTAATGCGTGCCGAGATCCATCTGGCGCTTCACGGCCTCGATCACCGCCGGATGGGAATGGCCCAGCAGCATGGCGCCGTGGCCGCCGAAATAATCGACATATTCGTTGCCATCGACATCCCACTTGCGCGGGCCCTTGGCGCGGGCGACGTGGATGGAATAGGGATCGAGATAGCGCGCATCGTGCGTGATGCCGCTCGGCAGGACCTTGCGGGCGCGCTCGAACAGCGCACCCGAGCCTGGGGTGCGGGCCCGGTAGTCGGCCACGATCGTCGAATTGGTGGCGGAATTCGTGGCGGAATCGGTCTTCTGAACGGTCATCTATGCCCTCACCTAACTAATGACCCACCATCGCAAGCCTCGCTTGCTTCGCCAAGGGCGCGCCCCTAAGTTCCGGCACTTTTCGCAGACCGGAGCCCAAAACGTGAATGCCAAGCCGCGCGGACGCCAGTTCTTCAACAATCCCGGCCCGACCAACATTCCCGACCGCGTGCTGCGGGCGATGGACCGGCCGGTCCTGGATTTCATGTCGGACGAATTTCTGGCCATCCAGCACGCCTGCCATGCCGGCGTGAAGCGGGTCCTGAAGACCGATCAGACACTCTATATGTATAACGCGAGCGGCCATGGCGCGTGGGAAGCAGCACTCGCCAACCTGTTCTCCGCCGGCGACACCGTGATGATCGTCGAGACCGGCTATTTCTCCGAGAGCTGGGCGGAGATGGCGGTCAATCTCGGCATCAAGGTCGAGACCTTCGCCGCCGACTGGCGCAAGGGCGCCGATATCACCAAGCTCGCCGAGCGCCTCGCCAAGGACAAGACGCACACGATCAAGGCCGTGCTCACCGTGCACAACGAGACCGCAACCGGCATGGTATTGCCGGTGGCCGAGATCCGCCGCGCCATGGACGAGGCCAAGCACCCCGCCCTTCTCCTCTCCGACACGATCTCCTCGCTCGCCTCGATCGACTACAAGATGGACGCGTGGGGCGTCGACGTCACCGTGGGCGGCAGCCAGAAGGGCCTGATGCTGCCGACCGGCATGTCGCTGACCGGCGTCAGCAAGCAAGGCGATCGAGACCGCGCGCAAGAACAAGGCGCCGCGGCACTACTGGAACTGGGAGCTGATGAACGGCCGGGCGCCGCAGAAATTCATCGGCACCGCGCCGGTGCATATGTTCTTCGGCCTGCACGAATCGCTGAAGATGATCGAGGAAGAAGGTCTCGACGCGGTGTTCCAGCGTCACACCCGCCTGGGTGAAGCGACCCGCGCCGCGGTGCGCGCCTGGGGCGCCGACGGCAAGGGCCCGACGCTCTACGGCCAGACGCCCGACCGGCTGTCCGATTCGGTGACGACCGTGATGATGCCCGAGGGCGTCAGCTCCGATCCCATGCGCAAGGTCGCGGTCGACCGCTATAACCTGTCGCTGGGCGGCGGGCTGGGGCCGCTGATGGGCAAGGTGTTCCGTATCGGCCACCTGGGCGACCTCAACGAGCCCATGCTGCTGGGCTGCATCGCCACCACCGAGCTGGCGATGAAGACCGCCGGCGTGCCCTTCGCACCGGGCGGCGTCGACGCCGCGATCAAGTCGCTGGCGAACTAGGCCCCCATCGAACCTGGCGCATTCACAAGCGCCTATGCCCTCCGGCCCGCTCGCCAAGTCATGAGCGGGCCGCTCGAGGTGCGCTCCCAACGCATGCCTTGCTGACCGGCCGTTTCGGCGCTGTGACCAAGCACGGGCACGCCTGTCGTCGGTAGAAAACCTGTGCGCGAACTGCCGGAAAGCGAGTATGAGTGTGGCAAGTACCACATTCGCTCCGCCAGCGTAGAGTATCGTGGATCTGCGACGCCGACCCTACAGCTGACCGGGCAGACCCACTCACGCCTCCAGACCAAGCGATGACCGCGCCGAGTTCGGTTTGATGCCAACCAGGAGCAGGATCATGAACAAGACGTCACTGGCCGTCGCTGCCGTTGCAGCGACCGGCGTTGCGCTCGCCCTGACGGCCGCCCTCGGGCAAACCGACGACAACAAGCTCGGCAAGGTGCATTTCGAGACATCGTGCAAGCCGGAAGCGCAGAAGCTGTTCGACCGCGGCATGCTCTATCAGCACTCGTTCTGGTATCGCGCCTCGCAAAAGACCTTCGAGGAGGTGCTGAAGACCGATCCCGACTGCGCCATCGCCTATTGGGGCATCGCGCTCAGCCTGCTGTGGAATCCCCATACGCACGCCGGCGGTGCAGAACCTCGCCGAGGGCGCCGCCGCGCTGGAGAAAGCGAAGAGCGTCGGCGCCAAGACCGAGCGCGAGCGCGACTACCTCGCGGCGCTGGGCGCCATGTACGCCGACTACGACAAGGTCGATCACCGCACCCGCCTGCTGGCCTACGCCAAGGCCATGGAAGCGCTGGCTGCGAAGTATCCGAAGGATGACGAAGCGCAGATCCATTATGCGCTGGCGCTCAACACCTCGGCGCCGCCGGCCGACAAGACCTACGCCAACCAGCTCAAGGGCGCGGCCATCCTGGAAGAGATCGCCAAGCGCCAGCCGCAGCATCCCGGCGTGGCGCACTACCTGATCCATCTCTACGACTATCCGCCGATCGCCGACAAAGGCATCGAGGCCGCCCGGCGCTACGCCAAGATCGCGCCCGACGCGCCGCATGCCCTGCACATGCCGTCGCACATCTTCACCCGCGTCGGCTATTGGCAGGAGTCGATCAATTCCAACATGGCGTCGGGACGTTCCGCCAAGGCCGCCGGCGATTTCCACGAACAGCTGCATGCCATGGACTATCTCGTCTATGCCTACCTGCAGCTCGGCCAGGACAAGAAGGCCGGGGACGTCGTCGAGGCGATGAATACGGTCACCGGCTTCACCGAGACCGCCCTGCCCGGCCCCTATGCACGGGCGGCGTCGCCGGCGCGCTACGCGGTGGAACGCGGCGACTGGAAGGCAGCGGCCACGCTTGAAGTCCGCCCCAGCCCGCTGCCCCAGGCGCAGGCGATGACCTATTTCGCCCGCGCCGTGGGCGCCGCCCGCTCGGGCGATCCGGCGGCCGCCAAGGCCGACATCGCCAAGCTTGGCGAAATGCACGACAAGCTCGTCCAGGCCAAGGACGCCTACTGGGCGACGCAGGTCGATGTCCAGAAGCAGATCGCAACCGCCTGGGTGCTCTATGCCGAAGGCAAGCGCGACGAGGCACTTGCCGCCATGAACGCGGCCGCCGATGCGGAGGACAAGACCGAGAAGCATCCCGTGACACCGGGCGTGCCCAAGCCGGCGCGCGAGTTCTATGCCGGCATGCTGCTCGAGAGCGGCATGGCCAAGGAGGCCCTCGTTGCCTACGAGGCAACGTTGAAAAAGGAGCCCAACCGGCTCGACGCCTATGTCGGCGCGGCACGAGCCGCCGAGAAGGCCGGCGATCCGGCCAAGGCGCGTGAGTATTATGAAAAGGTTGTCACCATCGCCGCCGATGCCGACAAGACGCGGGCCGACGTCAGCGATGCGCGTGCGTTCCTGGCCAAGAAATCGTGAGAGCCCTGCTGCTCCTGCTCGCACTGGGCGCACTGGCGGCTCCGGCCCGAGGTGAATCGCTTCAAGTCACTGGATACGCCGGCGTGCTGGGCGAGTGGGAGCTCACGGCCACGGTCGCTGCGGAACGGGCCTCCCAGCGCACCCGGGAATACGCCGGGCCCGTGACGATGAAGCATGTCGGCTGGTGCACGCAGGACGGTCCGGACGAGAAGACCGGCGAGATACGGCTTCAGATCTCGACGCTGTCGTCGCGCCTGAAGGCGACTGTGTCGGTGGCCGGCGTCGACTGCACCTACCGAGCCAGCCTGTCGGACACCTACATCGGCAAGCTCGAGTGCCCCGGTCGAGCGGCAGTGCCGCTCGAGCTGTGGGTCAAGTAGTCGGCATCGGACTTACCGCGGAGATCGTGTAGGATTTAGCGATCGGAAGTGCGGCCGAAAGAGGTAAGCCATGCCGATCGTTGACTACGCGGCGATGCCGGAATTCCCCATGCGGGCTGGAATCAGCGGGAAATGGATTGCCGGGCAGGAGCACGGATCGACAACGGTGAGCGTGCTCTCGAACACGGTCGAACCCAACGTCGCTGTCCCCAAGCATTTTCACGAGTACGAGGAGATTGTCCTCGTCGAGGAGGGAGAAGTTTGGGTCGAGTTGAACGATGTCAGGCTGGCCGCGAAGCCGGGCCAGGCTGTCATCATCCCGCCGCATACGCCGCATGCCTGGGGAACTGCGGGACCGGGCATCTCGCGCATCCTGTTCATCTGGCCCGTGGTGAACCCATTCGCGCCAGGCAAGAGCACCTACCTGGAAGGAGCGCCTCCGGCAGTCAGTTGAAACCGCCGTGCAGGCCGACGACGAAACAGAACCCTCGCAACGGCTCGGGATGACAGCCAAGGCCTGTCAGAATGCCGGCTTCTTGCCGGCAACGGCTGCGAGCAGGCGTTCGGGCCGGATCGCCGACAGCGCCGTGCCCTGGACGATGGTCGGCGTGACCTCGATGCCCTGCACGGCCTCGAACGTGGCGTTCGCCGGGTTGAAGGCATAGAGCTGGCCTTCGGTCATGTTGAACCACCAGCCGTGCAGCTTGAGCGTGCCGGCCGCGACCCGCTCGGCGATCCAGCGGAAGCTCATCAGGTTCTGAAGGCTGTTGAGGACAGCGGCCTGCTCGACGGCGCGGGTGATCTCCTCGCGCGACTTGCCGGCGAGCTCGCGCACGGCAAGGTCGCGCACCTCCTGGGCGATCGACGTCCAGGTCGAGAGATAGTCGTAACTGGCGTAGATGCTGTCGCGGCCGTCGACCAGGGCGCCGATGCCGCCGCACAGCGCGTGGCCCAGCACCACCACGTGGTCAACGCCCAACCCGCGCACGGCGAACTCGATGGCCGACGACGTGCCGTGATGGCGCGTGTCGGGCGGGAACTGGGCCGGCGGCACCATGGCCGCCACGTTGCGCACGGTGAAGATGTCACCGGGCTGGGTCTGCGTCAGAATCCCCGGATCGACGCGGGCATCGGCACAGGCAATGATCAGGATCCGGGGCGACTGGCCCTCGGTGGCAAGCTTCTCGAACAGGTCGAGGTGCTCGCGGTAATAGCCCAGCCGGAAGTCGGCAAAGCCCTTTAGAAGTCGTTCCAACGCCATGCAGGTGAAATGACCCAAGAACTCCTTTTCGACAAGCGCGGCGATATCGGCTGGATCACCTTCAACCGGCCCAACCAGCGCAATGCCCTTACTTTCGCGATGTATGAAGGCCTGGCCGAGATCTGCGGCAGAATCGCCGGTACCGGCGAGGTCAAGGCCCTGGTCGTCACCGGCGCCGGCGACAAGGCCTTCGCCGCCGGCACCGACATCGCCCAGTTCCAGGACTTCAAGGACGGCGAGGACGGCATCGCCTACGAGCGCAAGATGGACCGCATCCTCGACGCCATCGAGCGTTGCGCCGTGCCGACCATCGCCGCCATCGCGGGTTTCTGCACCGGCGGCGGGGCCGCCATCGCCGCAGTCTGCGACCTCCGGATCGCCGCCGCCAACGCCCAGTTCGGCTTCCCGATCGCCCGCACGCTGGGCAACTGCCTGTCGATGGCCAACTACGCCCGGCTGGCGGCACTGATCGGACCGCAGCGGGTCAAGGAGATGCTGCTGCTGGCCCGCATGATCGACGGACCGACGGCGCTCGGCGTCGGCCTCGTCAGCGAGCTTTTGCCCGACGTTCCGGCCCTGCACGCCCGGGCCGCGGAACTGGCCCAAACCGTCGCCGGCCATGCCCCCATAACGCTGAAAGTCACCAAGGAGGCGCTGCGCCGGCTGCAAGCCCGGCTGGGGGACGAGAATATCGACGATCTCATCAGATTGGCCTACGGTAGCGCCGATTTCCGCGAGGGAATGGCGGCCTTTCTGGGAAAGCGGACGCCGAAGTGGACGGGGACATGACCCGGGTGGGTCGAACAGGAGGATTCGGATGATTCGTATTGGGACAACTCTGGCGGCTTTGGGACTGTGCGTTGCCGTCGCCGCCTGCCAGAGCCCACAACAGAAGATCGCCAGCAAGGAAGACATGCTGACGGCTTCCGGCTTCAAGTTCGTGCCCGCCAACACGCCGCAGCGCCAGGCGGCGTTCCAGCGGCTGCCGCCGCACAAATTCTCGCGCCAGATCAAGGACGGCCGGGTCTTCTACGTCTATCCCGATCCGACCGTGTGCGTCTGCCTGTATGTCGGCGACCAGAATGCCTATGCCACCTTCCGCCAGAACGTGTTCCAGAAGCAGCTCGCCGACGAGCAGCAGATGACCGCCGAGACGATGGAGATGAACGACTGGGATTGGGGCCCGTGGGGCGGCTACCCGATGGGCTGGTATTACTACTAGCAACCGTTCCGATCCGATGACGACGACAGCGGGCCTTGCAGGCCCGCTGTCTGTTTGTGCCATTGTCAGTTTATGCCCGCGTCATCGGACCTCGGCGGCGAGCTGCTCCTCAGAACGTCGCCTCGACCGCGCCGAGGCCTGAGAATTCACCGCGCGCCTGCGTGCCCGGCGGAAAGTAGCGCAGCCCTGTCCACGAGCCGGTGGTGATCGCCTGGCCTTTGCGGATGCCGCCGCGGCGGCGCACCGCGTGGTCGATCATCCAGGCGAGCGGACGCACCGGATCGACGGCGCCGAGGCCGCCCCGCTGATCGACGACGATGTTGCCGTCGATGACGAGCCTCACCTGCAGGTCAGGCCAGTCGAGCCGCGCCCAGTCCTTCACGCTGTCGCCCACGACCAGCGCGTGGTTCATCTGGTTGTCGGCCAAAAGCCATTCCGGATCGGCCTGCTGGAAGTTGGCGAGCCGCGTGTCGACCACCTCCATGCCGACGAAGGCATCGCCCACGGCGGCGAGCGCCTCCTCGCGACCCACCGGCGTATCGCGCGCCGCGATGTCGCGCGCGATATGGAAGGAAATCTCGATCTCGACACCGATCATGTGCATCGCCTTGCCGTCGAAGCGTGCCGGCGATTTCACCAGCGCGCCGGCCAGCAAGGGCGCCGGATTGGGCTCGGCCGTGGGCGTGCGTGCGCCCACCTTCCAGCCGGAAACGGGTCCGGTGGCGCGCGCCACGCCGTCCTGGATGGCATAGACCGCATCGCGGTCGGGCAAGGCGAAGGGCGCCGCCACCTGGACGCCGGAACGGCGCGCGTCGAGGAGGCTCGCCACGGCGTGGGAAATATCGATGGTCATGCTAAGCTTTCACAAACGACACAAGAACTCGGAGGGACAATGCCCTACGCCAGCGGCCGCGTCATTCACGACGCCGACGCGCACATCATGGAAGTGCCGGGCTTCCTCGAGGAGCATCTCGAGGCCAGGTATCGCGCCCAGGTGACCGACGCCGTGCTGTTCCCGGACGATCGCGGCCGCGGCCTGCACCGGCTGCGACCGCAGGACCGCAAGGCCGGCGCGGACAATGCCATCGATTTCGACGAATCGCAGATCATGCTGCGGAAGAACTGGGACGCGCTCGGCTCCTACGCCAAGCATGACCGCCCGCATTCGATCGATCTTCTGGGCTTCGCCAGCCAGCTCATGTTCACCACGGCGCTGCTCAATTTCTCCTCGCTGCTCGAAGGAAAAGGCGACGTCGACCTGATCTATGCCGTGGCGCGCGCCCATACCCGCCACATGGTCGATTTCTGCTCGGTCGACAAACGCCTGCTGGCGACCGGCTACGTGCCGCTGGCCGATTTCGAGCGCACGGCCAAGGCGGCGCACGAGGCGATCGCGCTCGGCGCCAAGGCGCTGCTGATCCCGTCGCGCTGTCCCGACGGCCATTCGCCGAGCCATATCGGCTTCGATCCGCTGTGGGCCGCTGCCCAGGAAGCCGGCCTGCCGATCGTTTTCCATGTCGGCGGCGGCGGCAAGCTTCTGGAAGAGGCCTACTTCAACAACGGCCTGCCGCCGGTGCCGGACTTCCACGGCGGCGACGACAATTTCAAGTCGATCGACTACATGGCCATCGCCTATCCGCCGATGAAGGCATTGACCGCGCTGATCGTCGATCGCGTGCTCGACCGCTTCCCCGCGCTGAAGTTCGGCGTCATCGAGCAGGGCGCCTCGTGGGTGCCGGGCTGGATGCGCAACATGGATTCGGCGCACACCGCCTTCTACAAGAACGAGGAGCGGCTGCAGAAGATGTCGCTCAAGCCCAGCGAGTTCGTGGCCCGCCAGGTCAGGGTCACGCCCTATCCGCACGAGGACGCCGGCTGGATCATCGCCAACACGGGCGACGAGGTCTGCCTGTTCTCGTCGGACTATCCGCATGTCGAAGGCGGCCGCAATCCCATCAAGCGCTTCGAGGCGTCGATGGCGGCGGCCGGCACAAGCGAGCGCCAGAAGCAGCGTTTCTATTGCGACAATTTCATCGACCTGATGGGCGCGGGCCTGGCGCCCGAGCTGAGGGCAGCGGCATGAGCGCCTACTCGACCCTGCTCACCGAGCGCACCGGCCCGGTGCTCAAGATCACGACCAACCGGCCCGACGTCCTGAACGCCCAGAGCCGCATCCTGCTGGAGGAGCTCGACGATGCGTTCAAGCGCGCCGTCGACGATGAGCGCCGTGCGCGTCATCATCCTGGCCGGCGCCGGCAAGCACTTCTCCGCCGGCCACGATCTCGGCAGCCCGCAGGAGATGGAGGATCAGAAGAAGACGCCGCTCGAGCCCGGCTTCAAGGGCGAATATCGCCGGCTGTGGGAACGCTTCTTCGAGAACACCATGCGCTGGCGCGACCTGCCCAAGCCCACCATCGCCCAGGTCCAGGGCTATTGCATCATGGGCGGCATGATGATCGCGTCGGCCTGCGATCTCATCATCGCCAGCGACGACGCCCAGTTCGCCGACCGCGCCGTGAAGTGGGGCGGCGCGCACGTGCAGTATTTCTCGATGCCGTGGGATTTCGGGCCGCGCAAGACCAAGGAGTATCTCTTCACCGGACGGTTCATCGGCGCCGCCGAAGCCGAGCGGGCCGGCCTGGTGAACCGCGTGGTGCCGCGGGCAAAGCTCGAGGAGGAGACGATGGCGCTCGCCCAGGAGATCGCCGAGCGCGATCCCTATGCGCTGAAGCTCGCCAAGGCATCGGTCAACGAGACGCAGGACGCCCAGGGCTGGCGCCAGGCGATGGAGAACGCCTTCAAGAACTACATGCTGACCATCCCGCACCGCATCGAGATGGGCACCTACGGGCCCAAGGCCCGCGAAAAGGCCCCGAAGGACCGGTTCGCGGTCTTGAACAAGAAGACGGCATGAAGGAGCCGGGGGGCGTCCCCGCTCGTGACTCATGAGGCGGGCGGGATGCCCGCGGTCCGGAAGAGCATGACTACGCCGCCCGTCGCTGGCGCTCCGCCATCTCGACACCCATCGCCTGGACGACCGACGGGCGCTTGAGGTGCTTCTGGTGATAGGCCGCGATGGTCGGCCACTTGGCGAGGTCGACCTTCAGGAAGACGGCCCAGTTCAACATCGTGACCAGGTAGGCATCGGCCACGGTGAACCTGTCGCCCACGAGATAGTCGCGGCTGCCGAGCTTCCGGGAGAGATAGTCGAAGGTCGGCTCGAACAGCGCCCGGGCCGCCGCCTTTGTCGGCTCGGCCGCGTTGGGATTGAACACGTTGTAGAAGATGCGCTTGTGCAGCTCGGTCGAGAGGTAGTTCAGCATGTCGATGAGCTGGTAGCGCTCGACGGTGCCCCAGGCCGGCGCCAGCCCGGCGTCGGGCTTGCGGTCGGCCAGGTACTGCAGGACCGACGGCCCCTCGTTCAGGACCTGGCCGTCATCGAGCCGGAGCGCCGGCACGTAACCCTTGGCCGAGATCTCGTAATAGTCGCCGCCGTCGTCGGTCTTCTTGTTTTCGACGAAGCGGACCTTGACCGGCAGACCGGCCTCGAGCGCCGTGATATGCGAGGCGAGCGAGCAGGCCATCGGCGAGGCGAAGAGTTCCATCACATCCTCCTTGTTTTGTGCGATACAGTACAGAAATACAAAGGGTCAGAAGCGTCAAGGATAATTATGCGAACCGGTACAGAAATAACGAAGCGTCCGCGCGGCCGTCCCCGCGCCTTCATTACCGACGAGGTACTTGACCGCGTGCGCACGGTGTTCATGGAAAAGGGCTTCGCCGCCGCCTCGCTCGACGAGCTGGCCGCCGCCTCGGGACTCAATCGCCCGAGCCTTTACGCGGCGTTCGGCGACAAGGAACAGCTCTACATCACGACGCTGCGCTTCTACGGCGCCAGGAGCATAGAGGGCCTCGACGCGATCCTGGGCGGCCCGGGCACGATCGAGCAGCGCCTCAACAAGGTCTACAGGGCGGCAATCGATCTCTACACCGCGCCGCCGCATCGGCCGGGCTGCATGATCGTGGGTACGGCGGCCGTCGAATCGCCCAGCCATCCCCGGATCGCCGCCGTCGCCAACGAGCTGTTGGCGGCGATCGAGAAGAGCCTGGAGCGCGCCTTCGCCGCGAGCGATCTGCCGAAGAAGCCCTCGGCGGCGGCGCGCGCACACATGGCCGGGGCCATCCTCTACGCCATCGCCATCCGCGCGCGGCTCGGCGCCCAGGCCGCCGGTCTGAAAGCCTTCGCCGCCTCGATGGTGCCCGCCATTTGTGCGTAGGATATCCGCGCATGAAGCTGTGATAGGTTCGATCCGTCATTGGGAAAGGCTGGTTGTGAGCATAATGGACGGCGACGCGTATCCCTGGAGTGGCGGCTTTCGCACGCTCGCCGAGGAATACGACTACCGGATCGACGAAATCGAGGGTCAGGTGCCGCCGGGCCTGCGCGGCACGCTCTACCGCAACGGCTCGGGTCGCAACGACCTTGACGGCCAGTGGTTTCCCCACTGGTTCGACGGCGACGGCATGATCTCGGCGATCCGCTTCGACGACGGCGGCATCCACTACCGCAGCCGCTATGTCGACACCGAGAACTATCGCGACGAGACGCGCGCCGGCCATATCGTCAATCGCGGCTTCGGCAAGCAGCGGCCGGGCGGCATCCTGGGGAATGCCTTCCGCCGGCCGGCCAACGTCTCCAACACGTCCGTCGTCATGCAAGGCGGCCGGCTGCTGTCGCTGTGGGAAGGCGGCCCGCCCTTCGCACTCGATCCGGTCACACTGGACACGCGCGGCGTCGAGACGTTCGGCGGCACGGTAAAAGCCTTCTCGGCCCATCCCAAGGTCGACCCCGATACCGGCGAGCTGTTCAATTTCGGCATCGACTACGGCCCCAAGACGACGCTCACGCCCTATCGCATCGACAAGGGCGTCGTCACGCGCCTGCCCGTGGTGACGCTGCCCCGCGCCGTCATGAACCATGATTTCGTGCTCACGCCGCGCTACCTGGCGTTCTGCCTGGGGCCGATCATATTGTGGTCGGCTCCCTTCGTGCTGGGACGAAAGAGCTTCGACCAGGCGCTCTTTTGGGACAACAGGATCCCGACCCTGATCCTGCTCGTGCCGCGCGATGGAAGCGGCACGTCGCGCATCATCGAAACCGAGCCTTTCTTCCAGTTCCACTTCGCCAACGGTTTCGAGGAGGACGGCGCCCTTGTTCTCGATCTGGCGCGTTATCCCGACTACCACACCGTCGGCCAGGCATTGCGCGAATACTGGAAGTCGCAATGGCCAAACACCGGCATGGCTTCCCTCACCCGGATGAGGATCGACCTGGCGACCGGCAAGGTCGATAACAGGACCTACGACAGCGGGACGGCCAACGAGTACCCCTGCATCAATCCGGCGTACTCGGGCAAGCGTCAACGCTACACCTACATCGCCTGCAATACCGGCGACCACCCGATGGGCCTGCAGCAGCAACTCGCCAGGGTCGACCTTCAAACCGGCGCCGTCGCGCGGCACGATTTCGGCCCGGGCGGCTATCCCGGCGAACCCGTCTTCATCGCCACCCGCCCGGGCGGCGCGGAGGATGACGGCGTCGTGGTGAGCCTGGTCTTCGATGCAGCCCGTCGGCGCACCGAGATCGTCGGCCTCGATGCGCGCGACCTCGCGGCACGACCGCTATTCGTGGCGCCGCTCAAGCATCACGTGCCGTTCTCGCTGCACGGCACCTTCGCGCCGGCAGGTTAGGGTCGCTTGGGCGCCGCCGCGGGCGGCATCGCCGGACCTTGTGGACCGTCGGCGAGGCGGAACGACAGCGTGCTGGCGCAACGCACCGAGTTCATAGGACTCCTCGCCGAGCTTGCCCGGCGTCGCGTCGCTGTGCTCGACCTCGATGACATAGGTCCCGCGCCAGGGCAGCGGCGCTTCCACCGCGCCCTGCTCGTTGGTCTTGAACTCGCGCTTCCAGCCCGATTCGGCGATCAGCTCGAGCTTGGCCTTGGCCAGCGGCTTGCCCTGATAGAACACCTTGAACGCACCCGGCTTGCCGGCCGGCACGACATCGAGCGTATTGACCGGCGGGCGCTCCTTGAAGTCGGCGACGTAGCGCGCGCCCAGGCGCGCCAGCACGCGGGTCGGCTTGTCGCCGCCGCGGCGCTCGGCAATGCGCACGTCCTCGGCCGTCACGCTGTCGTCGGCCCCGATCGTGCCCGACACCGTGAAGAAGCCGGCGGTCTTGTCGACCTTGAGCGCCTTGTCGCCGGCGGCGAGCTTCGCCTGCGGGCTCAGCCGGTCGAGCAGGCCCGGCGAGGCCTCGCGCAAATTCTCGTCGAACTCGCCGAAGTAGATGCGCATCCCCTCGCCTTCCCGCTCCAGCCAGATCTGGTGTGCCGAGGCGGCGCCGATGAACGAGAGCGACAGGAGCACCACCAGGGCGCCGCGCGCGGGGATCGACAGATGCATGTGATTCTCCTCCAGCCCCCTTCTAGCCGCTTCTCCAGATGCTTACTAGATGCAATCCAAGGTATCGCAAACGCGATATGACGCTTCCGGAAAATCCTGCTTTCTGGCGGTTCTGCCACAGGGGGAGGACGTGATGCCGGCCATGATATCGCGACGCCGTGCCGTGACGGCAGGAGCGACCGCGCTGGCCGCCTTCCCCTGTCTTTGCCCCGTCGGGTCAGCCCTGGCCGCCGAGCCGGACATGGGGCTGCGGACAAAGCTGCCGGCGCAGGTCCCGATGACCGAGGCCCTCGCCGATCTCGGCAACGTGAAGCTCTGGTGCTGGGACACCGGTGGCCCCGGCGAGGTCGTGGTCTTCCTTCATCCCGGCTCGGGCAGCGCCGAGTTCTTTCCCTACCAGCAGCCCGCCTTCGCCAAGGCGGGCTATCGCGTCATCTCCTATTCGCGCCGCGGCCAGTTCAAGTCGGAGATGGGCAGCGACGCCGACAGGTTCTTCGCCGCCGACGATCTGCTGGCCCTCATGGATTACCTCAAGGTCGGCAAGTTCCACGCCGTCGGCAGTGCGCTGGGCGGCTATATCGGCCTCGATGTCGCGCTCTCCCAGCCCGAGCGCCTGCAGAGCCTCGTGCTGGCCTCGAGCATGATGGGCATCGCCGAGCCCGACTATCAGAAGACGCTGGAAGCACTTCGCCCCAAGCCCTTCGGCGACTTGCCGCTCGAAGTGCAGGAAGTCGGGCCGTCCTATCGTGCCGCCAATCCCGAAGGGTTGGCGGAATGGAAGGCGCGGCACGACCGCTCCGGCAAGCGCGCGCCGGCGCGCCTGAAAAACAAGTTCACCTGGGAGACGCTGGGCAAGCTCAAGGTGCCGACCCTGCTCATGACCGGCGACGCCGATCTCTGGATCCCGCCCTTCCTGCTGCGCGAGGTCGGCGAGAAGATTCCCAACAGCACGGTCGTCATCGTGTCGGACGCAGGTCACGCCATCCAGTGGGAGCGGCCCGAGGCATTCAATGCGGCCGTTCTCGGCTTCATCCGCAGCAACGCTACGCGTTAGGAGAGGGACATGATCATCAAGGCGTTCGCCGCGGGCGTGCTGGCCCTGCTCGCCGCCACGCCGGCCGGCGCGGAGCCGTTCAGCGTCGAGAAGCAGGGCAGCTTCTTCATCGGTGGGCACGACATCAAATCCGACACGCTCTCCACCCTGCCGGCCTACGCGCCGTCGGGCACGATCACCGTCGGCCAGATGTATGTCCATTACCAGATCCCGGCCGGCGCCGGGCACACGCCGGTCACGCTGATCCACGGCTGTTGCCTCACCGGCAAAACATGGGAGACGACGCCCGACGGCCGCATGGGCTGGGACGAATATTTCGTCCGCCAGGGCTTCCCGACCTATGTGATCGACCAGGTGGCGCGCGGCCGCTCGGCGACCGATCCCTCGACTTTCAACAGCATCAAGCTCGGCAAGACGCCGCCCGACCAGATGCCGCCGATCTTCTCGGCCGGTCACGAGGCCGCGTGGGCGATCTTCCGCTTCGGCCCCGAATACCCGAAAACATTCGAGGGCATGCAGTACCCGCTCGAGGCCGAGGGTGAGTTCTGGAAGCAGATGGTGAGCGACTGGAACGCCGCCTTCCCGACGCCCAATCCGACCGTGCCGGCGCTGTCGGAACTGGCGATCAGGCTCAAGGGCACCATCCTGATCAGCCATTCGCAGTCCGGCATCTACCCGTTCCAGACCGCGGCGCTCAACACCCAGGACATCGCCGGCATCGTCTCGATCGAGCCGGGCGGCTGCCCCGCCGCCGACGGCGACCTGAAGCCGTATATGCAGATCCCGATCCTGGTGCTGTGGGGCGACTTCGTCGATCAGTCGCCGCGCTGGGCGCCGCGCCTCAAGCAGTGCCGTGCGTTCGCCGAAGCGATGAAGAAGGCCGGCGGCAAGACCGAGCTGGTCGTGCTGCCGGAGCTGGGCGTCAAGGGCAACTCCCACATGCTGATGCAGGACCGCAACAGCCTGGAGATCGCGGCCTGGCTGGTCGGCTGGCTGAACAAGAACGTCGAGGCGAAGAAGAACTAGGTTCTCGCCGCCACGACGATGTCGGCGAGCTTGAGGAAATCCGGGCCGAGCACGCGCGTCGGCTCGAACTTGGTTTTTCCGAGATTGCGTGCAACGGCATATTCGTCGGTCACGGCGCGGCGGTGGACGATCACAGTGTCGATCGCCGGCAGGACAAGAACGAACTGGCCGAACTGGCCGCTCATCATGAACGAACCTGCCCACGGCGCCGACTTGCGCGTCTCGGGGATCCACCAGAGATAGCCGTAACCGAGCTCGCCGCCGCGGCCGACGCTGCTCGCGGGAACGCGCGGCGCGGTGCTCTCCCGGACCCACGCCGCCGGCACGACCTGGCGGCCGTTCCAGTCGCCGCCGCGCGCCATCACCAGGCCGAGGCGGGCCATGTCGCGCGCCGACAGGAACAGGTGGTAGGCAAGAAAGCGCGACTGGTTCTCGAAGCCCATCATGCGCTGGCGCGAGAGCTGGAAGTCCTGCATCTGCAGCGGCCTGGCAAGTTCCTCGTCGAGCGCCTGGAAGACCGTCTTGCCGGTCAGTTTCTCGAACACCGCGCCCAGGACGTTGAAGTCCCAGTTGTTGTAGTGGAAGAACGTGCCCGGTTGCTTGGAGCCGCGCGGCGGCGAATTGGGATCGTCGCCCGGGCTGCCGGCGGGATGATAGACGCCCGAGCTCGCGATCAGGAGATCGCGGATGCGCGCCGTCTTCTCGATCGGCAGCAGGCCGTCGGCCTCGTCGATGCCGAGCTCGCCCATCGTCCGGTCGAGGTTGATCGTGCCGTTGGCGACGTACTTGCCGAACAGCATCGACAGGATGCTTTTGCGCGCCGACGCGAGATAGCAGGCCTGGGCCGTGTCGCCATAGCTGTAAGCGACGCGGCCGCCCGAAACGACCATGAAGGCCGTGGTGGGCAGGGTGACCAGTTGCGCCTCGAGCGCCTCGAGGCCAGCGGCGCGAAAGCCCGCCGCTTCCGGCGAGGCCGCCTTTTCCCAGTCGACGCCGGGGACGATGGCGGGCTTGCCTTCCGCCCAGGCCTGCCCTCGAAGCAGGCCGATCGCCGGCAGCCCGAAGAGGAGCGAGCGGGCCACGACCCTTCGCGTCGCAAATGAAGAAGCCGCCATCGATCATCCTCGCGCGTTCGACGGCGGCCAGACTGCGCCCGGCAAGACCGGCCGGTCAAACGGCCGCGTCGCCAGCCCCTATTTGTCCAGCCAGATGTTGGCGAGATCCTGGTTCAGATAGTGACTCGGACTGATCTTCCAGCCCTTGACGTAGGAACGCACGGGAACGATCCGGTACCAGTAGGGCAAGACGATCGAATGCACCATCGTGTCGAGCGTGTGCTTCTCGTACGCGCGCATGTCGGCACGCTGCGCCTTGGGATCGGTCTCGTACTGCATCTTGTTGTAGAGCTCGATCGACTTGGCATCCTCGTAACCGCCATAGCTCTCCGGGTAGGCGCTTTGCGGCAGATACTTGCCGGTGTCGAGCACGGGATTGACGATGCTCTGGCAGTTCGCTTCGAGCACGACGTCGAAGTTGCCCGAACGCATGGCCTGGAACCACGGGCCCGGTCGGCAGGACCTTCTGTTCGACCTGCACGCCGATCTTCCGCCATTCGTCGATCAGCCAGGTGCCGACGAACTTGTAGGGCTGGTCGACGTTTCGGTTGGTCAGCTCGAACTTCAGCCCCTCGGCGCCGGCCTCCTTCAACAGGCGCCTGGCCTCGGCGCGCGACTTCTCGATGTCCGGCCAGTAGCCCACCATCTCCTGCAGCTCTTCCTTGGTCGCCGCCAGCGGCGAGCTGGGGAAGGCAATACCGCCCACGGTGCGCACCGTCGCGATCTTGGCCAGCGCCGGCGCGCCGTTCCACTGATCGACAGCCAGGGCGAGCGCGCGCCGCACGCGGACGTCGTCGAACGGCTTCTTCTTGTGATTGAGCGTGACGATGTTGCCGCAGTTCCAGTCGCTCTCCTGGATGACGACGGAATTGCCGGCCACCTTCACCAGCTCGTCGCGCGCCGCCGGCGGCAGGCCGCGAAACTCCGTCGCCGCGCGATCGGCGCGGATCGCCTCGACGCGCACCGACTGCTTGGCGGCGAAGATGGCGATGAAGCCGTCGAGATAGGGCTGGCCCTTGCGATAGTAGTCGGGATTGCGCTCGCCCTTGATCGACTGGCCGATCTCATAGGCCACGAACTTGAACGGGCCGGAGCCCATGATGTTCTTCTCGTACCACTGCGGGTCCTTGGCGAGGATTTCCTTCTTGTAGATCCAGGTGTAGGGATCGGCGAGCGCCGGCAGGAAGGCGGTCGTGGCGTACTTGAGCCTGAACACCACGGTGGCATCGTCGGGCATCTCGATCTTGTCGACCATCGCGTAGTAGCTGACCCGCGCACTGGTCGTGCCGGCCGGCGGGAACACGATCCTGTTCCAGCTGTCGGCAACGTCGGCTGCCGTGAGCTTGCTGCCGTCGTGGAACTTCACGTCCTGACGGATCTTGAAAGCGTAGGTCTTGCCGCCGTCGGTCGGTGTCGGCATTTCGGTGCAGAGGTCGCAGACGAACTCCGTGGTCGAGGCCGGATCGTCGGGCGGGACGCGGATCAACACGCTGTAGAACGGTGCCGCGGCATGCACGGTGGCGAAGGTGGTTTCGCGATGGCCGTCGAAACTCGGCGGCGCATCGGCCGGGATCATGTAGGTGAGGGTTCCGCCCGGCTTGGGCGCTCCCGCCCCGGCAGGGCCGGCAGCGATCGCAACCGCCAGACCGAGGCCGGCAGCCCATAGTCCCGTTCGAAGGTACATCGCCTTCTCCTGTTCATGATCGTTTTTGTTTCTTCTGACGCCTATGCTTACGCTCCTCATCGCTACGCCTGGTTCGAAGTCGCACACGCGCACGAGGCCCGTGCCGACCTGGACTGTATCCTGTTGCTCGGCCGTGAGCGCGGCCTTCCATAGGCCGTTCAAGCCCTGGGAAGCCTTTGCCGACGGTAATGGTCTCGAACGCGAAGCCTGTTTCCTCGTCGCGCTGCCGCCGTTTTCTTGTTTTCCAGCGGGCGCAGCCTCTGCGGGCCGCGAGAATCCTACGAGACGGGGCGTCGGGCCGCAAGCGCCGCCACGATCGCCAGGGCCGCCAGGACACCGAACACCAGCAGCGAATCGGTGTAGGTGCCGCTCCAGTCGCGCAACGCGCCGGACAGCAGCGGACCGACCGCCTGCGCCAGGACCTGCATCGACAACACGACGCCGCGGATCGCGCCGTAGCTCTCGCGACCGAAATAGTCGGCCCACGCCACCGGCAGCAGCGTCATGATGGCGCCGATGCCGAGGCCGAACACGCCGGCGGCGAGGTAGGCGTCTCCGGCCGAGACGATGCCGATCAGGCCGAAGGAGCCCGACGCTCATCAGCGCCGCCGCGACCAGCAGGAGGTAACGCAGCGGCCAGCGTCGCGGCAGGAAGCCGACGCCGAAGCTTGCCACCGCCGACATCGTGGAAAAGACGCTGATCACCGTGGCGGCGACGATCGGCGAGAGCCCGCGCTCGATCAGATGCGGCGCCTGGTGGAGGCTGACGCCGGCCTGAACCGGATAGAGCAGCACGGTGTAGAGCGAGAGCAGCCAGAAGGCTCGTGTGCGCATGGCCTCGGAGCGGCTGAAGCGCGGCTCGGGCGCCGCGGCGCTGGTACCCGCGACGGCGCGGTCCGGCACCAGCCCGAGGTCCTCCGGCCGGCGCACCAGGAAAAGCCAGACCGGCAGGAAGCCCACGATCAGCACGGTGGCGCCGACCGCGAGCCAACCGCTACGCCAGTCGCCGCCTTGCATGGCGAGTTGCGCGATGAGCGGCATGGCGACGATGCCCGACATCTGGGCCAGGGTGGCGATCGACGTGGCCATCGCGCGGCGCGCCACGAACCAGCTGTTCAACGCGCCATAGAGGCCGAGATCGAACGGCCCCGCCCAGTTCATGCGCGCGAAGCAGAACAGCAGGTAGAACATCGCCAGCGACTGCGTGAGCGACAGCGCCATGGTCGAAAAGCCCGTCCCCAGCACGGCCAGGCACAGGATGAGCCGCGCGCCGCGGCGATCGAGGATCCGCCCGAGCGACGGCGAGACCACGGCCGCCAGCACGCTGCCCAGCGAAACCGCGCCCGCGATCTCCATGCGCGACCAGCCGAACGCATCGGTCATCGGCACGACGAAGATCGACAGCACCGCCACCGCGGGACCCTGGCGCGCGAAGCCGGCCAGGCAGAGGCAGGCCAGCACGACCCAGCCATAGAAGAACGGCAGGCGCGGGACGAGGAGGCGCGGGAGAAGCGGTGGCTGCATTGATGATGTCGGGCGTGCCGTTCCCCCACTGTCGGCTCAATGCGGCGATACCTACAACAAAAAAGCCTCGGCGGCCGACGATTGAAGTGACGCCGTCGGACGACGCGCCGCGATGGTTGACCGGGCAGCAGACACCGCATAGGTTCCCCGCCCTTTTCGATCGCCCGGCGGAGCGCGCCCATGCCCCAGATCCTCGTCGAGGCGCTGGCCAAGACCTATCGCGTCGCTGAACGCGCGCCGGGCCTCGCCGGCGCGCTGCGCGGCCTCGTGCGCCGGCGCTGGCGCGAGGTCCACGCCCTGGCCGACATCTCGTTCAGCCTCGAGTCGGGCGAGCTGCTGGCCTTCATCGGCCCCAACGGCGCGGGCAAGTCGACGACCGTGAAGATCCTGTCGGGCATCCTGCGGCCCACCAGCGGCCGGGTCGAGGTCGGCGGCCTGGTGCCCTACGAGGATCGCGTGCGCCATGTGGCGCGCATCGGCGTGGTGTTCGGCCAGCGCAGCCAGCTCTGGTGGGACCTGCCCGTGATCGACGGCTTCGACCTGCTGGCCGACATCTACCGCGTCGAGCCCGCACGCTATCGCCGCCGCCGCGACGAGCTCGTGGCCATGCTGCGGCTCGAGCCGCTGCTCGACCAGCCGGTGCGCCAGCTCTCGCTCGGCCAGCGCATGCGGGCGGAGTTCGCCGCCGCCCTGCTGCACGATCCCGCGATCCTGTTCCTCGACGAGCCGACCATCGGGCTCGATGCGCCGTCGAAGCTCGCGGTGCGCGCGTTCGTGCGCAGGCTCAACCGCGAGCAGGGCGTGACCGTGCTGCTCACGACCCACGACATGCACGACGTCGAGGCGCTGGCCGAGCGCGTCATCGTCATCGGCCAGGGACGCCTGCTGGCCGACGGGCCGTTCGAGAGCCTGCGGGCCGGCGTCCTCGCCGAACGACGGCTCTACATCGACTTCGCCGGTCCCGCGCCGCAGCTCGAGATGCCGGGCGTCACGGTCCGGGCGCGCGGCGAGCGCTCGCTCGAGCTCGCCTTCGACCCCTCGCAAATCCCGACACCGAAGCTGATCGCCGCCATCGCCACCGAGCATGCCGTCGAGGACATCCATGTCGACGAACCCGCCATCGAGGAAGTGATCACGCGCTTCTACGACCTGCACGACGCGCGCGAGGCATGACGATGCACGCGGCACGTCCCTATCTCGCCGCCTTCCGCGCACGCTTCCAGCTCATGCTGCAGTATCGCGCCGCAGCTCTGGCGGGCTTTGCCACGCAATGCTGGTGGGGCGCCATCCGCATCATGGTCTTCGCCGCCTTCTACGGCGCCCACGCCGCGGCGGCGCCGATCAGCCTGGCCGACGCCGTCACCTATGTCTGGCTCGGCCAGGCGCTGCTGGCGCTGCTGCCGTGGGTCGCCGATCCGGAGATCGGCCAGGCGGTGCGGACCGGCGGCGTCGGCTACGACCGGCTGCGGCCGCTCGATGCCTACGGTTACTGGTATGCGCGCACGCTGGGATGGATGCTGGCCCGCGCCGTGCCGCGCGCGGTGCTGATGCTGCTGGCGGCGGGCATCGTGCTGCCGCTCGTGGGCCTCGGTGCCTGGGCCTGGCGGCCGCCGTCCGGCGTGGCGGCGGCGTTGCTGTTCCTTCCCGCCTTCGTGCTCATGACGGCGCTCGGCGCCGCCGTCCTGATGCTGGCCAACATCGTCGTCGCCGCGAGCCTCAACGAGCGCGGCGTGAACGCCGTCCTGACGCCGCTGGTGATCGTCTTCTCCGGCGCCCTGCTGCCGCTCGACTTCTTTCCCGATGCGCTCCGGCCCTTGCTGCACGTGCAGCCGTTCGCCGGCCTGGTCGACATCCCGTTCCGCATCTACTTCGCCGACCTGGGCGGAAGCGCCGCACTGCAGGGACTGGCCCTGCAGGCGGGTTGGACCCTGGTGCTGATCGGCCTCGGTCGCCTCGCCATGGAGCGCATGATGCGCCGCCTCGAGATGCAGGGCGGCTGAGCATGAATGCGCTCGCCCTTTATGGCCGCTACGTCGCCGTCTCGCTGCGCGCGCAGGCGCAGTATCCGGCAGCGACCCTGATGCTCGACCGCCGGCCACTTCGCGGCCACGGCGATCGAGATCCTGGGCCTCTTTGCGCTGTTCGATCGCTTCGGGCCGGTCGGCGGCTGGTCGTTCGGCGAGGCCGCCCTGTTCTATGCGCTGGTCAACATCATGTTCTCGATCGCCGACCTGCTCAGCCGCGGCTTCGACGTGTTCGGCACCGACTTCGTGCGCACCGGCGCCTTCGACCGCGTGCTGCTGCGACCGCGCGCCGCCGCCCTGCAGCTCGCCGGCTACGAGGTGCGGCTGTCGCGACTGGGACGACTTCTTCAGGGCTTCGCGGTGCTGATCCTGGCGAGCCGGCTTGTGCCGATCGACTGGGATGCAGCGGCGGTCGCGATCGCGGTCTGGGCCGTGGCCGGCGGCGTGGCGCTGTTCGTCGGCATCCTGGTCCTGCAGGCCACGCTCGCCTTCTGGACCATCGAGAGCCTCGAGATCGCCAACGTGTTCACCTACGGCGGCGTCCAGGCGGCGCAGTATCCGCTCAACATCTACGCGACCTGGTTCCGACGCCTGCTCACCTTCGCCGTGCCGCTCGCCTGCGTGGCCTACTACCCGGTGCTCGCCATCCTGAAGCGGTCGGATCCGCTCGGCGCGCCGGACTGGCTCCTGCCGTTCACGCCGCTCGCGGGTTTCGCGTTCCTTGCCCTGTCGTTCCTCGCCTGGCGCGCCGGCATGGCGCGCTACACGTCGACGGGCAGCTGAGCCACGCGGCGACGCCAAAAGCAAAAAGCCGTCCTCTTGCGAGAACGGCTTTTTTGAATTGGTTGCGGGGGCAGGATTTGAACCTACGACCTTCAGGTTATGAGCCTGACGAGCTACCGGGCTGCTCCACCCCGCGTCAAATCCATGCGTCGATCGATCATTCTATCAGAAGAGACCTTTGCGCTTGGAAGACCTGGCAGCGACCTACTCTCCCGTGCCTTGAGACACAGTACCATCGGCGCTGAGGGTTTTCACGGCCGAGTTCGGAATGGGATCGGGTGTTCACCCCTCGCTAGAGCCACCAGGTCGTCGAAGCGCAAAGGAGAAGAGGTCTTGTGCGGGCAAACAAGGCCGGCAGCGGATGTCGACCGCTGCACGGAACGAATGAAATCAAGCCGATCGAGCTATTAGTACCGCTAAGCTGAATGCATCACTGCACTTGCACATGCGGCCTATCAACGTGGTGGTCTACCACGACTCTCAGCGAGACCTAGTTTTGAGGCGGGTTTCACGCTTAGATGCTTTCAGCGTTTATCCCTTCACTACATAGCTACCCGGCGCTGCGACTGGCGTCACAACCGGTACACCAGAGGTAAGTCCATCCCGGTCCTCTCGTACTAAGGACGGCTCCTCTCAAGTCTCGAACACCCACAGCAGATAGGGACCAAACTGTCTCACGACGTTTTGAACCCAACTCACGTACCACTTTAATCGGCGAACAGCCGAACCCTTGGGACCTGCTCCAGCCCCAGGATGTGATGAGTTGACATCGAGGTGCCAAACACCACCGTCGCTGTGGACGCTTGGGTGGTATCAGCCTGTTATCCCCGGCGTACCTTTTATCCGTTGAGCGATGGCCCACTCACGCGGAACCACCGGATCACTATGACCGACTTTCGTCCCTGCTCGACTTGTCAGTCTCGCAGTCAGGCGGGCTTGTGCCATTGCACTCAACAGCCGATTTCCGACCGGCTTGAGCCCACCATCGCGCGCCTCCGTTACTCTTTGGGAGGCGACCGCCCCAGTCAAACTACCCACCATGCAGGGTCCCGGATCGGGATAACCGACCGCGGTTAGACATCAAAGAACAAAAGGGCGGTATTTCAAGGTTGCCTCCACACTAGCTAGCGCCAATGTTTCAAAGGCTCCCGCCTATCCTACACATCCATTCTCTAATGCCACTGCAAAGTTGTAGTAAAGGTGCACGGGGTCTTTCCGTCTAACTGCGGGTACCCCGCATCTTCACGGGGAATTCAATTTCGCCGAGCCTGTGTTGGAGACAGCGGGGAAGTCGTTACGCCATTCGTGCAGGTCGGAACTTACCCGACAAGGAATTTCGCTACCTTAGGACCGTTATAGTTACGGCCGCCGTTTACCGGGGCTTCGATTCAAGGCGTGAACCTCTCCTCTTAACCTTCCGGCACCGGGCAGGCGTCAGACCCTATACTTCGCCTCACGGCTTAGCAGAGCCCTGTGTTTTTGTTAAACAGTCGCCACCCCCTAGTCTGTGCCCCTCCATCGAGACCGATGGAGGCCCCCTTATCCCGAAGTTACGGGGGTAAATTGCCTAGTTCCTTCAACACAGTTCCCTCAAGCGCCTTGGTATACTCTACCAGTCCACCTGTGTCGGTTTAGGGTACGGTCTATATGCTGGAGTTATTTCCTGGAACCCTTGGGCCGCCCTAGCATTCGCCAACGAGCTAGAGCCACTTTTCGGATCCGTCACTTCCAGCAGGCCCACGAATATTGACGTGGTTCCCATCGGCTACGGCTGTCGCCCTCACCTTAGGGGCCGGCTAACCCTGCGCGGATTGACCTTGCGCAGGAACCCTTGGACTTACGGCGGAAGCGTCTCTCACGCTTCTTATCGCTACTTATGTCAGCATTCTCACTTCCGATACCTCCAGAGCGGGTCACCCCTACTCCTTCGCAGGCTTACGGAACGCTCCGCTACCACTCTTTCGAGTCCGCAGCTTCGGTGCATGGCTTGAGCCCCGGTACATCTTCGGCGCAGGCTGGCTTATTTAGACCA
>CAVWKN010000040.1:140000-213770 GCA_963755585.1 uncultured Alphaproteobacteria bacterium
TCGACCGGCCCGCACCTGCACTACGAGTTCCTTCGCGGCGGCAAGCAGGTCAATCCATTGGCGCAGAAGTTCGCCATGCGCGCCGCCGTCGGCGGCAAGGATGCGGCGCGCTTCCAGGGGCTGGCCAGGCAGTACCTTGCGCAGATGAAGAACGCGCCGGTCGTGGCGGATGCCAAGCCGGCCAAGCCGAAAGAGCCGGCCGCGCCGCAGATCGCCAAGGGCGACTGACCGCACCGCCGAAACGCGCATGCCTTCGAGCAATACTTGCGTGCCGCCATAGGGCCCGAGAAATGGGTTTCCGCCCTTTCCGCCCTTTCCGCCCCTGCCCTGATTTCTGTCGCGGCATCGGGCGGGCGGGCCATGGCGGGGGTTTCCGCAGTTTCCGCTGGCGTTATGCCAATCACGAGGCCCGGCGCGGGCCGGTCGCCGCCAGGATTTAATTCCCGCAATTTCCGCAAGCGATAGACCCAAGGCCGGTGGGTTGGCGTGGCAGGCGTGCGACGAAAAATTGCGCAAGCGCGGATCGGGACGACCGGGAATTCTTTCGCGCCGCATAGAGGTCTGGAAATCGACGCTCAGGCGCGGCCGCGTGCAGCGTCACCGAGCGATGGCGCTGCGAGAGATTATCGAGGCGAGCGAGCATGCTGCCGATCCTGTCCAGGTGGGCTCGGCAGACATACGCCACAACATTGCTCAGGAACGTCAAGGACAAGACGTGCGCGATGGCTGCAGTTCGGGCGCGCAAGATAATTCTTTCGTGCCGGCGTAGAGGGCGCGCACGAGTGCATGCAGTGCATTCAATCGGCACAACGACCTCGACAAAATCGGCCGCGCCGAAACCCACGATTGAGCAGCCCGTTGTCCAGCCGGACCAGCACCTCGCGCTGGTTCTCTGGCCCGACACCCGTCACCGTTTCGGCGCCCTAGGCTGCCGGCGCCCCGAGCGGAAACAGTACCAAAAACGGCAATTCCAAATGTACCATCGAACGATGGCTGAGCTGCCCATTGACCTCGATCGTGTCGGAAGAAAGCCACTCGCCGCGCAGATCTACACGGCGATCCGAGAGGCTATCGAGGCAGGGCGGCTTGCTTCGGGTGCGCGGCTGCCGTCGTGGCGTGATCTGGCGGCCCAACTCGGTGTGTCACGAGGTACTGTGCGTGTGGCGTACGAACGTCTGATCAACGAGCAATTCGCGATCGGCATGGGCGGGGCAGGCACTCGCGTAGCCGAGCGTCCATCCCGATCCTCGACACCGGACTGGTCGCCGGAAGCGCCGCCTCTGCCGGAACTCTTTTATGGCTTCGGATCTGCGCCTTTGGCATTCCAGATGGGCGTGCCCTCCCAGGACGCCTTCCCCTTCAAGCTGTGGTCCCGCCTCCTGACTCGTGAAGCCCGGCAGGCTGCGTTGGCCCCGATCGTGTATCCGGATCCGCGTGGTGAGCCGGACCTGCGAAAGGAGGTCGCGGCTTACTTGGCCATAGCCCGCGGCACTCGGTGCACTCCATCTCAGGTTCTTATAACGGCCGGTTTCTCCAGTGCGCTCGGCCTCGCGGTCCGCGGACTTCAGCTTGAAGGGAAGAAGGCCTGGATGGAGGATCCGGGCTTTCCGCTCACTCGCACCGCGCTCGGCTTGGCCGGCATGACTGTGACAGCTGTTCCGGTCGACGCGGAAGGGCTCGATATTGCCGCTGGCGTCCGGAGCGCCGCCGGAGCCGCGCTGTCAGTTGTGACACCAGGCCAGCAGGCGCCGCTCGGGATGACGATGTCACTTCCGCGGCGACTTGCACTGCTCGCATGGGCTCGGCGGAACAGCGCTTACATTATTGAAGACGACTACCTGAGCGAGCTGCAGCTGGAAGGACGAGCGGCTCCGGCTCTTGCTTCCCTCGATCATGGGGGACGGGTGCTGCACATCGGCAGTTTCAGCAAGACCATCAGCCCGGCGCTGCGCCTCGGTTTCCTGGTCGTGCCGCCGGAGCTGGTTCGTCGGTTCGGCGACCTCGTTGCCTGCCTGGCGCCGGCACCGTCCGCGCCCGTGCAGCGCGCTGTGGCGGCATTCCTGCGAGAAGGGCACTACCTTCGTCATCTTCGCCGCATGAAGCGGCTTTACGCCGCCCGACGAGAGGCTCTGCTACGTTGCCTGGGGGAGGTAGCGTCAGACTCGATGAAAGTGGAAGCGACCGCCGGCCTGGCCGTGGTGATCTCGCTTCCCGAGGTCGCTTCAGACGTGGACATCGCTTTGCGTGCCCGGCGGTTCGGCATGGCGCCGTCGCCGCTTTCGCCCTGGTACATGCAGTCTCCCTCGCGGCGGGGGCTGCTGCTCAGCGTAACCAACCTCAATGAGCAGCGGCTGCCGGCGGACTGTCTTAGGCTGGCGGAACTGGCGCGATAGCGCCCACGGAAGCAAGAGAGCTACCGACGCGCTGACTGATGGAGTGCACGGCAACACTCGTCGGCACCGCGCCGGTGATCGAGAGCCATCGCTCAACGGTACACTCCGATTTGCCAATCTTGGTTCTTTCCTATGGCCGCGGCAGACGCATCTGTTCGCCAAAGCAGGAGGCGCAATCTGATCGCTCAATGCTTTTAGGAAATCAGATGGCCCAACGCATGAATTACGATTCCGCACGATTGCGACTGCATCATCCACAGCAGGTTGCCGAAGGCACTTGTCGACCTTGTCTTCCTTCCCTTCTCGTCCAGCAAAGAGACAAATGATCGAGGAGAAAATCATCATGAAGGCGATCGTTGTGACGGACCAGGCTGCGGGAACGGCCGGGATGAAGCTGGTGGAGCGGCCCGAGCCGCAGGCTGCGCTGAACGACGTCGTCGTTCAGGTTCATGCGTCGGGATTCACGTGGGACGAGCTGACATGGCCCTCGACCTGGACCGATCGCCTCGGCCGTGACCGGACGCCGGTTATTCCCGGGCAGGAGCTGGCCGGAGTGGTTACCGCTCTCGGCTACGGCACGACGGGGCTGTCGGTGGGACAGCGGGTGTTCGGCCTCTCGGACTCGTATCGCGGCGGCACCCTGGCGGAGTATGTGGCCGTCGAGGCACGCAACCTCGCGCCGCTGCCGGGCGACGTCGACTTCACGGTGGGCGCGAGCGTGGCGATGCCGGGCCTGACCGCGTGGCAGGGACTGGTCGAGCATGGCCGTCTTCAGGCGGGGCAGAGCGTCCTCGTGCACGGCGCGGCCGGCGCAGTCGGGTCGATGGTGACGCAACTCGCCCGTGAGTTCGGCGCCTGCGTCATCGGCACCGGACGCGCTGCCGACCGTCAGAAGGCGCTCGACTTCGGCGCCCAGGAGTTCGTCGACCTCGAGAACGACGTCCTCGAAGACGTCGGCGGAGTCGATCTGGTGTTCGATGTCATCGGCGGCGACATCGGCGAAGCGGTCCGCACGCCTGATTCGAGCCGGAGGAACGCTGGTGACCATCGCCGGGCCGACCGAGGCGCGGCCCGCCGACGGCCTGACGATCGACTTTGTTCTCGTGCCCGATCGCGCCCAGCTGAGTGAGATCGTCCAGCGGGTGCGGGACGGACGGCTGCGGACGAACATCGGCCACGTCTCGACCCTCGACGACGCCGTCGCCGCCTTCAACCGAACCGAGCGCCGCAAGGGGAAGACGATCATCCGCGTTCGTCCGTGAGCGAGCTGCAACATTTCCACCAAAGAGACAGACAAATGATCGAGGAGAAAATCATCATGAAGGCGATCGTTGTGACGGACCAGGCCGCGGGAACGGCCGGGATGAAGCTGGTGGAGCGGCCCGAGCCGCAGGCTGCGCTGAACGACGTCGTCGTTCAGGTTCATGCGTCGGGATTCGTCGGGACTGAGTTGACGTGGCCCTCGACCTGGACCGATCGCCTCGACCGTGACCGAACACCCTCGATCCCTGGGCACGAGCTGGCCGGAGTGGTCACCGCCCTCGGCTACGGCACGACGGGGCTGTCGGTGGGACAGCGGGTGTTCGGCCTCACGGACTGGCATCGCGACGGCACCCTGGCGGAGCAGGTGGCCGTCGAGGCACGCAACCTCGCGCCGCTGCCGGGCGACGTCGACTTCACGGTGGGCGCGAGCCTGCCGATCTCGGGCCTGACCGCGTGGCAGGGACTGTTCGATCATGGCCGTCTTCAGGCGGGGCAGAGCGTCCTCGTGCACGGCGCAGCCGGCGCAGTCGGGTCGATGGTGACGCAACTCGCACGTGAGTTCGGCGCCTACGTCATCGGCACCGGACGCGCTGCCGACCGCCAGAAGGCGCTCGACTTCGGCGCCCAGGAGTTCGTCGACCTCGAGAACGACGTCCTCGAAGACGTCGGCGGAGTCGATCTGGTGTTCGATGTCATCGGCGGCGACATCGGGAAGCGGTCCGCACGCCTGATTCGAGCCGGGGGAACACTGGTGTCCATCGTCGGCCCGACCGAGGCGCGGCCCGCCGACGGCCTGGCGGTCGACTTCGTTGTCGAGTCCGATCGTGCCCAACTGAGTGAGATCGTCCAGCGGGTGCGGGACGGACGACTGCGGACGAACATCGGCAACGTCTCGACCCTCGGCGACGCCGTCGCCGCCTTCAACCAGAAAAAGCGGATCAACGGGAAGAAGATCGTCCGCGTTCGTCCGTGAGCGACACGCGCCTATCGACCACGACCAACCAGCGGAATCACCATGACCAACGCCATCATCGAAGCCATCGTAAGCCGCAGCACCACCAAGTACTACGACCCTGCCGTCACCTTGAGCGACGACCAAATCCGCGAGCTGGTGCGAATCGGCACCACCGCGCCGACATCCTTCCACTTGCAGAACTGGCGCTTCATCGCCGTCCGAACGCCTGAAGCCAAGGCTCGGCTACGTCCGATCGCCTGGGATCAGCCCGCAATCACCGAGGCCGCCGTTACCTTCATCATCTGCGGCCAGTTGGCCGATTCCAGCGTAATACCAGAGCGCCTGGCACCGCTGGTGGAAGCGGGCATCATGTCGGCAAAGACGGTGCCGGAATGGGAAATCCCCGCACGCGATCTGTATAGGGAGTACCCGCAGCGCCAGCGCGACGAGGCAGTACGCTCCGGCACCTTCGGTGCGGCGGCGATGATCTATGCGGCCCGCGCGCTGGGCCTGGGTTCGACGCCGATGATCGGTTTCGATGCCGAAGCGGTGGCCCGCGAGTTCGCATTGGCCGAGGACGAAGTGCCGGTCATGCTGTTGTCCGTGGGGGCGGCGCTTCCCCAGAACTGGCCGCAGAAGCCGCGCCGTCCGGTGGCCGATGTGCTGGAATTCGCTAGCTGAGGAGTCCGGCCCTGGCAGGGCCGGGCAAAGAGCGATTTACTTCTATGTTGAAAGAACCCCCTCACCCAACCTCTCCCCCAAGGGGGAGAGGAGCATGATGGGGATCTAGTCGTCCGCCGCCTCGCTCAGGACGCGCTGGCCACCGACGACCAGCTCGCCCTTCTCGACGGTGACCTTGACGGTCTCGCCTTCCTTGATGCGGCCTTCGAGGATCAGGCTCGCCAGCGGGTTCTGCAGGCTGCGCTGGATCACCCGCTTGAGCGGCCGGGCGCCGTAGACCGGATCGTAGCCGCGGTTGGCCAGCCACTGCAGCGCCTTGCTGTCGACGTCGAGGCTCGATCTTGCGATCGGCCAGCAGCTTGCGCAGGTGTCCGAGCTGGATGTCGACGATGTCCGTCATGTGCGCCCGGCTCAGCCGGTTGAACAGCAGGATCTCGTCGAGCCGGTTGAGGAACTCCGGCCGGAAGGCGCGGCGCACCTCTTCCATCACCTGCTCGCGCACCGTCTCGGTCGATTCGCCCTCGCGCAATGCCGCCAGATGCGAACTGCCGAGGTTCGACGTCAGGATGATCAGCGTGTTCTTGAAGTCGACCGTGCGGCCCTGGCCGTCGGTCAGGCGACCGTCGTCGAGAACCTGCAGCAGGACGTTGAACACGTCGGGATGCGCCTTCTCGACCTCGTCGAACAGGATCACCTGATAGGGCCGGCGGCGCACCGCCTCGGTGAGCACACCGCCCTCGTCGTAGCCGACATAGCCCGGCGGCGCGCCGATCAGGCGGCTGACCGAGTGCTTCTCCATGAACTCGCTCATGTCGATGCGCACCATCGCCTGGTCGTCGTCGAACAGGAACTGGGCGATCGCCTTGGTGAGCTCGGTCTTGCCGACGCCGGTCGGGCCCAGGAACAGGAACGACCCGATGGGGCGGTTGGGGTCCTGCAGGCCAGCGCGCGCACGGCGCACCGCATCGGATACCGCCCGCACCGCCTCGTCCTGGCCGATCACCCGCTTGTGCAGCTGGTCTTCCATGCGCAGGAGCTTGGCGCGCTCGCCTTCCAGCATCTTGTCGACCGGCACGCCGGTCCAGCGCGACACCACGGCGGCGATGTCCTCGGGCGTGACCTCTTCCCTCACGCCTTTGCCGCCCTGGACCTCATGGCCCTCGGCAGCCTTGAGCTTGCTCTCGAGGTCGGGAATCACGCCATAGGCCAGCTCACCCGCCCGGGCGAGCTCGCCCTTGCGCTGGGCGATCTCGAGTTCGGAGCGCGCCTTGTCGAGCTGTTCCTTGAGCTTCTGCGAATCGGCGAGCTTGTCCTTGGCCGACTTCCACTGGGCCGTCAGCGCCGCCGACTTCTGCTCGAGCTCGGAGAGCTCCTTCTCGAGGCGCTCCAGCCGGTCGCGCGAGGCGTTGTCGCTCTCCTTCTTGAGCGCTTCCTTCTCGATCTTGAGCTGCATGATGCGCCGGTCGAGCTCGTCGAGATCCTCGGGCTTGCTGTCGACCTGCATGCGGATGCGGCTCGACGCCTCGTCCATCAAGTCGATCGCCTTGTCGGGCAGGAAGCGGTCGGCGATGTAGCGGTTGGAGAGCGTCGCGGCGGCCACGATCGCGGCATCGGCGATGCGCACGCCATGGTGCAGCTCGTACTTCTCCTTCAGCCCGCGCAGGATCGAGATCGTGTCCTCGACCGAGGGCTCGGCGACGAAAACCGGCTGAAACCGGCGCGCGAGTGCGGCGTCCTTCTCGATGTGCTTGCGGTACTCGTCGAGCGTCGTGGCGCCCACGCAATGCAGCTCGCCACGCGCCAGCGCGGGCTTCAACATATTGGAGGCATCCATCGCGCCGTCGGCTTTGCCGGCGCCGATCAGGGTATGCAACTCATCGATGAAGACGATGATGTCGCCCTCGGCGGCGGAGATCTCCGACAGCACGGCCTTCAGGCGCTCCTCGAACTCGCCACGGTACTTGGCACCGGCCACCATGGCGCCGAGATCGAGCGCCATCAGCTTCTTGTTCTTGAGCGACTCCGGCACGTCGTCGTTGACGATGCGCAGCGCCAGGCCTTCGGCGATGGCGGTCTTGCCGACGCCGGGCTCGCCGATCAGCACGGGATTGTTCTTGGTGCGCCGGCTCAGCACCTGAATGGTGCGGCGGATTTCCTCGTCGCGGCCGATCACCGGATCGAGCTTGCCGTCGCGCGCCACCTGCGTGAGGTCGCGGGCGTATTTCTTCAAGGCATCGTAGCTGCCTTCGGCCGATGCCGAATTGGCCGTGCGGCCCTTGCGCAATTCCGCGATCGCCTTCTCGAGCGCCTGCGGCTTGACGCCGGCCTTGGCCAGCGCGTCGGCGGCGTCGGTGCCCTTGGCCAGCACCAGCGCCATCAGCATGCGCTCGACGGTGACGAAGGAATCGCCGGCCTTTTCGGAAATCGCCTCGGCCTGGTCGAAGACGCGCGCCGTCTCGGGCGCCATGTAGATCTGGCCCGCGCCCTGACCCTCGACCTTGGGCTGCTTGGCGAGCGTGGCCTCGACCGCGCGATGCACCGCGCGGGAATCGCCGCCCGCGGAGCCGATCAGGTTGGCCGCCAGGCCCTCGGGATCGTCGAGCAGGACCTTCAACAGATGGTCGGGCACCAGTCGTTGGTGGCCTTCGCGCAGCGCCAGCATCTGGGCGCTCTGCAGGAAGCCCCGCATGCGCTCGGTGTATTTCTCTTGGTTCATCTCTCTACCCTTTCATTCGCGCCCCCGTCATGCGGCGGGCGAAAGAGCGGACCCTCTCAGGAGGCATCCTGAGCCGATATGGGGAGGGATCCGAGCCTTGCAAGACCAGACCGCACGTGCGGCTATTCGCGAGCCGCCTGCCGGGCTATGACCAGCAGCAACAGGATCAAATCAAACAAACAGGGTGAATTTCATGTCAGGCGGACACGGTGCCATCGAAGGTTCAAACAAGAAAATTGCCCTGCTGGTTGCGGTCCTCGCCGCCTTGCTGGCGATCTCGGAAACCGGCGGCAAAAGCGCCCAGACCGAAGTCCTGACGCAGCATGTCGAAGCTACGAACATGTGGACATTCTTCCAGGCCAAGACGGTCCGCCAGACCGTGGTCCGCACCGCGGCCGAAGGGCTCGACGCCCAGTACAAGGATGGGGCCAGCATGCCGGCGGCGGTCAAGACCCAGATCGAGCAATGGCGCAAGACGGCACAGCGCTACGACACCGAACCGGAGACCAACGAAGGCCGCAAGGAGCTGATGGCGCGCGCCAAGATGCACGAGGCCAAGCGCGAGGAGGCGCGCGCGGCCTATCACCTGTTCGAATACGGCTCGGCCGCGTTCCAGCTCGCCATCGTGCTGGCCGGCGCATCGGCGCTCACCGCCGTCGCCTGGCTGGCTTTCGTCTCGGGCGGGCTCGGTCTCCTCGGGGCAGCCTTCACGTTCCTGGGCTTCTTCGCGCCGACCCTGGTCCACCTCTAGGCCGTCATGGTCTTCCGGACCGCGGGCGTCCCGCCCGCTTAAGCGCATTCATATGCGCCTATGATCATGAGCGGGCGGGACGCCCGCGGTCCGCTTGAGCATGAAAATGAGAAACGCCCGACGGAAGCCGTCGGGCGTCATCTCGAAGATCGGAGCTGCCGGTTCAGCCTCGTCGGCCGGGCGTGAACTCCGGGATCTCGGGCTGCTCGTCCGCCGCCGGGTCGTTGTCGACCGGCGCGCTGCGCCCGCCCTGGAGGAAGGCGACGCCACCCAGGCCGGGCTCGGCTTCGCCGTTCTGCTCGCGACGCTCCTCGCGACCACCCGGGCGTTCGCCGCCCTCGGCATGTCCATTGGTATTGGCCTGCTGAGGAGGCTGTCCGCCCTGACCCTGCTGCTGCGGCGCCGACTGGCCTTCTTCGCCGCCATCGCCCCAACCCTGGTTGTTGCGCTGGCCGAAGCCGCCCATCGTCTGGATCATGCGGAAATAGTGATCGGCGTATTGCCAGTAGGCCTCGGCCAGGATGCGGTCGCCCGATGTCGCCGCCTCGCGGGCCAGCGCCTGATACTTGTCGAACACCTGGTGGGCGTTGCCTCGGACCCGGACGTCGGGTCCGCTGCTGTCGAAAAGCTGGTTGCGGTTGGGCGGGCGATTGGGATTGTGATGCTGCGGCTTGTTGTGATGGCCGCCGCCACCTCCGCCGCCGCCGCCACCATTGCGACCGCCGCCGCGGGATCGCTGACGATTGTTTGGTCTCATTACCTAGGGCCAGTTGTCTGCCGGACGGGTGTTGTTGTTAGTGACCCTCTGCCCTTCCCGGGCGCCGTCACGGCCAAAATTCAGAGGGATTAATCGCCCGGTGCCACCAATCGGCCCGGACCAAGCCCCCCCAAGGGGCAATTCGAACGTAGTATCATTCCGTAGTTTTGCCAACTCTTTAATGCTTCCCCGACACCACGCGGTCGATGCCGGCCAGGTCCTTCCAGGGCCTTTCCATCGTAAGCCCTTCCGAGGCAAAAATCTTCGATATTTCAGGGGCTTGTCCTTCGCCAGTCTCGACCAGGATACGGCCTCCCGGGACCGTCAGGGCGGGCGCCGCGGAGGCAATCGCGTGATAAGCGGCAAGCCCGTCGGGGCCGCCATCGAGCGCCAGTCGTGGCTCGAAACGGGC
Organism: uncultured Alphaproteobacteria bacterium; assembly: GCA_963755585.1. Taxonomy (GTDB): domain Bacteria; phylum Pseudomonadota; class Alphaproteobacteria; order Reyranellales; family Reyranellaceae; genus Reyranella. Next base: position 149,929 of record CAVWKN010000040.1, read on the forward strand.
GACCTCCGGCATCAGCCGGTCGATTTCCCCCGCCTCGATATAGGGCGGATTGGATACCAGCAGATCGAACGGCCCGCCAAGCCGCTGGTGCCAGTCCGGCTGCCGCCAGTCGCCCGTGACCAGGCGCGCGCGCGCATCGACTCCCAGGGTTTCGGCGTTGGCTTGGGCCACTGTCAGCGCCTCCTCCGAGAGCTCCAGGCCGACGCCATTGGCGGCGGGATACTCGCGCAGGAGGGTGAGCAGCAAGCAGCCCGAGCCCAGGCCGAGATCGAGAATGCGCCACGGCCGTTGCCGGTCCGGCATCAGGGCCAGCGCCGCCTCGATCAGCGTCTCGCTGTCGGGTCGCGGCACCAGCACCGCCGGCGACACCTTGAAGGGAAGCCCCCAGAACTCGCGCTCGCCCAGGATATAGGCCATCGGCTCGCGCAGGACCCGCCGCGCCGTGAGGTCGCGCAGGCGCTGCGCCACGCCTGCCGGCGCGGGCTCGGCACCGCGCGCGATCAACTGCTCGGCCGACAGGCCGGCGACGCGGCCAAGCAGGAGACGGGCCTCGAAGCGGACATTGTCGATACCCGCCGCGGCGAGCGCGACCGCGGCATCGCGCAGCAGCGCGTCGTAGGTCGCGGCAGGCCCGGCGGTCAGGCGGCGAGCTCCGCCAGCCGGCTCGCCTCGTCGTCGGCGATCAGCGCATCGATGAACTCGTCGAGCCCCCGCCCCTCCAGCACCTCGTCCAGCTTGTAGAGGGTGAGGTTGATGCGGTGGTCGGTGACGCGGCTTTGCGGGAAGTTGTAGGTGCGGATGCGTTCGCTGCGATCGCCGCTGCCGACCTGGCCCTTGCGGTCGGCGGCGCGCGCATCGTCACGGCGCTGGCGCTCGACGTCGTACAGACGGGCGCGCAGGATCTTCATCGCCTTGGCCTTGTTCTTGTGCTGGCTCTTCTCGTCCTGCTGGCTGACGACGGTGTTGGTCGGAATGTGGGTGATGCGGACCGCCGAATCCGTCGTGTTGACCGACTGGCCGCCCGGACCCGACGAGCGGAAAACGTCGATGCGCAGGTCCTTTTCGTCGATCTTGACGTCGAACTCCTCGGCCTCCGGCAGCACCGCGACGGTCGCCGCCGAGGTGTGGATGCGGCCCGACCCCTCGGTCGCCGGCACGCGCTGGACCCGGTGTACGCCCGATTCGAACTTCAGCCGGGCGAACACGCCGCGGCCCGAGACGGTGGCAATCGCCTCCTTGTAGCCGCCGATGCCGGTGTCGGAGAGCTCCATGATCTCGAAGCGCCAGCCATGCTCGGCGGCGTAGCGCTGGTACATGCGGAAGAGGTCGGCGGCGAACAGCGCCGCCTCGTCGCCGCCGGTGCCGGCGCGGATTTCCAGGATGGCGTTCTTCTCGTCGGCCGCGTCCTTGGGCAGCAGCATGCGCTTCACCGCGCGCTCGAGCTCGGGCAGGCGCTTTTTCAGCGCCGCGGCCTCCTCCTCGGCCATCGCCTTCATGTCGGGATCGGCCGCCATGGCCTCGGCGTCCTTGAGCTCGCGCTCGGCCTTGCGCCAGTCGCCGATGGCTTCGACCAGCGGGCCGAGATCGGCGTACTCCTTGGAGGCCGCGACGAACTTCTGGGAATCGAGGTTGCCGCCGGACAAGGCGGCCTGCAGCTCGGCGTGGCGCGCGGAGATCTGATCGAGTTTGTGCAGCAGGGACATGGATGGCGCTCGTTACACAAATCCGCCGCGGGGTGCAAATGCCAGCGTGCCGGCAAGTCCGCCGTCATTGCTGGGAGCGCGCCACTCCAGTGGCGCATCTTATTTGCATAAGCAGACGAAGAGCGCCACTGGAGTGGCGCGCTCCCAGCGAAGAATCAGGCCTTCAGCGCATCGGCCAGGGCGTCCAGCGCCACTTCACGCTGTGCGCCGCTGTCGAGGTCCTTCAGCTGGGCGACGCCTTTGGCGAGCTCGTCGTCGCCGATGATGACGACCGCACGGGCGTTGAGCTTGTTGGCGCGCTGCATGCGCCGTTTCATGTTGCCGCGATAGTCCTGCTCGACGGCGATGCCGTGGCGGCGCAGCGTCCGGGCGATCCCGAGCGCCTTGGCTTCGGCCGCCAATCCCAGCGGCGCGATCACGACGGGCCGCGGCAGCGCCGCCGGTTCGTTGCACAGCATCATCAGGCGTTCGATGCCGCCCGCCCAGCCGATGCCGGCCGTCGGCGGACCGCCCAGCTCGGCGATCAGCCCGTCATAGCGGCCGCCGCCCAGCACGGTGCCCTGGGCGCCGATATGGCTGGTCACGAACTCGAAGGCGGTGTGGGTGTAGTAGTCGAGGCCGCGCACCAGGCCGGCATCGACCTCGAACGGAATGCCGGCGGCCGCGAGGCCGTCCTTCACCGCCGTGAAGAAATCCCGGCTTGCCTGGTTCAGATGGTCGGCGAAGGAGGGCGCATTGGCGTTGATCGCCTTGTCGCCCTCGTCCTTGCTGTCCAGGATACGCAAGGGATTGCGCTGCAGGCGGTCGCGCGAATCCTGGGAAAGCTGCGCGGTGTGGCCGGAATAATAGCCGACCAGCTCCTTGCGATAGACGGTGCGGCTCTCCGGATCGCCCAACGAATTGAGCTTCAGCACGCAGCGATCGAGGATGCCCAGGCGCTCGAGGATGTCGGCGGCCACCGAGATCACCTCGATGTCGGCGCCGGGCTCGGGCGCGCCCAGCACCTCGAGGTCGATCTGGTGGAACTGGCGTTGCCGGCCCTTCTGCGGCCGCTCGTAGCGGAACATCGGTCCGGCGGCGAAGAGTTTCAGCGGCAGTTGCTGCGTGAGCTCGCCGTTGGACACGAAGGCCCGGCAGATGCCGGCGGTATATTCCGGCCGCAGCGTGAGCAACTCGCCGCCGCGATCCTCGAACGTGTACATCTCCTTGGAGACCACGTCGGTCGTCTCGCCGATGCCGCGGGCGAACAGCTCGGTGAATTCGAAGATCGGCGTCGCCATCTCGCGATAGCCGTAGAGACGCGCCACATCGCGCGCCGCGTCGATCACGTGCGCGAAACGCCGATAATCGTCGGGGAGAAGATCGTGCGTGCCGCGCACGGGCTGCAATTTGCTCACGAGAAGTCGCCTTGAATCGATCGTCGAAGGAAGAGGTCGAACCGCTACTCCGCGGCCACTTGGTGTCGCTCGGCCTCGATCGCCTCTGCCGCCTTCGCGGCTTCGATCTCCGCCGCCTTCTTCTCGATCAGCCCGACGAGATGGTCGACGATATTGGCGTCCTTCAGGCGATGGTGCGGCACACCGGCAATGTAGACCTGGTGCGTGCCGTTGCCGCCGCCGGTAAAGCCGATATCGGTCTCGCGCGCCTCGCCCGGCCCGTTCACGACGCAGCCGATGACCGACACGGTCATCGGCGTGGTGACGTGGGCGATGCGCTTCTCCAGCGCCTCGATGGTGCGGATCACGTCGTACTGCTGGCGCGCGCAGGATGGGCAGGAGATCAGGTTGACGCCGCGGTGCCTGAGGTTGAGCGCCTTCAGGAGCTCGAAACCCACCCTGACTTCTTCCTCGGGTTCGGCCGACAGCGAGACGCGAACCGTGTCGCCGATGCCGGCCCATAGCAGCGAGCCGAGGCCAATCGACGATTTCACCGTGCCGGTGCGCAATGCACCCGCCTCGGTGATGCCGATATGCAGCGGATAGTCACAGGCGTCGGCGAGCTGCTGGTAGGCGGCAACCGCCAGGAAGACGTCGGACGCCTTCACGCTGATCTTGAATTCGTGGAAGTCGTGGTCCTGCAGGATACGAGCGTGATCGAGCGCGCTCTCGACCATGGCTTCCGGACAGGGCTCGCCATACTTCTCGAGCAGGTCCTTTTCCAGCGAGCCGGCATTGACGCCGATGCGCATGGAACAGCCGTGATCGCGCGCCGCCTTCACGACCTCACGCACCCGCTCGGCGCTGCCGATATTGCCGGGATTGATGCGCAGGCACGCCGCGCCCGCTTCGGCCGCCTCGATGGCCCGTTTGTAGTGAAAATGGATGTCGGCCACGATCGGGACCTTGACGGCCTTCACGATGGCCGACAGCGCCGCCGTCGAGGCCTCGTCGGGGCAGGACACCCGCACGATATCGACACCCGCCTCTTCGGCCCGGCGGATCTGCGCAATGGTCGCTTCGGCGTCGGCGGTCAGCGTATTGGTCATGGTCTGGACCGTGATCGGCGAATCGCCGCCGACCGGCACGGAGCCAACCATGATCTGCCGCGACTTGCGGCGCATGATGTCGCGATAGGGCCTGATGCTCATAGGACCAATGTAGTCGCTCGACGGCGGCTTATCCAGCCGACGCGACCGGCCGGTGGAGGGTATCTAACGTGCGTCTATGACGCGGTAGGCGATGCCTGCCGGCACGACATAGCTCTCGCCGGCACGGACATAGGTCTGCGCGAGGACGTCGCCGTCGGGCGCCCGCAGTTCGACCCAGCTGTTTCTCCACACGCGAACCGGGGTATCGACTTTCACCGGAAGGTTCGCGGCCGCCGCCGCATCGGCTGCCGGGGTGCGCGCCACGGCTTCCTCGACGGGAGCAGGCGCGGGCGGCGGAACGACGCGTGGCTGCTCGACCGGCGCCGGCGGCTGGGCAGCCTGCGCCTGACCGATGGCGGGAATTGCCATGGCCGCCGGCGGCGGAGGCGGCGCCGGAACGGCGACGACGACCGGCGGCGCAAGCGGCGCGGCCTGGGTTGGTGACTGCGTCGGCGGCGCAACGCTGTCGCGCCGCACCGGCCAAGCTTCGGCCGGTAATGTGACAGGAGCGCTACGGACGTCCGCAGGCGGTTGAGAGGCAGATGGCGCAGCGGCCGTCGTTGCAGGAGCCGTCGCACCGGGTGCCGTCGTACCGGGTGCTGGTGTCGCAGCATCCGTCGCCGACGGGGCCGCCGGACGCGACGCCAGCAGGCGATCGGGCACGGGCGGCACCTTCTCGGCGACGACGGCCTGCTCGCGCGGCAGATAATGCCAGGCAGCGTAGCCGGCGCCGACGACGAGCAGCACGGTCAGCACCGCCAGGCCGATCGGTGCGCGCTTCTCCACGATCGGGAAGTCCGCCGGCAAGGTGACGGGACGCTTGATCGGAACCGGACCGGAGAGATGGTACGCCGTCAGGACCTTCTCGGGATCGAGACCGACATGCGCCGCATAGGCGCGCAGAAAAGCCGGGATGTAGGCAGCGCCGGGCAGCTTGTCGAAGCGACCTTCCTCGATGGCTTCGAGATTCGACCGGCGAATGCGCAGGCTCTTCTCGATCTCGGGCAGACCGAGGCCCCGCGCTTCACGCTGGTCGCGCAGCAGACGACCAACCGCGCGGCCCGGTGAGGCCTCGCGCTCCAGCGCACGCCAATCGACCTGATCAGGCATGATGAACCCTGCTTGTCCCCTCTTTGTTGTTTTTAGCAGAGCCCTCATGACAGGGCAAAACCAATTCGGCTCTCGCCGCTAAATTTCGATCGAATGATCACAAGCGAACAGACGCAACGTCTCGCGCATCGGCCGGTCTGGTTGTGAAAGCGCAGCGTTCATGAAACCAGTTGCGTCGTTGAGATCGAGCGAGCGGATCATCGCTTTCACCGGCCCGATGGCGCCGGGCGACATCGACAGGCTGCGCACGCCAATCGCCAGAAGGGCGAGCGCCTCGACCGGGCGGCCCGCCATCTCGCCGCAGACAGCGAGGTCTACGCCGGCCGGTCGCACCTTCTCAACCACAAAATGTAGCAGTCGAAGAAGAGCTGGGGACAAGCTGTCGTAGCGCGCAGCCACACGGCTGTTGCCGCGATCGGCAGCGTAGAGGAACTGAACAAGATCATTCGTGCCCACCGAAATGAAGTCGACCTGGGGCAGCAGGCTGTCGAGCTGCCACGCCAGCGCCGGCACTTCGAACATAACGCCAACACGCAACCGCTCGGGCATGGCCTGTCCGCGCCGCTTGGCACGCTCCAATTCAAGGTCGAGCAGCCGCCGGGCGCTCATGAGCTCGCTCACCTCGGCGATCATCGGGAACATGACCGACAACGGCCGGCCGTTGGCCGCCAGGATCAGAGCGCGCAACTGCCGGCGCAACATGGCTGGCCGGTCGAGGCCGATACGGATGGCCCGCCAGCCCATGGCGGGATTGTCGTCGCCGAGCGCGCCGACATAGGGCAGGACCTTGTCGCCCCCGACATCGAGCGTGCGGAAAGTCACCGGCCGACCGTCGGCCAGGTCGAGGACGCGGCTGTAGAGCCAGGCCTGCGCGTCGACGTCGGGAAACTCCGAACGCACCATGAACGGAATCTCGGTGCGATAGAGGCCGACTCCGTCGGCGCCGGTGTCGTCGAGATGCTGCATGTCGATCAGCAGACCGGCATTCATGTGCAGCGAGATGCGGGCCTGGTCGCGCGTCGTCGACGGCAGGTCGCGCAGCGCTGCGTACTTGCGCCGGCGTTCGTCGCGCGCGTCGATCGCGGCATAGACGGTCTGCAGGATGTCCTCGGCCGGCCGCACCAGCACCTGGGCGTTGTCGCCGTCGACGACGATCGAATCGCCCGGCTCGATGCGCGCCAGCACGTCGGGCGCGCGGCCGACGACGGGAATGTCGAGCGCACGCGCCACGATCGCGACGTGGCTCAGCGCCGAGCCCTCCTCGAGCACCAGTCCGCGCAGCCGCGTGCGGTCGTAGTCGAGCAATTCCGCCGGCCCCATGTCGCGGGCGATGACGATCATGTCGTCGGGCAGCGAACTGGGATCGGCGGCGACCCGGCCCGACAGGCGCAGCAGCAGTCGATTGGTGAGATCCTGCAGATCGCTCAGCCGCTCGCGGATGTAGGGGTCGGTCGCCTGACGGAGCCGCGTGCGCACGTCGTCGAAGGCGCGCTGCACGGCCGCCTCGGCGGTGAGACCGGAGCCCACCGCCTCGCGCACGCGCTCGAGCCAGCCGCGATCGTCGATGAACATGCGGAACGTCTCGAGGATCTCGCGCTGTTCGCCCGACTGCATGTCGTGTGCTTCGAGCATGCGGTCGATGTCCTCGCGCACACCGTGCGCCGCATCCTCGAAGCGCGCCAATTCCTGACCGACATCCTCGGCCACGACCTTCTGGATGGCGATGCGCGGCTCGTGCAGAACGGCGTGGCCGATGGCGACGCCCGGCGTGAGCTGCACGCCGTCGACGCGCAGCGGCAGCAAGCCCAGCCCGTCGACCTGCTGCATCTCGTTGGGGCTGACGAAGTGACCGGCCGAGATCAGCTCCGCCAGCACCATGGCGATGGTCTGCAGGGTCTCGATCTCTTCTTCGTCGTACTGGCGACGGGTCCTGTTCTGGACGACCACCACACCGAGCATGCGACCGGCGCGCACGATCGGCACACCGGCGAGCGAGTGATAGATCTCTTCGCCCGTTTCCGGACGGTAGGCGAATTGCGGATGGCTCTGCGCGTCGTCGAGCGCCAATGGCCTTGCATGGGCCGCGATGTCGCCGACCAGGCCCTCGCCGACCCGCAGCCGCGTGCGGTGCACGGCGGAAGGATTGAGGCCCTGGGTGGCGAACAGCTCGAGCACCTCGCCGGCGCGCAGCAGGTAGATCGAGCAGACCTCGGCCACCATCTCGTTGGCGACCAGGCGCACGACCTCGCCCAGCGTGTCCTCGACGGAGTCGGCACGCGCCATCGTGTCCCGGAGCCGCTTTAGGAGCATTCGCGGTCCGGCCAAAGGAGTCGATCTCTCCATGGTCAGACCGCTAGATGCTTAAGTCGGATGATGACAAAGCTACGGTCGATTACGCATGCGCAGACGCGCCATGCCGTCGCGGTCCCCTTGGCAGCTTGGCGGGTCCGGCGGGCATTTCGGCAGGCCATATGGAGGGGCTCGGCGCGCATGCGGTGCTTATAGCAAGACCCGCGCCGAACTGCCTACCTGCTTGTTGTTCGCACAAGCGAAATGGAAATCCGCAGGATCAGGCGGCGTCGAGTTCGTAAGCTGTGTGCAAGGCCCGGACGGCGAGCTCGGTGTACTCGGCGGCCACCAGCACGCTGATCTTGATCTCCGACGTCGAGATCACCTGGATGTTTATCCCCTTGGCGGCAAGGGTCTCGAACATCTTGAGCGCCACGCCGGTGTGGCTGCGCATGCCGACGCCGATCACCGAGACCTTGGCGACGTTGATGTCGGCCTTGATCTCGGCGAACTTGAGGTCCGCCTTGGCCCGCTCCAGCCGCTCGACCGCGCGGGCGAGGTCGGCCCGCGCCACGGTGAAGGTGATGTCGGTCGAGCTGCCGTCGAGCGAGACGTTCTGCACGATCATGTCGACGTTGATGTTGGCATCGGCCAGCGGACCGAAGATCGCCGCGGCGACGCCCGGACGGTCGGCGACGCGCGTCACCGTGATCTTGGCCTCGTCCTTGGAAAACGCGATGCCGCTCACGACGGATTTCTCGAGTCCCTGGGCCATGATCTCTTCCTCGTCCACAACCATTGTGCCGGGCAGGTCGCTGCCCAGTGCGGCGTCGAACGACGACAGCACCTGCACGCGCACGTGATGATTCATCGCCAGCTCGACCGAGCGCGTCTGCAGGACCTTGGAGCCCTGCGACGCCATCTCGAGCATTTCCTCGTAGGTCACCTGGTCGATCTTGCGCGCCTTCTCGACGATCCGCGGATCGGTCGTGTAGACGCCGTCGACGTCGGTGTAGATGTCGCAGCGGTCGGCCTTGAGCGCCGCCGCCAGCGCCACCGCCGAAGTGTCGGAGCCGCCGCGGCCCAGGGTCGTCACATGGCCCTCGGGCGACAGGCCCTGGAAGCCCGGCACGATCGGCACCTCGCCCGCCGCCATGGCGCGCGCCATGGCGGCCGTCTCGATGTCGACGATGCGCGCCTTGGTGTGGGCCGCATCGGTGCGGATGGGGATCTGCCACGACATCCAGGAGCGCGCCTTCACGCCCTCCTGTTGCAGCGCCATCGCCAGCAGGCCGATCGTCACCTGCTCGCCGGTCGCCACCACGACGTCGTACTCGCGGGCATCGTGCAACGGCGCGATCTCGTTGACCCATTTCACCAGCTGGTTGGTGGCGCCCGACATGGCCGACGTCACGACCGCAACCTCGTTGCCGCGATCGACCTCGGCCTTGACCTTGCGCGCGACATTCCTGATGCGGTCGATGTCGCCGACCGAGGTACCGCCGAATTTGAGAACGATGCGCGCCATGGACCTGCTCGAAAGCGGGGTATAGACACCGTGAGCACCGTAGGGGTCAAGGGCAGCCATGGCCGATTCAGCGCATACCACCGTCGATCCGGCCGAGATCGAGCGCTTTTCGCGCATCGCCGAGGAGTGGTGGGACCCGGCGGGCAAGTTCGCGCCGCTGCACCGGCTGAACCCGGTGCGCATCGGCTACATCCGCGACCGCGCGGCGGCACACTGGAACCGCGACCCTCTGTCGGGGACGCCGCTGCACGGCCTGTCCGTGCTCGACATTGGCTGCGGCGGCGGCCTGCTCAGCGAGCCGATGGCCCGCCTGGGCGCCCGCGTGACCGGCGTCGATGCGGCGGCGCGCAACATCCGGGTCGCATCCCAGCACGCCGGCAAGCAGGGGCTGGACATCGACTACCGCCCGGGCGCCGCCGAGGCGCTGGCCGAAGCGGGTGCGCAGTTCGACATCGTGCTGGCTCTGGAGATCGTCGAGCACGTGGCCGACGTCCCACTGTTCCTGCAATCCTGCGGCCGCATGGTTAAGCCGGGCGGCCTGCTCTTCCTGTCGACGCTCAACCGCACCGCCAAGGCGTGGGCGCTGGCCATCGCCGGCGGGGAATACATCCTGCGCTGGCTGCCGCGCGGCACGCACGACTGGCGGAAGTTCCTGAAACCGTCGGAAGTCGTGAACGGCCTCGGCGCCACGGGCATCGAGGCCCAGGAGATCGTCGGCGTGGTCTACAGCCCGCTCAGCCGCGCCTGGTCGCTCAGCAAGAGCGATCTCGACGTGAACTACATGCTGTATGGCAGCAAACTGTCATCCTGAGCGACAGAAGCTAATTTCCCCTCGGAATCCACGGCAGGCGACCGAACTCGATGCCTTCGTCGGCCAGCGCTTCGGCTTCCTCGTCGCTGGTCTCGCCATAGATGCCGCGCTTGTCGGTCTCGCCGTAATGGATCTTGCGCGCCTCGTCGGCGAACTTGTCGCCGACATGCTCGCAGTTCTTCTCGACCTCGGCGCGCACCTTGAGCAGGGCGTCGCGCAATTCCTTCGGCATGTGCTTGGCCATGGCCGCCATCTGCTGCTGCTCCGGCGACGGAGCCGCCGCCGGCGGCGTGGCAACCGGCACTTCGGCTTCCGTCTTCTTGCTGCCTTTGCCGAGGTGCGGCGCCATCGGCGCACGCGCGACCTTGGCGTCACCGCACACGGCGCAGCCGATCAGGGATTTCTTTTCCTGGCGTTCGTAGGTCTTGCTGTCCTTGAACCAGCTTTCGAACTCGTGGCCTTTGGAGCAGCGCAGTCGATATAGGATCATGAAATTACGAGAAATTCCGCTGTTGGCACTCCCGACCGGGGAGTGCCAGAGAGAATGGGGTGCGATTGTGGCTGACGCAAGAGGGATGCCATCGTCCTGGATCGTGCAATGGGCGGGCCTGATCGCGCCCGGCGCCGCAGTCCTCGATGTCGCGGCGGGCCGCGGCCGCCACAGCCGATTCTTTGCCGATCGTGGACATCGGGTGACGGCGCTCGATCGCGATACAGGCAGGATGGCGCCTCACCCCGACATCGAGAGCGTCGAGGCCGATCTCGAGGATGGATCGCCGTGGCCCCTGCCCGGCCGCACGTTCGGCGCGGTGGTCGTGACCAATTATCTGCACAGGCCGCTGTTTGCCGCGTTGCTCGACGCGCTCGCGCCGGGCGGCGTGCTGCTTTACGAGACATTCATGGAAGGCAACCAGCGCTTCGGCGAGCCGAGCCGGCCGGACTTCCTGCTGAACGACGGCGAACTGCTCGACCTGGTACGCGGCCGTCTTTCCGTGACGGCCTACGAGGCGCGGATGATCAGCGAGCCGCGAATGGCGATGGTGCAGCGGATCGCGGCGCGGCGGCCCTGATCTATTCGGCGGCCTTGGCGATCGCCGCCTTGTGCAAGAGCGGCGGCGCATATTTCCGGTCGTGCGTCAGCGACGGCACCATCTTGCGCGCCTCGGCGACCTTGCCGAGATCGATCTCGGCCACGACGAAGCCCGCCTTCTCCCCACCGGCATCGGCCAGCACCTCGCCCCACGGGGCGACGGCGACCGAATGGCCGTAGGTCTTGCGGTTGGAGCCCTTGTGCGTGCCGACCTGGGCCGGGGCGAACACGAAGCAGCCGGTCTCGATGGCGCGGGCGCGCATCAGCGCATGCCAGTGCGCCTGCCCGGTCGGCACCGTGAAGGATGAAGGGATCGCCAGCATGGTGGCGCCGGCATGCGCCAGGTCACGGTAGAGATAGGGAAAGCGCAGGTCGTAGCAGATCGTCATGCCGAGCACGCCCCACGGCGTTTCGGCCACGACGGATTTCTCGCCGGGCTTGAAGGTCGAGGATTCGCGATAGCTCTCGCCGCCCGCGAGCTGGACGTCGAACATGTGGATCTTGTCGTAGCTCGCCACGATCCCGCCGGACGAGTCGATCAGGTAGGAACGATTGCGGATCTGTTCCTCGCCCGGCACGCGGACATGGATGGAGCCCAGCAGGAACCAGGCGCCGGTCTCGCGCGCGCCGGCGCAGGCTGCGGCCAGCATCGCATGGGTCTCTTCGGTCTGCGCCTTTTCGAGGGTCTCGGTACGGTTGGCGCCGATCAGGCCGGTATTCTCCGGCGTCATGATGAAATCGGCGCCGGCTGTGCGGGCGAGCCGCGCCTGCTCGCGCACGAAGGCCACGTTCTCGGCCATCTCGTTGCTGACGTTGGTCTGGATCAGGCCGGCTTTGAACGTCGTTGGCATCGAAGAAGCTCCTTCAGCCCGGCTGGGAGAGCATCGCGTCGAGCTTGCCCGCCCGCTCGAGGGCGGCAAGCTCGTCGGAGCCGCCGATATGCTGGCCGTTGATGAAGATCTGCGGCACCGTGGAGCGCCTGGCGCGCTCGCGCATCTCGGTCCGCTTCTTTTCATCCATCATCACGTCGACTTCCTCGAAAGCCGCGCCCTTCTTCTCGAGCAGGCTTTTCGCCCGCGCGCAGTAGCCGCAGAAGGGCGTGGTGTACATCTCGATCTTGGCCATGGGGTGAACCTCTTTGGCCGACTATAACGCCGGCCGGACGACCCGCGCCAGCGTCAGCACGTCAACGTGCCGCGCCCCGCCGCGCTGCAAAACCTGGGCGCAGGCCTCGACCGTTGCCCCGGTGGTGAGGACGTCGTCGACCAGCAACACGGTCTTGCCGGCTATTTCGGCCGCCCAGCGCGGGTGGATGGCAAACGCCTGCCGGACGTTGCTCCGCCGGTCCTGGGCGCGCAGGCCGGTCTGCGAGCCGGTCCAGCGCCGCCGGCGCAGCAGATCGGGAGCGAGCCGGAGTCGCGATCCCGGCGAGGCTTCGCGCACGACGATGCGCGCCAGCAACTGCGCCTGATTGTAGCGGCGCATGAACAGCCGACGCCAATGGAGCGGCACCGGCGCGACCAGGTCGGCCTCGGCCAGAAGTTCGGCGCCGGCCCGCGCCATCCAGCCGCCGCAGGCGCGGGCGATGTCGGTGCGATCGCCGTGCTTGAACGGCAGCACCAGGCGACGGCTCCGCGCGTCGTAGACCAGCGCGGCGCGGGCGCGGCGGTAGCGCGGCGGCCGGGCCAGGCAGGCACCACAGAGCATGTCCGCGCCGAGATCCTGGGCGAAGGGAGCCGCACAGCGCGCGCAATGCGGCGGCGCGACGAAGGAGAAGCCCCGCCAGCAGGCGGCGCACAAGGCGCCCGGTGTCTCGACGATTTCGTTGCAGCCCAGGCAGAGCGGCGGCAGCACGGCATCGAGCACCATGCGGCCGGCATTCACACAGAGAGGACCCAACCCGGCAGGCAACATGGCGCGATAGGATCGTCGAAATGCGCCGACAGGATGGCGGCTCCCCTACCGGCCCCTACTACCGGCCCCTACTACCCGCCAGCGTGCTTTCGCCCTACATACGGGCTGTGACGGCTCCCGACCCCCTGCTGGTTTTCGACCGCGCCGTGCTGCGCCGGCGGCGCGAGCGTGCGGCGCGTGATTGGGACCGCCAGGCCTTCCTCAAGCGCGAGATCGCCGGACGCCTCGTCGAGCGCCTGGACGACGTGCGGCGCGGCTTTCCACTGGCCCTCGACCTCGGCTCGCATGGCGACGAAATCGCGTCCGCGCTGGGCGAGCGCAAGACCGTCGGCTGCCTGGTGCGCGCCGACCTCGGCCACGGCTTCGCCCGCCGCGCGCGCGGCCCGGCCGTGGTCGCCGACGAGGAACTCCTGCCGTTCAGGCCGCACAGCTTCGACCTGGTCGTGAGCGCGATGGACCTGCATTGGGTCAACGACCTGCCCGGCACGCTGATCCAGATCGGCCGCATCCTGAAGCCCGACGGTCTCTTGCTGGGCGCCATGCTGGGCGGCGCCACCCTGTGGCAACTGCGCCAGGCACTGGCCGCGGCGGAAAGCGAGGTCGAAGGCGGCCTCAGCCCGCGCGTCTCGCCGTTCGCCGATCTGCGCGACGCCGCGGGCCTGCTGCAGCGCGCGGGCTTTGCGCTGCCGGTGGCCGACAGCGAGACGATCGACGTCGAATATGAAAGCGCGCTCGCCCTGATGCGCGACCTGGGCGCGATGGGCGAAAGCAATCTCGTCCTCGAACGCCGCCGCGGGCTGGCGCGCCGCGCGACGCTGCTGCGCGCGGCGGAAATCTACGGCGAACGCTTCGCCCTGCCGTCCGGCCGGGTTGCGGCGAGCTTCGAGGTGCTTTTCCTGCATGGCTGGGCGCCGCACGAGTCGCAACCCAAGCCGCTCAAGCCCGGCAGTGCCGCCCGGCGGCTGGCCGACGCCCTGGGCACCGCCGAACAGAGCGCCGGCGAGAAAGTGGAGCGGGGCTAGATCGTGCCTGTCGTAAAATTGCCGTTCGGCGAGGTGCTGGCGGAGAGCTTCGGCTTTTTCTTCGCCAATCGCCGCCTCTTCTTCCATCTCGTCACCATCCCCTGGATCATCTCGGTCGCCATCCGCATCAGCGGCGCGCTGATCGCCTCCGATTCCCTGATCGCCGTGCTGGTGGAGAAGGTGGCCGACGTCATCCCGACGGTGATGTTCATGGTGGCCTGGCAGAGGGTCGTCCTGCTGGGACCGCATCGCGGCGACCGCCTGCCGGGTCGCGGCTGGTCGCCGCGCGAATCGGCCTATCTCGTGCATCTCATCAAGGTCGCCGGCATCACCTTCCTGTTGATTGCCGCCTTCATCTTCACCGTGGGTTCGCTGGATCCCGGCCAGCTCGGCGTCGACAACCCGCTCGATCCCGACCTCGCCCGACGGCAGACGCTGGCGGCGCCGCTCGGCGTCGGCTTCACCGTGTCGATGCTGCTGGCGCTCCGGGTCAGCTTCGGACTTGCCGCCACCGCGGTCGACGTGCCGTTCTCGCCACGCCTGTCGTGGACCTACAGCCGCGGCAATGCCTGGACCATCATCGGCGCCCTCTTCCTCACCTTCTTTGTCGGCGCCGTCGCCACCACCGTGGCGACCCTGGTCGTGCTCGGCCTGATGCGCGGCCTGCTGGGCGCCCAGGAGGCCGCCGCGGTCGTCACCTGGACAGTGGCGATCCTGGTTTCCTATGGCGGCGCGGGCCTCGCGGCGACCGTTCAGGCCGTCATCTTCCGCCGGCTGCTCGAGTGGCGCGAAGGCAGCACCCTGCCCGCGCTTTCGCCGTCATAGAAGGTCGCGCAGCAGTCCGACCAGCGGCAGGTCGGCCGGCGGCATGGGAAAGCGTCCGAGCTCGCCCGGCATGACCCATTTCAGCACCTGGCCTTCGCGCGGCCGCGGCAGACCGTTCCACTTGCGGCAGACGAAGACCGGCATCAGCAGATGGAATTTTTCGTAGCCGTGGCTCGCGAAGGCGATCGGCGCCAGGCAGCTCGCCGCCGTCTCGATGCCGAGCTCCTCGTGCAGCTCGCGCACCAGCGCCTGTTCCGGCGTCTCGCCGGGATCGACCTTGCCGCCGGGAAATTCCCACAGGCCGGCCATCGACTTGCCTTCGGGCCGCTGCGCGATCAGCAGGCGGCCGTCGACATCGACCAGCGCCACGGCGGCGACCAGCACGAGCGGCCGGTCGCCGAGCGGTGGCGGGCTCCCCGGGCACTCGTCGTCGAACGCCGCGCTCAAGAACGATAGCTGCCGTTGATGTCGATGTAGCCGTGCGTCAGATCGCAGGTCCAGACCGTGGCGCGGCCGCGGCCGATGCCGAGATCGATGTCGATCACGATGTCGGTGCCCTTGAGGTGCTTGACCACCGGTGCTTCGTCATAGGTGGGCAGGACCGCGCCCGCGTCGGTGATGCGCACGCCGCCCATCGAGATCCTGAGCTTGTCGCGGTCGGCGCGCTCGCCCGACTTGCCGACCGCCATGACGATGCGGCCCCAGTTGGCGTCCTCGCCGGCGATCGCGGTCTTGACCAGCGGCGAATTGGCGACCGACAGCCCGATCTTGCGGGCCGCGCCGTTCGACGAGGCGCCGCCCACGTTGATGGTCACGAACTTGGTGGCGCCCTCGCCGTCGCGCGCCAGAAGCTGCGCCAGCTCGATCAGCACCTCGTCGAGCGCGCGCTTGAAGTCGACCAGGACGGGATCGTCGGCTTCCTCGATCGGCGCGTGACGGGCCGCCCCGGTGGCGACCATCAGCAGCGTGTCGCTGGTCGAGGTGTCGCCATCGACGGTGACGCAGTTCAGCGACTTGTCGGCGGCATCGGCCAGAAGCTTCTGCAGCACGCCGCTCGGCACCTTGGCGTCGGTGAAGACGAAGCCCAGCATGGTCGCCATGTCGGGCGCGATCATGCCCGAGCCCTTGAGGAAGCCGTTGATGGTCACGGTCCGCTCGCCGATCTTGGCCTGGCGCGTGGCGAGCTTGGGGAAGGTGTCGGTCGTCATGATCGCGCCGGCGGCGGCGGCCCAGCCGTCTTCGCGTCCCGACTTGATGAGGGCGGGCACGACGGCGGCGATCTTCTCCCAGTCGAGCGGCTGGCCGATCACGCCCGTCGAGGCCATGAACACTTCGTTGCGCGGACAGCCCAGGGCCTGCGCGATGGCGCGGGTGCTCTCCTCGACCGCCTTGTCGCCCGCCTTGCCGGTGAAGGCATTGGCGTTGCCGGCATTGACGACGATGGCGCGCACCTTGCCGCGGGCCAGGTTCTTGCGGCACCAGTCGACCGGCGCCGACGACGTCTTGGACCGCGTCAGCACGCCCGCGATGGTGGCGCCCGCCGGCACCACCGCCAGCATGATGTCGTCGCGGTCCTTGTAGCGCACGCCGGATTGCGCCGCCCCGAGCTTGACGCCGGCGACGCGCGGCAGCGTCGGCGTCGTTTTAGGCGCGAGCGGCGATTGGGCGTGCTTGACCGTCATAGGACTCCCCTTGCGGGCGGCCGAGAAGAACCCGGCCGCTCCGAACGGGGGAGCCTACACCAGAAATGCCCAAAAACGGGAGTTTTACTTAGGCGCGGCCGGCGGCGTCGCGGGCGCGACGGGCGCCGCGGCCGGCGGACGGCCAGGCGTTGCCGGTGCGGCCGGCACAGTCGCCTTGGCCGGAGCCGCCTCGACCTTGCTGCCATCGATGTTGAACTTCTCGATCTTGGCGCCGGACCGCAGCTGGTCGAGCTGCGCCGTCACGGCCTCGCGGGCCATTTCCTCGCGCAGCTGCTCGGAAAGCTCCTCGAACGCCGGCGGCGGCGCCTTGCGGCGGTCCTCGACCTTTATGACGTGGTAGCCGAACTGCGTCTTGACCGGCGTCTCGGTGAGATCGCCCTTGTTCAGCGCAAACGCGGCGTCGGCGAATTCCTTCACCATGTCGGACTTCTTGAACCAGCCGAGATCGCCGCCCTCCGCACCGGAGGCCTTGTCGGTCGACTTCTCCTTGGCGAGCTTGTCGAAGGCGGCACCCTTCTTGAGGTCGGCGATGATCGCCTTGGCCTCATCCTCGGTCGACACCAGGATGTGCCGCGCGTGCACCTCTTCCTCGGCCGGCATCGACTTCAGGCGCTCCTCGTAGCGCTGCTGCAACTTCTCCGGCGTGACCTTGCGGGCAACCTCGCGCTGGATCCAGAAATCCTGCAGCACCTGGTCCTCGACGAAGGCCATGCGCTTCTTGAAGGCGGGGTCGTCGTTGACCTTGCTCTTCTTGCCTTCCTGGACCACGAGCTTGCTGTCGACGATGCGATCGAGCAGCGCCGGGAACACCGCCTGCAGCGGCATGTTGCGATATTGTTGCGGCAGCGCCTGCTGGGCGATCTCGAGCTCCGAGAGCCGGATGGGCTGGCCGTTGACCGTAGCGACGATCGGATCCTTGAGCGGCTGGGCGGCCGGCGCGGCCACCGCCGCGGGCGGCTTGGCCGGCGGCTTCTGGGCCGGCGCCTGGCCGGCGGGCGCCTGACGGCGGCGGTGGTGCGGCAGGAGGGGTGGCAGGCTGCTGGGCGGCGAGCGGACCGGCCATCGCGGCGGCTGCGCAGGACAGGACGATCAGGCGCAGGGGGCGCAAGCGAAGGCTCATGGCACGCTCCGGAAACTTGGCTTGAGGACAACTCTGACGACGAAAGGCAGCGCAATCGGTTTACACAGGCCCGCTCGGGCCAAGCAAGCTTTGCCTCCCCGGCGGCGTCGTGATGACGGTGGATTGCGGCACTTTTTCGTGAGCACGGTGTCGACGATGCGGCTCCGGCCGCCAGACGGCGCCTGACGGCCGCGGCGGCCGGCCCACGCGTTGACACTTGCGGATGCGCTCTCTATCTCTGACGGGGTCGGCGGGCCCCCAGAGCCCGCCTAAGTCGTTACAATATAGAGGTTTTCATGCTGGGGGCGCTCGCCCGAGGCCTGTTCGGCACGGCCAATGATCGCGTCGTCAAAGGCTTCGACAAGCCGGTGGCGAAGATCAATGCCCTCGAGCCGGAGTTCGCCAAGCTGTCCGACGAGCAGCTGCGCGCCAAGACAGCCGAATTCCGCGAGCGTCTGGCCAAGGGCGAGACCGTGGACGATCTTCTGGTCGAAGCCTTCGCCACGGTGCGCGAGGCGTCAAAGCGCACGCTCGGCCAGCGTCACTTCGACGTCCAGCTCAAGGGCGGCATGGTGCTTCATCAGGGCAAGATCGCCGAGATGAAGACCGGCGAAGGCAAGACGCTGGTCGCCACCCTGCCGGTCTATCTCAACGCCCTCGAAGGCAAGGGCGTGCATGTCGTGACGGTGAACGACTACCTCGCCAAGCGCGACTCCGAGTGGATGGGCCAAGTCTACACGTTCCTCGGCCTCAGCGTCGGCGTGATCGTGCACGAGCTCGACGACGAGCAGCGCAAGGCGGCCTACGCCTGCGACGTCACCTACGGCACCAACAACGAGCTGGGTTTCGACTACCTGCGCGACAACATGAAGTACCGCCTGGATGCCATGGCCCAGCGGCCCTTCAACTACGCCATCGTCGACGAGGTCGATTCGATCCTGATCGACGAGGCGCGCACGCCGCTGATCATCTCCGGCCCGGCCGAGGATTCGTCGGAGCTCTATCGCCGCGCCGACACCGTGATCCCGCGCCTCAAGGCCGACCATTTCGAGAAGGACGAGAAGAACCGCACCGTCGTGCTGACCGATGCCGGCGTCGAGGCGGTCGAGGACATCCTGCGCAGCGACGGCCTGCTGCCCGAGGGCATCAGCCTCTATGCGCCGACGCAGATCTCGGTGCTCCACCACGTGACGCAGGCGCTGCGCGCCCACAAGCTGTTCGCCCGCGACGTCGACTACATCGTCAAGGACGGCCAGGTCGTCATCATCGACGAGTTCACCGGCCGCATGATGGCCGGCCGGCGCTATTCCGAGGGCCTGCACCAGGCGCTCGAGGCCAAGGAAAAGGTCGAGATCCAGCGCGAGAACCAGACGCTGGCCTCGATCACCTTCCAGAACCTCTTCCGCATGTATCCCAAGCTGGCCGGCATGACCGGCACGGCGATGACCGAGGCGTCCGAATTCGGCGAGATCTACCGGCTCGAAGTGGTCGAGATCCCGACCAACGTGCCGGTTGCCCGCAAGGACGCCGACGACGAGATCTACCGCACGCTCTCCGACAAGACGCGCGCCATCGTCAAGCTGATCGAGGACTGCCGGGTGCGCCAGCAGCCGATGCTGGTCGGCACGGTGTCGATCGAGAAGTCGGAAGCGCTGTCGGAGGAACTCAAGAAGGCCAAGATCCCGCACAACGTGCTGAATGCGCGCTTCCACGACCAGGAAGCCGAGATCGTGGCCCAGGCCGGCCGGCCGGGCGCCATCACCATCGCCACCAACATGGCCGGTCGCGGCACCGACATCCAGCTGGGCGGCAACGCCGACATGCTGGTGCGCCAGTCCGAAGCCGGCGATCGCCGCGAAGTTCCCCGACGAGGCCGAGCGCAAGGCCGAGCTCGAGCGCGTTGCGGCGGAGATCAAGGCCGAGGTCTTGCGCAATCGCGAGATCGTGCTCGCGGCAGGCGGCCTCTACGTGGTCGGCACCGAGCGTCACGAGAGCCGGCGCATCGACAACCAGCTGCGCGGCCGTTCGGGCCGCCAGGGCGATCCCGGCGCGTCGAAGTTCTTCCTGTCGCTGGAAGACGACCTGATGCGCATCTTCGGCAACAACAAGGTGCTCGACTGGGTCCAGAAGAAGGGCATGGCCGACGACGAGGCGCTGACCCATCGCTGGCTCAACAAGGCGCTGGAAACGGCGCAGGGCAAGGTCGAGGCGCGCAACTTCGAGATCCGCAAGAACCTGCTGCGCTTCGACGACGTCATGAACAGCCAGCGCCAGGAGATCTACAAGGAGCGCGTCGAGCTGATGGCGACCGAGGACGTCTCCGACACCGTGGCCGGCATGCGCCGCGACGTCGTCGACGGCCTGGTGACGCGGACGATCCCCGAAAATGTCTATGCCGAGCAGTGGAAGATCACCGAGCTCAAGGACGATGTGCAGCGCCTGTTCGGCCTCGACCTGCCGGTCGATGCCTGGGCCAAGGAAGAAGGCATCGCCGACGAGGAGATCAGGACGCGGCTGAACGATTCGGTCGAGCGGCTGTTTGCCCAAAGGGCGGCGCAGCACGGGCCGGACGTCTGGCGCCAGGTCGAGAAGAGCGTGCTGATGCAGCTCTTCGACCAGAGCTGGAAGGATCACCTGCTCCATCTCGACCATCTGCGCCAGGGCATCGGGCTGCGCGCCTATGGCCAGAAGGATCCGCTGAACGAATACAAGCGCGAGGCGTTCAACCTCTTCAACGACCTGCTGAGCGGCCTGCGCGAGCAGGTCGTGAGCCTGCTGGCCACGCTGCAGCTCCGCATGGAGCCGCCGCCGATGCCCGACATGCCGGCGCAGATGCAGGAGGTCCACGAGGATCCGGCGCTCGCCGCGGCGCTCAGCGACGATCCGGCCTTCGATCCGGCCGATCCCGACGGCGGCGGAGTCGCCACGCTGCCGCGTCCGCGCGCCGCCAAGAGCGCGGTCGACCCCAACGATCCCGCGACCTGGGGCAAGGTCGCGCGCAATGCCTCCTGCCCCTGCGGCTCGGGCAAGAAGTTCAAGCACTGCCACGGCCGGGTCTGACGACCCGGCGCCGGCCGACCGGCTGCCTCACGCAGTTGTTGCCCCGGTAACCAAACCGTCAGTTCTCGAAGGCGACCGTCCTCCGCTAAGCTCGACCTCTCGGACAGACCGCGCCGGCGCAGCCGTCCAACCAATGCCGGCGGGAATAGAGGGAGGAAAAAATGAGCCGTTTTACTTTGATGGCAAGCCTGCTGGGTGCAGCGCTGGTGACAAGCTCAGCGGTCGTGGCCCAGGTGCCGCCCAATCCGAACAATCCGAACGACACGGTCGCCGAGACGTTCAGCGCCCCGCCCTACGGCGAGACGATCAATCTCGAGACCGCCAAGAAGGTCGCTGGGGCAGCGATGGCCGAGGCTGCGAAGCGGAAGTGGGATGGCTTCTGCGTTGCCGTCGTCGGTCCGTCCGGCGACCTGGTCTATTTCGAGAAAATGGACAATTGCCAGTACGCCTCGATCACGATTTCCCAGCACAAGGCCCGCACGGCGGCGCGCTATCGCCGCCCCACGCTCGCCTTTGAGAATCTGATCGGCAAGGGCCCGTACTTCAACTATCTGACGACGCTCGACGACGTGATCGCTTCGCGCGGCGGCAATCCCCTGATGGTCGGCGGCAAGATCATCGGCGCGATCGGCGTGAGCGGCGGCTCCGGGGCGCAGGACGATACGCTGTCCCAAGCCGGTGTTGCCGCCCTGAAATAAGCGTCGGCGCTCCGATCGGAACGGACTGACGAAGAGGCGCCAGACAAGCCTGGCGCCTCTTGACGTATCCGGTTGACCATCAGAAATGTTATATTGTAACGTCCCCTCGGCGATGGCGGATCGTGAGGGAAAGTGATGCTGCGGCGTGTCGGTACCTGGACGTTGCTTTCCGGCCTGGTCGCGGCGGCGGCGCCGGCTGCGGCGCAGACCGAGCCGCAGCCGCCGCTCGCCGATCCGTCGCTCGGCATCACCGTCACGGCGACGCGGCTCGACGAGGCACGCAGCTCGATCCAGCCCAGCCTCGGCGCCACGGCCTACGACTTCACGCCGCGCACCATCGGCAACGTCCCGCAGGGCGAGAACGCGCCGCTGAACCAGGTGCTGTTGCGCGCACCCGGGGTGGTGCAGGACAGTTTTGGCCAGATCCACGTGCGCGGCGACCATGCCAACGTGCAGTACCGGCTCGACGGCGTGCAGCTGCCCGAAGGCCTGTCGCTGTTCAACAACATCCTGGCCACGCGCTATGCCGACCAGATGTCGCTGCTCACCGGCGCCTTGCCCGCCCAGTACGGCCTGCATACCGCGGGCATCGTCGACATCACCGTGAAGTCGGGCACGACCAATCCCGGCGGCGAGGTTTCCGTCACCGGCGGCTCGCGCGACTATTCGCAGCCCGCTTTCTCCTACGGCGGCCGCAGCGGCGCGATCGACTATTTCGCCGCCGGCCAGTACATCCACAACGGTCTCGGCATCGAGAACCCGACGTCTTCGTTTTCGCCGATTCATGACGACACCGACCAGTGGTATGGCCTGGCCAAGGTCACCGGCATCGTCGACGACAATACGCGGCTCGCCCTGATCGCCGGCGGCGCGAGCTCGCGCTTCCAGATCCCCAACGTGCCGTTCCAGACGCCGAACTTCGCCGTCAACGGACAGACGAACTTCAACAGCGCGATTCTCGACCAGCGCCAGTGGGAGAAGAGCTACTTCGCCATCGCCTCGCTGCAGAAGAGCTACCAGGACGTCAACTTCCAGCTCTCGGGCTTCGGCCGCTATTCCAGCCTGACCTACCAGCCCGATCAGTTCGGCGACCTGGCCTTCAACGGCATTGCACCGTGGACCCAGCGGACGAGCTTCGCCGCCGGCGTGCAGGGCGACGGCTCCTGGAAGGTCGCCGACAAGCACACGGTGCGCGGCGGCTTTCTGGTGCAGCGCGAACGCGCCACTGCCAACACCCAGGCCAATACCTTCCTGCTGATGCCCGATCCCGGCAATCCGGACGGCGACCCGATTCCGTCCGACCAACCGTTCGGCGTCACCGACAGCTCCGATATCACGGGCTGGACCTACAGCGTCTACCTGCAGGACGAATGGCGGATCGTGCCCACCGTCACGGTGAATTTCGGCCTGCGTTTCGACGCCATCACGTCGCCCACCCAGGAGAACCAGCTGAGCCCGCGCATCAACGTCGTGTGGCAGCCCGACGAGATGTTCACCTTCCGGGTCGGCTATTCGCGCTACTTCACGCCGCCGCCGCTCCTCCAGGTGAGCGGCAATTCGATCGCCGCACTGGCCGGCACCGTGGCCTTTCCCGAGGTGACGCAGAACAGCGCGGTGAAGGCCGAGCGGGCCGACTATTTCGATGTCGGCGTCACCGCCAAGCCGCTGCGCGGCCTGACGGTCGGCCTCAGCGCCTACTACAAGATCGCCCAGAACCTGCTCGACGAAGGCCAGTTCGGCGCCCCGGTCTCGCTCACCTCGTTCAATTACGCCAATGCCATCGTCAAGGGCGTCGAATTCGCCGCCAGCTACGACGAAGGTCCCTGGTCGGTCTACTTCAACGGCGCCTATGGCAGCGGCATCGGCACCAACATCAACTCCGCACAGTTCAATTTCGGCCAGGCCGAGCTTGCCTATATCGCCAACAATTACATCGCCCTCGACCACAGCCAGGGCTGGACGATGTCGAGCGGCGCCGCCTACACCTTCAACCGCGACAGCGACTGGGCGACCAAGGTCTCGACCGACATGCTGTACGGCAGCGGGCTGCGCACCAGCATCGTCACGCCCAACGACCTGTCGTTGCCCGGCTACGCCGTCGTCAATGCCTCGCTGGTGCAGAAGGTCCCCATCGGCCTCGGCAAGGGCACGCAGGTCCGCTTCGACGCCATCAACCTGTTCGACAACAGCTATCAGATCCGCGACGGCCAGGGCGTCGGCGTGGGCGCGCCCCAGTTCGGCCAGCGGCGGACCTTCCTGCTGACCCTGGCGCAAAAATTCTGACCCATTACCGACATGATTTGGGAGCGCCGGACGTGCTAAAGGCTCGGCCATGCTCGATACATCGCTCCCCCATGTCGTGCCGCTGGAAGGCGGCTCCAATTTCCGCGACCTCGGCGGCTATCGCACCGCGGAGGGCCACCTCGTGCGCCGCGGCGCGGTGTTCCGCTCCGCCCATCTCGGCAACCTGACCGACGAGGACCGCGGCGCGCTGGGCCGCCTGGGCGTGCGCACCATCGTCGACCTGCGCGGCGTCAACGAGGCGGCCGAGACGCCGCACCGCGTCGATGGCGTCGAGTGCCGCATCGTCGGCGCCCATATCGAGCCCGGCGTGGGTGAGCGGATCCGGGGCGCCGTCGCCGACGGCAGCGCCAATCCGCATCTCATGATGCAGTTCCTGACCGACCATTACCGCGACTACCCGCGCCGCTGCGCGCCAGGCTTCCGCACCCTGTTCGCGACCCTGAGCGACGGCACGCACCGGCCGCTGGTGTTCCATTGCACCGCCGGCAAGGACCGCACCGGCTTCGCCTCGGCGCTGCTGCTCAGCCTGCTGGGCGTGCCGTGGGAGACCGTGATCGAGGATTATCTCCGCACCAACGAACTGTGGACCGGCCATGTCGGGCGCTATCCCGAGCTCGACATCGACACCCGCGCCGCCATCGTCGAGGCCCGCACGCCCTATCTCGAGGCGGCGTTCGAGGTCGTGCGCGCCGATTTCGGCGGACCGGAGAGCTTCGCCGAACGGGCGCTCGGGCTCGACGCTGCCGCGCGCGAGCGGCTCAAGGCGGATTTGCTGGAACGCTAGGTTCCGCGCTACGCCTGTTGCATGGCCGACACGCGCTACGACACTCCCGAGCCCTTCACGGTCGACATTCCCGAACGGGCGCTGATCGATCTCGACGAGCGCCTGCGCCGCTGGCGGCCGCCGATCGCGATCGCCGACGAAGGCTCATGGGCCTCCGGCACCGATCCCGATTTCCTGGCCGAGCTGGTCGAATACTGGCGGCACGGCTACGACTGGCAGCGCTGCCAGGAGGCGATCAACCGCTGGCCCAATTATCTGGTCGATATCGGCCCGCAGCGGCTGCATTTCATCCGCGAGCCCGGCACCGAGGTCGAGGATGCGCCGCGGCCGCTGCCGCTCGTGATCACCCACGGCTGGCCGGGCTCGATCGTCGAGTTCCTGCACATCATCGACGCCCTCGCCCATCCCGAAAATCACGGCGGCGATCCGCTCGACGCTTTCGACGTCATCGTGCCCTCGCTGCCCGGCTACGGCTTCTCCGGTCCGCCGATCCGCGACGACGGCAGCACCGGCCCGATCGGCCCGCGCGCCATCGCCGGCCTGTGGCACCGGCTGGTGCATGAAAAGCTCAACTATCGCCGGCCGTACGGCGTGCAGGGCGGCGACTGGGGCGCCGTCGTCTCGTCGTGGGCTGCCTTCGACCATCCCGTGACGGAGGAAAAGGACGAGTGGAAATCGGGCGTGCTCGGGCTGCACCTCAACATGATCGGGCTCCGTCCCGGCATCGACTTGCGCAAGACCCAGTTCAGCGCGGCCGAGAAGACCTGGCTCGACAAGGTCCAGGCCGAGCGCGACGAGAAGACCGCCTATCAACGCATCCAGGCGACCCGGCCGCAGACGCTGGGCGTGGCGCTCACCAATTCGCCCGTCGGATTGGCGGCGTGGATCGTCGAGAAGTTCCAGGCCTGGAGCGACTGCGGTGGCGACCCGGTCAATCGCTTCTCGCTCGACCTGCTGCTCGACAACATCATGGTCTATTGGCTGACCGGCACCGCCGGCACGGCGACCTGGCTCTATCGCGGCGTCACGCAGCAGCAGAACCGCGCCCTGCCCGAGGGCAAGCGGGTCGAGACGCCGACCGGCTTCGCCGCCTTCCCGGCCGACCTCGCCCCGCCGCCGCCCAAGGAATGGATCGAGCGCTCCTTCAACCTGCGCCGCCATACCCTCATGCCCAAGGGCGGCCACTTCGCCGCTCTCGAGGAGCCCGCGCTGCTGGTCGACGACATCCGCGCCTTCTTCCGCCCGCTGCGCTACGGCGCGGCCAACGACTGAGTCGATATTTCCAGACAACTTCCATAGTACTTGCATACGGAAGTATTCGGACTATATTCGTGGGATGTCAGATCCATCCCTCCCGGCACTCCTACGGCTCATGCGCGCGCAGTCCTTTGTCGAGGCGCGGGTCGATCCCGGCCTGGGCGCAGTTCACGGCCTGTCCCTGCGCGAGTTCATGTTCCTGATGCAGCTCGACCAGTCTCCCCTCAACCGCTTACGTCGGGTCGACATGGCCAATCGGCTGAACGTCAGCCAGTCGACGGTCACGCGGATGGCCTTGCCGCTCGAGAAGTTGGGCTTCGTGAAGCGGGAGGCCGATCCGCGCGATGCCCGGGTGGGCTATGTCGTGCTGACGAAGGCCGGCCGCCAACGCGTAGCGGACGCGCGCGCGACACTCGAACGATCGGCCGCCGCTATCTTCCGCGATCGCTGGAGCGCCCGAGAGATCGAGACTCTCTCCAGCCTGCTCGGCCGCTTCACGGTGGCTCTGCCCGGCGACGTTACCTGACTCGTCAGGCGAGCGTCGCCGTCGCCTGCGCCGCGATCGTTCCCTTGGGCGTCACCGTCCAGAGTTCCGCGCCCTTGCCGTCGGCCGTCGGCCGGCCGACCACGTCGAACGGCGCGGTATCGAACAGCGGCGCGCGGGCGCGCACGGCGAAGGTTTTTATCTTCCGGCCCGGCATCGAATCGCGCAGCAGGTCGAACAGGCACTGCTGGGCGAAGGGACCATGCACCACCAGGCCGGGATAGCCCTCGGTCTCGATGCAGTAGGTGCGGTCGTAGTGGATGCGGTGCGGATTGAAGGTGATCGCCGAGTAGCGGAACAGCATCACCGGATCGGGCTTGATCGTGCGCCGCCACGGCACGTCGGCGGGTGCCGCATCGCGCACGGGAACACCGCTCTTCTGGCCGGCCTTCACTTCCTCGCGGAACACCGTGCTGGCGGCTTCGGTGAGCGCCAGGCCGCGCGGCGTGAAGATGCGCCGGGTCTGCGTCGTGACGATCAGCGTGCCGGTGCTGCCGTTGCGCAGCTGCACGTCGGAGAACTCGATCTCGCGCCTGAGCTTGTCGCCGACGCGGATGTCGCCGTCGAAGGTGAAGGTCGAACCGGCATACATGCGCCGCGGCATGGGGATCTTGGGCAGCACGCCGCCCTCGAACGCCGCGCCATCCAACCCGAGCGACGCGCGGCGCGCATAGGAATGCAGGAAGCAGAGATGCCAGCCCGGCGCGATCGCCTCGCCGGCCGCCGGCACCTTGTCCGGACGGTCGAAGGTGGCGATCATGGCCCTGAGCGGCGCCTCGGTGACGATGTCCTCGTCCTCGATCTTGCGTCCAAGCTGCTGGCGAAGTGGCTCGATGTCGATGGTCATGGCTCTTCCTCCCGCGTCCGGCAGAGCGTACTCAATCCGCCGCCATGATTCGCCGCCCGCGTCCGACTGAAATCAAGCTGCTGCCGCAGATCGAAAACCAGGCCGACCTGCGCTTTGCCCGCGTCGGGCTCCAGCGCGTGATCGACATGCCGCCGGCCACGCATCGCCTCGCTCGACCATGGCGATCGTCATGGCCTGCTGTGGGTGGCGGCCTCGCCGCTTCGGCCAGCCCGGTCGGCTTCGCCCTCATGAAGCTGCACGGCGGCACGGCCTGGCTCGACCAACTGTCGGTGCTCGACCGCTGGCAGCGCCACGGCTACGGCGCGGCGCTGATCGACCGCAGCGCCCGGACGGCGCAGGCGCCGGGCTTCGATGCGCTCTATCTCTCGACCTATCGCGACGTGCCGTGGAATGGACCGTACTATGAGCGGCGCGGCTTCGCGGAAGTGCCGCGCGGCGCCTTCACCCGGCCCCTGCGCGTCGTGCTGATGACGGAATGCAGCCACGGCCACCCCGTCTGGCGACGCGTCATCATGCGGCGGCGCGTTTAGGCTTCCTCGCCTTGGCCGCGGTCACGTTCTGCCATGCCATGGTGAGCGCGCTGCGCATCGTCCGCGCATCCGCTGCGGCCAGCCGCACGCTGGTGGCGCCGCGCAGGCCCCAGGTCCCCTTCACGGCAACGAACATGCCGGGCTCGGCCGAGACCAGCATCTGCTGCTGCTCGGGCGCGAGCTTCACCATGCCCCATTGCGGACCGGGATAGCCCAGCGAGGCGAAGACCTTGCCGCCGGCGCGGAAGTCGGGATGGCCGCCATGCGCTCCTTCCGTCGCACCTGCGAGCGAAAGCGCCAGCTTGCGGAAAGCCGCCGGCGTCATTCGGCGGCGACGGCCAGCCCCATCTGCTCGCAGGTCGGCGCCACGTCCGACACCGTGGCGCGGCGCATGTCGCGCTGGTAGCGCTGGTCGTCGAAATCGAGGCCGCGATGCATGGTGCAGCGGTCGTCCCAGATCACGAGATCCTTCACCCGCCAGCGGTGCGAATAGACGAACTGGCGCTGCGTGGCGTGCTCGGTCAGCTCCGCCAGGAGCTGCTTCGCCGCCTCGTCTTCCATGCCGCGGATCGCGCCGGCGTGGCTCGCGATATAGAGGCTGAGCCGGCCCGAATCCTGCAGCCGGCGCACCAGCACCTGCGGCACCGGCTTGAACGCCTCGCGCTCGCTTTCGTCGAAGTCGCTGAAACCGAGCTTGGCGCGCGAGGTCATGATCGAATGCTCGGCCACCAGGCCGGCGATGCGCCGCTGGGTGGCCTCGGGCAGCGCGTCGTAGGCCGCGCGCAGGTCGGCGAACTCGGTCTGGCCGCCGATCGGCGGGATCGAGCGGGCATGCAGCATCGAGCAATAGGCCGGCAGGCGCTTGAACGAGGAATCGGTATGCCACAGCCGGTTGCCGAGATTGTAGAGCCGCTGGCGGTCGTTGGTCGGCAGGATGCGGTTTTCGGCGTCGAGATTGCCGACATCGGCCATGTTCTCGTGCAGGCGGAGCTTGTGGTCCTTGCGCGCCTTGAAGACGGTGGTCTCGAGCGGGCCGAAATGGCGCGCGAAGGCGAGCTGGCTCTCGTCGTCGAATTCCTGGTCGGGAAAGACCAGCACCGCGTATTTGGTGAAGGCGGCGCGGATCGCGGCGAGGTCGTCGCGCGCGATGGGCCCGCCGAGCGTGACATCGCCCACTTCGGCGGCGAAATCCGGGGTGATCGGCTGGACGGTGACGGCCACGGGTTCCTCCTGGGTTCCTCCCGATCCTGTGTATGACCGTGATTGGACCACCGAACGGCCGGGCCTGCAAATGCCTTCGGCGACCTCCGTTCGGTGGAGACTTTCATGATGCGGTTCTTCGCGTTTCTTGGCGCGCTGCTGCTCGGTCTGGCGGCCGCCCAGGCGGCGCCAATCGACAACAAGGACGGCTTCTGGAGCGAGTGGTCGGACGCCACCTTCGAGCGCGCCGCGACCGGGAAGAAGTTCGTGATCGTGTCGCTGCAGAGCTGGTGGTGCCCGTGGTGCCACGCCATGAACCGCGACACCTGGGCGAACCCCGACGTGCGCGCCGTGCTGAAGGACAAGTTCATCCCGGTGATCGTCGACCAGGACAGCCGGCCCGACGTCTCGCAGCGCTACGAACGCTGGGGCTGGCCGGCCACCATCATCTTCGGTCCGGACGGCACGGAGATCGTGAAACTGCGCGGCTTCTACTCGCCGAAATTCTTCATCCCCATCCTGCAGGAGACGATCCGCGATCCCTCGCCGGTCGACTACGGCAAATTCGGCGGTCCCGAGCGCGAGCGCACCTTGGCGACCGGCCTCCGCGACGCCGACCGCGCCGAGATCCTGGGCTTCCTCGACAAGGCCTATGACCGCGCCAACGGCGGCTGGAGCAAGAGCAAGCTTGTCGACGGCCCGACCCTGGGCTGGTTCCTCGACCGCGCCAAAGCAGGCGACACGGAAGCCGAGGCGCGGCTGAAGCGCACGCTGACCGCCCAGATCGCCCTGATCGACAAGGAGTCGGGCGGCATCAGCCAGGTGTCGCTGAAGCCCGACTGGTCTCAACCGTCTCTCGAATTCCCGATGTTCGCCCAGCAGGCGGCACTGTCGGCCTACGCCCGCGCCGCGGTGCTGTTCGACGACCCGACCTATCGTGCCGCAGCCGATCGACATCTTCGGCTTCCTCAAGAACACGCTGGCCGGACCGGGCGGCGGCTTCTACGCCTCGATGGGCATGGCCGACGGCCAGCCCGGCGTCGACAAGCGCCAATACGCTCGCGAGACCGGCCAGGCGATCCAGGGACTCCTCGCCTATTACGACGCGACGGGCGAGAAGAGTGCGCTGGCGCTGGCCATCGCGGCGGCGGACTGGGCGCTGCGCGAGCGCAGCCTGCCGCGCGAGCGCGGCCTGCCGAACGGCGGATTCCGTCACGCCGAGCGCGACACGGGCGGCCCCTACCTCGCCGACAATGTCGAAATGGGCGCGGCGCTTCTTGCGCTCCATCGCTCGACGGGCGAGCGCAAATGGCTGGCCGCCGCGGCGGCGACCGGTGAATTCATCGCCAGGACCTTCATCGATCCCAAGACCGGCGGCTTCGTGGCGTCGGCCGCGCCCGACGCCCGGCACTTGCCGAAGCCGATCAAGCAGCGCGAGGACAATGCCACGACGACGCGCTTCTTCACCCTGCTCGCCGCCTACACCGGCAACGCGCGCGATCGCGAGATCGCCGAGGCCGGCATGGGCTACCTCGCTTCGCCGCCGGTGCTCGACGCCTACGGCTTCCTGCCCGACGTGCTGCTGGCCGAGGCAAGAGCTCAGGAACGAACCGGTGCACGTGACCGTCGTCGGGCCGAAGGACGATCCGCGCAGCGCCGCGCTCTATGCCGCCGCGCTCCGCTATCCCCTGGCCGACAAGCGCGCCGAATGGTGGGACAAGCGCGAAGGCCCGCTCGCTCCACCACGACGTCGACTATCCCGATTATCCGGACGGTCCCGCCGCCTTCGCCTGCACGCGCAACTTCTGCTCCCTGCCCGTGACCGATCCTGCAGCGATCCCCGCGCAACTCGACCGCCTGCAGCGCGCCACCGACAAGTGAAAGAACGGCCTCGCTGAATTCCGCTATACTGGGGCATGATCGAGAAGCAGGAAGTCCAGGAAATCTTCCCCACGCCGCTTTGGGTCGTCGACCTGCAGCCCGCCGCGGCGGCGGCGCTCAACGCCATAGCTCAAGGCCGAGATCGAGCGGCTGATCGCGCCGCGGCCCAAGATTCCCGCCGGCAGCAACTGGCAGACACCGCAGGATCTGCACACCAAGCCCGCCTTCGCCGAATTCGTGAAGCTCGTGGAGTCGGCGGCGCGCGGCGTCGCCCGTTTCCTGCAGGTCGACCACTATCCGATGGACATCACCGGCTGCTGGGCCAACGTCAATCCGCCGGGTGCCTATCACCCGATGCACCATCATCCCAATAATTACCTGAGCGGCGTCTACTACGTGGCCGTGCCGACCGCCGGATCGCAGATCATCTTCCAGGACCCGCGCGGCCAGGCCTCGATGATCATGCCCAAGCCCAAGCAGTACACCAGGCTCACCGCCAACGGCGCCAACGCGCAAAGCAAGGAAGGCCGGCTGCTGATCTTCCCGGCGTGGCTGAAGCACACCGTCCCGGCCAACGACGGCCAGAGCGAGCGCATCAGCATCTCGTTCAACCTCATGTTCAGGAATTTCAGCGAGACCATGGCCGCCCCGCTGTGGGACGCGACGGCAGGCAAGGAGAAAGGCTGAAGGGCTAAAGCCCCTTCTTGCCCATCGCCAGGAACTTCTCCTGCCGGCGGCTGCGCAGCGCGTCGGAGTCGAGATTGCCGAGCTGGGTCAGCGCCTCGGAGACGACCTTGCCCACGAGGTCGATCGTCTCGTCGGGGCTGCGATGGGCGCCGCCCATCGGCTCGGGGATCACGTCGTCGATCACCTCGAGCTTCTTGAGATCGCCCGCCGTCACCTTCATCGCCTCGGCGGCGTCCTGGGCGTTGGCGTTGTTGCGCCACAGGATCGAGGCGCAGCCCTCCGGCGAGATCACCGAATAGACGGAATTCTCCAGCATGTAGACGCGGTCGGCCGAGGCGATGGCGAGCGCGCCGCCCGAGCCGCCCTCGCCGATCACCACGCTGACCAGCGGCACGCCGAGCGACAGGCAGGTGTCGATCGAGGTCGCCACGGCCTCGGCCTGGCCGCGCGCCTCGGCGTCGATGCCGGGATAGGCGCCCGACGTATCGACCAGGGTGAGCACCGGCATGCCGAAGCGGTCGGCAAGCTTCATCAGGCGCTGCGCCTTGCGGTAGCCCTCCGGTCGCGCCATGCCGAAATTGTGCTTGATGCGGGAGTCGGTATCGTCGCCCTTCTCCTGGCCGAGCACGACGATGCTGCGGCCGCCCAGCCGGCCGACGCCGCCCACTACGGCGGCGTCTTCGCCGAAGGTGCGGTCGCCCGAAAGCGGCATGTAGTCGGTGATCAGCCGGTCGATGTAGCGCTGGGCGTGCGGCCGTTCGGCATGGCGCGCCACCTGCACCCTCTGCCACGGCGTCAGCTTGGCATAGGTCGCGCGCAGCTGCTTCTGCACCTTGTCCTGCAGGCGCATGACTTCCTCGGCGATGTCGACATCGCCCGAGTTTGGCAGGTGCCTGAGCTCGGCAATCTTGCTTTCGAGCTCCGCGATCGGCTTCTCGAAGTCGAGATATGTGGTCATTGAATTTCAGATGTCGCCCGGCACCGGAATCCTGTCAACCGGCCGGCCGGCGGCGACGGCGGGCCAGCGGGTGCTTGTCCTGCACCAGCGACCTGAGCTTTTCGTCCAAAACGTGCGTGTAGATCTGCGTGGTGGCGATATCTGCATGGCCCAGCATCAATTGCACGCTGCGCAGGTCGGCGCCGCCCGCCAGCAGATGGCTGGCGAAGGCATGGCGCAGCACGTGCGGCGACACCCGCGCAGGATCGATGTCCGCCGCGAGGGCCGCCTCCTTCAGGAGCTGGGCGAAGCGCTGCCGCGTCAGATGCCCGGTCCGCCCGCGCGAGGGGAACAGGAAGCGTGAGGGTTCGTTTTCAGCCAGCAGCGCCCGGCGCACATGCAGCCACGACACGATCGCCACCCGCGCCGGGTCACTGAGCGGCACCATCCGTTCCTTGTCGCCCTTGCCGCGCACCACCAGCACGGTGGGGTCACGCTCGACCGCGGCCAGCGGCAAGGTGACCAGCTCCGAGACGCGCAGGCCGGTGGCGTAGAGGATCTCCAGCAGGGTCGCCATGCGCCCGCCGTCGGACCCATCCTTGTCGCGCGTCGCCTCGATCAGCCGGTCGACCTCCTCGCGCGACAGCACCTTGGGCAGCGACCGTCCGAGCTGCGGCGAATCGAGCGTGCTCGCCGGATCGTCATGGCGCAGGCGCTCGGCCAGCAGAAAGCGGAAGAGCTGGCGGATCACCGACAGCCGGCGCGCCACCGTGCGCGGCGTCATGCCGAGATAGTCGAGCGACTTCAGGTAGGCGCGCAGGGCGTCGGCGTTGGCCGTCACGGGCTTCTGCTTGCGCCGCGCCAAGAAGGCTTCGAGGTTCTTGAGATCGGCGCTGTAGGCGGCCTCGGTATTCTTGGAGGCGCCGCGCTCCGCCGCCAGCATTTCGATGAAGGCCTCCGCTTCACGCGACAAGGCTGCGGTGGGTTTTTTCTTCACGGCCGATTCAGAGGCCGTAGGCGATCGCCGTCTCGATCGCGAACAGGCGCCCGGCATGATCCTCGCCGACCTGGCGCAGCGCCCGCACGATGGCGGCGACCCCTGCGGGATGGAGCTCGTTGAGCGGCGTCTCGCCGGCGGCAATCGACGCCAGCAGCGACGCCTCGGCGCGGCGACGCCCCGCACCCGCGGACTGCAGCGCCTGCAGGGTGGCCGCGGGTGGCATGACCAGGCGCACGTTGGCGGGCGGCGCCTCGGGCAGGCTGGTCGAGCCTGGCGGCACGTCGATGCCGGTGGCGCGGAACAGTTCCAGCAGCAGGTAGCCGCGCAGCGCCGCACGGGCGGGATCGTCCTGGCGGATCGCCTCGAACCAGCGGTTGACCTCGCCGGGCGGCAGGCGCTTGGGATCGTCGATGCCGGCCACGGCGACCAGCGGCATCAGCCGATCGAGGGAATTGAGCGCGCCCGCATTGTTGCGGGCGGCGTTGAGCGCGAGCTGCGTCCACGCCTTGGTCTGCTTCTTGTCGCCCAGGAGAAGGAAACCGCGCATCGCCTCCTGCGCGACGCTGGCGAATTGCGGCTTGGCCGGCAGCGTGAGCAGGCCGGCCGCGCTGGCGCGTGCGACGGTCGGGAACAGCGGGCTGCCATGCGTATCGGTGTAGACCGCGACGATCGAATTGACGACTTCCGCGGGGTTCGAGGCATTGCGCGCCGCCGCGACGAGCTGGGCGCGCGCCGCCATCGCCGGCGGCAGCGGGGCGCCGCTGCGCACCGCCTCGACGTAGAGATCGCCCAGCCGCGTCGCCTCGATGACGGCCAGCGCCTCGCCGCGCTCGGCGATCTCGATGCGGGTGGCGATCGGCAGGCTCTTGAGGCCGACCAGCGCACGGATGATCGGCGGCTGGGTGGCGCGCAGCAGGGCGGCCGGCGGCTGCGCGCGCGTGAGATCGAGCATCATCATCGCCGGCCCGTCGATCTGGCCCGCCGGCAGGCCGGCAGGGCCCGCGCCGCTCTTTTCGCCGGCCGCGTAATCGCACGCGGCGTTGGCGCGCCGGCCGAAAGGCTCGGTGAGCTGCCAGTTGCGGGCAATCGAACAGGCACCCTCGCGTTCGCCGGCCATCATCATGGCGTTGGCCACGGTGGTGGTGATCACCGGGTCGACGTAGCCGCC
The DNA here is from genome assembly GCA_963755585.1 of uncultured Alphaproteobacteria bacterium. Classification (GTDB taxonomy): domain Bacteria; phylum Pseudomonadota; class Alphaproteobacteria; order Reyranellales; family Reyranellaceae; genus Reyranella. Next base: position 184,549 of record CAVWKN010000040.1, read on the forward strand.
GGCGGCGCGGACCATTTCGTTCAGGCTCTCGCCCTCGCCCATCGCCGCCAGCTTTTCGACCTTGCGCGCAAACAGGCTGGGCGGCGGACTGCCGTCGGATGCGGGCGGCGTGAGCGCGCTCACCATCACCGTGAACTGCAGGTCGCGCAGCGCACGGCTGCGCGGCGCGGCCGGCAGCGCCGAGACCAGCTGCTTGGCGGTGCCGAGCGACGTGCCGTTCCAGGCGTCGGCCGGCATGCCGCCGATGTTGGCCGTCAGGAAGCCGGTGGGCTTGTCGTCGAAATTGGTGGTTTGCGCCGATACCTGAACGGCGGCGAGGCTGAGGATCAGCTGAGCAAGGCCGCCAGGACGGACCGCGGGCCTCCAGGTCCGCTCAAAGACCTAGCGCGCAAAGCGTTCATTGGGCACCGGGACCTCGAAATGACGCAGCGGCGGGCGCGGCTCGATGACGGCAAGCGCCACCAGGCCGGCGACCAGCAGGCAAACGACGATCACGACGACCACCGGCCCAATCTTCAGGGTGGGCACGGTGAATCGATGTCTGGAACGGAACATGGGCACGGCGCGGGCAACCTACCCGGCCGCCGCCTGAGCGGCAATTACCGAAGGCAATTGCCGTGGGGCGGCAATCGCCGCAGGGTCTTTGGGGCGCCTCGCTTGAAACCGCGGGCGGAATGGGCGACATCCATGTCTGCAGTTCGTCATGGACGCCCATTCATCCCTATCGCTGTCGCGCACCGTGGCCCTCGTGGGCCTGATGGGCGCGGGCAAGAGCGCCATCGGCAAGCGGCTGGCAATGCGGCTGGGTCTGTCGTTCGTCGACGCCGACGACGAGATCGAGCGCGCCGCCGGCTGCTCGATCGCCGAGTTCTTCGAGAAATACGGCGAATCGGATTTCCGCGCCGGCGAGCGCCGTGTGATCGCCCGCCTGCTCGACGAGCCGCCGCACGTTCTGTCGACCGGCGGCGGCGCCTATATCGACGCCGACACGCGGTCCCTGATGCGCGCCAAGGCAGTGACCGTCTGGCTGCGCGCCGAGCTCGATGTACTGTTCGACCGGGTGCGGCGGCGTGGCCACCGGCCGCTGCTGCGCCAGGGCGACCCCAAGGAGATTCTCGGCCGCCTGATGACCCAGCGCTATCCGATCTATGCCGAGGCCGACATCATCGTCGATTCGACCGCGCAGCCCGCCGACCGGACGACCGAACAGGTGATCGAGGCGTTGCGCGCCTTCCTGCTCGCCGAGAAGGCGAAGGTGCAGGCATGAGCGCCCAAACAACCACCAAGGCCAGCACCATTCGCGTCGACCTTGCGGGCCGTGGCTACGACATCGCCATCGGCCCCGGCCTGATCGATCGCGCCGGCGAGCTCGCCCGCCCGCTGCTGGCCGCGCCGCGGGTCATCATCGTCAGCGACGAGACGGTGGCGCCGCTCTATGGCGCCGCGGCTCGCGGCCTCGTTCGACAAGGCCGGCGTGCGCACGACCTCCATCACCCTGCCGGCGGGCGAAAGCAGCAAGGAATTCGGCGCTTTCGGCCGGCTGATGAACGAGTTGCTCGACCGGCGGCCCGACCGCAAGACGACCCTGGTGGCGCTGGGCGGCGGCGTGGTGGGCGACCTCGCGGGCTTTGCCGCCGCGGTGCTGCTGCGCGGCGTCGACTTCATCCAGGTGCCGACGACGCTGCTTGCCCAGGTCGATTCCTCGGTCGGCGGCAAGACCGGCATCAACACGCGCCACGGCAAGAACCTGGTGGGCGCCTTCTATCAGCCGCGCCTGGTGCTGGCCGATACCGACGTGCTCGACACGCTGCCCAAACGCGAGCTGCTGGCGGGCTATGCCGAGGTCGCCAAGTACGGGCTCATCGACGCGCCGGAATTCTTCGCCTGGTGCGAGCACAATGGCGCGGCCGTGCTGTCGGGCGATTCGGCCAAGCGCACCTATGCCATCGAGCAGAGCTGCCTCGCCAAGGCGCGCATCGTGGCGGCCGACGAGCGCGAGACCACCGACCTGCGCGCGCTGCTCAATCTCGGCCATACCTTCGCCCACGCGCTCGAGGCCGAGACCGGCTTCGGCCCGGACCTGCTGCACGGCGAGGCGGTGGGCGCCGGCATGGCGATGGCGTTCGACCTGTCGGCCCGCCTTGGCCTTTGCCCGTCGGCCGACGCCCAGCGTGTGCGCCGGCATCTCGGCGCCGTCGGACTGCCGATGCGGCTGCGCTCGATCGGCGGCGATAACCGGCGCAACTGGGACGCCGCACGCCTGATCGAGCACATGCGCGGCGACAAGAAGGCCGAGGGCGGCAAGCTCGCCTTCATCCTGGCGCACGGCATCGGCGAGGCCTTCGTGAGCCGCGAGGTCGATGAAAAAGCCTTGCGCGGCCTGCTCGACGACGCCATCGCAGCCTGACGTCACGGCATGGAAACCGAGCTCCATTTCGACCTGCCGCTGGAGATTGCCTGCCCGCTGGTCGTGGTCTGCCTGATGCTCGGCGCCTACATGTCGGCGGCCGAGACGGCGATCACCGGCGCCTCGCGGCCGCGCATGCATCGGCTCGCGCAGCAGGGCAACAAGCGCGCCGTCCTGATAAATGGCCTGCTCGATCGCAAGGACGAGGCGGTGAGCGCGGTTCTGCTGGGCAACAGCGTGGTCAATATCCTCTCAGCCTCGCTCACCACGGCGGTGCTGACCGCGATCTTCGGCGCGGCCGGCGTCGTCTACGCCACGATCATCGTCGGTATCATGGTGGTGATCTTCGCCGAAGTGATGCCCAAGACCTGGGCGCTGCTGCGCGCCGACAGGGTCGCGCTGATCCTGGCGCCGTCGATCGTGGTGACCCTGGCGATCCTGGGACCGATGGCGCGCGGCGTCGCCTGGATCTCGCGCCTCTTCCTTCGGCTGATCGGCGTGCACGTCGACCGCGGGCCCGAGATCGACGAGCATGCCGACGTCCTGCGCGGCGCCATCGAGCTGCATGGCGAGGGCCAGTCCGACGAGGCGGTGCCCGCCGAGAAGGCGATGCTGCGTTCGGTGCTCGATCTCGGCGACCGCACGGTGGGCGACGTCATGACCCATCGCGGCAATGTCGTCCTGATCGACGGGGACCAGCCCATGGACGCGATCGTCACCCAGATGCTGGCGGCGCCCTACACGCGCATACCCGTGCAGCGCAGCGATCCCGACAATATCGTGGGCGTGATCCATGCCAAGGACCTGTTCCGCGCGGTCAAGGCCGCCGGCAGTCCGGAAGCGGTCAAGCTCGAGGACGTCATGACGCCGCCCTGGTTCATTCCCGAATCGACGGTGCTGTTCGACCAGCTCCAGGCCTTCCGCGCCCGCCACGAGCATTTCGCCATCGTCGTCGACGAATACGGCGCGCTGCGCGGCATCGTGACGCTCGAAGACATCATCGAGGAGATCACCGGCGACATCGAGGACGAGCACGACGCCATCAAGCGCGGCGTCATCCAGCGCGAAGACGGCAGCCTGGTCTGCCAGGGCGACGTGCCGATCCGCGACCTCAATCGCGAGTTCGGCTGGGGCCTGCCGGAGGATGTGGCCATCACCATCGCCGGCCTGGTGCTGCACGAGGCCCGGCGCATCCCCGAGGTCGGCCAGATCTATGCATTTTACGGATTTCGCTTCGAAATTCTGAAGCGCGAGGGCACGCGCATCGCCGAGTTGCGCATCGTTCCGCCGGCCGCCATACAAGCCGCCAAATAGGGCACCAGCCGAGAGGTTCACCATGCCGCTTTCGCCGCCGGTCGGGCGACAGCATCTGCACACGCGTCGCGTCACCTGCCAGGGGTTTTTCCGCGAGGACGGACTCTGGGACATCGAGGGTCATATCACCGACGAGAAGAGCTACGAGCATGCCAACGAATGGCGTGGGCCGCTCAAGCCCGGCGACTTCGTCCACGACATGTCGATCCGCCTGACGCTTGATCACCGCTTCACCATCGTCGATGTCGAGGCGGTGACCGATAGGTCGCCGTATCGGATCTGCGGCAACATCGCGCCCGACTTCAAGAAACTGATCGGGCTGCGCATCGGCGGCGGCTTCCACCGCAAGGTCCGGGAGCGGCTGGGCGGCGTGCATGGCTGCACGCACATCGTCGAGCTGCTGGGTCCAGTGGCGACCACGGCGTTCCAGACCGTGGGTTCGGGCAAGGCACGCGAGCTCACCCTCGCGCACCGCACCAAGATCGGCAAACCGCCCAAGCCCGTCGATCCCAACGCGCCCAAGCAGAAGCCCTACGTCATCGACAACTGCCACGCCTGGTCAGCGGATGGTCCGGTGGTCAAACGCTGGGCGCCGCATTTCTATACGGGCCCCGACGCCGAAGCCGTGCGCGCTGCCGCGGCCGGCAAGGAGATCGAGCTGGATGGCTGACGTCGCACGGACCGTCGGTCTTACCGAAGACTCGTCGATCCGCGAGCCGCTTCTTGTCTTCTTCCGGCGTCAGCGTGGTGAGCGCGAGCGCATGCAGGCCGGCGGCGAACTCGTCCTTCAACACGCCGTAAACCAACCGCTGGCGCGCCACCCGGCTCTGCCCCTCGAACGCCGCCGATACGATCTCGACCCGGAAATGCGTTTCGCCGCCTTCGCGCCAGCCGGCGTGGCCGTGGTGGCGCGAGGATTCGTCCTCGACGGCAAGGCGTGCCGGCGCGAACTCAGCACGGAGCTTGTTGTCAATTGCCATCGCGACCTTGCCCATCACTTGCCTCTCTTGCCCAGCCAAACCGTTGAACACATATTAGTCGGATGTCTCGACGGCGAGCGAACCCTTTGGCGGCGACGGACGGTGCGCAGACCCACCAGCGGGTCTGCGAGGCGCTGGGCTGCCGGCTGTCCGGCGAGTACCGCGCGCCGCGCGCCCGCGACCGGCTGAACGAACATCGCTGGTTCTGCCTCGAGCACATCCGCGAATACAACAAGAAGTGGGACTATTTTGCCGGCCTCGACGCCGACGAGATCGAGGCCCATATCCGTGCCGACACGACCTGGCGGCGGCCGGTGTGGCCGCTCGGCGGCCGCAGCAGCGGCGGTTCCTATGCCCACATCGTCGATCCGTTCGGCCTGGCCGACGATGCCGGGCTGGGCGAGAAACCGGCCCCCCACTACGATGGCAGCGAGCAACTGACACCGGCCGAGCGTAACGCCTTGGACGTGCTTGAACTTTCATGGCCGCTGACACGGGCTGCCGTGAAATCTCGTTACAAGGAACTGGTCAAATTGCATCATCCCGATGCCAATGGCGGGGCACGGGATGCCGAAGAAAAACTCAAACAAATCAACGCCGCCTATTCCACTCTGCGGGCCTCCGAGCATCTTCCGACGGAGTGATTAGCCCTTCTCAGGGCAGCCCCGCCAATTGGCCGCTTGCAGTGCACAAATCGGCCTGCGACTATGAATTTGACCCGCAATTTGGCGGGCTTTGTTTTGTAGGAAAAGTGATGGCCTCCACGACGACCGCGGCCCGGGAAAATGTGTCGGGCATGCCGGATATCAAGGTTTCCGCTCGCCAGCTGTTCGGCATCGACACCGACATGGAAGTCCCGGCGTTCAGCCAGGCGACCGAACATGTGCCGGAGGTCGATGACGCCTACCTGTTCGACTCCGACACGACGCTGGCGATCCTCGCGGGCTTCGCCCACAACCGACGGGTCATGGTCCAGGGCTATCACGGCACCGGCAAGTCGACCCACATCGAGCAGGTCGCGGCGCGCCTCAACTGGCCGTGCCTGCGCGTCAACCTCGACAGCCACATCTCGCGTATCGACCTGATCGGCAAGGACGCGATCGTGCTGCGCGACGGCAAGCAGATCACGGAGTTCCGCGAGGGCATCCTGCCGTGGGCGCTGCAGAACCCGACGGCGCTGGTGTTCGACGAATACGACGCCGGCCGCGCCGACGTCATGTTCGTGATCCAGCGCGTGCTCGAGGTCGACGGCAAGCTGACCCTGCTCGACCAGAACAAGGTGATCCGCCCGCACCCGGCGTTCCGCCTGTTCTCGACCGCCAACACGGTGGGCCTGGGCGACACGACCGGCCTCTATCACGGCACGCAGCAGATCAACCAGGGCCAGATGGACCGCTGGTCGATCGTGACGACGCTCAACTACCTGCCGCACGACCAGGAAGTGAACATCGTCATCGCCAAGACGCCGATGTACGACACCGACGAGGGCCGCAAGATCGTCTCCGCCATGGTGGCGCTGGCCGATCTCACGCGCGCCGGCTTCATCGCCGGCGACATCTCGACCGTGATGTCGCCGCGCACCGTGATGACGTGGGCCGAGAACGCCCGCATCTTCAACAACGACATCGGCTTTGCCTTCCGTCTCACCTTCCTCAACAAGTGCGACGAGGTCGAGCGCAGCACGCTGGCCGAGTACTACCAGCGCTGTTTCGGCAAGGAACTCCCGCCGTCGAGCGGCAAGGGCGGCAAGCTCCACTAGAGAGGGCCTCGATGGCCAAGGATTCGACGCCCCTCGAGGAGTTCCGCCGCGTCACCGCCACCACCATGCGGGCGGTGTCGCGCAAGGAAGTGAACGTCTCGTTCGTACCCGATGGCGGCTCGCTGCTGGGCAGCGAAGCGCGCATCACCGTGCCGGCGCGCGACCTGCCGGTCGAGGATGTGAGCCGCGTGCGCGGCGAGGCCGATTCGATGGCGCTGAAGCTGCGCCATCACGACCGCAAGACGCATCTGCGCCGCGTGCCGCGCGGCGAGACGGCGCGGGCGATCTTCGAGGCCGTCGAGCAGGTCCGCGTCGAGGCGCTGGGCGCCAAGCGGATGGCCGGCGTCGCCGACAATCTCTCGGCCCTGTGGCGCCAGCGCTCCGACCAGCGCGGCCATGCCCGCATCAAGTCCAAGGACGACGCGCCGATCGCCGACGTGATCGGCCTGATCGCCCGCGAGCAGCTGCTGGGCGCGGCACCGCCCGAAGTCGGCCAAGGCGATGGTCGACATGTGGCGCGCCGACATCGAATCCGCCGCCGGCCGCGACTTCCAGAAGCTGCGCGAGTCGCTCGGCAACCAGGAAACCTTCGCGCGCGCCGCCCGCCAGCTGATCCGCGACCTCAAGCTCGGCGACGAATCGGCCGACCTGCAGGACGACGACCAGGACGATTCGCAGGACCAGGAGAACGCCGACGGCCAGTCCAACGAGACCGGCGACGACCAGAGCGATTCGAGCGAGACCCACGGCTACGGCGCGCAGGGCGAGGAGACCGAGGACGCGTCCGAGCAGGAAGACGCCTCCGAGACGGTCGGCCGACCAGGCGCAGACCGAGATGCAGATGGGCTCGGGCGACGAGGAGGAGCCGGGCCGCGCCGAGCGTCCGTGGCTGCCGCCGGGCGCGCTTTCGCAACGAGCCGCTGGGCCAGCAGTATCACGCCTACACGGTGAAGTTCGACGAGATCGTCGAGGCCGATCATCTGTGCGACGCCGAGGAACTGGGCCGGCTGCGCAATCACCTCGACCAGCAGCTCTCCCATCTGCAGGGCGTGATCGGCAAGCTCGCCAACCGCCTGCAGCGCCGCCTGATGGCGCAGCAGAACCGCTCATGGGACTTCGACCTCGACGAAGGCACGCTCGACGCCGCGCGCCTGGCGCGTATCGTCGCCAATCCCATGCACGCGCTCTCCTTCAAGAAGGAGAAGGACACCAACTTCCGCGACACGGTCGTGTCGCTGCTGATCGACAATTCCGGCTCGATGCGCGGCCGGCCGATCACCGTGGCGGCGATGAGCGCCGACATCCTCGCCCGCACGCTCGAGCGTTGCGGCGTCAAGGTCGAGATCCTGGGCTTCACCACGCGCGCCTGGAAGGGCGGCCAGAGCCGCGAGCAGTGGCTCGCCGCCGGCAAGCCCGCCAATCCGGGCCGCCTCAACGACCTCCGCCACATCATCTACAAGCCGGCCGATGCGCCGTGGCGGCGGGCGCGCAAGAACCTCGGCCTGATGCTGCGCGAGGGCATCCTCAAGGAGAACATCGACGGCGAGGCGCTGTTGTGGGCGCACAGCCGCCTGCTGTCGCGCACCGAGGAGCGCAAGATCCTCATGGTGATCTCCGACGGTGCGCCGGTCGACGATTCGACCTTGTCGGTCAATCCCGGCAACTACCTCGAGCGCCACCTGCGCGACGTCATCGACTGGATCGAGACGCGCTCGCCGATCGAGCTGATCGCCATCGGCATCGGCCACGACGTCACGCGCTACTATCGCAAGGCCGTCACCATCGTCGACGCCGACCAGCTGGGCGGCACGATGATGGAGCAGCTCGCCTCGCTGTTCGACGAGGAGGAGAAGAAGAAGGTGGCGACCGCCGGTCGCGGCCGGGGCGGCGCCAAGTCCGCCGGCGGCAAGTCGGGCCGACGCGCCGCCTGAGCGCGGCATCTTGCCTCCGGCCCTTCGCTCCCTCTTCATCCTCTGCCTGCTGGCGGCCGCCTGCGCCGGCGCGTCGCCGCCGCCCGCGGATGCGCAGGAGCAGGCTCTCGAAATCCGCAGCCTTGCGCTGCCCCTCAAGCTCGACGAGCCGGGCGCCACCAGCGTCGGCCGCCTGATCTGGCGCGGCGGCATTTCGATGACGGCCAATTCGCGCAATTTCGGCGGCTGGTCGGATCTCCACGTCTCACCCGACGGGCGGAGCCTCACCTCGATCTCCGATGCGGGCGGCTGGCTCACGGCGGCGATCGACTACGATGCCAAGGGCAATCTCGCGGGATTGAGCAACGGCCGGATCGGCAAGCTGCTCGACCTCGACGGCCAGCCGCTCGTCGACAAGGCCGTGGCCGACGCCGAGGGCATGGCGCGCCTGCCGGACGGCTCCTGGCTGGTTTCCTTCGAACGCCAGCATCGGCTGTGGCGTTATCCGACGCTCAGCTCGACGCCGGTTCCGGTCGAAGGTCCCGCCGAGATCGGCCGCCAGCCCAAGAACGGCGGCATCGAGACGCTGACGGCGCTGCCCGACGGCCGCATCATCGCGATCAGCGAGGAATACAGCCTGCGGCCGGGCACGCTGGTCGGCTGGATCGGCACCCCGGCCAAATCCGGTCGCTACGAGTGGCAGACCTTCGAGTACGCCCAGACTCCGGACTTCAATCCGACGGCGATCGCCAGGCTGCCCGACGGATCGTTCGCCACCATCGAACGCGCCTTCGACCTGCTGCGCGGCGTGCGCTGCCGCGTGATGCGTTTCGATGCGAGCCAGCTCAAGCCCGGCGGCACCGTGCGCGCCGAGGAGCTGGCGCGGCTCGCTTCGCCCTATGCGGTCGACAATCTGGAAGGGTTGGCCGTCACCAAGGGGGCGCGCGGCGAGACGCTGCTGTGGCTGATCTCGGACGACAACTTCAATCCGCTCCAGCGCAACATCCTGCTGCTGTTCGAGCTGGCAAAGTAAAAGGCCGCTTACGCGGCCTTTGCTTTGGCATCCTTCTTGGCCTTGGCCGAGGTCACCCGGCGCTTCAGCACCTTCATCTCGGGGCTGAGCTTGCTGTCGTTGGTGCCCAGCAGGTAGGCGTCGATGCCGCCATTGTGCTCGATGGTCTTCATGCCGCGCGGGGTGAGGCGCAGGCGGACCGTATGGCCCAGCGCATCCGACAGGACCGAGCCGACCTGCAGGTTGGACATGAACCGGCGCCGGGTCTTGTTGTTGGCGTGGCTCACATTGTTGCCGTACTGGACGGCTTTGCCCGACAGGGCGCAACGACGGGGCATGGCTATATCCGCTAAAAAACGATCCCGCCAAAGGGCGGGAAGGCCGGCTTTTTAGGGGTCGGAGGGCCCCCCGTCAAGCAAACCAGTTCGCGTTTACGCGAACCAGTCCACCACCCGCTCGCTGATATCCTCGACCTGATCCTCCGGAATCACCCGTCCCCGGGCCGAGATTCCCGCCTGATGCACGGTTTCCGGGTCGCCCGAGATCAGGGGGTGCCACCAGTAGAGGTCCTGGCCCAGATGGACCAGCCGGTAGGCACAGGTCTTGGGGAGCCAGTCCATCTTGGACACCACCTTTGGGGTGAGCTGGATGCAGTCCGGCACGATCTTCTTGCGGTTCTTGTAGTCCCGGCAGCGCGCGGTCTTGGGGTCCAGGAGCTTGCAGCAGGTGTCGGTCTGGGCGAGTTCCCCGGTGCCCTCGTATTCCAGCTTGTTGACGCAGCACATGCCGCAGCCGTCGCAGAGCGATTCCCACTCCTGCTTGGACATCTGGGCGAGCGACTTGCGCTTCCAGAACGGCAGCTCCTGGGCGGCGGCGGCCCGGCGGGCGCGCCTGACGAACGACTTAGCGGCCATGGAAGGCTTTTAGCATATGTCGGGCCGCCGCGGCGGGGGTTGTTCGGCCGGCTTCGACCTCGCGCTCCAGGCCGGGCACCAGCTTGCGGACGTCGGGATGCTTGCGGAGCTCGGCCAGCAGGGTTTCGCCCACCTCGGTCCACATCCAGGCGCGGGCCTGCTCGGCCCGCCGGTGGATAATTCCCTTCTCGCCGACCGCCTGCATGAACCGCTCGATGGTCTGCCAGACTTCGACCACGCCCTCGCCCGTGAGCGCCGAGCAGGTCGCGACCTCGGGCGTCCAGCCGGCGGTGGGCGAGCGCAACATGCGGAGCGCATGCTGATAGTCCGAGGCCGCGCGCTGGGCCGTGGCCAGAAGGTCGCCGTCGGCCTTGTTGACCACGATCAGGTCGGCGAGCTCGATCACGCCGCGCTTGATGCCCTGCAGGTCGTCGCCGCCCGCGGGCAGCAGCAGCACGATGAACATGTCGACCATGTCGGAGACCGCGGTCTCGGACTGGCCGACGCCCACCGTCTCGACGATCACCGTGTCGAAGCCCGCCGCTTCGACCAGCAGCATCGCCTCGCGCGTGCGCCGCGCCACGCCGCCCAGGGTGGCGCCGGCCGGCGAGGGCCGGATGAAGGCCGCGGGCTGGCGCGACAGCTCCTCCATGCGCGTCTTGTCGCCCAGGATCGAGCCGCCGCCGCGCTTGGACGACGGATCGATCGCCAGCACCGCGAGCGAGCGGCCGCGCTCGAGCAGCGCCAGCCCGAAGCGCTCGATGAAGGTCGACTTGCCGACGCCCGGCACGCCGGTGATGCCGAGCCGCACCGATTTGCCGGTATGCGGCAGCACGGCGGCCAGCAGCGCGTCGGCGCGCTCGCGATGGTCGGCGCGCGTCGATTCGATCAGGGTGATGGCCTGTGCGAGCGCCCGCCGGTCCCCGGCCAGCAGCGGCGCGAGGAGCGGATCGGCTGACTTCTCCGTCTTGGCGGCTGACGCGCTCATGGATTGGCAGAAATATCAGCCGCGGCGGCGAACGCCAGCAACGCCGCCGCGGCGGCGATCGAATAGAACACGGCGACCGTCCAGCCGAGACCGGGATCGCCCACCGCATCCATCGCCGCGCCGGCGAGCGGCCGGCCGATCAGGCCGCCCAGGATGTACATCATGCTGAACGCCGTGTTGGCGCGGGCGATGTCGCCGCCGTTGAAGTGCTGGCCGAGCAACGCCAGGCCCACCGGATAGATGGCGAACGAGATGCCGCCCCACAGCATGATGACGCCGATGATCGCCGGCGACTGCGCCGACACGGCCGGCAGCAGCACCACCAGGACGGCGCTCGCCGCCGTGCAGCCGGCCAGCACGGCGCGCCGGTCGAGATGATCGGCCATCCAGCCGATCGGCCATTGCAGGATGACGTTGCCGATCACGAAGGCCGACAGCCAGAGCGCGCCGATCTGCGCCGAGACGCCGGCGCCCACGGCATAGACCGGCAGGAAGCTGAACGCGACCTGCTCGCCCAGCCCGCAGCAGAACGCGGCCAGCATGGCGAGCGGCGCCGCCACGACCACCGCCATGTAGCCGCTGTCGACCGCGTGCTCGATCGGCGGCGCCTTCTTCCAGTAGGGCAGCAGCGGCAGCGCCACCAGCAGGGAGAGGCCGGCGCAGGTCAGGAACGGCGCCGGCCCATAGACGCCGACGACCTGGAGCACGAACGGACCCAGCGCCATGCCGAGGGCCACCATCGTGGCATAGACGCCCATGACCCTGCCGCGCCGCTTCTCGTCGACGACGACGTTCATCCAGATCTCGCTCACCACCCACGGCACGCCGCCGACGGCGCCCGACAGGAAGGTCAGCACGAACCACGCGACCGGGCCTTCGGTCAGCGTGTAGGCGACGGTGAGCACCGCGCCGGCGAGGACCGCGGCCAGGATGAACGGCACCGCGCCGAACCGCGCCGCGAATCGCGGAATGTGCGAGGCGGTGGCCAGCATGCCGAGGCCCCAGCCGGCGGACACGATGCCGATGGTGAGATTGTCGGCGCCCTGCCGCTCCAGGGCGAGCGGCACCAGCGGCAGCGCGACGCCCACCTGCAGGCCGATCGCGGCGCAGGCCGCGAACACCGGCAGAAGCGAGCGCCACGGCCCGGTGGCCGCGGCAGCGCCGGCGCTACTCGGCGACACGAAGGTGCCCTTCGGCGCGGAACGAGGGCGGCTCGTCGACCTGGTGCTCGACCTTGCGCTCGGCTTCGGCGGCGGCCTCCTGCTGGCGCTGCCACATGTCGGCATAGAGGCCGTTTCGCGCCAGCAGCTCGGCGTGGCGGCCGCGCTCGACGATGCGGCCGCGGTCGAGCACGATGATCTCGTCGGCGTTGATGATGGTCGACAGGCGATGGGCGATCACCACGGTGGTGCGGCCGCGGCTCACCTCTTCCAGCGAGCGCTGGATCTCCTGCTCGGTGCGCGTGTCGAGCGCGCTGGTCGCCTCGTCGAACAGCAGGATGTGCGGGTTCTTGAGGATCGTGCGGGCAATCGCCACCCGCTGCTTCTCGCCGCCCGACAGTTTCAGCCCGCGCTCGCCCACCGTCGCCTGGTAGCCGTCCGGCAGCGCCATGATGAAGTCGTGGATGCGCGCCAGCCGGGCCGCCTGCTCGACCTCGTCGCGGCTGGCGCCGGGCCGGCCGTAGGCGATGTTGTAGTAGATCGAATCGTTGAACAGCACGGTGTCCTGCGGCACCACGCCGATCGCCGCGCGCAGGCTCGACTGGGTGACGTCGCGGATGTCCTGGCCGTCGATCCGCACGCTGCCCGCCGCCACGTCGTAGAAGCGGAACAGGATGCGCGAGACCGTCGACTTGCCGGCGCCGCTCGAGCCCACGATGGCCACGGTGTCGCCCGGCGGCACGCGGAAGCTCACATCGTGCAGGATCGGGCGGGCCTTCTCGTAGTGGAAGTCGACATGGTCGAACACGATCTCGCCGCCGCTCACCTTGAGGGCAGGCGCGCCGGGCTTGTCGGCGATCTCGGCCTCGACGTCGAGCAGGCCGAACATCTTCTCCATGTTGACGAGCGCGTTGCGGATCTCGCGATAGGCGAAGCCCAGCATGTTGAGCGGCATGTAGAGCTGGATCAGGAAGGCGTTGACCGCCACGAAGTCGCCCAGGGACATGGTGCCGTGCACGACGCCGTAGCCGGCCATGATCATCACCGCGGCGAGCCCGACGGAGATGATGACGCCCTGGCCGATATTGAGCAGCGACAGGGTGCGGCTGGAGCGGATCGCCGCCGTCTCGTAGCGCCGCCGGCCGACATCGAAGCGGCGCGCCTCGTGCTCCTCGTTGCCGAAATACTTGACGGTCTCGTAATTCAGCAGGCTGTCGACGGCCTTGGCGTTGGCCTCGGTGTCGGCGTCGTTCATGCGCCGCACGAACTTGATGCGCCATTCCGACAGCGCGACCGAGAACACGATGTAGGCGGCGATGACGGCCAGGGTCACGGCCGAGAAGCGCCAGTCGTAGAGGTGCCACAGGATGGCGCCGACCAGCACGATCTCGAGCAGGGTCGGCAGGATGTTGAAGGTCGTGAAGCGGATCAGGAACTCCATGCCGCTCGTGCCGCGCTCGATGACGCGGCTCAGCCCGCCGGTCTGCCGCTCGAGATGGAAGCGCAGCGAGAGTGCATGGAGGTGGCCGAAGACTTCCAAGGCGAGATTGCGGATCGCCCGCTGCGAGACCGGCGCGAACACCGCATCGCGGATTTCGCCCACAGCCTGCGCCAGCACCCGCGCCACGCCATAGGCCAGGATGAGGGCGACCGGCACCGCCACGGCCTGCGCCGCCGCCGTGCCCAGGGCGTCGATCGTCTGCTTGTAGAGGATCGGAACGTAGACATTGATGAGCTTGGCCAGGACCAGCATGGCCAGTGCAATGACGACCCTGGTGCGCAGGGCCTTTTCACCCTTTGGCCATAAATGCCGCGCAAGAACGCCCAGGACCGCCCCGGTGCGCGTCAGGCCGAGCTTCGGAATGCGATCGTTGGCAGGAGGCGACATGGACGAAAAGTGCCTTTTGAGGCGCGCGAGTTCAGTGGCAAAGGGGGCGTGGGCCTTCTATCGTGCCCGCAAGGCCGAAGTAAGCCCCCCTCTTGAAAGGGATTTCATGAGTTTTCGTAGGGCCTTGATTGCTTTTGCCGCCACCCTGGCCGTGCCGGCAGCCGCGATGGCGCAGGACGCGCGGCAGATCGAGATCGGCTACGAGATCACATTCGGCGGCATCGCCGGCTTTCGCATCGACGTGACCGCGCGGCTCAAGGGCTCGACCTACGACGTCGAGAGCAGCACCTACAAGGTCGGAACCTTGAAGGCCATGACCATGAACTATGTCGGCCGCAACCGGGCGTGGGGCGGCTTCACGCCCCAGGGCGCCCAGCCGTCGGCGGGCTCGCTGTCGATCATGGTGGGCGACACGCCGCGCACCTGGCTCACCCAGTATCTCGCCGGCGGCTTCCTGCAGGAGGTCCACACGCCGGTCTGGAAACCGACGCCGCAGCAGGCGATTCCCGACGCCGACCGGCAGGGCTCGCTCGATCCGCTGTCGGCGGCGCTCAGTGTCGGCCTCGCCGGCGACGCCGCCTGCGACAAGCCGGTGCGGACCAACGACGGCAAGCGCCGCATCGACGTGATGTTCCGCAAGATCGGCATGGAGCCCGCCGCCTCGACCGGCATCGCGGGCGCGCAGGGCGACGTGCTGGTGTGCGAGATGTACACCAAGCGCGTGTCCGGCGAGTTCGACGACGCGCCGAAGGAGGCCGAGACCGAACGCGAACGGCCGATCAAGATCTGGCTCGCCCGCTTCGACCAGAGCCCGATCCGCTTTCCCGGCAAGCTCGAGGCGCAGACCTTTCTCGCCACGATCCGCGGCAAGCTGCTGTACTTCCGCGAGCGCCCGCTGACGCAGGAAGAGAGCCAGGCGATAAGGCATTAGGCTGTCGACGGGCGCGCGCCCGGCTAAGCCGCGCGCTTGTGGCTGCGTTGGCGGAGGATGGAGAGGATTTCGGCGGCGGCAGCCGGGATGTTGGTGCCGGGGCCGTAGATCGCGGCGACGCCGGCCTTCTTCAGGAAGTCGTAGTCCTGCGCGGGGATGACGCCGCCCACGACGACGAGAACTTCCGAACCGCCCTGCTTGCCGAGCTCTTCGATCAGCTGCGGCACCAGGGTCTTGTGGCCGGCGGCCTGGCTCGACACGCCGATCACGTGCACGTCGTTCTCGATCGCGGCGCGCGCGGCCTCCTGCGGCGTCTGGAACAACGGGCCGATATCGACGTCGAAACCGAGATCGGCGAAGGCGGTGGCGATCACCTTGGCGCCGCGGTCGTGGCCGTCCTGGCCCATCTTCACGACCATGAGACGCGGCCGGCGGCCTTCTTCCTCGGCGAAAGCCGCGATGTCGGTGCGGATGCGGTCGAGGCCGCCATCGCCCTCCCATTCGCCGGCATAGACGCCGGAGATCGAGCGGACCGTGGCCTGGTAGCGACCATAGACGCCTTCCAGCGCCGAGGAGATCTCGCCCACCGTGGCGCGCGCGCGCGTCGCCTCGATCGACAGCGCCAGCAGATTGCCGGTGCCGCTGCGCGCGGCCTCGCCCAGCGCCTTCAAGGCCGCCACGCACCTGGCCTCGTCGCGGCTCTTGCGGATCTTGTCGAGCCGCGCGACCTGCGATTCGCGCACGACGTCGTTGTCGATGTCGAGAACCTCGACGGTGGTGGCGTCCTTGGGCTGGAACTTGTTCACGCCCACGATCACTTCCTCGCCGCGGTCGATGCGGGCCTGGCGGCGCGCCGAGGCCTCCTCGATGCGCATCTTGGGCATGCCGGCCTCGACCGCCTTGGTCATGCCGCCCAGCGCCTCGACCTCGGCGATCAGCTTGCGGGCTTCCGTGATCATGCTGTTGGTGAGCGATTCGACGTAGTAGCTGCCGGCCAGCGGGTCGACCGTCCGGGTGACGCCGGTCTCGTGCTGCAGGATGAGCTGCGTGTTGCGCGCGATGCGCGACGACGTGGGCGTCGGCAGCGCGATCGCCTCGTCGAACGAATTGGTGTGCAGCGACTGCGTGCCGCCCAGCACCGCCGCCATCGCCTCGTAGGCGGTGCGGATCACGTTGTTGTAGGGATCCTGCTCGGTGAGCGACACGCCCGAGGTCTGGCAATGGGTGCGCAGCGACAGCGAATCGGCCTTCTTGGGCTCGAACGGCTTGACCAGCTCGGCCCACAGGAAGCGCGCGGCGCGGAGCTTGGCCACTTCCATGAAGAAATTCATGCCGATGCAGAAGAAGAAGGACAGGCGCGGCGCGAAGGCGTCGATGTCGAGCCCCTTGGCCTTGGCGGCGCGCACGTATTCGAGGCCGTCCGCGAGCGTAAATGCCAACTCCTGGACGAGCGTCGAGCCCGCCTCCTGCATGTGATAGCCGGAGATCGAGATCGAGTTGAACTTGGGCATGTGGTGCGCGGTGTGCTCGATGATGTCGGCCACGATGCGCATGGAGGGTCCGGGCGGATAGATATAGGTGTTGCGGACCATGAACTCCTTGAGGATGTCGTTCTGGATCGTGCCCGACAGCTTGTCCTGCGGCACGCCCTGCTCCTCGGCCGCCACGATGTAGCCCGCCAGCACCGGCAGCACGGCGCCGTTCATGGTCATCGACACGCTCATCTTGTCGAGCGGGATGCCGTCGAACAGGATCTTCATGTCCTCGACCGAGTCGATCGCCACGCCCGCCTTGCCGACGTCGCCCACCACCCGCGGATGATCGGAGTCGTAGCCGCGGTGGGTGGCGAGATCGAACGCCACCGACAGGCCCATCTGGCCGGCCGCGAGGTTGGCGCGATAGAACTTGTTGCTCTCCTCGGCGGTCGAGAAGCCGGCATACTGGCGCACCGTCCACGGGCGGCCGGTGTACATCGTGGCCTTGGGCCCGCGCGTGAACGGCGGGAAGCCCGGCAGGGAGCCCGTCGATTTCGAGGTTCTCGAGGTCGGCCGCGGTGTAGAGCGGCTTCACCACGATGCCCTCGGGCGTCATCCAATCGAGCGCCGACACCGGCTTGTCGCGCAGCTCCTTGGCGGCAGCCTTTTCCCAGTCGGCCAGGGTCTTCTTCGGAAAGTCAGCCATGGTGCAATGTTTTAACGCAAAGACCGCGCTTTGCCCAACGGCCCAATTCGCCCCTCGGACGCTGTCGGTCCGAGCGAAGCCGAGGGACCTTCCTACTCGTTGGCCAGGATCGTATTCCGCACCAAGGGATAGATCTGGCTGGCCCACCGCCTGCCGCTGAACACGCCGTAATGGCCGACGCCGGCCTGCATGTAGTGCTTCTTGCGATACGGACGCAGGCTCGTGCAGAGATCGTGCGCGGCCACGGTCTGGCCCAGCGCGCAGATGTCGTCGCGCTCGCCCTCGATGGTGAACAGGGCCGTGCGGCGGATCGCCTTGGGGTTGACCTTGCGGCCGCGCCAGGTGAGCTCGCCCTTGGCCAGGAGATGGTCCTGGAAGACCCACTGCACGGTCTCGAGATAGAACTCGGCGGTCATGTCGAGCACGGCGAAATACTCGTCGTAGAAGGCCTTGATGGTAGCGGCCTGCTCGTGCTCGCCGTTGGCCATCGCCTTGTAGAGATCGACCTGCGCCTTGATGTGGCGCTCGGCGTTCATGCTCATGAAGGCGGTGAGCTGCAGGAAGCCGGGATAGACGCGCCGCGTGGCGCCGGGATAGCGCAGCGGCACGTGGGCGATCAGGTTGCGCTCGAACCATTCGATCGGCTTGCCGGTGGCAAGCTCGTTCACCTTGGTCGGGCTGACCCGCGTATCGATCGGCCCCGCCATCAGGGTGAGGCTGGCGGGGGCGCAGGGATGGTCGTCCTCCGCCATCAGCGCGGCGGCGGCGAGCGCCTGCACGCAGGGCTGGCAGACGGCGATCACATGCGCGCCCGGCCCCATGGCGCGGAGGAACCACATCAGGTGTTCGACATATTCGTCGAAGCCGAAGCGGCCATGCCAGATCCCGACATCGCGCGCATTGGCCCAGTCGGTGATGTGCACATCGTGCTCGGGCAGCAGCACGCGCACGGTGTCGCGCAGCAGGGTGGCGAAATGGCCGCTGAGCGGCGCCACCAGCAGCACCTTGGGCTGCGCCGGCACGCCCTCCTTGGCGAAGCGCAGCAGGGTGCCGAAGGGCGTGGCGAAGATCTCCTCCTCGCGCACCGGCACGACCTGGTTGGCGAACTTGGACTCGTCGATGCCGAAGGCCGGCCGGCGGTGGGTGAGCGTGGCCCGGCTCACCATCTCGCAGAACGCCCCGGCCGCCCGCCAGCTGTCCAGAGCCCCGCCGCCCCCCGCCAGGGTCTGCCCGGCGGCCGTCGCCCAGGCCCGGGCCGGCAGCATCAGGTCGGCGGCGGTCTGGTAAAGCGCATACAGCATGAGCGGCGACCGGCTCGGAAATTGCATCCCAGGCGTCATGGCCGAGGCTTCGCTCACCGTCAGTAGCAAGAACTATTCCTCTTGGTCGCTCCGGGGATTTCTCCTTTGCCGGATGGCGGGGCTCGCGTTCGCAGAGCGGGTGGCGCCGATCGACGATCCGGCCACCCGGGCCGAGCTTTTGCTGCTCTCGCCCTCCTTCCTGGTGCCCTGCCTGGAGCACGGCAAGGTCAAGGTCTGGGACACCCTGGCGATCGCCGAATACCTGAACGAGATCAAGCCCGAGGCAGGCCTGCTGCCGGCCGACCCGGCCGCCCGCGCCCATTGCCGGGCGATCTGCGGCGAGATGCATTCGGGCTTCGCCAACCTGCGCTCGGCGCTGCCGATGAACCTCAAGGCGGTCCATCCCGGGTTCAAGGTATGGGCGGGCGCGCAGGCCGACATCGAGCGGGTGACGGCGATCTGGCGCGACTGCCTGCAGAAGTACGGCGGACCTTATCTCTTCGGCAAGACGGCGACGATGGCCGACGCCATGTATGCCCCGGTGTGCTCGCGCTTTGCGACCTATGACGTGAAGCTCGATGCCGCTTCGGCAGGCTATCGCGACCTGATGCTGAAATTCCCGGCAATGCTCGAATGGACCCTGGCGGCGAAGAACGAGCCGGAGGAGGTCGAGGAGCTGGATGTAGAGTTTTAGTCTTCGGACCGCGGGCCTCCAGGCCCGCTCATGAGGCGGGCCTGGAGGCCCGCGGTCCGCTTGACCTTCCGTTCGGTCGCCGCGCACAGTCGGTGCAACGAACCGGAGGAAATCGTGAGTATTACGCGTCGCGCCGCCGTTGCCGGCCTTTCCGCCCTGCCCTTTGCGCAGGCAAACGCCCAGCAGAACTTTCCCAGCAAGCCCCTCACCCTGGTCGTGCCCTTCCCGGCCGGCGGGCCGGCGGACATCTTCGGCCGCAATCTCGCGCAGGGCATGACCGGGCCGCTCGGGCAGCAGGTCGTGGTCGAGAACAAGAGCGGGGCGGCGGGCGTGACCGGCGTCGACTTCGTCGCCAAGGCGGGCAGCGATGCGCATGTCATGGGCCTGATGAGCGCCTCGGCCGGCGCCATCATGCAGAGCCTGATGCCCAAGATGCCGTTCGATCCGGCCAAGGACATCGCGCCGCAGATCCTGGTGGTGCGCGTGCAGGAGGTGCTGGCGATCAACAGCAAGCTCGGCATCGGCGACCTCAAGGGCCTGATCGCCCACGCCAAGGCCAATCCCGGCAAGATCACCTGCGGCTCGGCCGGCACCGGCGGCATCACCCATCTCGCCATCGAGCTGTTCAAGCGCGAGACCGGCACCGACATCCTGCACGTGCCCTATCGCGGCGCGGCGCCCGCCACCAACGACCTGCTGGCCGGCACGGTCGACACCGTGCTGCTCGACATCTCGGTGCTGCTGCCGCATGTCCGCTCGGGCGCCATCAAGATCCTGGCCGTGACCTCCGACACGCGCCCGCCGCTGCTGCCCGACGTGCCGACCATGCGCGAGCTGGGTTTCCCCAAGGTCAATTCCGACAACTGGTACGCCCTGATCTCGCCCGGCGCCGCCCCGGCCGAGGCGCGCCAGAAGATCTTCGATGCCGCGAGTGCGGCGCTCAAGACGCAGGCGGTGATCGATGCCTATGCCGCGGCCGGCGGCGTCGTGGGCGGCGGCACGCAGGCCGAGCTCGCCGCCTTCCTGCGCGAGGAAGTGCAGAAGTGGGCCGAGGTCGTGAAGTTCGCCAACGTCAAGCTCGAGTAGCGCATGGCGCTTCCGGTCGAACGCGGCCTGGCCAGGACCTTCGCCGGGCACATCCATTGGCGGGCCTGCGGCCAAGGCCCGGTCGTGATGGTGAGCCACATCAACCAGCAGAGCTCGGCGGTGATGGCCGAGCTCCTGCAGGCGCTGGGCGCGCACTTTCGCGCCGTCGCCATCGACTATCCGAGCCACGGCCATTCCGACCATATCGACTGGCAGCCCGCCATCGAGGACTACGCGCGCGCGGTGATCGAGACCATGGATGCGCTCGGCATCGAGCGCGCGGCGGCGCTCGGCGAGGCGGTGGGCGCCGCCGTGTCGATCGCGCTCGGCGGGCGCTGGCCGCAGCGCATCGACAAGGTCGTGCTGGTCAACACGCCCTATTTCACCGACGCCGCGACCGCCAAGAGCGACATCGCCGACATCGCCAAGGTGCGGCCGAGCGACGAGAGCGGCTTCCCCGCGCCGCGCTCGATAAAATTCCTGCTCGAGAACGATCCCGAGCATGCGCCGATGCAGCCGACGCAATCGTGGATGGACCGCATCAACACCGCGCAGTTCGAGATCGGCCGCGACCGCTGGCAGGCGATGGGCGCGCTGGCGGCGTTCGACACGCTGGGCGGCATGGCGGCGCTCAAGTGCCCGGTGCTGATGCTCTATGGCGAGCATTTCATCTACGGCAGGCATCGTGCGCTGCTGCAGGCGAAGTGCCCGCAGGCGAAGGTCGAGATCGTGCCCGGCGGCCGCTTCTGCATGAGCTGGGAGCGCGCCACGGAGTCGCACGCCACGCGAACGCTTTCCTCTCTTGAGATCTGCGGTGTTCTGAGCGAGCGAAGGACCGATCGCCGCTTCAATCGGTCATGAGATCCTCGCAACGCTCAGGACGACTGCGTAACGACGCCTACGCTGAACCGAGAAGAGGACACGACATGCTCGACCCGGAAGCCCGCACGCTGCTCGATCTGATGGACCAGGCCACCCAGGCCGGACGGCCCAAGCTCGAGAGCCTGCCGCACAAGGAAGGCCGGGCGGCGGTCGACAAGATGTCGGCGGAGAGCGAGGCCGAGCCGCTGGCGGTGGGCGAGACCGACAATGGCAGCTTCGCCGGGCCCGGCGGCGAGATCCGCTATCGACGCTACGTGCCGCTGGTCGCCGCCGACGGCAAGCTCGCGACCCTGGTCTACTATCACGGCGGCGGCTTCGTGATCGGCAACCTCGAGACCCACGATTCGACCTGCCGGCGGCTCGCCAACAAGAGCCACTGCCAGGTGATCTCGATCGACTACCGGCTGTCGCCCGAGCATCCCTTCCCGGCGCCGATCGACGACGGCCTCGCGGCCTTCCGCCATATCCGCGACAACGCCAAGGCGTTCGGCGTCGATGCCAGGCGCATCGCCGTCGGCGGCGATTCGGCGGGCGGCGCCATTGCCGCCGTGGTCTGCCAGCTCTGCCGCGATTCCGGCGAGACCGTCGGCAAAGGCGCGCCCGCCTTCCAGATGCTGATCTATCCGGCGACCGATTCCAGCCGCGAGAGCGCCTCGCGCAAGGAGTTCGCCGAGGGCTATTTCCTCACCAAGCCGCTGATGGACTGGTTCTGGAAAGCCTATGTGCCGGCCGGCACCGACCTCGCCGACCTCCGGCTCTCGCCGCTGCTGGCCACGGACTTCGCGGGCCTGCCGCCCGCCTTCGTGCTGACCGCGGGCTACGACCCGCTGCGCGACGAGGGCCGCGCCTATGCCGAGCGCCTGATCGAGGCCGGCGTCAAGACGACCTACACGAATTATCCCGGCACCATCCACGGCTTCTTCTCGCTGACCCGCTTCCTGGCGCAGGGACTCAAGGCCAACGACGAGGCGGCGGCGGTGATGGGCGCGCATTTCGGCACTTGAGGAGCGCGGCGAATTACTGGTGGCTGAGTTTCTGGTCACCGGGGACGGCTCCTCCAAAAATCCAGCCTCCCGCGGCAAGCGCCAATTAGCGCAATTTCCGCAAGCGCTACGCCAATCGGGGCCGACAACACGAAACAACATTGCGCGTAGGCGCCCGCCCGCGACCGGGAATTCTTGCGTGCCGTACTGGCGACGATAGCGACACATCCGCAGTGATCCCTCTAGCATTCCGGCGGCCGAGCATGGATGCCGGGATACTCGACGGGACCGATATCGTAGGTGACGGTCAAGGCCTTCCATGTGTCTCTCCGGCAGTCGACGGTGCTCGCGCGCGGTAGCGAGATCAGGATGGTGTGCCCATCGATCGACGTGATGGCGGGCGACGGATCGCTGTCACGCAGGCGCGTGTACTGGAAAATCCGCGTCTTCTTCGTTCGGCCGGGCTTCAGGACGTAGATGCTGACCGCGGGAGAATGCCAGCAGTCCGTTTCGCTGACCTCGAAATCAAAACCCGAAACACCACGTGCTTCAGCAAGCACCTCGGTGAAGCAGCCGGTCGTAATCATAAAGCCCCGCAAGAGAGCCAGCGGCAAATAAAGCAGGCCCAAAACGAACGCGGCGCCGATGAGCCACTGGAAGGTTCTTGCGGCGATAGAGGGCAACTTCGACAACACGCCCTCACGCTCCCTGACACTCATTCAGCCCAGTCCAACGATAATCCACGACACCGATATCGTATTCGGCGAGGAGCGATTTCCCATCCCATCTGTCTTTGCGGCAGTAGCACATGGGTCGCGAGCGCCAACCCACCGATCATGAGACAGACGATGCCGTCAGCAAGCCAGCTAACAGCAGTCTCGACAAAGGAACGGAACCTCGACAGGGACTGCCTCGACACGCCGAACAGCGCACATGAAGGTGTGCAGCGAACATCGAGGAATGTGACACGGACACCCTTCTACCGCAACCTATATTGATCATATTGAAATTATACAACTTTAGCGTGTTCTCTCGGATGGATCGAATATTCCGCTTTGTCCGGTCTTGTAACCCGCCGTGATATATTCAAGCTGCTCCGCGTTAAGGCAATGCGGCCTGTTTGGATCTGAGTTTTTTGAACGCAAGCAGGCGAACTTCCCGGCGAACTGCAAAGTGTCTCGAGTGACAGGCCTGCCTGCTGGCAAAACAGACCCACATTGAAGTTCGAAACGTGCACGAATTTTGGGAGATGGATGCCGCCGGTGATCGCATTTCCCTGACGCTGGTAATCGAAGTTACCCCACTGGGCAAGTTGAGGCCAAGCTCGTCACCAGGTACGGAAACGCCGCGCAGCGCCCTCGGGATTGGTCAGCATTGCACGATACGTTGATCCGACGTGTCGTCCCGCGGCTGCCACCTCACTCAAGTCCGCTTTCGGCGACATGAGCTTTCCCGTCGAAGATTTTTGATCCGGAATCGGTCGACCCGTCGGGCAGCGCTACGGCTTCGCCGGGCGACGGGTCTATCTTTAATGATGTTCCCGGCTGTTGCGGCTGCGGTGTTTGAGCCTGAGCCGAACCGATCGGGCTGAAATCCGTGCCACCCGACGTCTTTTGCAGGGGATCGGACGGCTCCGATGCCGGCTCGGCCTGATTGGTTAGGTTAGCCGGGACGTACCGGGCAAGGTTCAAGGCGCCGCCGAAGCCCAGCGGATCAATCGGCGTCAGATCCGTCGGCACTGGATTGCCGCCCCGAGGGCAGCGGTGATGCCGATGCCGGGAGGCGCAGCGGATTGGGGCCCGGCGCTCTGCGGGACGGTGAAGCCGAACGACGTCGGCCGAAAGGGATAGTTGTCGTCGACAGGGGGAACGTCAGGAGCGTCGGGGAGAACAGGTGGCGTCAAGCCATCGTTCGCCACGTTGAAGCCGAGCTCGTCCTCGTCCGGGAGGCCGACGCGGAAGCCGGGCAGAGCGGTGGGGCGGATATTGAACATGATGCCGATCCTCAGTCAGTGAGTGTCGGCAGGCATACGCCACAACATTGCTCAGTAACGTCAAGCGACCGATGTGCAGGGATTGTGCAGGAGCGGGCAGCGGAGGGCGATCTGCGATATCGTTTGCGCGACCATGGCCCTCGACGACCGCCTGCGCCTTGTCCTGCCGCGGATTCTCCGCCTCACCGTGATCGGCGCCATCGCCGGCGCGGCCTATGGCTATGCCACGGCAGGCAGCGACAGCCTGACGGGCATCGCGCGCGGCGGGCTGACCGGCGCCTTCATTGCCAGCATCATCGTCTCGCTCGACACCTTCGTCCTGCAGGCGCCGGGGGCGGCGCTGACGCGCGCGCCGTTCCTGCTCAATGTCGGGGTGCGCTCGCTGGTCTATCTCGTCGTCTTCGTGCTCTGCATCCCGGCCGGCAACTGGCTGCTGCCCGGGCCCGGCGGCACGGGGGCGATCACGATCTCGCGCGACGACATCGTCTACAGCTTTGCCGTCACCTTCGTGGTCACCTTCCTGCTCGAGATGAACACCCTGCTCGGCCAGAACGTCCTGCTGAACTTCATCACCGGCCGCTACCACCGGCCGCGGGTCGAGCAGCGCGTCTTCCTGATCATCGACATGAAGAATTCGACGGCGGCCGCCGAGCGGCTGGGCGAAGTGGCCTTCCACCGCCTGCTCGATCGCCTGATCGGCGACCTGAGCGGCCCGATCGTGCTGCACAAGGGCGAGATCCACAAATATGTCGGCGACGAGCTGATCGCCACCTGGCCCGAGGCCGAGGGTCTCAGGCAGGCGCGCTGCCTGCTGGCCTGCTTCGACGCCATCGGGCGGATGGCGGCGCTCGGTCCGTCCTACGAGCGCGAGTTCGGCCGGAGGGTCGAGGTCCGCGCCGCGCTCCATTGCGGGCCGGTCGTGGTGGGCGAAATGGGCTCGTTCAAGAAGGAGATCGCGCTCAGCGGCGACACGCTGAACACGACGGCCCGCCTGGTCGACGCCTGCCGCGAGACCGGCGAGGCCGTCATCGCCTCGGCGGCGCTGATCGAGCAGCTGGTCGTGCCGGCCGGCATCGTCGCGCAACCGCTGGGGCCGATCCGCCTGCACGGCAAGAAGGAAGCGGTCGAGCTGGTCGCGCTGCGGCCCTGCCCGCTCATGATCTTTGCTGGGAGCGCGCCACTCGCAGCGGCGGCTCATGTGTCAGCTCGACGACGAGCAGGAGGTCCCGCGCTCCCAGCCATGAGAAGAAAAGACGCTAAGCCATCACCTTGCCGCGCGCCGGGGGCACGCGGGAGAGATCGACGCCGGGCCGGTTCCTGAAGTCGAGCCGGGCGAGCGGGATGGTGCCGCGCTCCTGCATCCGCGCGTCGTCCTCGGTGAGGTCGCGGACCAGGCAGCAATATTCGAGCGACAGGCCGTTGGGATCGCTGAAGTAGATCGACCTGGCCCAGCCGTGGTCGACGATGTCGGTGACCTCGAGGCCCTTGGCGCGGAGCTGGTCGCGCTTGGCGGCGAGGCCCGCTTCCGAGCCGGCCTCGAAGGCGAAGTGATAGAAGGCGGCGGGCACGCCCAGGCCGCGGTTGATGCCGGCGTCGTACTGCGCCGGCACGCCCGGCATGTCGTTGGCCTCCATGAAGGCCAGCAGCTGGTCGCGCCCGACATCGAAGAAGACATGCCGCAGGTGGCCGCCTTCGGCGATGCGCAAGGTGTCGGAGACGACGGGCTTGAAGCCCAGCACGTCCTCGTAGAAGGCGCGCGTCTTGTCGAGGTCGAGGGTCGACAGGCCGATATGGGAAAAGCCTTTGTTGCTCATGGTGGTTTCCTCCTCACGGCAATGGTGCGGCGGTTTGGGCGGCGGGACAAGGGTGGCCGAAGAGGCATCCTCTGCCGGACCGCGGACCTCCAGGTCCGCTCATGAGCTGAGCGGACTCGGTCGGGTAACCCCCGACCTTTGGAGGTCCGCGGTCCGGCAAAAGCTCAGTTGCTTGCTTCATCTGCTTTTGTTCGAGTCCGACAAGTCGTCGAGGTCGGGATAGTGCACGTACAACGGATCGAGCAGATCAGTCTGGATCCTACCGATTAGCGACGCAGTCGTCCTCCGCCTTGCGTCGTATTCCTCTCCAGGGAACGACCTCTGGGAGATGGAAAGCGATTCGGAAAGGGCCTCTATCGCGCGCAAACAAAGGCGCTGCAGTTCAAGGGCCTCTTCTTTGGTCATCACGAAGTACCAATGCATTCCGCCCAGGAACGTCAAGCGGAGAATGGACGAAGACCCTGCATGACCCGCCTCACCCTCCCCGCAATGACGCGGGCGGAAAGGGCACTAGACGTACAAAGCTGATGGGGTCGGCGAAGCCTTTCAGGGCGACGCTTTCCTCGTGCGCCGACAGCGACGCCAGCAGCGGCCGCACCGCGGGATCGTCGGCGACGGCGCGGCTCAGCACGATGTCGCCGCCCGCGCTCTGGCCCTGCAGGCGGGCGGCCATGTTCACGGTCGAGCCGAAATAGTCGAGGCGGTCGTTCAGGTTCACGACCACGCTCGGCCCGACATGGACGCCGAGCTTCAGCACCAGCTCGTGGTCGGCGATGCGGGCCTGCATGGCGAGGGCCGCCTTCACCGCATTGGCGGGATCGCCGAACGAGGCCATGACGGCGTCGCCGATGGTCTTCACCACCGCGCCGTCATGGTCGCGCACGATCGACGGCCAGCAGGGCGAAGTGCTCGCGCACCATGTTGAAGGCCACGGCGTCGCCCACCCGCTCGTAGAGCGCCGTCGAGCCCTGCAGGTCGGAGAACAGCAGCGCCACCTGGCTGACGCCCGCCTCGTCGCCGGGCCGCAAGGTCGCCTCGGCGAAGAGGTCGCGGAAGACTTGCAGCGAGATCACCTCCGGCGCGGTGAGCGCGTCGCGCGTCCAGGTGCGGTCCTCGATCAGGGCGGCGAGCTCGAAGCCCGCGTCGTTGGCGAAGGTGACGGTGCCAGCTTCGCCGGGCGCCATCGCCTCGACGCCGCTCGCGGTGATGCGCAGGCCGGGAAAGGCACCGCCGGCATACTCGATGTCGACATGCTGCGCCGGGATGGAGCGTGCGCAGGCGGTAGCTGCCGGGCGGCAGGTCGATCTTCACGTTGCGCGTCTCGCCCGGCGCCAGCAGGAGCTGCACGGAGACGTGCGGCGTCGCCATCGGGCCCGAGAGGCAGAAGCCGCCGGCCGACAGGGGCCGCACGGTGGGCGCGGGCGCGAAGGAGAGTTCGACGTTCTTCTCGAAGTCGCGGTCGTAGTCGATGTTGCAGGACGGGCAATGGGCGCCGCGCGGCAGCTCGCTCAGCGCGCCGGCGCTGAGCTTGGGGCCGCGGCAGTTGGTGCAGAGCAGGTCCCACTTCATGGTCAGAAGCCCGGCGCGCACGCCGGCGAGGCAGCCCTCGATCGCGGCGCGTTGCGGGACGTCGAGCTCGCGCGCCAGGGGCTTGGGCTTGATTGGCAGAAGATCGGTCGCCATGGCGGTCAGCACCCGGTCGGCCAGCGGCCGGCCGAGCCCGTTGCCGTAGGGGCTGCGGTCGATCTCGGCGGCGAGCGCCGCCGCCCGCTCGCGCGCGCCCTCGGGCAGCTCGGGCGGGGCGAGGTCGAAGTGGCTCGCGCGCTCGCCCTTGGCGAAGGCGACGGCTTCGAGGATGCGCTTGCCCACGACGTCGCCCGCCTGAGCGCGCCAGCCGGGCACCGAACAGGCGGCCCATCAGGGTGAGCGGCTCCCAGTCGAGGGCGTAGCTCACCTTGCAGCCGACGGCGCCGCCCGGAAGGTCGACCGGCTCGAGATCGAACACCGGCCCGAAGCGGCGAAATGGTCCCTTGGTGAAGACACGGGCCTGGCGGAAGTAGCGGCCCACGATCCACTCGTAGGGCTTCTCCTCCCATTCGAGCGTGAAGCCCGCCGCCTTGCCGCGGCCGCGGCGCAGGATCGTGCCGTTGGCCTGCGGCGTCTCCTCCAGCACATAGGACGGCAGCCCCATCGCCTCGTTGAAGCGGTTGGTGTCGGCCAG
This sequence comes from uncultured Alphaproteobacteria bacterium, assembly GCA_963755585.1. Lineage (GTDB taxonomy): Bacteria > Pseudomonadota > Alphaproteobacteria > Reyranellales > Reyranellaceae > Reyranella. The sequence continues at coordinate 212,967 of CAVWKN010000040.1, forward strand.
CACCGGCCAGAGCTCGTCCGGCGGCAGGTCGAAGGTCCAGGTCCAGGTGCGGCGCATGACACTGGTACTGTAGCAGGCGGGGTCGCGGATGAGTCGCGGGGGATCACAGGGTGGTGAGGTGCTCTTCACCTGCCCAAACCGAGAGTTGCTTTCCTATCAGCATGTGCAGCAGCGCCGGCTCGTTCGTCGGCGAGTCTCTGTGCCGTGGAAGTCCCGAGTGTTCACCGAACGACCCGCTCATCGTAGCTGCAACGCGGCGGCGGCTTGATCATCGCCCGCATTGTGGGCAGCCGCTGCCTAGCCTTCAGTCACTATCGTTTTGAAGAACCACACCGGTGACGGAAATGGCCCCCAAGGCAGATATCGCCAAGTCAGAACTCCGCCGAGCCTACCGCGTGCAGACAAGCAGCGCTTGGATATCGAAGGGCACATAGGATTGACGCCAGTACATGTAGTTTAGGCCCAAGGGGACCAAGAAGTACGTTGTGCGAGGCCACAGCGCTAGCGACCAACTCTTCAAGCTGGCGGGCCGTAAGCGCCACATTCACCGGCGATGACCTTCTTCCATACGTCGGTTTCGCGAGCAATGCAGGCGGCAGCCTCCTCCGCCGAGCCGCCCTGGGTTTCCAGGCCTTGCTGAAATAAAGGGGTACCTCGAGATCAATAGGGGTAGCTCCAACAGATCGGTCGGCAGGACACTTCAAAGTTCAGGCAAGCTTTGATTGTGCTATTTTCTCCAAAATAGTCGCGAAGGTCGCGAGGTAAGAAAACAGTCGCGAGGTAAGGGAGGTAAGGGGTGGACTA
>CAVWKN010000041.1:0-134876 GCA_963755585.1 uncultured Alphaproteobacteria bacterium
GCTGCGCACCTGGAAGGAGGCGCGCGACATCGTCTACAACGTCATCAACTGCTCCAAGCCGATCGTCAGCACCATGCGCGGCCCCGCCGTCGGCGCGGGCCTGGTGGCCGGCATCCTGGCCGACGTGTCGATCGCCTCGAAGAAGGCCAAGATCATCGACGGCCACACGCGGCTGGGCGTCGCCGCCGGCGACCACGCCGTCATCGTCTGGCCGCTGCTCTGCGGCATGGCCAAGGCCAAGTACTACCTGCTGCTCTGCGAGGCGGTCGACGGCGAGGAAGCCGAGCGCATCGGCCTGGTCTCGCTCTGCGTCGACGACGACCAGCTCGAGGCCAAGGGCCTGGAGGTCGCCACCAAGCTCGCCGAGGGCGCGCAGACCTCGATCCGCTTCACCAAGTACGCGCTCAACAACTGGCTGCGCATGATGGGACCCTCGTTCGACGCTTCGACGGCGCTCGAGATGCTGGGCTTCATGGGCCCGGAGGTGAAAGAGGGCCTCGCTTCCCACCTGGAGAAGCGCAAGCCCAAGTTCGACCCCTATTCGCCCCTCTGAAGGAGCGCACCATGCGTGGACTGGACGGAAAGAACGTCATCGTCACCGGCGGCGGCGGCGCGATCGGCGGCGCCATCTGCCGGAGCTTCGCGGGCTACGGCAGCAGGGTCGGCGTCTTCGACAAGAACCTCGAGGGCGCCAACAAGGTCGCGGCCGAGATCGCCAAGGCAGGCGGCAAGGCGTTCGTGTCGGGCGTCGACATCACCGACAATGCCGCCGTCGGCAAGGCCATCCAGCAGTTCGAGGCCGAGATGGGCCCGACCGACGTGCTGGTGAACAACGCGGGCTGGGACCGTTTCGTCAACTTCGTCGATACCACGCCCGATCTCTGGGACCAGATCATCGCCATCAACCTGCGCGGGCCGCTCAACATGTCCCACTACGTGCTGAAGGGCATGGTGGCGCGCGGCAGCGGCCGCATCGTCAATATCGCCTCGGACGCCGGCCGTGTCGGCTCGTCGGCCGAAGCGGTCTATTCGGCCTGCAAGGGCGGCATCATCGCCTTCACCAAGACCGTGGCGCGCGAGGTGGCGCGCAAGGGCATCACGCTCAACTCCGTCTGCCCCGGCCCGACCGATACGCCCCTGCTGGCGGCGGTCGCCGGCGCCGACGAGCGCGGCCAGAAGATCCGCGCCGCGCTGGTGAGCGCCATCCCGATGAAGCGCGTCGGCCAGCCCGAGGACATTCCGGGCGCGGTCTGCTTCCTCGCCAGCGACGATGCCTCGTTCATCACCGGCCAGACGATCAGCGTTTCAGGTGGCTTGACCATGCACGGCTAGGCGGCGGAGACTCTTCGCGATGCCTGAATTGCAGTGGCTGACGGCGGCCTTCCCCAATTTCGTCCGCTACGTCGTCGTAGGCTTCGCCCTCGCCGGCCTCTTTCTGTTCGTCTACGTCCGGATCACGCCGTGGCGCGAGTTCGCCCTGATCCGCGCCGGCAATTCGGCGGCCGCGACGGCGCTGATCGGCGCCCTGCTGGGTTTCTGCCTGCCGCTCGCCAACACCATCGCCCATTCCGTGAGCCTGACCGACGTCGTGCTGTGGTCGCTGGTGGCGCTCGTCGTGCAGCTCATCGTCCATCTCGGCATGCGCCTGATGCTGCCGCATCTGAGGGAAGCGATAGAAGCCAACCAGGCGGCGGCCGGCATCACCGCCGGCGGTTTCGCCGTATGCTTCGGCCTGATCAACGCCGCCTGCCTCACGACCTGAGAATGTCGCTGCCCTCGCCCGATCCGCCGACTGGCCCGCGCATGTCGCGCGGCATCAAGCTCGTGCTGATGGGCGTTGCCGGCGCGGCGTTGCTCTACTCGTGCTCGCCCGGCATCGGTGCCGGCCTGGGCGCCCTGCCCTACCTCTGGTTCCTCAGCAATCCTTTCTATCGGGCGCCGGCTGCCACGCCCTGCCCTCCCGGCACGCCCAACTGCCAGCAGGCAACCGGCAGCGGCAGCGGCTCCAGTGGATATGCCGGGCGCAGCGGCTCGACGTCCGACACGGCCAAGGCGACATCCTCCGAGAGCACGCGCGGCGGCTTCGGCAGCACCGGCTCATACGCCGGCTCGTCCGGCACGAGCTGAATCATGCGCCGCGAAGCGTCGACACCGCGGACGGGCTGGCAGCAGAAGCTCGAGCAGCTCGGCTTCGACTACTACATGCTGGAGGGCAAGGCCTACTGGACGGAGCAGGCCTGCTACGCCTTCACCTCGGACGAGATCGACGTGCTGGATGCGGCGACCGAGGAGCTGCACGGCCTCTGCCTCAAGGCCGTCGAATATGTGGTGGCCAACAAGCTCTGGCAGCGCATGCGCATCCCGCCGGCGTGGGGCGATTATATCGAGCAGGTGTGGCGGCGCAGCGATCCGACGATCTATGGCCGCTTCGACCTCGCCTACGACGGCAAGGGCCCGCCCAAGCTGCTGGAATACAACGCCGACACGCCGACCGCCCTCTACGAGGCCGCCGTCGTGCAATGGTACTGGCTGAAGGATGCGAAGCCCGACGCCGACCAGTTCAATTCCATCCACGAGAAGCTGATCGAGGCGTGGCGCGGGATCCTGGCCAAGCTGCCGCCCGAAGCCCTCGTGCACTTCGCGCGCTTCGAGGACCATCCCGAGGATCTCGCGACCTCGGAATACCTGCGCGATACGGCGCTGCAGGCGGGCCTCGCCGGCAAGCCGATCGCCGTGCCGCAGGTCGGCTGGAACGGGCGGCGCTTCACCGATACCGACGAGATGCCGATCCAGGTGATGAGCAAGCTCTATCCCTGGGAATGGATGGTGCGCGAGGAATTCGGCGTCCATGTGCTCAGCGACAGCACGGCCTTCATCGAGCCCGCCTGGAAGATGATCCTTTCCAACAAGCTGCTGCTGCCGCTCCTGTGGGAGGGCTTTCCCGGCCACGCCAACCTGCTGCCGGCCTTCGACACCCAGCATGCCGACCTCGGCAGCGCCCATGTGAAGAAGCCGATCTTCGGCCGCGAAGGCCACAACGTCACCATCGTCGGCCCCGGCCTGTTCGATACCGCGGCCGGCGACTACGGCAGCGAAGGCTATGTCTGGCAGGCCTACCAGCCGCTGCCCGTCTTCGACGGCAACCATGCCGTCGTCGGTTCCTGGGTGATCGCCGGCCGGCCGGCCGGCATCGGCATGCGAGAGGACGAACGGCGCATCACTCACAACAACAGCCGATTCGTGCCACACTATTTCGAACCGGGAGGCAGCTCATGAGCGAAGTCTGGATCCAGCCGACCGGCGGCGCCCTGGCCGCCGACGTCCATGGTGTCGACCTGTCCCAGCCGATGAGCGACGCCACCTACGGCCGCATCGCCCAGGCGTGGGCCGAGCATCTCGTGCTGCGCTTCTCCGGCCAGAAGCTCGACGATCCCCTGCTGATGAAATTCAGCGCCCGCTTCGGCGAGCTCGACCGCGTGCCGGTCGCCGCCGCGAATTTCGACCGCACGAACTCCGGCCTGGTCAAGGACGCCCAGGAATGGGTGGCGGTGATCTCGAGCGTCGTGCAGGACGGCAAGCCGATCGGCGGGCTCGGCAGCTACGAGCTCGTCTGGCACACCGACATGTCCTACAACCCGCTGCCGCCGCGCGCGAGCCTGCTCTATGCGCTGGAGGTGCCGGCGGATGGCGGCAACACCGGCTTTTTGAACATGTATGCCGCCTACGAGACGCTGCCCGACGAACTGAAGCACGCCATCGACGGCAAGACCTGCATCCACGATTCCAGCCGCAACTCCGCGGGCGAGCTGCGCAAGGGCTTCCAGCGCACCCTCGATCCGCGTCGCACGCCGGGCGCCGTGCATCCCCTCGTCCGCCTGCATCCTGTCACCCGGCGCAAGGCGCTCTTCCTCGGCCGCCGGCCCGGCGCCTACATCCACGGCCTCGCGGTCGAGGAGAGCGAGAAGCTTCTCGACGCGGTGTGGGCGCACGCCACCCAGGAACGCTTCGCCTGGTACCAGAAGTGGCGCGCCGGCGATCTCGTGATGTGGGACAACCGCTGCGTCATGCACCGCCGCGACGCCTTCGACGAAAGCCTGCGCCGCCTGATGCACCGTACGCAGATCGTCGGCGAGGCGGTGCTGGCGGGTTAGATGTATCGCTTCGTGCGCGTCTTGCCGGACCGCGGGCCTCCAGGCCCGCCTCATGTGCTTTGGTGACGGCATTTACATGAGTATGAGCGGGCCTGGAGGCCCGCGGTCCGGCAAGAAACAAGTCTGTCTCAGCGGTAGCCTGCTGCCTGCAGCTCGAACAGTTCGGAATAGAGCCCGCGCTTTGCCATGAGCTCGTCGTGCGTGCCGGCGGCTTCGATCTTGCCGTCCAGCAGCACGAAGACGCGGTCGGCCATGCGCACGCTCGAGAAGCGGTGCGAGATCAGCACCGCCGTCTTGCCCTTGCTCAACTCCTTGAAGCGCTCGAAGACCTCGAACTCGGATCGGGCGTCGAGCGCCGCCGTCGGCTCGTCGAGGATCAGCACGTCGGCCTCGCGCATGTAGGCGCGGGCGATGGCGATCTTCTGCCATTCGCCGCCGCTCAACTCGATGCCGTTCTTGAAGCGCTTGCCGATCCGCTGCGCGTAGCCATCCGGCAACCGGCCGATGACCTCGCTGGCGTGGCTGCGGACCGCCGCCCGCTCGACGCGCTCGCGGTCGTCGCGGGCGGCGATACGGCCGACGGCGATATTGTCGCCGGCGGTGAAGTTGTAGCGCACGAAGTCCTGGAAGATGACGCCCACGCTGCTGCGCAGCTCCTCGACGTCGTATTCGCGCAGATCATGGCCGTCGAGCAGGATGCGGCCTTCATCCGGGTCATAGAGGCGGGTCAGGAGCTTGACCAGTGTCGTCTTGCCGGCGCCGTTCTCGCCGACCAGGGCCACCACCTCGCCCGCCTTGAGGGTGAAGCTGAGATTGCGCACGGCCCAGTGCGGGGCGCCCGGATAGATGAAGCCGACATTGTCGAACACGAAGCCGTCGCGCACCGGGCGCGGCATTGGCCGGGGATTGTTCGGCGACAGGACCTTGGGCTTCATCTCGAAGAACGAGAAGAGATCGTTGAGGTAGAGCGCCTGGCTCGCCGTCGACGAGAAGCTCGTCAGCAGCGTCTCCAGAAGGGCGCGCAGGCGGCGGAACGAGGCGGCGAGAAAGGAGAGATCGCCGATCGTGAAATCGCCTTCCAGGGTGCGCCACACGATATAGGCGTAGGCGAGATAGTAGCCCGTCGTGCCGACGCCGGTGAACACGCCGCCCCAGGCGGCGCGGCGTATCGCGATCGCGCGGTTGGCAAGGTAGAAGGCGTCGGCCAGCCTTCGGTAGTGGTCGATCAGGAAGCGGTTGAGGCTGAAGATCTTCACTTCCTTGGCGGTCTCGATGCTGGCCGCGGTCTGGCGCACATAGTCGAGCTCGCGCCGCTCGGGCGTGCGGCTGAAGTCGAGATTGTAGGTCTGGGCGTTGAAATGCGCCTCGCCCAGGAACACCGGGACCATCGCCACCAGCAAGAGGACGATCAGCCACGGCGCGAAGACGATCAGGCCGGCGGCGAAGCTCAGGACGGTCACCACGTCCTGCGCCTGGTTGAACAGCTGCGTCATCAGCGTGACGCCGCCGCCGGTCTGCCGGCGCGCCCGCTCGAGCTTGTCCTGGAAGCCTGCATCCTCGAAATCCTCGAGGTCGAGGGTCCTGGCATGCTCCATCAGGTTGACGCTCAATTCGTTGGTCAGCCGGTCCGACAACAGGCTGTCGACCAGCGCCACGACCCTGCCGATCATGTCGGCCATGATGGCGAGCACGAACTCGGTCAGGATCAGCATGGTCATGCGGTCGAACAGTCCGCTGTGCAGCCAGTCCTCCAGCACCGTCGGCCGCCCCGGCAATTGCGCCAGCCGCACGACGTCGTCGATGATCAGCTTGCCGACATAGAGCGTGGCGACCGGCAGCAGCGCGCGCAGGAGCCGCAGCATCAGCGACGAGGCGGTGAGCGACGGGCTGATCTTCCAGACCATGACGATGAACGGCCGCAGGGTGCGGAGCGCCACGAACCGTTCCCGGAACGAATCGGGCGCATGGGCAGCCGATCCGGCAGCGCCCTGGTTCGCTTGAGAGCCGTGCTGCGGCATTCGGGATGTCCTCGACCTCGCCCCAGCATAGCGTCGGCGGTTCGCGGCGATAACACTGAAAGTTGTAACGTTTGAACCGAGCGACCGCTCAGCGATAGCCTGCGGCCTGCAGCTCGAACAGCTCGGCATAGAGTCCGGGCTTCGCCATGAGTTCCTCGTGCGTGCCGGCGGCTTCGACCTTGCCGTCGGCCAGCACGAAGATGCGGTCGGCCATGCGAACGCTCGAGAAGCGATGCGAGATCAGCACGGCCGTCTTGCCCTTGCTCAGCTCCTTGAAGCGCTGGAACACCTCGAACTCGGCGCGCGCGTCGAGTGCGGCCGTCGGCTCGTCGAGGATCAGGACCTCGGCCTCGCGCATGTAGGCGCGCGCGATCGCCATCTTCTGCCATTCGCCGCCGGAAAGCTCGACGCCGTTCTTGAAGCGCTTGCCGATCCGCTGGTCGTAGCCCTTCGGCAACCCGGCGATGACCTCATCGGCCTGGCTGCTCTGCGCCGCCCGCGCGATGCGCGCCTGGTCGGCGCGCGCCGAGATGCGGCCGACGGCGATATTGTCGCCGGCGGTGAAGTTGTAGCGCACGAAGTCCTGGAAGATGACGCCCACGCTGCCGCGCAGCTCGTCGAGGTCGTAGTCGCGCAGATCGCGGCCGTCGAGCAGGATGCGGCCCTCGTCCGGATCGTAGAGGCGGGTCAGAAGCTTCACCAGGGTCGTCTTGCCGGCGCCGTTCTCGCCCACCAGCGCCACCACCTCGCCGGCCTTGAGCGTGAAGTCGAGATGGCGCACCGCCCAGCGCTCGGCGCCGGGATAGATGAAGCCGACATCCTCGAAGGCGAAGCCGAGCAGGATCGGCTTGGGAAACGGCAACGGGTGTTCCGGCGACAGGATCTCCGGGCGCATCTCGAAGAACGAGAAGAGATCGTTGAGATAAAGCGCCTGGCCGGCGGTCGACGAGAAGCCCAGCAGCAGCCCCTCGAGCAGGGTGCGCAGCCGCAGGAACGATCCCGCGAGGAAGGTGAGGTCGCCGATCGAGAACTCGCCGGCCAGGGTGCGCCACAGGATGTAGGCGTAGGCGAGGTAATAGCCCACGGTGCCGATCGTCGTGAACAGGCCGCCCCAGGTGGCGCGGCGCAGCGCCAGCGCCCGGTTGGCCGTGTAGAAGGCGTCCGCCAGGGCGGTGTAGTGCTCGATCAGGAACTGGTTGAGGCCGAAGATCTTCACTTCCTTGGCGGTCTCGACGCTGGCCGCGGTCTGGCGCACGTAATCGAGCTCGCGCCGCTCCGGCGTGCGGCCGAAGTCGAGCGTGTAGCTCTGCGCATTGAAGTGCGCTTCGCCCAGGAAGACCGGGACCAGCGCCAACAGCAGCAGCACGATCAGCCACGGCGCGAAGACCAGCAGGCCGGCGGCGAAGCTCGCGACCGTGACGATGTCCTGCGCCTGGCCCAGCAGCTGGGACATCAGGGTGAGGCGGCCGCTGGTCTGGCGGCGCGCCCGCTCGAGCTGGTCCTGGAACTCCGCATCCTCGAAATCCTCGAGGTCGAGGGTCGCGGCATGCGCCATCAGGCTGACACTCGACGCATTGGTCACGCGCTCCGACAGCAGGCTGTCGACCAGCAGCACGATCCGGCCCAGGATATCGGACAGGATGGCGAGCGCGAACTCGGCCAGCACCAGCACGCCCAGCCAGTTGAGCAGGCCGCTCTTCAGCCAGTCCTGCAACGTCGCCGGCCGGCCCGGCATCTGCACGAGATGCACGACGTCGTCGATGATCAGCTTGCCGATATAGAGGGCGACGACCGGCAGCAGCGCCCGCACCAGGCGCAGCAGCAGCGACGAAACGGTGAGCGACGGACTGGTCCGCCACACCATGGCGATGAAGGGCCTCAGTGTGCGAAGCGCCCCGAACCGCTGCTTCAGCGAGCCGACGTTCGGAGAAGACGGCATCCGGCAAGGACCCTCGGTGGTGGACTCTCTGTTACGATAACGTCCGGTCAGACGTCCCCGTTGCGCCCCTGTGTCAGGACGGCCGACCCGGCATCTTGATCGCCGAATTGCGGCGCTCGACCATCGATTCCTCGAAGGCGCGCGGATAGCGATGCGGCTGGGCCGAGACCTTGTTCAGCTTCTCGAGCGCGGCGGCCGGCAGGCGCCAGCCGCCGGCGCCCAGCGTCTCGCCGAGCTGCTGCGCGTTGCGGGCGCCCACGATGGCGCTGGTGACGGCGGGCTGGTCCATCACCCAGCGCAGCGCCGTCTGGGCCGGCGAGCGGTTGATCTCGCGCGCCGTGTCGAGCAGCGTCTGCAGGATCTCCGCATGGTTGGGCGCGAAGAAGCGGCTGTTGAAGCCCCAGCCCTCGGCCGAGCGCGTCCCGTCGGCCTTCAGGCTGCCGGGCTTGTACTTGCCGGCGAGATAGCCGCCGGCGAGCGGAGACCACACCACGACACCCAGACCCTTGGCCTCGCAGGCCGGCATGAGCTCTTCGTCGATGTCGCGCACCACCAGGCTGTATTGCGGCTGATAGGCGTCGAAGCGCGCCCAGCCCTTGGTGTCGCTCGATCCACAGCGCCTCCATCAGGCGCCACACTTCGTAGTTCGAGCACGCCGTGTAGAGGATCTTGCCCTGGCGCACGAGATCGTCGAAGGCGCGCAGCATCTCCTCGAGCGGCGTCTGCACGTCGACGTGATGGATGAAGTAGACGTCGATATAGTCGGTCTGCAGCCGGCGCAGGGTGTCCTCGACCTGCTGCTTGATGTGCAGGCGCGACATGCCCGAATCGTTGGCCCGCCCGCCCATCGGATTGAAGACCTTGGAGGCGATGACGGCGTCGTGCCGCCTGCCCTTCAGCACCTTGCCCAGCATCGTCTCCGAGACGCCGCCGACATAGGAATTGGCGGTGTCGAAGAAATTGACGCCGGCGTCGAACGCCGTGCCCACCATGCGCGCGGCCTCCGCCTCGTCGGCGCCGTTGCCGAAGGTCATGGTGCCGAGACAGATCTCCGAGACCTTGAGGCCAGCCCGGCCGAGACGGCGGTAGTCCATTCAAAACTCCCCTCACGTCATCCTGAGCGCAGCGAAGGATCTCATGCCCGTGGCAAGCGGCGATGAGGTCCTTCGCTGCGCTCAGGACGACGGTAACTAAAGGCCAAGCATCGCCTTGGCGAGTACGTTTCTCTGAACTTCCGACGAGCCGCCGTAGATCGTGGTCTTGCGCGTGTTGAAGTAGCGCGGCGAGACATCGTCGACATAGTCGCCGCCGACCGGGACGATGTTGCTGTCGTAGTTGCGCAATTCGGTGAACGGCGTGCCGTACCAGCCGACCGCCTCGACGGCGAGCTCGGTCACCTTCTGGCCGACCTCGGTGCCGCGCATCTTGACCACCGAGCCCATGTTGCCCGGCGCGTCGCCGGTCTTCAGCCCGGAGTAGAACATCATCTCGTTCATCTCGACGGCGTCGATCTCCATCTCCAGCGCCGCCATCTTCTCGCGCCACTGGGCGCTGGCCGACAAGGGCTCGCCGGCGTCGAGTCTGCGTCTTGGACAGGTCTGCAGGTGACGGAACGCCTTGCGCAGGCGCGGCCCGTGCGCCTGGCCGCCGCGCTCGAACTCGAGCAGGTACTTGGCGTAGGTCCAGCCCTTGTTCTCCTCGCCGACCAGGTTCTCGACCGGCACCTTCACGTCGGTGAAGAAGACCTGGTTGACCTCGTGCCGCATCGGCGTGCGCGTGCCGTCGACCAGGTAGATCGGATCGATCTTGATGCCGGGCGACTTCATGTCGATCAGCAGGAAGGAGATGCCTTCCTGGCGCTTGCCCTCGTTCGAGGTCCGCACCAGGCAGAAGATCCAGTCGGCGAAATGCGCGTTGGTCGTCCAGATCTTCTGGCCGTTGACGAGGTAGTGGTCGCCTTCGCGCACCGCCTTGGTGCGCAGGCTCGCGAGGTCGGAGCCCGAGCCCGGCTCGGAATAGCCCTGGCACCACAGCTCCTCGGCCGCCGCGATCCTGGGCAGGAAACGCTTCTTCTGTTCGGGGCTGCCGTACTTCATCAGGACGGGCGCCACCATCTTGATGCTGAAGGACGAGAGATAGGGCGAATCGGCGCGCGCCATCTCCATCTCGAAGATGAATTTCTGCGTCGAGTTCCAGCCCGGCCCGCCATACTCCCTGGGCCAGTTGGGGCAGAGCCAGCCCCGGCTCGCGAGCTTCTTCTGCCACTGCAGCAGCCGCTCCTTGGAGACGTGGCTGGTGCGGCTGCGGCGACTCTCCTCCGCCACTTCCGCCGGCATGTTGGCCGTGATCCAGTCGCGCACTTCCTTCTGGAAGGACAATTCCTCGTCGTTGAATGCCAAACGCATTGGATCAGAGCCCCAGCATCACCTTCGACATGATCCCGCGCTGCACTTCCGACGAGCCGCCGTAGATCGTCATCTTGCGGCCGTTGAAGTAGCGCGGCGCCAGCACGTCGACGCCTTCCGGCCCGATCGGCTCGACATTGGCGTTCCAGGCGCGCTGCTCGGGGAACGGCTGGCTGTAGTAGCCGGCGGCTTCGACCGCGGATTCCTGCACCTGCTGCATCACCTCGGTGCCGCGCAGCTTGATCATCGACGACAGCGGCCCCGGATTCTGGCCCGACGCCAGCCGCGAGTAGAATTCCTGCTCGAACATCTCCAGGCCGGAAATCTCGATATCCATGCGCGCCAGCTTCTCGCGCCACGAGACGTCGGCCATGATCAACTCCTCGCCGTCCGGCATGGCCTGCGACAGCCGCTTCAGCCGCTCGAAGGCCGAGCGCAGGCGCGGGCTGTAGGGATTGCCGCCGCGCTCGAACTCGAGCAGGTACTTGGCGTAGGTCCAGCCCATGTTCTCCTCGCCGACCCGGTTCTCGACCGGCACCCGGACATCGGTGAGGAACACCGAGTTCACCTCCTGCGTGCCGGCGCGGTTGCCGTCGGCGGTGATGATCGGCTCGACCGAGATGCCCGGCGTCTTCATGTCGATCAGCAGGAAGGAGATGCCCTCCTGCGGCTTGCCGGTGGTCGAGGTGCGGACCAGGCAGAAGATCCAGTCGGCGGTCTGCGCCAGGGTCGTCCAGGTCTTCTGGCCGTTCACGACGTAGTGGTCGCCGTCGAGCACGGCCTTGGTGCGCAAGGACGCGAGGTCCGAACCCGAACCCGGCTCCGAATAGCCCTGGCACCAGATCAGGTCGGAATTCAGCATCGGCGGCAGATGGCGCGCCTTCTGCTCGGCCGAGCCGTATTTCATGATCACCGGCGCGCACATCTTGGGGCCGAACGGCGAGGTGCCGGGCGCACCCGCCTTCGCCATCTCCATCTCGAAGATGTATTTCTGCGTCGTGCTGAATCCCGGCCCGCCGAATTCCTTGGGCCAGCCGGTGCACAGCCAGCCCTTCTTCGCCAGCCGCTTCTGCCAGTCGACCAGACGCTCCTTCGGCATGTAGGCGTTCCGGCCGACCTTCATCTCGCCCACGATCTCGGGCGTCAGGTTCTCCTTCAGCCAGTCGCGCACTTCCTGCTGGAAGGCCAGTTCTTCCTTGCCGAATGTCAGGTCCATTTGGGGGCTCCTTCAGGGGTGCGAGGGTACCGCGCCAGGTTCTCGGGCGTAAAGCACAAGACGGCTGCCGGCATCGCCTCCGCGGTCTGCCTGATCGGTCCCGTGGCACGCTGTCGCGAGCGACTTGCGGTCGATGCAGCGGCCGGCGTTGATTGGCCGACCCCGTTGAAAGGCAGCATGGCAACCCGAGGCACCCTCTCCGTCGGCCTGACCGTCCTTGCCCTGGCAGGGCTGATCGTGCCCGCCCCGTCGGTTCACAGCGCCGAAGGAAGCGGCAGCTTCGTCGTCATCAGCGACCTGCATTTCAATCCTTTCGCCGACAAAGACCAGGTGATGTCGCCCATCGGCCACGACACGAACCACGCGCTGCTCGCCTCGAGCCTCGCCGTCTTTGCGAAAGCCGTGGCGGACGCGGATTTCGCCATCGTGCCCGGCGATCTTCTGGCCCATGAGTTCAACGCGAAAGCCGCGAAGGCCCTGGGCGTCGCCGCGACGTCGCAAGCCGCCGGCGAGATGGCCGTGAAGACGACGCTTTTCGTCGCCGAGGCGCTGGCCGATGCCCTCGCCGGCAAGCCCGCCATCATCGCTCTCGGCAACGTCGATTCGAACTGCGGCGATTATCGCATCGAGCCCGGTGGAAGCTATCTCGCCGCGACGCGGGAGGCGGTCCGGCGTCTGGTCGGCGCGGCGCGGCTGGCGCCCGACTTCGACGAGACCTATGCCGCCGGCGGCTATTATGCGGCGCGCCATCCGACGGTTCCGGGCGGGCTGATCGTGGTCCTGAACGACGTGCTGTGGTCGACGGAATACCGCGATGCCTGCGGCAAGGACGGGTTCGCCGCCGCCCAGGCCATGATGGGCTGGCTGCGCGACCAGCTTGAGCGGCAACGCGCTGCCGGCGGGAGGATCTGGCTGGTGCATCACATCCCCTGGGGCATCGATCCCTATTCCACGATCGTGTCCCATGCTTCGACCTGTGCCGAGAGGGTCGTTCCCTTCCAGAAGGAGCCCTTCGCCTCCGAATTCCTGGCGCTTCTCGCGCAATACCACGACGTGATCCAGGCGAGTTTTTCAGGCCATACCCACTTCGACGACTACCGGCTGCTGATCGACGATCGCGGCACGGTCATCGGCCTCGACAAGCTCACGCCGGCCATCAGTCCCGTCTTCGGCCAGAATCCGGGCTTCCAGGTGTTCACCTACGACCGCCGGTCGGGTGCGCCGAGCGATTTCTCGACCTGGTATCTCGCAAATCCCGGTCGAAGCGCCCAGCGCCGCCGACTGGCGGTTCGAATACACCTTCACCCAGGCCTACCGGCAGCCGCACTACTCGCCGGAAGCGGTCGACACCGTCTGGAAGGCGATGTCGACCGACCGCACGATGAACGACCGCACGGTGATGAACACTTATCGCCGACTTTACAACGTCGGGCGCGGTGAGCTTGCCGGTACGCTCACCGCCTATTCATGCGCCATCGGCCACCTCGACCGGCCGTCCTTCACCGCGTGCTATTGCGGGGATCCCCGCTAGCCTCGGACTCAGGCGACCTTCTTCGCGAGATGCGGGAACATCGCCACGCGGGCAGCGTCGTCCATCTCCGTCTTGAAGGTGTGCTTGTCCTTCAGCGCCAGCGCCCGCACGGCGGCCGGGCGCGCGCTGATCTCGCCGAGATGGCGCTGCAGGTTCGGCAACTGCTTGACGGCATCGGCCCCCAGCACGTTGGGGATCAGCCGCGACCAGCCCCATACCGCCATGTCGACGATGGTGTAGGCCTCGCCGCACATGTAGCGATGCTTGCCCAGGCGCGCCTCGAGGATGCCCCAGTGGCGCTGCGCCTCGAAGGTGTAGCGATTGACCGCGTATTCCTTCGGTTCCGGCGCGAAGTTCCTGAAGTGCACGGACTGGCCCGAATAAGGCCCGATGCCCGAAGCGACGAACATCAGCCACGACAGCATCTCGCCGCGCTCGGCCGGCGACTTGCCGGGCAGGAACTTGCCGGTCTTTTCCGCCAGGTAGAGCAGGATGGCGTTGCTGTCGAACACCGTGGCGCCGTCGTCGACGATGGCCGGCACCTTGGCGTTGGGATTGATCGCCAGGAAGGACGCCGTGTGCTGCTCGCCCTTGCGCGTGTCGATCGGGACGAGCTCATAGGGCAGCGCCATCTCTTCCAGGCACAGCGCCACCTTGGTCGGGTTGGGTGCGGTGTTGTAGTAGAACTTGATCATGTCTTCCCTCCGTCTCGGTCGTCTATTCAGGCTTGGCGCCGGATGCCTTGATGATGGGATCCCAGAACGCCATCTGGCCATCATAGAACTTCTTGGCCGAGTTGGGTGTTGAATCGTCGACCAGCTCGATGGCGAGCTCGCGGGCCTTGGCCACCAGATCGGGCTGCTTCAACGCCTTGTTGAAGGCGGCGTTCAGCTTCTCGACGATCGGCTGCGGCGTCTTGGCCGGCGCGTAGGCCGCGTACCAGGTGTTGATCGCGAACGGAAAGCCGGTGGCTTCCTGAATTGTCGGCACGTCGGGCAGTTGCGGCAGCCGCTTGTCGGAGGCCACGCCCAGCACGCGCACCTTGCCGCCGTCGATGAAGCCCTTGCTGGTGCCGAGCGTATCGATCTGGAAGGCGTGGCGTCCGGCGATCATGTCGACCATGCCGGGCGCCGAGCCGCGATACGGCACGTGCAGCGCCTCGCCGCCCGCCTTCTCGACGAACAGGTAGCTCGCGAGATGGATCATGCCGCCGTTGCCGGACGAGGCGTAGGAATACTTGTTGCGATCCTTGCGCAACATCTCGATCAGCTCGGCGGTGGTCCTGGCGCCGTCGGCCGGCACGACGAGGATCAGCGGCACGCTCGCCACGTAGGCGATGGCCGCCAGGCCGTTCACCGGATCGTAGCCGACCTGCTTGCCGTAGAGCGCCGGCGCCATCGCCATGGTCGAGGCGCTGAACAGGATCGTGTAGCCGTCGGGCTTGGCGTCGGCCACCATCGCGGTGCCGATATTGCCGGTGGCGCCCGGCTTGTTGTCGACGATCACCTGCTGGCCCAGGATCTCGCTCAGCCGCGGCGCCAGCATGCGGCCGACGACGTCGGTCGGCCCGCCCGCGGCGAAGGCGATGACCATGCGGATCGGCTTGTCGGGATAGCCAGGCTGCGCTCGCGCGCCGCCGGCAAGCGTCGACGCGGCGAGGCCGGCCAGCGCGGTACGTCGTGACAGGATCATGATGCTCCCCTACTCCACCTTGACGCCCGCGGCCTTCACGATCGGCCGCCACGCCGCGATCTGCTCTTCGTAGAATTTCCTGGACGAGGCTGGCGTCGATTGCACGAGCTCCATGCCAAGCTCGCGCGGCCTTTCCGACCATGTTGGGAGTCTTGATCGCCTGGTTGATGGCGACGCTGAGCCTGTCGACGATCGGCATGGGCGTGCCGGCCGGGGCAAAGACCAGGTACCAGGTGATGACCTCGAGGGCGAAGCCGGTCTTTTCCTTCACCGTCGGCACGTCGGGCATCGCGGCGACGCGTTGGTCCGTGCACACGGCCAGGATCCGCAGCCTGCCGGAATCGATGAAGCCCTTGCTGCTGCCCAGCGTGTCGATCTGGAAGGCATGGCGGCCGGCGAGCATATCCTGCATGGCCGGCGCCGATCCGCGATAGGGCACATGCAGCGCCTCGCCGCCGGCGCGCTGCGTGAACAGCAGGCTGCCCATGTGGATCAGGCTGCCGTTGCCCGGCGTTCCGTAGGAATGCTTGCCCGGCTCCTTGCGCAGCAGCGCCACCAGTTCCTCGATCGACTTCACGCCGTCCGCCGGCGCCACGATGATCATCGGTATGGTGGTGAAGTGCGCGACGGCGATGAGCCCGTTCAGCGGGTCGTAGGGCAGCTTGTCGTACACCGACGGCACGATGCTCATGATCGAGGTGCCGAGCAGCAGGGTGTAGCCGTCGGGCTTGGCCTCGGCCACGACCTGGGAGCCCAGGATGCCCGCCGCACCGGACTTGTTCTCGACCACGATCTGCTGCCCCAGCACGTCGGTGAGGCTCTGCGCCAGCAGACGCGCCGAGAGGTCGGCCGGGCCGCCCGGCGGGAAACCGCCGACGAGCTTGATGGCGTGGTCGGGGTAGCTGCCTTGGGCGCGCGCCGCCGATGAAAGGGTCAACGCCGCACCGCCCGCCAGGACGCGGCGGCGGCCATATTTCTTCATTGTTTCCTCCCTTTAGCCGTTACTCTACGGCTATGCTTCGGCCTAGCAACCGCGATGGTTCGTAGGGAGGAATGCATGGCCAAGCGCATCAACCGCGCCATTGAGCTCCTGGAAGCCGATCAGGCGATCTACTACGACGGCCCGCATACCGGCCACGTGCTGACCTACGAGCAGGGCCGCCAGGACGCCAAGACCTGGGCCGACTACATCAATGTCGGCATGGAGCACGGCGCCTTCGACATGACGGCGCTCGCCGAATACATGCGCGGCCTGGTCGATGGCGGGCCGACCAATTCCGGCCATCGGACGCCCGCCATCATCGTCGAGGCGCCGGTCAACGGCATCGACGGGCCCAACGTCGCCTTCAACGCCTGGCAGTTCCGCCAGATCCTGGCACGCGGCGTCCACGGCATCCTGCTCTGCCAGGCCGAGTTGGCCGACGCGGTGAAGGAGTTCGTCCGCGCCTGCCGCTTCCCGCATCACAAAGCAGGCGCCGACAAGATCGGTCACGGCACGCGCGGCCGCGGCTCGGAGCCGACCGCCGCCCCGGTCTGGGGCATTGATCAGCTTGAGTATTTTGCCCGCTGCGAGCCGTGGCCGCTCAATCCAGCCGGCGAACTGCTGCTCGGTGTAAAGATCGAGAGCCCTCCGGGCGTCGCCCATTGCGAAGAAATCTTGGCGGTGCCTGGATTGGGTTTTGCCGAGCTGGGACCGGGCGATCTGGGCCTGTCGCTGGGTTACACGGCGCTGCAGCGCCGCCCCTACCCGCCGGTCATGGAAGAAGCCCGTGGCCGGGTCTTCTCTGCCTGCAAGTGGAACAAGCTCGCCTTCCTGGAGGGCGCCACCCCGGACAAGATCTGCGCCAGCCTCGACGAGGGCGTCCGCGTGATCTCAGGCCACAATCCCGAGTCGGCCAAGGTCGGCCGGGCGCATCAGATGCGGACGATGCCGGTGTGAGGCGGGTTCAGCCGCACTTCCGTTCCAGTTCCTCGAGTGCATATTCGAGGGTCCGGATCCGCGGCGGGTCATTGGCATTACGCCTGGCGAGTTCCAGCGCACGATTGACTTCGCGTTGCAGCGAGCCGCAATCGGATACCGGCAGGCTGCGCACGGCCTGCGCCAACGCGACCGCCGCCTGAAAGCCGATGAAGGGGCGCTCGGCCTTCGGGTCGAGCCGCCCAGCCAGCCAGTCAAGCTCTTCAGCGGAAGGAAACACCTGAAGGAGGGCGATCGCGGCGAGCCTTTGGCCCGCCGATCGGCTGGCTTTCAGTTCCGGCAAAGCGCCACGCGAGGCCGGCGCCTGGAGTTTCATATCCTCGACGATGGCGGTCATGCGGGCGGTACGCTCGCCGCCCCCACGCATCTCCCGCCGCAGCCGATCGTAGTCGTTGCTCAATGCTTCCAGAGCATCGGGAGCCTTTACCGCTTCGGGAACGAAGGTCGCACGTGCGGCGTTCACAGCCGGGTCACGCAGGATATCAGCAACCGCCCGGAGAAGGCCGCCTCGCGCCCGCTCGCGAAAATCCGCACGCTTGGGATAGCTGACGCCCAGCCCGATCGTCTGGAATCGTTCACGGAACTTGACGACCTTGGTGAGCTGATCGATTTCCTCCTGAGTGGTCGGGAGCGGGATCTCCTCCTGGCAGAAGTAGAACATGACCGTCGGCTTGCCCTCTTTCTTCCGGCGCTGGAAGGCCCGCTCGAATTCGTGGATGGTGCCGCTATCGGCGTCCTTCGTGGGCGTGCCCGCACGCTTCCACATGACGCCGAGATAGATGTCGTAATCGGGTATCTGGTCGTCGATCACCGTCTGGGGGCCGCCGACGTCGGGAAAGGAATCGGTCTCGTAGTGGAGCAGCTTCAGGCGGACTTCGCGTTCGGGCGCGAGGAACGCCACGACATCGTTGATTTCCGCAACGAGTGCCGCGAGCGCGCGCCGTTCCTCGACGATATCCGAGGGTGTCGACAGGAAGATGCGGATCTCGCGCGGCACGTCACCCGACCTTCGCCGGGTCGATGATTTCCGGATTCCGTCCGGTGAGCTTCGACACGAGTTCGACCATGTGCTGCGTGCCGCCGGGCCCGTCGCCCGGCTCGCCGTCCCAGACCGCGACGAACGACGCCCGCCTCAGCCCCATCGACAGTGCGCTGTACAGGATCCAGCGATTGCAGCGGTCGTGGACGCTGACGCCCTGGGGCGTCGGTCCCAGCTCGTCCGGCATCACGAAGACCGTCGTTGCCGGGTTGTCCTTGACCCGGGCGAAGCTTTGTTCCCAGCGATGGTCGGGGTCGGCGAAGGTCACCGATTCTCTCAGAAACTCGGGTTCGGTCCGCGCCAGGCGCACTTCCAGGCGCATGCCGCGTTCGAGGCAGGCCTCGGCAAACAACAGATCGCCACCCGAGGCGCCGCCACACAGGCCGAGATCGCCCGCCCCCGCGCCAAGCTTGTCGAGCCTGACGCGGATTTCCTTGGCCACCGCGTCGATCTTCTTCGGCGGGAAACGGGCCGGCTTGGCCTTGCCGGGCCCACGATCGCGGGGATTGTCGATCATGTGGCCGCTGAAGACGACGGCGTGCTTGGGCTCGATCTGCTCGGGCCGGCGGCCGAGCCGGGCGTCGAGCTGCTTCTCGGCACGATCGATGATTTGCGCGGCCTCGGCCACGATGTCGGCGCGGAACCCCAGTGCGCCCAGGAAATCGAGCTGCTGGCGCGACGAATCGAGCGCGAAACGGTCGCTGTTCGCCACCGCCAGCGCCGCTGCCTCGCCGTAATCGTCGAGCGCCTCGTTGCGACGGTTTTCGACCAGCGCCATCTCGGCGCGCGTGGCGAGCGACCAATAGTCCTTGCTGCGTTCGATGGCCACGGCGACGGTCCATCCGACTCCCGCCGCAACGACATCCAGCGGGAGCTTGCTCTTGCGATCGGTGACGTGTTCCCACAGCCGCCCCAACGTCAGTGCATTGATGCCGGGATAGTATTCCGCCGGGGCGGCGCGAAACGCCTTGCAGTAGGCGTCGGCAGCGCTCTGCAGGGTGGCGGCGGTATCGCGGGCCGCGGCGCGCGGGTCGGCCTGGCGCTGGGGATGGGCATTCCACATCCGCGTCCACTCGTCCTTCCAGGTGCGGCCGAAGAGGCCCTGCGTCTCGCCGTCCTGATGCTCTTGGGCGAGCGAGCCCAGCACATCGCGTGCTTCGGCGTAACGTTCTGCGCGACCAAGCGCCATGCCCTTGAGCTGGCGTGCCTTGACGTCGTCCGGGTCGAGCTTTTCGGCTTTTTCCAGGATGCTCAAGGCATAGAGCGGCCGTTTCAGATCCAGAAGTGCCTTGGCCGCCGTCCGCAGCGCCTCGAATTCCAGAAGGCTGTTGGGAGTCTCTTCGGCGAGCACGAGGATGTCGCCCGGGCGTTGCTTCCTGCGGGCGACCTCGACGCGCCTTTGCCAGCTTTCCAGCGCCTCCCAGAACTCGTTGACGTCGCCTACTTTCAAGGTCTTCCAGTCCGGCTCCTTCAGGCTGGGAATCGTCTGGTAGACGGGGCTGGCGCGCCGCCCACGCCAGGCCCCGAGGGTCGCCACGATCGCTTCGGTGATGGCCTTGCGCTCGTCCTTGAGCGCCGCCGGATCGAGCTTCCCCTTCTTCAGCGTATAGCGCTGCATGCGCTGTCCGGCGATGTCGAAAGGCAGGCGATCGCGCGCCGCATAGGTCATTACCGTGCCGCCGGCGCGCAAGGCGTGTCGCACGCCGATTTCGTACCAGACGTTCGGGTTGTCCATCGTCAGGTCGGCGACGACGAACTCCGCCAGCAGCAGATCCTGGAACATGTCGAGGTGGATCGATCCGCCGCGGCGATCGGCATCGGCCCGATGGGGCTCGAGGCCGGCGGCCGTGATCGCCGGTTCGAGCAGCCGCTTGTAAATGTCGTCGCAGTCGACTTCGGTCCCGTCCGTCAGTTTCTTCTTGCCGAACGGCATGATCACGAAGGCTCGACGGGCCGGGCTCATGCAATCCTCCCTGGTCAGGTTGCTGGGAAACCGGCGAAGTGCTCGGGCTTGACCTTCTCGCCGACCTTCGTGCCGACCTTCCACAGGTCAGGAATGCCCTTGACGGAATCGAGCTTCTGCACGGTTTTAGGCTTGATGTCCGGAAAGCCCAACTTGTCGAGCCCCTCGCGCGTCAGCTCGGCATCGTAGCGCAGATAAGTGAACAGCTTCTCGGCCGGCTCGAGCGGCCCTGCATTATCCAGCAGGTCGCCGATTTCCCTGTCGAGAAGCTCGCCGGCCAGGCACTTGCCGAAAATCCGGCAGAGCTGGTCCTGCTCGTTCTGGGCGGCGAACATCAGGACGGACGGGATGGTCCGTGCATTGTACAACAAGTGCATGGCACGGGGATCGAGACCGGTTCGAACGTTTGGCGTCGTACCCGTTCCCACCGATACGATCAACATGTCGGCCACCCCTGTCTTCCAGCGCTTGTGCGGCGCTTTCGGCCAGTAGCCATCGAGCGTCGCCATCAGGAACATCTGGAAGGCGGGGTTGTTGTACATAGTCATGCCGCCGTCGACAAAAACGAACTTCTTCTCCTTGGTCTTGTCGGGGTTCGTCAGCACGATCACTTCGGGAGGGAAATAGGTCGGCGCCGCCGTGCTAGCCCGGACGAGCTGCCAAAGCGGGAACTTCAGGTTGTCGTCGGGCCGGTCGGGGGCATTGTTGTACTTGGCGTAGGGATTGTTGGACAACGGCCAGGGCGAATTGGTCGTGGCGTTGCGCATGACCATCATCAGCAGCGTGCGCACCTTGGGCGATCCAAAGGTCGTGTCGGCTCCGAAAACCTCGCGCAGCTTGTTGGCCAACGGCGCAGCCTTGAAGCTGTACCACAGCCACTTCAGGGGATTCGCCCTCGCGAACATCTGGGCGCCGGAGTCCGTGTAGAATTCCAGGATATGATCGATCGACATGCCGATCGACAGGCCCGTCGCGATGATGGCACCGGTGCTCGTGCCGCCTATGTAGTCGAAGTAGTCGGCCAGTCGGAAAGTGTCTCGCCCGCTTTGCGTCTTGAGGGTGTCTTCGATCTTCTTCAGCATGCCGAGGGCCAGGACACCGCGGATGCCGCCGCCATCAATCGCCAGGAGTTTCTTCTGACCCGGCCGTTCTATGCGTTCGATCAAATCCATGACGCCCCTACACGTCAAGCGTGCTTTTCTAACTTATACTACGCTTTATGGGAGAGCGGCAACCATCAACGAGCTAAACGGCGATGACGACACCGTCGTGGCCGGGGTCGGCTCCACCGTCAAGGCCATCGTCGTGCACTCGGATGCCGTGGACGGCAGCGAAGCCGAAGGTGTAGGGGCTGCGCACGACCGGATAGCCTTGGGCCTGCAGCTCGCGCTCGACTCTCCATGAAATGCGGTTGGAGATGTCGATCGTGTCGGAAGTTGCCGAGAAACGCGGTGCGCTCACCGCCTCGACCATGGTCATGTCGAAATCGAGCGCGTTCAGCACCGCGTGCAGTACGCCCATGGCGATCTGCGTGGCGCCGGGCGCGCCGATGATGAGATGCGGCCTGCCGTCCTTGAAGATGATCGAGGGCACGACCGAGCTGAAGCGCGCCTTGCCCGGAGCGATCGAGCCTGCCCGGTCGGGCCGCGGGTCGAACACGCCCATGCAGCCGTTGTACATGAAGCCCAGCCCCGGCGTGACCACGCCCGACGGCATGCCGAGCGAATGGGTCATCGAGAAGCAGTTGCCGTCCTTGTCGAGCACGGAGATGTGCGTGGTATCCTTGGAAACGACGCCCGAGTTGAAGCGCGGCACCTCGGCCTTCACGCGGCGCGCGATCTCGCCGGCCATGGTCTTGGCATAGCTCTTCGAGATCAGCCGCTCGACCGGCACCTTGACGAACTTCGGATCGCCGACATGGGCATCCTTGTCGATGGTGGCGCGCTTCATCGCCTCGCTGACGACGCGCAGATACTCCGTCGAATTGTGCTCGATGCCGCGCAGCTCGAAGTTCTCCAGGATGTTCAGCATCTCGAGCAGCATCACGCCGCCGCCCGGCGGCTGATTGGTTGAGACCCGGTAGCCGCGATAGTCACCCCACAGCGGCGGGTTTCGGACCGGCTTCCAGGCTTTCAGGTCTTCGATCGAGAGCAGCGCCTCGTTCTTCTTCATATCCTCGGCGATCGCTTGCGCGATTTCGCCCGAGTAGAAGACATCAGCGCCGCCCTTGGCGATGGCGCGGAGCGTCTGGCCATAGTCGCGGTTGACGACCTTGTCGCCCACCCGCTTGGGGGTACCGTCGGGCCGGCAATAGAGCGCGCGGGCGGCGTCGGTGAAGCGGGTGCGCTCGTGATTGGGCGCGCGGCCGAAGGCGCCGTCGTCAGACCACCAGTAGTGGACGTGCGGCCGCACCGTCCAGCCGCTTTCCGCCCAGACGATGGCGGGCTCGACGATGCGCGACCACGGCAGGCTGCCGTGTTCCTTGTGCGCCTCGTAGTACATCTTGAGGTTGGCCGGCGCGCAGATCGACTTGTAGCCGATGTCGTTCACCCGGCCCTTCAGGATGAAACCGTAGCCGTCGCGCGCTTCGCTCTCGATCAGGTTGGCCCACATGTCGGGCCGCGCGCCAAGCGGCGCCGGCGCATGGGCGTCGATGTAGCCGTGGAACTTCTTGCCCGGCATGTAGATGCCGCAACTGCCGAAGCCCGCGATACCGCACATCAGCGGATCGACGACGCCCTGGACCAGCGCGCAGGCGATGCCGGCATCGACGGCGTTGCCGCCCTCGCGCAGGACGTCGGCGCCCGCTTCGGTGGGCTCCGGCTGCGGGGCCACGATCATCGCCTTCTTTGCGTAGCGCACGTCTGTTTCCTCCCAAGACTGTCATCCTGAGCGCAGCGAAGGATCTCATCGCCGCTTGCCACGGGCATGAGATCCTTCGCTGCGCTCAGGATGACATTGACTCAATCCCACCCATTCCTCTTGCGCAACACGGCCGTCGCCGGCGCCAACGCCATGCCCTTGCTCTGCAGACCGGGCAGCCATTCGCCGAGGGCCTGCAGCGTTGCCTCGTGCGGATGGCCGATCGCCACCACGAAACCCTGTCGGCGCGCCACGGCTTCCGTCTCGGCGAGCTTGCGCCGCACCGAGCTCGAGCAATTCGTCGTCGTCGAGGAAGACGTGGCGCACGATCGAGGGCAGACCCATTTCCTGGGCGACCTGATCGCCGACCGACTGCGCCGTGGTGCGCGAATCGAGGAACATCAGGCCGCGTCCCTTGAATTGGCGCAGCACCGTCTCCATGCCCGGCCGGAAGGTCGTGAAGCGGCTGCCCATGTGGTTGTTGGCGCCGACATAGCCGTCGAAGCTGTCGAGCGCCGCCGTCGTGCGCTGCTTGATCTCGGCGTCGCTCAGCGACACCAGCAGGGCATTGGGCCCGGGATCGGCGCGGCCGGTGGGCTCCATTGGCAGATGCAACATCAGTTCGTGGCCCCTCGCCCGCGCCGCTCGCGCCTGATCGCGCAGGTCCTTGGCATAGGGCAGGAACGACATGGTGAGCGGGCCCGGCAACTCCCAGGCGCGCTTCGAGCGCGGGCGGTCGATGCCGACGTCGTCGATCACGATCGCGACCAAAGGCCGGCTATTGAGGTCTGAGAACGGCACGGCGTTCCGGCGCCACGTCTCGGCGCTCGACACCGCGGCGGCGAGTTGCTGCGGCTTGGCCGCGCGCGGCTTCTCATCGAGCGTCGGGCGCGGCTGGCCGGGTTCCGAGTCGGTGTATTTCGGCAGGCCGGGAATGTCTTCGATGCGCGCGTATTTCGTCGTCGGCTCGGCGGGCGTCCCGCGCTTCATTTCTTCCAGGGTGTCGCGCGCCAGCCGGTCGCGGTCTCCCGATTCGAGTCGCTCGGCGATCCAGTAGCCGCCGAACAGGCTGCCGACGAACAACAGCACCAACCCGCCGACGATCGCATGCCAGCGATGGCCACTGAGCCATATGACGACGGTGTTAAAACGTCCTTGCAGCCGCTCGCGCACGGTCGGAGCCGCTTTCGGACTCTTTCTGTTCGCCTTCCTGCTTCTGTTCTTCCTCGACGCCATCTGAACTTTCAGCCTTAACGCCTTGGCCTGCCGCCTTTCTTTTGCCTCAGTTCAGCGCGGCCGACAAAACAATAGTTACAAAGAGCTACAGCGTCGCCATGGGCTTCACCACGCGAATGTCAGGTTCGCCGGCGCGTCCGCTTTCGCGCACAAAGCCCAGTCGCTTGGCAAGGTCGAGCATCTTGTCATTCTCGCGCAACACATGCCCCACAACGCGCGTCACGCCGCGTGCCTTGGCGTAGTGCAGCACATGGCTGAGCAGCAGACGGCCGTAGCCGTGGCCCTGGCGGTCCGACGCGACGATCAACGCAAACTCCGCCTGCTCGAAGCCGGGATCGGCGGCGAGCCGGCCCACGCCTAACAGTTCCTTGCCGTCGAGCAGCAGGAACGCCATCTCGCGGTCGTAGTCGATCTGGGTCAGGCGCGCGGCCATCTCGTGGCTGAGCTCGCGCAACGGGCCGAAGAAGCGCATGCGCACGTCTTCGGGGTTCGTTTTCTTGACGAAGGCCTGGATCAGCGGCTCGTCGTCGGGCCGGATCGGCCGGATGAACAGCCGCTCGCCGCGATGGGTGATCTCGGTTTCGAGCTCGACCGGATAGGGCCGGATGGCAAAGCGTGCGCCGCGCTCCTGTCCGGCGGGTTTGCGCACGACGATGCGGGCGTCGAGTGCGATCACGCCATCGGCGTCGGCCAGCAGCGGATTGATGTCGAGCTCGGCGATCTCTTCCACGTCGGCGATGAGCTGCGACAGCCTCACCATTGCGTCGCAGACGGCGGCGCGCGCGGCCGGCGGCCGGTCGCGGTAGCCGCGCAGCAGGCGATCGACCCGGGTGCGGGAGAGCGCATCCTCGGCGAGAACGGGATCGAGCGGCGGCAGGGCGAGCGCCTTGTCGTCGATCACCTCGGTCGCCACGCCGCCATGGCCGACCAGCAGGATCGGCCCGAACACCGGGTCCTCGGCCGCGCCCAGGATGAGCTCGACGGCATGCGGCCGCTTGATCATCGGCTGGACCACGAAGCCATCGATGCGCGCGCCGGGCGCCGCGGTGCAGACCTTGTCGGTCATGGCGCGCACGGCCTCGGCGACCGCCTGCTCCGAGCCCAGGTCGAGCTCGACGCCGCCCACGTCGCTCTTGTGGGTGATCTCGCGCGACAGGACCTTCACCGCGACGGGAAAGCCGATCCGCGTCGCCGCCGCAGCGGCCTCGGCGGCGTCGAGCACGACCTCGGTCGGCACCACGGGAATGCCGTAGGCCGCCAGCACGCGCTTGGCCTCGGGTTCGGTGAGGATCTCGCGCCTGTCGGCCAGCGCGCCGTGCACGATGGCGCGCACCAGGTGCGTGTCCGAGCGTGTTTCGGGCACCGAGGGCGGCGTGCGCTGCAGGGCGCGCTGGCCGCGGCGGTATTGCACGATGTGCATGAAGCCGCGCACGGCGCGCAGCGGCGTGTCGTAGGCCGGGATGCCGGCGGCGTGCAGCACTTCGCGGCCGGCTTGCGCCGCCGGGCCGCCGATCCAGCAACCGATCAGCGGCGCCACCTTGGCGCCCGGCGCACCGATCACGGCGCGTGCCGCCTCGACCGACGAGGTGAGCGCCGTCGGCACGTTCATCGCCAGCACCGCGCCGACGCCGCGATCGTCGGCCAGCGCATCGACCGCCGCGGCGTAGCGCGGGCCGTCGGCGTCGCCCACGATGTCGACCGGATTGGCATGCGACCAGGCCCGCGGCATCTGCTTGTCGAGCTGCGCGATCGTGCGCGGCAGCAGCACCGCGAGCTCGCCGCCCTCATCCATCAGCAGGTCGGTGGCGATGATGCCGACCCCGCCGCCGTTGGTCAGGATCGCCAACCGCTCGTTGCGCGGCCTGATGCCGTGCCCGAGCGTCTCGGCGGCGTCGAACAGCTCACCCAGCCCGGTCACGCGCACCAGGCCCGCGCGCGCGAAGGCGGCGTCGTAGACCGCGGCCGAGCCCGCCATCGAGCCGGTGTGCGAAGCCGCGGCCCTGGCGGCCGCCGCATGGCGGCCCGCCTTCAGCACGATCACCGGCTTCAGCCGCGCCACGCCGCGTGCCGCCGACATGAACTTGCGCGCCTGGGTGATGCCCTCGACATACATCAGGATGGCGCGCGTTTCGTAGTCGCGCGCCAGCATGTCGAGAACGTCGCCGAAATCGACGTCGGCCATGTCGCCCATGGAGATCAGGTGCGAGAAGCCGATGTTCTGGGCAGCGCCCCAGTCGGCCAGGCCGGCCAGCACCGCGCCCGACTGCGCCACCGCGGCGATCTGCCCGGACTTGAGGCCGCCCGGACCGAAGCTGGCGTTGAGACCGAGCCGCGGCACGGCGTAGCCGATGCAGTTCGGCCCGACGACCCGGAGCAGATGCGGCCGTGCCGCGCGCAGGATGCGCTTGCGCCAGCGCGCGTTGTCCTCGCGCGCCGTGGCGCCGCTGCCCGCGCCGGCGGTAACGACGACGGCGACCTTCGTGCCGCGCTCGCCGAGCTCGACGATCAGGCGCGGCACCGTTTCGGCCGGCGTCATGATGACCGCCAGATCCGCAGGCTTCGGAAGCTCGGCCAAACTCTTCAGCACCGGCCGGCCCTCGATCGTGCCGCCCTTGACGTTGACCAGATGGATGTCTCCGTCAAAGCCGCCGGCCAGCAGGTTGCGCGTGACCGCGGCGCCGACCGACCCCGCGCGCACGCTGGCGCCGATCGCGACGACCGACTGCGGGGCCATCATCTTGTCGAGGTTGCGGGTAGACATGGCTTCGTCTCATCGCCGACAATTGAGTCGCAGCCATGACAGCGAAGCCCGCCGCGGACAAGGTCGAAGCAGTCGCAGTCGAGTTGCGCCTCGACCAGATATCGCAACTCTACAATTCGCTCGATCCCGCGCCCTTCCACGAAAAGGAACTCGACTCGGCGGCCGAAGACTACATCGTCGGCTCCGCCGAGGATCTCGGTGGCCGGGCGATGCGGCTGGTGATCATGCTGCCCGAGTCCGAACTCGCGCGGCCGGAGGCCAGCCAGATCGCGCAATCCATCCGCAACCACTTCGCCTTGCGCGAGAGGGTCGAGCATCGGCGCCTGCGCGCCGAGTGGCGGCGGGGCCGCCTCAGCCTGGTGATCGGCCTTGGCTTCCTGGTCGTCTGCCTGTTTGCCCGCGAACTGCTGGCTTCTTTGGGATCGGCGGTGTCGCGCGTTCTCGCCGAGGGGTTCCTGATCGTCGGCTGGGTGGCCTTGTGGGGGCCGATCGACGTCTTTCTCTATGGCTGGTGGCCGATTGCCGGCCGCCGCCGCATGCTCGCGAACCTGGCCCAGCTCGAGGTCGAGGTGCGCCCGATCAAATGAGCTGAGGGCCGTTCATCAGCACCAGGCCCACCACGATCACGAATGCCGCGGCCACGCGGCGCGCACCGAACGGCTCGCCCAACAGCAGCGTGCCCATCAGGGCGCCGAACAGCACGGATGTTTCACGCAACGCCGCGATATGGGCCATCGGCCCCAGCACCAGGGCATAGATCGCAATTCCATAACCGACATTGGCGATGACGCCGCCGATCACGCCGCGCCACCAGGTGCGCCGGAGATGGGTCCACACCGTGCGCGGGCGCAGCACGACCGCCAGCACCAGCAGCCACGGCCCTTCCACGACGCAGAGCCAGGCGATGTAGGACAGGCGATGCTCGAACGTCGGACCGGCGCTGCGCACCCCCAGCCCGTCGGCGATGATATAGGCCGCGATCGTGAAGCCGGTCAGCACGGCGAACAGGGTGGCCAGGCCATGCCGGCTGCCCGGCCGCGGCACGACGTTGCGCAGCGGCATGGCCAGCGCGATCAGGCCGAAGCTCAGCAACAGCACGCCCACGATGTCCTGTGCCCGCAGATGCTCGCCGATGAAACGGCCCGACACCAGCGCCACCAG
Source organism: uncultured Alphaproteobacteria bacterium (assembly GCA_963755585.1). GTDB lineage: Bacteria > Pseudomonadota > Alphaproteobacteria > Reyranellales > Reyranellaceae > Reyranella. The sequence goes on from CAVWKN010000041.1 coordinate 27,953, forward strand.
GAGCGGCCCCAGCCCGCGCGCAATGGGATAGGTGTGGCTCAGGTCGCCGTAGGAATAGGCCTTCAGCAGGAACGTGTAATAGAGGACGTGGATCGCCACCGACGACGCCAGGAACTTCCACGCCGCCGGCTCGATCCACGGCAGGAACGGCACGGCGCAGAGGCCCATCACCGTGCCGGTGGTCATGATCACGCCGAAGGTCGCCAGACGATCCGACTGGTCGGACTTCAGGATGGCGTTCCATGACGCATGCATCAGGGCCGCCATCAGCAGCAGCCCGACGATCAGGGGTTCGACGACCATTCAGCCGGCTTTCAGCGCCCTAAGGAAGCAGAGGAGGCGCAGAGGGGCCGACGATGTAACTTTTACGTCTTCGTCATGCAACGAAAACGCAACATGGAGCCTCGCTAGTCGGCTGCGACGTCGGGGATCGGCGCCGTGCCCTCCTGCAGGCGGCCCAGGCGACCGCTCACCGGCGCGTCGACCTTGTAACGCACGCCTTCCGGCGCATGGGTCAGCCGCGACTGACCCTCGACGTCGGCGAAGGCGCGCTTCATCAGGATCGTGCCGAAGCCGCTGCGCCTGGGCGGCGCCACGCTGGGGCCGCCGCTTTCTTCCCATTTGAACTTGAATCGCCGCTCGCCGCTTTCCGCGCGGTAGTACTTCCAGGAAATCCGCGTCCTGCCTTTGGCGTTCGAGAGCGCGCCGTATTTCGCGGCGTTGGTCGCGAGCTCGTGCAGCACGAGGCTGAACGGCACCACCGAGGTCGGCGCGATCTTGAAGGGCTTGCCGGCGATCTCGACGGCGCCGGCGCCGGCAAAGGGGCTGACGATGCGATGCGTCAGCTCCGCCAGATCCGCCGATTCTTCCTGCGACAACACATCATGGGCGGCGGCGAGCGCCAGTACCCGCCCCTCGAAGGCCTTCATGAACTCCGCCGACGTCTGCCCGCTTTGCGACGTCTGCGCCGCGATCGACAGCACCGAGGCGAACAGGTTCTTCAACCGATGCTGCATCTCGCCCACGATCAGCCGATTGCGCTGTGCCGCCGCGTGGCGCTCGAGGGCGAAGCCCGCCAGCCGCGCGCAGGTTGCCTCGATTTCCTCGGGCCAGGGCGCCGGCGCCGCGGTCGTGAAGGCGATGAAGAAACTTCCCAGGGCGCGTCCGTCGGCCGACTTCACCGGGCGCGACTTGATGCAACGCACGTCATGGTCGGCATTGAGGCGGCGCCACAGCGGATCGAAGCGCTGGTCCGTCGCCACGTCGTCGCTGCTGACGGGCATGCCGCTGTGGACGGCGGCGGCACAGGTGCCGGCATGCGGCGGGCCGACCTCGATGCCGGGGATGGCCGCGGCGAAGCTCGGTGCCGAGGGCATCACGCATCTCTCGAAGGTGTGTCCGGCACGGTCGAGGATGGTGACGCCGGCCAGGCTGCCGGGCACGAACTCCTCCGCCATCCGGCAGATCTTTTCGAGGACCGTCTCGAGGGGCGAATCACGCGCAATCAGCTCCAGCACGTCGACCTGACGCGCCATCAGCCTGGGCCCTGGCCCGGATTGTGGATGACCCACTGAATTTCCCCTCGTGAGGTCGGAGCGTAGGCCAAGCGGGGCGTTCGTGCACGCCCTTCTAACGGCATCTCCGGTGAAGTTTTGGGGTCGCCGCCCTGACACTCGCGACCTATATTCGCTGCCGCTGGCCGATGGAGTCCTTCCGTGCTTCTGTTGATCGATAATTACGACAGCTTCACCTACAATCTCGTCCACTTCCTGGGCGACCTCGGCGCGCGCTGCGTCGTGCATCGCAACGACCAGATCACGGTCGACGAGGCGATGGCCCTGAAACCCGCAGGCATCGTGCTTTCGCCCGGTCCGTGCACGCCCAACGAAGCCGGCATCTGCATGGATCTCGTCAGGGCGGCGGCCAAGGCGCAGGTGCCGCTGCTCGGCGTCTGCCTCGGCCATCAGGCGATCGGCCAGGTGTTCGGCGGCAAAGTCGTGCGCGCGCCGACTCCCATGCACGGCAAGCTCTCGGGCGTGCAGCACACCGGCCAGAGCGTGTTCGAGGACGTGCCCTCGCCCTTCCAGGCAACTCGTTATCATTCGCTGATCGTCGATCGCGCCGGTTTCCCGCAGGATCTCGAGGTCACGGCCGAAACCGGCGACATCGTCATGGGTTTGCGCCACAAGTCGCTGCCGATCCACGGCGTGCAATTCCATCCCGAGAGCATCGCCTCGGAGCACGGCCACAAGATCCTCGAAAACTTCCTCAAGATCGCCGGCGAGCATCCGTCACAGCAGAACAAGAAGGCGGCTTAGTCTTTGCTGGGAGCGCGCCACTCCAGTGGCGCTCATGGGCTATGTGATCGACAAAGACGCGCCACTGGAGTGGCGCGCTCCCAGCAAAAGACAAGAAACATTCCGGGAAGTATGCCGATGATTGCGCGCCGACTGTTCGTCGTCTCCACGTTTGCATCGCTGTCATTGCCAGCCTTCTCCCAAACCTGGCCGTCCAAGCCGATCCGCATCATCGTGCCTTTCCCGCCCGGCCAGTCGACCGACATCCTGGCGCGCGTGATGGCCGACCAGCTCACCAGGGCGCTGGGCCAGCAGGTCATCGCCGAGAACCGGCCGGGCGCCGGCGGCAGCATCGGCGCCGACGCCGCGGCCAAGGCGGCGCCCGACGGCTACACGCTCCTGATGGTGACGATCTCCACGCACGGCATCGCGCCCGCGATCTATCCCAAGCTGCCCTATGACACGCAGAAGGATTTCGCGCCGATCGCCAATATCGGTCTCACGCCGCAGGTGCTGATGGCCAGCCTCAAGAGCGGCATCACCTCGGTGCAGGACCTTGTGGCCAAGGTGAAGGCCGGCGGCGATTTCAATTACGGCTCCTCGGGCAATGGCAGTGCAAGCCATCTCGCGGTCGAGATGCTGAAGAGCGCAGCCGGCATCAAGCTCACGCACATTCCCTTCAAAGGCAATGCCGAGGCGCTGATGGCGCTGCAGAGCGGCGACGTCCAGCTCATGTCGGACGCCGTCCCCGGCGCCGTCGGTCCGATCAACACCGGCAAGGTGAAGGCGATCGGCATCGCCGATCAGCGCCGCTCGCCCTTCCTGCCTGACGTGCCGACCATCGCCGAGCAGGGCATCGAGGGCGTGGTCGCCGTGGGCTGGATCGGCCTTTCCGCGCCGGCCCGCACGCCCGAGCCCATCCTCGATCGCCTCAGCGCCGAGGTGATGAAGATCCTCAAGGAACCCGAGGTGCTGGCCAAGCTGAAGGATCTCGCCTTCGTGCCGGCCAAGGAATCGCGCCAGGAGTTCGAGGCCTATATCGCCATCGAGAACACCAAGTGGCGCAAGATCGTTCAAGATGCCGGCGTCAAGATCGAGTAGAGAGCGCGTCACGGAGGACGCGATGACAGACGCAGCGAAGTGGCGGACTGGCGTGACGGTCGTGCGTGCAACAGCGCAGGAGGCAGCACGACTTGGGCCGGGCGGAACCGGACGGGCGACGGTCGTCGACTACGCCGGGACCGGTGGACAGCAGACCTGGATCGGCACCGTGACGCTGCAGCCCAGGGCCCGGACCGGCACGCACCACCACGGCCGTCACGAAGTGACCATCTATGTCGTGAAGGGCCGCAGCGAGATCCGCTGGGGCGAGCGGCTGGAGTTCGCGGCCGACGTCGGGCCGGGAGACTTCGTCTACTTCGCGCCTTATGTGCCGCACCAGGAGTTGAACCCGGACGACAGCGAGACGGCGGATTTCGTGGTCGTGCGCAGCGACAACGAAAAGATCGTGGTTGCCGCTCGACGACAGGCCCGTCGAACAGCCGGAACGGCTGTACTAGACGCTCACCCCGCCAGGGCGCGGCGGTAGGCCTCGACCAGCCAGACGTTGAACTGCTTGCAACGTCGTCTCCAGCGGACCGTAGATGCCGTCTGGCAGGAAGCGCGAGCTCTTGGCCGCCTGCATGCCGACATTGACCGGCACGTCCTGCGCCCAGATCTTCGAGCCACCCTGGCTCACCGCCTTGCAGCGTTCGCTGAAGTCGGGAAGGTCGATCGTGCTCTGCGGCAGCAGCCAGCCGCCGTAGGTGACGCGGTCCGACCCGGCGTAGGTTGCCACGACGCCGGTCGGCCGCATCAGCGTGTAGGCCACGGTGCCCGGCGCGAACATCATGGTCAGGCTGGGCGGCAGCATGGCGAAGGTGATGCGCCGGCGCTGCTCGGGCGGCAGGGTGGCGATGGCGGGAAAGGCCGCCTCCGGCCCCCAGCCATCCTTCATCATGCCGCCGTCGGGCGTGCGCATCGGCACCGAGCGCACGATCGCATTGTCGCCCGGCTTCATCTCGGTGAAGCGGACGCCGTCGCCTTCCATGACGCTGGGCGCAAAGTCGTGCGTGCCGATATGCACGTACTCCGGATGGTAGGCGTCGGTGAAATTCTCGACCTGCACCTTCCAGTTCCAGGGCAGCGGCGTGTCGCTCATCGCCGGCGGCAAGGCCTTCAGCCCGGTCGCCTCGTAGCCCGCCCACAACGGCTCGAGCTTGGCGAGGCTCGGTGCCAGCGGCGCGGCCGCGGGGTCGAGGTTGACGAAGATGAAGCCATGCCACAGCTCCAGGCGCAGCGTCGGCAGCCGCACCGTCTGGCGCAGCCGCCGCACCGCCTCGGCGTCGCCCATGCGCGGCGCGCCGGCCAGCCGGCCCTCGAAATCGTAGGTCCAGAAGTGCAGCGGGCAACGGATGGCCTTGCCCTTCTCCGGACAGGGAATGATCTCGCCGCGATGCTGGCAGATGGCGGCGAGCGCGCGGATCGTGCCGTCCTCGCCGCGCACGACGAGCACCGGCTCGCCGGCGACCTCGGCGGCCAGGCAATCGCCCGGCTCGGCCACCTGCTCGATCCTGCCGACACAGATCCAGCTGCGGCTGAACACTTCGGCCTGCTCGAAGGCGAAGAACTCCGGCTCGGTGTAGCAGCCGGCCGGCAGCATCCGCTCCTGAACAGCGGCCGCGTCCAGAGCGGCCACTTCTGAAAGCAGGGCTTCGACGACGGCCGGTCGGGGCTTGCGGGCGCCGCTGGGCTTCAGGGTGACTGTGTCCATCGTTCCTCTCCACGCCAAAAGTTTCGCCTACCCCGTCGCCATCCGGCTCCAGTCCAGCTCGACCTGCTTGACGTCGTAGGCCAGCAGCGACTCCCAGTGCCGCTGCAGGTCGCCCGCGAACAGGCCGCGCGTGACGCCCGCCGCCACCTTGGGCACGGCCGTCGTCATGGCGTTGATGCTGCTGCCCGACGGCCCGAAGCTGAGCGTCGCGCCGATGCCGAACAGATGGATGTCGGCCAGCCATGGCGCCTCGCCCGGTATGCGTTCGAGAAAGGCATAGTCGGGACCGAGATAGGGATAGCAAGCGAGCAGCGGATCCTCTTCGCCCGCCGGCGGCGTATAGCGATCACGCCACAGTGCGATCTTGTCGGCGAACGATGCCAGTTCGGGCCGCAGCCCCACGTCCTGGTGGATGCCGGTGCCGCAGATCGCATAATCGGCGTCGAACGGGCCGCGCGCCGTCTCGATCCGGATGCGGCCATTCTGCATGCGCGCATCGGTCCACGGGCGGGCAAGCTGCATGGTGAATTCGGGAAAGGCCAGCACGCGGTTGTAGGTGTCGACCGGGAAGCCTTCACGCGCGGTCAGGATATTGCGCATCACCCGCCAGCGCCATTCATCCGGCATCTCGCCGATATGCTTCAGGAATCCGGCGAAGGTGAGCCATCGATAGCGCTGCACCACGCCCGGCTCCGGGCGCCGGCAGAAGAGATGGACCACGGCGCCGTGCTCGAGCGCCACGGCGGCATTGTCCATGGCCGAGGCGCCGGCGCCCAGCACGGCCACGGTCTGCCCGCGCAGCCGCTCGAAGTCGATGCTCTCGCAGGTATGGGCTCGGCGATCCGTCGGCAGCGCGCGCACGAAGTCGGGCATCCACCATTCGCCTGTGCCGTCCTGACCGGTGGCCAGCACCAGCTTGCGCGCCGCCAGCACCTCGCCGGTGGACAGCGTCACCAGCAGGCAGCGTCCGCCATCGTCGAGCCGGCCCGGCGCGATCGCCGTGGCCGCAACGCCGTTGCGCTGGGGCAGCGCCAGGACACGGCGGTACCATTTCAAATAGTCATCCCAGGCGCCGGTCGGGATCAGGCCGAGGCCGGCGAAGCTGCCGGCGCCGTAGGCCGCATCGTACCACGCCTCGAACGTGAGACTGGGGATGCCGAGGTCGGGGCCGGTCTGGTCCTTGGGGCTGCGCAAGGTGGGCATGCGGGCGAATCTGCCCCAGATCCCTTCCCGACCTTCGGGCGCACGGTCGATCAGCAGGATGTTGCGCACGCGATCGCGCATCAGCGCGAAACCGATGCACAGGCCCGACTGGCCGGCGCCGACGATCAGCACGTCGAGCGCCGGCTTGCCGCCGTAAAGCCGCGGCGCCATCCAATCCATGCGCGGATGCGCCGTCATCTCGATGTCGCGCCGGACGCGGGCTTCGAGGGCGGTGATTTCAGCGGAGTCCATGCCGGAGGAGGTCAGCAAGTCGTGTGCCATTGGCATGCATGTTGCGTCTCAAACGTCCTGAATTTCAATGCGGGAGGTCGCATGCGCAAACGACTGAACAGGACCGGAAACAGCGTTCGCGGGGGCCTGTCGCGCCGGAATTTCGTCGTCGCAGCCGGCGCCGGAGCACTCGCCGCCGGGACCGGCTTCGTGCCGAAGAAGGTCTTCGCGCAGAAGAAGGTGACGGTGAAATACACGCTGGGCTGGCTGCCCGAGGGCGCCAACATCTGGTCCTACGCCGCCAAGCAGTTCTGGACCAAGGCCGGCATCGACGTGGTCATCGAGAAGGGCACCGGCTCGGCCGCGGCGACCCAGGCGATCGCCCAGGGCAAGTACGAATTCGGCATTCCCGCCGCGCCCAACTCGATCCAGCAGGCGGTCAAGGGCCTGCCGCTGCTCTCGCTCGGCTGCTTCAACTACGACACCACGATGGGCGTCGCGGTGCGGCCGGAATCGGAGATCAAGGCGCCGGCCGACCTCAAGGGCAAGAAGGTGGGTTCGACCCTGACTTCGGGCGAGTATCCGTTCCTGCCGGCGTTCCTCAAGAATGTCGGCCTCACGATGGCCGACATCCAGTCGGTCTCGCTCGACAGCAAGGTGCGCGAGGTGGCGCTGATCGACAAGCAGTGCGACGCCATCACCTGCTTTGTCGCCAGCGCGCTGCCCAAGATCATGGCGGCCGGCATCAATCCGCGCGTCTTCCTCTACAGCAAGTACGGCCTGCCCTTCTACGCCCACTCGCTCACCACCACGAACGAGTACTTCGCCAAGGAGAAGGCGCTGTGCGAGGCGATGACGATGGGCCTCTCCGAAGGCGTGAAGTTCGCCCTGCTCAACCCGGCCGAGACGATCGAGATCCTGTTCAAGGAAGTGCCCGAGCTCAAGCTCGCCTCGACCGCCAAGGAGCAGCTCGAGATCGGCATGGGCGTGTGGGCCGCCAACTACGCCTCCAAGGAAGCGATGGACAAGGGCGTGGGCTGGGCCGATCCGGCAGTCTACGCCAAGATGACCGACCTTATTTTTGAGAATGCCGGCGCAGCCGGCGACAAGAAGCCCGATCCCGCCTCGCTCTATACCAACGAATTCGTCGGCAAGCTCAAGCTCAGCGACGCCGAATGGGCGAAGGCCAAGGCGGCCTCGGCCAAGTACACGCTGGGATGAACGCTGCGACGGCACTTCGCGTGGCGCCGCCGGTCGCCGATCGATCGACCGGGACGGACTATGTCGTCGTCGATCGGGTGAGCAAAATCTACAACGCGGGGATGCGCCAGCAGGTCGAGGCCGTGGCGCCCACCTCGTTCACGATCGAGGCCGGCGAGTTCGTTGCCCTGCTCGGCCCGTCCGGTTGCGGCAAGAGCACGCTCCTGATGATGGTCGCGGGCCTCGACGCCCCCAGCCAGGGAACGATCGGCATCGCCGGCCGGGCCCTCACCCAGCCGCGCGCCGAGACCGGCATCATGTTCCAGGATCCGACCCTGCTGCCGTGGAAGAGCGCGCTCGACAATGTGCTGTTTCCCTTCCTGGCGGCCAGGCGCGCGGCCGCCCCGAGCGATCCCGCGACGCTGGCCCGCGCCGCCAACCTGCTCGACCAGGTCGGCCTCGGCGGCTTCCACCATCACAAGCCGCGCCAGCTTTCGGGTGGCATGCGCCAGAGGGTCGCCATCTGCCGCGCCCTGGTCTACGAGCCCGACCTCTTGCTGATGGACGAGCCGTTCAGCGCGCTCGACGCCATCACGCGCGACGAGATGAACCTGGTGCTGATGAAGATGTGGCAGGAGCACCATCGCACCGCGCTGTTCGTCACCCATTCGATCCGCGAAGCCGTCTATCTCGCCGATCGCGTGCTGGTGATGAGCCGGCGGCCCGGCCGCATCATCGAGGACATCCGCATCCCCTTCGCCCGGCCGCGTGGGCTGGAGATCGGCGAGACGGTCGAGTTCAACGAGATCTGCGGACATCTCCGCGGCAAGATCCAGCACATGCCGCAGTGATGGCGATGGGCCTCATCCTCTTCCGGTCCGGAAGATCATGACGCTGGACCGCCTGCGCCCGCTGCTGTTGCCCGCGGCCTTCGCCGCCGCCCTCCTGCTCGCCTGGCAGGCGCTGGTCGTGATCTTCGGCTATCCCAAGGTGATCCTGCCCGCACCGTCGGACATCTTCGTGGCGCTTGCGGACAATTTCGGCATGATCTGGCGGCAGACGGTGCCCACCGTGCGCGACACCTTGGCGGGTTTTGCGCTGGCAGCCCTGTTCGGCGTCGGCCTCGCCTCGTTGCTGAGCTTCAGCCGGCTGCTGCGCGATGCGATCTATCCGCTGATCGTCGTCATCCAGCTCGTGCCCAAGATCGCCTGGACGCCGCTGTTCATCGTCTGGGTCGGCATCGGCTGGCCGTCGCGGCTCACCATCGCGACCTTCATCGGCTTCTTCCCGATCTTCATCGCCATGATGGCCGGCCTCGACTCGACCGACCGCTCGCTGGTCCGGCTGTGCCGCGGCCTGAAAGCGACCCCGTGGCGCACCTTCTGGCTGGTCCGCCTGCCCGCCTCGACGCCCTATCTGTTCGCCGGCCTCAAGATCGCCATCACGCTGGCCGTGATCGGCGTCATCGTGGCGGAGTTCATCTCCTCGTCCGAAGGGCTGGGCTTCCTGATCCTGCAGAGCGCTGCCCTGCTGCGCACCGACATCATCCTGGCCGCCATCACCGTCCTCTGCATCGTCGGTCTCGCCTGCTACGGCCTCGTGCACGCGGGCGAGATGGCCGTCCGCAAGTGGCATGGCGAATGACCGACATCGGCCTGCCATTGGCGCGACATCCCTGGCGCGAGCTTGCCGGTCTCGGCCGCGATGCGGCGCGGCTGATCGCTCCGCCGCTGGTGGCGGGCGCCCTCCTGCTTGGCGGCTGGGAAGCGCTCAGCCGCAACGGCCTCCTGAGCGCACGGCTCCTGCCGGCGCCCAGCAAGGTCTTCGACACGCTGATCCGCTCGCTCGGCATCCTGCTCGAACAGGCGCAGCCGACCTTCTGGGGCGCCGTCGCCGGCATCTTTTTCGCCGCGGTACTCGGCATCGCGCTGGGCGCCGCCGTCTCCTATTCGCGCACGCTGATGCAGGCGGTCTATCCCACCATCGTTTTCTTCCAGCTCATCCCCAAGGTGGCCTTGGCGCCGCTCTTCCTGCTGTGGTTCGGCACCGGCTTCGGCGCCAACGTGATCTTCTCGGTCTTCATCGCCTTCTTTCCCGTCCTGGTGGCGACCATCACCGGACTGCAGGCGGCACCGCCCAGCTACGAGCGCCTGTGCCGCAGCCTGATGATGTCACGGCCCAAAATGTTCCTGACGGTGAGGTTTCCGTTCGCCCTGCCGCACATCTTCGCCGGCCTGCGCATCGGCGTGACCTTCGCGGTGATCGGCGTCGTGCTGGGCGAGTTCATCACCGCCCAGACGGGGCTCGGCTACATTATCCTGTTCTCGGCCAACAATTTCGAAACCGCGCTGCTGCTCGCCGCCATCCTGCTGCTGTGCGGCGTCGGCATCGTGCTGTTCTCTTTCTTCCTGGCGCTGGAGGCGATCGTTATGCGGCTGTACGACAGCCGGTAACGCTTCTGCTACAGCTTCCCGATCATGTCGCTCTATGAAGTCCTGGTCCTCGTGGCCCTCGCCGGCGTCGGCGGGTATGCCTACTACCTCTACCGATCGGATAGGCGGCGAAAATCGGCGGCATCGGAAGCGCAAGACGGAGAGGTCGCGACGGGTCGGTCGATGTTCGGCCGCGAGCCCAATCAGAACGGCGACGGCCCCGGCGCCTAAGGCCGGTCGGCGTTACTCGGCGCCCGAATCGCCCGACCGCGCGGACGCATGCCGATTCGGCGGCAGGCCGGCGATCTCCGCCACCAGCTTCTTCGTGAGCGCCCGGCCGAACGCCTCATGGCCTTCGGCAACGACAGTGAACGCCCCGAAGCCGCCGATGACGTTGTCCTGAAAGTATTTTTCGAGGCCGCCCGGCGGATTCGTGTGCTCCGGCCTGAACGATTCCGCCAGCGGCGTCAGGATGACCAGGCCATTGATGGTGATGCCCTTGGCGACGGCCTCGTCGCGGGCGTCGGTGACCTGGCGACCGGAGTTGTTGTTGCCGTCGCCGGAGATGTCGATGATCCGCCGTTCCGCCGCGAACGGCGCGCGCTCGAGCTGGGTCACGGAATAGTCGATGGCGCCGCTCAGCGAGGTGCTGCCGGCGAACGATCGCGGCGTCTCGATCAGCCGGTCGCCGAAGCCGCGCGCCGAGCCGTCATCGCGGATCACCGTCCAGTCGACCACGACGACCTGCATGCCTGTCGTCGCCCATTCGACGAAGCACACGGCGATGCGGCGGTTCGCGCCGGAGGTGATGGCCTTCAGCACTTCCGGATGCGTGATGGCCGCTGCAGCCCCCTCGCGCTGCAGCTTGAATTTACCCTCGGTCACGCTGCGCGAGACATCGGCCGCGAGCACCAGCAGCAGATCGACCGGTTCGGCCGCCCGCGCCGCCGGCGCGGCAAGCGACAACGCCAGGCTGAGCAACGCGATCATGAGTCTCATCAGCGCACCTTGAGCACCAGCTTGCCCGTCAAATGACGCGCTTCGCTGACCTGCAGGGCTTCCCGCGCCTTCGCCAGGGCGAAGAGCGTGACATGGGGCGGGCGGACGGCGCCGGCCCGATAGAGCTCGGCAACCCGCTCCATATAGCGTCGCTCGCGGGGAACGGCCGGCCGCAAGGCGGTCACGTCGCTGCGATCGGGCTTGGGCGCCTGCGCGCCGGAGGCGATGAAGGTCGCGCGTCCGCCCGGCTTGAGGACCGCGAAGGAGTGCATGGCTGACGTCGCCGCCCACGGTCTCGAACACCGCGTCGCAATTCTTCACGACCTTGGTGAAATCCGTCGTCTTGTAGTCGATGACCTCGTCGGCGCCCAGGCCGCGCACATAGTCGAGGTTGCCCGTGCTGGCGGTGGTGATGACCTTGGCGCCGAGATGCTTGGCGAGCTGGATGGCGAAGCTCGCGACGCCGCCCGCACCGCCCTGGATCAGGATCGTCTCGCCCGACTTCAGCTGCAGCGAGTTCTCGACCGCGCACAGGGCGGTAAGACCGGTCAGCGCGAGCGCCGCGGCGTCGACATGCGACAGGCTGCCCTTCTTGGCGACGACGTTGGCGCCGACGGCGATCTTCTCGCAGTAGGTTCCATCGCGGCCCGTCTCCAGCACGCCGAACACCTCGTCACCGACCCGCAGGTCAGTGACGCCGGTGCCGAGCGCGCTCACCACGCCGGAGAAATCCCGTCCCAGGATCAGAGGGAACTTGGTCTGCTTGTAATCGCCGGCGCACACCTTGGGATCGGCGCCGTTGACGCTCGCGGCCACGGTATCGACGACGACCTGGCCCGGCCCGGCGACAGGGTCGGGAAGATCGCCGTACTTCAGGACCTCCGGTCCGCCGAATTGCTCGATATAGGCAGCCTTCATGGAATCCCCTCAGCCTTCTTTCACGCCGCGGATCAGGCGACCCGGCAGCGCGCCGGTCGCCTCGCCGTGCCGATAGACGACGGCGCCGGAGACGATCGTCGCATCGAAGCCCTCCGTCCGCTGGACCAGCCGCTTCCCGCCCGCCGGCAGATCGTAGACGATCTCCGGACTGCGCAGGCGCATATTGTCGTAGTCGAGGACGTTGATGTCGGCCTTCTTGCCGACCTGCAGCAGGCCGCGATCGTTCAGCCCGACCGCGGCGGCATTGTCGGCGGTCAGCCGCTTGATGCCCCACGACACCGGGAACAGCGAACCCCGCCCGCGATCGCGCGTCCAGTGGGTCAGCGTGTAGCTGGTGGCGGTGGCGTCGCACATGATGCCGACATGGGCGCCGCCGTCGCCCAGGCCGAGCAGCGCGTTGGGCGCCGAGATCATCTCCCGCACGACGTCGAGGTTGCCCGCGGCGTAGTTGGTGACGGGCAGATAGAGGATCGCCTTGCCGTCCCGCTCGAGCAGCAGGTCATAGGCGACCTCTTCGGGCGAGCGGCCTTCGCGCGCCGCTCGTGCGGCGACGCTGCTCTCGGCCTTCGGCTCGTAGTCCGGCGGATCGCCCAGCGGGTACATGCGGTCCCAGCGCTCGACTCGCTTGGCGCGCCGGCTGCCCTCGAACGCCTCGGCCAGGATCCGCGCCCGGAGCTCGGGCTGTCGCAGCAAGGCCAGGCGTTCGGGGAAGGACAGATGGGCGATGCGCTTGTAGCTCGGCCGGCCCATGAACGGGTTCTGCGAGAGCTCGAGCCCCAGCAGCACGCTGGTCGGCCGCGAGCGGACCTGGGCGGTGATCCGCAGGCCCTCGGCATTGGCCTCGTCGATCTGCGCCATCAGCTCGCGCCAGCCATCGGGCCGGGAGTCCTGCTGCAGCAGGGAGATGGTGACGGGGCGGGTCGATTCCTTGGCCAGCCGGCGGAACAGGTGGATCTCGCCGTCCTGATCCTCGAAGTCCGACACGATCTGCATCCAGCCGGTGCCGGCGTCGCGCATGGCATGGGCGATCGCGGTCAGCTCGGCTTCCTCGGCGCGCAGGGTCGGGATGTGCTTGCCGTCGGCCGAGCGGTGATTGAGCGTGCGCGAGGTCGAGAAGCCCAGCGCACCGGCGCGCAGGCCTTCGGCGGTGAGCTCGGCCATGCGCCGGCGGTCCTGCTCGGTGGCGGGCTCGCGGTCGGCGCCGCGCTGGCCCATCACATAGACCCGGAGCGCGGCGTGCGGCACCTGGGCGGCGATGTCGACGTCGTAGGAACGGGCGGCGATCGCATCGAGGAAATCCGGGAAGCTGTGCCAGTTCCAGGGCAGGCCTTCGCTCAGCACGACTTCGGGAATGTCCTCCACGCCCTCCATCAGGTTTATCAGCATGTCGTGCTGGTCTTCGTGGCACGGGGCGAAGCCCACGCCGCAATTGCCGAACAGTACCGTCGTGGCCCCGTTCCACGACGAGGGCGACAGCCGATCGCTCCAGGTCACCTGCGCGTCGTAGTGCGTGTGCACGTCGATGAAGCCCGGCGTGACCAGCTTGCCGCGCGCGTCGATCTCCTCGCTTCCCTTGGGAATGCTGCCACCGATCGCCGTGATCTTGCCGTCGCTCACGGCGAGATCGGCTTCATACGGGTCGCCGCCCGCCCCATCGACGATGGTGCCGTTGCGAATCACCAGGCTGGGAGAGGACATGCGGATACTCCGATGCGGTCGCGGACATCGTATCGGCAGGGGAGCGGGCGTGGCAAATGCGGCCCGGTTCCCCGCGCGCTCACGTGGCCTGCACGGCACGCATGGACTCAGGGCAGCGCGATGCCAAACGCGGCCAGGCCGTTCTCATAGGCGATCGCCTTCTGCCGATCCGCGGCGAGCGACGACAGCGCCTCCAGGTTCTCCTCGGGCGACGGCCAGGTCGTCCTGTCGAGCACGTCGTCCTTTACATGGGGACGGAAGAACGGGTGATCCGTGCCGAACATGATCTTTGCCGGATCGGCGAAGGATTCCAGCGCGGCAAGAGCGGGCGCGTGGTAGGCGATGGAATCGTACCAGCACTGGCGCAGATAGTGGCTGGGCGGCTGGGGCAGTCCGAAATCCTTGGAGATATCGTTCTTCACGCAGGAATCGAGGCGGCCGGCGAGATAGGGCAAGGTGCCGCCGGCATGGGCGATCAGCAGTTTCAGGCCGGCATGACGTTCGAGCGCGCCGCGCAGGATGAGCAGGGAAACCGCGATCGAGGTCTCGAAGGTAAAACCCAGCGCCAGCATCAGCGCATGGCCGGTGTCGGGGAACAGGCCGTGGCCGATGCCGTAATGCGGATGGATGAAGACGAAGAGGCCGGCATCCGCCGCCGCCTTCCAGATCGGCTCGAACGCCGGATCGTCGAGCCCCTGCCCTCGCCCGGCCGAGCCGATGATGACGCCGCGCATGTGCGGATGCCCGGCGATCCGCTTCAACTCGGCGGCGCAGGTCTCGGGCCGCTGCAGCGCCAGCACGCCGAAGCCCAGCAGCCGGCCGGCGGAGGCCGCGCACATCGCCTCGAGATCGTCGTTGAGCGCGGCGGCCAGCGCCGGCGCCTCATCGGGCTCGACGAAATCGATCCAGGGATTGGCCGAGCTCACCACCGAAACGGCGATGCCGTGATGGTCCATGAAGGCGAGCTTGCGGTTCACCTCGTGGAACTCGCCGCCGATCGGCCGCCCGGCCGACGTCGATTCGTCGGCTTCCTCGTCGGGCAGGATGATCAGGCGATCGCCTCCGGCACGCGAAACGATGCGCGGGACCTTCTGGCGCTGGCGCAGCAGGGCGACGTAGCGCGGCAGGTACATATGGGTGTGGACGTCTATCAGCGGCAGGGACAAGGCGGCGATCCTCGGCAGTTGGAGTTGCAGCGTGAAAGGACGAAGCAAGCGTCAAGCCAGCATCGTCGGCTTGGCGCGGCGATTGCTTGTTTTCCATCGGACACGAGTGGGGTTTGACGGCACAATGGACAGTGGCCGTCGAACCAGTGGGGCGTTGCGGGATGGGACAATGGCAGGCCGGCGTCGATGTCGGCGGTACTTTCACCGATCTCCTTTTCGTTGACGAGGGCGAGCGGCGCTTCCGCGTCACGAAAGTGCCCTCCACGCCCGACGATCAGTCGCGCGGCATGATGACCGGCATTCGCGACAGCGGCCTGGCCGCCGACGCGCTGGGTTCCCTGGTGCATGGCACCACGGTCGCCACCAACGCGGTCCTCGAGCGCAAGGGCGTCGTCTGCGGCCTGATCACCACGGCCGGTTTCCGCGACGTGCTCGAACTGGGCCGCCGCACGCGGCCCATTCCGCTACGGCATGATCGGCAGCTTCGAAGCCCTGATCCCGCGCCAGCTGCGGGTCGAAGTGCCCGAGCGCCTCGACGCCGCGCGGCAACGTCCTGACGCCGCTCGACGAGGAGGCCGTGCGGCGCGCGCATCCGCTTTCTGATCGCCGGCGGCGCCGAGGCGCTGGTCATCCACTTCCTGCATTCCTACGTCAATCCGGCGCACGAGCAGCGCGCGGCGAGATCGCGCGCGAGCTCTGGCCCAATCCGCTTCATCACGGTCGGCACCGACATCCTGCGCGAGGTGCGCGAATTCGAGCGCGGCACGCACGGCGGCGCTCAACGGCTACGTCCAGCCGATCGTGTCGCGCTATCTCGGCCGGCTTCGCAGAAGGAGCTGCAGCTCGCCCGGCTTCCCCAACGAGCTTCTGGTCATGCAGGGCAATGGCGGCATGATGGCGGCAGGCACGCCGCCGACCACGCCGTGCAGACCGTGATGTCCGGACCGGCGGCCGGCGCGATCGCCGCCGCCCGGATCGGCCAGCAGGCGGGCCATCCCAACCTGTCGCCTGCGACATGGGCGGCACCAGCTTCGACGTGTCCTTGATCGCAGCCGGCGAGCCGGCGCTGTCGCGCGGAGAAGGACATCGCCTACGGCGTGCCGATTGCGCGTGCCGATGGTCGACATCCACACGATCGGCGCCGGCGGCGGCCGCATCGCGCGCATCACCACAGGCCGGCCTCCTGCAGGTCGGACCCGAAAGCGCCGGCGCCGATCCCGGCCCGATCGCTATGGCCGCGGCGGCACCGACCGTCACCGTCACCGATGCCAACCTCGTGCTCGGCGGCTCAATCCCGACCGCCTGACCGGGCGTCGCCGGCGGCGTGTCGATCGAAGCCGATCAAGGCCGCGCTCGTCGAGAAGATCGGCGCGCCGCTCGGGCTCGACGCCGATCGAGGCGGCGGCGGCGATCCTCGCCGTCACCAGCAATCATCTGGCCAGCGCCATCCGCCTGGTGTCGGTCGAGAAAGGCCACGACCCGCGCGATTTCGCGCTGTTCGCCTTCGGCGGCGCCGGTCCGCTCCATGCCGTGACCTGGCCCGCGAGCTCGGCGTTCCGACCGTGCTGGTGCCGCGCTTTCCCGGGCATCACCTCGGCTCTGGGCTGCGTCCTGGCCGACCTGCGGCACGATTTCGTGCAGCACCCTCAACCAGCCGCTGATGTCGGTCGATCCGGCCGCAGATCGATCGCCTGCTTCGCCGAGTACGAGATCGAAGGCCGGCGCCACTGATCGAGGCCGAGGGCGTGCCGCTCGACGAAGATCGAGATCGATCTACGAGGCCGATCTGCTGTTCGCGGCCAGAGCCACGTGATCCGCGTGCCGGTCACCGCGCCGGGTTCGACCCGGCCACCGTGCTGGCCGAGTTCCTCGAGCGCGCTACAAGGCGCGCTTCGACATCGAGCTGCCGGAGATGACGGCGATGCTCGTCCAACCTGCGCACCACCGCTGTCGGGCGGCGCGTCGCGGTCGACTTCTGGCGATCTTCGCGCCCGAGCCCGGCGGCCGCCTGGAAGACGCACCGGCAGCGGCGCAGCGGTCCGGTGCTATTTCACCGGCACTGGCTCGACACGCCGGTCTATCGACCGCGACCGGCTGCCGGTCGGTGCGACGCTCGCCGGACCGGCGATCGTCGAGCAGCCCGACACGACGGTCGTCATCGATCCCGGCGCCACCGCCGTCGTCGACGCCGTCGGCAATCTGGTCATCCGTCGGCCAGCAGCCCGCCTGAGAGGGACATCCATGACACTCGATCCGGTGACGCTCGCGGTCATCCAGAACGGCCTGCGGCAGGTGGCCAGCGAGATGGATCTGGTCCACGAGAAGACCTCGTTCTCGCCGGTCATCTCCGAGGGATTCGACCGCTCGAACGGCATCTATCGATCGCAACACCGGCGAGGTCATCGCCCAGGGCGAGACTCGGCCTGCCGATCTTCGTCGGCGTCATGCAGTTCACCACCCAGGCGGTGATCGAGCGCCGCCAGCGACCTCGAACCGGGCGACGTCATCCTGGTCAACGACCCCTATCTCGGCGGCACCCATCTGATGGACGTCAAGATGGTGCGGCCGTTCTATTACCGCGGCCGCCTGTGGTGCTACCTGTCGAACACCGGCCATTGGCCCGATACCGGCGGCATGGTGCCGGGCGGCTTTTCCGCGACCGGCGACCGAGATCGAGCAGGAGGGGCTGCGCCTGCCGCCGGTCAAGCTCGTGCCGCCGCGGCGAGATGTGCCAGGACATCGTCGACATCGTCCTGAACAACATCCGCGTGCCGGAGGAGCGGATCGGCGACATCCGGCGCAGGTCGGCGCGCTCAGGTCGGCGAGCAGACGGCTGACCGCACTTGCTCGACCGCTACGGCGTCGAGACCGTGGATGCCGCGATCGCCGAGCTGAAGGCCGGCTCCGAGCGGCTGATGCGCGCCCATATCGACAGCATCCCGGACGGCACCTACTCGGCGACTCGCGCTTCATCGACAGCGACGGCATCGTCGAACCAGCCGCTCGAGAGTGGCGCTCGACATGACGGTTGCGCGGCTCCGACATCGATTTCGACTTGTCGCGCTCGAGCCCGCCCTGCCGCGGGCCGATGAACTCGGTCTGGGCGACGACGCAATCGGCGGTCTATGTCGCGATGAAGCACATCTTTCCCGACGTGCCGATCAATGCCGGCTGCTTCGCGCCGCTCCACATCGCCAAGCCCGACGGCACCTTCCTGATGCGCCGAGTATCCGCGGCCGGTCGCCGGCTGCGCCGTCGGAAGTGGCGCAGCGGATCATGGAGGCGGTGTTCGGCGCGATGGGCGAGGCGATTCCCGATCGCATGTTCGCCTCGCCCGCCGGCACCAGCGGCAATTTCAGCATGGGCGGCCACGATCCCGAGCGAGAACCGCGCACTACATCATGTATTTCTGTTCAGCGGCGGCGGTTACGGCGGCTGGTGGGAGACCGACGGGCTGACCAACGGCTGCTCGACCGTCGGCATCTCCAAGACCCAGCCGGTCGAGATCCTCGAGCAGCACTATCCGATGGTGTTCGAGCGAATATGCCTTGCGCGAAGGCTCGGCGGGCGCCGGCCGCCATCGCGGCGGCTTCGGGGTCGAGCTACCGGTCCGCCTGCTGCGCGGCGACGGCCACCGCCTCGTTCCTGATGGATCACGGCCGCGTCGGGCCGCCCGGCCTGCAGGGCGGCGTGCCGGGCGCGACCAACGAGCTGATCGTCTGCCAGGACGGCCGCACGACGGTGCCGGAGCATCTCTCCAAGGGCGAAGGCTACGAGCTTACGCCCGGCGACTGGGTCCAGGTGCGCACGCCGGGCGGCGGCGGCTACGGCGATCCGCGCCAGCGCGATCCGCTGCTCGTCCGGCGCGATGTCGATCGCGGCTACATCACCGAAGGCGAGGCCGAGCGCTGGTATCCGCTCGCCAGCGCCGCCGAGTAGGTCGCCGGGAAATTTACGGTTGGGAATTCACGGGGTTACGGGGAAGCACAAGGGAGTGAGAGCTATGGGAAGCAAGCCTCTATTCGGCCGCCGCAAGGTGATGGCCGGCGCCGCCGCCACGGCGGGCATAACCATCTGGTCGCAGCGTCTCTCGGCCCAGTCGGGCGAGGTCGCGGTCGGCGCGATGGTGCCGATCACCGGGCCGTTCAACGTGTCGGGCCAGCAGTATCATTTCTCGCTGCAGATGGTGCAGGACGAGATCAACGCCAAGGGCGGCGTCGCCGGCAAGAAACTCAAGATCGTCTTCGAGGACGTGAAGGATTCCAACAGCGTCGCGGTCAACGCCTACCTGAAAGTGGTGCGCGACATCGATCCGCCGCTCGTCTTCCTGTCGAGCTACACGACGCAGAACCTCGCCACCGAGCCCGAAGTCACCAAGGCGCAGATCCCCGGCATGTACGCCGGCGGCGGCGACGCCATGCACCTCAAGAAGAACCCGTGGCTGTTCCGCATCCGCCCGCACGACGGGCTGCAGGCGCTGGCGCTCGCCAAGCACGCGACCGAAGGCATGGGCAAGAAGAAGATCGGCATCATCTACGTCCAGAACGATTTCGGCCAACCCGGTGCGGTCGCTGCCGAGAAGATCGTGAAAGCGGCCGGCGCCGAGGTCGTCGGCATGGAAGCCTATGCCTTCACCGACAACGACATGTCGGCCCAGCTCCAGAAGCTCAAGAATGCCGGCGCCGACTGCCTGATCTGCATCAGCTACGGCAAGGACGGCGCGCTGGTGCTGAAGCTCCTGAAGGAGATGAGCATCAACCTTCCGGTGGTCGTCTCGTCCGGCGTCATGGTCCCGGCGGCGCGCAACCTGATCGCGCCCGACGAGCTCGCCAACGTCAACGGCGTGATGGACGCCTATCTGGCGCCCGAGCGCGGGCCCGATGTCGCCGCCTACATCAAGACCTTCAAGGAGCGCTTCAAGGTCGACCCCGATCCGTTCGGCTCCTGCTACTACGACGGCGCCTGGATCATGAAGCAGGTCATGGACAAGGTCGGCACCGACAAGACCAAGATCCGCGACGAGCTGAAGGCGGTGAAGGACTACAAGGGCGTCACCAACATCTTCACCACCGACGAGTGGGGCAACATGGTCCATTCGCTGGCCGTGTTCTCGATCAAGCCCGGCACGCGCGAGGCGGTGTTCATCCGCACCATCACGGCGTGATGGCCGCGCCTGCGCCCCTCTTGTGCCCTCTCCGCCGCTGCGCGGCGGAGAGGGACCTTGATGCGGAGCCTCTGGAGTAACCGCTTGCAGCAATTCATCCAGCTGATCGTCAGCGGCCTGGCCGTGGGCTCGGTCTACGCGCTGGTGGGCCTTGCCTTCATCATGGTGAACGAGGCGACCGGCGTGGTGAATTTCGCCACCGGGCAGATGGTGGCGATCGGCTGCTTCCTGGGCGTCACCACCAGCCTGCAGATGGGCCTGCCGCTGGCGCCGGCCTATGTCCTGGCGCTGGCGGCGATGGCCTTCTTCGGCGTCGTCTTCTACGCCGTCGTCTTCCGCCCGCTGCAGGACCGGCCGGTGGTCACCGTCATCATCGGCACGGTGATGATCGGCATCGTCATCCAGAACGCCGCCCTGATGACCTGGGGTTCGGTGCCCTTCCGCCCGCGCTCGCCGTTCGGCCGCCAGGTGATCGACGTGTTCGGCGCCGCGCTCTCGGCGCACGCGCTGTTCGTGATCGTCGTCGCCTTCCTGATGATCGGCGCTGCTCTATCTCTTCATCTATCGCACCGCCGTCGGCGCCCGCATGCGCGCGGTGGCGCAGGATCGCGACGCCGCGCGCCTGATGGGCATCGGCGTCGATCGCATGTTCGTGCTGACCTGGATCATCGCCGGCCTGCTGACCGGCGCCGCCGGCATCCTGGTCGGCCCGATGTGGTTCGCCGACGTCAACATGGGCGACCCGATCGCGCTCAAGGCCTTCGCCGCCATCATCATCGGCGGCTTCTCCAGCGTGCCCGGCGCCATCGTCGGCGGCATCCTGGTCGGCCTGGCCGAGATGCTGGGCGCGGCCTACATCTCGTCGGCCTACAAGGACGGTCTCGTCTTCCTGGTGATGATCCTGTTCCTGCTGGTCCGCCCGCAGGGCATCTTCGGCGAACGCATCGGCCAGCGCGCATGAAGCAGCGCACCGCCCTGCTCGCCGCCATCGCGGTCTTCCTGCTGGCGCTCGTGCTGCCTGCCTTCATCAGCGGCTACGGCATCCGCATCCTCAACCTGGCGCTGATCTCGGCCATCGCCGTGATCGGCCTCAACTTCGCCTTCGGCTATGCCGGCCTCATCACCTTGGCCCAGGCCGGCTTCGTCGGCTGCGGCGCCTACATCACCGCCATCCTGTCGACGACGCTCGGCCTCTCGCCCTGGCTGTCGATTCCGGCCGCCGTCCTCGGCACCGGTTTCATATCCGTGGTGATCGGCCTGCCGATGCTGCGCCTGAAAGGCCATTACCTCGCTCTGGCGACCCTGGGCTTCAACGTCTCCTTCGTCATCGTCGCCACCAACTGGAAGTCGGTGATGGGCGGCACCGACGGCATCTCCGGCATCCCGCCGCTCGCCCTGCCCGGCTGGGCCTTCGCCACCGACCACCGCTACTACTATGTCATCTGGGTCGTGCTGGCGGTCGCCACCTGGTGCGCCTGGCGCATCCGCAATTCCCATATCGGCCTCGCCATGATCGCCGTGCGCGACGACGAGATCGCGACCGGCGCCGCCTCGGTGGGCGTCACCCGCATCAAGGTCCAGGCCTTCGCCCTCTCCGCGGTCTATGCCGGCCTGTCGGGCGCGCTGTTCGCTCATATGGCCAACTTCGTGGCGCCCGACGATTTCAACCTCGGCCATTCCATCATCTATCTCGCCATGCTGATCATCGGCGGCGAAGGCTCGATCCTGGGCAGCATCGCCGGCGCCGTCATCGTCACCTTCATGCCCGAGCTGATGCGCGATCTTGGCACCGCCTACATGATCGTCTTCGGCGCCCTGATGCTGCTGATCCTGATCTTCCTGCCCAAGGGACTTTTGAGCGTGGGCGCCCTTCTGGGCCGCCGGTTGAAAGCTTTCAGTCGATGAGCCCGGCGCTTCTCTCGATCGACGGCCTGTCCAAGAATTTCGGCGGCGTGCACGCCGTCCAATCGGTGTCGCTGCAGATCCCCGCCGGCCGCATCTTTTCCGTCATCGGCCCCAACGGCGCCGGCAAGACGACGCTGATCAACGTGCTGACCGGCATCCTGCCCAGTTCCGGCGGCAAGGTGCGCTTCGAGGATCGCGACATCACCGACGCGCCCGCCCACCGCGTGGCCTCGGCCGGCATGGTGCGCACCTTCCAGAACGGCCGCCTCTTCTCGCGCCTGACGGTGATGGAGAACGTCCTGGTCGGCGCTCATCACCTGCTGCCGCAATCCGTCTGGTCGGCGATCGCCGGCGTCGCCGCCGCCCGCAGGAGCGAGATTCGCGAGCGCGCCGCAGCACTTCTGGCGACGCTCGGCCTTTCCGAGGACGCCGACCGCCTGGTCGGCGCGCTGCCGTACGGCCGCCAGCGCATGGTCGAGATCGCCCGCGCTCTCGTATCGAAGCCCAAGCTGCTGCTGCTCGACGAGCCGGCGGCCGGCCTCAACTCGGGCGAAGTCGAGCGCCTGCGCGGCATCCTCGAAGCGCTGCGGACCCAGGGCCTCACCCTGGTGCTGGTCGAGCACAATATGGGCCTGGTCATGCGGGTCGCCGACCGCATCGCCGTCATCAGCTTCGGCGAGAAGATCGCCGAGGGCAGCCCGGCCGAAGTCCGCGCCGATCCCAAGGTGCTGGAGGCCTATCTCGGCCATGGATACCGGCATGCTGAAGATTGAAAAGATCGCCGTCGCCTACGGCGCGATCGACGCGCTGCACGGCATCTCGCTGGAAGTGGGCCAGGGCGAGGTCGTGGCGCTGCTGGGCGCCAACGGCGCCGGCAAGACGACCCTGCTGCGAACCATCTCCGGCCTGCATCGCGCGAAGTCAGGCGCCATCCGCTTCGAGGGCGAGCTTCTGGCCAACAGCTCGGCCGAAAGCCGGGTCAGGCGCGGCCTCGCCCATGTGCCCGAAGGCCGCCGGATCTTCCCCGGCCTCACCGTGCGCGAGAACCTCGACGTCGCCACCACCGTGTGGCGCCGCCGCGGCATGAGCGCGGACGGCGATCTCGAAAATGTCTTCGCGCTCTTCCCCCGGCTCAAGGAACGCGCCACGCAGCTCGGCTGGTCGCTGTCGGGCGGCGAGCAGCAGATGCTGGCGATCGGCCGGGCGCTGATGGCGCGGCCCAAGATGCTGCTGCTCGACGAGCCGTCGCTCGGCCTGGCGCCGCGCCTGTCGGCCGAAGTCTACGAGCGCATCGCCGACATCAACGCCCGCGGCGTGACGGTGCTGCTGGTCGAGCAGAACACCGTCCTTGCCTTGGAGGTGGCACAGCGCGCCTACGTGATCGAGAATGGCCACATCGTGCTGGACGGTCCGGCGCGCGAGCTCGCCCGCCATCCGCGGGTGCGCGAAGCCTATCTGGGAGCGTAGGGCATGTGCCACTGTCGTCCTGACAGAAAGGCTCTCGCCGCTCAGCGAGACGCTGCCGGACAGTGGCTGGCAGGTCGGTATCGACATCGGCGGCACCTTCACCGACCTGGTGGCCCTGCTGCCGTCGACCGGCGAAGTCCGTTCGATCAAGGTGCCGACCCAGCGCAACGATCCGGTCGCCAGCATCCGGGCGGCGCTCGCCGCCGCGGGCCTGTCGCCCGCCGAGGTCGACGACCTCGTGCACGGCACGACCCTGGTCACCAACGCCATCGTCGAGGACAGGGTCGAGCCGGTCGCCCTCGTGGCGACAAGCGGCTTCGAGGACGTGCTCGATATCGGCCGCGGCGGCCGCCAGCATCTCTATCGCCTCGACCTGCCGCCGCGCCGCGCCGCGCAAGTGCCGCCGGAACGCCGCTTCGGGCTGGCCGAGCGGGTCGATCACACCGGCGACGCCGTGCTCGTGCCCGACGCCGCCGCCCTCGCCGATGTCGTGCGGCGGGTGAAGGCGAGCGGCGTGGAAAGCGTCGCCGTGTCGCTGTTCCACGCCTACGCCAATCCCGCCCATGAACGCGCCATCGGCGCGGCGCTGGCCGCCTCCTCGCCGTTCGTCTCGCTGTCGCACGAGGTCAACCCCGAGACCCGCGAGTTCGAGCGCACGGCCACGACCGTGCTCAACGCCTCGGTCATGCCGATCGCCGCGCGCTATCTCGACCGGCTGCAGCGCGAGGTACAGGGCGCGCGCCTGCACGTCATGCATTCGGCGGGCGGCATGGCCTCGCCGGACGCCGCCGCGCGGCGACCGCTGTCGATGGCGCTGTCCGGTCCGGCCGCCGGCGTCGCCGCCGCCGCCCATGTCGCGGCGTCGCTGGGGCTGCCCAAGGTCTTGAGCTTCGACATGGGCGGCACGACGACCGACGTCTGCCTGATCGTGGGCGGGGCCGCGGAAATCTCCACCGATTCCAAGCTCGCCGGCCGGCCGGTGCGCCAGCCCATGGTGGCCGTCGAATTGATCGGCGCCGGCGGCGGCTCGCTGGTCACCCTGGGCACCGGCGGCCTGTCGATCGGTCCGGAGAGCGCCGGCGCCGAGCCTGGCCCCGCCGCCTACGGCCGCGGCGGCACGCTTCCGACGGTGACCGACGCCAATGCCGTGCTGGGCTACCTCGACCCGACGCGGCGCCTGGGCGGCGCCATCTCGCTCGATGTCGCCGCCGCCGAGACGGCCCTCGCGCCGTTGGCGCATCGCCTGGGCGTCAGCGTCATCGAGCTGGCGCTGGGTGTGCAGAGGGTCGCCAATGCCACGATGGTGCGGGCGCTGGCCAGGGTCACGGTGGAGCGCGGCGTCGACGGCCGGCAATGCACCCTGCTCGCCTTCGGCGGCGCCGGGCCGATGCATGCCGCCCGCCTCGCCCGCGAATTCGGCATCACCGAGATCGTCGTGCCGCGCTTTTCCTCGGGCTTCTCGGCGCTGGGCTGCATCGTCGCCGACATGAGCTACACCCAGCAGCAGTCGGTGCGGCTGTTGAGCAACCACTGGGACGCTGCCCGCTTCGGCGCCCTGCACGACGGCATGCTGGACACGCTGATGGCGCCGCTGCGCCACCAGGGCCACGGCACGGACGACATCGCGATCGAGCGCACCGCCCTGGTGCGCTATGTCGGCCAGAGCACCGCGGTCGAAGTGCCCTTCGCCGATCCGCTCGACCTCGCGACGCTGGGCCGCGACTTCCGCCAACGGCATCATGAGATCTACGGCTACGCGACCGATGAGCACTGGGAGATGCAGAGCCTGCGTCTGCGCACACTTGGTGGCCAGGCGCACGAAGTTCGGTCCGCTTGACGGATCGGGCGGCGTGCCGGAGCCGACCAGCGTCGGTCCCTGCTGGTTCGAGCCCACCGCGCCGCACCAGACGCCGCGCTTCGATCGCGACCGCCTGCCGACCGGGGCGCAGATCCCCGGTCCGGCCGTCGTGGAAGACGCCTGGTCGACGATCATCGTGCCGCCCGGCTACGTTCTGCGTGCCGACGCCATGGGCCATCTCTGGATCAAGGAGGCCATGTGAAGAACACGATCGATCCCTTCACCGTCGAGGTCATCCGCCATGCGCTGACGGCGGCGGCCGAGGAGATGTCGTTCGTCGTCATGCGCTCGGCGCGCTCGCCGCTGCTGCGCGAGGCGGGCGACCTGTCGTCGGCGCTCACCGACCACAAGGGCGATCTGATCGCCCAGGGCCGCGACATCCCGATCCATCTGGGCGTCATGAGCTTCACGGTGAAGAAGTTCCTCGAGCGCGTGCCGGCCGAGCGCCTGCAGCCGGGCGACGTCTGGTTCCTCAACCTGCCGGAAGTGGGCGGCAACCACCTGCCCGACGTGAAGGCGATCCGGCCGATCTTCCTCGAAGGCCGGCTGTTCGCCTTTGCCGTCAGCCTCGCCCACTGGGGCGACATCGGCGGCGCCTGGGCCGGCAGCTACTTCGCCGCCGCGACCGAGACCTGGCAGGAGGGCGTGCGCATCCCGCCGTTGCGCCTGTTCACCGCCCAGGGCGTCGACCAGGAGAAGCTCGATTTCCTGCTCGCCAACCTGCGCGGCCCGGCCGAACGCGAGGGCGATATTCTGGCCCAGATGGCGTCGACGCGGGCGGCCGAAGCACGGCTGGTCCGCCTCTGCGAGGAGCACGGCGCCGCCACGATCCGCGCCGCGCTCGACCGCATGGACGATCTGTCGGAAGCGCAGATGCGCGAGGCGATCGCGGGCCTGCCCGACGGCGTCTACGAAGGCGAGGATTTTCTCGATGACGACGGTCCGGGCGGCCAGCCCGCGGGCGTTCGCGTGCGCATCGAGATCGAGGGCGACCGCGCGTCCTTCGACTTCAGCGCCAGCGACGATGCCGTCGCGGGCCCGCTCAACACCACGCCCTTCGTGGCGATGGCCGCGGTCTACTATGCCATCAAGGCCGTCGCCGGCCCGGAGATCCAGCCCAACGGCGGCTGCTATCGCGCGCTGAAGGTGGTGACGCGGCCGGGCTCGCTGTTCGAACCCGGCATCGACAAGCCGGTGGTCGGCGGCAATCACGAGACCTCGAATCGCGCGGTCGATGCCATCATGCGCGCCCTCGAGCCCGCGGTGCCCGAACGGCTGACGGCGGGCGGCTCGACGACGGCGGGGATCCTGATCTTCGGCGGCCGGCGCCGCGACGGCGCGATGGGCACCTTCTACGAGACCCATGGCGGCGGCGAAGGCGCGCGCGCCCATCGCGACGGCATGCCCGTGGTGCGCGTGCACCTCACCAACACGATGAACACGCCGGCCGAGATCGTCGAAGCCGAATACATGATCCAGGTCGACGAGCAGCGCCTGCGGCCCGACTCCGCCGGCGCCGGCAAGCACAAGGGCGGCGCGGGCCTGCTGCGTTCCTACACCGTGCTGGCCGACGGCATGTCGCTCACCACCATGTTCGAGCGCCGCATCGTGCCGCCCTATGGATTGCAGGGCGGCGAAGCCGGCGCGCCGTTCCGCGTCACGCTGCACCACGCCGCCGGCGGCAGCCGCGAGCTTTCCGGCAAGGAGAACCTCAGCCTGGCGAAGGGCGACCGCGTCGTCATGGAAACCTCAGGCGGCGGCGGTTACGGCAGGAAATGATCCTGTCGTCCTGAGCGAAGCGAAGGACCTCATCGCCGCTTGCAACGGGCATGAGATCCTTCGCTTCGCTCAGGATGACATGAAGGTCCGAAATTAAAACTCCCGCAGATTGTCCATCAGGTGCGTATGCGCGTACGCCTTGCGCGTCACGCCGCGGCGCTGCAGCTCGGGCACCAGCCCGTCGCACACCTCGATGACATAGCGCCGGTCGAAGTAGCTGTTGAAGATCAGGAAGCCGTCGCCGCCGACCTCTTCCATGATCTCCTGCATCATGCCCGCCACGTGGTCGGCGGTGCCGGTGAAGTCGACGCCGCCCTTCCTCGTGTAGCTCTGCAGGATCGAGCGCGGCGTCTTGCCGATCCATTTGGCGAGCGCCGACTGGTGGCCGTTGGTCGTCAGGTCCGACGGCAGAGGCTGATCGAGGTCGAACTTCGAGAAGTCGATGCCGGTGAGGCGCGACATGCCCGACAGATGCAGGTCGAGATGCTTCTCGGCTTCGAGCGCCTCCAGCCGCGTGCGTTCGCGCGCCGCCTCCATCGTGACGTCGATGACCGGATGGGCGAGGAACAGCACCTTGATGTCGTCGGGATTGCGTCCGTACTCGGCGGCCTGCTGGCGCACCCTGTCGCGGTAGGCTTTCATGCTTTCGATGCTGCCGCCGCCTTCGGTGATGATCGTGTCGGCCCAGCGCGAGGCGAAGCGCTGGCCGCGCGGCGAGCCGCCGGCCTGGCAGATCGGCACGCGGCCCTGCGGCGAGCGCGGCGCGTTCAGCGGGCCGCGGCACTTGAAGTATTTGCCCTCGTGATGGATCGGATGGACCTTGCTGCCGTCGGCGAACATCGGGATCGAGCGGTCGAGCACCACGGCGTCGGGCTCCCACGCCTCCCACAGCTTGGTCACCACGTCGGCGAACTCGTCGGCGATGTCGTAGCGCTCGTCGTGCGGATAGTGCTTGTCGCGTCCGTAATTCTGCGCCGCGCCGTCGTTGCTGCCGGTCACGCAGTTCCAGCCGACCCGGCCTTCCGTCACGTGATCGAGCGAATTGACCAGCCGCGCCAGCAGGTACGGCGGATACTCCGACACCGAGAGCGTCGGCACGATCCCCAGGTGCTTCGTCGCCTGCGCGAGATAGGGCACCAGAACGGCGGGATCGAGCTTGGGCGCGCTGGCCGCGTATTTCAGGTAGGCGTCGTGCGAGCCCTGGTAGGTGTAGGGCACGTTCGACGAATCCTCGATGATCATGTAGTCGAAGCACGCCCGGTCCATGCCCTTCGCCAGGTCGACGAACAGGTCGGGCATCATCCAGCGGTTCATGTCGCTGCCCGGCCAGTCGCCGCGCCACGACTTGGGGCCGTAGCCTTGGGAGAGGAACCAGGCGAGATGGAATGGTCGCTTCATACGCTACGCTCCAGGGTGGCCACGAATTGATCCTGCGTCATCGCGGTCGACGGATCGCGTCCGCGATCGCGATAGAAAACCTCGTAGCGCTTGAACTCCTCCAGCACGCGCCGCAGTTCGACGATGGCGTCGTCGTGCAGGTCGACCCTGACGTCGATGTCGGGATAGTCGGGATCGGCCACCACGCGGATCGCGGCCGATCGTTCCGTGAGATGGCCTTGCGCGCCGACCTGGCCGCCGGAATTGCGACCGCCTTCGAGCGCCGCCAGGATGCGGAACTCCAGCGCACCCGCCGGTTCCGCCATGAATCCGGCGGCGATGGCCTCGATCACCTGCGGCCCGGCCAGCACGTTGCCGAAGGCGACATAGCCCGGACCGATCTTGTGGCCCGACCACGGCCGCGTTCCCGAGCCGGTATGGGCGACGCCGTTGCCGTCGCGGTCGATGATGCCGATCTGCCGGTAGGCGTGATCGGGATCGTTCTGCTCCAGCCTCTGCATCACATGCGCCGGGCTGAAACCCTGCGCCAGCAGCTCGATCGCCAGCGGATCGTTGCCGCGATTGGTGTAGGCCTGCGTCTTGCAGATGCCGACGCCGGCCAGGATGCCTTCGCAGCGTCCGCCGGCGCCGATCGAGAAGGTCGCGATGCCGAGACCGAGCCGGCCGGTGTGCGGGCAGCGCGCGATGATCGAGAAAGTCATTTATGCCTCCGCCGCGCGCAACGTCTTCATGAACTCTTCCTGTCCCTTCGCGCCGCTCGGATTGCGCTCGCGGTCGCGATAGTAGGCTTCGTACTGCTTGTATTCCGTCCAGACGCGCCGCAGCTCCTCGACCGCCGTCGCATGCAGGTCGACGCGCAGGTCGATGTCGGCGAATGTGTCCGTCGAATAGACCCGCAGCGCCGCCGAGCGTTCGGCCTTGTGGCGCTCGCGCGTGCCCTGCCCGCCCGCGTCGCGGCCGGCCTCGATGCCCATCAGCAGGCGGTGCTCGAGATCGGCGTCGGGCTCGGCCAGGAATCCCTTGGCGATGGCGTCGGCCACTTCCGGCCCGACCAGGCCGTTGCCGAAGGCCACATGGTTCTCGCCGACGACATGGCCCGACCAGCCGCGCGTGTGCGGCCCGGTATGCGCGACCGCCATGCCGCTGCGGTCGATGACGCCGATCTGCCGGTACTGGGCATAGGGATCGTTGTCCATGAGCTGCTGCAGCACCGATTGCGCGGTGAAGCCCTGCGTCAGCAGCCGCAGGGCCAGCGCATTGTTCCGCTCGTTGGCGAAGGCCTGGCTCACCGTCACGCCCGCGTTCGACTTCACGCCGTAGCAATAGCGGCCGACGGTGATCGAGAAGGTCGCGATGCCGATCCCGACGCGTCCGGTCCGGTGGCAACGGCCCAGCACTGTATAAGTCATGACACTCTCCTACGCCCGGCGCGCTTTGAGGTTGGCGACGAAGACGTCCTGCGGAATCGCCTTGCTCGGATTGCGACCGCGTTCGCGATAGAACTCTTCGTAGAGCTTGAATTCCTCCAGCACGCGCCGCAGTTCCGCGACCGCCGTCGGATGGACGTCGACCCGGACGTCGATGTCGGGATAGTCCAGCCGGTCGACGACCTTGATCGCCGCCGACCGCTCGGGCTTGTGGGTCGTGGCATTGCCCTGCCCGCCGGCGTCACGCCCGCCTTCGATCGCCTGCATCAACCGGTACTCCAGCGGATCGCCGGGCTTGGCCAGGAAGCCCGAGATCAACCCTGCCAGCACCTGCGGCCCGACCAGGCCGTTGCCGAAGGCGACGCAATCCGCGCCTTCCTGATGCCCCGACCATCCCCGCGTGCCCGACCCGGTATGCGCCGCGATCCGCCCGTCACGGTCCATGACGGCGATCTGGCGATAATCATGCTCGCCGTCGTTGGCGGCGAACATTTCCATGACCCGCGCCGGCAGGAAGCCTTCGGCCAGGAGCTTGATGCCCAGCGGATCGTTGGTGCGATTGGGGAATGCCTGCGTCTTGCACACGCCGATGCCGGCGGCGATGCCCTCGCAGCGCCCGCCGACGGCCAGCGAGAAGGTCGTGATGCCGAGGCCGAGCCGGCCGGTGCGGGCGCAACGCCCGATGATCGAGAAGGTCATTGTGCGGCCTCCTGGTGCTGCTTGAGGCCGGCGACGAACACATCCTGCGGAACCGCATCGCGTGGATTCTTGCCGCGGTCGCGGTAGTAGCCGCGGTAGAGCTCGTACTCCTCGAAGGCGCGGCGCAGCTCGTCGACCGCCTTGTCGTGCAGGTCGACCCGCAGATCGAGTTCGGCGTGATCGTGGGCGCCGTAGACGAAGATCCCCGCCGACCGCTCCGTCAGATGGCCGTCGTTGCCGACCTGGCCGCCGGCGTCGCGCCCGGCCTCGATCGCCCGCAGCAGGCGTCGTTCGAACGATTTGTCCGGCTTGGCCTCGTAGCCCCGGGCGATCGCCTGCACGACATGATGCCCGGCCAGCACGTTGCCCATCGCGACATAGCCATCGCCGACCTCGTGTCCCGAATAACCGCGCGTCTTCGGGCCGCTATAGGCGACGGCGCGTCCTTCGCGGTCGATGACGGCGATCTGGCGATAGGCGAAGTCCGGATCGTTTGCGCCGAGCTCGTCGAGAACCCGCGCCGGCATGAAGCCCTTGGCCAGCAGGCGGAGCGCCAGCGTGTTGTTGCCCTGGTTGACGAAGGCCTGGGTCATGGTCGCACCGACGTTGGCGCGCAGACCGTTGCAATAGAGTCCGACACCGATCGAATAGGTCGCGATGCCGATGCCGACCTGTCCGCTACGCGGACAGCGGGCGACGATGGTGAATGTCATGAACGATTCCTCCTCCGAAACAGGCCGGCGGTTTTCCCGACGCAATGCAGAAAGCGCGCCATGCCCTAGGCCGCGCTGCTGATCGGCTCCCGCAGATCCTGCAATTCGCCTTGCAGGAAACGCAGGAACTCCTCGGCGGCGAGCGGCAGCTGGCGCGACGCGTGGGTGATGGCGTCGATCGTCGCGGTGTTGACGATGCGATCCCGGATCGGCACGGCGACCAGATCGCCGCTGCGCAGGCTGTCCACGGCGGACAGCCGCGAGTGAAACGTGATGCCGTTGTTGACCTGCACGAAATGCACCCGGAGCTGGATCGAATTCGTCTCCAGCACGGGCACCATGTAGATGCCGGCCG
Organism: uncultured Alphaproteobacteria bacterium; assembly: GCA_963755585.1. GTDB lineage: Bacteria > Pseudomonadota > Alphaproteobacteria > Reyranellales > Reyranellaceae > Reyranella. Next base: position 59,695 of record CAVWKN010000041.1, read on the forward strand.
CCTTGCAGGCGATGTCGATCAGCACGCGGCTGCCCGAGTTCTTGAGCGGCAGCGCGATCGGATAGAGAATGCTGTCGGCCAGCGACACCTTCGCGCGTTGCGCCAGCGGATGGCGCGGCGACATCAGCGCGACCAGCGGTTCGCGCACCTTGAACACCGTCGTGAAGTCGCGATCGGCGGGCGGATAGAAAGCCAGGCCGATGTCGGTGCGGCCCTCGCGCACGGCGGCGATGATGCGGTCGGTGCGATCGACGGTGACCTCGAAGGTGATGCCGGGATGGCGCGCGCTGAAGCGCATGAGCGCCTGGGGCAGCACGCCCGGCACCAGCGATTCGATGGCCTGCAGGTTGATCGTGCCGCGGCGCAGCCCCTTCAACGCATCGAGTTCCGAACGAACCCTTTCGGTCTGGCGCAGGCTGGAGCGCGCGTGACGCAGGAAGATCTCGCCGGCCGACGTGAGCTCGACGCCCCGCGCATGGCGCTGGAACAGCGGCACGCCGAAATCCTGCTCGAGCTTCTGGATCTGCCGGCTGAGCGCCGATTGCGCGACATTCAGCTCTTCGGCCGCTTCGCGGATCGAGCCGCGGCGCGCGACCGTCGCGAAATAACGCAGGTTGGTGCTGCTCATCTGGCAATTCCCCTCGGCCCCAGAGTGATGCCGTTCAGGCATCGTGTCGACGCCAAAATTGCTCTTGTGCGATCGCGTGGCGAAGCGCCCAATTCACCCGGGGAATACGAACCAGGGGATTTTGAAGGGGGACCGTCATGCCCGATATGGTTGGCGAAGCCGTAGACCGGCTGATCACCATCGAAGCGAAGAACCACGGCATGCCGCACGGCATCCTGCAGCCGATGTATGACGCGGCGCGCAAGGCGGCGGGCGACAAGCCCGTCACCATGGCGGCGGCCAAGGGGCTGAAGAAGCATCTCGGCAAGGGCGACGTCGTCTTCATCATGACCGGCGCAGGCTACGAGCCGACCATGCCCAAGGGCGAAAGCGACGGCCCGCCGGGTGCGGCATCGCTGGCGCGCATCCTCTATCGCGGCCTGGGCGCGATCCCGGTGTTCGTCAACGAGGCGTGCCACGCCGATCCGATCATCGCCTCGAGCGAGGCCGCCGGATTGATGGTCAAGCCGTTCGACCAGGCGCGCGACCGCCATCTCGGCGCTGCGATCGTGAATGCGCCGACGCAGCAATCCAAGATCAAGGCATGGATCGACAAGCTCTATGCCGACTACAAGCCCAAGGCGGTCGTCGCCACCGAGCGTCTCGGCGCCGGCGCGGACGGCAACGTGCACACGGCAACGGGGCTGCCGCTGACCGGCCCGAAATCCAAGTTCCAGGGCTGCATCGATATCGGCGAGGTCGTGACCGAGGCCAACCGGCGCAAGATCTTTTCCGTCGGCATCGGCGATCACGGCAACGAGCTGGGCTTCGGCACGATCTACGACACGGTCGTCAAGACGATGCCCAAGGGCAAGGCGCTCGCCACCGTCGTCAAGACCGACGTCGTCATCCCGGCGATGATGTCCAACTGGGGCTGCTACGGCATCGAGGCCTGCCTTGCCTATCTTCTGCGCAAGCCCAAGCTCATCCATTCACCCGAGATGGAAAAGCGCATCGTCCAGGCCTGCCTCGACGCCGGCGGCCTGGAGGCGATGTACTGCACCACCGAGTTTCTGGTCGACGGCCTCGACGGCGAGACCTCGATGGCCTGCATGCAGTTCCTGTCCAACATCGTCCGCAAGAACCTCGAACCGCCGGACGCGGGGCTGACGCATTAGGCGTCTCGCGATGACGTGCGTCCTGGCTCTTGCCGGACCGCGGGCCTCCAGGCCCGCTCATGGCCGAAAGCGCGTCCCTCCAGTGGCGCCGTCTTCGCTTGCTAAAGATCAAGAGGCGGGCCTGGAGGCCCGCGGTCCGGCAAGACGTATGTAAGGAGCATTCATGGCCATAGACGAAATCGTCGGCGACTCGATCGATCGCGCAGTCAACATCGAGATGCGCTTTCGCGCCGGCCTGCCGCGCGGCGTCACCTACCCGCTCTACGAGGCGGCGCGCAAGAAGCAGAAGAAGCCGCTCACCTGGCTCGCCGCCAAGCTTCTGAAGGACAGCATCAAGCCCGGCGATCATGTCTTCGTCGTCACCGGCGCGGGGACGCCGCCCGGCCTGCCGGCCGGCGAGACCGACGGACCGCCGGGCGCGGCGGCGATCGCCCGCGCCATCGAGATCGGGCTGGGCGGCAAGCCGGTGCTGATCAGCGAGGCGCGCAACATGCCCGCGACCATCATGGCGACCGAAGCCGCGGGCATCGCCGTCGTCGACGAGGCGCTGTTCAAGCAGCGCCGCTCCTGCGCGCTCGCCATCGAGTATCCGCTGGGCGATGCCGCCGGCAAGAAAGCGGCCGCTGCGCTGGTCAAGAAGTTCAAGCCCGCCGCGATGATCTTCATCGAGAAGGTCGGGCCCAACACCAAGGGCATCTACCATTCGATCATGGGAACGCCGCGCACGCCCGACAAGATCGCCAGCGCCTACCATCTCGCCGATCTCGCCAAGGCCAAGGGCATTCCCACGATCGGCATCGGCGACGGCGGCAACGAGATCGGCTGCGGCGTCATCAAGGAGGCCGTGCGCGAGATCCAGCCTTTCGGCAAGGATTGCGGCTGCCCCTGCCATGGCGGCGTTGGCACGGTTACTGAATGCGACGTCCTGGTGTTCGCCGCCGTATCGAACTGGGGAGCCTACGGCATTGCGGCGGCGCTGGCCGGTCACCTGGGGGACCGCGAAGTGCTGCACGACGAGGCAACGGAGCTGCGCATCGTGCACGCAAGCGTCGCCGGCGGGGCGATGGACGGAGCCTATTCCCGTCTCATCCCCTACGTCGACGGCACATCGGACAGGGTGCAGGCGAGCCTGATCACGCTCCTGCACCAGATCGTGGAAAACGGACTGAAGGAATACGACAGAGGCTTCTAAACACCTCGCAACAGGAGACGGCGATGAGCAAGGGGTCCAGGCTCTCAAGTCGGGCAAGGCGTAACGCGTCGCGGTTTGGTGGCCGGCGCGCTCGGCACGGGTCTCATCCTGGGCACCGGCCGGGCGCCCGCGATCGCCCAGGGCAAGCGCGACCTCAGGGTCGGCGTGTGGGGCGGCGAGTTCGGCAATCTCAGCCCGGTCATCCGCTACGACATCCAGGGCGGCCTCGTGCTCTACAACCTCTTCGACGGGCTGGTGGAGATCAATTTCGACAAGCGTTCGATCGAGCCGTTGATGGCGCTCGAATGGAGCAACCCGGATCCGCTGACCTGGCGCTTCAAGCTGCGCGAGGGCGTGAAGTGGCAGAAGGGCTTCGGCGAGTTCACCGCCGAGGACGTCGTCTATACCTGGAACTTCCATCTCGAATCGAAGAGCTTCCAGGTCGGCACCGCCTTGTTCCCGCTCGACACCGTCAAGGCCGACGGCAAGTACGTGGTCGAGGTCAAGACCAAGCAGCCCTTCGGCGCCTTTCCCGGCGTCACCATGGGCTATGGCGGCACCATCGTCTCGGCCAAGGCGCACAAGGAGATGGGCAACCAGGCCTACTCGGCCACGCCGATCGGCAACGGCCCCTTCCAGATCGAGAGCAAGCGCGGCACGGAAATCACCCTGGTGAAGAATCCCGACTACTGGAAGCCGGGCTTTCCCAAGCTCGACAAGGTGGTCTATCGCGCCATCCCCAATTCGACGACCCGCCTGCAGGCGCTGGTCAAGAACGAGCTCGATTTCGTCACCCATCCCGATCCCAAGGAAGTGGGCGCGATGCGCAAGAACGCCAACTTCGTCGTCAAGTCGACGCCGGGCTGGGAATGGGACTTCCAGCAGTTCAACCTGAAAGGCAAGCCCGACGCGCCGTGGCAGAACAAGCTGGTGCGCCAGGCGATTTCCTACGCCATCGATCGCGAATCGATCGTCAACGAGATCTACTACGGCGAGGCCCTGGCGACCGACAACCAGATCCCGGCCGGCTACATGGGCTATCGCACGCCGATGCTGAAATATCCCAAGAACGGCGATCTCAAGAAGGCCAAGGAGCTGATGGCGCAGGCCGGCGTCAAGGGCTACGAGGTCGAGGTCGTCACCTCCGACAAGGACTGGCTGCGCAAGGAACTGGAGCTGGTGGCCGCCATGGTCAGCCAGATCGGCATTACCTACAAGATCAAGAATATGGACATGGGCGGTTACAACAATCTCTGGCTCAACCAGCGCTTCGACCAGGTCCTCGAGGACATCACCCTGGTGGCGCCCGATCCCGACGCCACCTCGTGGTGGTTCCTGCACAACAAGGGCATGGCGTCGGGCTACAACAATCCGGCGATGGACACGCTGCTCGACGGCGCGCGCAGCGAGCGCGACGCCGCTCAGCGCGAGGCGATGTACCACAAGATCGTCGACATCACGCTCGACGAGTGCCCGCTGATCTATCATTGCAACACCAACAACATCCAGGTGTTCAACAAGAACCTGAAGGGCTTCGTGCCGACTCCGCAGGAATACACGGAGAAGCTCGACACGGTGGAATGGAGCTGATCTTTCTCATGTCCTCCCCGCGTCGTGGGGTGGGAGACACATAGCGATGTGGCGCTATCTCGGACGTCGGCTGATCCAGGTTCCGCTGGTCCTGCTCGTCGTCTCGCTGATGACCTTCCTGATCACCCGGGCGACGCCGGGCGATCCGGTGCAGATCATGCTGGGCATGCAGACCTCGCCCGAGGCGGCGGCGGCGATGCGGGCCGAGTTCAACCTCGACCGCTCGCTGCCCGAGCAATATGCACTGTGGGTCGCCAAGGTCGTCACCGGCGATCTCGGCCGCTCGATCCGCCTCAACGACCGCGTGACCGCGCTGCTGGCCGAGCGCTTCCCGGTGAGCCTGCAGCTCGCCGCCGCGGCGATGCTCTTCGCCCTCTTGGTCTCGATCCCGCTCGGCGTCATCGCGGCGCTCAGGCGCAACACCTGGATCGACTATCTGGCCACCGGCTACACGGTGCTGGGCTTCGCCGTGCCCAACTTCGGCCTCGCCCTCATCCTGATCTACGTCTTCTCGATCCAGCTCGACTGGCTGCCGATCACCGGCATCGGCTCGTCCGAGGCCGCGGCGGGCGGCTGGTGGAGCTACATCCGCCCCTTCATCGTGCCGGCGGTGGCGCTTGGCACCCTGCAGACCGCCATGCTGACCCGCCTGCTGCGCTCCAGCATGATCGACGTGCTGTCGCAGGACTACATGCGCACGGCGCGGGCCAAGGGCCTGCTGCCGTCGACCATCGTGATCGTCCATGCGCTCAAGAACGCCATGATCCCGTTCATCACCATGGTGGCCGTGCAGTTCGGCTACATGATCGGCATCCAGGTCACGATCGAATACATCTTCGCCGTTCCCGGCATGGGCTCGGCGGTGCTGAACGCGGTGGTCACGCGCGACTTTCCGGTGATCCAGGGCTTCACCCTGGTGATCTCGGCCTTCTTCCTGTTCGCCAACATCACCGCCGACATGCTCTACGCCCTGCTCGACCCGCGCATCCGGTATTGAGATGGCACTGGCCCATTCCCCGCCTCCCGCCGTTGCCGCACCGCGTTTCGCCGGCTCGCTCGCGGCTGGCGGCGCGCCAGTTCCCGCGCCATCGCGCCGCCATGCTGGGCCTGATCTGCCTGACGCTGATCTGCCTCGCCGCCGCCCTGGCGCCATTGATCGCGCCCTTCGATCCCGTCCAGATCAAGCTTTCCGCCAAGCTCAAGCCGCCGTCCTTCGAACACTGGCTCGGCACCGACCATTTCGGCCGCGACGTCTTCTCGCGCCTGCTCTATGGCGGCCGCACGTCGCTCTCGGTCGGTCTCCTGGTCGTCGGTTTCGCCTTCGTGCTGGGCGTGCCGCTGGGCCTCGCCTCCGGCTACTTCGGCGGCAAGGTCGATAATCTCCTGATGCGGCTGGTCGATGCCTTCCTGACCTTCCCGCCCCTGCTGCTGGCCGTGGCGCTGGTCGGCCTGCTGGGCCCCGACATCCAGAACGTCATGCTGGCGCTGGGTCTGGTGCAGGCGCCCGTGCTGGCGCGCATGGTGCGCGGCAGCACGCTCGCGGTCCGCGAGGATGTCTATGTGACGGCGGCGCGGGCATTGGGCGCCGGTCCGGCCCGCATCGTGCTGTCCCACCTGCTGCGCAACGTCATGTCGCCCATCGTCGTCCAGCTCACGATCGTCTTCGCCGCGGCGGTGGTCGCCGAGGCGTCGCTGAGCTTCCTGGGCTTCGGCACGCAGCCGCCGCAACCGAGCTGGGGCCGCGACATGAGCGAGGCGCGACGCTTCCTGGGCGATGCGCCGTGGATGTTCCTGGCGCCCACGATCGCCATCATGCTCTGCGTGCTCAGCATCAATTTCATGGGCGACGGGCTGCGCGACGCGCTCGATCCGCGCGCCTGGCGGACGCGGCGCACCGTCGACCAGGCGAAGGGCTAGAGCCATGCCCCTGCTCAGCGTCCGCAACCTGCAAACACACTTCGCCACCGACCGCGGCACGGTGCGCGCGGTCAACGGCGTGTCCTTCGACCTCGAGGAAGGCGAGATCCTGGGCCTGGTCGGCGAAAGCGGCAGCGGCAAGAGCGTGACGGCGCTGTCGATCATGCGCCTGGTGCCCGAGCCGCCCGGCAAGGTCACCGCCGAGGCGATGACCCTCGACGGCACCGACCTGCTGCGCCTCAGCGAAGCCCAGGCGCGCGAGATCCGCGGCGCGCGCATGGCCATGATCTTCCAGGACCCGATGCGCTCGCTCAATCCGGTGCTCACCATCGGCCGCCAGCTCACCGAAGTGCTGCACCGCCACCAGAATCTCGGCGGCGCCGCGGCACGCCGCCGCGCCGTCGAGCTGCTCGAAACCGTCGGCATACCGATGGCCGAGAAGCGGCTCGGCGCCTATCCCCACCAGTTCTCCGGCGGCATGCGCCAGCGCGTGATGATCGCCATCGCGCTCTCCTGCAATCCGCGGCTGCTGATCGCCGACGAGGCGACGACGGCGCTCGACGTCACCATCCAGGCGCAGATCATCGACCTGGTGAAGCGCCTGACGCGCGAGCGCGGCACGTCGGTGATCTGGATCAGCCACGATCTCGGCGTCGTCGCGGGCCTCTGCGACAGGGTCAACGTCATGTATGCCGGCACCGTCGTGGAATCGGGACCGATCCGCGAGCTCTTCCATCAGCCGAGCCACGGCTACACGCTCGGCCTCATGGGCTCGACGCCGCGGGTCGACGGCACCAGCACGCGGCGCCTCACGCCGATCGAGGGCATGCCGCCCAACCTGATCGATCCCCTCCCGCTCTGCCCGTTCCTGCCGCGCTGCCGCGTCTCGGTCGCGGCCTGCCAGGTGCGGCCGCCGGCACCGCGCCAGTTCGGCGCCGGCCACTGGGCGTCCTGCCTGGCCGATCTCGCGCCATGAGCCGCCTGCTCGAAGTCGAGGACCTCGACGTCCATTACGGCCGACCGGGCGCTGCCGGCACGGTGAAGGCGGTCGATGGCGTGAGCTTCAGCGTCGAGCGCGGCCGCACCCTGGGCCTGGTGGGCGAATCGGGCTGCGGCAAGTCGACGACCGGCTACGCCATCCTGCAGCTCGTCCGCCCGAGCGCCGGCCGCGTGCTGTTCGACGGCACCGATCTCTGCGGGCTCGACGCGCGAGCCCTGCGCCGCATGCGCCGCAAGCTGCAGATCATCTTCCAGGACTCGCACGCCTCGCTCAATCCGCGCATGCCGATCGGCGACCTGGTGGGCGAAGCGCTCGACATCCACGGCCTCTTCCCGGGCGCCGCGCGGGCCGGCCGCATCCGCGAGCTTCTCGACATGGTGGGCCTCGCCGGCCATCTGATCGAACGCTACCCGCACGAATTGAGCGGCGGCCAGGCGCAGCGGGTCGCGATCTGCCGCGCGCTCGCCGTCGAGCCCGAGCTGATCGTGTGCGACGAGCCGGTATCGGCGCTCGACGTCTCGATCCAGGCGCAGATCGTCAACCTGCTGCAGGACCTGCAGGAGCGCCTGGGCCTCGCCTACATCTTCATCTCGCACGATCTCAGCGTCGTGCGCCATGTGAGCGACGACATCGCGGTGATGTATCTCGGCAAGATCGTCGAGCTGGCCGGCAAGAACGAGATCTATGCCGCCCCCGCCCATCCCTACACCAAGTCGCTGATGTCGGCGGTGCCGATCCCCGACCCCGACATGGAAGCCCAGCGCCAGCGCATCATCCTGAAGGGCGACCTGCCCAATCCCGCCGATCCGCCGTCGGGCTGCCGCTTCCGCACGCGCTGCCCGATCGCCCTTGCCGACTGCGCCGCGGTCGACCCGATGCAGTATCCGCTGGCGCCGGGCCATTGGGCCAAGTGCATTCGCCTCGCCGAAGGACGCTGAGTATCGACGATGAAGATGCGGGCCTGGAGGCCCGCGGTCCGGAAGACTAAGACGCGTCCCGATACGCCACGAGCGCCTTGCCGAAGGCCTCGAACAGCGCGCGATTGATCGGGTTCTCCTGCGGATCGTACTCGGCGTGCCACTGCACACCGAGCGCAAAGCCCGAAGCGTCGGCGATGCGGATCGCCTCGATCGTGCCGTCTTCCGCCACGCCCTCGACGACGACCCGCTTGCCGGGCTCGAGGATGCCCTGCCCGTGCAGTGAATTCACACGGATCGTCTCGCAGCCGAGAAGCCGGCAAAAGACACCGTTCGGCGTCAGCCGCACCTCATGGCGGTCGGCGAAGACGACCTCCGGGTCGGGATGGACGTCGCCGTTCTCCAGCCGCGGCATGCGATGGTTCATGCGTCCCGGCAGGTCGCGGATCTCGGGATGCAGCGAGCCGCCGAACGCGACATTCATCTCCTGGAAGCCGCGGCAGATGCCGAACAGGGGCACCCCGCGCGCGACGCAGGCCTCGGCCAGCGCCAGCGCCACGGTGTCGCGATCGTGGTCGTAAGGTTCGTGGCGGGGATCCGGCTCGACGCCAAAGCAGGTCGGGTGGACATTGGCCCGCGCACCGGTCAGCACGATGCCGTCGACCGCGTCGAGCAGCGCCTCGATATCGGTGACGTCCGGCGACCCGGCAAACATCAGCGGCAGCGCGCCGGCGACCTCGGCGATCGCCCGAAGATTTCGCTTTCCGACCAGCTGGGTGTTGAACTTGCCCTCGATGGCATGCGAATTCCCGATCACACCCACCACTGGCTTCGTCATTGCGCTACTGTTACCTCGCGACAGAAAACCTTGCCAATCATCAGCGATTTTCATGCCAGCGCATAGCGCCGATCCGCTTCGTCGGAACAAAATATTTCGGGTTGGCCATAGCCAGGCCTATCGCGCGTCGGCCCGCTCGAGGCGTTCTGCGCCTTGAAACGGCGGTCCCGGGACCGCTTGTGCGGGATGGAACCTGGCACGCTGTAATGACGACACACGGATCGGGAGGAAGCAGGAATGACAAAGTTCGCCGCTTCGTTGACGGCCCTTGCGGCTGTTGTCGCGGCGACTTTCGTCCTCGCAGGCCCTGCGCAAAGTCAGGCCGAGCCGAAGCCTGCCTTCCATCCGACGAAGACCGTGACCATCGTCGTGCCCTACAGCCCGGGCGGCGGAACCGACGCCGTCGGCCGCCTGATGGCGAAGGAGCTGGAGGCGATGTGGGGCCAGACGGTCATCATCGACAACCGCACCGGCGGCAACGGCTCGGTGGGCGCGGCCCTCGTCGCGCGCGCCCCGCCGGACGGCCATACGCTGGTGCTGGCGGTATCGGGCATCGCCATCAACGCCCATCTCCTGAAGCTGCCCTACGACACTGCGACGGCTTTCGCACCGGTCACGGCGGTCGCCTATCCCGTCGCCACCCTGCTCGCCACGCCGACCCTGCCGGCGAACGATCTCAAGGAGCTGAAGGAGCTCGTGGACAAGGAAGGCCCCGACAAGCGGACCTTCGCCAGCCCCGACCCGGGCAGCCGGCTGATCGCCGAACGCGTCTTCGAGAAGGCCGGCATCAAGCTGATGAACATCCCCTACAAGGGCGCCGCCTCGTTCGTCGGCGACATCTCGGCCGGCCGGGTCGATGTCGGCATCGCCAGCGTCACCTCCGGCCTGGCGCTGCTCCAGGCCGGCCGCCTGAAGTCGCTGGGCATCATGGGCACCCAGCGCATCCCCGCTTTGCCCCAGGTGGCGACCTTCAAGGAGCAGGGCTTCCAGGGACTCGACGAGAATTCCTGGGCCGGCCTGTTCGCGCCGGCCGGCACGCCGGCGCCGGTCGTCGAGGCCATCCAGCAGGACATCGCCAAGGTCCTGGCGACACCCCGCTTCCAGGCCAAGCTGGTCGACTACGGCTCGCTGCCGGGCGGCCAGTCGCCGGCCGCCTTCACCGAGCGCTTCCAGCGCGATCTCAGGGACTCCGGCGAGACGATCAAGCGCCTCGGCATGACGGCCGACTGAGGGAGGGAGATCATGGTCCAGTCATCACCTTCATCGTGGACCGTCGCCGACGTCGAGGCGGACCAGAGCTGGATCTATCCGCTGTCGCCGGCCGAGGGCGCCGGGTTGCTGGCCGCCGTGCGCCGCGCCGGCGATAGCGACAGGCCGATCCTGGCGTGGCGCCGCGACGACTTCGATCTCGGCGCCGCGATCCCGACGCTCGCGGCCGCCTTCCGCGAGGTCCGCGACGGCCGCGGCATGGCGCTGGTCAGGAACCTGCCGCGCGAGGGCGTGACGCCGGCCGAGTTCAGGCTGATGACCTGGGCGATCGGCCTGCACTTCGGCGTCGCCCGGCCGCAGAACCGCGCGAGCGACTACATCACCGAGGTCAAGGACGCGGGCGTCACCTATCGCAGCCCGACCGGCCGCGGCTACTCGTCGAACGCCGAGCTCGACTTCCATGTCGACAGTTCCGATGTCGTGCTGCTGTCCTGCTACAACCAGGCGCCGACCGGCGGCATGAGCATGTGCGCGAGCGCCGCCACCGCCCACGCCATCGTCGCGGCCGAGCGGCCCGACTATGCCGCGGCGCTCGCCACTCCCTACCCCTTCAGCCGCAATGGCGAGGAGGCCGAAGACGAGGCGCCTTGGTATACAACCCCCATCTGCACGGTCGAGGACGGCCGGGTCTTCTGCAAATGGAACCGCAACCGCATCGAGAACGCCCAGAAGCTCGCCGGCGTGCCGCCGCTCACCCCGCTGCAGCGCGAGGCGATGGAGTATTTCGACGCCGTGCTGCGCCGGCCCGAGAACATGTTCTGCATGCACCTGGCGCCGGGCGACCTCCAGATCCTGTGCAACCAGAGCATGCTGCATTCGCGCACCAGCTTCGAGGACCATCCCGACGCGGACAGGAAGCGCACCCTGTACCGGCTGTGGCTGGCGCGGCCCGATTCGCGGCGCCTGCCCGCGAGCTGGGCGGTGTACTACGGCACCGTCGAGCCCGGCACGGTGCGCGGCGGCATGAAGGGCCATCACTACGACGACGTGCGGCGCAGTTTCGATGCCCGACAGGCCGCGGCCATGGGCATGAAGGCGGCGTAGGGCCGAGGTGAGCCATTCGATTGCAAGGAGAACCGACATGTCCAAAGGCAAGATCTTCCGTGACGCCCTGAAGCGCGGGATGGTGGCGGCGCCCGGCTGCTACGATTGCATCACCGCCCGCTCGATCGAGCGCGCCGGCTTCGACGCGGTCTACATGACCGGCGCCGGCACCGCCGCGATGCTCGGCTATCCCGACTACGGCCTCGTCACCCTGTCGGAGATGGCCGACAACGCCGGCCGCATCGCGGCGTCCATCAAGCTGCCGGTGATCGCCGATGCCGACACCGGTTACGGCAATGAGCTGAACGCCATCCGCACCGTGCGCGAGTACGAGAAGCGCGGCGTGGCCGGCATCCATATCGAGGACCAGGGCTTCCCCAAGAAGTGCGGCCATCTCGAGGACAAGACCATCGTGCCGCTCGAGGACTACGTGGCCAAGATCCGCGCCGCGGTGAGCGCCAAGGTCGATCCGGACTTCCTGGTCATCGCCCGCACCGACTCGCGCGCCTCGCTGGGCTTCGAGGAGGCGATCCGACGCGCCAATGCCGCGCTCGAGGCCGGCGCCGACATGGCCTTCGTCGAGGCGCCGCAGACCCTCGAGGAGACCGCTTCGGTGCCCAGGCTGGTGAAGGGCCCGTGCATGCTGAACATGGTATGGCGCGGCAAGACCCCGGACCTGTCGATCGCCGAGGCCGCGAAGATGAACTACGCCTTCATGATCCTGCCCGGCGTGCTCACCCGCACCGTGGTCGGCGCCTGCGACGCGGCCCTGCGCGACCTGAAGGCCCAGGGACGGCACCCGACGCCCGCCTCCGACATCACCCCGCAACAGGGCTTCCGTCTCTCCGGCGCCGACGAATGGGACCGCTACAGGACCGCGTTCCGCACGCCTGCGAAAGCGGCCGCGGAATAGATGTTCGAGCGCTCGCCGCTGCTGGCGCTTTCGACCATCGAAAGGTACCTTCGGGCCGCGCTGGATTGTGCCTGCCGCGGCGTTAGCCTGCCGGAGCAGGCAAGCAGGAGCAGCCAATGAGCGACTACGAAGCCATCGTGATCGGCGCCGGCGTGGCGGGCGTCTATCAGATCAAGAAGCTGGTCGATCTCGGCGTGAAGGCGACGGTGCTCGAGGCCGCGCCCGATCTCGGCGGGACCTGGTACAACAACCGCTATCCCGGCTGCCGCTTCGATTCGGAGAGCTACACCTACGGCTACTCGTTCTCGCGCGAGCTTCTCGACGAATGGCACTGGAAGGAGAAGTTCTCCGGCCAGCCCGAGAACCTGCGCTACCTGAACCTGGTGGTCGACAAGTTCGACCTGCGCCGCCACATGCAGTTCAACTGCCGCGTCGACTTCGCCCATTACGACGAGGCGGCCAACATCTGGCGGCTCAGCCTGTCCGACGGCCGCACGCTCACGGCGCACTTCGTCATCATGGCGACGGGGCTGCTGTCCATCCCCACCCTGCCGCGACTGGACGGCATGGACCATTTCAAGGGCCGCTCGTTCCACACCTTCCACTGGCCGCACGAAGGCGTCGAGCTCAAGGACAAGAAGGTGGCGGTGATCGGCACCGGCGCCACCGCCATCCAGGTGATCGCCGAGATCGCCGACAAGGTGGGCCATCTCACCGTCTTCCAGCGCCGGCCGAACTGGGCGGCGCCGCTCAACAACAGCGTGATCTCCGAAGACGAGATGGCCGCGATCCGCAAGCGCTACGACGAGATCTTCGCCACCTGCGCCCGCACCCCGGGCGGCTTCGAGCACGAGCCCGACCGCCGCGGCTTCTGGGAGGTCACGCGCGAGGAGCGGCTCGCGCTGTGGGACCGCCTGTACGACGAGCCGGGCTTCGGCATCTGGCTGCAGAACTTCCGCGAGATCTTCACCGACGAGGCGGCCAACGCCGAGTTCTCCGAATACATCGCCGACCGCATCCGCAAGCGCGTCAAGGATCCCGCCGTCGCCGAGACGCTGATCCCGCGCGATCACGGCTTCGGCGTGCAGCGCGTGCCGCTCGAGACCCGCTACTACGAGGCCTACAACCGCGACAACGTGCTTCTGGTCGACATTGCCAAGACGCCGCTCGAGTGCATCACCGAGAGCGGCCTCAGGACCAGCGAGCGCGATTACGAATTCGACATCATCGTCTACGCCACGGGCTTCGACGCCATCACCGGCGCCTACGACCACATCGACATCCAGGGCGTGGGCGGCGAGAAGCTCGCCGACAAATGGAAGGACGGACCCTCGACCTTCCTCGGCATGCTGGTCGCGGGCTTCCCCAACCTGCTGCTGCCGTCGGGCCCGCAAAGCGGCTCGGCCTCGACCAACTATCCGCGCGCCATCGAGATCGGCGTCAACTGGTGCACCGGGCTCCTGGAGTACATGTCGGCGCACGGCCACGAGCGCGTCGAGGCGACCCGGGCCGCCGAGGAGCGCTGGACCCGGCACGTCACCGAAATGTACGGCATGATGCTGATGCGCAAGGCCAAGTCGTGGTTCACCGGCTACAATTCCAATGTCCCGGGCCACGAAGCCGGCCGCATCCGCTACTTCGTCTACAACGGCGGCACGCCCAAGTACGTCAACGCCATCAACAAGGTGGCGCAGAACGACTACGAAGGCGTGGTCTTCGGCGCGCCCGGTCAAGGTGGCCATGGCGGGCGCGAACAACAACAGGCCGCAGCGTCTTAGCTGGGGCGCGCCACTCCAGTGGCGCGTCATGTCTGCTTTCGGATCGCGAACCTCCGGCTCGCTCATGATCATGAGCGGGCGGGACGCCCGCGGTCCGGAAGATCATGACGCGCCACTGGAGGGCGCCCCCCAGCAGACGTCGGCCAGCGTCAGGCAGCCATCGCCGGGCGGCGCGACCGCCACGACATCGCCGTTTCATAGGCGTGCGCGGCGCGGAACAGCGTCGGCTCGGTGAACGGCTTGCCGGCCAGCTGCATCGACACCGGCAGGCCGCCCTGGCCGAAGCCGGTGCAGATGCTGATCGCCGGAAAGCCCGTGACATTGCACGGCATGGTGAAGGACGGCTTCTCGATCCCCGACCATTTCGGCACGTTGTCGATGCGCGGCGCCTCGCCGACCGCGGAGGCGCTGACGATGATGTCGAGATCGGCCATCGCCTCGGCCATTTCCCGGCACAGCACGCGGCGCCGGCGGGTCGCCTGCACCATGTCCGGCCCGCTCGCCATCGCCGCCAGGCCGACGCGATCGCGGAACATCTCGCTGTAATCCATGAAGCGCTCGCGCAGCCACGGACCGTGCAGCGCGAACGCCTCGGTGATCATGATCAGCCAGCCGACGGCGAAATAGTCGACCATCGGCGACAGGGTGATGTCGCGGACCTCGGCGCCTTCCTTGCGGAAGAAATCGAGGGCCGCGTCGATGCCGGCGCGCGTCGCCTCCGACGCGCGATTGTCGGTCTCGAAGAAGTGCCGGACCACGCCGATGCGCAGTCCTTTCGCGCCCTTGCCGAGCTCGGCGGTGAAATCCGGCACCGGACGATCGACGCTGGCCGGGTCCTCGGGATCGTGGCCGGCCATGCCCTGCAGCAGCAGCGCGCAATCCTCCGCCGTCCACGCCATCGGCCCGGCATGATCGAGCGAGTAGGCGAGCGGCAGGATGCCCACCCGGCTGCTCAGCCCGTAGGTCGGCTTGATGCCGGCGATGCCGCACAGGGCCGCCGGTCCGCGGATCGATCCGCCGGTGTCGGAGCCCGTGCCGCCCAGGATGAGCCCGGCCGCGACCGCGGCGCCGGTGCCCGAGGACGACCCGGCGGTGAAGTGATCGCGGTTCCACGGATTGCGCGCCGGCGGCCAGGGCAGGTCGAAGGACGGCCCGCCGAAGGCGAATTCGTGCGTCGAGAGCTTGCCCAGCAGGACGGTGCCCGCCTCCGCCCACTTGGCGACGGTCCGCGCGTCCTTCGTCGGCACGTTGTGCTCCAGCAGCTTCGAATGCGCCGTCGTGCGGATGCCGGCGGTCTTGTAGATGTCCTTGTGGGCGATCGGGATACCGTCGAGCATCCCGCGCAGCGTCCCCGACATCTGCCGCGCCTCGGCGGCCTTGGCGTCGCCGAGCGCCCGCTCCTCCGTCACCAGCAGGAATGCGTTGAGCGCGGGATCGAGGCGGCGGATGCGATCGAGATGCGTCGTGGCGAGTTCGACCGGCGACAGCTTCTTGGCTGCGATGAGCCGGCCCGCCTCGGCGATGGTCAGGATCGACATTCACTTCTGCTCCACGTTGAAGGTCAGCGCGGGCTCGGCTTCGCGCGGCAGCGGCGCGTTCACCCGCGCGATCAATCCCTGGAAGATCACGGCGCCCGGCAGGATTTCCTTCACCTGCGCCGGCGTCAGCTCGAGGCCGGCCCGCTTCAGGATGGCGTCGAGTTCGGCCTGGCCGATCGGGGGAGCGCTCATGGGTATTCCTTTCATCTGTGGGGCGATGGGACGGTAGCGATCTGCAAGATACCGGCCAAGAGGGCCATCACATGTGACTAAAAACTCCGTCATCCCGACCGGAGCCGAGCGCAGCGAGGCGCAGTGGAGGGACCTTTCTGTTGCCTCAACGATAAGAGGAGGCCCCTCGACTACGCCGCCCTTCGGGCGGCTTCGCTCGGGATGACGGAATAATAAATGGTCATATGCGATAGCTCGCGGCCACTCTAGCCGCGCGGCAGCTGGTGCTTCATCACCTTGCCGGTCGCGTTGTGCGGCAGGCCGTCGATGAAGCGCACCTCCTTCGGCACCTTGTAGCGCGCGAGCTGGCCGCCGCAGTGCTCGATCACGGCGGCCTCGTCGAGGTTGGCGCCGTCCTTCAGCACGACGAAGGCGCGGCCGACCTCGCCCCACTTCTCGTGCGGCACGCCGACCACGGCGTTCTCCAGCACGCCGTCGAGCTGGTAGATCACGTTCTCGATCTCGACCGGATAGACGTTCTCGCCGCCGGAGATGAACATGTCCTTCCAGCGGTCGACGATATAGTAGTAGCCGTCGGCGTCCTGGCGCGCGGCGTCGCCGGTGTGGAACCAGCCGTCGGCGGTGAACGAGGTCTTGTTGGCTTCCGGCCGGTTCCAGTAGCCCGGCGTCACGTTCGGCCCGCGGATCATCAGCTCGCCGGTCTCGCCCTGCTTCACCTCGTTGCCGTCGGGATCGCAGATCTTGAGGCGCACGTAGAGCGGCGGCAGGCCGGACGAGCCGACCTTGTCGAGCGCCCTCTCGCCCGACAGCATGAGGCCGAGCGGCCCGGTCTCCGTCATGCCCCAGCACTGCTGCAGCCGGACGCCCTTGCGGCCGTACGCCTCGAGCAGCGCCAGGGGCGCCGAGGCGCCGCCGATGCCGACAGAGGCGATGTGGCTGAAGTCGGCGGCGGCGAAGCCCGGCTCCTGCGCCAGCATCAGGAAGTTGGTCGGCACACCGAGCACGTGCGTGAGCGCGAGCCCGCGATCGGCCAGCACGCGCAGGAACAGGCCGGGGTCGAAGCTCCGCATCACCACGTTGCAGCCGCCGGTATGGAAGATCGGGTTGGCATAGACGTTCAGGCCGCCGGTGTGGAAGGTCGGCAGGACGACCAGGTTCTTCGAAGCCGCCGTCAGCCCCACCGTGATGGCGCAATGGATGCTGTTGAACACGCACATCTGGTAGGTGATCTGCGCGCCCTTCGGCCGTCCCGTCGTGCCCGACGTGTACATGATCGTCCAGATGTCGGCCAAATCCAGAGCGGGCGGATCGAGCGTGCCGCGCGCCGAGCGCCGAGCCCCGCCTCGTAGGCGCTGGGCTTGCCGTTGGCGAGGTCGGCGGTGTGCGCAATGCCCGCCAGCTTCGCCACCTCGCGCGCCGCATCGGCGAATTCCTCGCCATGGATCAGCACCACGGGGTCGGCATCGTTGCAGATGAACTCGAGCTCGGGCACCGCGAGCCGCCAGTTCAGCGGCAGGAAGATCGCCCCCAGCCGCCGGCAGGCGAACTGCAGCTCGAAGACGTCGGTGTCGTTCATGCTGAGCACCGCCACGCGATCGCCGCGGCGGACAGCGAAGGCGCCGGCCAGCCACAGCGCGGCCCGCGTTATGCGCGCGTCGAACTGGGCGTAGGTGAAGCGCCGGCCGGAGGCCAGATCGTGCGCCGCCTCCGCGGCCGGTGAATAGCGCGCGTGATGCGCGATCCAGTCTTCAACGGGGATACCCGAAATCATGCGTTCCCTCTGCTCCTGACGAGCCCGAGCTTCCGATCAGCGTCCGGCTTTGTCCATCGCCGTTGGCGCCGCCGCTCTGCACGTCAAAAGAGCGGCCTACGTCAGGGTGCGTCGCCCGGATGGGCAGGGACCGTGCATTGGAAGACGGCGCCGCGCGGCTGGTTCGCGCTCGCCCACAATTGTCCGCCATGCGATTCGATGATCGACCGGCAGATCGACAGACCCAGCCCCAGGCCGGTTGTCTTGGTCGTATAGAAGGCGTCGAACAGGCGCTCGAGAGCAGCCGGCGCCAGTCCCGGCCCCGAATCCCGCACGGCAACCAGCACCTCGCCCGACTCGTTTTTCCGGGTGCTGATCTGCAGGTCTCGCGGCCCCTCGCCCGTTCCGCTCATCGCCTCGACGGCATTGATGACCAGGTTGAGCATGACCTGTTGGAGCTGGACCCGGTCGCCCTCGATCGGCGGCAGGCCATCGGCGAGATCGGTCTGCACCCGGACGCCGTTTTTCGCCGTTTCGCCCCGGGTGAGCTCGACCACCTCGCGGATCGCTTCATTGATCTCCAGGAGCTCCTTCCGCGGCGGCGCCTTCTTGATGAGATCACGGAGGCGACGGGTGACGTCGCGCGCCCGAAAGCCGTCCCTGACGATGCGATCGAGCGCCTGGCGTATCTCCTCCAGATCGGGCGACGCGCGATCCAGCCAGAGCAGCGCCGCCTGGGCGTTGCCGATGGTCCCGGCGATGGGCTGGCTCACTTCGTGGGAGATCGATGCCGTGAGCTGCCCCAGGGTTGCGAGGCGACTCGCATGCTCCAGCTCGATCCTCATCTCGCGGTAGCGCCGCCCGCTCTCGCGCGCTTCCTCTTCCGCCCGCTTGCGCTCGGTGATGTCCCGTACCAGGGAAATGCTCAGCCGCCGGTCGGCCTGCCGGAACTGCCGCAGCCGCGCCTCGATCGGGAACATGGATCCGTCCTTGCGGCGCAGGCGGCCCTCGAAGGTCACGATTTCGCCGGCGTCGAGGCGCTTCTGCATATTTCGCTTGTAGGTCGGGGTCGCATCCGGATTGACGTCTTCCGGAACCATGCCGATCACTTCGTCGCGGCTGTAGCCCAGGCTTTCGCAGGCGTTGCGGTTCGCGTCGAGAATGACCCCGCGTTCGTCGTAGACCATGAACGCCTCGGTCGCGTTGTCGACGAACGTGCGGAAGCGGATTTCGCTCGCCCGCAGCTCCTGCTCCGCCCGCTTGCGGTCGCTGAGATCGAGCACGAAGGCGACAGCCTGGTTCCCGCCATCTTCGAAGCTCGCCGCCCCGATCAGCACGGGCACGCGGCTGCCGTCCTTGCGGAAGTACTCCTTCTCGAAAGGCTTCAGGAGCCCGGTCCCCCTGTGCTCCCGCATCAGCTGCCGGTCGCGCTCGCGCCATTCCGGCGGCGTCAGATCCGTCCAGCGCAGGCGGCCGGCGGCGACATCCTCGCGGTCGTATCCCACCAGGCGGAGGAAGGCGTCGTTGGCCTCGAAAATCGCCCCCTCGAAATCGCAGATGAAGATGCCGATGATGTCGGCGTCGACCAGGCGCCGGATCCGCGCTTCGCGCTCCGCCAGGTCGCGGTACAGGCGGGTGTTCTCCAGCGCGATCGCCGCTTGCGAGGCGAGCAGCTTCAGCACCGTGATACGGGCCGGCGTGAAGACGTGGGGCGCCAGGCTGTTCTCGAGATAGAGCGCGCCGATGCGTTGGGTCTGATGGATCAGGGGCAGGCAGAGAACGGCGCGCGCCGGGTGCTGTTCGAAGTACGGATCGGCGGCAAACGGGTTCTCGACCGCGGCATCGTGCAGAAGGACGCCCTCGCCCGTGTGCAAGGCATCGTTGACGACCGAATGCGGCAAGGCGGCAGGAGTCACGGGCTCGTTGCGAAGCTCCACGCTGACCGAATCGCCGGAGGCGTTGGCTTCGGCCGCGATCTGCTGCTCCGTCCCGCGCGCCAGCACCAGCAGGCCACGTTCGGCGCCGGACTGCTCGAGGGCCGTGCGCATGAGCATGATGAGGAGTTTCTCCCGCACGATCGTGCCGGACACCGCTTGCGACACCTTGATCACGGTCGCCAGGTCGAGCTGCTCCGCCGGCATCGCGCGCATGCTCGTTGGGCCGGGCGCGGCCTCTTCCTTGCCGGCGGCGCGGCCCGCACGACCATGGGCCTGCCGGGCGTTGCTCAGATAGAGATCGGCGATCCGGTCGAACCCTCGACCGCGATAGAATTCGGACAGCCCGTTCGCAGGCGATTGCCTCATTCTGGACGAAGCCATTGTCATGCGCCGAACGGATCGCTTGTTCATAGAGGCGCATCGCGTCGACATCGCGGCCCTCGAGGCGCGCAATCTCCGCCCCTACGAGAGCGGCGCGGTTCGCGAAATGCTCCGGGCAACTCTCCGCCCAGACCTGCAGTTGCCGGTGATGGGCAGCCAGGGCGTCGAGGTGCGCCTGTCGCTCCTCGGGTCGTGCGGAATCGCAACGGGCGGCTTCGGACAGCGCACTGTAAAAGCGATCATCCGCGGCTGATGACATCAATCGGAGTCCGGTTGCCGCCGCAGCGGCGATTGGCACAGGCTGCCCAAAGTGCCTCGTTGAATACGGCCCTCGGCGCGGATTGGCCATTATACCATTATATTAGTGGCCTCTGACGCTGCTCGCCTTCACCTCGTGTCGAGCGCGGCGCGACTCACGGTCGGGTGTTGCGCGTCAAAAAGAGCACCAGCGAGATGTCGATGCTCGCGCCGCCTGGTCCGCGGAGATGTCCGCGATTTCGGGATTGACCGCCCGTCGATAGATTGGATACATGTATCCAATGAGATCGAATCCAGCAACGACGGCGGCTTTCGCGCTGGCCGAGCGCCTGCGCGCCGATATCAACGAGGGACACTGGCCTCCCGGTGCGGCGCTGCGTCAGGAAGAACTGGCGGAGCGGTACGGCACGAGCCGCATTCCGGTGCGCGAGGCCCTGAACGTTCTGGGAGCCGACGGCCTGGTGACGATCGAGCCCAACCGCGGCGCCTATATCGCGCGGCTGACGCCGGCCGACGTCGACGAGATTTTCGACCTCCGCGTCATGCTGGAGAGCGCCGTCCTGGCCGCGGCCCTGCCGAACCATCGAAAGCCGCAGCGGCTGGATCGAAGGCGACCGCGCGTTCCATGACGCGCTCTACGGGCCGTCGGGTCGGGACCGCACGCTGGGCCTGGTGCGGGCGCTGCGCATGCAGGTCGAGCGCTATGGACTGCCGTTGCTCACGCCCGGCACCCGGCGAAACGAATGGGCGAAGGAACACCGCGCCCTGATTGCCGCGGTGCGCGCCCGGAACGCAGAACGTGCGATTGACTGCTGACCCGCCATTTGCGCGAGACGCAGGCCGCCGTGCGTTCCGCCGCCTCGAGCGCGTTCAAGCAGGAGGACTAGAAGATGACCGGCCACACAGCCACCGTCGAATGGCAGCGCGACCAAGACAGCATCCCGCGGGGCGCCGCTACAGCCGCGTGCATGACTGGCGCTTCGATGGCGGGGCAAGAATTCCGGCCTCCAGTTCGCCGCATGTCGTGCCGGTCCCAATGTCCGATCCGGCGTGCGTCGATCCGGAGGAAGCCTACATTGCCGCCCTCGCGAGCTGCCATCATGCTGTGGTTCCTCGATCTGGCGACGCAGGCAGGCTACGTCGTGGATCGCTACGTCGACGCGGCGACCGGACACATGCTGCGGGACGACAAGGGCAAATGGTGGGTCGGAAGGGTCGAGCTGGCCCCGTACTCGGGCCGCTCGCCCGACAGCGCTCAGCTCGAGGCGCTTCACGACAAGGCGCATCACGAGTGTTATCTCGCGAACTCGGTGAAGACTGAAGTCGTCGTGGCGTCCGGGGCGTCTGCATGATCGCGGCGGTCGACACCCTCGTCGACCGCTACTGCGCCGTCTGGAGCGAGCCCGACCCGCACCGACGGGCCGAGCTTCTGGCCTCGGTCTGGGCGCACGACGCGACCTACGTGGATCCATCGGTCGAGACGCGAACGCCCGAGGAACTGCTGGCCCACATTGCGGCCGTCCGCAGGCAGCGCCCCGGATCCCGGGTCGTTCGCACCAGCACCGTCGATTGCCACCATCGCGTGGCCCGCTTTCTGTGGATGGCGGTTCAGGCCGACGGTTCGGCGCTGCGCAACGGCATCGACTTCGCGGAATTCTCGCAGGACGGCACGCGGCTGCAGCGGGTCTACGGCTTTGTCGGCCGCTCGAGTAGAAGAGCGGCCGCACGCGTGGCCGACGATCGCTAGTCCCTAGCTCGCAAGACGCTCAAGGCGGTCGAAATCATCACGCGGCCGGCCGTCGCGCGCATCGCGCGTTTCATTGCCCGAGTGTCTTCGGCTCAACGACCTCGAACATCACCTTGAACGTATCCAGCATCGCAAGTAGCTCATCGAGCTTACGCCCGTCGCCGTCGATCTTGACCAGGCCTGCCTTGACCGCAGCGGGAAACGTCGTCCGTTGGAGCGTCACCGCGTCGAGCGTGCCGCGTGCAAGCGTGACGGTCGCGTCTGCGTTGGGTGCCTGCTTGCCCGTCACATAGGTCAGCGCCGAGTTCTCCAGTGTCATCACGAATTGCTGCTTTGAGTCGGTGAAGTTCCAGTTGAGGACCATGGTTTTGCCCTCGGCCTTATCGGCATTCAGCCGCACGCCGAGATAGTCGAAATACTGCTCATTGCTGATAGCCCGCAGCGTATCGGGATTCACGGTGCCGACAACGGGAACCTTGGGAACGCCGTTGCGCAGCTCCATCGCGCCGACGAGATAAGCGTTGCGCCAGGTGGCGGCTTCCGCCTGAAATCCGAGCTGCTCCAGCGCATCTGCGCCAAGTTCTCGTGCGGCACGGTTGGCGGGTTCAGCGAATACCACCTGGTTCATTGCGGTCGCAACCCAGCGATACTCGCCCTTGGCAAAGTCGGCGCGGGCGCGTGCGATCACCGCATCGGCGCCGCCCATATATTCGACGGACTTGCGCGCGTTCTCCACCGGCGGCAACGGATCGAGGTTGGCCGGATTGGCGTCGTACCAGCCGAGATATTTCTGATACACGGCCTTGGCGTTTTGACGCAACGTGCCGTAGTAACCTCGCGTGGACCATTCCTGCCGCAGGCTGGCAGGCATGTGCAACGTTTCGGCGATCTCGTTCGGGGTGTAACCCTCGTTCATCAGGCGCAACGATTGATCGTTGATGAATTTATACATGTCACGGTGCTTTTTCAGCAGGTCGACCACGCGCGCTTGCCCTGCGACCGGCCAATGGTGTTGCGCAATGACGACATCGCTCTTGTCACCGAAGGTCTCCAGAGCTTCGTTGATGTAGCGTGACCACAAATTGCCGTCGCGCACCTCGGAGCCACGGATGGGATAGAGGTTGTGCATGTTGTGGGTGACATCTTCGGCCATGTCGAGGACGCGAAACTGCGGGAAGTATATCAGCATTTCCGAAGGGGCTTCCGATCCGGGCACGAGCTTGAAGACGATCTCGACGCCGTCGATCACACGCCTGTCCATGTTCTTGTCGATCGCACCGGTCGGAGCGATCAAAGTGAACGCACCCCGCGGACCCGCCTTGCCCAAACCGGCATCAACGTGACCGCGCGGGCCTGGCGGCAGCAACCCACCGAACTGGTACTGCGCGCGACGGCTCATCGCCACGCCCGCGATAATGGTCTCGCCCACCGCTGCTTCCATGAAACCGGACGGCGCGAGAAGCTGCACCTTGCCGGCCGCAACCTCGGCCTCGCTGATCACACCCTTGATGCCGCCGAAGTGGTCGGCGTGGCTGTGGGAATAGATCACCGTACCAACAGGCTTCTTCGGCCGGTGTTGATAGTAAAGCTCCAGCGCGGCACGCGCGGTATCGGGCGTCGACAGCGTATCGATGATGATCAGCGCGGTGTCGCCTTCGACGATCGTCATGTTGGACATGTCGAAATTGCGCACCTGGTAAACGCGGTCGGTCACCTTGAACAGGCCGTGGATCGCGTTGAGCTGTGCCTGACGCCACAGGCTCGGGTTGACGCTGTCGGCAGGCTCGCTTTGCCTTACGAAGTCATAAGCCTTCATGTTCCACACTGGGCGCGGTCCCGTCCCGGACACCAACGCATCGGGGATGGTGCCGACAAAGCCGCGCATCGCGTCCTCGAAGTCCTCGCGGTTGTCGAACGGCAGCGTCTTCGCCAGTTCGGCATTTGCCGCCAGCGTTGCGGGTTCAGGCGCCTTGGGCGCGACCTGGCCCTGCGCCCCGGTTGCGCCGACGGCGATCGTCAGGGCAAGCGCGGCGACGCCGCCGATGAACCGTCGCGAACCGTATTGCGTTCTGGACATGTATCCCTCTTCATAACTTTCCTTCACACGCCGGGCGATGCCGGTCGAAGAACCGCTCGCGGGAGCCGCCGACTACCATTTGGCGCAATCGGTTTGCATTGAAGATTTTTAAGGGGTGCCCGGCCGCTTGCTCTGCCGCATCGCGCGCGAACCGCGGTCGTGTCAGTTGGATCGATGAATTATTCAGGATTTGAAGCGAGTTAGGCGGACGGCGGAGCAGGCAGCAGACCTGCTGCACTGGTCGCGCCGCTCTCTTTCATTTTTCCGTGATCGTGGAGAGCGCGACGATTGATCGATCGTGATCGGCTACCAAGCGGATGCAAATCATATCTGGGGCCGGCATCGTGTTCTCTCTGACCGGACAAGCCTTGGAAACAGCAGGCGATGTCAATCAACTCCCCAGTCTCACGCGCACTACTCCAGGACCGCCGTCTCCCCCGGATGCACCTTGGCGCGCTTCAGCAGGAAGATCAGCGGCAGCGCCACCAGCGCCACCACCATCATCAGCTTGAAGTCGTCGGCGTAGGCCACGATGCTGGCCTGCTTGGTCACCTCGGCGTCGAGTGCCGCGAGGCCCACGGTCGTCGCCCTGTTCCAGATCTGCGCGACATTGAACTGGCCGAGCGCGTCGTTGAACGGCGTGACATGGCCCACCAGCTCGGAATGCACGATCTGGGTGTTGCGCGTCAGCAGGAAGATCACCAGCGAGATGCCGATCGACGAGCCGATGTTGCGCATCAGGCTGTAGAGCGCGGTGCCCTGCGTGCGAAAGGCGCCCGGCAGGCTGGAAAAGGTGATGGTCGAGAGCGGCACGAACATGAAGCCCAGCCCCATGCCCTGCAGCACGCCGGTGCGGATCAGCGTCCATTGCGAGACGTCGGGCGTGAAGTAGGTCATCTCCCACAGCACCTCGGCGGTCAGCAGCAGGCCGGCCGCCAGCAGCACGCGGGCGTCGACCCGGTTGATGATGCGGCCGACGATCATCATGGCGACCATGGTGCCGATGCCGCGCGGCGCCAGCACGAGGCCCGCGGTCAGCACCGGATAGCCCATCAGGTTCTGCAGGTAGGGCGTGATCAGCGCCAGCGAGGCGAGCAAGATGATGCCGACGACGAAGATGAAGCAGAGCCCGATGGTGAAGTTGCGGTCCTTGAAGATGTGCGGATCGATGAAGGGCTGCTTGGCCGTGAAGGTCTGCACCAGGAACAGGTAGAAGGCGAGCGCCGCCACGACGCCCTCGACCACGATCTCGGTCGAGGAGAACCAGTCGAGCTGCTCGCCGCGGTCGAGCATCATCTGGAACGAGCCGATGGCGATCGAGAGCATGGCGAAGCCGAACCAGTCGAACGCGTCCTTCCGCGTCGTGGTCTCCGAGAGATAGGCCGACAGGCCGATGAAGGTCAGGATGCCGATCGGCACGTTGATGTAGAAGACCCAGCGCCAGTTGTAGACCTCGGTCAGCCAGCCGCCCAGGGTCGGGCCCAGGATCGGGCCGACCATGACGCCGACGCCCCACATCGCCATCGCCTGGCCGTGCTTCTCCTTCGGGTACGAATCGAGCAGCACGGCCTGCGACAGCGGCACCAGCGAGGCGCCGAACAGGCCCTGCACCAGCCGGAACAGCACCATCTCGGGCAAGGTCTGGGCGAGGCCGCACAGCACCGAGGCGCCGGTGAAGCCCGCGACGGCGATCAGGAACAGGCGCTTGCGCCCCAGCCGCGCCTCGAGGAAGCCGGTGACCGGCGTCGCAATGGCGGCGGCCACGATATAGGAGGTCAGCACCCAGTTGATCTGGTCGACCGTCGCCGACAGCGAGCCCTGCATGTAGGGCAGCGCCACGTTGGCGATGGTCGTGTCCAGCGCCTGCATGATGGTGGCCAGCATGGTGCAGGCCGTCAGCAGGACGAGGTGCTTGGATTTGGGGGCGGTGGTTTGCATGGTCATCTTCTCATGCCTCCCTAGCGAAGCTGGGGAGGTGGCCCGCAGGGCCGGAGGGGTCATGAGCATCGTGACTGATGCTCATGACCCCTCCGCCCGCTTACGCGGGCACCTCCCCACGCCAAGCGTGGGGAGGAAAATCTACATCCCGACGAACTGCTTCGCCGCGTCGACCAGGTCGCCCAGCGCGCGGCGATGGCCGGTGTCGATCTCGACCGTGGCGCTCATGCCGGTGCGCAGCTCCGGCGCGCCGGCCGGCATCTCCACGGTGAGGCGGATCGGCACGCGCTGCACCACCTTCACCCAGTTGCCCGTGGCGTTCTGCGCCGGCAGCACCGAGAATTCGGTGCCCGTCGCCGGACGAAGGCTGGTCACCGTCGCCTGCCACTCGCGGCCGGGATAGGCGTCGATGCTGACGGTCGCGGGCGCGCCGGGCTTGAGATAGGTGAGGTCGGATTCCTTGGGGTTCGCCTCGATCCACACGTCGGCCGACGACACCAGGCTGAAGGCGGCCTGCGCCGCCGGCAGGTATTCGCCGACCTGCAGCGCATCGACATTGGTGACGATGCCGGGGATCGGCGCCAGCACGGTGGTGCGCCGGAGGTCGCGCTGGGCCTTGTCGACCTGCGCCTGGGCCGCGAGGTAGGTCGGGTTCTGCTCGATGGCTGAATCGGCGTTGCCGCCGAGCTGCGCCAGGGTCGCCTGGGCGTCGTTCTGCGCCATGGTCACCTTTTGGCGCGCCGAGTCGAGGTCGCGCCGGGCCTGGTCGTAGGCCGCCTGCGAGGCGACGCCGCGCTTCAGCAGATCCTGCTGGCGCTGGAAGGTCGTCTCGAAGAACGTGACGTCGGTCTTCGCCTGCTCGATCTGCGCCTGCTTCTGGCGATAGGTCGCCTGCAGGGTGGTGAGCTGGTTGCGCACCGTGCCGAGATTGGCCTGGGCACCGGCGAGCGCGATCTGGAACGGCTCCTGGTCGAGCGTGAACAGGACCTGGCCCTTCTCGACCTTCTGGCTTTCCGTGACGGCGACGTTGGCCACGATGCCCGAGACGTCGGTCGCGACCGTGAGCTTGCCGGCATGGACGTAGGCGTCGTCGGTCGAGATGTAGCGGCCGCCCGTGGCATAGACGAACAGCGCGCCCGCCAGCACGAGCACCGGGCCCGCCGCGAGCAGCACGCGCCGCAGCGTTTTGGGCTGCCTGAGCTTGGCCAAGGCCGGCGCAATCGCCGGCGCGGCGACCTCGTCGGCGAGGCCGAGCCGCCGGAACAGGTTTCGGTTAGCCATGACTCGCTCTCCTCTCGCCGCTCGCGCCCGTGCTCGCCTTGTTGAGAAGGTTGGCCTTCATGGTGGAGAGGATCGCGAACAGGTGCTCGCGGTCCGCCTCGGCCACGCCTTCCAGCAATTCGCCGCGGGTGGCGGCTCCGATCGAAAAGATCTCACCAATCAGCGGGTGTGCCTTGTCGGTGAGATGCAGCAGCCGGATCCGACGATCCTTGGGATGAGCGCGCCGCTCCACGAGCCCCGCTTCTTCCAGGCGGTCGAGCAGACGCGTGAGCGTGATCGGCTCGATTTCGAGGATCTCGGCCAGGCCGCCCTGCTGGATGCCCTCATGGCGCGACAGGTGCGCCAGCACCGAGCACTGCGCGCGCGTGAGCCCAAGCCCGCGCGCATTCTGCTCGAAGCGCTTGCGCATCAGGCGGGCCACGTCGTGCAGGAGAAAGCCGAAATTGCGTTCTTGAAGTTCCATCGTGTCCTACTCTTGAGTACGGCTAATATAAGCTTGCTTATGAATCTTACAAGAGCTTGCCTGGGCGGCTCGGAATTCACTCTAAGTCATTGTTATATCTAATTCTTTCTGACTTTCTCGGACAGCCGTCCGCCCGCGGCCGAAAGTCAATTTTCGGGCGCTATGGCACCCGATTATTCAGGGCGCATCGGGGCCCGCCGCGCAGCGGCCGGCCCCATCAGGCTGTCCGGGACTAGGGGGCGACGCCGAAGCCCGCGCGCTGGATCGCCTTGGTGATGGCCGGCACGTCGGCATCCGCCGGCAGGCGCAGCTCGCCGCTCTTGAGATCGAGCGAAAGGGGCGCGGTTCCGGCGCCCGTGGCGGCACGGGTGACGGCCTTGACGCAGCCGTCGCAATCCATGCCGGTGACCTTGAGGATGAGTTCTTGAGCCATGTGATATAGCTACGCGCGCCCTGGCCCGACCGGCAAGAGGCAAAAACGAGGACCACGTGAGCGGCGATATCGACGATTTTCGCGCCCTTTTGGCCAAGGTGGGCAATGGCGAGACCTTGGCCATCGACGAGGCCGAGCGCGCCTTCGACATCATGACCTCGGGCGACGCCACCCCGGCCCAGATGGGCGCCTTCCTGATGGGCCTGAAGGTGCGCGGCGAGACCGCCCAGGAGCTGGCCGGCGGCGCGCGGGCGCTGCGGGCCAAGGTGCACAAGGTGCGTGCCCCCGAGGGCGCCATCGACATCGTCGGTACCGGCGGCGACCACCACGGCACCTATAACGTCTCGTCCTGTTCGGCCTTGGTCGTCGGCGGGCGCCGGCGTGCCGGTCGCCAAGCACGGCAACCGCGCCTTCACCTCGAAATCAGGCGCGGCCGACGTGCTGGCGGCCCTCGGTATCGAGCTCGAGCTGTCGATCGAGAAGCTCGAGCAGGCGCTGGTCGAGGCCAACGTCTGCTTCCTGATGGCGCCGCGCCATCACAGCGCCATGCGCAATGTCGCCGGCCCGCGGGTCGAGCTGGCGCCCAACCGCACCATCTTCAACCTGCTGGGGCCGATGTCGAACCCGGCGCTGGTCAAGCGCCAGCTCGTCGGCGTCTTCGACCGCCGCTGGCTCCGGCCGGTCGCCGAGGCGCTGGGCCAGCTCGGCCTGGAGCGCGCCCTGGTCGTGCACGGCCAGGACGGCATGGACGAGCTCACGACCACGACCACGAGCTGGGCCGCCTCGCTGGAGGGCGGCAAGGTGTGCGAAATCGAAATCGCGCCCGAGGAAGCCGGCGTAAAACGGGCGGCCATGGCCGAGCTCAAGGGCGGCGACCCCGCCCACAATGCCGAGGCCATCCACAAGGTGTTGCGCGGCGAGAAAAATGCCTTCCGCGACATCGTGGTGCTAAACAGCGCCGCGGCGTTGATGGTCGCCGGCAAGGCTGCGGACCTGAAGCAGGGTGCGGCGCTTGCCGTCCAGTCGATCGACTCGGGCAAGGCACAGGCTGCGCTCGCTACCCTGAAGAGGATTTGTGCATGAGCGGCGATACATTGGACAAGATCGTCGCCGACAAGCGCCGACACGTCGCCGGCCGCATCTCGCAGCGTCCGCTGCGCATGGTCGAGGCGCTGGCGCGCGACAACGATTCACCGCGCGGCTTCGCCAAGGCGCTCAAGGCCACCATCGCCGCGGGCCGTTACGGGCTGATCGCCGAGATCAAGAAGGCCTCGCCCAGCAAGGGCCTGATCCGCGAGGACTTCGACCCGCCTGCCCTCGCGCTCGCCTACGAGCGCGGCGGCGCCACCTGCCTCTCGATCCTGACCGACGGCCCCTACTTCCAGGGCAAGGACGAGTTCCTGACCCAGGCGCGGCGGGCCACCAAGCTGCCGGTGCTGCGCAAGGACTTCATGATCGATCCCTACCAGGTGCCCGAGGCGCGGGCGCTCGGCGCCGACTGCATCCTGCTGATCATGGCCTGCCTCGACGATGCGCTGGCGGCCGAACTCACCAAGCTCGCCCACAAGTGGGGCATGGATGTGCTGGTCGAGGTGCACGATGCGGCCGAGCTCGAGCGCGCGCTGAAAATCGACAGCGACCTGATCGGCGTCAACAACCGCAACCTCAAGACCCTTGCCGTCGACCTCGCCACGACCGAGCAGCTGGCGCCGATGGTGCCCAAGGACCGCGTGCTGGTGGCCGAGAGCGGGCTCGGCTCGCCGGCCGATCTCTTGCGCATGGCGAAGGTCGGCGCCCAGGCGTTCCTGATCGGCGAAAGCTTCATGCGCAAGCCCGACGTCGAAGCCGCCGTGCGGGCGATGCTGGTGCGCGAGGCGGCATGAGCCGGAAGACGCTCACGCACTTCGACGACACCGGCAATGCGCGCATGGTCGATGTCGGCGCCAAGGACGTGACCGAACGGGTGGCCGTGGCGCGGGCCAGCGTCACCATGCAGGCGGCGACGCTGAAACTCATTGCGACCAAGAAGGCGGCCAAGGGCGACGTGCTGGCGGTGGCCCAGCTTGCCGGCATCATGGCGGCCAAGAAGACGCCCGAGCTGATCCCGCTCTGCCATCCGCTGGCGCTGAGCTCGGTCGACGTGCGGCTTTCGCTCGACCCCAAGCGCCGCGCCGTCGACATCGAGGCGACCTGCAAGCTGAAGGGCCGCACCGGCGTCGAGATGGAGGCGCTGACCGCCGCATCGGTGGCCGCGCTCACGGTCTACGACATGTGCAAATCGGTCGACCGCGGCATGGTGATTTCCGACGTCCGGCTGCTGCACAAGTCGGGCGGCAAGTCGGGGACCTGGAATGGTTGAGGCCCTTCTCTTCGCTGGGGCGCGCGCCGGGTCTACTCCGAGCGTGGCGCGATCTTCCTCGGCATCGACAAAGACGCGCGACTGGAGTCGCGCGCCCCCAGCCATGAGCAAAGAACCCATGCTCTCCGTTCGCGACGCGCATGCCCGCGTGATCGCGGCCTTCGATCCCCTGCCGGCCGAGACGGTCTCGGTGGCCGAGGCCGCCGGTCGCGTGCTCGCCCAGCCGCCGCAGGCGCGGCTGACCCAGCCGCCCGCCGACCTCTCGGCGATGGACGGTTATGCGGTGCGGGTCGAGGACGTGCCGGCCGTGCCGACAACCCTGACCCTGGTCGGCCAGGCGCCGGCCGGCGGCTCCTACGATCACGCGCTGAAGCCCGGCGAGACGGTGCGCATCTTCACCGGCGGTCCGCTGCCGATGGGCGCCGACGCGGTCGTGATCCAGGAGGACACCAAGGCCGAGGGGCCCAGGATCACGATCCTCGATCCGCCGCGCATCGGCCGCCACATCCGCAAGGCCGGGCTCGACTTCAGCGCCGGCGACCGGCCGTTCGCGGCGGGCCAGACGCTCACGACGCGCGACGTGGCGCTGGCGGCGGCGATGAACCTGCCGTGGCTCTCGGTGCACAGGAAGCCGCGCATCGCCATCCTCTCGACCGGCGACGAGCTGGTGATGCCGGGCGAGCCGGTCGGCCGCAACCAGATCGTCTCCTCCTCGGGCATCGCCACGGCGGCCCTGGTGCGCGCCTGGGGCGGCGATCCCACCCTGTTCGACATCGCCCGCGACGACCCGAAGCTGATCGAAGAGCGGATCGCCGCCGGCGCGCAGCACGACCTCCTGATCACCTTGGGCGGCGCCTCGGTCGGCGACCACGACCTCGTCCAGGCCGCCCTGAAAGCCCAGGGTTTCGACATGGATTTCTGGCGCATCGCCATGCGCCCGGGAAAGCCCCTGATGTTCGCCGCCAGGGATCGCGCCCGCGTGCTCGGCATGCCGGGCAATCCGGTGTCGACCATGGTCTGTGCACTCCTGTTCATGAAGCCGGCGATGGAGCGCATGCTGGGCCAGCCCGGCGACATCGTGGCGACCGTCCCGGCGCGGCTTGCGGTCGATGTGAAAGCCAACGACATCCGCGAGGACTATGTCCGCTCCAAGCTCACGCGCGCAGCCGACGGCGGCCTCACCGTCGAGCCGCATCCGATACAGGACAGTTCCATGCTTTCGGTGCTGTCATGGTCGTCCGCCCTGCTCGTCCGGCCGCCGCACGACCCGGCCCGCAAGGCCGGCGATATCGTGCCAGGTGATCGATCTTTCTGTTCTCCCCGGCGGCTACTGATCCCCCACCCATCCCCCGGCCATCCCCAAGTCCCTCTGGAAAACTTGACCCGGAGGCAGAACTAAACTAGAACATGTGTCGGGTTTCAGGATTTGTTCCGAAATCTGGTAGGCGTTCTGGGGAGAAGACGGTGCTAACCCGCAAGCAAAACGAACTCCTGATGTTCATCAACAAGCGCCTCAACGACGATGGTGTCTCGCCGTCGTTCGATGAGATGAAGGAGGCGCTTCGGCTCAAATCCAAGTCGGGCATCCACCGGCTGATCACCGGGCTGGAGGAGCGCGGCTTCCTGCGCCGCCTGCCGCATCGCGCGCGGGCCCTGCAGGTTTTGAAGCTGCCCGAGGCGGCGGCCATGCCCGCCCCCAATGTCATGCCCATGCTGGCCCGCGCCGGCTTCGGCGAAAGCCGGGAAGGCTTCGTGCCCCAGGTCATCCGCGGCGAGCGGGTGCCGCTGGCCGGCGCCATCCAGGTCGCCAACGAGGCGCAGGCGCTCAGCCTGCCGCTCTACGGCCGGATCGCCGCCGGCACGCCGATCGAGGCGTTGCGCGACAATTCCACGACCGTCGACGTGCCCGTCGCCCTGCTCGGCTCGGGCGCGCATTACTGCCTCGAGGTGCAGGGCGATTCGATGGTCGAGGCCGGCATCCAGAACGGCGACATCGCCATCATCAAGAGCGCCGACACCGCCGAATCGGGCGAGATCGTCGTGGCGCTGATCGACGACACCGAGGCGACCTTGAAGCGCCTGCGCAAGAAGGGCGCCTCGATCGCGCTCGAGCCGGCCAACGCCGCCTACGAGACGCGCATCTTCGGACCCGACCGGGTCAAGATCCAGGGCCGCCTCGCCGGGCTCTACCGCCGCTACAACTGAACGCCGCTCGTGGGCGCGCTGCCAGTGGCGCGATCATGTCCTCCGGACCGCGGGCGTCCCGCCCGCTCAAGCGCATTCATATGCGCGTATGATCATGAGCGGGCGAGACGCCCGCGGTCCGCAGGACCATGATCGCGCCCCCAGCAATGACGCTGGCCCACCAGGCCGAGTTTCTGCGCGATATGGTGCGCAGAAACCCTGATACTTAAGTATATCGACTTTTACTTGACTATTACTTCAGTGTCACTTATCTACTCCTCAGGAACGATCCGAGGAGCAGCGCCGTGCAGCCGTCGCCCCGCCTTGCGCCGGGACATCACCCCAGTGTCGATTGGCGTAACGCTAGCGGAAATTGCGGAAATTCCCGCCGGCTAGGCCTTCGCCGTATCGAGGACGCGGAACCAGTTCTCGCCGGTGATCTTGCGCACGTTCGCGGGCGTCGTGATCCGGTTCAGCGCGGCGACGATCTCCGGATAGCCGCCGGCGTTGCGCGGCACGCTGCTGCGGCCGCCGGCCATGTCGAGACCGATCGCGACATGATCGGCGCCGACCGTCCTGATGACGTAGTCGACCTGCTCGGCCCATTCGTCGGCGGTCGGCAGGAACGGCTCGGCCTCGGGATCCTCCTTCCAGCCGCCGCGCGCCCGCCACGCCTCGCCGAACTCCTTGTCGAAGCGGGCGATGTACTCGCCATGATCGCCGGGCAGCCGCGGGAAATCCGGCTGATAGCCCAGCATGTTGGGCAGCGCCTTGGCCGCCGCCGCAACCTTCTCGGGATGGTCCGCCAGCCACTTGCGGTAGCGCTTGCCGACGACCGCGGCGCCGCCATGGATGCCGACCAGCGCCGCCCTTTGCCGCCACGGCCTTCAGGACCGTGTCGGAAAGTCCCACGCCCGACACCGCCTTCAGCGTGTCGTGGCTGGCGACGACCGGCGCGCGGCTCGTTTCGATGAGCTGCGTCTGCGTGGCTTCGGTGCCGTGCGTGATGTCGATCAGGATGCCCAGGCGGTTCATCTCCGCCACCAGGGCGCGGCCACGATCGTTCAGCCCGTGGAAATGATCGGGCTGCTGCCCGCCTTGCGACATCGCGAGCGCGCTGTCGGCGAAGGCGTTGAAGCCGCTCTGGGTCGCGAACTGGATGACGCGCAACCCCAGCCGATGGAAGGCGTCCAGCACGTCGAGATCGCCCTCGTGATCCCAGCCGGATTCGCTGCCGATGAACACCGCCATGCGGCCGCTGTCGATGATGCGCCGCGCATCGGCCGTGCTGAGTGCCACGGCCATCCTGTCGGAATGCTTTTCGGCGAAGCGGTGCAGCGTCTCGGCCAGCCGCAGGAACTGCTTGGGCGTGTAGTTGTAGTTCCAGTATCCGTAGGTGCCGAGATTATCGACGATGCAGTTGACGCCGCCCGCGCGGGCCCGCGCATAGTCCCAGCCGGCCTCGTAGGATTGCGGCTGCCACGGATCGATCTTCTCCCAGTAGACGCGATTGATGACGTGCACGTGGCCGTCCATCAGCAGCGGGGTCGCCGTTTGCGCCGATGCGGGCGACCGGCGGATGATGGCGGGCGCGGCAAGCGCCACGGCGCCCGCTCCCAGCAATTTGAGGGCATGGCGCCGCGAAGCGCGAATGGTCGATGTCGCCAAGGTTTCCTCCGGATGCTTGTCTTTACCGTCGACGTTAGCGCCGCCGGTTCTCGGCCGGAAACCTTGCGTTTCGCGCGGCAGCTACGCGCCCGGCGCCTTGATGGCGGCCTGGTGCGTCGAGCTGTTGGGCACCCACGGCCGATCGCCGCGGCGTGCGTTGGCGGTCTCGCGCCGCACGCCCGCCTCGTCGAGCCACAGCGCCTGCGCGCCCTCGCGCCATGCATCGCGGCGATCGATCACCAGCCGCGGCCCGCGACAACGGCCTTGCGCGTCGACCGTGGAGAGCACGATGTCGGCGCTGCCGCAGGCCTCGGCGAGCCTTCGGTCGTCGCTCACCAGAGCGATGCGCCACGGCCCCTTGCGCCAGCGGCAAAGCCCGGTGCCGCAGCCGAGGCCGGCAGCCTGCTCGTCGGCGCTCACGGTCCAGCGCTTGGCGCCCTCCTGCCCGCTCCGTCGCGCCCAGGCGTCGCTGATGAAGCGGTCGGTGCGGGCCGAAGCGATGTGCACCATGCCCTGCGCATCGCGCAGGCCGAGCACGCGGCCGTCCTCGCTCATCAGCAGGTCGGGTGTGGTTGGCGGCGCCAGCAGCAGGCCGGTGATCGCAACAGGCAGACCCGCCAGCCGCCAGCGCCTGCGCCACAGGCAGAGCCACAACCCACCCACCGTCAGCAGCCACAGGCTGGCGCCGGGCAGCGAGGGCACCAGCATGGCGGCCTGCGGCCACTCGGCGACGTGGCGGGCGATGGCGTTCAGGCCGTCGATGCCCCAGCCCATCGGCACCAGCGCGAAACGCTCGAGGCCGAGCGGCATCAGCAGCATGGCCAGAAGGCCCCACGGCATGATCCAGAAGCCGGTGAGCGGTACGCCCAGCATGTTGGCGACGACGCCCAGGATCGAGAGCCGGTTGAAATGGTAGGCGGCGAAGGCACCGGTCGCGATCGACGCGATCAGGCTGGTGGCCAGGCTGGCGGCGATGCCGACGCCCAGCCGCCACAGCCAGCGATGATTGGAAAGCTCGGCCCGCTCGTGCAGGCGACGCCGCCAGCCGGCGCCCATCTCCCAGGCGGCGATCAGGGCGATCACCGCGGCGAACGACATCTGGAACGAGGCGCCGGTCAGCGACTCGGGCGCCGCGATCAGCACGATGACCGCCGACCACGCGACCAGGCGCAGCGACAGCGCGGTGCGGTCGAGCAGCACGGCGATCAGCGCGAAGCCCGCCATGGCGCAGGACCGTTGCGCCGGCACCGGCGCGCCGGCGAGTGCTGTATAGAAGAGCGCCGCCAGCAGGGCGATCACGGCGGCGACCTTCTTGCCGTCGACGCGCAGCGCCAGCGGCGGCACCAGCGCGATGCCATAGCGCACCACGCCCATCACCAGCGCGACCACGAACACGATGTGCAGGCCGGAGATCGACAGGATGTGCGCCAGGCCGGAGTCGCGCATGGCCTGGGTGATGTCCTTGTCGACGGCGGTCTGCTCGCCGGTCAGCAGGGCCGCGGCCACGCCGCCTTGCGGTCCGGGAAGTGCCGCCAGGATGCGCGCCGTGATGTCGGCGCGCAGCGAATCGATGGCGCGCACGATGCCGTCGGGCTTGCCACGCTCGATGACGGTCGCCGGCGCCAGCGCATAGCCCACGGCGCCCAGCTGCTGGTACCAGGCGACCCGCTGGAAATCGAAGGCGCCAGGCGCGGCCGGGCCGGCCGGCGGCGAGAGGTTGGCCAGCACCAGCAGGCGGTCGCCGACATGGATCGGCGGCGCGCCCTTGGACAGCGAGACGCGCACCCGGGCCGGCATCATCTCGGGCGGCGGCACGTTGTTGCCTTTCAGGCGCACCGCTTCGAGCACGACCCGCACGCTCTCGGGCAGGCGCTGGATGTCGGCGATGCGGCCCTCGACGTTGATGCTGAACAGCGGCCGGCCGAGCGTCGGCGCGGCGAGGCTCGCGGTGCGCCAGGCGACGAGGCCGAGACCGGCGGAGGCGGCCACCGCAGCGATCGCGAGCGCGCGGGCGAGGCTGCCCGCCGGCGCGAGAAAGACGACGACGAGCGCCGCCGCGGCCAGCAGCGGGCCGAGCCACAGCGCAGGCTCGCCCGGCAGCTCGAAGTAGACGGCGATGCCAAGCCCCATGGCGACCGGCAGCCACAGCATCCAGCGGCTGCGCTCGGCGTCGAGCTGGTCGAGAATCCAGGTGCGTGCCCCCGCCACGCCGTCTCCCTCTCCCGTTTGACAGGGCAGAAACGCTCGCCTACCTACGGCGCGCTTTTCCGGCTGAATTGCGGCAAAACCCGCACATACCCAGAGCAATGCCCCCGGCAATGAAGGTCGTTACCCGCTTCGCCCCCTCGCCGACCGGCTACCTGCATATCGGCGGCGCGCGCACCGCCTTGTTCAACTGGCTGTTCGCCCGCCACCACGGCGGCAAGTACCTGCTGCGCATCGAGGACACCGACCGCGCGCGCTCCACGACGCCGGCCATCGACGCCATCCTCGACGGCCTGTCCTGGCTCGGCCTGCCGTGGGACGGCGAGGTCACCTACCAGTTCGCGCGCGCGGCGCGGCACGCCGAGGTGGCGCAGCAGATGCTGGCCATGGGCAAGGCCTATCACTGCTACGCCTCGCCCAAGGAACTCGAGGAGATGCGCGACGCGCAGCGCAAGGCCGGCGTGCCGATGCGCTACGACGGCCGCTGGCGCGACCGCGAGCCTGCGGACGCGCCGGCCGGCGTGGCGCCGGTCGTTCGCCTCAAGGCGCCGCAAAGCGGCCAGACCGTGATCCAGGATGCCGTGCAGGGCGAGGTCAAGGTCGAGAACGCCCAGCTCGACGACATGATCCTGCTGCGCGCCGACGGCACGCCGACCTACATGCTGGCCGTCGTCGTCGACGACCACGACATGGACGTCACGCACGTGATCCGCGGCGACGATCACCTGAACAACGCCTTCCGCCAGCTCCAGATCATCCGTGCCATGGACTGGCCGGAGCCGGTCTATGCCCACATCCCGCTGATCCACGGGCCCGACGGCGCCAAGCTCAGCAAGCGCCACGGCGCGCTGGGCGTCGATGCCTATCGCGACATGGGCTTCCTGCCGGCGGCGCTGCGCAACTACCTGCTGCGGCTGGGCTGGGGCCATGGCGACGACGAGATCATCTCGACCCAGCAGGCGATCGAATGGTTCGACCTGCCGGGCGTCGGCCGCTCGGCCTGCGCGCTTCGACCTGGCCAAGCTCACCAACCTCAATGCGCACTACCTGCGCGAGACGCCGGACGCGGAACTGATGCCGCTGGTGTTGCCGAGGATCGAGGCCACGCTCGGCGCCAAGGTCGATGCCATCGGGGCGGAGCGGCTGGCGCGCGGCCTGGGCGGCGTGAAGCAGCGCTCGCGCACCCTGGTCGAGCTCGCCGACAATCTCGTCTTCTATGCCCGAAGCGGCGCGCCGCCGATCGCCGACGACAAGGCACGCGCCCAGCTCACGCCCGAGGCCAGGGCGCTGCTCGCCAAGCTCGCGGCCGCGCTCGAGGCCGAAGCCGCCAACTGGAGCGAGAAGCAGGTCGAGGACGCGATCCGCCGCTTCGCCGAGGCCGCGGGCGTGAAGCTCGGCCAGGTCGCCCAGCCGCTCAGGGTCGCGCTCAGCGGCTCGACCGCGTCGCCCGGCATCTTCGAGGTGCTGGCGATCCTGGGACCCGCCGAGACCACGACGAGATTGCTCGCCGCCAGCGGATAGAACCCGACGCCCAGCTGCGCAATGTCCGCCCATGGGTTTGCGCGTCTGGATCTGGCTGCTGTCGCTTTCCATCCTGTGGGGCGGCTCGTTCTTTTTCGCCAAGGTCGCGATCGGCGAACTGGGACCGCTCACCGTGGTCTTTGCGCGCGTGGCCCTGGCGGCGCTGGCACTCGACATCGTCCTGGTCGCGACTGGGACAAATCCGTTCCGACGGAGCGCGCCGTGGCCCGCCTACTTCACCATGGGCTTGCTGAACAACGTGCTGCCTTTCAGCCTGATCTTCTGGGGCCAGACGCACATCGCGTCGGGCCTGGCCTCGATCCTGAACGCCACGACGCCCCTCTTCACCCTCCTCGTCGCCCATTTCCTGACCGAGGACGAGAAGATCGATCCTGCCAAGGTGGCCGCCCTGCTGGCCGGGTTTGCCGGCGTGGCCGTGCTGATCGGCCCCGAAATCCTGATCGACGGCGCGAGCGTATGGGGCGAGTTGGCCTGCCTGGGCGCCGCCCTTTCCTATGCCTTCGCCGGGGTCTATGGCCGCCGTTTCAAGACGATGAAGATCGCACCGCTCGAGGCCGCCGCCGGTCAGGTCACTGCAAGTACCGTGTTGATTCTGCCGATCATGCTGGCGGTCGAGCAGCCGTGGACGCTGCCGGGACTGCCCTCCCTCGCGATCTGGGCGGCGCTCGGCGGCCTGGCGCTGCTGTCGACGGCGCTCGCCTATGTGCTGTATTTCCGCATTCTGGCCGCCGCCGGCGCCACCAACCTGCTGCTCGTCACCTTCCTGATACCGGTCACCGCCGTCCTGCTGGGCGCCGCCGTCCTGGGCGAGCGGCTGGAGCCGCGGCACTTCGCCGGAATGGCCCTGATCGGCCTTGGCCTGGCCGCCGTCGACGGCCGGATTGCACGCCTGCTACGCCCCGCGAAATAGCGGTTTGGCTGCACAATTGCGCCTCCGGAGACGGCTTGTTAGGGTGCCCTCGAACCCGCCAATTCGATCCGAAAGAGTTCCCCAATGGCCAAGTCGACCGCCACGCTGACCGACAACGAAACCGGCAAATCCTACGAAATGCCGATCATCCACGGCACCATCGGGCCGCGCCTGGTCGATGTCCGCAAGTTCTACGGCGACGCTGGCATGTTCACCTACGACCCGGGCTTCACCTCGACCGGCTCGTGCGCCTCCAAGATCACCTATATCGACGGCGACGAAGGCATTCTTCTGTATCGCGGCTACAACATCGCCGAGCTCGCCGAGCAGAGCGACTTCATGGAGTGCTGCTACCTCCTGATGAAGGGCGAGCTGCCGAACAAGGCGCAGAAGGAAAAATTCGTCAAGGACATCACGAACCACACGATGGTTCACGAGCAGCTCAGCCAGTTCTATCGCGGCTTCCGCCGCGACGCCCATCCGATGGCGGTGTGCTGCGGCGTGGTCGGCGCGCTCTCGGCGTTCTATCACGACTCGCTCGACATCCACGATCCGCACCAGCGCATGATCGCCTCCTATCGCCTGGTGGCCAAGATGCCGACCATCGCGGCGATGGCCTACAAGTATTCGGTCGGCCAGCCCTTCATCTATCCGCGCAACGATCTCAGCTACTCCGCCAACTTCCTGCGCATGATGTTCTCGGTCCCGGCCGAGGAGTACGAGATCAATCCGGTGCTCGAGAAGGCGGTCGACCGCATCCTGATGCTGCATGCCGACCATGAGCAGAACGCCTCGACCTCGACCGTCCGGCTGGCCGGCTCGTCGGGCGCCAATCCGTTCGCCTGCATCGCCGCCGGCATCGCCTCGCTGTGGGGTCCGAGCCACGGCGGCGCCAACGAAGCCGTCATCAACATGCTGAACGAGATCGGCGGCAAGCAGAACATCCCGGGCTTTCTCAGCCGCGTGAAGGACAAGCAGGACCACACCCGCCTGATGGGCTTCGGCCATCGCGTCTACAAGAACTACGATCCGCGCGCCAAGGTGATGCGCCAGACCTGCCACGAGGTGCTGACCTCGCTCGGCATCCAGCACGATCCGCTGCTCGAGCTGGCCATGGAGATGGAGCAGATCGCGCTCAAGGACGATTACTTCATCTCCAAGAAGCTCTATCCCAATGTCGATTTCTACTCGGGCATCATCTTCCGGGCGATCGGCATCCCGACCTCGATGTTCACCGTGCTGTTCGCCGTCGCGCGGACCGTCGGCTGGATCGCGCAATGGAATGAAATGATCGAGGATCCCGACCAGAAGATCGGCCGGCCGCGCCAGCTCTACAACGGCCAGACCGAGCGGCCCTACAAGCCGCTTCACATGCGGGCCTGATTCCAGGGGAACAATTCGCTATCCGGGGGGAAAGCGAGAGGGCATGGCAAGATCGTCGCATGGACCGCGCCTGGCAACGACCTGGGCGGTCACGCAAAAACCAAGGCCGCTGCCGCGGATCGTGCGGCTCGGCCGGCCGGCGAACGACAATTTCCGCCGCCCTGGCTGGATGATGCGGATGTTCGTCCTGGCGCTGGCAGCGGCCGTGGCGCTGGTCGCCGTGGCCAACTGGCGCCTGATCCTGTGAAGCGCTGCCGCTACTTGCGCTCGATCAGCTCGATCTTGTAGCCGTCGGGATCCTCGACGAAGGCGATCACCGTGGTGCCGTGCTGCACCGGGCCGGCCGGGCGCGTGACCTTGCCGCCGGACTTGGTGACCTGCTCGCACATGCCATAGACATCGGGCACGCCGACGGCGAGATGGCCGAAGCCGCTGCCCAGCTCGTAGGGCTTCTCCTGCCCCCAGTTGAAGGTCAGCTCGACGGCGCAGTGCTCGCTTTCGTCGCCGTAGCCGACGAAGGCCAGCGTGTACTTGCCGGCCGGCACTTCGCGCTTGCGCAGCAGCTTCATGCCCATCGGCCCGGTATAGAAGGCGATCGACTTGTCGAGATCCTTCACGCGGATCATCGTGTGCAACATGCGGTAGTTGGCGGCGCTATCGGGCATCTCCCCCTCCTCTATGGCTGTCTGTCGCGGATCATGGCGGCGAAGGTCGCTTCCGCCGCGACCTTGCCTTCGACCAGCGCCTTGCCGGAGAACTTCCAGACATTGGCGCGGCTCTGGATCTTCTCGACGTGCAGCTCGAGACGGTCGCCCGGCATCACCGGACGGCGGAAGCGCACGCCGTCGATCGACATGAAGTAGACCAGCTTGCCCTCCGACTCCGCACCGAACGTGGCCACGACCAGGACCGCGGCGGTCTGGGCCATCGCCTCGACGATCAGCACGCCCGGCATCACCGGCTCGGACGGGAAGTGGCCCTGGAAGAACGGTTCGTTGATGCTGACGTTCTTGATGCCGACGGCGCTGTGATCGAGTTGCATGTCGACGACGCGGTCGACCATCAGCATCGGATAGCGATGGGGGATCATCTGCAGGATCCGCCGGATATCCACCGCAGTCGCCCCTGCAAGGCTGGTTTTGTCGGTCTGGATGTTCATGACAGCTGCGTCCTCAGAAGCGCGTGCCGAAGCCGAAGCGGATGTTCTCGGTCTTGTCCCACGGGTCCTGAACGAGCGGGATGGCGTAGTCTATACGGATTGGGCCGAATGGCGATATCCATTGGATGCCGACGCCCGTCGATACCCGCATGGTGTTGCTGGTGAGGACCGTGTTGCTGTATTGCGCCGGGCCGCCAAGCCCCCAAAGCGAACCGACATCGACGAACGCCTTGCCAAGGATGCCGATCTCCTTGGGCAGGCCGAGCGGGAAGCTCAGTTCGGTCGTGCCGGTGTAGAAGTAGGTGCCACCCAGCGCGTCGGCCGTGATCGAGTCGCGCGGTCCGATGCCGCCGACCTGGAAGCCGCGCAGATTGTCGCCGCCGACGAAGAACAGGTTGTTCAGGCGCAGCGAGGAGCCGTTGTAGGGGACCACCGCTCCGATCGAGCCGCCGATCGAGGCGATGACGTCCTCGAAAATGCTCTGGTAGTACACGGCGTCGCCGGTGCTGCGGAAGTACTGCTCGGTGCCGATCAGGCCGGCCACCGCCAGCGTATTGCGCACCAGCAGGCCCTTCGTCGTGTTGAGGCGCGTGTCGCGGGTATCCCACGCAACCGTCTCGGCGACTTCCGAGACCACTGACGTGCCGGCGTTCAGCTGGACGATCTGCGAGGCGAAGGGTTGCACATTGTAGATGTCGGTCTGGCGCAAGGTGTAGCGCACGGTCTGCCGCGTGTGCTCGGTATAGGCCCAGCCGGCGCGGAGAGCGAAACCGATGCTGGCATCGCTGTAGGACGCAATTTGCTGACGGTCGTTCGACGTACGGAAGATGTCGAAGCCCGCCGCCATCGGACGATCCATGAAGTAGGGCTCGGTGAAGCTGAGATCGATCAGGGTGCTCAACGTGCCGAGCGACAGGCCGAGACGAAGCTCCTGGCCCTTGCCCAGGAGGTTGCGTTCCTTGATCGAGATGTCGCCCAGGATGCCCGATGTCGTCGAGAACCCGGCGCCGAAGGAGATATCGCCGGTGCTCTGCTCGACCACCTGGACTTCGAGGTTCGTCTTGTCGGGCGTCGAGCCTGGCGCCGCGGAAACGTCGACCTTCTCGAAGAAGCCAAGGTTGCGCAGGCGCTCCTGGCTGCGGCGCACTTTGGCGGTACTGAAAGCATCACCCTCGGCGAGGCGGAAT
Organism: uncultured Alphaproteobacteria bacterium; assembly: GCA_963755585.1. GTDB lineage: Bacteria > Pseudomonadota > Alphaproteobacteria > Reyranellales > Reyranellaceae > Reyranella. The sequence goes on from CAVWKN010000041.1 coordinate 102,530, forward strand.
TCACGGCGGATCACCTTGTCGAGGGTGCGCGTGTTGCCCGAGATGTTGATGCGTTCGACATAGACGCGCGGCCCTTCCTGGATGTCGAAGGTCACGTCGACCGTGAGGTTGTCCTTGTTGCGCCGGATGTTGGGGCGAACGTCGACGAAGGCGTAGCCCAGCGTGCCGACGAGGTCCGACAGCGCGCCGACGGTTTTCTCGACCGCAGCCGCATCGTACCAGTCGCCTTCCGCCATCGTGAGATAGCTCTTCAGGACGTCGACATCGAGCCCCTGGAAGCGGGTCGAGACGTCGACCTTGCCGAACTTGTAGCGCTCGCCTTCATTGATGGTGAAGGTGATGAAGAAGCCCTCGCGGTTGGGCGCCAGCTCGGCGACCGCCGACACGACACGGAAATCGGCATAGCCTTCGGTCAGGTAGAACTTGCGCAGCAGTTCGCGGTCGAGGTTCAGGCGGTCGGGATCGTAGCGGTCGTCCGACGAAAGGAAGCGATACCAGGCGCTTTCGCTGGTGCGGATCTTGCCGCGCAGCGTGCCGTCGCTGAAATGCTCGTTGCCCACGAAGCTGATGCGCTGCACGCCCGTGACGTCGCCTTCGTTGATCTCGAAGACGAGGTCGACACGGCCCTGCTCGAGCTTGATGACCTTGGGATCGACCGATGCATTGTAGCGGCCGCCGCGGCGATAGATGGTCAGGATGCGTTCGACGTCGGCCTGCACCCGCGCGCGCGTGAAGACCTGGCGTGGTTTCGACTGCACTTCGTCGCGCAGCTTGTCGTCCTCGATCTTGCTGTTACCCTCGAAGGCGACGCGATTGATGATCGGATTTTCGGTGACCTTCACGACCAGGGTCGAGCCCTGCATGTCGATCACGACGTCTGCGAAAAGGCCGGTCCCGAACAGCGCCTTCAGCGAGCGATCGGCCGCCGCCGCATCGTAGGGCTGGCCTTCCTTGAGCTGGAGATAGGAGCGGATCGTCTCCGGTTCGGCGCGGACGTTGCCCTGAATCTGGATGGCGGTGATCGTTCCGCCCGCTGGTGCGGCGGTGCCGGCTCCGCCGCGCTGGGCATGGGCCGTCGCACTCAATGCGAGAACCGCGGCGATGGCCAGGACGGCCCAACGAAAGATCAATCTCACCCCCGGCACCTTCCAGACCTGCCGGCCAGTTTCAGGAACCCAACTCCATAAACCGGCACCATCGACTTAGCCACCCCTTTTGTCCCCCGACGCAAAGCCCTGCCGCATCGCGTCAACTCAGCGCAGCAGGAGCTTGATGTCGTTGAAAGTTGCGATCAGCGCCATGCCGATCACCAGGGCAAAACCGACCTTGAGGCCGAGCTCCTGCATCTTGAGGCTGAGCGGTTTGCCGCGCACCGCCTCGTAGAGATACATCGCGAGATGACCGCCATCGAGCATCGGCACCGGCAGAAGGTTGAACACGCCGAGCACGACGGAAAGGGCAATGACGAGATTGAGGATGCCGGTCCACCCGGCGTAGGACGCCTCACCCGCGGCCTTGGCGATGCGGATCGGCCCACCGAGCTCGTCGACCGGACGCGTCGCCGTCAGGATCTGGGCCATCGACGTATAGAACATCGACGTCATGCCCCACACCTGACGCACGCCCGCGCCCATCGCCCCGATCAGGCCGTGATTGCGCAACTCGCTGACGTTGGCCGGCCGCACGCGCAGGCGGCCGACCACGTGCTCCTTGCCGGCGCAGTCGAGCGCCTTGTCGGCGACCGGAACCACGGTGGTCTCCCCGCGCTGGCCGTCACGATCGTACGTCACCTTCACCGGCTGGCCGCCGCGGCTGCCGATCAGTTCCGGGATGTGCGAGAAATAGTCGACCGGCTTGCCGTCGATATCGAGCAGCAGGTCTCCGACCTTCAACCCCGCCGCCTCCGCCGGGCTGTTCGCCGTGAAGCCGCCGACGACCGGACGCACGAGCTGGTCCATGCCGAGTTCGCCGAAACGCAGCGTATTGTTGTACTTGTCGGTGCGCTCGCAGAATTGCGGCACGATCTCGGTGTTCAGGAGTTGACCGCCGCGGCGGTACTCGACCGCCATCGGCTTGGCCCAGTAGAGGAACTGGGACTCCTGGATGTCCTCGTAACGGTCGACGTGCTTGTCGCCCAGGCGCACGATCTCGTCGCCGGTGCGCAGACCGGCCTTGGCCGCCGGCCCGTCGGCCTGCACCGCGACCGTCGGCGGCGAATAAGGCTCGCCGGCGAAGAAGAACACGGCGGTCAGCAGGAGGAAGGCGAATATCAGATTGGCCGCCGGGCCGCCCAGGACGACGGCGGCGCGGGCATAGAGCGGCTGGTTGAAGAAGGCGCGGCGCTGCTGCTCGGGCGACAGCGGCTCATCCGAGGGCGTCGCGCTGGTCGCATCGTTGTCGCCCAGAAACTTGACGTAGCCGCCCAAGGGGATCGCCGAGATCTTCCAGCGCGTGCCGCTGCGGTCGGTCCAGCCGAACAGCTCCGGTCCGAAGCCGATCGAAAACACCTCGGCATGGATGCCGAAGCGACGTCCCACCCAGTAGTGGCCGAACTCGTGAACGAACACGAGCAGGGTCAGCACCAGCACGAAGTACGGCAGGTAGGTCGTGAACACACTGATCAGGCTGTGCATGGTTCAGTACACCATGAATTTCGTTGTGCTTCAATTAGTTAGAGAGTGACTCTGTACGGCCTCTTCAGCCCGCCGGCGTGCCTCCCGATCGGCCGCATGGACCTGTTGTATGGATTCCACCCGACCTGACTGTGTGCCGCTCGCCGCCAACACATCCTCGACGATGCGAGCGATGTCGAGGAAGCCGATCCGTCGCGCCAGGAACGCCGCGACGGCCACCTCGTTGGCCGCATTCAGCACGATCGATGCAAACCCGCCCAGAACCAAAGCCTCTCGCGCCAGACGTAGCGACGGAAAGCGGCCGGAATCGGGCCGTTCGAACGTCAGCGGCGAAAGATTGGTGAAATCGAGACGTTCAGCCGGCCCGTCGATGCGCGACGGCCAACCGAGCGCGTGGCTGATCGGGACACGCATGTCGGTGGTGCCGAGCTGGGCCAGTACCGAGCCGTCGCGATAGGCCACCATGGAGTGAATGATCGATTGCGGATGAACGACGATTTCGACCTGATCGGCGGGCAGCCCGAACAGCAGCTGCGCCTCGATGAGCTCCAGGCCCTTGTTCATCATGGTGGCGGAATTGATCGAGATCTTGGCGCCCATGTCCCAATTGGGATGGGCCAGCGCCTGTTCCGGCGTGGCCTCGGCCATGTCGGCCAGCGACCAGTTGCGGAACGGCCCGCCCGATGCCGTCAGGATCAGCCGGTCGATCGCGTGGCGCTGACGCGGCTCGAGCACCTGGAAGATCGCGTTGTGCTCCGAATCGACCGGCAGCAAGACGCCGCCCGCCACGTCGACGGCGTCCATCAGCAGCCGGCCGGCGCAGACCAGTGCCTCCTTGTTGGCGAGCGCCACCATGGCGCCACGCCGCGCGGCAACGAGGGTCGATTCGAGGCCGGCGAAGCCCACGATCGCCGCCATCACCCATTCCGCCGGCCGCGTGGCCGCCTCGACCACCGCCTCGGGACCGGCCGCGACCTCGATCGACGTGCCGACCAGGGCGTCCTTGAGCGCCCGGTAGCGCTGCGGATTGGCGACCACGGCCAGGCGGGCGCGCAGGCGGCGCGCCTGCTCGGCCAGGGCTTCGACCGAATTGCCGGCGACCAGCGCTTCGACGCGATAGCTTTCCGGATCGCGGGCGATGAGGTCGACCGTGCTCTGCCCGACCGAGCCGGTCGAACCCAGGATCGTCACGCCGCGCGGCCGATCGTGCGACGGGGCGGCCCAGTTCGTCATGTCCATGGCCATCCTCCACCGACTGCCAGGCGTACCAGCGCGACCACCACGAGAACGGCGACCAGCCCGTCGACACGGTCGAGCAGGCCGCCATGGCCCGGAATCAGGCGTCCCGCTGTCCTTCACGCCGGCGCCGCGCTTGGCCGCCGATTCGAGCAGGTCGCCGATCTGGCCGACCACCGCGAGACCGGCGCCGATCACGGCCAGCGAGATCGTCTCGCCCCGGCCGAAAGCATAGCCCGTCGCAGCACTTGCCACCGCCGCCCAGGACATGCCGCCGATCAGTCCCGACCATGTCTTACTCGGACTGATGCGCGGCGCAAGCTTGGCGCCGCCGGCCGCCCGGCCGACGACGTAGGCGCCGGTGTCGGTCGCCCAGATGCAGAGCACGATCCAGATGATCGTCTCGCGCCCCAGCGTCGGCTGATGGCGCAGCCAGAGCAGCGCCACGACGGCGGCCAAGCGCATAGAGGACGGCCAGGACGCGGAGAAGCGGCCGGCCGCGCGTCAGCCGGATCCACTCCGACACCATCAGCGGTGCCGCGAGCGCCGCCACCAGGTCGATCCAGGGGAAGCCGAACCAGATCGCCGCGAGCAGAAGCGGGCCCAGGATAGCGGCCGACAGGATCCTCAGAAGCAGGCCCGCGATGCCGCTCGGAGCCGCCCCATCGGGGCGTCAGCCGCCGACGCCGCCATAACGCCGCTCGCGCCGGCGGAACTCGGCGATCGCCTGTTCCAGGTGTTCCTTGCCGAAATCCGGCCACAGCGTGTCGACGAACACCAGCTCGGCGTAGGCACACTGCCACAGCATGAAATTGCTGATGCGCTGCTCGCCGCTGGTGCGGATCAGCAGGTCGGGGTCGGGCACGCCCGCCGTCAGCAACTCGCTTCTCGAAGCGATCCTCGTCGATGCGATCGGCCGACAGCTCGCCCGCCGCGACCTGGCGGGCGAGGCTGCGGGTGGCCTGCAGGATCTCGTCGCGCGCGCCGTAGTTGATGCAGATATTCACGTCGATGCGGCTGTTGCCGCGCGTCATGTTCTCGGCGTCGGAAATGTCGCGAACGATGTCCGACGCCAGCCCGTCGCGATTGCCGATGACGCGCAGTCGCGCGCCGTTCTTGCGCAATTCGTCGAGCTCGTTGCGCAGATAGTGGCGCAACAGGCCCATCAGGTCGTTCACTTCGTCGGCCGGCCGCGTCCAGTTCTCGGTCGAGAAGGCAAACAGCGTCAGCACCGGGATGCCGAGCTCGCCCGCGCCGCGCACGACCCGCCGCACCGCGTCGGCGCCGCGCCGGTGGCCGGCGACCCGCGGCAGGCCGCGCGCCTTCGCCCACCGCCCGTTGCCGTCCATGATGATGGCGACGTGGTGGGGACCCGGTGTCGGATCCGCATTGGCGGGCAGAGGCGCAGTCGACATCAGACGGTCTTGATCTCTTTTTCCTTGTTGGCCAGCACCTCGTCGACCTGCTTGACGTAGCGGTCGGTGAGCTTCTGCACCTCGTCGGACTTCTGGCGATGCTCGTCCTGCGAGATCTTGTGGTCCTTCTCGGCCTTCTTCAGCGCTTCCATGCCGTCGCGCCGCACGTTGCGCACGGCGACGCGGCCGAGCTCGGCATATTTGTGCGCGAGCTTGGCAAGCTCGGCGCGCCGCTCGGTGGTGAGCTCGGGAATCGGGATGCGGATGATCTGGCCGTCGGGCGCCGGATTGAGGCCGAGGCCGGCATCGCGGATCGCCTTGGCGGTCGCCACGACCAGGCCCTTGTCCCAGACGTTGACGGTGAGCAGGCGCGGCTCGGGCGCACTCACCGTGCCGACCTGGTTGAGCTGCATGCGCTGGCCGTACGCCTCGACCACGACCGGCTCGAGCAGGTTGACCGAGGCACGGCCGGTCCTGAGGCCGCCCAGTTCCTTCTTGAGGGCGTCCATGGCGCCCATCATGCGCTTCTCGAGTTCCTTGGGATCCGCACTCATCTCAGCCCTCGTCCTTTATGATGGTAAAGGTGCCCTCCCCGCGCATCGTCGCCGCGAACGCGCCGGGCTTGTGGATATCGAACACGATGATCGGGATGCGATTCTCGCGGGCAAGCGAAATCGCCGAGGCGTCCATGACCTGGAGGTCACGCGACAGCACGTCCATGTAGTTGAGCGTGTCGTAGCGCTTGGCGTTCTTGTCCTTGCGCGGATCGGCCGAATAGACGCCGTCGACCTGCGTGCCCTTGAGCATCGCATCGACGCTCATCTCGGCGGCGCGAAGCGCCGCGGCGGTGTCGGTGGTGAAGAAAGGATTGCCGGTGCCGGCGGCGAAGATCACGACCCGGCCCTTCTCCATGTGGCGCGCCGCACGACGGCGGATGTAGGGCTCGCACACCGTGGTCATGGGGATCGCCGACTGGACGCGGGTCTGCAGCCCCTGGCGCTCCAGGGCGCTTTGCATGGCCAGTGAATTGATGACGGTGGCCAGCATGCCCATGTAGTCGCCGCTCGCCCGGTCCATGCCCGACGCGGCGGCCGAGACGCCGCGGAAGATGTTGCCGCCGCCGATCACCAGGCAGACCTGCACGCCCATGCCGTGCACGGCCTTGACCTCCTGGGCCACCATGGAGACCATCGCCGGATCGAGCCCGTATTCGCGATTCCCCATCAATCCCTCGCCCGAGAGCTTCAACAGGACGCGGCGATAGCGGGGAGCCGACGGCATCAGATGCCTCTGAAGATGGTTTCTTGGGCGGCGCGGGCCTGCCGCCCGCGCGCCGGTGCCGGTTTCATACTACTTCTTGAGCTGGGCAGCCACCTCGGCCGCGAAATCCTCGGACTTCTTCTCGATGCCCTCGCCCAGGGCGAAGCGCAGGAAGCCCGCCAGCCGGACCGGTGCGCCGACCTGCTTGGCCGCCTCGTCGACGACCTTGGAGACCCGGCTCTTGCCGTCGATGACGAAGAGCTGCTCGAGCAGCACCACCTCCTGGTGGAACTTGCGCAGGCCGCCCTCGACCATCTTGGCGATGATGTCGGCGGCCTTGCCGCTCTGGCCCGCCTTCTCGGCCAGCACGGCGCGCTCGCGCTCGATCGCGGCCTTGTCGAGGTCGGCCACGGTGAGCGACTGCGGATTGGCGGCGGCCACGTGCATGGCAAGCTGCTTGGCCAGCGCGGCGAGCTTGGCCTTGTCGCCGGTCAATTCGAGCGCCACCAGGACGCCGATCTTGCCGAGGTCGGGCGCCACGGAATTGTGCATGTAGGCGGCCACGACGCCGTCGGATACCGAGAGCGACGCGGCGCGGCGCAGCGACATGTTCTCGCCGATGGTGGCGATCATGTTGGTGAGCTCGCCCTGCACGTCGCGCCCGCTGTCCGGAAACGGCGCGGCGGCGATCTTGGTCATGTCGGCTGCGTTGTCGAGCGCGATGCGGGCCGTCGTGGCCACGAACTTCTGGAAGATCTCGTTGCGGCCGACGAAGTCGGTCTCGGCATTGACCTCGACGACGGCGCCGCGGTTGCCGTTGGCGGCGACACCGACCAGGCCTTCGGCCGCGACACGGCCGGCCTTCTTGGCGGCAGCGGACAGGCCCTTGGTGCGCAGCCAGTCGACTGCCTTCTCGAGGTCGCCCAGCGACTTCGCCCAGCGCCTTCTTGCAATCCATCATGCCCGCGCCGGTCTTCTCGCGCAGTTCCTTGACCAGGGAAGCGGTGATCTCAGCCATCTCTTGCTCCGTTCGTGCAACCCATCAGGTGCAATTGGGGCCGGTCTTCCGACCGGCCCCGTTCAATCCTCGACGAGCAGGGGCCGGCTATTCGGCCGGCGCTGCCTCGGCGCCGGCGCCATCGGCTGCCGGCGGAACTTCTTCGACCGGCGGCTCGCCGAGCTCGCCCACGTCGCCTCCCGAAGCCGCGATCTCGGCCCGGATGCCGTCGAGCACGGCGCTCGACAGCAGTTCGCAGTAGAGCGACACGGCGCGGATGGCGTCGTCGTTGCCCGGGATCGGATAGTCGATGCCGTCCGGATCCGAGTTGCTGTCGAGCACCGCCACGATCGGAATGCCGCGCTTGCGCGCCTCGAGCACCGCGATGGCCTCCTTGTTGGTGTCGATGATGAACAGCATGTCGGGCGTGCCGCCCATCTCCTTGATGCCGCCCAGCGAGCGCTCGAGCTTGTCGCGCTCGCGCGTCAGGTCGAGCTGCTCCTTCTTGGTGAGACCCAGGACGTCGCCCTTGAGGCGCTCGTCGAGCTCGCGCAGGCGCTTGATCGAGGCAGAGATGGTCTGCCAGTTGGTGATCATGCCGCCCAGCCAGCGGTGGTTCACGTAGTACTGACCGCAGCGCTTGGCGGCGTCGGCGATGCGCTCCGCGGCGGCCGCCTTGGTGCCGACGAACAGCACGCGGCCGCCGTTGGACACGACCTGGCGGACCTGGAGCAGCGCCTGCTCGAGCAGCGGCACGGTCTTGGTGAGATCGATGATATGGACCCCGTTGCGCACCCCGAACAGGTACGGCTTCATCTTGGGGTTCCAACGCCGGGTGTGGTGACCGAAATGGACACCCGCTTCCAGCAACTGACGCATCGTGAATGTCGGCATAGCCATGCCGTTCTCCTTTTCCGGTTGGGCCTCCGCGGGCGTCGCCCTCCTGCGCCAAAGGCTTGGGAGGACACCGGAGCGAGCGGCGGGATGTCTCCCCGTCGACCGCAAACCCGCGTGCGAATTGGGCGTGGTTCTAAAGGCTTCGCCCCAAGATTGCAAGGGCCAATAAAATCAATGGCTTAGGGCAGCAGTTTGGCGATTTCCTCGGCCAATTTGAGGAGCGACAGGGGCGCACTGCCCTCGGCCTTGTTGTTGGCCGTGATCCAGACCTTCTGTTTGGCGCGGAAGGCATCGGCGGCCATGCGGGCCAGGATGCGCCGGGTTTCGCTGTCCTCGTCGACCAATTTGTCGAACGGCTCATAACGCTGCTTGGCGGCCTGGTAGAGGAAGCCGCGGTGCAGGTTCCAGCGCACCACGAGCGGTCCCGGCGCGTCGGCATCGAGCGCGCGGAGCGCCGCTTCCTGGCGTTCGACCTCCGGCATGCGGTCGTGCAGGCCGACGCAGTAGCGCACGCCGGCGCCGGCCAGCATCTTCATCAGGCGCGGGGTCAGCAGCTCTGAATTGCGCAGCTCCAGGGCATAGATCGGCCGATGCTTGCCGAGCTCGCGCGGCAGGGCGGCGAAGAACGCCGCCAGGCGCTCGATGAGCGTGGCCGTCTCCTCGACCAGGCCGCGCGGCAGCGGCGAGACCTGGAAGACCAAGGGGCCCGCCTTGGCGCCAAGACCTTCGAGGCAGGGCACGACGAACTCGCGGGTGGCGATGGCGGCATCGAGGAAATGCGGGTTCGCCACCTTCCCTCGCCCGTCCTCGTCGCGCATCACCGCATCGCAGACCAGCGCCGGCGCCTTCACCACGAAGCTGAAATGATCCGGCACCTGATGGGCATAGCGCTGGTATTCGACGGTCGTGAGCGGCGCGTAGAACGTGCGGTCGAGACTGACGGTGCGCAGCAAGGGGATCTCGGCATAGGCCGCCAGGCCCTTGCGGCTCAGCGCCGTCTGCGGATGGACGCCGTCATAGACGAGGCCGCGCCAGCCGGGAAAGAACCACGACGACGTGCCGAGCCTGATGTCGGTTGGCAGCACCGGCGCCTGCAGCAAAGGCGAATCCCAGGCCGGCCTGACTTCTCCCGCCGCGGCCGTGCGCCTCTTTGGCGGGCCTGGTCGTTCGAACAGCTCCGGCTGCTGGCTCAAATCTCCTCCACCTGCGCGATCCCCGGCAGGCCGCCGATGGCGTCGCGCAGGCCGCCCGCAATGGAATAGGTGCCGGGCAAGGTGACCTCGGCCTCGGCGTCGTCCGGCATCGGCACGACCAGCGTGACCCGGCCGCGGCCGCGCTTGCCCTCGAACGTCTTGCGCAGCGGCTCCAGCGCCGCGAGATCGGAAAGCACGATACGCAGGCCGGCGGCGGCGTTGGCCACGGCGTCATCGAGCTTCTCGACCGTCTGCGCCGTGAGCTTGACCTGCTCGCCGTCGAGACGGCCGTCCGCCGAGACCAGCACGGCCTGGCCCGGCTTCCAGGAGATTGCGCTTGCTGCCCAAAAGCTCGCTGAACACGGTGAGCTCGAAGGCGCCGGACTGGTCGGAGCACTGCACGAAGGCGAAGCGGTTGCCCTTGGCCGAGGTGCGTTCCTGTCGATCGATGACGGTGCCGGCGAGCTTGATGCGGCCCGGCGCGCCGCGCGACAGGAGCGCCGGCAGGTCGGCGGCACGCGTGACGCCCAGCCGCTGCAGGCTGCGCTCGTAGGCCGCCAGCGGATGCGAGGAGAGATAGAAGCCGATGGCGGCGAACTCGTTCTGCAGCCGCTCCATCGGCGCCCAGTCCGGCACCTTGGGCAGTGGCGGCCGTCGTTGAGCGGTGTCGTCGCCGAACAGGCTGTCCTGGCTGCTGCCACGCGACTCGTGCGTGGCCTGCGAATGGCGCGACAGCGCCTCGACGGCGCCGAACGTCTGGGCGCGGTTCTTGTTGAGCGATTCGAAAGCGCCGGCCTTCACCAGGCTCTCGAGCAGGCGCTTGTTGATCACCCGCTGGTCGAGCCGCTCGGCGACATCGAACAGGTCCTTGAACGCGCCGTTAAGCTTCCGCTCCTCGGCCAGTCGTCCCATGGCCTCGCGACCGACGCCCTTGATCGCCGCCAGCGCGTAGCGAACGCCCTTCTTGCCTTCCGCCGTCGTCTCGACGGCGAACTCCGCCATCGACCTGTTGACGTCGGGCGGCAGCAGCGGGATCTGCAGGCGCTCGAGCTCGCGGCGGAAATTGCCGATCTTGTCGGCATTGCCCATGTCCAGCGTCATCGACGCGGCGAAGAACTCGACCGGATAGTTGGCCTTGAGATAGGCCGTCTGGTAGGCGACCAGCGCATAGGGCGCGGAATGGCACTTGTTGAAGCCGTAGCCCGCGAACTTCGCCACCTTGTCGAAGATCATCGAGGCGCGCGCATCCTCGACGTTGTTCTTGGCGGCGCCCTCGACGAAGTTGGCGCGCTGGGCGTCCATCTCGGACTGGATCTTCTTGCCCATGGCGCGGCGCAGCAGGTCGGCGCCACCCAGCGAATAGCCCGACAGGACCTGGGCGATCTGCATGACCTGTTCCTGGTAGACCATGATGCCGTAGGTCTCTTCGAGGATGCCCTTCAGCGAAGGATGCAGGTAGTCGGGTTTCTCCTGGCCGTTCTTGACGCTGATGTAGGTTGGAATGTCGTCCATCGGGCCAGGTCGGTAGAGCGCTACCAGCGCGATCAGGTCCTCGAAACGGTTGGGCTTGAGCTTGGCCAGGATGTCGCGCATGCCGCTGCCTTCCATCTGGAAGACCCCGTAGGCATCGCCCTTGGCCAGCATCTTGAAGGTCGGCTCGTCGTCGAGCGGGATCTTCGTGATGTCGATCTTGTCCCGGCCGATCTGCTCGACCGCCTTCTCGATCACGGTGAGAGTCTTGAGGCCGAGGAAGTCGAACTTCACCAGGCCCGCCGTCTCGACCCATTTCATGTTGAACTGGGTGGCCGGCAGCGAGTCCTTGCTGTCGGTATCGCGATAGAGCGGCACAAGCTGATCGAGCGGCCGATCGCCGATCACCACGCCGGCGGCATGCGTCGAGGCGTTGCGGTAGAGCCCCTCGAGCTGCAACGCCAGGTCGATCAGCCGCTTGATCTCCTCGTCGGCGCCGTATTGCTCCTTCAGGAGCTGCTCGCTCTCCAGCGCCTGCGCGAGCGTCACCGGCTTGGCCGGATTGTTGGGCACCAGCTTGCAGATGCGGTCGACCTGGCCGTAGGGCATGCCCAGCACGCGGCCGACGTCGCGCAGCACGGCGCGCGCCTGCAGCTTGCCGAAGGTGATGATCGCCGCCACCCGGTCGTGGCCGTATTCGTCGCGCACGTAGCGGATCACCCGGTCGCGCTTGTCCTGGCAGAAGTCGATATCGAAGTCCGGCATCGACACGCGCTCGGGATTGAGGAAGCGCTCGAACAGCAGGCCCCAGCGCAGCGGATCGAGGTCGGTGATCTTGAGCGACCAGGCGACCAGCGAACCTGCGCCCGAACCACGGCCGGGGCCGACGGGGATGCCATTGTCCTTGGCCCACTGGATGAAGTCGGCGACGATCAGGAAGTAACCCGAGAAGCCCATCTTCTCGATCATGTTGAGCTCGTAGGCGAGCCGGTCCTGGTACGTCTTGAACTCGATATCCGGCGCCAGCCGGTCGCTTTTCTGCAGAGCCGCGAGGCCGCTCTCGGCCATTTCCTGCAGCGCGTCCTTCTCGGCGCGGCCGGCCAGCTTGGTGTAGCGCGGCAGGATCGGCTTGCGCGGCGTCGGCATGTAGGCGCAGCGCTGGGCGATCACCAGGGTATTGTCGCAAGCCTCCGGCAGATCGGCGAAGAGTTCGCGCATCTGGGCCGCCGACTTGAAGTAATGCTCGGGCGTCAGGCGGCGACGGTTGGGATCCTCGATATGCGCGCCCTGCTCGATGCAGAGCAGCACGTCATGCGCCTCGTACATCGAAGCCTTGGGAAAGTGGACGTCGTTGGTCGCCACCAGCGGCAGGCCGCTTTCATAGGCGAGATCGAGCAGCGGGCCCTCGATGCGCCGCTCCCCCTCCTCGCCATGACGCTGCAGCTCGATATAAAGCCGGCCATCGAACAGCGCTTTCAAGCCTTCGAGCTGGTGCGTCGCGGCCGGCACCTGACCCGCCAGCAGCAATCGGCCGACGGCGCTGCCCGGGCTGCCGATCAGGGCCAACAGGCCCTCCGTATTGCCGTCCAGCTCGGAGAGCGGCAGCGCCGGCAGCGAGCCGGTCTTGAACTCGAGATGGGCGCGGCTCACCAGCCGCATCAGGTTGAGGTAGCCGGCCTCGTTCTGGACCAGGAGGGTGAGCCAGTCCGCCGGCGGCGCCTTGCCCACCGTCGCGATGCCGCCCTCCTCCTCCCGACGGATGCCGAGGTCGCAACCGATGATCGGCTGAATGCCCCCCTTCGACGCGTACTGGGCGAATTCCAGGGCGCCAAAGAGGTTGTTCCGGTCGGTGACGGCGACCGCCGGCATGGCGTTCGCCTTGGCGAGCGCCACGACCGTTTCGACCTTGTTCGCACCTTCCGTGAGCGAATAGGCGGATCTGACTTTTAGATGGATGAAGTCGGCGATGGCCACGGCGCACTATTGCGCGCTCATCTTGTGGAAAACGAGGCGAATTCATCAGACGTGCGTTCTTTGCTGGGCGCGCGCCACTCCAGCGGCGCGATCTTCTTGGGCTTCAAGACATGACGCGCGACTGGAGTTGCGCGCCCCCAGCGGGTCTTTAGCCTGTAAGAATACCATCCCTGAGCGTCACCGTGCGGTCCATGCGTGCGGCCAGATCGGGATTGTGCGTGGCAACAAGCGCCGCCATGCCGGTGTCCCGCACCAGGGCAAGAAGCTGGCGAAACACCGTATCGGCCGTCGATGAATCGAGGTTGCCGGTCGGCTCGTCGGCCAGCAGCACGCGCGGTGCATTGGCGACCGCCCGCGCGATCGCCACGCGTTGCTGCTCGCCGCCTGAAAGGCGGCCCGGGCGGTGGTCGCCGCGGTCCTTGAGCTGAACCATCGCCAGCAATTCGGCGGCACGTGCGCGCGCCTCGCCACGCGATCGGCCGTTCAGCATCTGCGGCAGCATCACGTTCTCGATCGCGGAGAACTCCGGCAGCAGGTGGTGGTATTGATAGACGAAGCCCAGGAACTGACGCCGCAAGGCCGTGCGCTCGCGGTCGCCCGCGGCCGCAGCCGACTTGCCGTCGACGACGATGTCGCCCTCGTCCGGCCGTTCGAGCAGGCCCGCGATGTGCAACAAAGTGGACTTGCCGCTGCCCGACTGGCCGACCAGAGCGACGATCTCGCCGGGACGGAGGTCGAGCGAGACGCCTTGCAGCACCTCCAGGCGGCGGTCGCCCTGCACGAAGGTGCGCTTGATGTCGCGCAGGGAGAGCGGAAAGCCCGAATCACTCATGCCGCAGTCCCTCGACCGGTTCGACCCGTGTGCTGCGCCAGGCCGGATAGGCAGCCGCCGCCAGTGACAGGATGATCGCCACGGCGATGACCGACGCCACTTCGACCGGCTGCACCCGCACCGGCATGGAGGTGATGAAATCGACCTCGGCCGAGCCGCTGCCCGCCGCCCCGGTGATCCAGGCCAGCAGCGCCCCGATCGACGGCATGTTGGCGCAGACAAGAAGGCCGAGCGCCGTTCCGAGGGTGGTGCCGACCAGACCGACGGCGGCGGCCGACATGAAGAACGCCCGCACGATGGTGCGCGGCGAGGCGCCCATGGTGCGCAGGATGGCGATGCTGCCACGCTTCACCCGGACCAGCATGGTGAAGCTCGCCACGACGTTCATGGCCGCCACCACCACGATCAGGGTGAGGATGATGAACATCATGACCCGTTCGACCTGCAGGGCGCCGACGAAGCGGGCGTTGAGGCCGAGCCAGTCCGCCACCTTGAGATCGTCGCGGCCCAGCACCTTGCGCAGTTCGCCCGCCAAGCGCGGCGCCGCCGCCGGATCGGCGATGTCGAGGTCGATCGAGCTCACGGCCTGATCGCCATATTCGAGATCGTCCTGCAGCATCGACAGCGGCACGAAGACCAACGCGCCGTCGAACTCGAAGCGGCGCGTCAGGAAGCTCGCCAGCAGCTCGTAGTCGGTGTAGCGCGGCGCGATCGTGCCGTTTTCATTCAGCTTGTGCGTGACCAGCGTGACCTTGTCGCCGGCGCGCACGTTCAGCGCCTGGCGCAGGCGCTCGCCCATGACGATCCCCGGCCGCGTGCCGAAGGCGCCGAGATCGCCGTGGACGACGTTCCTGGTCACGATCTCCCGCGACATCAGGTCTTCCGGACGGACGCCGCGCAGCAGGGCGCCGCGTGTCTGGCCATTGGCGGCAACCAGCGCCTGGCGCTCGAGCGTCAGATGGACGGCCCGGACACCCGGGAAATCCTTGAGCTTGGCCAACAGCTCGGGCGTCGCCTGCACCATGCCGTCGCGCGCCGTGATCACGATGTGGCCGTTCATGCCGATGATGCGGCCGAGCAATTGCTGGCGGAAGCCGCCCATGACCGACAGCACCACGATCAGGGTCGCCACGCCCAGCGCCACGCCGATCAGGGAAAAGGTCGCGATGAAGGAGACAAAGCCTTCGCGCTGGCGGGTCGCGAGGTAACGCCAGGCGAGCCAGCGTTCGACGGCGGGTGCGGCATCACTCACGGCGCAATCCTTCCACCGGATCGAGTCTTGCCGCCCGCGCCGCCGGATAGAGCGAGGCCAGCAGCGCGAAGACCAGCGCCATGCCGGCGATCACCGCCACTTCCGCCCATTCGATGCGCGAGGGCAACTCGGCCAGGAGATAAAGCGTCTCGTCGAACAGGACGATATCGAAGGTGCTCTGCAGCCACTGGCGGATCGCCTCGATGTTGCGTGCGAAGGCCAGGCCCAGCACGACGCCCAGCATCGTCCCGACCCCGCCGATCGCCAGCCCATCGAGCAGGAACACCCGCAGGATGGCGCCACGGCTCGCGCCCATGGTGCGCAGGATGGCGATATCGGCGGTCTTGGTGCGGACCAGCATGACCAGGCTGGAGACGATATTGAAGGCGGCCACCAGGACGATCATGGTCAGCACCAGGAACATCACGTTGGTCTGGGCCTGGATGGCCGAGAAGAATCCGACATTGGCCTGCTGCCAGTCGAACACCCAGCCCTGCGTGCCGATGGCCTGGGACACCTGGCGGCGCGTGGCCGAGATCGAAGCGTCGTCGCCCACGAACACCTCGATACCCGTGACCCTGCCGCCGATATCGAGCAGGCGCTGCGCATCGACCAGCGGCGCGTAGACGAAGTTGGCGTCGTAGTCGTACATGCCGGCGCAGAAGATCGCCGCCACCCGCGCCGCCGCCGAGCGTGGCATGACGCCGAACGGCGTGGCGACCGAGACCGGCGACACGAGCTGCAGGCGGTCGCCCACCTTCAGCCCCAGAAGGTCGGCCAGCCGGCGGCCGATCACGACGGAGAAATCGTTGCCAAAAGCTTTGAGGCTGCCCCAATCGATGGGCTTGTCGTCATCGCCACGACACAAGGCGCGATAGCGGCCGCGCACCTCCGGTGGTCCTTCGATCGAGGCGGCAAGCGGCGTGCGCGCCCGGAAATCGTCGGGCTGCATGCCGCGCAGCACCACGCCGCGAACGTGATCGCCGGCCACCGCCATGACCTGGCCCTCGACCGCCGGCGTGGCGCTGATCACGCCGGGCACGGCGCGGAGGCGCGCCAGCAGGTCCGGCGTTGCTTCGAGGCCGTTCTGGGTACCCTGGACACCGAGCTGACCGCTGATGCTCGACATCTGGCGCAGCATCTCGACGCGAAAACCGTTCATCACGGACATGACAACGATCAGCGTGCCGACGCCCAGCGTGATGCCGACCAGCGAGAAGCCGGCGATGACCGAGATAAAGCCCTCCTCGCGGCGGGCGCGCAGATAACGGAAGGCGATGAGGCGCTCGACCGCGGCAAAAGCCATGATGCGCCCGTATCCCGTCTCAGCCGAACCGTGATGCGACCTGATCGAACGGCAATTCCTCGCGCTTGCCGGTCTTGCGGTTCTTGAGCTCGGCCTTGCCGGCCGCCACGCCCTTCGGTCCGACGATCACCTGCCAGGGCGTCCCGATCAGGTCCATGTCGGCGAACTTGGCGCCGGGCCGGAGGTCGCGGTCGTCGTGCAGCACCTCGATGCCCTTGGCGGCCAGGCCGTCATAGAGCTTCTGGCAGGTTCCCGACACGGCGCCGTCGTCGGGCTTCAGATTGACGATGGCGACCTTGAACGGCGCCACCGATTCCGGCCAGACGATGCCGGCCTCGTCGTGGCTTGCCTCGATGATGCCGCCGACCAGGCGGGACACACCGATGCCGTAGGAGCCCATCTCGACCGTGATCTGTTCGCCGCCCGGACCGGCCACCACTGCCTTCATCGGCTCCGAATACTTGGTGCCGAAGTAGAAAATATGGCCGACTTCGATCCCTCGTGCGGCAAGCCGCTCGCCCTCGGGGATCTTCTCGAAGGCGGCCTTGTCGTGCATCTCGTCGGTCGCGGCATAGAGCGACGTCCACTCGTTCACGATCGGCTGGAGGTCGGCGGTGTAATCGATCTTGCGGGCGAGGATGTCCTTGTCGACCAGTCCCTTGTGGCAGAACACGGCGCTTTCGCCGGTGTCGGCCAGGACGATGAATTCATGGCTCAAGTCGCCGCCGATCGGGCCGGTGTCGGCGCGCATCGGGATCGCCTTCAGCCCCATGCGGGCGAAGGTGCGCAGGTAGGCCACGAACATCTTGTTGTAGGAGTGCGTGGCGCCCGCCTTGTCGACGTCGAAGGAGTAGTTGTCCTTCATCAGGAACTCGCGCCCGCGCATGACGCCAAAGCGCGGCCGCACCTCGTCGCGGAACTTCCACTGGATGTGATAGAGGTTCTTGGGCAGCTCGCGATAGCTCTTCACGCCGTCGCGGAAGAGCACGGTGATCATCTCCTCGTTGGTCGGCCCGTAGAGCATGTCGCGATCGTGGCGATCCCTGATGCGCAGCATCTCGGGCCCGTAGGCGTCGTAGCGGCCGCTCTCGCGCCACAGGTCGGCCGACTGGATGGTCGGCATCAGCACTTCCTGGGCGCCCGTGCCGTCCTGCTCCTCGCGCACGATGCGCTCGATGTTCTTCAGCACGCGAAAGCCGAGCGGCAGCCAGGCATAGATGCCGGCGCTGGTCTGGCGGACGAGCCCGGCGCGCAGCATCAGGCGATGCGAGACGATCTGCGCTTCTGCCGGATTCTCCTTCAGGGTCGGCAGAAAGTACTGGCTCATCCGCATTCTGGTTTGGTCCTTGCTGGGCATCCGGGGTGGCCGCGGACTGTATGAAACGCGGCCTGCAAAGGCAAACAGCGGCCGTCGCGACTGGTTTTGCACAGGGCAATGCCCGCACACTCGACGCGACAACCCGGGGGAGAACAAGAATGCTCGAGCGGATCTTCAAGCTCAGCGAGAACAGGACCGATGCGCGGACCGAGGTCGTGGCCGGGCTCACGACCTTCCTGACCATGGCCTACATCATCTTCGTCAATCCGGCGATCCTGGAAGCCGCCAAGATGCCGTTCGGCGCAGTGTTCGCGGCGACCTGCGTGGCCGCCGCCATCGGCTGCTTCCTGATGGCTTTCCTCGCCAATTACCCGATCGCCCTGGCGCCGGGCATGGGGCTGAACGCCTACTTCGCCTACACCGTGGTCGGAAAGATGGGCTACACTTGGCAGGTGGCGCTGGGCTGCGTGTTCGTCTCGGGCGTGATCTTCTTCATCATCAGCGTGCTGCCGATCCGGGAATGGATCGTCAACGCCATCCCCAAGTCGCTCAAGATGGCGATCGCCGCCGGCATCGGCCTGTTCCTCGCCCTGATCGCGCTCAAGAACGCCGGCGTCGTGGTCGGCAACGAGGCGACCCTGGTCACGCACGGCAAGCTCACGAGCTTTCCGGTCGTGATGGCGGCGCTGGGGTTCGCCCTGATCGTGGCCCTCGAATACCGTCGCGTCATGGGCGGCATCATCATCGGCATCCTGGCCGTGACGGTGGTGGCCATCGCCGCCGGGCAGCAGAAGTTCGGGGGCCTCGTCGATGTGCCGCCCTCGATCGCGCCGGTGTTCCTGCAGATGGACCTCGGCGGCGCCTTCAAGGTCGGCCTGCTGACCGTGGTGTTCGCGTTCCTGTTCGTCGATCTGTTCGACAATACCGGCACACTGATCGCGCTCGCCCATCGCGGCGGTTTCATGCGGCCGGACGGCACCGTTCCCCGCCTGAACCGCGTCCTGATGTCCGACAGCGCCGCCGCCATGATCGGTGCTGCCGTCGGCACCTCGACCACGACCAGCTACATCGAGAGCGCGGCGGGCATCAACTCGGGCGGCCGCACCGGCCTCACCGCCGCCACGGTGGGCGTGCTCTTCCTCCTGGCGCTGTTCGTGGCGCCGCTGGCCGGCTCGATCCCGGCCTACGCGACGGCGCCGGCTCTGCTCTATGTCGCCTGCCTGATGACGCGCAGTCTCACCGAAGTCGTCTGGGACGACATCACGGAGGCAGCGCCTGCCGTCATCACCGCGCTCGCGATGCCGTTCACCTTCTCGATCGCCGAAGGAATTTCGTTCGGCTTCATCTCGTACGTCGGAATCAAAATCGCTACGGGACGCTTTCGCGACATTCATCCGGCCGTCGGAATTCTCGCTGTGCTGTTCGTGATCAAATACGTGGTCATCGGATGATCACACTTTCCATCGGGACATTTGTCCGTAGTCGAACGACCTTCCTCCCTAACAATTGTTCGGTCGGGTACCGGCGATCGAAAGAAAAGGTCTTGGCAAGGCGCAGGCTTCCCGCTAAACAGCCTACGTCTTAGGCGCTGGCCTGAGTTTAGGGAGGAGAGCGGCGCAAGCCGCCAGAGACGAGCTTCGGGGTAGAGGAACGGCGGACTTAGGGTCCGCCGTTTTCTTTTTGATACAGCTGGTTAGGGATCAATCCTAAGATATTAGATTAACTTCCCTCGACCAGCCTGCGGAAGCTGAAGACGTCGGCCTGATGGAGGAAAAAGAAGCCGATCCAGAGCACGGCGGCGACGATCGAGGTGATGACCGCCTTTCGGACCAAGTCCGGCCGCTCGGGCGCGCCGACTTCCTGGCCCCTGCCCGGATCCTTGACCTTGCGGACACCCAGCGGCAGGACGGCGAACAGGACGGTCCACCAGATGACCAGGTAGACCATGAGGCCGGTGGCCCAGCTCATGGCGTTTCGTCCCTAGACCTGCTCGAGTTCGATCAGCGTGCCCGTGAAATCCTTGGGGTGCAGGAACAGCACCGGCTTGTCGTGGGCGCCGATCTTGGGCTCGCCATCGCCCAGCACCCGGGCGCCCTGCGCCTTCAGCCTGTCGCGGGCGGCATAGATGTCCTCGACCTCGTAGCAGACATGGTGGATGCCGCCGTCGGCATTGCGCGACAGGAAGTTGGCGATGGGCGACTTCTCGCCCAGGGGATGCAGCAACTCGATCTTGGTGTTGGGCAGCTCGACGAACACCACCGTGACGCCATGGGCGGGCTGCGCCTTGGGCGCGCTCACCTTGGCGCCCATCACGGTGCGATAGAGTTCCGATGCCTTGTCGAGGTCCGGCACGGCAATGGCGATATGGTTCAGGCGTCCGATCATCGGGCTCTCCAACGACTTGCGACCTAGATGCGGACGATGTGCACGTCCGTCAACGGCTTCTTGCCGAGGTGCGCGCGCACGACGCGCCGCACGGCCTGGCGGGCCGCCTCCTCGATCCGGCTGTCGTCGCCGCGCTCGGAGGCGCTGAGATCGGCCAGCATCTCCTTGAGGCCTGCGACGATGGCATCGGTTAGTTCGCCGTCCTCGTCCTCGATGCCGCGCAGGGAGACTTTGGGCGCCGCCACGGCCCTGCCCCGGCTGTCGATGACCAGACTGGCCGCCGCCGCGCCGTTCCACAGGAGCTTGCGGCGCTCGCGGAGCGACGGCCCGTCGACCGGCACCACGCCGTCGCCGTCACGCGCCAGCCTGCCGGCCGGCACGTGGTCGATGATCTCGGCGGGACCGGGCGCCAGCCGGACCAGGGTGCCGTTGGGCGCCACGATCGTCTCCGGCACCTGGCAGGCTCGGGCGAGCTTCGCATGCTCGATCATATGGCGGAGCTCGCCATGGACCGGCAGGGCGATTTTCGGCCGTATCCACTGATAGACCCGCACCAGCTCGTCGCGTGCCGGATGACCCGAGACGTGGATGTCGGCATCGTGGTCGGTGATGATCTCGACGCCGCGCGCCATCAGGGCGTTCTGCAGCCGGCCCACCGAGTGCTCGTTGCCCGGGATGACGCGCGAGGAGAAGATCGCCGTGTCGCCCGCCTCCAGCACGAGGTCGCGATGCTCGCCGTTGGCGAGCTTGGCCATCGAGGCGCGCGGCTCGCCCTGGCTGCCGGTACAGATGAACAGCACCTTCTCGCGCGGCAGGTAGCCTGCCTGCTGCTCGGGGATGCATTGCGGGAAGTCGAGCAGGTAGCCGCACTCCTGCGCGGCTTCGACCATGCGCAGCAGCGCCCGCCCCGACAGCACCGGATGCCTTCCGGCCGCCACCGCCGCCAGCGCCACGCTCTCGACCCGCGCCAGGTTGGAGGCAAAGCAGGTGACGGCGACCCGGCCCTTGCCGACCTTGACCAGCTTCTCGAGATTGGCCCGCACCGTCGCCTCCGAGCCCGCCTCACCCTCGACGAAGACGTTGGTGCTGTCGCACACCATGGCGAGCGCCCCCTCGTCGCCGATGCGCCGCAGCATCGCCTCGTCGGTCACTTCGCCGAGCAGCGGTTCGGGATCGATCTTCCAGTCGCCGGTGTGGAAGACCGTGCCGAGCTTGGTGCGGATCGCCAGCGCATTGGGCTCGAGGATCGAGTGCGTCATGGTGATGAGCTCGAGCTCGAACGGCGCCAGGCTGAGCTTGCCGCCGAGCGGGATCTCGGTGACCGGCACCGCATCGACCAGGCCCGCCTCGACGAGCTTGCGGCGCAGCACCGAGGCGGCAAACGGCGTGGCATAGACCGGCGCCTTGAGGCGCGGCCAGAGATCGGCCACGGCGCCCAGGTGATCCTCGTGGGCATGGGTCAGCACGATGCCGACCAGGGCGTCGCGCCGTTCCTCGATGAAGGCGGGATCGGGCATCACCACCTCGATGCCGGGCATCGAACCGTCGGCGAAGCCGATGCCGAGATCGACCATCAGCCACTTGCCGGCGTGGCCGTACAGATTGAGGTTCATGCCGATCTCGCCGGCCCCACCGAGGGCCAGGAACAGGAGCTCGTCGCCCGACGGGACGGTCATGCCTTGCTGCGTTTGAAAATCTCGATCAGGCCGCGCGCGGTGATGTCGGGCACGTTGTGGTCGATCACCGAGGTCGAACCGTCGAACACGGGCGCGAGACCGCCGGTCGACACGACCTTCATCGGCCGTCCGAACTCCGCCTTGACGCGGGCGACAAGGCCTTCGATCAGGCCGATATAACCCCAGAACACGCCGGAATGCATGCAGGCCACGGTCGTGGTGCCGATCACCTGCTTGGGTTTCTCGACGATGATGCGCGGCAGCAGCGCCGTCGCGTTGACCAGGGCCTCGATGCTGAGGTTGATGCCCGGCGCGATCACGCCGCCACAGTAGCTGCCCTCCTCGTCGACCACGTCGAAGTTGGTGGAGGTGCCGAAATCGACCACCAGCACCGGTGTCTTGGGAAACAGGATGCTGGCACCGACGGAATTGCAGATGCGGTCGGCGCCGGCGCCCTGGCCCTTGACCTTGATGCCGTAGACGACATTCGGTTCGCCCAGGAACAGCGCCTCGCAATTGAAGTAGCGCGTGCACAGGCGGCGCAGGTTGAAGTTGGCCTGCGGCACGACGCTGCCGATGATCGCATCGGTGATGGATTTCGGGTCGATGCCCTCCATGTGCATGAGCTGAAGCAGCCAGACGGCGTGCTCGTCGGCGGTGCGCATCGCCGAGGTATGCGCGCGCCACTCGCCGACGATTCGATCACCGTCGACGACGCCAAACTTGATGTTGGTGTTGTTGGCATTGATGGCGAGCAGCATCCCTCGATCTCCTCTACGCCGCGCGGCCCAGCAACTCACCCGACACGATCTTGCGTGGTCCGGCCGCCGTCTCCAGCAGCAAGGCGCCCTCGCGGTCGAGCCCGGCGAAGCGGCCGCGCACCAGCTCCTCGCCCAGCTTGACGTCGACTTCGGCGCCGAGCGGTCCGGCCTGGGCGAGCCATTGCGCACGCACCGTCTCGAAGCCTTCGCGGCGCCACTGGCCAAGGCGTGCCGCCAGGGCCGCCGTGAGCTTCTCCAGCGCGGCCTCGACCGAACCGCCGAGCGCCGAGCCGGGATAGCGCATCTCCGGCAATTGCGGGGCGAAGCCGACATTGACGCCGATGCCGGCCACGACATGCTGCACCTGTCCGCTCTGCCCGATCGCGCTCTCGAGCAGGATGCCGGCGATCTTGCCGCCGTCGACCAGCACGTCGTTGGGCCACTTCACGCGCACCGCGCGTCCGGCGGGCACGATGTCGGCCACGGCAAGGGCTGCGACGAAGCCCAGCTCGGCGGCGCGTTGTGCGGCGCAGGCGGGTCGCAGGATGGTCGAGCTGTAGAGATTTCCCACCGGCGAGGCCCAATGGCGGCCACGGCGGCCCCGTCCGCCGGTCTGCTCGTGCGACCACACGACCGTGCCTTCGGGCGAGCCCGCGTCGGCCAGCCGTCCGGCTTCGTCATTGGTGCTGCCGACGCTGTCGAACACGACCAGCGTCCACCCGTCCGGCAGGACGGGCGTGGAGCTCACGGGAACAGGCCTTTCGCCGCGGCGGCGGCCACCAGGCTGAGCGGCTGCGGCGCGAACGAGAACACCGCCACCAGGATGGCCGCGGCGAACGCCACGGCGCGGTTGACGCTGAACAGCGGCCGGTCGAGCGCCTCGGCCGGCTCGTCGAAATACATCACCTTGACGATGCGCAGGTAGTAGTAGGACGCCACGACCGACGCCAGCACGCCCAGCACGGCCGGGACATAGAGCCTGGCCTCGACGGCGGCGATGAAGATGTAGAGCTTGCCCCAGAAGCCCGCGAGCGGCGGGATGCCGGCCAGCGAGAACATGAAGATCAGCAAGGCGAGAGCCATCATCGGCTCGCTGCGCGCCAGGCCCGACAGGTCGGAGATGTTCTCCACCATGACGTCGCGCCGCTTCATCATCAGGATGACGGCGAACACGCCCAGCGTCATGACGAGGTAGATCGCCAGGTAGAAGACGACCGACTGGATCCCCTTCTCGCTGCCGCTCGCCAGGCCGAGCAGGACGTAGCCCACGTTGCCGATCGAGGAATAGGCCATCAGGCGCTTGATGTTCTGCTGGCGGAGCGCGGCGAAGGCGCCCAGCCCCATCGACAGCACCGAGGCCACGACGACGATCTGCTGCCACTGCGCGAACAGCGGCTTGAACGGTCCCATCAGGACCGAGACCATCAGCGACATGGCGGCGATCTTGGCGGCGACGGCGAACAGGGCGGTCACCGGGGTCGGCGCACCCTCGTAGACGTCGGGCGTCCACATGTGGAACGGCACGGCCGAGACCTTGAAGGCAAGCCCCGCCACCACGAACACCAGGCCGATGACGACGCCCAGCTCGCCGCCCTTGCCCTCGATCAGGGCGCGCGAAATCTGCACGAACGCCGTGCCGCCGCAGAAGCCGTAGATCAGCGAGGCGCCGAACAGCAGCATGCCGGAGGCGACCGAGCCCAGGACGAAATACTTCACGCCGGCTTCGGTCGAGCGGACGCTGTCGCGCTGGAAGGCGGCGATGACATAAAGCGCCAGCGACTGCAGCTCGAGCCCGACATAGAGCGACATCAGGTCGTTGGCCGAGATCATCAGCATCATGCCGAGCGTCGCCAGGGCGACCAGCAACGGATACTCGAAGCGCCAGGCCTTCAGCCGCTCGAAATAGGCGCGCGACATCAGGATGGAGATCGCCGATCCGACCAGCACCAGCGCCTTCATGGTCGTGGTCAGCCGGTCGACGATGAACAGCGAGGAGAAGGCCGTGCCTTCGCGGTACGGCATGAACAGCAGCACCGCGGTCACCAGCAGGGCGAGCGCGGTGGCGATCGACACGAACGGCGTCGCCACTTCACCGCGGACCACGCCGTAGATCAGCAAGAGGGCCGTGACGGCGGCGAGGAAGAGCTCCGGCCGTGCCAGCGTCCAGGATTCGAGACCGAGCATCATGTTCATTGTTCCAGCCCGCTCATGGCGCCAACGAGGCGATGCGGGCGAGCTTGATGGCCGCCTGGTAGTCGCCGACCAGCTTGTCGACCGTGGCCGCCATCGGATCGAGGAAGGAATTGGGATAGATGCCCATCCACAAGGTCAGCAGCACCAGCGGCAGGAAAACGACGACCTCGCGCCGGTTCATGTCGAGGATGGCCTTCAGCGAGTTCTTCGTGAGTTCGCCGAAGACGATCTTGCGATAGAGCCAGAGCGCATAGGCCGCGCCCAGGATCAGGCCGGTCGCCGCCAGGAACGCCACCCAGGTATTGACCTTGAAGGTGCCGAGCAGGACCAGGAACTCGCCGATGAAGCCCGGACAGGCCCGGCAGGCCGATGCTCGCCAGGGTGAAGAACATGAAGACGAAGGCATAGCGCGGCATGCGATGGACAAGGCCGCCGAAGACGGCGATCTCGTGGGTGTGCATGCGGTCGTAGAGCACGCCGACGCAGAGGAAGAGCGCGGCCGAGACGACGCCGTGACTGAGCATCTGGAACAGCGAGCCCTGGACCGACTGGATGTTGAGGATGAAGGCGCCGATCGTCACCAGGCCCATATGGGCGACCGACGAATAGGCGATGAGCTTCTTCATGTCCTCCTGCACCAGCGCGACCAGCGAGGTGTAGATGACGGCCACGACCGACAGGCCGAAGATCATCGGCGCGAAATATTGCGTCGCCTCGGGCAGGAGCGGAATCGAAAGCCGCAGGAAGCCGTAGCCGCCCATCTTCAGCAGCACGCCGGCCAGGATGACCGAGCCCGCGGTCGGCGCTTCGACGTGGGCGTCCGGCAGCCAGGTATGGACAGGCCACATCGGCACCTTGACGGCGAAGGAGGCGAAGAAGGCCAGGAACAGCCAGCACTGCCAGATGAACGGCAGGTTGAGCTTCTCCATGGCGGTCGGAATGTCCGTGGTGCCGAGCTGCCAGTAGATGGCGATGATCGCCAGCAGCATCAGCACCGAGCCAAGCAAGGTGTAGAGGAAGAACTTGAAGGCCGAGTAGACGCGCCGCTCGCCGCCCCATATGCCGATGATCAGGAACATCGGGATCAGCACGCCTTCGAAGAAGACATAGAACAGCGCGAGATCGAGCGCGCAGAACATGCCGACCATGAAGGTCTCGAGCACCAGGAAGGCGATCATGTATTCCTTGACGCGGACACGAACGGCGTCCCAGCTCGACAGGATGCAGATCGGCGTCAGCAGGGTCGACAGCAGGACGAAGAACAGCGAGATGCCGTCGATGCCCATGTGGTAGCCGATATTGAGCGCCGGTATCCAGTCGAGCTTCTCCTCGAACTGGAAACCCGCCTTGGTGACGTCGAAGCGCGCCCACAGCAGCAGCGAGATCAGGAACGTCACCACCGACGTGAGCAGTGCCGCGCTCCTGCAGTTGCGGTCGACGGCCTCCTTGGGGCCATTCACGACCAGGCAGAACAACACACCCACCAAGGGCAGGAAGGTGATGAGCGAAAGGATCGGCCAACTCGACATCGGGCCTACCTCGCCGTCATCATGAAGTAGGTGACGAGGCCGGCCACGCCGACCAGCATCACGAACGCATAATGGTAGAGGTAGCCGCTCTGGAAGCGCATCAGCACGCCCGCCATGTCCTGGGCGCGCGCCGCGAGGTTGTCGGGGCCGAGGCCGTCGATCGTGGCGCCGTCGCCCTTCTTCCAGAACAGGCGGCCGATCGCCAGCGCCGGCTTCACGAAGACGGCGTCGTAGAGCTCGTCGAAGTACCACTTGTTGTAGAACAGGGCGTAGATCCCCGGGAAGCGCTTGACGGTCGCCGCCGGCAGCTCGGGCCGGGCGATGTAGTAGAGGTAGCTCAGCCCGATGCCCGCGAGGGCGAAGACCAGCGGAGCGAGAACGACCCACATCGGCACCTCGTGCGCGTGGTGCAGCACCTCGCCGGTGGACCGGACGGCGAGCGACTGGGTGCCCCAGAAGCTCGCCCAGTCGTGGCCGACGAACCAGTCGAAGGCGACGTAGCCCGACAGGAGCGCGCCGGCGCCCAGCACATAGAGCGGGATCAGGATGACCGGAGGCGATTCGTGGGCATGGTCCCAGGTGTGATGATCGCCGCGATACTTGCCGTAGAAGGTCATGAACATCAGGCGGGTCGAATAGAAGGCCGTCATGAAGGCGGCAAAGACGCCCAGCCAGAAGGCGATGAGGCCCACCGTCGTGTGCACCCCGTAGGCCGACTCCTCCATCATGTCCTTGGAATAGAAGCCGGCAAAGCCGATGCCGTTGCCCAGGACGAAGGGCACGCCGATGCCCGACAGCGCCAGGGTGCCGACCCACATCAGGTAGAAGGTCTGCGGCGTCTTTTCCTTCACGCCGCCCATCTTGCGCATGTCCTGCTCGTGGTGCAGGGCGGTGATGACCGAGCCCGAGCCCAGGAACAGCAGCGCCTTGAAGAAGGCGTGGGTCGTGAGGTGGAACATCGCCGCCGAATAGGAACCGACGCCGGCGGCAAAGAACATGTAGCCGAGCTGGCTGCAGGTCGAATAGGCGACGACCCGCTTGATGTCGAACTGGGTGAGGCCGATCGTGGCGGCGAAGAAGGCCGTCGCGGCGCCGACCAGGGTGACGACAGCGCTGGCGGTCGGCGCCAGCTCGAACAAGGGCGAGAGGCGGCACACCATGAACACGCCGGCCGTCACCATGGTGGCGGCATGGATCAGGGCGGAGACCGGGGTCGGGCCTTCCATGGCGTCGGGCAGCCAGGTGTGCAGGCCGAGCTGGGCCGACTTGCCCATGGCGCCGACGAACAGCAGCAGGCAGGCCGTCTCCAGCGCCGGCAGGTCCATGCCGAGGAAATGGATGCGCATCTGGGCCATCTCGGGCGCCTTGGCGAAGATATCGGCATAGTTCACCGAGCCGCTCAGCATCCACACGGCGAAGATGCCGAGGGCGAAGCCGAAGTCGCCGACGCGGTTGACGATGAAGGCCTTCATGGCGGCGGCATTGGCCGACGGCTTGTCGTACCAGAAGCCGATCAGCAGGTAGGAGGCGAGACCCACCCCTTCCCAGCCGAAGAAGAGCTGCACCAGGTTGTCCGCCGTCACCAGCATCAGCATGAAGAAGGTGAACAGGCTGAGATAGGCCATGAAGCGCGGGATGCCGGGATCCTCGACCATGTAGCCGATCGAATAGACATGGACCATCGACGACACGCCGGTGACGACGATGAACATGACGGCGGTCAAGGTGTCGACCCGGAGCGACCAGTCGACATTGAGCGTGCCGGAATCCATCCAGGTGAACAGCTTGACGATCACCAGCTTGCCGCTTTCGGGCCCAAAGCCGATGCGCATGAAGACGAAGATCGACAGCGCCGCCGCGATCAGCAGCGCGGCGCAGGTGACGATCTGCGCCGGCCGGTCACCGATGATTCGGCAAAACAGGCCGGCGATGGCCGCCGCAAGCAGCGGCAGCAGGACAATGAGCTTGATGGCGAGATCCATGGAGTGCGCGCCCCTAGCCCTTCATCGCGTTGATGTCTTCGACCTCGATCGTTCCGCGGATGCGGAAATAGACCACCAGGATGGCGAGGCCGATCGCCGCCTCGGCGGCCGCCACGGTCAGCACCAGCATGGCGAAGATCTGGCCGACGATGTTGCCCTGGAAGACCGAGAAGGCGACGAGGTTGATGTTGACCGCAAGCAGCATCAGCTCGACGCACATCAGGATGACGATGACGTTCTTGCGGTTGAGGAAGATCCCCAGGATGCCGAGCGTGAACAGCACCGCGGCGACGAAGAGGTAATGGTCGAGGCCGATGGTCATCACACGCCTCCCCGCGTCGGCACCTTGACCAGCGTGACCGCCTCGTCCTTGGGCCGATAGAGCTGCTCGCTGATGCGCTGGCGACGCAAGCCGGGCCGGCTGCGCAGGGTGAGCACGATGGCGCCGATCATGGCGACCAGCAGCACCAGACCCGCCACCTGGAAGAGGTAGAAGTACTGGGTATAGAGCACCCGGCCGATGGCGCGCGTGTTGTCGATCCCGATCACCTGGGGCGCCGCCTTGCCGATGCCCGCCAGGGACGTCGAATTGCCGCCCAGCACGCCCAGCCCGAACAGGATCTCGAGGAACAGAACGAAGCCGATCATGGCGCCGACCGGCAGGTATTTCAGGAAGCCTTCGCGCAGCTTGGCCAGATTGATGTCGAGCATCATGACGACGAACAGGAACAGCACGGCCACCGCGCCGACATAGACGATGATCAGGATCATGGCGATGAACTCGGCGCCGATCAGCAGCAGCAGCGCCGCGGCGTTGAAGAACGCCAGGATCAGGAACAGCACCGAGTAGACCGGATTGCGCGACACCACGACCATGGCGGCCGACGCCATGACGACGAACGCAAAAACGTAGAAGGCCAGAGCCTGGAGCAGCATGATCGTCCCCTACCCGTTCCGGCTCAGCGATACGCGGCGTCGGACTGCAGGTTGGCCGCGATCGTCGACTCCCACTGGTCGCCGTTCGCGAGCAGCTTGTCCTTGTTGTACATCAGCTCCTCGCGGGTCTCGGTCGAGAATTCGAAGTTCGGGCCCTCGACGATGGCGTCGACCGGACAGGCTTCCTGGCAGAAGCCGCAGTAGATGCACTTCGTCATGTCGATGTCGTAGCGCGTCGTGCGCCGGCTGCCGTCGTCGCGCGGCTCGGCCTCGATGGTGATGGCCTGGGCCGGGCAGATCGCCTCGCAGAGCTTGCAGGCGATGCAGCGTTCCTCGCCGTTGGGATAGCGGCGCAGCGCGTGCTCGCCGCGGAAACGCGGGCTGAGCGGTCCCTTCTCGTAGGGATAGTTCACCGTCACCTTGGGCTTGAACATGTACTTGAGCGTGAGCGCGAAGCCCGTCACCAGCTCGGAGAGCAGGAAGGCGCGCGCGGTACGGTCGAGAGAGGCCATGATGCGTTCTCCCTAAAAGAGCTTCGGAACCCAGCCGCCGAACTGCAGCACGGCGGCGGTGAGGACGACCCAGCCGAGCGACACGGGCAGGAACACCTTCCAGCCCAGCCGCATGAGCTGGTCGTAGCGGTAGCGAGGCAGCGTTCCCTTGGTCCAGCTGAAGACGAACAGCAGGAAGGCGATCTTGAGGGCGAACCACACGAGGCCCGGCACCCAGGTGAAGGGCGGGTATGGGACCGGCGACATCCAGCCACCGAGGAACAGGATGGCGCCCATCGCCGACAGCAGGATCATGTTGGCGTATTCGCCGAGGAAGAACAGGGCGAAAGGCATCGAGGAATATTCGGTCTGGAAGCCCTGGACGAGCTCGGCTTCCGACATCGGCAGGTCGAACGGCGTGCGATTGGTCTCGGCCAGCGCCGACACGAAGAAGATCACGAACATCGGCAGCAACGGCAGCCAGAACCAGTTGAAGAACCAGCCGGACTGGGCGATCACCACCTGGGAAAGGTTGAGCGAACCGACGCAGAGCAGGACGGTGATCAGCACGAAGCCGATCGAGACTTCGTAGGACACCATCTGGGCCGCCGAGCGCAGCGCGCCCAGGAAGGCGTATTTCGAGTTCGATGCCCAGCCGGCGATGATGACACCGTAGACGCCGAGCGAGGAGATGGCGAAGAGGTAGAGGATGCCGACATTGATGTCGGCGATGACCCAGCCGTCGTCGAACGGCACGACGGCCCAGGCGATCAGCGCGGTCATGAAGGTGATCATGGGCGCGATCAGGAACAGGATCGAATTGGCGCTCGAGGGGACGATGGTCTCCTTCAGGAATAGCTTCACGCCATCGGCAAGGGGCTGCAGGAGGCCGAAAGGCCCGACCACGTTGGGACCGCGGCGGAGCTGGATCGACGCCCAGACCTTGCGATCGACATAGGTCATGTAGGCCACGGCCACGAGCAGCGGCACCGTGACCAGCAGGCACTCGAGGAGCATGAGGATGAACTGGCCGAACCAGTTCACCGTGAAGAAATGGATCAGATCGGCGGACATCGGCTACTCCGCCGCCATCAGGTGGGCGCGCGACGCCATGCAGTCGGCCATCGTCTTGGACGCACGGCTGATCGGGCAGGTCATGTAGAAGTTGGCGACCGGCGAGACGAACGGCGCATCGGAGACGGTACCTGCCTTGCCGCAATCGCCCCAGCCGCCCGCTGCCTGCTGGTCGAGCGCCGCAAAGTTCTTGTTCACTGCCACCAGCCGGGCACGGATCTGACCAAGCGTGTCATACGGCAGGGTCTTGCCGAGGCGTTCCGACAAGGCGCGCAGGATCGCCCAGTCTTCTCGGGCATCGCCCGGCGGATAGCCGGCGCGGAATGCGAGCTGCACGCGGCCTTCGGTATTCACGTAGGTGCCCGGCTTTTCGGTGTAGGCGGCGCCCGGCAGGATCACGTCGGCACGGTGTGCGCCGGCATCGCCATGGTGGCCCTGGTAGATCACGAAGGCCTTGCCGAGCCGCTTGGTGTCGATCTCGTCGGCGGCCAGCAGATAGACCACGTCGATCTCGCGCTTCTCGCAGCCGGCCAGGATGCCGGCCACGTCGCGACCGCCCTCACCCGGCACAAGGCCGAGATCGAGGCCGCCGACGCGCGCCGCTGCGGTGTGCAGGACGGCAAAACCGTTCCAGTCGGCACGCACGGCGCCCAGCTGGTCGGCAAGCCCGCGGGCCATCGCCAGTACCGCCGCGCCATCGTCGCGCGCCAATGCGCCCATCCCGACCACGATCAGCGGGTTCTTGGCCGCCTTCAGCTTCTCGAAGAAGCCCACCTTGCCGTCCACCAGCTCACGCAGGGTTGCCGGGCCCGCGCCCAGCCGCTCGACCGGATAGGTGAGATCGACGGCCGGGCCGATGCTGCCGATGGCGCAGCCGCCGTGCAGGTAACGCTTGCGGATGCGCGCGTTCAGCACCGGTAATTCGGCACGCGGATTGGTGCCGATCAGCAGGATCGCATCGGCTGCATCGATGCCGCGGATGCCGGGATTGAAGATGTAGCTGCCGCGCGGGCCGCCATCGAGCCTGGCGCCATCCTGACGGCAATCGATGTTGGGCGAGCCCAGCGCCGTCATCAGGTCCTTGAGCGCGACCATCAATTCGGCGTCGCACTGGTCGCCGGCAATCGCAGCCACTTTGGCGCCATCGGCATTGCCGAGCTTGGCGGCAATGGCGGCAAAGGCCTCGTCCCAGGTCGCTTCCGCCAGCTTGCCATTGCGCCGCACATAGGGCCGGTCGAGCCGCTGGTGGCGCAGGCCGTCGATGGCATGCCGCGTCTTGTCGGAGATCCACTCCTCGTTCACGTCGTCGTTGAGGCGCGGCAGGACGCGCATGACCTGCGCACCGCGCGTATCGATGCGGATGTTGGCGCCCAGCGCATCCAGCACGTCGATCAATTCGGTCTTGGTGAGTTCCCATGACCGGGCCTCGAAGGCATAGGGCTTGGAGGTGAGCGCACCCACCGGACAGAGGTCGACCAGATTGCCGGCAAGCTCGGTGGACAGCGCGTGCTCGACATAGGTCGTGACTTCCATGTCC
>CAVWKN010000042.1:0-46517 GCA_963755585.1 uncultured Alphaproteobacteria bacterium
GCCGCCCGAAGGCTTTCTGCGCATCGATTTCGACCGCGGCCGGCCCGATCCCACCTTCAACAGCCATGTCGGCACCCTCTACGCCAGGCGCGGCGAGAAGGGCACGCGCGACGAATTCGTCCTGGGCTTTCGCGTGCACCGGCATATGTGCAATCCGGCGGGCGGGCTGCATGGCGGCATGATGATGACGGTGGCCGACCTCGTCGGCACGATGGGCGGCGGCACCCTGGTCGGCCTGCGCAAATTCATGCCGACCGTCAGCATGACCTTCGATTTCGTGGCGCCGGCCAAGGTCGGCGACTGGGTCGAGGGCCGCGCCGAGGTCGTCCGCCAGACGCGCTCGCTCCTGTTCACCAATATCTATCTGACGGTGGGCGAGGAGAAGTTCCTGCGCGCCTCGCAGATCGCCAAGATCCCGTCGGGCGAGGGGCTCGCCTTCGGCAAGGCGCGCCTCGACCGTGGCGCCGGCAAGGCCGATCCCGCGCCGTCCTGAGCGCCGGGCGTCGTGCAAGTCGGAAAGAGCGGCCGGCGCAAACCGATCATTCTCCCGGGGCTTCGGAACAATTGCCCCTTTCAGTTCAGGGAGAATGAGATGAACGCTTCGACGAACGCGGCGCCTCCGGTCACCCATCACCGCACGGCCGAGATCGACGGCGTGACCGTCTTCTATCGCGAGGCCGGGCCCCAAGGATGCGCCGGTCGTGCTGCTCCTGCACGGCTTTCCGACCTCCTCGCACATGTTCCGCAACCTGATCCCCTTCCTCGCCGATCGCTATCATGTGATCGCGCCCGACTATCCGGGCTTCGGCCAGAGCGGCAGCCCCGATCGCTCGTCCTTCGCCTACACGTTCGATCGCTTCGGCGAGCTGGTCGACGGCCTGCTCGACCGCTTGGGCGTCGAGCGCTACGCGATGTACGTCATGGATTACGGCGCCCCGGTCGGCTGGCGCCTCGCCCTGAAGCATCCCGAACGGATCTCGGCGCTCATCGTCCAGAACGGCAATGCCTACGAGGAAGGGCTGAAGGAGTTCTGGGATCCGATCAGGACGTGCTGGCGCGAGAACAACAGCGCGGCCAGCCGCAAGGCGCTGCTCTCGCTCTTCACCCTGAAGACGACGATCTTCCAGTATACCGACGGCGTTTCCGATCCCAGCCGGGTCTCGCCCGACAACTGGACCCATGACCAGCCGCTGCTCGACCGGCCGGGCAACAACGACATCCAGCTCGACCTCTTCTACGACTACCGCACCAACCTGCCGCTCTATCCCAAGGTGCAGCAGTACCTGCGCCAGCATCAGCCGCCGACGCTGCTCGTCTGGGGCAAGAACGACGTCATCTTCCCCGCCGACGGCGCCCATCCCTACAAGCGCGACCTCAAGGATCTCGAGTTCCACCTGCTCGACACCGGCCACTTCGTGCTCGAGGACAAGGCCGACGAGGTCTTCCCCCTGATCGGCAGCTTCCTCGATCGCAAGCTCGCCGCGACCGAGCGGACCGCCCACGCGGCGTGACGCCGGTCGCCACGGCGGGCTCTAACGTCTGTCCCGTCGATTGCGGAGCCGCGTGAGCTGCTGGTCGGCCACGACGCCGATCAGGATCACCGTGCCCATCACGGCGAAGTTGAGCGAGCTCGGGATGCCCAGCAGGTTCACCAGGTTCTGCAGGATCTGCAGCAGGATGGCGCCCAGCACGATGCCCAGGATCGAGCCCTCGCCGCCGCGCAGCGAGCAGCCGCCCAGCACGGCGGCGGCGATGGCGTAGAGCTCGTAGAAATTGCCGTGGCTGGCCGGCGAGATCGAGCGCGTGTACATCGCCAGGTAGATCGACGAGAGGCCGGCCAGGCCGCCGCTGATGATGTAGGCCGCCGCCACGATGCGCCCGGTGCGGATGCCCGAATAGCGCGCCGCCTCCTCGTTCTTGCCGACCGCGAACAGGTAGCGGCCGAACACCGAGCGATGCAGCACCACCGCCATGATCGCCGCCACGGCCAGGAACATGATGAAGGAATGCGGCACGCCCAGGGTGCGCCCGGTCGTCAGCCATTCGAGCGTCGGGAAGCTCTGGCCGAACTCGAAGCCCGCGGTGCCGTCGTTGGTGTAGTAGCGCGCGACGCCGCGATAGATCAGCAGGCCGCACAGGGTGACGATGAAGGGCTGCAGGCGGAGCCGCGTGACCAGGAAGCCGTGGATCGCGCCCAGCACGATGCCGCCCAGCACGACCACGATCACGGCGATCCACCACGGCAGCTGCCAGGTCACCAGCAGGTCGATGTAGATGACGCCCAGCAGGGCGAACATCGAGCCGATCGCGAGGTCGATGCCCCCGGTGATGATGACGAAGCCCTCGCCGATCGAGAACAGCCCGAACAGGCCGATCAGGTTCGCCGTGTTGCCGAGGTTGATGGGCGAGATGAAGCGCGGGTTCAGGATGGCCACGATCACGCCGACCACGACGATCAGCAGGAAGAGCCCGAGATCCTTCTTCAACATCACGACACGGCCTCCGCTGCCTGCAGGTCGCGCCGGCCGACGGCGAGCCGCATCACGTTCTCCTCGCTGAATTCGGGCCGCGCCAGGAAGCCCGCGATCCGGCCCTCGCGCATCACCACGATGCGGTCGCTGACGCCGATCGCCTCCTCCATGTCGCTCGAGATCATGAGGACGGCGACGCCCGAGTCGGCCAGCCCGCGCATCAATTTGTAGATTTCCGACTTCGAGCCGACATCGATGCCGCGCGTCGGCTCGTCGAAGATCACCACCCGGGGCGTCATCGACAGCCACTTCGCCAGCACGACCTTCTGCTGGTTGCCGCCCGACAGGGTGCCGACCATCGTATCGATCGAGGCCGTCCTTATGTCGAGCGCGGCGCTGCGTTCGGTGGCGTTGCGGCGTTCGGCGCCGGTGCGAATCAGCAGGCCGCGGGCGAAGGCCATGAGGTTGGCCAGCGAGATGTTCTCGTTGACCGAGGAGTTCGAGCACCAGCCCGGAGCGCTTGCGGTCCTCGGGGATGAGGAAGATGCCGTGGTCGATGGCATCGCGCGGCGTGGCGATGGCGAGCGTGCGGCCATCGAGGCGCACGTCGCCGCCGACCAGGCGATCGACGCCGAACAGGGCGCAGGCGAGCTCGGTGCGGCCGGCGCCGACCAGGCCCGCCATGCCCAGAATCTCGCCGGCATACAGGGAAAGGTCGAGCGCGTGGTCGGCATGCGCCTGGGTCCGGACGCCGGCGACCTCGAGCACCGCGGCGCCGGGCGGCCGCTCGGCCGGTATATGGAGCGATTTCAGGTCGCGGCCGATCATCATGCGGATCATGGCGTCGTGCCCGATCTCGCCCCGCGCCAGCTCGCCCACCACGGCGCCGTCGCGCAGCACCACGACCCGGTCGGCGCAGTGTTCGACCTCGTTCAGGCGGTGCGA
Organism: uncultured Alphaproteobacteria bacterium; assembly: GCA_963755585.1. GTDB lineage: Bacteria > Pseudomonadota > Alphaproteobacteria > Reyranellales > Reyranellaceae > Reyranella. The sequence continues at coordinate 3,417 of CAVWKN010000042.1, forward strand.
GATGAAGATCACCGCGACGCCGCCGGCCTTGAGTTCGGCGATCACCTTCAGGAGGCGCGCCGTCTCCGAGGCGGTCAGGCTCGAGGTCGGCTCGTCCATGATGACGATGCGCGCCTCGAGCGACAAAGCCTTGGCGATCTCGACGAGCTGGCGCTGGGCGAGCGACAGGTCGGCGACCGGCGTAGCGGCCTCGAAGTCGACGCCGAGCCGGCGCAGGAGCGGCGTCACCCTGGCCTCGAGCGCCGTCCGGTCGATCAGCTTCAGCGCTCCGCCAAACACCGGTTCGCGGCCGATCATCACGTTGGCCGCGACGTCGAGATTGTCGAAGAGGTTGAGCTCCTGGTGCACGAAGGCGATGCCCGCCGCCATGGCGCCGGCGACCGTGAGCGAGCCCTGCGCCGCGCCATCGATGCGGATCACCCCTTCGCTCGGCTCGACGACGCCGCCCAGGATTTTCATCAGGGTCGACTTGCCGGCGCCGTTCTCGCCGATCAGCGCCAGCACCTCGCCGCGCTCGACCTTGAGGGTGACGCGATCGAGCGCCTTCACGCCGGGATAGGTCTTGCTGACGGAGACGAGTTCGAGAAGCGGGGAAGTCACGGAGGGCAGTCTCAGTCACACGCACTCTCTCATGTCGTCCTGAGCGTAAGCGAAGGACCTCATCGCCGCTTGCCACCGGCATCGCTCACGATCCTTCGCTGCGCCTCAGGATGACGGCTGGCTACGTAACCCTACTTCTTGCCCTGCCGCGCCTTCAGCTCGTCCCAGAAGGCATCGACGTTGGCTTTGTCGATGATCTTGGTCGGCACGATGATCAGCTTGTTCGCCGGGATGAAGGACTTGTCGCCCTCGAGGTACTTGGCCATGTCCTTCATGCCCTGGTAGCCCCATTCATAGGGCTGCTGCACGACGGTGCCGGCGATCGTGCCTTCCTTGACGCCGCCCAGCGTGATGGCGTCCTCGTCGAAGCCGATGATCGTCACCTTGCCGATCTTGCCGGCCTCCTTCAGCGCCTCGTAGATGCGCGGCGTGTTGTAGGAGTAGAAGCCGACCATGCAGTTGATCTCCGGACGGGCGGTGATCGTGTCCTCGACGTTGCGCTTGGCGCGCGTCTGGTCGATGTCGTCGGCGCGCACGTCGACCAGTTCGATCTTCGAGCCCTTGATGGTCTCCTTCACGCCGTCGATGCGCTCGCGCGCATTGTCGGCGCCCGGCAGGCCGACGAAGCCCATGCATTTGCCGCCGTTGGGCATCGCCTTCAGCATCAGCTGGCCGGCCTGCTTGCCGGCGTCGACGTTCGACGAGCCGATATAGGCGATGCGCTTGCTGTTGGGCGCGTCGCTGTCGGTGGTGAACAGGGCGACCTGGCCGCCCACCCGGTTCAGCGCATCGCCCATGGTCTTGGGGTCGACCGCGCTCACCATGATGCCGGCGACGCCGGCGGCCACGAGATCGTCCATCATGCGCGTCTGGATGGCGGCCGACGACTGCTCGGGATACTTGAAGGTGAGCGTGTAGTTGGGCAGCTCGCCTTGCGCCTTCTTGACGCCGGCTTCGGCCGCCTTCCAGAAATCGGAGGCGCCGTTCACCACGAAGGCCAGGGTCTTCTTGTCCGCCGATTGCGGGGCTCCGGCAAAACCGACCAGGGCAACGGTGGCGGCGGTGGCAATCAACAGTTTTTTCACGATCGTTCCTCCCACTTGATGAGTGCAACGACGCGATCGTCGACCGATTGTTATCGATTGGACGATCAAATCGTCGCCGAACAGCTATTCAGAGGTCGGACGGATCGTCAACCCTCCCGGGAAAGGGGGCGAGGTATGCACACAAGATGAAGTCGTCGACGCTCTCTCAGTGGCTCGCGGTCACATGGCGAACCGCATCGAGGATGATGCCCGCGACGACGGCGGGTGCGCTCACGATCGGCGCGTGATCGACCGCGTGCGAGCGCACCTGCGCCTTCATCCTGTCCGCCAGGAAGCGCTGCGTGTCGGCCGCGATCATCCGGTCCTCCTCGGCCACCAGGAACCAGCTCGGCCGGTCCTTCCAGAGCGGCCGTCCGACGGGGACGCTGATGCAGGGCAGCGCGATCGGCCGCTGGACGGCCGCCAGCAGCGCCAGTTCCGGGGCAGTGGCATGCTGGGCGAAGGCCGCCGCGAAGGCGTCCTCGGGAAGCCAGATCAGGCCATGGCGATCGGGGGCCAGTTTCGGGGCCTGCGGATGCGGCGGGGCGCGGTAGAACACGTCGCCGACCGTCTCGCCCGCATCGGGGGCGAGGGCGGCCACGTAGACGAGTGCCCTGACCTTCTCGCTGCGGGTCGCGGCGATGACGGCGCCGGCATAGGCGTGGCCGGCCAGCACGACGGGGCCTTCGATCCGCTCCAGCGTGCGGTCGAGCGCCGCCACGTCGTCGGCCAGCGAGCTGAGCGGCAAGGGGGCCGCGACGACCTTCGTGCCTTCCTCTTTCAGCCGGCCGATCACCTTGCGCCAGCTCGAACCGTCGGCCCAGGCGCCGTGCACGAGCACCACGCTCGAATCCTCGCGGGACATCTTGCGGCTCCTCGTCAAGCTCACTTGACCAAGCGACAGCCGCAATCTCTATCGCCGGTGCGCCGGTTTGGATTTCCAGAACGCACGCGCGGTGGACGTCCGGAACGCTACATCGTCGCCCCGAAGTCGCGATGCATCGCCCGCCGTCCTGAATCGGTGAGCCGCACCGTGCGGCTGCGGCGCAGGCGCTCGGCCCAGCCGCGCGTGAAGAAGGTGTCGGCGATGGCCGCACCCAGGGCGCCCGAGATGTGCGGCCGCCGCTCGCTCCAGTCGAGGCACTGGCGGGCGAAGTGGCGGGTGCCGGCGCGGCGCGCGCCCGGTACGTCGACGCCCAGCCGCTGGCAGAACAGCTCGCCCGAACTCGGTGAGCTTCCAGTCGCGCGGCCCCCTGGGCTCGATATGGCCGGCGCGGGTCAGCGAATCGGTGACGGCGATGCCGACCTGGCCCGCCAGATGGTCGTAGCAGGTGCGGCAGAAGCGAAGATCGGGATCGCGCCGCCACGCCGCCGTCTTGGCCGCCGGCGACACGCCGGTGCCGGCCACGGCCATCAGCGATTCGATGGCGTGCGCCACGTCGGGCGTGGCCAGCCGATAGAAGCGGTTGCGGCCCTGGGCGCGGGCGGCCAGCAGGTTGCCGTCGATCATGCGCGAAAGATGTCCGCTCGCAGTCTGCGCCGTGATGCCGGCGGTGAGCGCGAGCTCGGACGCGGTGTGGGCGCGGCCGTCCATCAGGAGCTGCAGCATGGCGGCGCGCGCCGGGTCGCCCATCAGGGCGGCGACTTCGGAGAGGGCGTTGACGGTGATCATGCCCGAAATCTAGGCCCGCGCCGGTGTGTTCGCCAGGGTCAATGCTTCGGTGATCACCGAAGGATCATCGCTGGAAGCGCATCCCTCCGTGGCGCTCACAATTCATGTTCCCCCCTGGGATCGCTGAGCGGACCGCCGCGCGCAGAGTATCGGCGTCCGGCGCGATTTCCAGGGAAATGGTGCGGACGGGGTCGAACGCGCTCTTCAGCGCCGCTGTGACGGCCTCGTCGACGTTGACGACGAGTATGCGCAACTGCTTGTCGGGTGTCTGCCGCACGACGCGAGCCGGGGCTTTTCCTGTGGCTGATTCATCGTCGACGCTCCGGGATGTCACCAAGTGAAGCGAAAGCCTGCCGTCACGCGCATGTCCGCGTTGATCGAATTGTGGGCCGCTATAAGCTGGAGGGCAATGCGGTCGGTGACCGGCAGGATTGCGCGCGCATGCAGGTCGACGTTGTCGATCAGCGGGCTGTAGCCGACGCCGGCCACGAGCAGCAGGTTGCGCGGTCCGTAATGGGTGATCTCGAACACCCAGGTCCACAGGTCCTGGTAGTTGTTGAAGACGGCCTGGGCTGAATTCCAGACGGTGGCCGTCGCTTCCCAGGAGGGCGCGAAGGTGGCGCTGAACCCGGAGCGGATCAGGCGGCCATTGTATTGGGGGGCGCCGAAGGCCTGGCGGTAGCCGCCGAACCAGCGCAGCCAGTCGGTGAGATAGAAAGCGACGCTGCCGTCGATCCAGTGCTCGGTCGGCAGGCTGGCGTGGCCGCGATAGTCGTAGACCACGGAGAAGGCGTAGCTCAGCGGCATCAGCCGGTGGTAGCCCACGGTGATGTCGTCCGACGGCAGCGTGGCGAGACCGATGAACGACACCGTCTGCAGTTCGTTGGTGAAATGCTGCCAACCGAGCTCGAGCGTATCGAACGCCGTCACGCCGGCCGTGCCGCGCGCGCCGAAGCCCCACGACGTGCCCTGCGTCGTCGAGACCATCATGCCATTGGCGTCCAGCAGGTAGCGGTAGACATCGGGCGCCATCGACAGGCCGATCTTGGCCTCCTCGTTGTTCGGCTCGATCGTCAGCACCTGCTCGAAGCCGGCCCGTGCCTCCTCGCGGTTGCGATTGGCGAGCGCCAGCCAGGCCATGCCGTTCAGCGCCTCGGGATCGAAGGCCGGATGGATCTGTTGCGCGCCTTGTGCGCGTCCGGTTGAAAGCGGAACGCATTGGCTCTCGGACGCATATCGTGCGCCCGCAGGTAGCTGGAAGTGCGTCTCTCCTTGGCGGCGTCTGGAACAGGTAGCTCGACGAAGGTGACGGTCCACAGAATCGAAAACGCGGTCGGCGCCCACGGCGGCCAGGCATAGAAAAGACCCACCAGCCCCAGCGATCCCACGATCATGAACAGCGGCATGAAGGCGATGCTGAACCACAGGAAGCCGAACGCGATGTCGCCGAACAGTCGGTTGCGGTCGGGCCGGAACCACAGGGCGCGGAAGGCCCTGGTGATCTGCAGGTTGCCGCGCCCCCAGCGCACGCGCTGCTTCCACAGCGCCACCACGCTGTCGGGCTCCTCGGCCCAGACGACGGCGTTGCCGTCGAACAGGGCGCGACGGCCGGCGAGCTGGGTCTTGATGGTGGTATAGGTGTCCTCGGCGAGCGTACTGGTGTCGATGGCGCCGCCGATCGCCACCAGGTTCTCGCGGCTGTGGAGCTGCGCGCCGCCCGCCATGCAGGGCAGACCGCCCATCACGTTCTGCGCCCGCCGCGCCGCCGCCTGGGCCGTGATGTACTCGAAGGCGATGAACCGCGACAGCAGGCTGGCGGGTTGGCTGCCCTCCTTGACGTAGGCCGTGACGCCGCCGACCTCGGGGTCGGCGAGATGGCGGGTCATGCGGCGGAGCGTGACCGGCTCGAACAGGACGTCGGCGTCCATGATCATCACGGCCTCGGCCCAGTTCTCCTTCAGGATCTCCTTGATGCCGTGGTTGAGCGTGTGCGCCTTGCCCTGACCGCCCTTCTCGCGGCGCAGGTGGAACACCGAACCGGGATACTGCGCGATCTTCTGGCGCATGACCTCGGGCGTGTGGTCGGTACTGGCGTCATCGACCACGTAGATGCGCCACAGGCCCGCCGGATAGTCGATGCTCATCAGCGAATCGATGCTGGCGCCCAGCACGTCGGCCTCGTTCCAGGCCGGCAGCACGAAGGCAACCCGCGGCGTGTAATCCCTGCACTTCGGATAGTGGTTCCAAATGCCGTGCAGGCCGACCGCCAGGAACTGGGCGAACGTGGGAGAGGTCAGGTGAGGGGGCAACGAGAAGGCTCGGGGTGCGTGGCTCCCCGCACTAACGCCACTTCGGGTTCGCGATCGCGATCTTGTCGGCGATGGTGGCTCCGAGATGGGCCATCAGCGCCGGGTCGCGCTCGTCACGTCGGCCGGTTCGAAGCTGGTGCGCAAGCTCGCGATTGAGCTCGTCGAGCGTGCCGTCACGGCCGAGCAAACGGATCAGTCTTTCATGCTCGCGCGCATCGGCGGCGGGACCGAGCCTGGCCTCGCGCTCGAGGATGGCGAGCGAATTTGCCGCCACCCGCATCTGGAATCCGAGCCGCGGCTCGGCGCGATCGAGCGCCGGCGTCGCCTCCTCGCGCAGGAAGTCGGCGATGGCCGCCAGAAGCTCCGACGCGGTGGGACGATCCTGCGCCATGGTCAGAATTCTTCCGGACCGCGGGCCTCTCGGCCCGCTCATGAGCGGGCGGGACGCCCGCGGTCCGCTTGATATGAGCCCAGACGCCATGCTCTAGCCTCCGCTCTTCAGCAGTTGCAGCAGATCGACCTCGGTCTCCACCGCGCGGCGGCCGATCGAGGCGAGCTCCATCGACTTGATGGAGCCCGAGAGATGCCGCCAGGCCTGGTTGTGGCAAATGATGCCCCAGCGCGCCGTGCCGAAGACTTCCCACCAATGCGCGCGCGCCGGATCGACCTTGCCGCCGCCCGCACGCTGGTAGGCCGACCACAGTTCCTCGCGGCTGCCGAAGCCGCCGGCCGGCTTGTCGACCGACCCGAAGCGCCAGCTCTTCACGCACAGCCAGCCCAGGTCCTCGACCGGATCGCCGAGATGCGCGCCTTCCCAGTCGAGGATCGCCGTCACGCCCAATTCGTCGGCCAGATAATTGCCGGTGCGGTAGTCGCCGTGGACCAGCACCGGCTCCGCTGCCGGCGCAGGCTTGCGGCGGTCGAGCCAGGACAGCGCCAGCTCGAAGACCGGCTGTGGCTGGCCGAGCAGGTCGAGCTGGCGGCGCAGGCCCGCGATGTGGTCGGCCGCTTCGCGGTGCGCGAGAGGTGGCAGGCTCCTGGTATCGACGGCATGGATGCGCGCCAGGATCTCGCCGAGCTGGCCCGCGATGCGCCCGCGCGCTTTTTCATAGGGCGGATCGCGCAAAAGCTTGCGCGCGATCGCCGTGCCGCCGATGCGGCGCATGACATAGGCCTCGCCCAGCCCGTCGGCCGGCGCGAGCTCGAACAGCACCTCGGGCGCACGCACGCCGGCCTGGAAGGCCGCGCGCAGGACGCGGAATTCGGTGGCGCGGTCGAGCGATTGCGAGCGCTCGCCCGGCGGGACACTCGCGGCCTGCCCCAGCACCGGCGGATCGCGGCGCAGGATGAGGCCGTGGCGCTCCCCGTCCACGACGGCGTCGAAGCTCCAGGTCTGGCGCGAGGCGCCGCCCAATTCGCGGACCAGGTGCTCGATCGTGGCCGGCCCGCCGAAATGGCGGCCGGCGACGGCGGCCATGACGGAGGCGACGGTTTCCGCTTCGGTCGGCATGTGAACGGTCATTCACCCGGACTGTGGCACAGGCCCCGCAGCGTGGTAAGAGGGCGCCGCCTGTGCGGTATTGGGGCGGGGAGAACAGCAGACGTGTCGATCGAATTCGCGGCCATGCACGGCCATTATCTCGAAGATCTCAAGGTCGGCATGTCGGCGATGTACGGCAAGACGGTGACCGAGGCCGACATCGCGGCCTTCGCCGGCGTCTCCGGCGACACCAATCCGCTTCACCTGCATGACGGCTTTGCCCACACCACGCGCTTCGGCCAGCGCATCGCCCACGGCATGCTGAGCGGCAGCTTCATCTCGACGGTGGTCGGCACCAAGCTGCCTGGTCCGGGCTCGGTCTACGTGTCGCAGACCCTGAGCTTCACCGCGCCGGTCTCGATCGGCGACACCGTGACGGCGGTCTGCACCATCACCGACATCAACCACGAGCGCCGCCGCGTGACGCTGAAGACGCAGTGCCTGAGCGGCGACACCGTGGTGATCGACGGCGAAGCCGTCGTCTCGGTGCCGCGGCGCACGCCGAAATGATCCCGACCTTCGACGATTGGCGGGCGACGCCTGGCCAATGGAAGGGCGGCGCCGTGGCGCTCGGCAATTTCGACGGCGTGCATCGCGGCCACCAGGCCTTGCTGGCGCACACCGGCGAACGGGCCAAGGCGCTCGGCGCGCCGCTGGTCGCGCTCACCTTCGAGCCGCATCCGCGCCGCTTCTTCGTGCCCGACACCGGTCCGTTCCGCCTCACCTTGCCGCCGGCGAAAGTCCGCCTGCTGGCCGAGTACGGCGTGCAGGCCGTGCTGGCGCAGCACTTCGATGCGGCGTTCGCCGCACTCTCGGCCGATGCCTTCATCGACGACGTGCTGCTGAATGGTTTGGGCGCGCGCCATGTCGTATGCGGCTACGACTTCACCTTCGGCGCGCGCCGCAGCGGCAATGTCGAGATGCTGCGTGCGCAGGGCCGCGCCAAGGGCTTCGGCGTCACGGTGCTCGATCCGGTGATGCATGAGGGCGAGATCTATTCCTCGACGCGCATCCGCGAGACCTTGCGCCATGGCTGGGCGAGCGAAGCGGCCGAGTTCCTCGGCCATGCCTGGGAGATCGAAGGCGCCGTCGAGCTGGGCGACCAGCGCGGCCGCACCATCGGCTTTCCCACCGCCAACGTCGCCCTGGGCGAGCATCTCCGGCCGCGCTTCGGCGTCTATGCCGTGCGCGCGATGGTCGACGGCAAGTGGCGCGACGCCGTGGCCAATCTCGGCCGGCGTCCGACCTTCGGCAAGCTGCAGGAAAACTTCGAGGTCCACCTGTTCGACTTCGTGGGCGACCTCTACGGCAAGACGCTGCGGGTGGCGCTGGTCGATTTCATCCGCCCCGAAATGAAATTCTCCGGCCTCGATCAGCTCAAGGCCCAGATCGCCGCCGACGGCCAGGCGGCCAAGGCGATCCTGGCGGGGAGCCTGGAATAGCGGTCGATGCCGGAAGCGCTCGTTCAGGTTTTGAACAGGTCGCTGATCTCGTCGAGACAGGCCAGCGTAATCGACGCATGGCGAGGGTCCATGACGACCGCCTGGCCCAGATAGGCCCAATACAGGAAGGCTGCCCGCGATGACGTTTGGGGCTCGCGTACGCCCGCGGCTTCAAGCATCCGTGCGATGTAGGCGACCCGGCCGGCATCGACGGCAGCGACCATTGCGGCCACCTCCGAGTCTTCCGCCGCCCAGTTTCTGACGGCCCGGTCCAGCCTGTGGTCCGCGCTGAAGGCCCGCTTCATCAGATAGTTCAATCGGCCCGCTTCGGATTCCGCCGATTCCAGCTCCTCGATGATTTGATCGGTCAGGCGCTGTCGCCAGTAGCCAAGCAGTTCTGACCGAAAGTCGGCGATATCCTTGAAGTGCCAGTAGAAGCTGCCGCGCGACACCTGCAGCGCCTCCGACATTGGCGCCACTTTCAGCGCATTGGCGCCGGAGGCGACAAGGGTCCGAAGCCCGTGATCGAGCCAATCGGTCTTGGTCAGACGAGCATCCATGGTTAACCATACACTACTGTATTGACGTCGGAAGGTCTGGGTGGGATCGTCTCCATACAGAGGTGTATGGATATGGACCTGCACGATATGGCCTTGGTCGCGGCCGGCGCGATCGGAAGTGGCGTGGCGGTCGTTCACGGCGTCCTGACGCAGCGTTTCCTGGTCAGGCCGCTGGTGCGGATGGCCGGCAAGGAGAAGATGCCCGCCTCCATCATCAGACTGGTGCCGGCGCTTTTGCATTTCAGCACGCTGATCTGGTTGCTTGGCGGACTGGCTCTGATCGCAGCGACCCTCTGGTTCGGACCGGCGGCCAGACTGGCGACCATCGCGTTTGTCGGCGGCTGCTACGTATTCGGCACGCTCGGCAATCTTTGGGCGACCCGCGGCCGACATCCGGGCTGGATGCTTTTGGGGGTGGCCGTCGTGCTGATCGCCTTCGGTGCGAGTCATCTCGATGTCTGAGGCGCCACCATGACCGAAACGCAAATGTCATCGAACGAAGCGTGGCAGCGACGATGACCAATCTCGTATTCGCATCGTGGCCGTGCCAGTCTCAATGGTGCGGCGAGCCTCGGGAAGTACGCAGACGAAATGGAAGCGGCGTCATCAGGCGCAGATGATCCGCCTGCACCGCCGCGACGACTGAGACCAACCAGTATTGTGCCGAGGCGGAGCAATCGAAGCTCGGCACGGCGCCGGGAGGCTACGATGGCAAACGCGCTGTCCGACAGAGAGCGTGCGTTGATGGATGCATATTGGCGGGCCGCCAACTACCTCTCGGTCGGCCAGATCTATCTCTATGACAATCCCTTGCTCAAGAAATCCCTCGTAAGGGAACACATCAAGCCGCGGCTATTGGGTCACTGGGGAACGACACCAGGGTTGAACTTCGTCTACGTTCACTTGAACCGGCTCATCAAGAAGCACGACCTCGACATGATCTACATCGCCGGCCCCGGACACGGCGGGCCCGGCCTGGTGGCAAACGCCTATCTCGAAGGCACCTACAGCGAGGTCTATCCGGACATCTCCGCCGACGAAGACGGCCTGAAGCGCCTTTTCAAGCAGTTCTCGTTCCCCGGCGGTATTCCAAGCCATGTCGCGCCTGAGACGCCCGGCTCGATCCATGAGGGCGGGGAACTCGGTTATGCCCTTTCGCACGCCTATGGCGCGGCCTTTGACAATCCCGATCTGATCGTGGCCTGCGTCATTGGTGACGGCGAAGCCGAGACCGGGGCGCTGGCGACAAGCTGGCATTCCAACAAGTTCCTCAATCCCGCCGCCGACGGCGTGGTGCTGCCGATCCTGCACCTCAACGGCTACAAGATCGCCAATCCCACTGTTCTCGCCCGCATCAGCCACGAGGAACTGGAGCACCTCTTCCGCGGCTATGGCTACACGCCCTATTTTGTCGAAGGCGACGAGCCGCAGAAAATGCATGAGCTGATGGCCGCCACCCTGGACACCGTCATCGCCGAGATCCAACGCATCAAGGCCAGGGCGCATGACGGCGCTGCCGAACGTCCGCGCTGGCCCATGATCGTGATGCGCACGCCCAAAGGCTGGACTTGTCCCAAGGAGATCGACGGCCGGATGGCAGAGGGCTCGTGGCGCGCCCATCAGGTGCCGATGAGTGACATGCAGAAACCCGAGCACGTGCAGATTCTCGAGCAGTGGATGAAGAGCTACCGCCCGGCCGAGCTGTTCGACGAGCGTGGTCGGTTACAGTCCGAGCTCGCCGAGCTGGCGCCCAAAGGCCATCGCCGCATGAGCGCCAATCCCAAGACCAACGGCGGCCTGGTGCTGCGCGCGCTCAAGCTTCCCGACTTCCGCGACTATGCCGTGAAGGTGCCGGCGCCGGGCGCGGTGACGGCCGAGGCCACGCGCGTCATGGGCCGGTTCCTGCGCGACGTGATGGCGCTCAACATGGAATACCGCAACTTCCGGCTCTTCAGCCCGGACGAGAACAATTCCAATCGTTGGCAGGACGTGCTCGAGGTCACCAACCGCGCCTGGGTCGCCGAGACCCGACCGGAGGACGACCACCTGGCCGCCGATGGCCGGGTGATGGAGATGCTGAGCGAGCATCAATGCCAGGGCTGGCTGGAAGGATACCTGTTGACCGGGCGGCACGGCTTTTTCTCGTGCTACGAGGCCTTCATCCACATCATCGATTCGATGTTCAACCAGCACGCCAAGTGGCTGAAGGTGTGCAATCACATCCCGTGGCGACGGCCGATCGCCTCGCTGAACTATCTGTTGTCGAGTCACGTGTGGCGCCAGGATCACAACGGCTTCAGCCATCAGGATCCCGGCTTCATCGACCATGTCATCAACAAGAAAGCCGAGGTGGTGCGCGTGTACCTTCCGCCCGATGCCAACTGCCTGCTCTCGGTCACCGATCACTGCCTGCGCAGCCGCAACTACGTCAACGTCGTCGTCGCCGGCAAGCAGCCCGCGCCGCAGTGGCTCACCATGGACGAGGCGGTCAAGCATTGCCAGGCCGGCCTCGGCATCTGGGAATGGGCGAGCAATGACAAAGGCGGCGAGCCCGACGTGGTGATGGCCTGCTGCGGCGACGTGCCGACTTTGGAGACGCTGGCCGCGGTCGACCTCCTTCGTCGCCACGCGCCGGAGGTGAAGGTGCGCGTCGTCAATGTCGTCAATCTGATGACGCTGCAGCCTTCGAGCGAGCACCCGCACGGCCTGTCCGATTGGGACTTCGATGCGCTGTTCACCACCGACAAGCCGGTCATTTTCGCCTTTCATGGCTATCCCTGGCTGATTCATCGCCTGACCTACAAGCGGCATGGCCACGACAATTTCCATGTGCGCGGCTATATCGAGGAAGGCACGACCACGACGCCCTTCGATATGTGCGTGCTGAACGGCCTCGATCGTTTTCATCTGGTCGGTGACGTGATCGACCGGCTGCCCAAGCTCGGCGCGCGGGCCGCCTACGCCAAGCAGGCGATCCGCGACAGGCTGATCGAGCACAAGGCCTATATCGCCCGTCACGGCGACGACATGCCCGACATCAGCGGCTGGACATGGGGCCAGGTTGCGGCCTCCGGGCCGCGCGGTTCGACCGAGGCCGACAATGTCTAGGAGGCTACTTTGGGCAATGCCTGGTGGGCTGGCGTTGGCGCATAGCCGCGGCTCACCATGCAGGTGTTGAAGGACGCGGTCTCCACGGCGGACCGATTTGTCTCGTCACGCTGCTGGGACATCAGCACGCCGGTGGCGCTGAACGACGGGGAACTGAAGCCGGAGGGATAGCGACGCATGGCCTCCTGCTCGGCCAGCTCGCGGCATTCCGACGAGTCCTTGGCGAGCGTGGCCTCGCTCGCCCCGGCCTTCTGCCAGGAGGGCGGTGAGATGGCGCAGGCCACAAGGCTCGACCACAGTGCCAGCGGAAGAAGTAACGGTCTCGTCATGCGCACCCCAAGGATAGCAGGGGGCCCGGTCGCGCCAGAGTCGGATCGTTTTGGCCCGACATGCATGAGGTATGAACGAGGAGCGCTTGACGGGCCTGAGCAATGTCGTGATTTGTCCCTGCCGACCTTTTCGACAGAGGATCGGCATCGTGTCCATTTTCCAATCCGTGGCCGCGCGACAGCATTTTGCCGGCATCGCAGGCGGCGGCTCTGAGCCCGCCCCCGGCGCTTCGACCCCATATGGCGGCGCGAAAGAATTATCTGTCGCGGTGCCGGCCAAAATGGCTAGCGGGAACTGCGGAAACCTCCGAACGTCCGACGCTCCCGGCGCGATCGCCAAGACGGCAGCATTTGCGGGAATTGCGGAAATCCCCATGGGCCTCGCCGCGCCGCGGAGGACCGAGCAACAAAGATACATAAGTGCGTCGTACGGTGCGCAGTTATTCGGGCGGCGTCTGCCCCGTCGGGTGGCGCGGCTGGCGGTGCAGCCGACGTCGATGGTGGACCCGGTAGCGGTAAATGCGCAAAATCCCTCTCCTGAGCCGCTGAACGCCACACTGGGCCGAGCAACAAAAATACATAACTGGGTCGCCTGGCGCCCACTTATTCGGATTCGCAAAGCCCAGTCGGAATCAGCCTGCGGGAATTGCGCAAATGGCCCGGGCCCGCTCGCCTTGACCCCCCGCACCCCCATCCCTAGATTGCCGGCCCAATGTTTATCGGGGCCTTTCAGGAGCGAATTATCCGCCCGGTCCGCTGACCGCGGCCGGGTCGTGCCTGTTCTTGACCGCCTTTCGGGGCGGTCATTCATCGCTCCTTTTGCGCCGAGTTTCCCGTGACAACCGACTATAAATCCAGCGTCTTCCTGCCCAAGACCGACTTCCCCATGCGCGCCGGCCTGCCCAAGAAGGAGCCGGAGCTGCTGAAGCGCTGGGCCGACATGAAGCTGTTCGAGCGCCAGCGCGCCGAGAGCAAGGGCCGGCCCAAGTTCGTCCTGCATGACGGCCCGCCCTACGCCAACGGCAACCTCCATATCGGCCACGCGCTCAACAAGATCCTGAAGGACCTGGTGAGCCGCACCCAGCAGATGCTGGGCAAGGACAGCCACTACGTCCCGGGCTGGGACTGCCATGGCCTGCCGATCGAATGGAAGATCGAGGAGGAATACCGCGCCAAGAACCAGGACAAGGACGCCGTGCCGGTCGGCGAGTTCCGCCGCCAGTGCCGCGCCTTCGCCGATCACTGGATCGGCGTGCAGCGCGAGGAATTCAAGCGGCTGGGCGTCGAGGGCGACTGGGACAACTACTACTCGACCATGGCCTACAGTTCCGAGGCCGTGATCGTGGGCGAGCTCGGCAAGTTCCTGATGAATGGCGGGCTCTACAAGGGCTCCAAGGCCGTGCTGTGGTCGGTCGTCGAGAAGACGGCGCTGGCCGAGGCCGAGATCGAGTATCACGACCACACCTCCGACACGATCCATGTCCGCTTCCCGGTCCTGAAGTCGAAGGGCGGCAAGCTCGACGGCGCGTCGATCCTGATCTGGACCACGACTCCCTGGACCATCCCGGGCAACCGTGCGCTCGCCTACGGCCCCGACATCGCCTACGCGCTGGTCGAGGTCGCCGAGGCGGGCGAGGGCAGCCGCGCACGGGTCGGCGAGAAGATGGTTCTGGCCAAGGAGCTGGTGGGCGCCGTGGCCGAAGCGGCCAAGTTCACGCCGAAGATTCTGGGCGATGTCGCGGCCGCCGACTTCGACGGGCTGCTCGCCGCCCACCCGCTGCGCGGCCAGGGCTACGAGTTCGACGTGCGCCTGCTGCCCGGCGACTTCGTCACCGCCGATGCCGGCACGGGCTTCGTGCATATCGCGCCCGGCCACGGCGCCGACGACTACGAGCTGGGCGTGGCCAATGGCGTGGAAGTGCCCGAGACGGTCGCCGAGGACGGCAGCTACTATCCGCACGTGCCGCTGTTTGCCGGCAAGCGCGTCTACACGTCGGAAGGCGTGAAGGGCGACGCCAACCGCGCGGTCAGCGACGCGCTCGACAAGGCCGGCCAGCTTTTGGCGTTCGGCCGCATCCGCCACAGCTATCCGCACTCCTGGCGCTCCAAGGCGCCGGTGATCTTCCGCAATGCCCCGCAATGGTTCATCGCCATGGACAAGCCGATCGCCGAGATCGGCGGCACCTTGCGCGAAAAGGCCCTGGCGGCGATCGATGCCACGCGCTTCGTGCCGCGCGCCGGCTACAACCGCTTGCGCAGCATGATCGAGCAGCGGCCCGACTGGAACGTGTCGCGCCAGCGCGCCTGGGGCGTGCCGATCGCGGTGTTCGTGAACAAGGAAACCGGCGAGCCCCTGCGCGACCCCGAGGTGATGGGCAGGGTCGTCGATGCCTTCCGCCAGGAAGGCGCCGACGTGTGGTTCGAAAGCCCGCCCGAGCGCTTCCTCGGCAACAAGTACAAGGCCCAGGACTACGAGCAGGTGACGGACATCCTCGACGTCTGGTTCGACTCGGGCTGCACGCACGTCTTCACGCTCGAGGGCAATCCCGAGCTCAAGTGGCCGGCCGACCTCTATCTCGAAGGTTCCGACCAGCATCGCGGCTGGTTCCATTCCTCGCTGCTCGAGAGCTGCGGCACGCGCGGCCGCGCGCCCTACGACGGCGTCTTGACCCACGGCTTCACGCTCGACGAGCAGGGCCGCAAGATGTCGAAGTCGCTGGGCAACATCACCGCGCCGCAGACCGTGTGCGACCAGTATGGCGCCGACATCCTGCGCCTGTGGGTGGTCGGCACGGACTACACCGAGGACCAGCGCATCGGCCCGGAGATCCTGAAGCACCAGTCCGAGGCCTATCGCCGGCTGCGCAACACGCTGCGCTATCTTCTGGGCAGCCTCGACGGCTATTCGGCGGCGACGGAGAAGGTGGCCTATGCCGACCTGCCCGAGCTCGAGCGCTGGGTGCTGCATCGCGTGGCCGAGCTCGACACGATGTTCCGGCAAGCCGTGGAGGATTTCGACTTCCACCAGATCGCCACCGAGCTGCACAATTTCTGCGCCGTCGACCTCTCGGCCTTCTATTTCGACATCCGCAAGGACGCGGTCTATTGCGATGCGCCCAAGACCTTGCGCCGGCGCGCGGCGCGCACGGTGATGGCCGAGCTGTTCTCCTTCATCACCGCCTGGTTGGCGCCCATCACCTGCTTCACCGCCGAGGAGGCCTGGCTCGCCCGGCCCAAGGACATGCCGGACGGCGACAAGGAGAGCGTGCATCTGCGCGTCTATCCCGCGATCCCGGCCGCCTGGCGCGATGCGGCGCTGGGCGAGAAGTGGAAGACCGTGCGGACGCTTCGCCGCGTCGTCACCGGCGCGCTCGAGCTGGAGCGTGCCGAGAAGCGCATCGGCTCCAGCCTGCAGGCGGCGCCCAGGATCCATGCCGCGCCCGAGTACCTCGAGGCGTTCAAGGGGCTCGACCTCTGCGAGATCTTCATCACCTCGGACAGCGCGCTGGTCGAGGGCAAGGGGCCGCAAGGCGCTTTCACCCTGCCCGACGTGGCGGGTGTCGCCGTCGAGCCGCTGCCGGCCCACGGCAACAAATGCGCACGCTGCTGGCAGGTACTGGAAGAGGTCGGCAAGTCCGCCCAGCACCCGCTGCTCTGCCGGCGCTGCGAAGCCGCGGTGACCGCATGAGGCCGATCGACCGCCAGGCGATGCTCCTGCTCATCGTCACCCTGATCGCCGACCAGGCGTCCAAGCAGTTCCTGCTGGGCTACCTGACGAAGGCTGGCGCCATCGTGCCGGTGATCGACGGGTTCTTCCGCTTGGTGATCGTGTGGAACACCGGCGTCAGCTTCGGGCTTTTGGGCGGCGATGGCGCGCTGCCGCCGTGGGTCCTGTCGGCGGTCGCGGTGGCGGTCTGCATCGGGCTGTTCGTGTGGCTGCGACGAACCGACCGGATGCTCACCGGCTGGGGCATCGGCCTTGTCATGGGCGGCGCTATCGGCAATGTTATCGACCGCGCCCGGTGGGGGGCGGTGTTCGATTTCGCCGATTTCCACATTGGCCACTGGCATTGGCCGGCGTTCAATGTCGCCGATTCGGCGATCGTTGTCGGCGTCGGCCTGATGCTCATCGATTCACTCGTCGGCGAAAAACAGCGCGCGCCCTGATGCGGCCATGATCAGCGGACAGAAGCGGACACCGAAGGACGAACGATGCGACGTACGAGCCTGATCACCCTTTGCCTTTTCGCCCTGGGCCCCGTCGCGCTGGGCGGCTGCAGCATGTTGGAGAATATCGGCGGCGGCAAGAAAGTGTCGCCTGACGAATTCAAGATCGTCTCGCATTCGCCGCTCACCATGCCGCCCAATGCCGAGCTGCGTCCGCCGCGGCCGGGCGAGCCGCGTCCGCAGGAAGTGACCCCGGCCGACCAGGCCAAGGAGGCGCTGTCGCCGGCGCTGGCCGGTCGCACCCAGCAGCGCATCACCGGCTCAGGCGGCGGCGCGCCGCCGCCCACGACCGGCTCGGAGCAGGCGCTGGTCCAGAAGGCCGGCCAGAGCGCGGGCAGCGGCATCGATCCCAACATCCGCAGCCGGGTCAACCAGGACACCAAGACGCTGAACGACAACGACAAGTCCTTCGTCGACAGCCTGATCTTCTGGCAGGACTCGCCGCCCCCGGGCACCATCATCGATCCGACCAAGGAGCAGCAGCGGCTGCGCGACGCCCAGGCGGCCGGCCAGCCGGCCAGCGGCAACCCGCCGACCATCACGCGACGCAAGCGCGGCCTGCTCGAAGGCGTCTTCTGATACCGGCTCCGATGCTCCGCCGCCGTGCCTTGCTCGGCGGCCTCGCGGCGAGCGCTGCGCTCGTGCCGCAGGCGCCGGCGTGGGCCAAGCTGTTCTCCGTCGAGCGGCGGCGGGCCGAGACCTTCACCCTGGCCAACGGCCTGCAGGCGGTCGTGCTGCCGTCGAGCCGCGCGCCGATCGTCACCCAATTCGTGGTCTACAAGGCCGGCAGCGCCGACGAGGTTTTCGGCAAGACCGGCGTCGCGCACTTCCTCGAGCATATGATGTTCAAGGGCACCGCCACGGTCGGCCCCACCGAGTTCTCGCGCATCGTCTCGAAGAACGGCGGCCGCGACAACGCCTACACGACCTACGATTCCACCGGCTACTACCAGACCGTGTCACCCGACCGGCTCGAGCTCGTGATGCGCATGGAAGCCGATCGCATGGCGGGCCTGCGCATCACCGAGAAGGAGCTGATCCCCGAGCGCCAGGTCGTGCTCGAGGAGCGGCGCATGCGGACCGACAATTCGCCCAGCGCGCTGCTTGAGGAGGCGGTGGCCGAGCAGCTGTTCGGCCGGCACAAGCCCTACGGCATGCCGGTCATCGGCTATGTCGACGACGTGAAGCGGCTCACCGTCGGCGATCTGACGGCCTTCTACCTGAAATTCTACGCGCCCAACAACGCGATCCTGATCGTGGCCGGCGACACCACGGTCGAACAGGTGCGCAAGCTCGCCGAGAAGCATTACGGGCCGATCGCCAGCCGCAAGGTCGAGCCGCGCCGCCGTCCGGGCGAGGGCGCGCCCGACCTGCCGCAGCGCACGATCCGCGCCGATGCCCGCGTGGCCGAGCCGCGCTGGTCGCGGCATTACCTGGCGCCGTCCTATCGCAAGGGCGAGACGAAGCACGCCTATGCGCTGCAGGTGCTGGCGCATCTGCTGGGCGGCGGCGAGACCAGCCGCCTGTGGCGCGCCCTGGTGGTCGATCGCACGCTCGCGCTGTCGACCTGGGCGAGCTACAGCCCGACCAGCCTCGGCCTCACCTCGTTCGATCTCGGCGTGCATCCGGCGCCGACCAGCACGATGGTGGAAATCGAGAGCGCCGTTGGCGGCCAGCTCGGCAAGCTGATCGACGAGGGCGTCTCGCCGGAGGACGTGGAACGGGCGCAGAACCAGCTTCTGGCCGCCGCCATCTATTCGCAGGACTCGCTGGCGAGCGGCCCGCGCACCTACGCCGCCACGCTCGCCATCGGCGGCACCGTTGCCGACATCGACGCCTGGCCGCAGCGTATCTCCGCCGTCACGCCGACCGATGTGATCGCCGCCGCGCGCCATGTCTGGCGTCCCGAGGGCCTGGTGACGGCGATGCTGACGCCGCAGGCCGGCAGCCGATGAAACGGCCTCTGGCTTTGCTGCGCCGTCTGCTCGCGGCGCCCGTCGTGGTGCTCGTCGCGGCGATCCTCTTTCTGCCCGGCGCCGCCGGCGCGGTCGACATCAAGGCGGTGACCACGCCGCTCGGCCTCAAGGTGTGGCTGGTGCAGGACAAGAGCGCGCCCGTGGTGTCGCTCGCCTTCTCCTTCGCCAGCGGCGCGTCGTCGGATCCCAAGGGCCAGTCCGGCGTCACCAACCTCATGGCCACCCTGCTGACCGACGGCGCGGGACCGCTTGCATCGCAGGCCTTCCAGCGGCGTCAGGAGGACGCCGCCGCGTCGGTCAACTTCGGCGCGTCGCTCGACCGGCTGAACGGCTCGTTGCGCGTGTTGTCGGCCAACCGCGAGGAGGGCTTCGAGCTGTTGCGGCTGACCCTCACGGCGCCGCGCTTCGATGCCGACATGGTCGAGCAGCGCCGCGCCCAGATCGTCGCCGCGTTGAACCAGGCGAACCAGCGGCCGGCATCGGTCGCGGCCCGCACGCTGATGTCCGTCGAGTTCGCCGGACATCCCTACGCCAACGACCCCGACGGCACGCCGGACGACCTGAAGACGATCACGCCGCAGATCCTCAAGCAGCGCGCCGGCGCCCTGCTGATCAGGAGCGGCCTGATCCTGGCCGCGGTCGGCGACATCGACGAAGCCGAGCTCGGCCGCCTGCTCGACAAAACCTTCGGCGGCCTGCCGGCCGGCACGCCGCTGCCCCTGCCGCCCGAGTGGCAGCCGCCCACCCGGCCGCGCACCGTCGTCATCGAGCGGTCGGTGCCGCAGAGTGCGGCACTGATGGCGCTGCCCGGCGTCGCGCGCGACGATCCGGACTGGTACGCAGCGCTCGCGCTCAATCACATCCTGGGCGGCGGCGGCCAGCAGTCGCGGCTGTTCAGCGAGGTGCGCGAAAAGCGCGGGCTGGCCTACGGCGCGTCGAGCAGCCTGCGCGTCTACCGCAGGGCCGCCCTCCTGGTGATCTCGACGGCCTCCGCCAACGAGCGGGTCGCCGAGGCGATCCGTGTCGTTCGGGCCGAGCTGGCGCGCCTGCGCACCGACGGGCCGACCGAGGCGGAGTTCGTCGACGCCAAGACCTATCTCACCGGCGCGCTGGCGCTGTCGCTCGATTCGTCGAGCGCGGTGGCAAACCTGCTGCACTCCATGCAGGTCGACAACCTGCCGCCCGATCACCTGACACGGCGCGCCGCCCTGATCGGCGCCGTCAAGATCGACGATGTCCGCCGGATGGCCCGCCGCGTGCTGCGTGACGAGGCGATGACAACGATCGTCGTCGGCAAGCCTGTGGGTATCGTCGCGGATCCCTGAAGGGGCTCGCGCATGGCCAGTATCTTTCCGCCGGTTGGCGGACGTAAAGTGAGCGCGCCATGAGCGCATTACGCCGCCTGCCCAGCAACCTGGTGAACCGCATCGCCGCCGGCGAGGTGGTCGAGCGCCCGGCCAGTGCGGTGAAGGAGCTGGTCGAGAATGCGATCGACGCCGGCGCGCGCCGCATCGCCGTCACCCTGAAGGAGGGCGGCCGCACCTTCCTCTCGGTGGTCGACGATGGCGTCGGCATGTCGGCCGCGGAACTCAGCCTCGCCGTCGAGCGCCATTGCACCTCCAAGCTGCCCGGCGACGATCTGGGCGACATCCGCACCCTCGGTTTTCGCGGCGAGGCGCTGCCCTCGATCGCCTCGGTCAGCCGCTTCACCATCACCTCGCGGCCGGCCGGCGCCGAAGCGGCGTGGAGTCTCGAGATCGACGGCGGCGCCAAGGGCGAGCCCAAGCCCGCCGCCCATCCCGCCGGCACGCGGGTCGAGGTGCGCGATCTGTTCTTTGCCACGCCCGCCCGGCTGAAATTCCTCAAGGAGCCGCGCACCGAATCGGGTCATGTGGCCGATGCCATGCGCCGCCTCGCCATGGCCCATCCCGCGGTCGCCTTTCGCCTCGAAAGCGAGGAGCGCACCCTGATCGACCTGACGGCGGCCAATCCGTCGCTGCTGGCCGACGCCGATGCGCTCCGGCTCGAACGGCTGGCCGCGATCATGGGCCGCGAGTTCGCCGACAACACCGTGGCCATCGACGCCAACCGCGAGGGCTTCCGGCTGACCGGCTTCGCCGGCCTGCCGACGCTCAACCGGCCGACCGGGCAGCACCAGTATCTCTTCGTCAACGGCCGCCCGGTGCGCGACAAGCTGCTGGCCGGCGCGGTGCGCGGCGCCTATCAGGATTTCCTGGCGCGTGACCGCCATCCCATGGTGGCCTTGTTCCTCGAGGCGCCGACCGGGATGGTCGACGTCAACGTCCATCCCGCCAAGACCGAGGTGCGCTTTCGCGACGCCGGCATCGTGCGCGGCCTGATCGTGGGCGCGCTCCGCACCGCGCTGGCCGCCGCCGGCCACCGCGCCAGCACGACCGTGTCCGATGCCGCCTTGGGCGCCTTCCGCCCGCATACGGGTTATTCATCGGCGTTGCCGATGGGAAGCAGAGGGGGCGGGGAGGCGGCCTATCGTCGATCCCGCGCGGCCTGGCCGAGGCCGCCGCGCAATTCATGGCGCCGCTCGGCGTCCCGTCGGCGCGCGTGGAGGCCGAGGCCGCGAACGGCAACGGCGCGCACTATCCGCTGGGCGTGGCGCGCGCCCAGCTGCACGAGACCTATATCGTGGCCCAGACCGGCGAGGGCGTGGTGATCGTCGATCAGCATGCGGCGCACGAACGCCTGCTGCATGAGCGGCTGAAGAACCAGCTCGAGGCCGACGGCGTGAAGCGCCAGGCGCTGCTGCTGCCCGAGGTCGTGGACGTGGGCGAGGACGGCGCGCGCAGGCTGGCCGCGCGCGCGGCCGAGCTCGCCGACATGGGCCTGGTGCTCGAGCCGTTTGGCCTGGGCGCCGTGGTGGTGCGCGAGACGCCGGCAGTGCTGGGCGAGGTCGACATCCAGGGCCTGGTGCGCGATCTCGCCGACGAATTGGCCGAGATGGGCGATCACCTGTCGCTCAAGGAAAAGGTCGAGGAAGTGTGCGGCACGCTCGCCTGCCACACCTCGGTGCGCGCCGGACGGCGGCTCACGGTCGAGGAAATGAACGCGCTGTTGCGCCAGATGGAGGCGACGCCGCATTCCGGCCAGTGCAATCACGGCCGCCCGACCTATGTCGAACTCAAGCTGGCCGACATCGAGCGGCTGTTCGGAAGACGATGACACGCCTGCTTGCTGTTCTATGTCTGCTCGTGATCGCCGCCGACGCCGCCGCCCAGACCCGGCCGGCGCCGCCGCCCGCCAGTGCCGAGCCGGTGCCGACCTCGGCGCTCGACGGCACCTGGCGCGGCACGAGCGACGGCGGTTCGTGCAATGCGCCGCTCGAGTACCTGCTCACCATCGAGAACGGCTTCGTCGACGGCTCGGCCACCGACACCACCGCGCGCGGCCCGGTGCCCAACACGCACCACGGCCCGCCGCCCGCGCCGACGCCCGGCCTGTGGCAGATCCACGGCGTGGCCCGCAACACCGGCGCTTTCTCGCTGATCAGCGTCGCCTCGGTGAAGGCCAGCGACCGCCGCGAGGGCAAGCTCACGGCGCAGAGCGACGGCAGCGGGCTGGTGGTCAGCGAAACCGGCGGCTGCCGGCGCACGGCGCGGCTGTCGCGGCGTTAGTCGCAGGCGATTCGCTCTTCGACTCCGGCGAGCAGGCGGAAGAAGGCGTCCTGCGGCTTTTCCAGCACGAACATCGCCTTGGCGTCGAGCCCGAGGTTGAGGCCGCGCAGTACGGCGCCGCTCACGCCATGACCGACCACCACGGTGCGTGTCGCCGAGGCCGCGATATCGGCCAGCACCGCGGCCGAGCGCCGGCGCAATTCGGCATGCGTCTCGCCGCCCGGCGGCGAGTAGCCGTGCGGATCGGCGCGCCAGTCGGTGAGCGCCGTGGGATGCGTGGCCTCGATCTCCTTCCAGCTGAAGCCTTCCCACTGGCCGTAGCTGAGTTCGGCCAGGCGCGGGTCGTCGCGCCACTCGGCAGGATCGAGGCCGAGCGCGCGGCCGATGATCTCCGAGGTCTCGCGCACGCGGCCGAGCGGGCTTCGCAGGAAGATCGTCGGGCCCGGCACGCGCTCCAGCTCGACCTTGAGCGCGCGGCCCATCGCGAGCGCCTGCGCACGGCCGCGCTCCGTCAGCGGCGAATTCTTGGTGCCCTGCATGCGCCGTTCGGTGTTCCAGGCGGTCTCGCCGTGACGCAGCATGTAGAGCGGGGCGGTGAGCGTCATGACGCGTGCCTCAGGATCACGATCTTGGCCGCGCCGTAGCGCCGTTCGTCGATCGCCTCGAAGCCTGCCGGCGGCACGATGTCCTCGTTGTGCGCCAGCTCGACGGTGACGACGGCGCCCGGCGCCAGCCAGCCGGCCTGGGTGAGGGCGGTGAGCGCGGGCGCTGCCTGGCCCGAGCGATAGGGCGGATCGAGGAAGACGAGGTCGCATGGATCGCGCCCCGGCGGCGGGCGCGTGGCGTCGGCGCGCACGACCTTGGCCGCCGCCGTCTCGCCCAGCTTGGCGACATTCTCGCCGATCAGACGGGTCGCCTTGGCGTCGTTGTCGAGGAACGTGACATGCGCCGCGCCGCGCGACAGCGCCTCGAGGCCGAGCGCGCCCGTGCCGGCAAAGGCGTCGAGCACGCGGGCG
Source organism: uncultured Alphaproteobacteria bacterium (assembly GCA_963755585.1). Taxonomy (GTDB): domain Bacteria; phylum Pseudomonadota; class Alphaproteobacteria; order Reyranellales; family Reyranellaceae; genus Reyranella. The sequence continues at coordinate 26,928 of CAVWKN010000042.1, forward strand.
TCGAGGAGCGGCGACGTGCCGTCCTCGCGCCAGCTTCGCGTGCGTCAGGATGTTGAACAGCGCCTCGCGGGCGCGGCTCGCGGTCGGCCGCGTGGCGTCGCCCTCGGGCGCCATCAGCGCCCGGCCGCGATGCTTGCCGCCCACGATCTTGAGCATCAGTGCCGCCGCTTCTTGGAGGGCGACCGGGGCTGCGGCTTGGCCCAGCCTTTCTTGCGCGGCGGCCGCTTGACGCCCAGCAGGTTGTCGAGCGCCTGCGCCGGAATCTCGTCGACCAGCCCGAGCGGCAGTTCGCCCAGATGAAACGGCCCGAAGGCGATCCGGATCAGGCGCATCACCGGCAGGTCGAGATGGGCCAGCACGCGCCGCACCTCGCGATTCTTCCCTTCGGCCAGCGCGATCTCGAGCCAGGCGTTGGAGCGCTGCTGGCGGTCGAGCCTGGCCTGGATCGCGCCGTAGTGGACGCCTTCGATGGTGATACCGTTGGCGAGCGCCGCCAGTCGCGCCTCGTCGACCGTGCCGTGCACGCGCGCGCGATAGCGCCGGATCCAGCCATTGGCCGGCAGTTCCAGCCTTCGCGCCAGACCGCCATCGTTGGTGAGCAGCAGCAGGCCCTCGGACATGAAATCGAGCCGGCCGACCGTGACGACGCGCGGCATGCCGGCGGGCAGGGAGTCGAAGATCGTGCGCCGTCCCTCGGGATCGCGCGACGTCACCATCTCGCCCGTCGGCTTGTGGTAGCGCCACAGCCGCGCGCGGTCGGCGCCGGGCAGGGGCTTGCCGTCGACTTCGATCTGGCTCTGGTCGGTGACGATGAAGGCCGGCGTCTCGAGCAGCTTGCCGTCGACCTTCACGCTGCCGGCCGCGATCCAGCGCTCGGCGTCGCGGCGCGAGCACAGGCCGGCGCGCGCCAGCCGCTTGGCAATCCGTTCGGGTTCGCTCACTTGGAAGCTGCCGCTCCCAGGAAGGCGCGGAAGAGTTTCGCGTCGCCCTCGGAGATCAGGAATTCGGGATGCCACTGCACGCCGATGCAGAAGCGGTAGCGCGGCGCCTCGATGCCCTCGATCACGCCGTCGGGCGCGGTGGCGTTCACCACCACGCCGGCCGGCTCGTCGGCCGCGGCCTGGTGATGGGCGCTGTTCACCGAAAGCTCGTCGGTGCCCACGATGCCATGCAGTTGCGTGCCCTGCGCCACCTTCACGAGGTGGCCGGGCTCGTTCCGCGGATTGGGCTGCTCATGGGCGAGCGCCGCCTCGATCGAATCGGGAATGTGCTGGATCAGCTTGCCGCCCAGCACGACGTGCAGGAGCTGCTGGCCGCCGCAGATGCCCAGCACCGGCTTGTCCTGGTCGAGCGCGCCCCGCGTGACGGCGAACTCGAAGGCAGTGCGGCGGTCCTTGGTGATGACGGTCGCGTGCCGCGCACCGCCGTCGTAGTAGGAGGGATCGACGTCGAAAGCGCCGCCGGTCACCACCAGCGCATCGATGCGCTCGAGATAGTCGGCGACGCGGTCGGGTTCGTGCGGCAGCGCGACCGCCAGGCCACCCGCCTGGTCGATGGCGTCGAGATAGTTCTGGCGGAGCGCATACCAGGGAAACTTGGAGTAACCCCCCGGCTTTTCAGCATCCAGGGTGACTCCGATCAGGGGACGGGGCATGCCCTCAGGATATCACACTTTCCGGCGCCGCCTTACGACGCCGCCGTGATGTTCCGCGGCACGTCCTTGAACGGCTTGTCGGTGTCGACGCTGTGCTCCTTGGGCATCTTCAGCACCCGCTCGGAGATGATGTTGCGCTGGATCTCGTCGGTGCCGCCGGCGATCGAGGTCGCCGGCACCGAGACCAGGATCTCGGCGATCACGCCGTCCAGCGGGCTGTCGGCGCCGCTCAGCAGCGCATCGGAACCGGTAATATAGGTGTGAACCCGCGCCGCCTGGCGCGCCACGTGGCTCGACACCAGCTTGCCGAGCGATCCCTCCGGGCCCTGCGGCCGGCCCTGTTCCTGCGCGGCACGCGCACGCCGCGCGGTCCATTCGGCGGCCTTGGACATGATCAGGAGCTTGGCGATCTCCTGGCGGATCACCGGATCCTTGATCTTGCCGGTGGCTCGGGCGCGCTCCATCACGAGGTCGACGCGGCCAGCGCGCTGCGGATACCACTTGTACGGCTCCATGGTGGAGGCGATCTCGGCCTTCTCTTCCTCGTAGATGTGGCCTTTGCGGTTGGAAGCCTGCGCCCAGCTGCGCAAGCCGTCGGCGCCGCGGCGCTCATGCATCAGGGTGGTGGTGGCCACCGTCCAGCCGTCACCCACGTCGCACACCATCATCTCGGGTTCGACGATGGCGTCGGTGAAGAACACCTGGTTGAACGAGGCATGGCCGTTCATCTGCTTCAGCGGATGGACCTGCACGCCCGGTTGCTTCATGTCGAGGACGAAGTAGGCGAGTCCCTTGTGCTTGGCGACGTCCCAGTTGGCGCGCGCCAGCAGGAGCCCCCAATGCGCCTTGTGCGCGCTGGTGGTCCATACTTTCTGGCCGTTGATCACCCACTGGTTGCCGCGCCGGTCGGCGCGCGTGACGGCGCCCGCCATGTCCGAGCCGCTGCCCGGCTCGCTGAACAGCTGGCACCAGGTGTCCTCGCCGGTCAGGATGCGGCGCAGGAACTTTTCCTTATGCAGATCGGTCCCGTGGTCGAGGATGGTGGCGGCGGCGAGCGTGCGGATGCCCGCCTTGGCGACGCCGACGGCGCCGATCCGCGCGAACTCCTCGTCGACGATGGGCGTGAAATGCACGGGCAGGCCGCGCCCGTACCATTCCTTGGGCCAGTGCGGCGCGCCCCAGCCCGATTCGATCAGCTTGGTGCGCCATTCGACCAGGCCGTAGTCGGGGCTCCAATTGGCTTCCAGCCAGGCGCGGACTTCGGCGCGGACGGAGCTCTCGGTCGGTGCGCTCATGGTTGATTCGCTCATGATCGGGCCTCAGTGCTTCCAGTGCTGCATCATCAGCTCGCGATGCTGGTTGGCATCGCCAAACAGGATCTCCGAGCTCTTGGCACGCTTGAACCAGAGGTGCGTGTCGTTGTCCCAGGTGAAGCCGATGCCGCCATGCATCTGGACCGCATGGATGGCCGTCTGCAGATAGGCCTCGGAGGCGCAGGCCTTGGCGAGCGAGGAGACGGCGGGCATGTCGTCATCGCCCTCGTCGAGCGCCGCGGCGGCGTAGTAGGCCGCCGATTTCGCCAGCTCGACATCGACCAGCATGTCGGCGGCCTTGTGCTTGGTCGTCTGGAACGAGGCGATGGCGCGGCCGAACTGCATGCGCATCTTGGTGTAGGCCAGCGCATCCTCGCGCAGCCGCTCGGCGCCGCCCACCATCTCGTTGGCCAGCAGGACGGCGGCCTGCTGCATGGTGCGGGCGAAGGGAGCGGCCGCGGCTTCCGCCGTGCCGAGCAGCCTTGCCTCGACGCCGTTGAACTGCAGCCGCGCGAGCTTGCGGGTTTCATCCATCGTCTTGAGGCACCGCCGATCGAGCCCATGGGTGTCGCCCGACACCGTGAAGAACGACAGGCCGTCCTCGCCGCTGGAGCCGGGCCGGCGAGCCAGCACGACCAGGAGATCGGCGGTATGACCGTCCAGGACGAAGCTCTTGGTGCCGTCCAGGCGATAGGCGCCGCCGGAGTGATTGGCCGTGGTGGCGACGCCCGCCGCGTCATTGCGTCCATCGTCCTCGGAGAAGGCCAGGGTCGCGGTCGTCGTGCCGTCGGCGATCGCCGGCAGGAGGGCCGCCTTCTGTTCTTCCGTTCCCGCGTTCAGGATGGCGGTGGTGGCCAGCACGGTCGAGAAGAAGGGCGCGCACAGGAGCCCACGGCCTGCCTCCTCGAGCACGATGGCCAGTTCGGCATAGCCGAAACCCTGGCCGCCGTAGGCTTCGGGGATGTGGATCGCGGTAAGGCCGAGTTCCTGGTTGAGCTTTTGCCAACCCTCGCGCTCGAAACCCGTCTCGGTCGCCATCAGGCGCCGGACCTCCTTGGTCGGGGATCTGGCGTCGAGCGCCCGTCGCAGGCCGGTACGGAACTCCTCCTGCTCCGGCGTGAAGCTAAAGCGCATGGCATACTCCTCCCGAGACCTACTTGAGGCTATTTTCGCCGATATGACCGGAACGACAAGAGCATCGCCCATGGAACGCGCGCTGGCCCAGGCGCGTGCAGCCGCAGAGCGGGGCGAGGTGCCGATCGGCGCGGTGATCCTGGGCCCGTCAGGCGAGGTGCTGGCCGAGGCGGGCAACCGTACCGAGGAGACGAACGACCCGACGGCGCACGCCGAGATGGTGGCAATCCGAACGGCGGCCGCCAGGCTCGGTGCGCCGCGGCTGGTCGGGTGCGACCTCTATGTCACGCTCGAGCCCTGTCCGATGTGCGCCCAGGCGATTTCCTTCGCGCGCCTGCGGCGGCTTTACTGGGGCGCGGCCGATCCCAAGGGCGGCGGCATCGAGCACGGCCCGCGCATCTTCGATCAGCCGACCTGTCATCATAAGCCGGAACTCTATCCGGGAATTGCCGAAGCCGAGGCGGGCGACCTGCTGCGTGCGTTCTTCAGGGAGCGGCGCTGAGAATTCGCCTCACAGGTTCGCCCGAAGGAAATCCGAAATCTCCCGCTTGAAGCGCTCATGGATGGCGGCGCGGTCGGTACCGGGCGGGTCGCTGCATATCTCCGGCGCCCGAGCGGCCAGGATCGGCGAGCAGGGATCGATGAACACAAAATGCGTGCCGGGTACGGCTGTCTGTTGCGGTGGCTTCGGCAGCGCTTTGGCAACGGCCAGGATGTTGCCCTCGGCCTTCAGATCGGATTGCGACGCGGTGTAGATCAGTACCGGCAGATCGAGCGATCCCAGGCTCTTCTGCTCAATTGGCGCGCCGTACGGTTCGAGGAGAACGAGGGCTTTCAGAGGAAGCGCATCGTCCGATTTCCGGCCGGGCGGCACCTTGGCCCAGGAGCCATCGGTGGGTATGCCCCCGCAGGCTCTGGAATCGTCGGGATGATCATGGCAATAGGCCGACAAGTGCGCCAAATCGATGTTCGCACCGGCGACGAGGAGCGTCACCGCGCCGCCGAAGGAGAAGCCCGCCATGCCAATCCGGTCGCGATCGGCGTGTTGAGAAAAGCGCGGATCCGCCAGCATGGACTCGAGCGCCTTGTGCATCTGTCGCGGCCGATCGACGAAGGGCTTCTCGGTGCCGGGATGGAACGGCGCCACGACGATGAAACCCTGCCGCGCGAGGTGCAGCAGAAGATCGCCATGAACCAGCGGTGTCCCTGGGCCGCCGCCGCCGTGTGAAAACAGGACGACCGGGAAGCGAGCGCCGGCGGCGACCGGGGCGTCGCGGCTCGCCAGAAGCCTGATCGGTCCTTCTTCAACGGAGACTTCGGCGGCTTCCGTCGGATAGACGATCAAGGCATCGAACGGCGTGGCATCCTGAACCGCAAGGCGCGTGAAGCCGGCTCGGAACGAAGGCGGATCGGCCGAGGCGGTCGATATCCCCGCGACGGCCAAGGCAAGGCTGAGAATGAGCCGGCGCATTCGTTTCCCCTAACGCCTGTCTTTTCCCTCGGCCGCGTCGAGCGAGGCCTGGGTGATGCGGCCCGAGCCCGAGACATGGCTGCTCAACCGGCCGGGACGGCTGAGCAGCCGGACATTGCCTGAACCGGAGATCCTGATATCGGCGGCATCCTTGGGCGCCGCCTCGACGTTGCCGCTGCCGGAGATTTTGGCGGTGAGTTCCTTCATGGCCAGATCTGCCAGCCGGGCATCGCCCGATCCGGCAACGTTGATCTTCGCATGATCGACGGCGCCCTGGGCGCGCACCGTGCCGCTGCCGCTGATGTTGAAAGTCAGATCGGGCTGGTTCACGTTCTCCATGACGAGCTTGCCCGAGCCCGAAAGACCGATGTGGCGGAAGGCGCGGCCAGGCAGGGTGATCTCGATGTCGCGAGACCGGCCCCACTGATGGCAGTCGAGGATGAGCCGTCCGTGGCGCAGCTCGACATGAGCGATGACGTCGGGCGATCCGCGTACGATCACGTCGCTGCCTTCGCCGCCGCGATAGCGCACGGTCGCGGGCAGGGCGATGTCGACCGTGTCGCTGCCCTGCCAGGTCAAGCGACGTTCCGTCCGGTTCGCATCGGTCTTGGCGCCGCCATCGCTGCACGAGTGGGCGAAGAAGGCGCTGCGGTCGAGGAAGCGATCCAGATCGCGACCGCCGATGACATAGGCAAGGGAGAGGCAGACGACGCCGACACCGAGCCCGCCGGCGGCGATCAAACCCAGGGTTCTAGCCATGTGCGCCTCCGAGCTCGGCTTTGTTCAACAGCGCGTAGTGCAGCCGGGCGAATTTGCCGAGCAGGCGCACCACGTAGTCGATCATCATCAGCAGCAGCGCGCCGCCGCCGATGCCCACGCCGAGCAGGCCGAGCCCGCTCAGGGTTCGCGTCAGGGAATGAAAGGCAAACAAGCCGTCCCAGCTGAGCAGTTTCGCCAGCAGCACCAGGCCGGCGACGCAGAGCGCCAGCACGACGATGCCGGCGATCAGCGTGAACAGGGCGAGGCCGCCCAGCAGCGGCAACAGAAAGACGAAATCCACCGCGACCAGTGCCAGGAAACCGAACAGCACGGCGAAGAAGCTGGCCGGCGTGCGCTCGGTCTCCCAGCGCCGGAAGCCTGCTTCTGCGCGGAGCTCGCGGGCGAGCCGCATGGGATCGCCCAGGGCCTGGGCGATGTCGGCCTCGCTGCGGCCCGCCGCCATGCCGTCGGCGAAGTGCGTGGCATAGTCGGCGATGAGATCGTCGATCTCCGCCTGGGGCATTCCCGCCAGCCGGCGACGCAGCGTGTCGAGGAACTCGAACTTGGTCATTTGACGCCTCCTGCGATTTTCGCGGCCGGCGCCGCGACCTTTGCTTCCGACAGCACCTTGGCCACCGACTGGGTGAAGACATTCCATTCGGCCTTTTGCGCGGCGAGGGCGGCATGCCCGGCCTTGGTGAGCTGGTAGTACTTGCGCGGCGGGCCGCTGCTCAATTCCTCGAGGTAGGTCTTGACCAGGCCGTCGGTCTGCATGCGCCGCATCAGGGGATAGATCGTGCCTTCACCCATGCCGATCGCCTCGGCCAGACGGCTGGCGATGTCGTAGGCGTAACCGTCGCGCCGCTCGAGTATCGCGAGCACGCACATGTCGAGCACGCCCTTGCGCAGTTGCACCAGCAACGAGTCAGTCACGCCGTTTCATCCTCAGTACAACACATGACATGGTACCTTGTTAAACAAGGTAGCGTGGTGTAGACCCCGTGTCCAGAACAATGCGTGCCTCGATATTCCTCGCTCTCATCATCGCCTGCTTCGCCGCCCCGACGGCCGAGGCCGCCGGCTTCAGGTTCATCGACATTCCCGCCGATGCAAGCGGCCCCGCGTTGACAGGCGCGGTATGGTCGCCCTGCGCCGAGCCACCGGGAGGATTAAGGGTCCGCTTTGTCACGATCATTGCCGCGAGGAATTGTCCGGTCCTCGGCGAGAGGCTGCCACTCATCGTCATCTCGCACGGCTCGGGAGGTTGGTTCGGCGCCCATCACGACACGGCTGTGATGCTGGCCGATGCGGGCTTTGTCGTGGCCGCCGTCAACCATCCCGGCGACAACGCCACGGATTCCAGTCGCAGCGACGATCTGTCGATCCTGATCGACCGTCCCGCCGACATAAGGCGCGTGACCGACTTCATGCTCGACGCCTGGCCTGAGGCTTCGAAGCTCGACAGAAACCGCATCGGTCTTTTCGGCTTTTCGCGCGGCGCCTACACCGGCCTGATGATCGCAGGCGGCGAGCTCGACATTGCCGGGATCGCCCCGCTCTGCCCGAAAGACGACATCAACGGGATGTGCGAGCAGATCAGGAAGGGCGCGATTCCGGCCCAGCGCCCGGCCGACAATTCCCGCTTCAAAGCCGCCATTCTGGCCGACCTGGAGTTCGGCCGCGCCTTCACGCCCGAACGACTGAAAAACGTGAAGATCCCCATCCAGCTTTGGAGTTCATCGCGCGGCGGCGACGGCGTGTTACCGGTAGACGGGGCGACCGTCGACGGCAGCCTGCCGGTCAGGCCGGACTATCGTGTCGTGCCCAATTCGGCGCATTTCGCCTTCATGGCACCTTGTTCGGCCGCGGCGCTGGAGGCCCGGCCGGACATTTGCGCCGACGCGGACGCTTTCGATCGCACGGCCTTCCACAAGGAATTCAATGCTGCCATGCTCACGTTCCTTCGCCAGCATCTCGTCGGGAGCGGGAGGTAGTCGGATGGTGGCACAACCGGCAACTGTTTCGCGTTACCACGCGCTCGACGCGCTGCGCGCGGCGATGATGTTTCTCGGCATCTACCTTCATGCCGTCGTCGCCTATTCGCCGATCGGCGGCTGGCCCTACAAACCGCTGCAGCTCACCACGGCGCTCGATTGGTCAACCGGGCTGACCCATGTCTTCCGCATGCCCATCTTCTATGTCATGGCGGGCTTCTTCACGGCCCTGCTGCTGCAGCGCTACGGATTCCGGCGATCGGTGGGCAACCGCTTCTGGCGCATCGTGGTCCCCTTCGTCGTCGGCTGGATCATTCTCTTTCCGTTGGTCATGTTCCTGGCGGCAATCGGCCGGCGCGGTCTCGGTCCGGCGGTGGACTTCATCCTGTCCGGCCATTTCCTGGCCTACGCCCATCCGCTGCATTTGTGGTTCCTGGAATACCTGATCCTGCTCTACCTGCTCGCGATCGTGGCCGTGGTGGGCGTTCGCCTCTTGCTTACGGAGAATATCCGCACCTGGCTGCTGCGCCTCTTCCGCTCGGCCGTGCAGTCGCTGTGGGCGCCGCTGATCTTCGCCGTGCCGTCCTTTCTCGCCATGCTGCTGATGAACCGTCCCTGGCTCGAGGATCCGCCGTCGTTCGTGCCGGTCCCCCGCATCGTGATCGCCTACGCCATCCCGTTCGCGTTCGGCTGGCTGCTCTACCTCAGCGCCGATCTGCTCGAGACGCTGAGCCGACGCGCCTGGCTTTACGCTGCGTTGGCGGTGGTCGCGAGCGTCGCCTACCTTGCCGGCTTCAGGCTTCCGGTCGATCGCGAGACGGGCTTCTATCTCATGCGCGGCCTGCACTCGGTGGCGCTGTGGCTGCTGATCTTCGCGGTCACCGGCCTGTTCCTGCGTTATCTCGGCGGGCACAGCGCGCTCGGTCGCTACCTCTGCGATTCGTCGTACTTCCTCTATCTCGCCCACATGCCGGTGATCATCGCCTTTCAATTGCTGCTGCTCGACGTGGCACTGCCGCCGCTGGCCAAGATCCCGCTGGTCCTGGCCGCGACCATCGCGGTCCTGCTGCCGCTCTACCGCTATGCCGTTCGTCCGACTTTCATCGGCGCGGTGCTGAATGGCCGCCGATATCCCGGCGCGCTCACCCTGCAGTCGTCGCCGCCGGCTAGGGCTTGACGAACTTCAGGACGAACTCGTCCTTGGGCTGCGGCGGGTCCGGCGTGTTCTTGTCGCGCGGATCGTTGGGATTGCGCAGGAAGTTTCCTTCGGCCGCGAGCTTGAAGCCCGCCGCTTCGACTTCCTTGCGCAGGAAGGCTTCCTCGACGCGATGGAGCGTGCCGGCTTCGGAGATGCCGGTGCCGGGCCGGCCCGAATGATCGGCGATGACATAGAAGCCGCCCGGCTTCAGCGCCTGGAAGACGGCCTTGTTCATGGCCGCGCGATCGACGCCGAGATGGCCGAGGTCGTGATAGTTGAACATCAGGGTCACGAGATCGAAGGGCGCAAGCTCGGGCGGGACGGGATTCTCGAACGGCAGGATGACGGCGGTGATCGGTGCGGCCTTGATGCCGGCGCTTCTGAGGGCGCTGTCGCGGTCGGCCAGGGCCTCGGGGGACGGACGCGGCGCGCCGGCCGGAGGCGCCGCAGGAGCGGCAGCGGACGGAACGGTCGGGTTGCTGTTGCCCTCGGGCGCCGCAGGCGGCGTGGCCGCCTGGTTGGGATTGCGTGGCCGGCTCTGGCCGTAAACGATGCCTCCGGGCCCGATCGCGCGCGCCAGCAGCTCCGTGGTGTAGCCGCCCGCCGCGCTGAGATCGAGGGCCGTGATGCCGGGATGAATGCCGATAAAGACCAGCATTTCCTCCGGCTTGCGCCGCCGATCATTGGTGCGATCGGCAGCACTTCGATCCGGGCTCGCCACGATCTGCTTGATTTGCTCTTGCGTCAGGGGCGTCGTCGTCTGCTGCGCTGACGCGGTATGGACGCCGAGCGACAGGCCTGCGCCGACGGCGACGAGCGCCAGGAGTTTTTTCCGTCCGATCTTCATGGGCGTACCCTCCGCTCTTTGTCTTCCCCAGTAGCAGGTCGAAGTGCTGTGATCCATTCGGCGCGGACGTCGGAATCGGTCTCGTCGACCATTTGCCGTCGTCGTGCGACCTCCGCGGGCGCCAGACGCGACAGCGCCCATACCGCCGCGCCGCGCACCAGCGGCGAGGGATCGGCCAGCAGACGCTCTATGGCGGGCAGCGACGTGGCCGGCGCAGCGCTGTTGCCCAGCGCGTAGGCGACGTTCCTCAGGAAACGATCGCGGCCGATGCGCTTGACCGTCGTGCCGGCAAAGCGGCGGCGGAACGCCGTGTCGTCCAGGGCGGCCAGTTCAGCCAGCAGCGGTGCGTCGAGGGCGGGCCGTGGCGCCAGCGCGGTCTCGCGCGCTTCCTGGGCGAACTTGTTCCACGGGCAGACGGAAAGGCAATCGTCGCAGCCGTAGATGCGGTTGCCGAGGAGCGGACGGAACGCGTGTTCGATCGGGCCTTCATGCTCGATCGTGAGGTAGGAGATGCAGCGTCGCGCGTCGAGCCGGTAAGGCTCCGGGAAGGCGTTGGTCGGACAGATGTCGAGGCAGGCGCGACAGTGGCCGCAATGGTCGGTCTCGGGTGCGTCGGCCGGCAGTTCGACCGAGAGCAGGATCTCGCCCAGGAACAGCCACGAGCCGAACTTGCGCGACACGAGGTTGGTGTGCTTGCCCTGCCAGCCATGGCCCACTGCCTGCGCGGCGGGCTTTTCCATCAGGGGTGCGGTATCGACGAAGACCTTGAGGTCATGGCGGTAGGTGTCCCAGACGAAGCGGCCCAGCGCCTTCAGCTTGGTCTTCATCACCTCGTGATAGTCGCGGCCCTGGGCATAGACCGAGATCGCCGCGCGCTCGCGTTCGCCCAGCACCTCGAGCGGATCGCTTGCCGGCGCGTAGTTGAGCGCCAGCGACACCACCGTCCTGGCGTCCTGCCACAGGTGCTGCGGATCGGCGCGGGCCTCGGTGCGTTCGCCCAGCCATCCCATGTCGCCCTGCCAGCCGGCTTCGACGAATTCGGAGAGCCGCTGCAGGCGCTCGCGGCGCGCCTCGGGCGCCAGGCTGGCCGGGGCGAAGCCCACGGCGTCGAAGCCGAGCCGCAGGGCCTCGTCGCGGATGGCGTCGCGCAACTCGACGGGCGTCGCCGGCCGCGGCGGGCGTTTGGGGATCGGCGGCGGCCGGCTCATCGGCCCGTCCCTATCCTCTGCCGCGATAACCGGCGACGCCCGGATCGGGCAGCCACAGGCCCCTGGGCGGCTGGCCGGTCTGCCAGAACACGTCGATCGGCATGCCGCCGCGCGGATACCAGTAGCCGCCGATGCGAAGCCAGCGCGGCGCCAGCACCTTGGCGAGCCGCTGGCCGATGGCCAGCGTGCAGGCCTCGTGAAAGTCGGCATGGTTGCGGAAGCTGCCGAGATAGAGTTTCAGCGACTTGCTCTCGACCAGCTTGGCGCGTGGCGCGTAGTCGATGACGAGATGGGCAAAGTCGGGCTGGCCGGTCATCGGGCAGAGCGTGGTGAATTCAGGCGCCGTGAAGCGCACCAGATACAATGCCCGGGGCTGCGGATTGGGCACGGTCTCCAGCACCGCCTTGTCGGGCGAGGCGGGGAGGGCAGCGGGCCGGCCGAGCTGGCGCAGATGAGGGTATTTAGTCATGTCCCCATCATATGCTAAGCGGGCCGCCATGACTCATCGCGTCGCCATCGTGGGCGCGGGCCCGTCGGGCTTTTATGCCGCCGACGGTCTGTTGCGCACCAATCCGGACCTTCACATAGACGTCATCGACCGCCTGCCGACGCCGCACGGCCTGATCCGGGCCGGCGTGGCGCCCGACCACCAGGGCACCAAGACCGTGGCGCGGCAGTTCGACCGCCTGCTCGCGCGGCCCGACGTGCGCTTCGCCGGCAATATCGACATCGGCCGCGACCTCACCTGGGACGAGCTCAGCGTGGGCTACGACGCCATCATCGTCGCCACCGGCATGGTGATCGACAAGAAGCTCGGCGTGCCGGGCGAGGACCTGCCGACCGTCTGGGGGTCGTGGCGGTTCGTCGGCTGGCTGAACGGCCATCCGGATTTCCGCCAGGGCCCCGACCTGTCCAAGGTGAAATCGGTGGCGGTGATCGGCAACGGCAACGTGGCGCTCGACGTCGCCCGCGTGCTCGCCAAATCGGCCGACGAGATGGCCAAGAGCGACATCGTGCCCGAAGCCGGTGCGGCGATCGCCGCGGCGCCGCTCACCGACATCTATGTGATCGGACGGCGCGGCCCCGAGCACGCCTCCTTCACCAACAACGAGCTGGCCGAGATGGGACGGCTCACGCGGGCCGTGGCCGTGACCGACGCAAAGGGGCTGGACGCCGCGCCGCCGGCGTCGGATCCCACGCCCGAACGGCTGCGCAAGGCCAAGAACCTGGAAATCCTGCGGGGCTTTGCCAACAACAAGGCGGGCGCCAAGCCGGTGACGGTCCATTTCCTGTTCCACGCGGCACCCGTGGCGTTCAAGCCGGGCGAGGTCGAGTTCGACGCCCCAGTCGGTGAGGGGCGGCAAGCTTCCGGCCGATCTGGTCGTGACCTGCATCGGCTACACCGGCGAGGACTTTCCCAAGCGCGAGGACGTCTTCCCCGTCGGCTGGGCGAAGCGCGGGCCCACCGGCACGATCCCGACCAACCGCGCCGAGAGCCACGCCGTGGCCCAGCAGGTCATGGCCTGGCTCAAGGAACGCGATCCCAAGAGCGGGCCCGACGTGCTGCCGATCGCCGTCGACGCGGCGGGCTGGCATCGGATCGACAAGCACGAAGTCGCGGCCGGCGCCGCCCACGGCCGGCCTCGCGTCAAATTGACGGACTGGCAGGCGCTGTTGGACGTCGCGCAGGACGGCTGACGGCCCTATTGTTGCTTCCGGCCGGGGGGTCATCAGGGAGCTGTCATGTTGAAGTTAGGTCGTCGTCTTGCCTGTGCGCTCGCAGCCGCCACCGCCTTCGCGGCGCCTGCCTGGGCCCAGACTACGCTCAAGGTCGCGCTGCATTCCGATCTCAAGATCATCGATCCGATCTGGACGACGGCGCTGATCTCCACCCATCACGGCAACATGGTCTACGACACGCTGTTCGCCCTCGACGACAAGCTCGAGGTCAAGCCGCAGATGGTCGACAAGTGGGAGGTCTCGCCCGACAAGCTCACCTGGACCTTCACCTTGCGCGACGGGCTGGAATGGCACGACGGCAAGCCGGTGACGGCCGAGGACTGCGTCGCCTCGATCAAGCGCTGGGGCGCCAAGGATTCGATGGGCCAGAAGCTGATGGGCGTAGTGACCGATCTTTCGGCGCCCGACGCCAAGACCATCAAGATGGTGCTGAAGCAGCCTTATGGGCTGGTGCTCGAATCGCTCGGCAAGTCGAGCTCGAACGTGGCCTTCATGATGCCCAAGGAGGTCGCCGACACCGATCCCAATACCCAGATCACCGACGCCACCGGCTCCGGGCCCTTCATCTTCAAGAAGGACGAATGGAAGGCGGGCGAGAAGGCGGTCTACGTCAAGAACCCGAAATACAAGCCGCGGCCGGAGCCGGCCTCGGGCCTGGCCGGCGGCAAGGTCGCCAAGGTCGACCGGGTCGAATGGATCTGGATCCCCGACACATCGACCCAGGTCAACGCGCTGATCAACGGCGAAGTCGATCTGGTCGAGATCGTGCCGCCCGATCTGCTGCCGCTGCTGGCCAAGGAAAAGAACATCAAGGTCATGGTGACCAACACGGCGGGCCGGCAGTACGCCATGCGCTTCAACGTGCTCTACAAGCCGTTCGACAATGCCAAGGTGCGCCAGGCGGTGCTCTACGCCCTGTCGCAGAAGGAATTCCTCGACGCCAACGTCGGCAATCCCGAGTACTACAAGGAGTGCAAGTCGCTGTTCCCCTGCGGCTCGCCGCTCGAATCGACCAAGGGCTGGGAGGACAAGCTTTCGGGCAACGTCGCCAAGGCCAAGGAACTGCTGGCCGCGGCGGGCTACGACGGAACGCCGGTGGTGCTGCTGCACCAGACCGACACGTCGGGCCACAACAACCTCGCCACGGTGGCCAAGCCCCAGCTCGAGAAGATCGGGCTGAAGGTCGATCTGCAGCCGATGGACTGGCAGACCCTGGTGACGCGCCGCGCCAAGAAGGATCCGCCGGACAAGGGCGGCTGGAGCGCCTTCTTCACCTCGTGGGGCGCGACCGACGTGCTGAACCCGGTGTCGGCCGCCTTCCTCAACGCCTCGTGCGACAAGGCGACCTTCGGCTGGCCGTGCGATCCCGAGCTCGAGAAGCTGCGCGACGCCTACGCCTCGGAAGCCGATCCGGCCAAGCAGAAAGCGATCGCCGAGCAGGTCCAGCTGCGCGTGCTGGAGTATCCGACGCTCGTGCCGCTCGGCCAGTTCACCACGCCGACGGCGATCCGCACCAACCTCGACGGCCTGCTGCGCACGCCCTCGCTGGCGCTGTGGAACGTGGAGAAGAAGTAGCTCTTCGGACCGCGAGCCTCCGGCTCGCGGTCCGGAAGAACTAATCCAGCCGGACGCTGATCCCCTCGAGCTTCTTGCTCGACGCCGGATAGCGCTTCATCACCTGCGCGTCGTGGCCGGGCACCACCATCTCGAGCCGGCCGTCGGCCAGCTTCAGGAGCTTGTCGTAGCCCGCCAGCATGTCGGCCACCGAATAGACGATCGAGAACAGCTTCTTGTCCTCGATGCCCCAGTAGTAGTGGCTGGCGTCCGAGGCCAGCACGAGCCAGCCGTTGCGCGTCATGACGCGGACCGACTGGATGCCCATCGTATGGCCGCCGATCAGGTGCACCGAGAGGCCGGGCTGGAGTTCCTCGTCGCCGTCGTGGAAGACGACGCGCTTGCCGTAGACGGCGCGCACCATGCCGACGACGTCCTCGACCTCGAAGGCGTGGCGGAAGGGGTCCTGGCACATGTGCCGGCCGGTGGCGAACTGCATCTCCTTGTCCTGCAGGTGGAAGCGCGCCTTGGGGAACTTGTCCCAGTTGCCGGCGTGGTCGTAGTGCAGGTGGGTGATGACGACGTCCTCGACCTCCTTGGCGTCGATGCCGAGGTCGCCCAGCAGGTCGGCGGGGTTGCGCTTGACCTCGCGGCCGCGCTGCTTGCCGATCTGGGCGTTGAAGCCGGTGTCGATCACGACCGGCTTGCCGCCGATCGCGCGGTGGCCCTCCTCGTCGAGCGGGATCGCCACCCAGACGAAATAGTCCATCGGGAAGTCGGCGTCGTGCGGGTCCGGGGTGATCTGCACTTCCCAAGCCTTGCGCGGCAGGTGGGCGTATTTGACAGCATGCACCTCGTAGATGGGCGTCGAACGCATCTTTGTTTCCTTCCCGTGGGATCGTTGCGGAGAGGCGTAGCCTGCCGCCCGCCTCCGGCGCTATAGTGGCGACATGGCCCGCATGGACCTCCTTGATCGGCGAATTAGCACCTCGGTTTGCACTGCAAACCGCAGCGTTGCCGTTCGCCCGTCCTTCGAGGAGTCGTTCCATGTCCGCCGTGCTCGCTCTCAAGCGTAACTCTTCCACCGTCCGATATTGTTTCGAGGCCGACGCCGAGCCGGGCGTGCTGCCGCGCGCGCTCGAGCTTCTGGCCAAGCGCGGCCTGGTGCCGGCGCGCGTCTTCGCCCAGGCCGATGCCGATCTCCTGTCGGTCGAGATCGAGGTCGAAGGCCTGGAGCCCGACACCGCCGACCATGTCGGCCGCTGCCTCGGCGAGATCGTCGGCGTGCGGCAGACGTTCTAGTCATTGGACGCGGCCTCCAGGCCGCTCATGATCATGATGCGGGCCTGGAGGCCGCGTCCGCTTGACTAGCTGACGAGCCTTTCCACGATGGCATCGATGTGCAGGCGGGCGACGTCGATGGCGGGAAAGCCCGCCGTCGCCTCGTCGAACATCACCGCGAGGTCGGTGCCGGCCAGCAGGATCGCCTCGACGCCGTCGCGCTGCTGCAGGTCGGCGGCGATGCGGCGCAGGTTTGCGGCGTCGCCGGCGTCGGCTTTCTGCGTGTCGAGGATGCGCTGGTAGGCCTGGCCGATGAGGGCGATCTCGTCGGGCCGGGGCTTCACGATCTCCGCGCCGGCAAGCTGGCCCCACAGGCTGCCTTCCATGGTGAAGGTCGTGCCGAACAAGGCCACGCGCCGGACCTTGCGCGCACGCAGTTCCGCGGCGATCGGGTCGACGATGTTGAGCAGCGGCACCTGCGTGCGCTTCATCAACTGGGCGATGCAGATGTGCGGCGTGACAGCGGGGATCGCCGCCGCGGCGGCGCCGGCGCGTGCCATCCGATCGATGAACGACGCGAGGTAGCCGGCCAGCTCGTCGAGCTTGCCGGCGCGCACGAGGCCTTGCCCGTAGTCGACGTCGGCATGGACGATCACCAGATCGGGCGAGAGGCCGCGGGCCTTGCAGGCCGCCGTGATCTTTTCATAGTAGTGAACCGTGGCACCGACGCCCAGGCCGCCAACCACGCCGACGCACGCCATTGCTTTCAATCCATCGTGATGTTGTTGTCGCGGATCACCTTGGCCCAATCGGCGACTTCTTTCCTGGCGAAGCTGTCCATCTCGGCCGGGCTCCAGTCCTTGAGCACGGTGCCGAGCTGATTGGCGCGCTCCTGGGTGACGTCCATTCGGGCGATCTTGCGCATCGCCGCGTTCAGCCTGTCGACGACGGGTTGCGGCGTGCCGGCGGGCGCGAACAGCGCGAACCAGCCGTCGAGGATGAAGCCGGGCAGGCCCGCTTCGGCCGTTGTCGGAATGTCGGCGAACGCCGGATGGCGCTGCTCGCTCGCCAGCGCCAGCGCCTTGACGTTGCCGCTGCGGATGTGACCCGAGACCGAGGGCGGCGTCACCACCATCAGCTCGACCTGGCCCGCCACCAGATCGGCGGTGGCCGGCCCCGCGCCCTTGTAGGGCACATGGGTGAGGTCGATGCCGGCCGCCTTGTTCAGCAGCACGCCGCCCAGATGCGGCACCGAGCCCTGACCGACCGACGCATAGTTGAGCTTGCCCGGATTGGCCTTGGCGTAGGCGATGAAGCCCTTGAGGTCGGAGGCCGGCACTTTCTTCGCAATGACGATGACGTGCGGCGCCACCGCGCCCATGGCGACGCCGGTGAAATCCCCGGGCTTCCAGTTGAGTTCCTTGATCAGCGCCGGATTGGCCGCGTGATAGGCCGAGTACTGCATCAGGAGCGTGTAGCCGTCGGGCTTGGCGCGCGCGACGACCGCCGTGCCGACATTGCCGTTGCCGCCGCCCTTGTTGTCGACGATCACCTGCTGGCCGAGCTCCTGCGACAGAAGATCGGAGTAGAGGCGGGCAACGAGGTCGGTGCCGCCGCCCGGCGGCGCCGGCACGACCATGGTGATCGGTCGATCGGGGTAGGGGGCCTCCGCCCACGCCGGTGCCGCGACCGCGGTGGCGGCAAGGGTGATAAAGAGGCGACGCCGCATGAGGGTGCCTAATTGGCCGGGTAGTTGCGCTTCCAGACCTCGGCAAGCTCGGGCACCTGGTCGGTGCGGCGGGCGATGGCGAAGAGCTTGGGCGTTTCGTTCTCGAACCAGCCGCGCTTGGGGCGCCAGCGCGTCATGATGTCGACGTAGATGTCGAGCGCCGAGAAGCGTTCGCCCAGGAACCACGGGCTGCCGACCTCGCCCTCGATCTGGTGCCACAGCCGCTGGGCATAGGCGTCGGTGGCGGCGCGGAACGGATCGCGCGCGGTGTTGACCGAGACGAAGCGCGCGGGATCGTCGGCGTAGGTGAAGGTCGGATAGATGTTGGCGACGATGAAGACCAGCCAGCGCAGGAACTTGGCCCGTTCCCTGGCGCCGGCCGGCGGCACCAGCGACTCCTTGCCGGTGATGTCGGCCAGCAGGATCGTGATCGCCGCACTTTCGCTCATCACGCTGCCGTCGGGCATCTCGAGCGTCGGCACCTGGGCCAGCGGATTGACCTTCGCCAGCTTGGCCGCGGCGTCGGGTGTCCGGAATAGATCCTCGACCGGCTCGAAGGTGAAGGGCAGGCCGTACCACACGAGCTGGGCCTCGACGATGGTCGAGCCCCAGCCGGCGCGGCCCCAGAGCTTGTAGTCGCTCATCGAAGTTTCCTCAGGGCTTCTGCAGCGGCTGGATCAGGCTGCACGTATCCCAGCGTCCTCCACCGCGCTGCTGCACGCGGTCATAGAACTGGTCGACAAGGGCGACCAGCGGCATCGCCGCCTTGGCGCGCTTGCCTTCGGCCATGGATATGCCGAGGTCCTTGCGCATCCAGTCGACCGCGAAGCCGAACTCGAATTTGCCCTCGACCATGGCCTTCCATCGGTTGTCCATTTGCCAGCTTTGCGCCGCGCCCTTGGAGATGGCGTTGATCACCTTCTCCATGTCGAGGCCCGAGCGCTGGCCGAGATTCAGCGCCTCGGCCAGGCCCTGGACGATCCCGGCGATGCACATCTGGTTCATCATCTTGGTGATCTGACCCGAGCCCGGCGGGCCAATCAGCGTCAGCGCCTTGGCGTAGGCGTCGGCCACCGGCTTGGCCTTGTCGAACGGGCCCTGCTCGCCGCCGCACATCACGGTGAGCTGGCCGTTCTCGGCCCCGGCCTGGCCGCCCGACACCGGCGCATCGATGAAGTCGATGCCCTTGTTCTTGCCCTCGGCATGGAACTCGCGGGCGATGTCGGCCGAGGCCGTGGTGTTGTCGAAGAAGATCGTGCCTTTGGCCATGCCGGCGAAGGCGCCATCGGGCCCGAGCACGACGGCGCGCAGATGCTCGTCGTTGCCGACGCAGCTGAACACGATTTCCTGGCCGGTCGCGGCCTCCTTGGGCGTCTTGGCCGCCTTGCCCTTGTGCTTCTTGGTCCAGGCCTCGGCCTTGGCGAAGGTCCTGTTGTAGACCGTCACCTCGTGGCCCTTGGCGGCGAGATGCCCCGCCATCGGAAAGCCCATCACGCCCAGACCCAGAAACGCCACCTTGGCCATCATTCTCTCCCGCGACAAAGTCGTTTTCGGGCGGATCATAGGGCCAAACCGGGCACGGCCGAAACGCCGCCTTGCGCGACCCCCGCCTTTCCCTTAAACCCGCCGCCGTGCCCCGATAGCTCAGCTGGTAGAGCACGTCATTCGTAATGATGGGGTCGGCGGTTCGATTCCGTCTCGGGGCACC